>NZ_CP080627.1:1257485-2514971 GCF_025917315.1 Halomonas qaidamensis | reverse complement strand
ATGCTGAAAATGAAGAAACCCGTGCCTATGCAATGGCGATCATTAATGGCATCAAAGAGCTGTTGCCGATTAATCCTCTTTATGGCGAAGAGCTAAAGCATTACTTGAACCGCTTCAGTCCACATGAACCTGGCCCTCTGACAGACTTCGCAGCTGCTATAACGTCTGCCAAAGGCCCTGAATTGCAGGATGTATTGGCCACGCTGTCAGTGGCTGAGCGAATGCATAAAGTACTCCCCCTGCTACGCAAAGAAATCGATGTTGCCCAGTTGCAAAGTGAAATCAGCGAGCAAGTTAATGCTCAAATGCAGGAACGGCAGCGCGAATTCTTCTTACGTGAGCAGCTTAAAGTTATTCAGCGAGAGCTGGGGATTTCAAAAGACGACCGCGAAAACGATGTCGATACGTTTAGGAACCGCCTAGAGTCGCTGGTGGTACCGGAGCGCGTTCAAGCGCGTATCGATGATGAGCTTAATAAACTCAGCGTGCTAGAAACCGGCTCGCCAGAGTACGGCACTACTCGTAACTATCTTGACTGGCTAACCTCGTTACCTTGGGGCGTTACCAGCCAGGATAAGCTCGATTTGGCCCATGCCAGGGAAGTCCTCAACCGCGATCACGATGGCTTACAAGACGTGAAAGAGCGGATTATTGAGTTTCTGGCCGAAGGAACTTTTAAAGGCGACGTGGGTGGCTCGATTGTATTGCTGGTTGGCCCGCCTGGGGTCGGTAAAACCTCGATTGGACGCTCTATTGCTGAAGCATTAGGCCGTGAGTTCTATCGGTTTTCGGTAGGTGGCATGCGCGATGAGGCTGAAATTAAAGGGCATCGCCGTACTTACGTGGGCGCAATGCCCGGCAAGCTAGTGCAGGCGTTTAAAGAAGTTGAAGTCGAAAACCCAGTGATCATGCTCGATGAGATTGATAAGTTAGGCCAATCGTTTCAGGGTGATCCTGCATCAGCACTGCTTGAGGTGCTAGATCCCGAACAAAACGTCGACTTTCTGGATCACTATCTCGATGTGCGCATGGATCTTTCCAAAGTACTGTTCTTGTGCACCGCCAATACGCTGGACTCGATCCCAGGGCCGCTGCTTGATCGTATGGAGCAGATCCGTCTGTCAGGTTATATCGCAGAAGAAAAGCTACAGATCGCTAAGCATCATCTATGGCCAAAGCTTCTGAAACGCGACAATTTGCCGAAAAAACGTATTAACTTAACGGATGCCGCGCTCAAGCAGGTGATTGATGGCTATGCCCGTGAGGCGGGTGTTCGCCAGCTTGAAAAGCAGCTGCATCGTATTGTTCGTAAGGCAGCAGTGAAGCTTCTCGAAGAGCAGGTAGAAACGGTAAAAATTTCGGTTAAAAACCTGGAAGAATTCCTGGGAGCACCGCTTTTCCGCAAAGAGAAAGTGCTGAAAGGCGAAGGCGTTGTTACCGGTCTTGCTTGGACTTCCATGGGAGGCGCAACACTGCCTATTGAAGCGGGCAAAGTCCATGCGCTGGATCGTGGCTTTAAACTTACCGGCAAGCTTGGCGATGTGATGAAAGAGTCCGCCAATATTGCTTACAGCTACACGCTTGGCCACTTGCAAGAGTATGGTGCCGATGCCGACTTCTTTGACTCAGCGTTTGTGCATCTTCACGTGCCCGAAGGGGCAACGCCCAAAGACGGCCCGTCAGCAGGGGTCACGATGACCACGGCATTGCTTTCGCTGGCTAAGCATCAGGCGATTAATCGCCCCTTGGCAATGACGGGTGAATTGACCTTAACTGGGCAAGTCTTACCGGTGGGGGGAATTCGGGAGAAAATTATCGCCGCACGCCGCAGCGATATTTTTGAAGTGATTCTTCCAGAAGCCAATAAACGCGATTACGAAGAGCTTCCCGATTATTTGAAAGAGGGAATGACGGTGCATTTTGCGAACCGCTATCGTGATGTTGCCAATGTGGTTTTCACGTAGGCTCTTCAATCGAACGTAAAAAAACAACCGTTTAGTTAAGGCGCCGCACCGAAGAGTGCGGCGCTTTTGCATAGTTATTTAGTGGTTAAATTCCCTTGCAACACGGGATAATAGGAGCAAATCAAAATTAAAAAAGCCCCTGGGAGTTTCTGAATGCGCAATAACCAACCCGTCACTCAGCGTGAGTACACGCTTGATGACGAAGCTGTACTGATCTCACGGTCTGATTTAAAAGGCAATGTAACGTACGCGAACGCGGCGTTTGTAGAGATAAGCGGCTACACCCGTGATGAGTTAATGGGAGCGCCCCATAGTTTAATTCGCCACCCTGATATGCCTGAAGCAGCCTACGCTGATTTCTGGAAAACGATTCAGTCAGGGGCGACGTGGCAAGGAACGGTTAAAAACCGCCGTAAAAACGGTGACTACTATTGGGTGAATGCTACCGTCGCTCCGCTCCGGGATGGTGATCGCATTGTGGGGTACACCTCGGTACGTCGTAAGACAACGGCCAGCAGTATTGCGCTAGCTGAAACGGTTTATAAAGAAATCCGAGAGAAGGGTAAGTCTCGCCACTATGTATTGGCGCAAGGCGTACTTAAACGTCGCGGATTAGGGGGCATTCTTAAAAGCTTTCAGTTTACCAGTTTAAGAGCCAAGCTAACCGGTATGGTGGTCACGTCGCTGGTTTTGTTAGGGCTAGCCGGAGGCTTAGGCATGTACGGTTTAATGGTCTCTGGCGAGCGCTTGGAGTCGCTAAATCGGACGGGGCTTGAGGCGGTTGCTAATCTTCAACGTCTTGAACGTCAAGTAGGGCAGGTGGTGGCCCTGTTAGAACCCGCCGTTCGCAACCCTCGCCGTGTTGACATAGACGCGGTTGCTGGGTCTGTTGACGAGTACTCCCTGTCAATCCAAACGCTTTGGGATGGCTACCGCACCGACAGCAACGCTAGCACCGAGCGTCAGCAAGCGTTTGCGTCCACGCTTTCTGCCTGGAGTGCCAGCGTGAACACCACGCTTAGTGCTATCCGTGATGCCAATGGTTTTGCGGCTTTCGAAGCCTTTAATGATGGCGTACAGCCCACCACTGAGCAGCTGCGAGAAGGCAGTAGCCAGTTAGTGAGTAATGAGCGGGCCAATGCTCAGGCGCTGGTTGAACTGGCGCAGCAGGGCCGCCAGAAAATGTTGATTGCCCAAGTGGTGCTGGTGGCTATTGGTTTATTACTGATGGTGGGGCTTAGCAGCATTATCTTAAGATCAGTACTGCGCAGCGTAGAAGGTGCACGTCATATTACGTTCCAAATTGCGGCGGGCAATCTAGCCGCCCGAGAGCGCCGTGAAAGCAAGGATGAGTTAGGTGCATTGCTGTACTCGCTGGATACCATGCGCTTTAGCCTTGCCAGCATTGTAGGGGAAGTTGAGCATCGCGTGTCCGTCGTCACCCCCGCAGTTCAGCAAATTGCTGCAGAAAATGAGGAGCTGGCATCACGCACCGAACAGCAAGCCTCCTCGTTGCAGCAAACGGCGTCTAGCATGGAAGAGATGACCTCGACGGTACAACAAAATACCGAGAGTGCCCGTCAAGCAACTGAGTTAGCGATGCAGAATACATCCAGCACTCGCGACACCCGTGAACAAATGCAGCAGTTGGTGGCAAGAATGCAGCGTATTGCTCAAAGCGCTGAAAAAATGACGGAAATGATCGGTGTTATCGACGGGATTGCCTTTCAAACCAATATTCTAGCGCTGAACGCTTCTGTTGAAGCCGCTCGTGCTGGCGAGCATGGACGTGGTTTTGCCGTTGTAGCTAGCGAGGTTCGCAACTTGGCTAGCCGTAGTGCTACAGCAGCCCAAGAAATTCGTAAGATGATTGATAGCACAACCCAAGAAGTTAGTAGTGGTCGCGGTGCTGTCGAGCAGGCTGAACGTGCTATCGACGATGTCATGCAGCAGGTCAGCCGTGTTAGCGAGCTCATGGAGTCGATTAGCACCGCGTCTAGCGAGCAAAGCAGCGGTATCGGACAAATCAATTCAGCCATCGCAGAAATGGACAGCGTTACTCAGCAAAATGCCACCAAGGTACAAACGATTGCAGCGTCTGCTGATAATTTAGCCCTAGAAACGTTTGAGCTAGCGAATGTGGTGGGTGCTTTCCGTTTGGAAGGCGCGCAGGAAGAAAATATTCAGGTTGCTCGGGAAAAGCTACAGCAGGTTAATCAAGCGCAGCGAAAAGCATCGCTACGCTTGCCTTCACGCAACAGCTCCACAGCGCGAGGCCTGGCTAATCAAGATGACTCACAGCAATGGGAAACGTTTTGATTTTGGTGGATAACCGCTGAGCAGGGCACGGCGGTTGCCCTCACCATCTAGTCTACGCGTTGCGCTCATGCCACAATCTAAGGCCGCTGGATTCACTTGCCTGCCGCCAAGAATGCGGTAGGCCATGATAAAGATGTAGAGGACACCATGCCCGAGTATCGCTCCCGTACGACCACCGCTGGCCGCAATATGGCCGGTGCCCGCGCTTTGTGGCGCGCCACTGGTATGAAAGATGACGATTTTCATAAGCCGATTATTGCGGTGGCGAACTCGTTTACCCAGTTTGTGCCGGGCCATGTTCACTTAAAAGATATGGGCCAGCTGGTCGCACGTGAAATTGAAAAAGCAGGCGGTGTGGCGAAAGAGTTCAACACCATTGCGGTAGATGATGGTATCGCGATGGGCCACGATGGCATGCTTTATTCGCTGCCCAGCCGCGATATCATCGCTGATAGCGTCGAATACATGTGTAATGCCCACTGTGCCGATGCGCTGGTGTGTATTTCCAACTGCGACAAAATCACCCCAGGAATGTTGATGGCGGCTATGCGTCTCAATATTCCGGTGATTTTTGTGTCAGGTGGACCCATGGAAGCGGGTAAAACCAAGCTATTAGATCACGGTCTCGACTTGGTTGACGCCATGGTGATGGCGGCTGACGACAGCGTTGACGATGAAACCCTTGCCGAAGTTGAGCGTAGTGCGTGCCCCACCTGTGGAAGCTGCTCGGGTATGTTTACCGCCAACTCGATGAACTGTTTGATGGAGGCGCTGGGGCTGGCGCTGCCGGGGAACGGTACCGTGCTGGCGACCCATTCTGATCGTCGGCGGTTATTTGAAAACGCTGGCCACCGCATTGTGGAACTGGCCAAGCGCTACTACGAAGGTGAAGAAACCCACCTACTGCCACGTGCGATTGGCAATAAGGCTGCGTTCAAAAATGCCATGACGTTAGATATCGCCATGGGGGGGTCTACGAATACGATATTGCACCTGCTGGCAGCAGCCCAGGAAGCAGAAGTCGACTTCACTATGTCGGATATCGACCGCCTTTCCCGGGAAGTGCCACAGCTATGTAAAGTGGCCCCCAATACCCAGAAATACCATATCGAAGACGTTCACCGTGCCGGTGGCATTATGGCTATTTTGGGTGAGTTAGATCGTGCTGGTGTACTGGATACCTCGGTACCAACGGTTTATGGCGATAGCCTAAAAGCGGCGCTAGAAGAGTGGGATATTATGCGCTCGCCAAGCGCTGAAGTAGTTGAGTTCTTCAAAGCAGGCCCTGGTGGTGTGCCGACCCAAACCGCTTTCTCGCAAAGCACCCGCTGGCCAAGCCTCGATGGTGATCGCGCTACTGGCTGTATTCGCGACCTAGCCCATGCATTTTCAACAGAAGGCGGCTTAGCGGTACTGTACGGCAATATCGCTCTCGATGGCTGTGTGGTTAAAACCGCAGGCGTTGATGACTCGATCCTCGTGTTTGAAGGCAAAGCCCACGTCGTGGAGTCCCAAGACCAGGCCGTAGCCAACGTATTGGATGGTAAGGTCAAAGAGGGCGATGTCGTGGTGATTCGCTACGAAGGTCCTAAAGGCGGCCCTGGCATGCAGGAAATGCTCTATCCGACCTCTTATTTAAAATCCAAAGGGCTGGGTAAAGCCTGCGCACTGCTGACCGATGGCCGCTTTTCGGGCGGCACTTCTGGTCTTTCTATTGGCCATGTCTCTCCTGAAGCTGCGGCGGGTGGCGCGATTGGTCTAGTAGAGCAGGGTGATACCATTTTGATCGATATTCCGAATCGCACGATTAATGTGCAGCTACCTGATTCCGTGCTGGCAAAGCGCCGTGAAGCCATGGAAGCCAAAGGCAAAGACGCCTGGAAGCCCGTTGAACAGCGCCCGCGTAAGGTCACACCCGCTCTAAAAGCGTATGCGCTACTGGCAACGTCTGCAGACAAAGGTGCGGTTCGCGATCTTTCCAAACTCGACTAGTCGCTATGCTGGCTCAGCCTGTGACCGCTTACACAGGCTGAGTCATACCCAAATGCAAACCGTCAACATGACTAAGGAATGCCATGAAGGCAATTATTAACGTTGGCCTCGTTGGCTATGGATTTGCAAGTAAAACGTTTCATGCGCCGCTCATTCAGGCAACGGAAGGCCTGGATTTAGTCGCAGTATCCTCCAGTAATGCCGCCAAAGTGCAGGCTGATTTAGATGCTGAGGTTGAACGCCAAGCGCTGGCGCTGTGTCAGCGTAGCGATATTGACCTTATCGTTATTCCAACGCCTAACGACACCCACTTTTCGTTAGCTAAGACCGCGTTGATGGCGGGCAAACACGTGGTGGTGGATAAGCCTTTTACCGTGACGCTCTCAGAAGCCAAACAGCTAAAAGCGCTAGCGATTGATAAAGAGCGTTTGGTATCGGTATTTCATAACCGCCGCTGGGATAGCGACTTTCTCACCGTAAAAGCGTTGTTAGAAGGCGGTACGTTAGGGCGCATTACCGGCTTTGAGTCGCGTTTTGACCGTTTTCGGCCGGAGGTTCGTGACCGCTGGCGTGAAAAAGCCACACCCGGTGGTGGTATTTGGTATGACCTTGGCCCGCATTTGCTTGACCAAGCTTGTGAATTATTCGGAATGCCGAACGCTATTCTACTAGACCTAGGTGTGCGCAGAGACGGCGCTAAAGCTGATGATGATTTTCTGGCACTGTTGGAGTACGACGCTTGCCGCGTCAGCCTCAGTGCTGGCACCCTGATGGCTGAATCAACACCCCGTTTTCGTATTCATGGAACAAAAGGCAGCTACCTTAAATACGGCTTAGATCCTCAAGAGGACCGCTTAAAAGCCGGAGAAACACCAACGTCTAAGTGGGGCGAGGACTCGCCAGGTACGCTGACCCTACGCGAAGGCGACGGTGAAGATGCGCCGCTGGCAAGCCACGAGCACGTCACACAGGCGGGTGACTATCTCGCTTATTATCACGGCGTGGCCGCGGCGATACGTGATAAAACACCGTTGCCCGTTGATATTGAAGACGCGCTGCGCAGCATGATGCTGTTAGAAGCTGGCCTAGACAGCCACCGCCAACGGCGCTGGATACCGCTTAAGCACCATTTGTAAGCACCATTTGTAAGCACCGGCGGCGGCCCAGTGTTGGGAGGAATTCTCTGCCACTGGGCGTCGTTCCGCCGCCTCCCGCGGGTGCCGCCTGCGCTCGTTCCTCGCGATCGGCGTTACCACGCGCTACATAACCCGCTGAATTTATAGGTATTGTAGTGCGGTGTAAGCGTCAGCGCACCCGCAAAGGCAGCGCGGTTTTACAACAAATCCATTGCGTTATCGCGTTTCTCTTCACGTAGCTTATCTCTTGCGATATAGAGTGCGGCGATGGCGCGGGCTTCGTGGAAGTCGTCACGTAATAACAGTGCCGGTAGTTCTTCAATGGCGTGGGTTTCAACTATTAATGGCTCTGGCTCGTCGCCTGGCAGGCGCTTGGGGTAAAGATCGGTAGCCATCAGCACCTGCATACGGTGGCGCATGTAGTTGGGCGCTAACGAAAGCTCCACCAGTGGTTCAATCCGGCGCGCACCAAAGCCGCACTCTTCCATCAGCTCACGGTTGGCGGCAGTGACAACATCCTCACCAGGATCAACCAAACCCTTCGGCAGCGTCAGCACATAATCTTCAAAGCCAGCGGCATATTCGCGAATAAGCAGCACGTGTTCTGGATCGGGCATGGCAATGATCATAACCGCACCACGATCAGCGCCAGTTAAGCGTTCAAACTGACGCTCTTCGCCATTAGAAAAGCGTAAATCAAGCGATTCAATATGGAATAAACGACTCTTGGCGACGCTCTCCCGCGCTAAAATCTGTGGCTTTCGTGGGTAGCCGGTATGGGTGTCGTCAGGTGATGATTCGTAGTTAGACATCATGCCTCCGTGGCTGCAAAAAACGGGTTACGCTACAATAGCATGCTTATTCTTTCAGACTGGAGCGGCAATGATTGATTGGCGCGAGATCGATACTGTCCTACTTGATATGGACGGCACGCTGCTGGATCTGCATTTCGATAGCCATTTCTGGCTAGAGCACTTGCCAAAACGCTATGTTGAGCTTCATCAACTGGATATCGCGAGCCAAGAAACACTGCGTGCCCGTATTATTGGTGAGCAGGGGACGCTCAACTGGTACAGCCTTGCCTACTGGAGCCGTGAGCTTGGCGTCGATATTGTGGCACTGAAGCGTGAAGTGCAGCATCTTATTGGCCTGCGCAGTGATGCACTCGACTTTTTAACCTGGCTGAAGCAAGCCCACCCCCGCGTGGTATTGGCCACCAACGCTGACCGTGCCAGCCTTGCGCTTAAATTGCCGCTGACAGGGTTGGAAAACTATCTCGATGCCATCATCTCATCAGAAGACGTCGGGGCCGCCAAAGAAGAGCAAGCCTTCTGGTTTGCGCTTCAAGAACGTGAGCCATTTGACCCGGCGCGTACGCTATTCATCGATGACAACGCCAACGTGCTCGAAAGTGCCCGTGAATTTGGTATCAAACACTTGCTAGGCATCAAGCAGCCCGATAGCCAGCGGCCTGAGAAAGAGCTGCAAGCGTTTATCGCCCTAGACCGATTTGCCCAACTGCTGCCAAGCAACCTGCCTGGGCAGCGAGGAGAGCGTTAATGAGCGAGAGCGTTCGCTTAGATAAGTGGCTATGGGCCGCGCGGTTTTTTAAAACCCGTGCCCTGGCTAAAAAAGCCATAGAAGGTGGCAAAGTTCACTATGATGGTGGCCGCGTAAAAACTAGCAAAAATGTTGAGCTAGGGGCGATCATTCGTGTTCCTCAGGGGTGGGACATTTTTGAGGTGGAAGTCGTCTCGCTTTCTGACCAGCGTCGTGGTGCACCAGAAGCGCGTAAGCTCTACGCTGAAACTGAAGACAGTGTCCAGCGTCGTGCTAAAGAGACCGAAGCGCGCCGCCTTACCAATGAGGCAATGCAGCACCCGCTTAAACGTCCTGATAAAAAACAGCGCCGTGATATCCAGCGTTTTCAGCGCCAACAAGGCGATTAAGCACGCGCTTATGCGTTATGCCGGTAGGCTCTCCTCTCTCTTTTTCTACCTGTCGCTTTAAACTATTGTTTTGAACCGTTGCTTCGACCTGTTTCTTTGACCTGTTTCTTTGACCTATTTCTCTAATGGTTTCCTTATGTCTGATCAAATCCAACGTTTTATGTTTGACCAAACCAATGTGCGTGGTGAAATCGTCACGCTTAGCACGGCCTATCATGAAGTGCTTGATCGCCACGCCTACCCGCCAGCGGTTAATGAGCTGCTAGGCGAGTTACTGGCTGCGGTTGCTTTATTGACCGACACCGTAAAACTAGATGGCACGCTGAGCATTGAGGTGCGTGGCCAAGGGGCGCTCGCACTATTAATGGCAGAGTCCAACCCCGGGGGCGAGCTGCGTGCCATTGCACGCATTGCTGAAGACGCGGTATTGCCCAGCGAACATGCCAACTTTAAAGAGCTGGTGGGCGAAGGCCAAATTATGATTACTCTCGACCCAAGGGAAGGGCATCGTTATCAGGGTATTGTTGCGCTTGACCACGATACGTTAGGCGGCTGCCTGGAAGCCTACTTCGCCCAGTCAGAGCAGCTACCCACGCGCCTATGGCTGGCGGCTGATGGTGACCGTGCAGGTGGGTTGCTGCTGCAACGCTTGCCCGATGCGTCACAAAATCAAGATGTCGACGCCTGGGAGCGTAGCGTGCATCTTGCCGACACCATTAAAGCGGAAGAGCTTTTAGGGCTGGAGCAGCGCGAGGTGCTATATCGGCTTTATCACGAAGAGACAGTGAGAGTATTTGAGCCGAAGGCGCTGCGCTTTGGCTGCACCTGTTCGCGGGAGCGAATGAGCCATGCGTTATACACGCTTGGCGAAGAGGAACTGCGCGATATTTTGCGTGAAGAGGGAGCAATCGATACCCAATGCCACTTTTGCCACACGAAATATCACTACACGGCCGCGGATATTGAAATTTTATTAGAAAACCCAGACGCACCACCGCCGGTGATTCACTGATTCTGTAGTCGTAGATGTTCGCAAAGAAATTGGGCTGTGTCGCGCGCGGCACTAGTCATAGCAAAGCATATGAGTTACGTGTTAAACGTATGTTTGAAATAAATACTGCGCTGCAACACAAAATGTAGTGTCAGTGTAGTAGTTTAACTACAAGATATTTGGTCAAAGCCCCGTTTCCTGTGGGCGTTCTTTTTGCCATAATGCGCCGGACTTCAGCGCACTCAGCCCGTAGTTATTGGAAACAATACCGGGCTGAGATGATTTCTCAAGGCGTCGGCGACGCCCGGTAAATTCGAGACCCAGGAATCGACATGACCACGACTCAAGCCGCTCTCCAAGCCCACGTTAATCTTAGCAGCGCCGAACTTATCGAGCGCGCCGTGGCCCGTGGTGAAGGCCGCCTGTCGGCTAACGGTGCGCTGGTGGTAAACACCGGCCTGCGCACAGGGCGTTCACCTAAAGATCGCTATATCGTCGACGAGCCATCCACTCGCGATAGCATCGACTGGGGCAGCGTGAATCGCCCGTTTGATGCTGAAAAATTCTCAGCGCTTTGGGCTCGTGTAGAAGATTATCTGGGTAGCCGTGAGCATTTCGTGGCTGAGCTGCATGTAGGCAGTGATAACACGCACTACTTGCCCGTCCGTGTGTCCACTGAAACCGCTTGGCAAAATCTGTTTGGCCGCACTATGTTCGTGCGTCCGCAGGTTTACAACACTGCGGCTAAAGAAGAGTGGACGATTCTGAACGCAGCGGGTTTTGAGTGTGACCCAAGTCGCGACGGCACCAACTCTGATGGTTGTGTCATCATCAACTTTGCCGAGCGCAAAGTGCTGATTGCCGGTATGCGCTACGCTGGTGAAATGAAGAAAGCCATGTTCTCGGTGCAGAATTACCTGTTGCCAGAAGCCGACGTATTGCCAATGCACTGCTCTGCGAATGTGGGTGAAGACGGTGAAACCTGCCTGTTCTTCGGTCTCTCGGGCACTGGTAAAACCACACTGTCTGCAGATCAGGCTCGTTACCTGATTGGTGATGATGAGCACGCCTGGGGCGATGGCATTGTGTTCAACATGGAAGGCGGCTGCTACGCCAAGTGTATCGACCTTTCTGAGAAGAACGAGCCGGTTATTTGGAACGCCATTAAGTTTGGTACCGTGCTGGAAAACGTTGTTCTTGATGATCGTCGTGAGCCTGATTACGCCGATGACAGCCTGACGCAGAACTCCCGTGCTGCTTACCCACTAGAGCACGTTGAGAAGCGCGTACCGGAAAATCTGGCCGGCGAGCCGAATGCCATTGTTTTCCTGACCTGCGATATGTCCGGTGTTCTGCCGCCCGTGTCGATTCTTTCTAAAGAAGCCGCTGCGTATCACTTCTTGTCTGGCTACACCGCGAAAGTGGGCTCGACTGAAATGGGCTCTTCAGAAGGCTTGGCCGCTACGTTCTCTACTTGCTTTGGTGCACCCTTCTTCCCGCGTCCGGCGCGTGAATACGCTGACTTGCTTATCAAGCGGGTTGAGAAGAAAGATGCTCAGGTTTATCTCGTCAACACCGGTTGGACAGGTGGTGCCTACGGCGAAGGTGGCTCGCGTTTCTCTATCCCGACGACGCGCGCTATTATCAGCGCTATTCAGTCTGGCATGCTGCGCGATGTTGAAACCAAGCTTGTTGAAGGTTTAAACCTGCAAGTGCCGGTAGCGGTGCCAGGTGTGGACTCTAGCCTGCTCAATCCTCGCGAAACGTGGGCAGACAAAGATGCTTACGATCGTCACCTGCAAGACCTTGCTACCAAATTCGTTGATAACTTCAAGAAGTTTGAAGGTGTTAATGACGCAATTATCAAAGCAGGCCCGCAGTTAACCTAATTTGCACATCTGAGGGGAAGTTGTCGAACGTTTGGACAACTAAGTAGTCAGAGTGGGGCAGCGCGAAAGCGCTGCCCCATTTTTATTATTTAGTCCCCTTACTTTTTTGATGGGAGTTATGGATGAAGCGTCGACACTTTTTAGGTCTTGCTGGTTTGACCGGGCTAGTGGGTGTTATTCCTGGCGTATCGTTTGGCTTCCCTCGCTTGAATCTTGAGGCAGCTCCAGGTCTTGAAAAGCTTGAGTTAAGCGAAGACGAATGGCGTGAACGCTTATCCGATGAAGCGTTCAACGTGCTGCGTAAAGAAAGGACCGAGTACGCGTTTTCCAGCCCTCTTGATGAAGAAGAAAGGGAAGGCGAATACCGCTGTGCAGGGTGCGATCTGCTGCTGTTCACTAGTGCAATGAAGTATGACTCGCGCACTGGGTGGCCGAGCTTTTTTGAGCATGTCGAAGGCCACCTACTGACCAAATTAGATTTCAAAATGATATGGCCCCGCACTGAATACCACTGCGCCCGCTGCGGTGGCCACCAAGGCCACGTCTTTGGTGATGGACCAGAGCCCACTGGCTTACGCTGGTGCAACAACGGCGACGCATTACGGTTTGTGCCCGCGTAAGGCTCTCCCACGAATGCTGCGGTGCCGGGTGGGTTGGCGTGCGACGGGGCGGCTGCACCGTCGCAGGTGCAACATGTAGCGCTGCCAGGGTGGTGGGTGTATTTCCGGGCAGCCTTTCCCACTGTGGCCAATTCATGCCAGTAACGTGCGATTGTGGTACCTTGTCGGCACCTCGAATGCTGCATGAGTTAGTTGCACGTTATGGATGTCAAACAACGTATTATTTTACGCTTAGCCACTGAGCTAAACGTACGACCTGAACAGGTCTCCGCCACGGTAGAGCTTCTGGATGGTGGCGCTACCGTGCCATTTATTGCCCGTTACCGTAAAGAGGTAACAGGCGCCCTTGATGATAGTCAGCTGCGTCAGTTAGATGAGCGTCTGCGCTATTTGCGCGAGTTGGAAGAGCGCCGTGACGCTGTACTGTCAGCTATTGATGAGCAAGGCAAGCTGGATGCCTCTCTAAAAGCGTCCATTCAGGCAGCCGAAACCAAGCAGCGCCTGGAAGATTTATACCTGCCATTTAAGAAAAAGCGCCGCACCAAAGCACAAATCGCCCGTGAAGCAGGGCTAGAGCCACTGGCTGATGCCCTACTGGACAACCCTGCGCTTAACCCTGAAAGTGAAGCAGCGCAGTACCTGCGTCCTGCCGAAGGTGATATTCCCGCCATTGAAGATGTCAAAGCTGCCCTGGATGGTGCTAAGCAAATTCTCATGGAGCGCTTCGCTGAAGACCCCGAGCTAATCGGTCGTCTTCGTGAACGGTTATGGCAAGAGGGCGAATTAAGCGCCCGCGTGCTTGATGGCAAACAGCAGGAGGGTGCGAAGTTTTCTGATTACTTTGAACATGACGAAAAGCTCGCTAAAGTACCTTCACACCGTGCGCTTGCCATGTTCCGTGGCCGCAATGAAGGCATTTTAAGCCTGTCAATTCGCTTGCCTGGTGAAGAGGACGCGCCGATTCACCCAGCCCAAGTGGCTATTGCCAAACAAGTAGGAATTAGCGATGAAGGACGTCCCGCCGACAAATGGTTGAGTGAAGTTGTGCGCTGGACGTGGCGTGTAAAACTCTACACTGCGCTTGAAACCGAGCTGCTGGGACGTCTGCGCGAGCAGGCAGAGCTAACCGCTATCGACGTATTTGCTGCTAATTTGAAAGATCTTTTGTTGGCAGCGCCTGCTGGGCAGAAGGTCACCTTAGCTATTGACCCAGGCTTAAGAACCGGCTGCAAAGTGGCGGTGGTAGATGCGACCGGGCAGTTTATCGACCAAGCGACGATTTACCCCCATGCGCCACAGAATCGCTGGGATGAATCGCTCAATGTGCTCGCTAAATTGGTTAAGCAGCACGGTGTTCAGCTGATTGCCGTGGGCAATGGCACGGCCAGTCGTGAAACTGACAAGCTAGCAGGCGATCTGCTGAAAGTACTAGCACCCGAGCACCGGTTAAGTAAAGTGATGGTGTCTGAGGCAGGGGCGTCAGTTTATTCAGCGTCGGAATACGCCTCTCGCGAGCTGCCGGATCTTGATGTCACCATACGTGGTGCTGTCTCTATTGCCCGACGCCTGCAAGACCCGCTGGCAGAGCTGGTAAAGATTGAGCCGAAATCTATTGGCGTTGGTCAGTACCAGCACGATGTTTCCCAAGTGCAGCTCTCACGCAGTCTAGAAGTCGTGATAGAAGATTGTGTTAACGCGGTGGGGGTCGATCTCAACACTGCCTCTAGTGCGCTGCTTTCTCGCGTTGCTGGGTTAAGTGCTGCCATTGCTGAAAATATTGTTGCCCAACGTAACGTTCAAGGGGCTTTCAAAAGCCGTAAAGAGCTGTTGGAAGTTAGTCGTCTTGGGCCAAAAACATTTGAGCAGTGTGCTGGTTTTTTGCGTATCAGTAATGCCGAAAACCCGCTTGATGCCAGTGCCGTTCACCCCGAGGCTTACACCCTGGTAGAGCGTATCGCCAAGCAGAACAGCCGTGATATTAAAGGGCTGATTGGTGATAGTGCGACGCTAAAAGCACTGAAACCCGCCGATTTCGCCGATGAGCGTTTTGGTGTTCCTACCGTCAGCGATATTCTCAAAGAGCTGGATAAGCCTGGCCGTGACCCGCGCCCTGAGTTTAAAGCGGCTGAATTCCGTGAAGGCGTCGAAACACTTAAAGATCTGACGTTAGGCATGGTGCTGGAAGGAACGGTTACTAACGTGACCCACTTCGGAGCTTTCGTCGATGTGGGCGTTCACCAAGATGGACTCGTGCATATTTCAGCGCTGTCGGATCGTTTTATTGATGATCCACGTAGCATCGTGAAAGCAGGCGATATCGTTACTGTTAAGGTGATGAGCGTAGATATCCCCCGCAAGCGGGTAGGCCTTTCAATGCGTTTGGATGATGAGCCAGAGCAGGCGCAAACAGCATCAAGTTCCACCAACGACGAGCCTCGCAAGCCTGTGCGTAGTAGCCAACGGTCGGCTAGTGCTGGGCAGAATGGTCGCGGACAGAGCGGTCAACGCCAAGGCGGAAAGCCCAGCGAAGCACCTGCTGCCATGGGCGCGCTCGGCGCAGCCCTGCTTAAAGCAAAGCAGGGCAAATAGTCGCGCGTCTTGAATATTTAACGGTTGCCGCCATATCCTGCTTTCTATTCTCGGTAAAAAACGTAATAAACCACATGGCGAAGCCAACTGAATTCAACAAGGCCTGCTTTAAGCAGGCCTTACTAACAAGGAGTGTTCACCTTGTCTGAACCTCTCACTGTGCCATCTGCGCTGACTGCTCAGGTAGACCGTTTGCTTCCCAGTGCGCGCTTAGGGCGTTTAGGCCGCCTGCGTCGCGGTTTGGAAAAAGAGGGCCTACGCGTTGACGCTAATGGTCATATTGCTCAAACACCGCATCCGTATGCGCTGGGTTCGAAATTAACCCACCCACATATCACTACGGACTACTCCGAAGCACTACTGGAATACATCACGCCAGTGTATTCAGAGCCAAAGGAAGCATTGGCCTTTTTATCCGACCTGCACACATTTACCTATCACCACTTAGAAAACGAGTGGATCTGGCCAGGCAGTATGCCGTCGCGACTTTCCGGTAACGATAGCGTCCCGATTGCCGACTACGGTAGCTCCAATGTGGGCACAATGAAGCATGTTTACCGTAAAGGGCTAGATGTGCGCTATGGCCGTATTATGCAGGCTATTGCTGGAGTGCATTACAACGTATCGCTACCAGAAGATATGTGGCACGCCTTACGTGAGCTTGAAAAAGCCACCAACATCCCTTTTAACGATTACCGCTCTACGCGCTACTTCGGCATGATTCGGCATTTTCGTCGGCATAGCTGGCTGCTGCTTTACCTATTCGGTGCATCACCCGCCATCGATAAAAGCTTTTTACCGACAGGCAACGTGCCAGAAAAACTTCAGTCGCTGAGCGATGACACTTATTACGCCCCCTATGCGACCAC
This sequence comes from Halomonas qaidamensis, assembly GCF_025917315.1. Lineage (NCBI taxonomy): Bacteria > Pseudomonadati > Pseudomonadota > Gammaproteobacteria > Oceanospirillales > Halomonadaceae > Halomonas > Halomonas qaidamensis. The sequence goes on along the minus strand of NZ_CP080627.1, from coordinate 2,498,653 downwards.
GTTGCGTATGTCGGATTTGGGTTACCAGAACAAAGTGCAGTCACAGCTTAAGATCTGCTTTAACTCGCTGTCTAATTACGTTAATACGTTGCGGCACGCTATTTCAACGCCGTGGCCAGATTATGAAAAATTGGGCGTGAAGAACGGTGATGAGTGGCAGCAGCTGAATGCCAATATTTTGCAGATTGAAAACGAATACTATAGCGATATCCGCCCCAAACGAGTTGCTAAGCATAACGAAACGCCCAGTCAGGCGCTTGAAGCGCGAGGGGTAGAGTACATCGAAGTGCGCTGCCTGGATCTCAATCCATTTGATCCGTTGGGTGTCACTGAAGACCAAATGCGTTTTGTGGATACATTTTTAATGTGGTGTCTATTAAGCGATAGCCCATGGATTTCAGACGAAGAGTGCGACCGCTTAGACGACAATCGTCGCTTAGTGGTAGAGCGTGGGCGTGACCCTGCGTTAAGCCTGGTGCACAACGGCAAAGCAACGTCTGTTCGCGAGTGGGGTGAGCAAATCTTTGCTGAAATGGCCGAGGTAGCACGTCTGCTAGACGCGGTAGAAGAAGACGCTCCTCATGCCGCGGCATTGGCTGGGTTAGCACCACTGCTGAAAGATCCATCGCTGACTCCCTCAGCGCAATTGCTGACGCGTCTTGAAGCGGGCAATGGCTCACTTAGCGATACGCTGTTGCACTTAGCTCAAGAGCAGGCCAACAAGCTTAAATCTACGCCCATGCTGCGTTCTCGTGAGGCACTACTTGCTCAGTTAATTGAAACCTCACACCAACAGCAGCACGATATTGAAGCGGCTGATCAAGAGAGCTTTAGTGAGTTTCTAAGCACTTATTTTGCCAAAGCGCGTGAATCCAGAGTGCTGTCGGCTATTTCACCAGAGGATGGTCAATGACCTCATTAGCTGTACGCCCCATCGCGTTAGCGGGGTTCGTCTTTTGTGTATTGATGATGGCAGTTGCCTTAGGGCTTGAGCATATTATGGGCCTGGAACCCTGTCCGCTGTGTATTTTTCAGCGGGTAGCGGTCATAGCTACTGGGTTAGTATTAGCTATTGCCGCCCTTCATAACCCTAACGGTGCACTAGGCAAAGCTATTTATGGTGTGCTCGGACTAGCCACAGCGGGCACTGGCGCTTTTATTGCAGGTAGGCATGTATGGCTTCAGGGGTTGCCCGCCGATGAAGTGCCGACGTGTGGGCCTGGTCTTGAGTATATGATGGATATACTGCCCATGCAGGAAGTGGTTGCTATGGTGCTTACGGGCTCAGGAGAGTGCGCTGAAATCGACTTTATGTTCCTAGGACTGTCACTGCCTGCCTGGACCTTAATCGGCTTTTTATTGCTTGCTATCGCACCTCTACGTATTCTATGGGGTGTAAAGAAATATTAAAAAAGTGCTAAGGTTAGAGCCGGTTGATTGGTATCTTTTTATTAAGTAAATCGTACCCGCCAGGATTGACAGGTGACTAAGGACGCGCGAGTCTAACCCTGTTGAAGGCGGCTATAAGCAAGGAGAAGGCCCCATGCTCGAAGATTGCAAAAATGCCCTGGAGCGCTGGGGAGGCGTGCACAGTTTGATTGATCGCTGGCTTGATCAGCGTCGCTCGTTACTGGTCAGTTTTATTGAACTGAAAGAAGCCTGCGATGCCGAACTAGAAGCGATCAGCAAAGCACGCATTGATACCTTTAGTGAACTGCTGATGGACTACATCAGCGCTGGGCACTTCGAAATTTATCCCCAGCTTGCTGAAGAAGCCAAGGCATTTGACGACGAGAACGCATTGCATATTGCTGCAAAACTTCTCGAGCGTTTAGAAATGTCAACGGCCATGGTGCTGGAGTTTGATGAAGACTTTGCTTCACCGGTGCGCTGTCAACAGAATCTAGTGCGTCTGCCTGCTTGGATTGACCGCTTAGCGAAAGGTTTAGCAGAACGCTTCGCCCTGGAAGATCAGCTAATTGCCCGCCTTCACGCCGCCCACAGCCCTCAGCAGATGAAGTCGCCTGCTTAATTATTCTTCAATATCCATAATGATAGGGAGCTTTAGCTCGCGATGATTCAAACTACTATGCCTGGGCGTCCCAAAGGCGGCTGCGCTGCCATCGCCCGCTGAAGCGGCCTTCTACAATAGAATAGCGGCACGGTGTTTTGTAGGAGGGAGCTTTAGCTCGCGATAATTCAAACTACTATGCCTGGGCGTCCCAAAGGCGGCTGCGCCGCCATCGCCCGCTGAAGCGGCCTCCTACAACAGAATAGCGGCACGGTGTTTTGTAGGAGGGAGCTTCGCGATGATTCAAACTACTATGCCTGGGCGTCCCAAAGGCGGCTGCGCCGCCATCACCCGCTGAAGCGGCCTCCTGCAACAGAATAGCGGCACGGTGTTTTGTAGGAGGGAGCTTTAGCTCGCGATAATTCAAACTACTATGCCTGGACGTCTCAAGGGCGGCTGCGCCGCCATCGCCCGCTGAAGCGGCCTCCTACAACAGAATAGCGGCACGGTGTTTTGTAGGAGGGAGCTTTAGCTCGCGATGATTCAAACTACTATGCCTGGGCGTCCCAAAGGCGGCTGCGCCGCCATCGCCCGCTGAAGCGACCTCCTGCAACAGAATAGCGGCACGGTGTTTTGTAGGAGGGAGCTTTAGCTCGCGATAATTCAAACTACTATGTCTGGACGTCTCAAGGGCGGCTGCGCCGCCATCGCCCGCTGAAGCGGCCTCCTACAATAGAATAGCGGCACGATGTTGTGTAGGAGGGAGCTTTAGCTCGCGATGATTCAATTCACACCTCGCGCCTTAGCTTACCGCCTATCACTAGCATGCAGGGGGTTAATAAGAGTGTCAGGGCAGTGGCGAAAGTAAGGCCGCCTGCAATCGCGCTGGACATTTGTGTCCACCACTGGGCGGAAGGGGCGTTAAACCCTAATGCGGGGGCAAAGAGGTTAACGTTGATGCCCAGCACCATGGGCATTAATCCCAGCACGGTGGTAATGGCGGTGAGAAGCACTGGACGCAGGCGCAGGGTGCCTGCTTCTAATGCTGCTTCTGTTGGGGTCATACCCTGGCCGCGCAGTTCGTTATAGGTGTCGATCAAGACGATATTGTTATTCACCACAATACCCGCCAAGGCGATAACGCCCATGCCGACCATGACAATGCCAAACGCTTGGCCAGTAATAAGCAGCCCCATCAAAACGCCGGCAGTGGAAAACACAATGGCCGATAGCACCAGTACTGCTTGATAGTAGCTATTGAACTGTGTCACCAGAATCAGCGCCATTAATCCAATCGCAACCAAGAAAGCACTAATCAAGAACTGCATAGACTCCTGCTGATCCTCTTGTTCACCCGCCACATTAACCATCAATCCATCGGCAAGCTGGCCTTGTCCTGCATCCAGTAGTGCCCGCAACCGCTCGTCTGCTAAATAGCCAGGTGCTAAATCTGCCTCAACGGTAATGGCGCGACGTCCATCAATTCGATTTAGGGTGCCCACTTTGGGGGCGGGTGTAATCTCCACAAAGTGAGCAATTGGCACTTGACCACGTGACGTGTTAATCGTCAGGCGCTCAAGCTGATTCAGTGTGCGCCAGTGCTCAGGCAAGCGCACGCGAATATCCACCTCATCGGTAACCGTGGGCGGGCGATAGTTGGCGACTTGAAGGCCAGTGGTTAGCAGTTGCACAGCACTACCAATAGTGGTGATGTCGGTGCCCATGCGGGCTGCGGCTTCTCGGTTAACCTTTACTTGCCATTCCACCCCCGGCAGGCTGCGGTTATCCTGTATGTCGATAAAACCGCCTAGCTCGCGCATTAGGGCAGTAATTTGGTCAACGCCGGCGTTGGCGATGTCTGGATCAGTAGCGCTGACTTCCAGAACAATCGGCTTACCGCCGCCAGGCCCCATCTCCTGTTCACGAAACTCTAGGGTAATGCCTGGCAAGTCCTCTGTGCGCTCGGCCATATCCGCCAAAATAGTGCAGGCCGGACGACGTTGATACCAGTCGATAAACTGAAACTGCAGTATCCCCACGACATCATTGCCTATTTGCTGGTCGGGTACCGCGAAAGAGCGTGCATAAAGGGCTTCAACTTCTCCCATACTGCCCAAGCGAGCTTCTACCCGCTGTAGGATGGCATCAGTTTCTTCGGCGGAAAAATCGCCGCGGGCACGTACCAGCACTTGAGCGCTGTCTGGTTCTACATTGGGAAAGAAATCAACACCATGATTGAAGCGTGCATAGCCGGTATACAGCAGCACAATGAAAAGCACCGCAAATACTAATACCCAAGCAGGGTGCTGCAACAAGCGTCCTAATACGTGGCGATAGCCGCGCCCAAGCGATGTGCCTTTATCAATAGGGCCTGCGCCAGCAGTAGCTGTGTGGGATGTGCGGGTAAACAGCCGACCCAGGGTAGGCAAGAAAACCAGCGCCATAGCGAGTGATGCAAGAAGACATAAAATGACGGTGGCAGGGAGATATTTCATAAACTGGCCTACCACGCCTGGCCAAAACAGCAGCGGCACAAATACCGCAAGCGTTGTTGCCGTAGAAGCTATGACAGGCCAGCTCATGCGCGTCGCCGCATTCAGCCACGCCTGGTGGGAAGACTGTCCCTCATGCAGGTGTCGGTCTGCGAGTTCGCTGACCACAATTGCACCATCCACTAGCATGCCCGCTACTAAAATGAGCCCAAATAGCACTACGATGTTAAGGGTAAAGCCAAATGCCCAGATTAGTAGGATGCCGGTTAAAAACGCACCAGGAATGGTTAATCCTACCAATAACGCCATACGCCATCCCATGACCGCCACCACGACAATCAACACTAGTACCACGGCGGTGACGACGTTATTAAGTAGCTCAGAGAGCATATTTTGAACGGTGACCGATTCATCCAAAATCGTGGTGATGCGCAGCTGATCCGGCAGCAGGTCATCCGCCTGGGCAAATCGCTCTCTTACTGCATCAATGGTGGCAATAATATTCGCCCCGGCGCGTTTGGAAATTTCCAGCACTACCGCCGGCTGGCCGTCAATGCGGGCAAATCCTTCAGGATCTTTGTAGGTGGGTAAAATCCAGGCAACGTCGCCAAACGTGACCACCTGATCGCCATCAACTTTTACTGGCATGTCCATGACATCGGTTAATGATTCGATAATGCCAGGTACTTTTAATGCTAACCGTCCAGCACCAGTATCCAAGCTGCCTGCAGCCACCAAGCGATTATTGCGTGAGATTTGATTAAACAGCGTATCGAAGTCAACGCCATAGCTTTCCAGCACCAGCGGATCAACGACAATTTCGAGTAAGTCCTCGCGATCGCCAGCAATGTCGACTTCTAAAATGTCGGCAATGCCCTCTATTTCCTCTTTCAAGCGACGTGCAATGGTCACCCGCTCCCGGGTGTCCAGCTCGCCGGAAAGGCCGATGCTTAGCACCGGAAACTCAGAGACATTCACCTCCATTACCCGCGGCTCGTCAGCTTCATCCGGTAAGCTACTGCGGGCAATATCTACCCGTTCACGCACGTCCGAAAGCGCTGTGTCTGGGTCAAAGCCAGGATCAAACTCCAGCGTCACCGAGCCATGGCCTTCGCTAGATTGGGCGGTAAACTTGCGCAGCCCTTCAATACCGCGCAACTCTTGCTCCATTGGCCGAATCAACAGGCGCTCGCCATCTTCTGGGCTAACGCCTTCCAACGACAACGCAACGTAGATAATCGGAATAGTAACGTCTGGGTTAGCTTCCTTCGGAATCATCTGCCAGGCAGTTGTACCCGCCAACAGAAGGCCAACCAAGAGCAGCAGGGTGGTTCGCGTGTGGGTTAGCGCCGCATTAATTAACTGACGCATGACCATCTTCCTGGGCAGGCTCACTTTCCTCGCGTGATACAGGTATCACGGTGTCGCCTGGGTTAACTAATCCCGCGCCCAGAGTGATCAGCTGTACACGATTGGGCAAGCCGGAAACGTAGGCGCGTTTGGTATCGGCACTCACCAGCTCAATGGCCGTTTGGGCAACGCGGTTATTCTCAACGACATGTTTGATGGCTAATTGGCCCTGATCATTGAGGCTGAAAAGTGCCGGAGACAAGGTATGAACCTGACGAGGGGGCAGCGTTATGGTGAATTCAGCGCTGCTCCCGGCTAAGCGTTGCCTGTCTGGATTGTCGAGTGTTACTTCCATATAGAATGTGCGAGTGGCTTCTACCGCACGGCTGCTAATGAAAGACACTTCGCCAGAGAGTGAACGGCCATTGAGCAGTCGCGCAGTGACGGGTAAGCCAACGCTCAATTCGTCAATATGCTGTTGAGCAACCCAGGCCGTGCCGGTTAAGCGCCGGTCATCGATTAGCCGTGCCCACTCTTCGCCGGGTTGCAGTAAATCACCCAGTTCTACCTGGACTCTGTCTAGCACGCCCTCAAAGGGAGCGGTTGGTCGGGTATCGTTTAACTGCTTTTCCAACTGAGCGACCTGGGCTGCGCTGGCGCTTAATGCACTTTGCAGGCGCAGCAACTCTGGCTGAGAAATCAACTCACGGCGGCGTAGATTTTGAGCGCCCGCGTATTCCGCTTCAGCTAGCGCCAGCTCATCACGTGCTTGTTGTAGGCGTTGGGGCAGCGCGTCGTTGTCCAGTACCAGCAGTGTATCGCCTTGGCTGACGGTTTCTCCTTGGGCCACCGGTTTTTCTGCGACATAACCCGTCACGTTGGCGCGTAACAGTGTCTCTCTTTCCGCGGTTAGCTGGCCTTGCAGCACATGGTTAGGAATATAGGGCGCGCTCTGCTGGGTCATCACCTCTACACGAGGTGTTGAATCGCGTTCAATGGTGCCTGTCTCAGGCGGTGTGCTTTGAAAACGTTGAAAATCGCCAATTGCTAGCCATACCACAAGTGCCAGGACCAGTAAGCTAGCAAGCGCGTAAGAGTAAGGAATTCGTCGCATGGGGTAGTTATATCCGTATTAACCCAAAAATCACACAAGGTATGTCATGCAGAGAGGTAAGGCATGCCAAAAAGAGATAAAAAGAAGGTTGGCTTATTGACCAACACACCATAGCGCAACTGGCGTCTAGCAGCGAGTACCAAGCCACTGCGCGAATGGGTAGTAGTCTCATGTATGATTGAGTTTTTGCACATCTGGGCATACCATCTTGTCGTCTTGAGTTCTGTCGACCCACTCTCAGGCGAGAACCCACTTTAGGCGAACCATCAAGGAGCAATGATGAAAGATCCAGTACGTATTGCGATTACCGGCGGTGCCGGCCAGATCAGCTATTCTCTTATTTTCCGCATCGCCGCTGGCGATATGCTGGGGCCGGATCAGCCAGTCATTCTCCAGCTTCTCGAAATCCCCCAAGCCATGGACGCCCTGAACGGCGTTGTCATGGAAGTTAACGACTGCGCCTTCCCGCTGGTACAAGACATCGTTGCTACTGATGATCCGAACGTTGCCTTCAAAGATGCCGATTTCGCCCTACTGGTAGGTGCACGTCCGCGTGGCCCGGGTATGGAACGTAAAGATCTGCTGGAAGCCAACGCCGCGATCTTCTCTGTACAAGGTAAAGCACTGAACGATCACGCTAGCCGTGACGTGCGTGTGCTAGTTGTCGGTAACCCGGCTAACACCAATGCGTTGATTGCTTCTTGCAACGCGCCGGACCTTGACGCAGGCCAGTTCACTGCAATGACGCGTTTGGACCACAACCGTGCGCTGACGCAGCTAGCTCAGAAAACCGGCAAGCACGTCACTGACGTTGACGGCATGATTATCTGGGGCAACCACAGTGCTACCCAGTACCCGGATCTGGCACAGTGCAAAGTAGACGGCAAAGCCGCCTTCGATCTGGTTGAGCGTGACTGGTACGAAAACGACTTTATTCCGACCGTACAGCAGCGCGGCGCGGCGATTATCAAAGCACGCGGCGCGTCTTCTGCAGCGTCTGCTGCATCTTCAGCCATTGATCACATGCGCGATTGGGCGCTGGGTTGCGATGGTATCGTCAGCATGGCGATCCCGTCTGACGGCAGCTACGGCATTGAAGAAGGCATCATCTACTCCTACCCGGTACGTTGCCAGGGTGGCAAGTATGAAATCGTTCAAGGCTTCGAACTGGACGCGTTCAGCAAAGAGAAGATGCAGGCGACCGAGAAAGAGCTGCGTGAAGAGCGCGCAGCGGTTGAGCACCTGCTCGGCTAAGCACGCTGGCTGGCGTTCTTTGAACTGTTCTAAAAACCGTTTTAAGAACAATGCCTAGTAATACCAAACCCCGCAAGCTTAATGCTTGCGGGGTTTTTCAATTTGGTCACTTAAGACTCACCACTCACCACTCACCACTCACCACAGCCGTCATTCCCGACTCAGTCTCAACCCTGTCATTCCCGAATGGGGTAATCGGGAATCCACCTTGACCTTTGTCGCTGTAGCCCGAAAACCAAGGTCAAAATGGTTTCCCGCTAAGGGCACGCGGGAATGACGGGGTTGGGGAGCCTCACTACTCATCACAGTCGTCATTCCCGAATAGCCCCAAGCCTGTCATTCCCGAATGGGGTAATCGGGAATCCACCTTGACCTTTGCCGCCGTAGCCCGAAAACCAAAGTCAAAATGGATTCCCGCTAAGGGCACGCGGGAATGACGGAGTTGGGGCAGCACAAAATGGATTCCCGCTAAGGGCACGCGGGAATGACGGGGGTGCACCACTCAATCCCGCAGGCTCATAATTCGCCAGTGGCGTTCTTCGGCGATTTGGCGCAGGGTGTCGTCGGGGTCGACGGCAACGGGGTGCTCCACTTGCTCAAGCAGCGGTAGGTCATTGTGGGAATCGCTGTAAAACCATGCGCCGTCCATGGTTAGCTCTTGATTCTCAAGCCACTGCTGCAAGCGAGTCACTTTACCTTCGCGGTAGCTAGGAATGCCTGATACTCGTCCTGTGTAGCGGCCATCGACCATTTCAGGGTCAACGGCAATGAGGTAGTCCACACCTAAGCGTTCGGCGATAGGGGCAGTAATAAAGCGGTTTGTAGCGGTGATAATCAGCAGCGTATCGCCTTTGGTGCGGTGGCGGGCAAGCAACTCCTCTGCCTTGGGCAGAATGTTGGGTTCTATCTTGCTGGCCATAAACTGCTGGTGCCAGGCGGCTAGTTGTTCCGGCGTATTTTCCGCCAGTGGCTTTAAGGCCATTTCTAGAAATGCTGCCATATCTAGCGTGCCGGCATTGTAGTCAGCTAGGAAACGCTCATTGGCCTCGCGGTAGGCAATGGGGTCAACTGCACCTTGCTCAAGTAAAAACTCACCCCAGGCATGATCGCTGTCGATGGATAGCAGCGTATTATCCAAATCGAAAATGGCCAGACTCACGGCGCTCCCCTTATGGTGTTGGTTGGTTGCTGATGATTAGGTCAGTTATTAACGATAGTCACGGTTTGCAAGGCGGCGAATTATCGCAGAGTCACCATGGTTTAACCACTTAGCGTTATATTGTATTGATACGCTTGTCTCCCTTGTGGAAAAATGGGGATAACTGAAAATTTATTAAGGTGATGTCCGTGATCGACGCTGACGGCTTTCGCCCCAATGTTGGCATTATTATTGCCAATAGCCAGGGGCAGCTGCTTTGGGCGCGTCGTGTAGGGCAAAACGCGTGGCAGTTTCCCCAGGGAGGCATCAAAGCAAACGAAACACCACATCAAGCACTTTTTCGTGAGCTTTTTGAGGAGATCGGCCTAACCGCCGACGACGTTGATATTGTCGCCTGTACTCGGGGATGGCTGCGCTACCGTCTACCACGACGCCTGATTCGCACCCACTCACGGCCGGTTTGCATCGGTCAAAAGCAGAAGTGGTTTCTACTTAAAATTCGCTGCCAAGAAAATCGAATTTGCATGACGGCAACGCCCAACCCCGAATTCGATGGTTGGCGATGGGTCAGTTACTGGTATCCACTGGGGCAGGTGGTGCCGTTTAAACGTGAGGTATATCGGCGCGCGCTAAGAGAGCTTTCTCCTCGCGTTCAGCGCTTGGCGCAACAAGATAATGATGGATAACGTGTGCTCCACTGTTTTCAAAGCTGGTTTCCAAGAACTGGTTTTCAAGAACTGGTTTTCAAGAACTGGTTTTAAAAAAATAGTTTTTACGAGACAGTGAGAGTTGGCCGAAAATCCCTCAGCGAGGCAAATAATAGTGAATAGTAAAACGTCCATGCTTGAGGTGCTGCGACGCGTTATTCAAGAAGTGAATGGCGCTAGAAACCTCGACGCCGCGCTGTCAACGATGGTACGTCGCATACGCAAGGCGATGCAGACTGACGTGTGCTCCTTCTATTTGTATGACAAGGAGCTTGAGTCACTCGTATTGATGGAAACTATTGGCCTGCGTACGCAAGCAGTAGGTCGTGTGGTATTGCCGCTAGGGGAAGGCCTGGTGGGGCTAGTGGCTAAGCGCAGTGAACCGCTTAATTTAGAAGACGCTCAGTCCCACTCCCATTTTCGTTATTTTGAAGCGACCGGCGAGGAGCGCTACTCAAGTTTCCTCGGTGTGCCCATTATTCATCAACGCCTTATGCTGGGCGTTTTGGTCGTACAGCAGGCCGAAAAACGCCAGTATGACGATGAAGACGAAGCTTTTCTTGTCACCATGGCTGCCCAGTTGGCGGGAGTACTGGCTCATGCGCTGGCGACGGGTAACCTAGCCCGTCCGGCCCTTCCGGGTGGTCAAGCCATGTTCAAGGGCGTGGCAGCGTCGCCGGGGATGGCGATGGGGGAGGCGGTGGTGATTACGCCACCCGCTGACTTGAACAGCGTTCCTGATCTTATTCCTAGTGATCAAGACTACGAAGTTGCGCGGTTAAAAGAAGCCATTGGCAAAACCCGCGATGAAATTCGTGCGGCAGCAGAGCGCTTAGTTAACCGAATATCTTCTCAAGAGCTGGCGCTATTTGACGTCTATCAACAAATGCTCGGTGAAGCAGCGCTTTCTGAAGAAGTTGAAAAACGCATTCGTGAAGGCCAATGGGCGCCGGGAGCGCTGGCCGATGTCGTGCGTCGGCATGTTCAATACCTTGAACGAGTAGACGACGACTACCTACGGGAGCGGGCGGCAGATATTCGTGACCTTGGCCGCCGTGTGCTGGCGCATCTTCAGGAGGACACACCCTCTACCCCAGAAACCTACCCGGAAAATGCCATTCTAGTCGGCGATGAAATTAGCGTTGCCATGCTGGGTGAAGTGCCAAGAGACAAACTCAAAGGCCTAGTGTCGGTGCGCGGCTCAAGTACCTCGCACGTTGCTATTGTTGCTCGTGCAATGGGGATTCCTACGGTGCTGGGGATGGTAGATCTTCCTCTGCCGCGTTTGAACGGTGCGCCGGTAGTGCTGGATGGTCACCGAGGCCGGCTATTTGTGCGTCCAGCAGCTGAGTTAAAAGCTCGCTACGAAAGCCTGATTGCTGAAGAGGCAGCGCTGAGCGAGCTTCTGGAGCACGAGCAAGACTTGCCCAGCGAAACACCCGATGGCCATACAATGCCGTTGATGGTGAACACAGGGCTTGCTGTTGATGCCTCTGCGCTGCTAAAAAGCCGTATTGGTGGTGTAGGGCTATACCGTACTGAAGTGCCTTTTATGATTACCGAGCGCTTCCCCGGTGAAAAAGAGCAAATGCGCATGTACCGCGAGCAGCTGGAAGGTTTTGCGCCGTTGCCAGTCGTCATGCGAACGCTGGATATCGGCGGTGACAAAGACCTTCCCTATTTTCCTATTGAAGAAGCGAATCCGTTCTTGGGCTGGCGGGGGATGCGGGTAACCCTTGATCATCCAGAAGTATTGATGGTTCAGCTGCGTGCGATGTTGAAAGCATCGCATGATTTGAACAATCTCTATGTGCTCTTCCCGATGATTACCAATGTGGAAGAGGTCGATGAAGCCATTCGCCTGCTAGATCGTGCCATTTTAGAGTTAGGCGAAGAAGGAATTGCGGTTGAACGGCCCAAAGTGGGTGTGATGATTGAAGTGCCGGCGACGATTTATCAAATGGATGCGTTGGCGAAGCGGGTGGATTTCTTCTCGGTGGGTAGTAATGACCTCACCCAATATTTGCTCGCAGTAGATCGCAACAATCCTCGCGTCTCTAGCCTGTACGATGCCTTACACCCAGCGCTATTAGGTGCGCTACAAGAGCTCGCCCAGGATGCGAAACGGCTAGAAAAGCCCATATCGTTATGCGGTGAATTAGCGGGCGATCCTGCTGGTGCGCTGTTACTAATGGCCATGGGGTTTACCAGCCTTTCCATGAATGCCCCCAGCCTACCCAAAGTACGAGCGGCTATCCGGCGCGTGTCTATGCACGATGCACAAACACTACTCAGCGAAATCATGGAGCGGGATACCCCAGCGTTGGTGCATGAACATCTCAATAAGCGCATGGATGAGTGGCAGCTTTCACATTTATTGCCCCCACGAGATTAATGCCGAGACTCATGCCTGGCAGGGGTGGTCTAGAGCTGAAGTGTTAGTGAGTTTTTAAGGTGGTCTCCCCCTCAAATCGACCGAGTGGCCCAAACCGCTGCTCGGTTATGTTTATTTGCCCCTGCTGATTTAGCGTTAGCCAAGTAGTCGCTCGGGTGCCGTAGTGTTCACCCACTATAAATGCAGAAGAGAGCTGACGCTCCAGTGTTAACCCCACTCCGGTGTCTGGTAGCTGATCATCTGGTGCCGTTTGTGGATTATGTAGCGCCTGTTGTGTTGCGCTTCGCCACTGTTCGTTGGTGCTGGTTAATAAGGCATTGCGAACCAGGTTCAATTTTGGCCAGGGCGTGTTCAGAGTGGCATTCGATAGGCCATGAACCCCAGGGGGAACACGGGTAAGTACGACCCCGTGCAGGCCGCGGTGCATATGCCACAGACGATCTTGAGTGGCTACTAGTAAGTTGAATCCAGCATAGTGGAGGGCTGTTTTGCTTTCTAAGGTGGTAAGCCAGGTTTCCACATCATCGCTTTGTAGAACGCTCGCCACCAGTTCGCCGCGGCTAGGCGCATTGCCAGGTGTTGCCAGTCGAGGGTCGCGTACATTGGTTAATGCAGCGACAACCCCTTTCGAGTTTGCCGCTAACCACGTTCCGCCAGCTTCCAAGTCGCGCCCTCCTACCAGAGTAGGCTGCTCTTCCCAGCGTGCGAGTGGTGCGGTAGGCCGCTGATGAAATTCATCTCGATTGCCTGCTAGGCGCAAGGGAATGGTTGCGCCAGGAGACCAAGAAAAAGTGATTAAACACATAGATGAGGCTCACAAACGGTATTAGAAACCCAATCAGCCAGTGAGGCATGACAGTATGGAAGCGTAGACATACAATTAACATTAATATAAACATGCTTAGCCATGCTATGGCCGCCAACATGTTAAGGCGCATTATTTAAGAAGCCACCTAGGAAGGCGCACACTATGCAACGCTATCAGCGAGAGCACTTCTGGAACGCCATCGTTTGGCCTATTTTATGGCCTCTTTTACTGGTACAGGTGGCATTGGTACTGCTCTGTGTATTGGTCGGATGGGTCGTTTGGGGGCTTTCACCAGGACAAACATCGTGGAGCACCACGCTATGGCTAACATTAGCACTGCTGTTAGGCAGTTGTTTAAACGTTAGCGTTTTTTTGATGTTGATTAAAAGTCGTGCAAAACAGAAAGATGCCCGCTTTATGCAAGAGCTTGCAGAGCTGGAGCACCATGCGAATGCAGTAGCGACGATGCTAGTAGCTTCAAAGGCTGATGTGAAGGAGCCAGCAGCAGTAAAAAACGCGGGGGAGCTGCCTTTAACGCGCTTAGCGTCGGTTAATCAATGGTTAGTCAGCGTCGAACGTGCTTTAAGAAATAAGCAGTTGCCAGCGACTTCTGGTGTCCACATTAAACCCGACCCCACCTTGCTTGATGACCTTCATCACCATCAAAAACAGTTGAAGCATCTTATCGCAGGACGTGACCGCGCGCGTGAGGAGTCACGTTTAAAATCAGGCTATTTAACGTTGCTACAACGCGAAGCCGACACGCTGTTTGATTATTTAAGCACTATGTTGGAAGAAGTCCATTCGCATGCATGCCAAAAAAATATTACCTACGTGCGTGAGAGATTGGCAGATATACGTGCATTACTTGCTAATTTTGCTGAGCAAAGCGTCAATGAAACAGACGACTATGAACAGCCACACGCTATTTTAGAGCGCAAGCTACGTATTCTGGTCGTTGACGATGGCCCTGTTAATTTAATGCTGGCGCGTCAAATGTTGGAAACTCAAGGGCTTCAGGTGGATGGTGTTAGTAGTGGCGAGCAGGCGCTAGACCGCCAGCAAACGACCTTTTATGACCTCGTATTTATGGATATTTTTATGCCGACATTAGATGGGCTAGAAACCGCACGCCGCTGGCGAACCTTCGAGCACCTTAGTGGCGGCCAACAGCGTAGCGCATTGATCGCGCTGACCGCTAATGTCGATAACACGGGTGCCGATGCTTATAACGCTGCAGGAATAGATGACGTATTAGCAAAGCCTTACAAGCCTGAAACGCTGCTCAGTATGATCACTAAGTGGGTGCCTGGCGCGCATAATCAGGTGCAACAAAAATGACAGCATTGAGTATTTGGGCAGGATATTTATTGTTGGGCTCAGCGGCAGGTACGATGGCCGGACTGTTTGGTGTGGGGGGCGGTTTAATCATTGTTCCTGCGCTGGTGTTTGCATTCGGTCTACAAGGAGTGGCCCCTGAAATCACCATGCATTTAGCGGTGGGTACATCACTAGCAACCATTGTTATTACCGGTGCTTCGTCAGCGTTAGGACATTATCGAAAAGGTAGTATTCATAAACCATGGTTTATGGCGTTGTTGCCAGGGCTAATGCTAGGGGCAATTGGTGGCGGTTTTATCGCAGACAACCTTTCCGGCACTGTGCTAGGCACGTTGTTCGGCGTATTTGTGTTGCTATTAGCCACTAAAATGGTGCTTGGCCTTTCACCTAAGCCAGGTAGTGTGCCGCCGGGCAACGCCCCCATGGCCATTGCCGGCGGCGTGGTAGGCACTATATCA
This sequence comes from Halomonas qaidamensis, assembly GCF_025917315.1. Lineage (NCBI taxonomy): Bacteria > Pseudomonadati > Pseudomonadota > Gammaproteobacteria > Oceanospirillales > Halomonadaceae > Halomonas > Halomonas qaidamensis. The sequence goes on along the minus strand of NZ_CP080627.1, from coordinate 2,483,564 downwards.
GCGCTGTTTGGCATCGGCGGTGGTGCAATGACGGTTCCCTGGCTCTCTCGGTGCGGTGCGAGTATGACCCAGGCAGTGGGAACTTCCGCTGCTTGTGGCTTACCAATAGCAGCCGTTGGGGCAATAACGTTTATAGTGGTGGGATGGGGTAACCCGCTGTTACCGCCCTGGGCGACTGGATTCGTCATGTGGCCTGCATTTATTGGTATTGTGCTTACAAGTGTTCCCTTTGCCCGAATTGGCGTTCGCTTAGCCCATGTGCTTCCAGCCAATGTACTGAGATTTTCGTTTGCAGCTTTGCTGGCCGCCGTAGGTATACGCTTTATATTGGCGTAATTTTGAATAGCGGCTTAACTCGCTGATGTCACGCTGCTGTTTTTCACCTGCTATTTTCCTCCTGTTACCTCTAGAGATGCTCAATGATTAATTACCCAACGATTGACCCTGTCGCTATTTCATTAGGCCCGCTGCAGGTCCATTGGTACGGCTTAATGTATGTAGTGGGCTTTGTTGCGGCATGGTGGTTAGGGTGTAAGCGGGCACCGCGTATTGGCCTTACGAAAGATGATATTGGTGATTTACTGTTTTACTGTGCCATTGGTGTGGTAGTAGGAGGGCGGCTAGGGTATGCGCTGTTTTACGGGTTAGGCCAGTGGGCCGCTGACCCATTATGGGTATTCCGCGTGTGGGATGGCGGTATGAGTTTTCATGGTGGCTTACTAGGGGTGCTGTTAGCGGCATGGCTATTTGCACGTCGTAAACAGCTGGCATTTTTCACATTAACGGACTTTATTGCCCCTCTGGTACCCATCGGTTTAGGTGCAGGACGGATTGGTAATTTCATCAACCATGAACTCCCGGGGCGTGTAACGTCGCTACCTTGGGGAATGCCGTTTCCTGGTATGGGGCCAGAGCCACGTCATCCTTCCGCGCTTTATGAAGCTTTCCTGGAAGGGATCATACTGTTTGCCATTCTGTGGTGGGTGTCTGCTGAACCACGTGCTAGAGGGTTCTTATCGGGTTTATTCCTACTAGGTTATGGCGTTTTCCGCTTTATGGTTGAATTTGTACGCATGCCCGACGCCCACATTGGCTACCTTGCCTTTGGCTGGTTCACGATGGGGATGCTGCTCACGCTCCCGATGATTGCGCTAGGTCTACTCTTTATTGCTTGGTCACGCAACCAACCCGTTGATGCCAAGGTGTAGAAAGTGAGGAGTGAGGAGTGAGGAGTGAGGAGTGAGGAGTGAGGAGTGAGGAGAATGCTCCTGGCTGCCTGATGTTTACGCGTATAGAATATGTGCCCAAATTGATTTTTAATCTGGAATTTCTGTGACTGCAATAACGCCCACGCCGAAAGACGCGCTTGAACAGCCGTACCTAGACTTAATGCGCACTGTGCTGGAGCAGGGCGTTGACCGGAATGACCGCACTGGCGTTGGTACGCGCTCAGTGTTTGGTCATCAAATGCGCTTCGATCTCTCGCGCGGCTTCCCGCTACTCACCACAAAAAAGCTACACCTACGCTCTATCATTCATGAGCTGCTGTGGTTCCTTAAAGGCGATACCAATATTGGGTATCTTAAAGAGAACGGCGTGCGCATCTGGGACGAATGGGCAGATGAAAATGGTGACCTTGGTCCTGTTTATGGCTACCAATGGCGCAGCTGGCCGGCCCCAAGCGGTGGAAGCGTTGATCAGATTTCCAACGTGTTAGCGCAAATTCGCACCACTCCCCAGTCGCGGCGACTGATTGTTTCAGCCTGGAATCCAGGTCAAGTCGATGAAATGAAGTTACCGCCTTGCCACTGTTTGTTTCAATTTTACGTGGCTAATGGGCGTCTCTCGTGCCAGCTTTATCAGCGTAGTGCCGATATCTTTTTAGGCGTGCCGTTTAATATTGCAAGCTATGCGCTACTGCTTGCCATGGTTGCCCAGGTAACCGGCCTTGAGCCAGGTGAGTTTGTGCATACGCTAGGCGATGCACATCTCTACAGCAATCATTTAGAGCAGGCCCAAGAACAATTGGGCCGTATACCTAAAGCGCCGCCACGTTTAGTGCTTAACCCCCAGGTCACTAACCTGTTCGATTTTACCTTCGACGATATCCATATTGATGGATATGAATCGCACCCACACATCAAAGCACAGGTAGCCGTATGAACCAGCACAGTGTGTATGAACCGTTAGTGCCGGTCGCCATGATTGTGGCAATGGCTAAAAATCGGGTAATTGGCGTAGAAGGTAAACTACCCTGGTACCTGCCTGAAGATTTAAAATTCTTCAAACGTATGACCCAAGCCAAGCCGCTAGTCATGGGGCGTAAAACCTACGCTTCGATAGGTAAGCCGTTGCCCAATCGGCTCAATATTGTTGTCACTCGTGACACAGGCTTTACGGCTGAAGGCGTGAGAATATGCCATGAATTACCAGCGGCATTAGCATTGGCTGACCAACAAGCTACTATTGAAGCTGCCGAAGAAATTATGGTGATGGGAGGGGGCGAGATCTACCGACAAGCGCTTCCTTATGCGCAACGCCTCTATATTACTGAAGTCGATGTGAATGTTGAAGGTGATGCCGTCTTCCCTGAATTCTCTATGAAAGAGTGGCAGGAAATTCAGCGCGTAGCGGGTACGCCAGCAGAAGGACAGCCTCAATACGACTTTGTCGTTTACGAGCGGATCGCCGACTGATTAACGCAAAGGAGGGGGTATGGCCGCAAGTGTATTAGAGCTATTAGAAGCACTGGAAGCGCGACTTGAACAGACTAAAGCCGAGCTGAGTACGCTGCGTGAAGAGAACGATACGCTTAGACAGCAATTGTCTGCTCAGGTACAGCAGTGCTTACCGCCTTCGCAGCCTACACACCGCTCAGTACCGTCGGAAGGGCCGTCTCAAGATCTATCTCAAGATCTATTTCAAGAACTGTCCCAGCAATCACCCGAGGCTAAACAGTTATCTGACGCTAAGCAGCTATCTGAAACGCATCACGAGCTAGAGTTGCCGATGGTTGATGAAGCATCGGCCGCCAAAGATGCTTCTCCGCCGCCGTCCCCCCAGTCACTTCTTAATCAGTGGTATGAACGCTACCCTAAAGCATTTTTTACCGGTCACACAAAGCCGTTAAAAGTAGGTATTCATCAAGACCTTGCTCAGCGTGAACCGTGGTCAGGAAAATTAATTCGTCGCACGCTTGCGAATTATGTAAATCTCCCTCGGTATATAAAATCAATGCGGGAAGGCGCTGAGCGAATAGATTTAGATGGAAATTCCGCAGGCACCGTTGATAAAGAAGCGGCGCGACATGCCAATGAGCGGCGCAAACAAAGCCAGGGTAAACAAAGCCAGGGTAAACATACGCCAACGCCTGCAGCACGCCCGTCGAAACGACAGCCACCGCAAGTGCCTAACAAAGCAGCATCTTTGCCTCAATCAGCGCCTAGCCATGGTGGGAATGACGGCGGAAATGAAAAAAGCCCCAAAAAAGACGAATTAACAAAACCGCTTAGCCTTGAAGATAAATTAAGAGGCTTGCAACAAAAATTTACCGAGCACTGAGACCAGTCAACGCCCCGTGGGTTCCTTAAAATAAGGCAAATCGTAAAAAAACACTGTTTTTTTCTATTGCGTTCACTGGAATCCCAGTATAGAGTTTGATCTGCGAGCATTGGACTATAACAAGGCTTGATTGAGGACATGCCGCATACCACCGGGAAAAACCGGAGGATGGAAAAAAGAGCATGGCCCACAAGCCAACTGCAGGCTTCATAATAATTTTATGACAAGTCTGTAGAAACGATCGAAACAGTAAGCTAGTTAAGGAACCTACATCATGAAAAAGACACTTTTAGCGACTGCTATCATTGGCGCCCTCGGTGCCTCTGCTGCCGCTCAAGCAGCTACCGTCTATGACCAAGACGGCACCAAACTCGACGTCTATGGCCGTATCGCCATGGGTATCGCTGGTGGCGGCCCCGAGTACAACGACGCTGACAAAAAAATCGACAACAGCGAAGAATTCGTTGATGTCTACTCTCGTCTTGGCCTGCGCATGAGCCACGAAGTTAACTCTGACCTGACCGCTTTCGGTCGTTTAGAGTGGCGCTTTAAAGGCGACGAGCGTTACACCGATTCTGGCTTCACTGAAATTCGTCAGAGCTACCTGGGCGTACAGAGCAAGCAGTACGGTACTGTACAAGCCGGTAACTTCGACAGCTTCTACAACCAGTTTGTTTCTCTGCCGTTCGATGTTTACATCGATCGTGGTCTAGAGTTCTCTGGTCACCCGAAACAGTCGCGTGGCGACTCTATCGGTTACTACACGCCTGATCTACAAGGCTGGACTGCCTTCCTGCAGCTGAAACACTACAGCGAGCGTGGCGAACTTGAGCCGGTTCGTGATGAAGGCAACGTAGTTGCTGCACAGGGTGGCGTACGCTACGAGCAAGGCCCGATCACTGTAGGTCTGGGTTTTGTTGACGACGTAGTACGTGGCGGCGGTAACGGCGAAATGCTGGGTGGTCTGATCGGTTCTTACGCCGTAAATGATCAGCTGTCTCTTCGTTTAGGTTATGAAGGTCGTGAAAACAGCGACACTCTTGGTGGCGGCTACGACACCGTCGGTCTGGGTGGTACTTACACCACTGGTCCTTGGGCATTCGCTGCTGATATCTACAACGTAGATCCTGATGGCCAAGACGACGACCGTACTGCTTGGTCTCTGGGTTCTTACTACAAAGTTTCCAGCAACTTCGACGTGTTCCTGGAGTTGAACCAAGCTGACCAGCAGTCCATCAACGTTACTCTTGATGGCCGTGACTCTGAAATCAGTGCTGACGGCGATGACGTATACTACCTGACAGGCGCACGTTACCACTTCTAAGCTTGGCCTTAGCCATGCTTAGCAGGTAGTAACCCCTGTAAGTAGAATAGAACCGGCCTCTTTGAGGCCGGTTTTTTTGTGGCTGACTTATTTTCATATGCGACCCAATACGCATGTCCAAAATTCTATATGAAGCACTTGATGGCTGGGTTACTTTTGTCTGAGCTTTAGGAACAAGCCCCGTTTTAGCGTAATATACAGAGTTTTGAATAGAGTGCTTATGGTAACGGGGTGTTAGAACACGTTAAAAGATCTAACTAAGCTGAGTTACATAGCAGCCATCAAACAGGTATGATAGGCAAACTTTATTGCCCCTCGGTGAAACAACGGCTTAAACAAATAGGGTTGCCCAATAATTATGAGGATTAAGTAATCTAGTTAGGTAACCGCAAGTTCAAAGAACAAAATAAAAATAAGTGATATCAACAAAAAACAGTCGTAAAAGCCGGTAGAAGAGAAATGGACGCCTAGAGGGCGTGAACATAGGACAAGTGACAAAATGGCGTGTAAGTGATGTCATGGTTCGTAGCTGGAAGCATAGTGGTAGCAAGCAAAGCATAGTGGTAACAAGCAAAACATAGTGGTAACAAGCAAAACATAGTGGTAACAAGCAAAACATAGTGGTAACAAGCAAAACATAGTGGTAACAAGCAAAACATAGTGGTAACAAGCAAAACATAGTGGTGGCGTAGCAAAGAATTGTGAAAACGATTCATAGGTCAGACGTTATAGGTAGCCATACAAGCTGATGAGTTGGGCAAGGGAAGGCGTCCGGTAATCCCTGGGCGGTAGCGTGGCTAAAAGAAGTACTTGGCAGTAGTTGTTATAAACGATAATTATTATCAACGTTGTCCTCTGCAGTACATTACACTTGTAAAAAAATTTGCTTAAAGATAAGCACAGCAAGCATATAAATAAAGATGGAGAGAAAAGTGAGCGCTAAAACGCCTAAATATGAAGATCGAAGTCAAGAAATAACATTGGTTGACTTGATTAAAATCTTAGTTAAGAAAAAGGTATTAGTGATAAGTATTTTCATTTTAGCTATCTTAGCCACGCTAAGCTACGCTCTGATAATGCCACGCAGCTATCAGTACACGTCGGTTTACCAGTCAGCAGAAACTGCACCAAATATTGCTATAGAGTCAATGCAGTCATTAATAGCAAAAACTAACAATGTTTACTTAGACTCGCTAGTGGTCGAATATTTAGATGGCCATGAGCTAACGTCGATGCCTTTTGAGATTAAAGTAAATGCACCAAAAGACACCATATTATTACGTTTAGCAACACAAGCAGAAGTAGGTCTAGCGGATGAGATTGCCTCGTTCCATAAACAACTGTTAGATAGGGTTTCTACTGATCAGCACGAAAAGATAGAAAAACATCGTGGTATTTTAGAAGCGCAATTGGAAAATATACAGCAATCTATCGAGTCATTAAGTAACTCAAATAATCCTATGACAGCAGAGTTAATAGCTCGCTATTCAATACAAGCAAATGAAATACGTACAAATTTGGCAAACCTAATCCCTGGCAGCATTGTACATATTGCCTCCAAAAGCATAGAGCCTGTCGGTCCTGGAAAGTTTTTCATTCTCATCGTAGGAGGTCTACTTAGTACTCTATTAGCTATCGGTGCGGCCTTTTTACTAAGTTTTATCCAGCTCGTACGAACCAGTTTAGAAAACGACTCTTAAGTACAAGCTAACGAGAATACCGTGATCAAAAAAAAATTGCTTAACAATACGATAGTAAGCTCTGGGCTAGCTTTTCTAGTGAAGGTAACAGCAGCATTTTCAAGCTACTTGCTATTTGCGATAGTGGCTAGGTATATGACTGCGAACGATTTTGGTGTTTTTAGCTACTTTTTTAGTGCTGCAATGTTAGCGGCATTAGTGGGTGGCTTTGGGCAGCAAATGCTGATAGTTAAAGAAATACCCGCCGCACAAGTTCATAAAGATAAAAGCCTTGAGAAAGGAGTTTATTATTTTTCCTTTGTGACTACTGCTCTTATAGCGCTGTTGGTTTCAATAGTTTTATTTTTAACACTATATTATCAAGATAGAAGTGCGGCTAGTGAAGTGGTAATTTATTGTGCTGTCTTATGCTTCCTGTATTCATTCAGTCAGTCAACAATTGGCGCACTTCGCGTTCAAAATCGTACATTGTTAGCAATTGCTACTAGAGACTTAATTTGGCGTATTTTAGTTATTTGTTTATTTATAGCAATAGTAAGTTGGTATGTAGAATATAATAGGCTATTAGCTGTGTTTTTGGTCATGGCATCAATACTTTTTGTTATTGTCGTGTTACATATCTTGTTAATTTCTAAAGGAGCAAGTGATCTTAGGCAGTTCAAGCCAAAATTTAAAGTAAAATCATGGCTGAGTACAAGTGCAGGTTTAACACTAGTTGCTGTTATATCAGGCGCCGATTTATACCTTTATACAATTGTTATTGGTAGGATTTTTGAAAATGAAGTGGTAGGGGCTTTTTTCGCAGCGTTAAAAACAGCTGAATTGATCAATCTTTTTCTTATGACCATTTCGTTAGTGGTAGCACCTAAATTATCAAAGGCGGTTGCAGAAAAAAATATCAAGAACCTTCAGTTAGAATGTAATGCTGCCATTTTTTTATTAAGCATACCGACATTGGTAGCATGCTTGATAATGCTTGTTTTCGCACCATACTTCATGTTGATTTTTGATTCTTCTTATGTTGAGTACGATGTATTAATGAGATTGTTAGTTGTAGGAATGCTTATTAATGCTTTGACCGGTTCAACAGTACTATTGTTTCAATTATCGGGTATGCATTGGCTGCAAATTACGTTTCAGGGTGGTAGCTTGATTATTTCTTTAATGCTGCTTCCAATTTTTGCTCACTATATGGGAATCAATGGTGCAGCCATTAGTTTTATTATTTCAAAAGTAATGTGGAACTTACTTGCAGTAATATTTATTCGTAAGCGCATCGGCGTTGATCCAACAATTATTTCGCTCTTTGGCACTAAGCAAGTGAAAAGAAGCGACGTGTTGAACGGCTTGAAAGTGAAATTACTGAATAGGGACTGATATGGTTTCCGCTGAATTTAGATATAAAAGTGTCGAGTCAATCGTACCTATTTACGCACCGCTTGATACAAAAAAACCTTCAATACATCGTTTTTATGACACATCTGCAATAAGCCCAAGTGGCCGCTTTTTAGCAGTGACAGAGTTCACGTCAGACACATCAATGCCTAAGCATGGCGATTATGCTAATGTGTGTATTATTGAGTTATCAAGTGGCGAGTATATATATCGCACATTGACTCAGGCATGGGACACGCAGGTTGGTGCACACGTACAGTGGGGGGCTACAGATGATGATCTATTCTTTAATAGAATGGATACAGAAAATTGGTCTCCATATGCAGTCAAATATTCGTTAAGCACTGATTCAGAGAAAGCTTATACAGGCTCAGTTTATTTCGTAAAGAATAGTGGTGAGCATTTTATATCTCCCTGTTTGAATCGCATTAATAGAGTACAACCCGGGTACGGTACACATATTCCCCCCTCATCTAGAAAATATAATGTTGGCTTTCCAAAAGATGATGGTTTGTATGTCACATCTACTGAAAGCAAGAAGACACATCTATTACTTAGCTTTTACGATATATATACTGCGCTAGAGAAAGATTTTAAGGAGCTAGATCTAGAGAATGGTGGGTGTTATGGCTTTCACGCAAAGTACAGCCCAGATGATAAAAAGATTATGTTTATACTACGCTGGATGCCTAACGGATCAGCAGAAGGGCGGTCGAGAACAAAAAACTACTTAATAACATTCAATGCTGATGGGTCCGATATTTGTTTGGTCGTTTCGCCGAGTGAATGGGCAGGTGGCCACCACCCAACATGGTGTCCAGATTCGAATTCAGTGATTATGAACTTGATATCACCACGTAAAAATGTGTACTTAACTAAAGCTGTCAGAGCTTTAGAGAAAATAGCCCAAAAACTGGGGCAGCGTTTTTTTGTTCCTCAGTTTGCATTGAAATTTGTTAAAATAACGGCAGATGGTATTCATAAAGAGACGCTTGCACCGAGTCATATAGGTTCAGGACATCCAACAATGGATCCTTCGCAACGATTTATCATCACAGATGCTTATCCAAGTGAAGTGCTCTCTAAAGATGGGCGTCATGTGCCGATTAGAGTCATTGATACTTTGAAAAATAAATCTGAGAATTTAGTGCAAATTGATGTGCTGCCTGAATACTCAGGTAGTAATCAAGAGTGGAGAGTTGATCCTCATCCTGCATGGAGCAAATGTGGACGCTGGCTAATTTTCAATGGGTGCCACCAAGGTTGTAGAACTGTTTTTTTAGCAGACTTTGATAGTTATATAAAAGGCTAGCTGTTAATAATTTTTAAGGTACTTTTAATGTCTCATCACATTTTTTATGTTGCTAATACCCAGGCTGACAATCTAGGGGATTTAGTCATCAATACGTTACTACTTAAAGAGCTATCAAATAGAGGTAGCTTAAATATAAATATTCGAGGCTGCTCTAGCAATTATCGTGGCATGTTGGAGTCTGTTAATTCTTCGAAAACTGAAAAGTCCTATCCGCTTTATGTGTTGTCTATGCTATTTTTATCTTTGAAAGGGGAAAAAGTCTCATTCTATCTTAAGCCAGGTCATTTTTACGGTAATGATGGCGGTGTAGTAAAAAAAACGATAACTCTTTTCTGCTATATTTTAATGAAGTTCTCCGGCGTGAAGATTTCACGGTTAGGCGCCTCCCTAGGCCCTTATAGGCCAATATCTGGAAAAATAGAACGGCTCCAGTCACTTTTTTTCAAGGCTTATACTGCTCGTGAATATATCTCAATTAGTTATGCTAAAAAAATAGGAATTAAGAATCTAGAATATTGTCCTGATATGGCTTTCCTGCTGGAAAAGGATAAATCACCAGCAAGTCATCATGAAGGTCCGGTTATTATTAGTTTTCGGGAAAAAACGTTATCAGATGATACTGAAAACCTAGAACTAGCTCCTACTTTAATTGCTGCTGCTAGCCACTTCAAAGGCAAGCCTATGTTAGCGGTTTCACAAGTGACTAGTGATGCTCCGCATAATCAAGCGCTAGCAGATAAAATTGATAGTAATGTTAAGCATGTCATTTTTGATAGCCTTGATGATGGTTCTAAAATTTTTGATACATATAGCAAAGCAAGTTACGTGTTAAGTAACAGGTTGCATGTTCTTCTTTTTGCTGCCTCGAAAGGCGCAATACCAATTCCTATAATTGATAAAGATAAACACATCAAAATAACAGGTATTTTTGATGCTGCTAATCTAGGTGATTTAATTTTTGATGTAAATAGTAAAGATGATATTGTCAAACATTTAATATTTGTAGAGGAAAATAGGACGATTATTGAAGATAAATTAGAGTTGGCGTTTGAGCAACAGAAAAATAAAATTTTAAATTTCTTTGATAAGTAAAAAATATGAATAACATTAGCTTTTTTTCCGTGGTCATTCCTAATTATAAAAGAGTAGAAGAGCTTGTTCGCGCAGTGAAAAGTGCACTTTCACAAGGAGATCTTGTTGAAGAAGTTATTATAGTTGATGATTTTAGTGATAATATCCAAGAAATATCTGATGCTATTGCCGCTCTTGATTCAGATAAAGTATCAATTATAAGAAATGATTTTAAGTCCAATGCTGCACAGACTAGAAACCAAGGAGGCAAGGCAGCTAAAGCGCAGTGGGTATTGCTGTTAGATTCAGATGATGTTTTTCTAGCTGGAAAGCTTAACGCCATTAAAACTAGCATTGAGAAAGTAAATAATCCAAAAGCTGTTTTTTATAATAAAGCGCAAGTGTGGTTTGATGATAAACTTGAAAAAATTGTGCCTTCCAGGCCCTTAGGAAAAGAAGAGGACATATCAAATTATCTATTTAATGATTTTGAGATAATGCAGACTTCTACTCTTGCAATCCCAAAGTTTTTTTTCGATGATATTGGTTTTAATGAAAGTTATAAACGTCATCAAGATTACGACCTTTGTTTATCACTTTATGAAGCTGGTTTTGAATTTAATATGGTTGATGTGCAAGGCACTGCAATTTACTGGGGGTCATCGACAAGACCAACTGACAAAGGAGAGTCGGCTGAATATTCAAGTAAATGGATTATTGAAAATAAATATCGAATAACGCCTGAGGCATTTGATAATTTTTACTTTTATTTTGTGGTGCTGAAATTACTAAGGTCGGGAGAAAAGCTAAAAGCAGTTAAAGAGATTAAAGCAATAAGTGATTTATCAAATATTTCTATAAAAAAGAAGCTAATGTTTTTAATTCTTTTTATAATACCCTCGTTTTTGATGAATGGCGTTTATAGAGTATATAAAAAATTATTAACAACATTTGCTAGTAAACGAGCTGGTAATAGCTGATGTTGTCGTTACATAAATTTTTTGAATTGTTTAAAGCTATTTTTGCACTTGTGTATATTGCCTCTACAATGGGGCTTTTAGCGAACTTGCTTATCCCATACCCTAGGTTAGAGGATACTGACGAAATATCTAGTTCATTCCTTTTCTCATGGTTAGCGCTATACCTCTTGACACTTTTTTTCTTAGTGCTAAGGCCTGGAGCAGTGTTAAAAAAATGGAATATTCTATTTATAAGCTTATTGGCGATAGTGTTGTTAAGTATAGTTTCTTTTTTGTGGAGTAGTGATGCTGTTAATACAATTTCTTATGCTGGCGTATTAGCACTTAATTTTTTATTTTGTGTTTGGTTAGTAAATGAATACCCGATATCTCGTGTAGTAACTATCATTTATCGCGCTATTTTTATAATGGTAGCGTGTAGTGTTGTGTTATATATAATGGGGTATTCTGGTGTTCTGTATTATGATCCGCATGGACGTGAAACGTTATTGGGGACCCAGCCTCTGCGCGGCTTGTTTAACCATAAAATAACGGCTGGATTATATGCTGTGTTTGGGTTTTTGCTTTGCATGTCGCTAAAGCGGGGAGTAGGACGCATAGCAGGTTGTACTATGTTTGCTATTTTTTCTATATTATCAGGTTCTTCGGCTGCTATTGGTTTACTTGTTATAGGTGTTGTTATCTACAGCTGTATTAAATCGATGCTTTATTATCGATTCAGTTTAGGGGTATTTATTGCAATTGTATTGTTAGTACCTCTGACAGCAGTGTTGACGTTTATCTTAGCAGGTGAGCAGTTGTTGTCTCTATTGGGGCGTGATCCGACCCTTACAGGTAGGACATTGCTATGGGGCTGGGGTATAGAGGTCGCACTGCAAAATGTTTTGTTAGGTTGGGGGTATCAGGGATATATGGGAACGGAGCATGCTGCAGATTATGCTCAAACAATTCCTCAATTTGTCAACTATAATGTGCCACATTTTCATAATGCCTATATTCAGATTTTTGTTGAATTAGGTATTCTAGGGTTAATGCTCTATTTAGCTGTTTATTTCGTTGTTCTAGCAAGGCTCTATATTTTATCATCGAAAACCGCATTCAATTTTATTTGTTATGCTAAATTTGATATTTTTTTACCACTGCTAGCTAGTTTGACACTGCTGTTGGTATCGTCGTTTTTTATTAATACATTTCTTCAGTATAATGATTTTTCTACACTGCTCTTTTTTGTCAGTGCAGTTGTTGTGACAAGAGAGTTTGTGGCTAAGTGTACCTATTGTGAGTAGTTTTATGTTAATAAATAAAGTAAAAAACCATTTTTCAGACGATGTAATGGAAAGAAAAGAAGCTGCTCGCTTGGTTAGCTTTCTAAATCCCTACTCGTATCTTATCATGCGTAAAGAGCTAGAGTTATATAATAAGATAGACAGTTTCTACTGTGATGGTATTTTGTTTGCTAAAGCAATGCAGCTAACAGGTAAGAAATTTGAACGTGTTAGTTTTGATATGACTTCACTTGCCCCTCGTATATTTCATTATGCTCAGCAAAAAAAACTATCAATTTATATCATTGGCTCAGAACCAGGAGTCGTAGAGAAAGCAAGTTTATCATTTAAAGCGTTATATCCAGGCTTAAAATTTGCAGGACTTCGGCATGGCTTTTTTGACACGCCAGTTGAACGAGAAAATTTTTTACGCGAGCTTTATGAATTAGCGCCTGACATTGTGGTGGTTGGAATGGGCGCTCCTGCCCAGGAGCGTTTTATTGCTGATCTAAAAGCAACTGGCTGGAAGGGCACAGCGTTCACTTGCGGTGGCTTTCTTCATCAAACAGCCAGCAGTGGTGTAAATTATTACCCTGCGTGGGCAGATCGCTTGAATTTACGTTGGCTATATCGAATGTACGATGAACCTAAATTGATAAAGCGGTATTTTATTTACTATCCTCTTTTCTTTATAGTTTTTATATATGATCTTCTTTCTTTTAAGTGTAAAAAATTTTAGCTGAGTAGTTTTTTTAGATTGGCTTATAATTAAATATGACGGTTTTATAGTGGAGTTAGAAGTGTGAAGAAAAAACAACTATCAATGATTTTTTCTGACCGTTATCCCCCGCAAATAGTGCTTCCAGGGTTGGATGTTCTATCAATATTTTTAAGCGGATTTATTGCCTACTACGCTCGTTTTAACACATTTGTGTTGCACGAACGCTACATGTTGGCACTGATCTGTATGGCGTTGTTAGTGCTTGTTATTAACAGCATGGCCAATAGCTATCGTGCTTGGCGTGTTACGTCTATACTGCAAATGATCGGTAACTTATTGATAGTGTGGGTGGCAGTGGGTATTACGGCTGCATCGCTTATTTACTTTGCCCATGCTGCAGAGCGTTACTCTCGATTTTGGGTTGGTTTAACGTTAGCGCTCTCATTTTTAATGGCTGGTGGAATTCGCTCGCTAGTTCAGCTTGGATTACAGCATGTGCGCTTGCGCGGCGGCGCTAGGCGTCCTGTATTTTTAGTGGGGCCAAGCCAGAATGTGCTTGATGTGGCTAAGGGCATTCGCAGTGCTTCCTGGGAAGGGCATACTATCGCTGGTGTTGAACGCATTAAAACGCCTATAAATGAAGCTTGTATCGAACGTATAGCACGCCGTATCGATGAGTCTCATGCCCGGGAAGTATGGATTTGTGTTCCACTAGAAATGGGCAATACTGTACGTACATTATTTTACGCGCTACGCAATCACACCGCAGAAGTTCGCTTTATTCCTGCATTTCAGGATATGCACCTTCTTAATCATCGTATGTCAGAAGTAGCGGGACATTACGCTATAGATCTTAGCGTTTCTCCTATGAGCGGTATGTCGCGATTCATTAAGCGATCGGAAGATATTTTGATCGGCGCGTTGATCTCACTGCTAATTTTGCCGGTATGTATCATGATTGCCTTGGCAATTAAAGTGACGTCTCCTGGTCCTATTCTGTTTAAGCAGTACCGAGAGGGATCTAACGGACGTCGTTTTAAAGTCTATAAATTTCGCTCTATGTATGTGCACGATGAAAACGATGGAAAAGTAACGCAGGCGAAAAAGAATGATAGCCGTATCACCAAAGTAGGTGCCTTCCTACGTCGTACTTCCCTAGATGAACTACCGCAATTTTATAATGTACTTCAGGGAAGAATGTCGATAGTAGGCCCACGCCCACACGCTCTGGCCCATAATGAGCAATATAAAGAACTAGTCGAATCTTACATGCGACGCCATAAAGTGAAGCCAGGTATTACTGGCTGGGCACAGGTGAATGGCTTGCGCGGTGAAACTGATACGCTGCAAAAAATGGAGCGGCGCGTCGAATACGATCTTTGGTACATTGATAACTGGTCATTATGGCTAGATTTGAAAATCATTGTGATGACTGTTTTTAAAGGCTTTAAGCATGCAAATGCTTACTGATTAAGACAATATATGATTTTAGTAACAGGTGGTGCCGGCTATATTGGTTCACATATCGTTGTGGAGCTGCTTGAGGCAGGTCATCAAGTTGTTATCATAGATAACCTTTCAAACAGCGACCAGTCCGTCATTAATCGTATTAAATTGATCACTAAGAAGCAGGCGCTATTTTATCAAGGGGATGTTCGAGATAGCGCGTTACTAACGTCCATATTTAAAAAGCATAATGTCAGTGCTGTGATTCATTGTGCAGGCCTTAAAGCTGTCGGCGAAAGCGTAGTACAACCTCTCGCTTATTATGATACAAATGTCTATGGAACTATATGCCTTTGTAATGCGATGAATAAAGCAGGCATAAAGCGTTTGATTTTTAGCTCATCGGCCACTGTGTATGGTTTAGAAGCAACTCCGCCTTATCTGGAAGTAACAGAGAGGGGAAGCTCTTGCAGTCCCTATGGCTCTTCCAAAGCTATTGTTGAAAAAATTCTAGAAGATTTGAATGTCAGTGACCCGCAGTGGTCAATTGTGATTTTGCGCTATTTTAATCCTATTGGTGCACATCCTTCCGGACGCATAGGTGAATCCCCACAAGGGGTGCCAAACAATTTAATGCCTTATATAAGCCAAGTAGCTGCAGGCTTACTCCCAGAGCTTTTAATCTATGGCAATGATTACCCGACAGTAGATGGAACCTGTGTGCGCGACTATTTGCATGTGATGGATTTAGCGCAGGGGCATCGCATGGCGCTTAAAAAATTAAGTGATACGGGTATTAGTTACTATAATCTCGGGACTGGAAAAGGCGTATCTGTTAAAGAAATGGTGGATGCTTTTGTCGAAGCAACTGGAGTAGCAGTACCTTATCAATTCGCACCGCGTAGAGAAGGTGATTTGGCGGCCTTTTGGGCGAGTGCTGAAAAAGCACGACTTGAATTAGGCTGGCAAGCACAAAAAAGTCTGAAAGATATGATGGTAGATACATGGCGATGGCAAGTCGCATCGACCAGTGAAAGTTAGCGTTGTGAGCTGTTGGAACCAAATAATGTCTGTTTTCAGTCAAGTAAAAAGCAACGACCCTAAAATTAAATTCAGTGCCCCACCACACTTGTTAACCAGTGTGGCAGTTTTTTTGTTAGGGGCTATGGCGTTGGTGGTACCTAGCGGTTACTCGCTAGGCGCGGTAGTTCTATTTTTATCAGGGACTGGGCTGCTATTAGCCAGACGTTTGCCAACGCTCACAAACCAAGATCGTTGGGTAATCGCCGCGCTATTAGCTTACGCGCTTGTTAGCCTTGCCGAGGTCTGGTGGGATGCTCAAGGCAGTAGAGGTATCGATAAGCCTATCCGTTTTATTTTCGCTGTGCCCGCCATGTGGTGGGTCATTGCATATCCCCCCCGGCTGGCATATTTATGGAGTGGTATGGCGCTAGGCGCGTTAGCGGCGGGCGGGTGGGCCATATGGCAGAAAGAAGTCGATGGCGTATGGCGTGCCCAAGGTCACACCCATGTTATTCAGTTTGGCAACCTTAGTATGTTGCTGGGCGTGCTGTGTTTAGCCGGTTTAGGTTGGGCAGTTGTCCAGCGTCAACGCTATTGGTGGGTAGCGCTTCTGTTACTTGGTGCTTTTGGAGGCATTATAGCTTCTCTGCTCTCAGGTAGTCGTGGGGGGTGGGTTGGAATACCCATCGTACTGTTGGTGCTATACCGCGCGTATGGAACTAACTTGCCTATTATCTTTAAAGCGTTGACGTTAGGGGTAATGTTAGCCGGGGGAATAGCGATGTACTCAATCCCCAAAACAGGTGTTGAAGTTAGGGTGCAACAAGCGGTGCAAGATATACGCCTTTATGTATCAGGAGAGGATCGCGCTACTTCACTGGGGTCCCGGTTTGAAATGTGGAGAGGCGCTGCACTACTGATCCAAGAAAAGCCGCTAACAGGCTGGGGCAGCAATGGCTATAAACAGGCAATGGCCCAGCTAGGAGAGCAGGGCGTCATTAATAAAGAAGCATCTCAGTATGGCCATGCCCACAACGAGTTTGTTGATGCTTTTGCTAAGCGGGGGTTGCTTGGCTTGCTAGCGTTACTAGCGTTGTACATCATCCCTATGCGGCTATTTAGCAAACAAATAGCGGCTGACGATTTAACAACGCGCTCTATCGCCACAGCGGGTGTGTTACTCCCTGTTACCTATATTGATTTTGGCTTATCCCAAGTGTTTCTAACACATAACAGTGGGGTCATGATGTATGCTTTTTTACTGGCTGCCCTGTGGGGAATTTATGCAAACGTAACCCAGAATAAAAGCCATTGCTGAACCTTGTGTGTGAATTTTAAGTCTATGATTTATTGATAAAAAAAGCCGACTAAAATATAGTCGGCTTTTTTATTTAGCTAAAAATCAGGAAGGCAAAATTTACTGAACTGCTTGTATAACGTTTGTCAACGTAGAGCCTTGCGTTTTAATCCCTTACAATGAATTCGCATCAATAGCATAGGTTAACCACATTTTTAGCCGCACAGCGTAGGGCAAGGGAATGCGCCCGTATGAATCCCTGGGCGGTAGCGTGCCTTTTTACTGGAAAATTATCATGTCAAATATCCCCGTTTCTCTAGCGCGGCCAGCTCGCATGCTGCTGGCTGCGTTAAGTGTTGCCGTAGTAAGCGGTTGCGCTACTTATCCCAATAGCACACAGCAGCAAGCGCAGTACGTGCTAAACACAGATTCAGCCAAACTACTGGCAGATGACAACCTCAATGGCTTTTTATCCCAAGCGCCTGCCGGGGCAGTAATAAACGTAGCGCGCAGCCCATGGGGTGATAATGTCGAAATTATCGCCGATGCGCCTTATCTAGCCGCCAGCGGTAGAGAGTGCCGTCAGCTACGGGTAGTAGAAGCAGGAAGTGGCGCAGCCCGCACGGCCCTTACCTGTGAAACGCCCAATGGTTGGGTTAACCAGCGCGTGCTAAATCAAAGCATGTCTTCTTCAACTACTGCAGCACAAGGGCGCTACTAATGAATGCTACTCGTCTTATCAAGCGGCTTTCGTTGAAACGCCCTTTAGCCACTGTGTCACTGTTGCTTGTCAGTAGCCTAATAAGCAGTACGAGTTGGGCGCAAAGTATCAGCCTGCCCAACACCATTCTGCCGGAAGACCAAGCTAGCCAGCAGCAGGTAGAACAAGTAAACGACACCCCCCGGGCTGATTGGCGTAGCGGAACGTATGGCCCTGTGTCAGCGCAACCGCAAAACCCTGATGTTCTTCCGCCGTTCGGTGCCAACCTGTTTACCGGTGGGTTTCGCGGTGCAATGGGAGATGGCCTAAATGCCGGTTACCAAGTTAAGCCCGGCGACCAAATTACCGTGCGAGTTTGGGGCGCGCTTGAATTTGAACGGGTGCTACCGGTAGATGCTCAAGGTAATATCTTTATTCCCGGCTCAGGCCCATTAAATGTAGAAGGCCAAAATAGCCAGCAGGTAGAAAGCAGCGTGCGCGGTGCCATTACCTCGGTTTATCCAGAAAATGTTCAAGTTTATACCAACGTGCAAGGCGTGCAGCCTGTAGCCGTGTTTGTGACTGGCTATGTAGAAAATCCAGGCCGCTTTGCGGGCACCCCGAATGATTCGGTGCTGTACTTTTTGGATCAAGCAGGCGGCATCGACCAAGACCTAGGTAGCTACCGGCAAATTCGCGTGATGCGTAACGACCGTACCGTAGCTACAGTCGATCTGTATGACTTCCTTATTAATGGCTCTATTGCCCGCCCGCAGTTCCAAGATGGCGACACCATTGTTGTAGAAGAGCGCGGCCCAGCCATTGCCGTAGGCGGCGATGTTCATCGTGAACATCGCTACGAGCTGCTGGGTAACCAGCTAAGCGGTGCTGAGCTAGTAAACCTGGCACGCCTAAGAAGCGGTGTTTCTCATGTGCTGTTACGCGGTAACCGTGATGATGGCCCGTTTGCCCAATACTTCCCCCTAGATATGTTCTACGGACAAACCATCCGCAGTGGCGATGAAGTACTGTTCAGCGCTGACAAGCGCAGTGAAACCATCGTGGTCGAAGTGGAAGGCAGCTATTACGGCCCCTCTAGGTTTGCCTTACCTCGCGATGCACGCCTAAGTGAACTGCTAGACGCCATCCCCGTGCCAGAAAACATGACCGCGGTGGAAAGCATTTCACTACAGCGTGAAAGCGTCAGGCAACAGCAAAAGCAATCTATGGAAGATAGCTTACGCCGTTTAGAAACCACGTATCTAAGCGCTGAATCTAGCACCAACGAAGAAGCGAAAATTCGTGCCCAAGAAGCCGAACTTATTCAAGACTTCGTTGAACGCGCCCGCGAGCTAGAACCTAGTGGCCGTTTAGTAGTCGCCTACAACGATAGAATCTCTGATATTCGGTTACAGGATGGCGACATTATCACTATTCCTGAAATCAGTGATTCCATGCTGATTAGCGGTGAAGTGCTGGTGCCGCAAGCCGCAGTGTTTCGCCCGGGCATGAACGTGATCGACTACATTGAAAGTGCCGGTGGCTTCACTAACCGCGCCGATGAAGATCATATTCTCATTGTTCGCCAGAACGGCGCGGTAGAAAACGCCCGCAACGTTAACCTACGCCCGGGTGATGAAATTCTTGTCATGCCCGCTGCTCCTACCCACAACCTGCAGCTAGCTTCCACGCTGACACAAATACTGTTCCAAATCGCCGTCGCCACCCGTGTCGCAGTCGATCTGTAATAGCGTGAGCCACGGAAGTCGCATGTTGCCACGGACAAAAACCAAGAAGTTTTTGTGTGCTGTTGATCTTGTCCGTGTCCTCCGTGAGTATCCGTGGCAAGTATTAACCGCCACTTAAATTATTCCACATTAAAAAGTAGAGCTATGGCAAATGTAAAAGGTGCACCGAAAGGTGCCCGCACGCCTTGGCAAGTTACCCGCAGTGTTTGGTATGCCATGTTCGTAAGGGAAGCGCTCTCGCGAACAATGGGAGACCGAATGGGCTGGTTCTGGATGGTCTTCGAACCTGTCGCCTTCGTAGGTATCATGATTGCGATTAGAGGTTTCATTCGTGGCGATCGACTTGTTGCTAATGCTGACTTTATACCTTGGCTTATTATGGGCCTGATGGGCTTTATGCTTGTACGTGAAGGGATGATGCGTGGGATGGGTGCTATTGATGCTAACAGAGCTTTATTTGCTTACCGTCAAGTACAGCCTGTTGACCCTGTGTTAGTACGTATTTTTTTGGAAGGTGCGCTACGCAGCTTTGTCTTTCTTATTTTTATTGCCGGTGGCTTAATGCTGGGGTTAGATATGTACCCAGACAATGCAGTGCGCGCACTAGCAGCATGGGCATCACTGTGGTGTCTCGGATTAGGGTTAGGCCTAGTAACTTCTGTAGCGGCTACTATGGTACCTGAAGTAGGTAAGGTTGTTAGTATGCTTTCCTTACCGCTGATGATTCTATCTGGGGTAATAATGCCGCTAAATAGTTTGCCTCACTGGTTGCTTGAATATCTAATGCTCAACCCAATTCCTCACGGGTTGGAAACACTTCGCTTAGGTTTTTTTGAAAATTACAAAGTAGTTAACGGCACTAGTATGCTTTATCTGTGGCTGTTCACTTTCACCTTAATAACGCTAGGGCTATTAATGCACCTGCGCTTTGTTAATCGGTTAAAGGCAAAATAATTCATGCAAGGTTCAATAGCTCGGTTTATTAAAAAATCACCGCAGTGGGCAGTCGCCTTTATTGCAATCGCACTTGTTAGTTTTTATTGGTTTGTATGGGCGGAAGAGCGCTATGTATCCCGGGCTACGGTGGTATTAGAAAGCCCTCAAGTGGCCACGCCAGATTTAAGCTTTGCTTCGCTATTAGGCAGTGGTGCGGGCAATACCGCAGATTTATTGCTACTACGAGAGCATCTGTTATCTGTCGATATGTTGCGGGTACTAGATGAGCAGTTAGGCATTCGTCAGCATTACAATGAGCATGGTGATATCTTTGCCAAGTTGCGTGATCCTAATGTCCCTATTGAAGACCTGCACAAATACTACCTACGCCGGGTAAACGTCGAACTAGACGAATATGCAGGCGTACTTAATATCCATGTTCAAGGTTATACGCCGGAGTTTGCCCACGATATGGCATCACTGCTTCTAGAAGCGGGTGAAGACCATATGAATGCAATGGGCCATCGACTAGCAGAAGAGCAGGTCCGTTTTTTAGAGCAGCAAATGGTGCGCCTGGAAGAGCGCTTTCGCGATACGCGTTCTGAACTACTCGATTTCCAAAACGAATATGGCTTAGTATCGCCAACATCAACGGTGGAAAGCATCAATCAAGTAGTCGCTACGCTTGAAGGTGACCTAGCCCGTCTGCAGGCCCAGCGTAACGCATTAGCAAGTTTCCAGAGCTCGCAATCTTCAGAACTCCGCCAAGTAGAGCGCAGCATCGAAGCGCTGCGCGACCAAATTGTTGAACAGCGCGACCGCCTAGCGCAAGCGGCGGGCAATTCGCTTAACCGCATCTCTGCTGAGTATGAAACCTTGGAATTGCAGGCCCAGTTCGCCCAGGAAACCTACTCCAGCGCGTTAGCTGCACTAGAAAACACCCGCTTAGAAGCCGCTCGCCAACTCAAACAGGTTAGCGTGTTGCAAAGCCCGCTATTCCCAGAGTACCCAACAGAGCCTAACCGGCTTTATAACAGCAGCGTTTTCGCCATCATCACCATCTTCCTAGCCTTCATTCTCAGCATGATCATCATGATCGTGAAAGACCACCGGGATTAAAGGACAGGTTTTGTAACCTGGTTACAATGACGTAACACGGTCGTATCTGTACTCGTAGTGCGGTGTAACGAGGTCGCGAGGAACGAGCAAAACCGAGGCACCCGCAATGGCGGCGAAGCCGCCCAAAAGCACCGAACTAACACCAGCACCACTTCGTGCTACATCGCCTGATGTGAAAGTGAGCTAGCCTTAACAATGTACAGCCACCGATTTAACTCAGAAGTACACATTGCGCGTCATGCCAGCGAAAGAATGGCTGCTAGAAACATAAGTGATGACGAGTTAATCGAATTGATAGAAGCAGGTACGGTTAAGCATAAAGATGCTGTGCGAGTCTGGGTGGCAAAACATTTTGTTAATAGGCAAGACAATCTTTTATGGTTTGCAGCCGTCCTAGAAGACAAAATGGTAGTGAAAACGGTAATGCATCATTTTGAGTGGGAGGAAAAGTAATGCGTACTACTTACGATGAGGCTGACGATATTTTAGTGCTGCATTTGTCAGAAAAAACGACCGTCAAAGAAGTGTCTCAAAACTGGAATACGCATATTAGCTATGCAGAAGACGGGACAATCACAGAAATCGTTATTTTAGATGCCTCCAAGCAAGGGGCGTGGCCACTTTTGAAAAATCAAGCCGCCTAAAATCTAACGTTGTATTTATATTGAACACTGCACCGCGGGTGCGCTGACGTAACAGCGGTTGTATCTGTACTTGTAGTGCGGTGTAACGAGGTCGCGAGGAACGAGCGAAACCGAGGCACCCGCAACGGCGGCGCAGCCTCCCTGTAAGGTTGGTGGCTCCAAAGCAGCATCGCTTCGCGCTGCACCCGCGGGTGCGCTGACGCTTACGCCGCGCTACAAAAGTTGTGCATTCAATCGGTTATGGGTGCACTTCGCTGACCACGCGCTACAAAGTCAATGCACACGTAGTGCGGTGTAACGAGGTCGCGAGGAACGAGCGAAACCGAGGCACCCGCAACGGCGGCGCAGCCGCCCAAAAGCTGTCAGCGTAACCACATTAAGACCCCCCAACAGCACCACCGAAAAAGGAATTTTCGATGTTAGATATCATCCACCATGGTGGTGCTACGGGTGTCACCGGCAGCTGCCACCAGCTTATCCTTAATACACACCACTCGCTGCTGGTAGATTGCGGCCTGTTTCAAGGCGAAGACGCGCGAGAAGACAGCTTCCAACAGCTGCAAATTGAATTTGATATAAGCACCATTAAAGCGCTGATCATTACCCACGTACATATCGACCACGTTGGGCGGCTGCCTTACCTATTGGCCGCAGGGTTCAAAGGCCCCATCCTCTGTTCCATCCCTTCGGCCATACTGCTACCGCTGGTGATTGAAGACGCCTTAAAAATTGGCTTCACCCGCAATGCCCAGCTAATCCAGCGCTTCCAAGCTCAACTGGAATCACAAATTGTCAGCGTGTCTTACGGCAAGTGGCACACCGTGTTAGATGAGCGTAAAGGAGCCGATCAAGGCATCACCACGCGCATCAAGCTGAAGCGGGCAGGGCACATACTCGGCTCAAGCTATGTTGAAGTGGCCCACCAGCACGCTAATGGCAGCAAAGAGCGCGTTGTCTTCAGTGGCGATCTAGGTGCACCTTACGCACCTTTGCTACCTGCACCAACATCGCCTTACAGCTGCGACCAGCTAGTACTAGAAAGCACCTACGGCGACCGGCAGCATGCAGGCCGCCGCAAACGCCGGGCCACGCTCAAAAACGCCATAGAACAAGCGCTCATCAACGGCGGTACAGTGATGGTGCCCGCTTTCAGCATCGGCCGAACTCAAGAGCTTCTCTACGAGCTGGAAGGCATTATTTATGAAGCCAAGCGCAGCAAAAACAGCCAGTGGCAACAGCTAGAAATTATCGTCGATTCCCCCTTGGCCGCCCGCTTTACCCGTATTTACCGCCAGTTAAAACCCTACTGGGACAAAGAAGCCCATCGCCGACTGCGCAGTGGTCGACATCCGCTCAATTTTGAAAATCTCTATACGGTAGAAAGCCACGAAGCCCACGAACAAACGGTGCAATACCTAGCAAAAACGGGCCGCCCAGCGGTCGTGATTGCCGCGAGCGGCATGTGCGCAGGCGGGCGCATTATGAACTACCTAAAAGCCATGCTAAGCGATGAACACCACCAAGTACTGTTTGTTGGCTACCAAGGTGCTGGCACCCCAGGGCGAGCCATTCAACAATATGGCCCACAGGGTGGCTGGGTAGAAATAGACGGCCAACGTATCGACATCAAAGCAGGGGTTACCACCATCAGCGGTTACTCAGCCCACGCCGATCAAAAAGACCTGCTCAATTTCGTAAAACGCATGCGTCGCTGGCCCCACACCATTCGCTTGGTACACGGCGATCAAACTGCAAAAAATGCGCTAAAAGATGAGCTAGAAGCCGTCTACGCACGTAAAAGCAAGCCGCTGACGGTTATCAATTGAATCCCACCTCGCGGGTGCGCTGACGCTTACACCGCGCTACAAAATCAATGCATACGTAGTGCGGTGTAACGAGGTCGCGAGGAACGAGCGAAACCGAGACACCCGCAATGGCGGCGCAGCCGCCCATAGGCACCCAGCCAACGCCAGCACCGCTTTCGCGATATGCCCAAAATTACGCTGCAAGTTAAAACGTTTTTAGAAATATCACCGGCTTCGAATCCCAAATGATCGAAATAAAAAACCTCTACAAGCGCTACCACAACCACCATGGTAGTAATTGGGTACTTAAAGACGTCAATTTCACTATTCCTCTGGGCGTCAGTGTTGGCTTAATTGGTGCAAACGGAGCAGGTAAATCTACGCTTTTGCGCCTTATTGCCGGAATGGATACCCCAGAACGTGGAGAAGTCATTCGCCATAGCCGCGTTTCATGGCCAGTAGGGCTTTCCGGCGGGATGCAAGGCAACATGACAGGGCGCCAAAACGTAAAATTCGTTGCCCGTGTGCAAGGTAGCGGCCCAGATGAAGTCAAACGGGTAATCAAGTTCGTAGAAGAATTTGCAGAAATAGGCCCAGCCTTTGATGAGCCTATTCGTACCTACTCGTCAGGCATGAAGTCGCGTATTTCGTTTGGCCTTTCTCTCGCATTTGACTTCGATGTCTATATTTCTGATGAAGCCACTGCCGTTGGCGATCGTGCGTTTAAAGCCAAGGCAAAAGAACTCTTTGCCTCAAAAACTGGTCAAGCGTCTTTGATAATGGTTTCTCACTCAGAAGGCATTTTGAAGGACCTCTGTCAGGCAGGGGTTTATCTTAAAAAAGGTAGCGCCTTCTGGTACGACGACATCAATGATGCCATCACCGCTTACCACTCAGATGTCGATGAAAAGAAACGTCACTCCGAACTGCCGAGCGATGTAGTAGGGGCGCGAAAATACCTACAAGTTTGCCACGCTGACTTAAAAGCCGCTCAAGAAGCCCTAGCTGATGCCAAAGAACAAGACGATAAAGAAGCCATTGCTGAAGCGAAAAAAGCAGTAAAAGAAGCTGGCAACAGAGCTAAAGAAGCGCGTGCAAATTTAGAGCTACGACAAAGCGAACGCTAGAGACGACATTAGTGGGATGGTTAGTGCATAGCTGACTAGATGGTTTATGTGAGTATATGAGATTGCAGCATGAGTAAAATGTTTTTCATTACCGGTGGTGCAGGCTTCATTGGCTCTGCCGTTATACGTGAGCTAATTCACAATACTGGGCACTGTGTTGTCAACGTCGATAAGCTCACTTATGCAGGCAATCTTGAATCGCTGACAAGTGTGGAAGACAGCGAGCGCTACACCTTTGTGCAGGCAGATATTTGCGATGCCTCGGCCATGCAGCAGCTGTTTGAACAGCACCAGCCCGATGTAGTGATGCACCTAGCGGCAGAGAGCCACGTAGACCGCTCTATCGACGGGCCCGCCGAGTTTATTCAAACCAACGTGGTAGGCACCGCCGTATTGCTAGAAGCCGCCCGTGCGTATTGGAAAACCCTACAGCAGCAAGATAAAGCAAAAGCAGAGGCCTTTCGTTTTCATCACATTAGTACAGATGAAGTGTATGGCGATTTGGAAGGCACTGACGACCTCTTTACCGAAACCACGCCTTATGCGCCCAGTTCACCGTACTCGGCCAGCAAAGCCAGTTCCGATCATCTAGTGCGCGCATGGCAGCGCACCTACGGCTTGCCCACACTGGTGACCAATTGCTCCAACAATTACGGGCCATATCACTTCCCAGAAAAACTAATCCCGCTGATGATCCTCAATGCCCTAGCAGGTAAGCCGCTACCGGTGTACGGCAATGGCCAGCAAATCCGCGATTGGTTATATGTGGAAGACCACGCCCGCGCCTTAATCAAAGTGGCTACAGAAGGCGAAATCGGCGAAACCTACAACATCGGCGGGCATAATGAAAAAGCCAACCTCACCGTTGTTGAAACGCTGTGTGACCTGCTCCAAGAGCTAGTGCCACAGGAACAGTCGTACCGTGAGCTCATCACCTTCGTGACCGACCGCCCCGGCCACGACGTACGCTACGCCATTGATGCCAGCAAAATTGAACGAGAACTCGGTTGGACGCCAGAAGAAACCTTCGAAACCGGTCTACGCAAAACCGTGCAGTGGTACCTCACCAACGAAACCTGGTGGAAACGCGTACAAGACGGAAGTTACCAAGGCCAGCGGTTAGGTAGCCTGTGAGCCACTGCACTTTTTGCCACGGAACACACGGAAAGAACGGATAAAACCTGTTTAGCCACGGACACTCACGGACGGCACGGACAAAACCTTTTTATTGGTTTTGACCTTGTCCGTGTTTTCCGTGAGTGTCCGTGGCCTAAAGCTTTAAAATAAGAGAAGAAAAATGCTCAAGGATGAGGCACTCACCTATCAGATTAGACGTGCTATCTTCGAGGTTAACAGTCACCTCGGCCCAGGCTTTCTTGAAAGTATTTACCAGCGTTCATTAGCCATCGAGCTGCTGTCTGCCGGTTTAAAAGTTGAAACAGAGAAACCTGTCAATATTTACTATAAAAATCAACTAGTAGGCGAGCATCGTCTGGACATATTAGTTGAAGATAAAGTGATTATGGAGTTGAAGGCACAATCGCAGATGCCTGTATCAGCTGAAGCTCAGCTCATCAACTACCTTCGAGCAACAGGTATGCAAGTTGGTTTATTGGTTAATTTCACCTATCCAAGAGCCTTCATCAAAAGAATCGTTGTTTGATGTTGCACAAATAAGTTTTAGCCACGGACACTCACGGACGGCACGGACAAAACCTTAAATTCTTTTTTGGTTTTTGAATTTATTAGGATTTTGATTTTGACCTTGTCCGTGTTTCCCGTGAGTGTCCGTGGCAAAAAAGGGGTTTATTATGAACATCTTCATCACCGGCGGTAACGGCCAAGTAGGCTTTGAACTCCAGCGCCAATTTGCCCCTTTTGGCACTATTCTAGCCCCGACACGCCAAGAACTCGATTTAACCAACGCCGACGCAGTAGATACTTACCTTGCCAAACACCAGCCTGGCTTAATACTTAACGCGGCGGCCTACACAGCGGTTGATAACGCCGAGAGTGAACCAGGGCAGGCACAGCGCTTAAACGCTGAATTGCCCGCGCAGCTAGCGAAATATGCAGCCAAGCACGGCATTCCTCTGGTGCACTACTCAACGGATTACGTTTACCCAGGCAACGGCGAAACACCCTGGCAGGAAGATAGCCCCACAGGCCCACTCAGCGTTTACGGCCAAACCAAGCTGGAAGGGGATCAAGGGATTATCGAAAGCGGTGCCAGCCACCTGATTTTTCGCACTAGCTGGGTCTACGCTGCCCGTGGCAGCAACTTTATGAAAACCATGCTTCGCCTAGGCTGCGAGCGTGACGCACTGAGCATCGTTAACGATCAAATAGGCGCGCCTACGGCCGCGCGCCTAATCGCTCAAATCACCGCGTTGTCTTTCACGGTTCACGGCTCACGGCTCTCTATTCACATTCCCCAAGGCATTTACCACTTAGCCCCCAGGGGGGAAACCAGCTGGCACGGCTTCGCCAGCGAGATTTTCAGTCAAGCCCGAAAAGCAGGGGAAGCACTAACGATTACGCCTGAAAGCACCGCAGGCATCCCCACTGCAGAGTACCCAGCACCCGCTCAGCGCCCGCTGAACTCACGCATGGCGTTGGATAAGTTAGAAAGCGCACTAGGCATCACCATGCCGCCCTGGCAGAGCCAGCTAGTATTAACGCTTAAAGAACATCTCAGTAATTAAAAAAACGTTATTCGCCACGTACGTCACGGACAAAACCATTTATTTGTTATTGAGTTGTTGCTTTTGACTTTGTCCGTGTTTTCCGTGAGTGTCCGTGGCCAATACCCAATACCCGCCACGGACGATACGGACAAAACCCTTTATTTATTATTGGGTTTTTGGTTTTGACCTTGTCCGTGTTTTCCGTGAGTGTCCGTGGCTAAAAATGAAACCCCTTAGCTAAACCGATGAAAGAGCCCACTATGAGCCAAAACTCACAAAGAAAAGGCATTATCCTGGCCGGGGGCTCGGGCACACGGTTACACCCCATTACCCGTGGTGTATCCAAGCAATTACTGCCAATTTACGATAAGCCGATGATCTACTACCCGATCTCGGTGCTCATGCTGGCAGGCATTCGCGATATTTTGATTATCTCCACACCTGAAGATTTACCTCAATACCAAAACCTGCTCGGCAGCGGAGAAGACTTTGGCATTAATCTACAATATGCCGAACAGCCAAGTCCCGATGGTCTGGCACAAGCCTTTATTATCGGTGAAGCGTTTATTGGCGAAAGCCCCGTTTGCTTGGTGTTAGGCGACAACATTTTCCATGGTCAACACTTTTCAGATCAGCTAAAACGCGCCAGTTCCCGCACGTCAGGCGCAACGGTATTTGGCTATTTGGTGAAAGACCCTGAGCGTTTCGGCGTAGTTGAATTTGATGAGCAGGGTCGCGCTATCTCCATTGAAGAGAAACCCAAAAAGCCCAAGTCTGCTTACGCCGTTACGGGGCTATATTTCTACGATAATGATGTTGTAGAAGTCGCCAAAAACGTAAAGCCTTCAGAGCGTGGCGAGCTGGAAATCACCAGTGTGAATAACGCCTACCTGCAGCGTGGCGATTTACGTGTAGAACGGCTAGGCCGCGGCTTCGCTTGGTTAGACACCGGCACCCACGACAGCCTGTTAGAAGCCAGCCAATACGTACAAACTATTGAACACCGACAAGGCCTCAAAATCGCCTGTTTGGAAGAAATAGCCTGGCAGCAACAGTGGATCAGCGACGAACACCTAACCGAACTCGCCAAACCACTCGCCAAAACCCAATACGGCCAATACCTACAGCGCCTGATAGCAGCCAAACGATAATATCTAGCCACGGACCCTTACGGGAAACCTATTTCGCCACGGACCTTCACGGGAAACCTATTTCGCCACGGACACTCACGGACGGCACGGACAAAGCCTTAAATTCTTTATTGGTTTTTGTTTTTGACCTTGTCCGTGTTTTCCGTGAGTGTCCGTGGCCAATTAAAACGCTGCTAATTTAGGTGGTCTACCAACTATGCAATACGAAAAACTCGCCATTCCCGATGTGGTGTTAATTACTCCCCAGGTCTTCGGCGATGAGCGTGGTTTCTTCATGGAAACGTTTCGCCAAAGCGAATTCGAAGCCCACTGTGGTCACCACACCTTTGTGCAGGACAACCATAGCAAATCTGCTCACGGAATCCTGCGCGGCCTGCATTACCAGCACCAGCAACCACAGGGTAAATTAGTGCGTGTCACCCAAGGGGAAGTGTTCGATGTAGCGGTGGATATGCGCCAAAACTCGACGACCTTCGGCCAATGGGTGGGTGCAACCCTGAATGAACAGAATAAGCAAATGCTATGGTTGCCACCTGGCTTTGCCCACGGTTTTTATGTCACCAGTGAAGAAGCTGAGTTTCAGTACAAATGCACCGACTACTACGCCCCAGGGGATGAAGTGTCGCTGCGTTGGGACGACCCCATACTTAATATTCAATGGCCCTTGGTAAACAGCCAACCGCCTGTGCTGTCAGCCAAAGATCAGCACGGCGCAAGTTTGCTAAACGCCCCTCGTTTTAATTAAAATTAATGAACACAAAAGAAGTGAATGGAGCTGCCCACACCATGTCCTTAGTCGTGTACGTAGGAACCGATAAATTCAAGGTCGAATCAAATGCCGACGTGCGCGAGCAGAATGCGACTGAACTAACACTAAGCGATATCGCAACTGGGCACCCCAGCGAAGCTGAAAGCCAAACGTTGCTGGTTGAAGCTTTTGATGAAAGCGCCGTATCAGCGCTAGAACACTGGCTGAAAATAGATACTACGCGTGAATGCGTTATTGCGTGGCCGCATCCAGCAGCGTGGCTGGCTGCAAACTTGCAAAACGCCAGCCGCCCAAAAGAAGCTCTATGGCAATGGAGCCACCAAGCAGATCTCATTCTCAAGCTATATAAAACAAAACGTCGCCAAGTATCGCTACATGGTTATGTGCCAGGAGCGCCTATTAGCGAAGCGCTTCCAGAAGCAGCTAGCCTTACGCTTGAGTATATTGCGCCGCTATATCGCTTAATGGCGACACAGCTTGTCCAAGAAAATAGCCTGCTTCAGCAAGCTCATAACTACCTGAAAGCTAGTAGTGCAAGTGCCCCCTCTTGGCAAATGCCAGTAGTGCAAGCGGTAGAACAAAGCCTGCACTACTTGAGTAATGAGCATCAACAGCAGCAAGCGCAGGTAAAAGAGCTACAAGCTGTAAAAACCGAGCTATCAAACGTACAAGAACACAGTAGCCAATTAACGCAACAACTAGCAGAGCTTAACCAAGAACACAGTAGTGAAAAGGCCAAAAGCAAAGCGAAGCAGCAGCAGGTAGAAGAAGTTAGCCAACGCCTTTCGGAAAAAAATGCCCAGCTTCTAGAAACAGAAAAAACCAACGAAAAACTTGAAAAAGCGCTAAAAGAGAGCCAGCAAGGCAGAGAGGCAGCACAAACCGCCTTGGAAAAGGAGCAGGCAAGCGTAACCAAGCTGAGGCAAGAGCAGGCTAGCCTACAAAAGCATGCCCACAGCATTGAAAAAGAAAATGCCGCGCTGTTAGAGCAGTTAACCAAGGTGCAGCAGGCACTTGAAGAGCGGACGCTTGAACATCAACAAAAGCACGCAAAGCTAGAACAAGAGCAAGCCCGCCTTCAAGATCATGCACACAGCGTTGAAACAGAAAATGCCGCGCTGTTAGAGCAGCTAATGAAAGTGCAAGAAACGCTTGAAGAAAGTCTACTCAAAAACCAGAGCCAAGAAGAAGAGCTTAATGAAAAAACAGTTAAGCTAAACTGGCTCAGGAAAAAAACCAAAAAACAAGAAGAGCAGCTGGATGAACAACAGCAATCCATCGGCCAACTGCAAAAAGACGCAAAAGAAAAAGAGCAGCAAGCTCAAAAACTTAAAAAAAGCATCACCCAGCTAGAAACAGCCGCAGCAGCCACTGCCGAACAGCACCAAGTGGCGCTTCGCAATGCCGCTGAAACAGCCAAGCAAAAAGAGAAGCAACTAATCGAAAAAGCGGAGCAAGTGGCTAAACAGCAGGTAGAGTTCAAAAGACAGACTGAAAAGCAGCAAAAAGAGCTACAAAAAAGGCTGGAAACCGCACGTAAAGAGCGCACGCAACTCGGTCAAGAAAAAGATCAGCTCAAGCAACAGCTAACTGCTTCCCAAGAAGCATTTGCCCAAGAAGCTAGCGAAAAAGCCGCAAGCCAGCTGGCTAACCAAGAATTAGCGGAACAAATAGCCTCAGTTGAAAAGCAAGCAAGCCAGCTGCGTAAGCAGCTAAACGATCTAGCGTCAGAAAAAGCGCTGCTAACGGAACAGCTACACAGCACCCAAGAAGCACTTGCCCAAGAAGCTAGCGAAAAAGCCGCAAACCAGCAGGCCACCCAAGAATTAGCGGAACGAACCGAAAAGCAAGCAGGCCAGCTTCGTAAGCAGCTAAACGAAATAGCGTCAGAAAAAGCGCTGCTAACGGAACAGCTGCACAGCACCCAAGAAGCACTTAGCCAACAAACTAAAGAAAAAGAAAACACTTTAAAAGCCACTGAAAATCTTAAAAAGCAGCTAACGAAAGCAGAAAAAATAGCGGTACAGCAACAGCGTATGTTGGACCAGGAAAACACAGAAAAATCGCTGATTGTAGGTCAGCTACATGAAACACAAGAGCAACTGGTTAAAACCAGTAAGAACAGCGAGCATTACAAGAAACAAGCGGAAACCCGCCAAAAAACTATTAATATACTCAAACAGCAGCATCAGCTAGAGCGCCACCAATATGAAAGCGTGGTTCAGTGGTTGCGGGTAAGCGGGCACCGTAACGCTGCCGCAGCCTACCGCTATAGCCGTCCGTTTAAGCGTGCGTTACCGCAACAAATTGCGGCCATTAATGAAAGCCCCTTCTTTGATGCCCAGTGGTACTGCGAACAGTACCCTGATGTAAAAACCTCAGGGATAGCCCCCGCTGAGCACTACCTCAAGTTTGGTGCCATCGAAGGACGTAACCCAAGCGATAAGTTCGACACCTATTTCTACCTAAGTGAATACCCCGATGTTGCAGAATCAGGGCAAAATCCGTTACTTCACTATGTGCGCCATGGCCAGTTTGAAGAACGGTTGCCTGCCAGGCCACAGCAGCAGCTTCCGGCCCCTGCTGAAAAATAATGCATAAGCCCCATAACGTTAGTGACACCAGCGCGACTTTAGGCTCAAGCAACGAGAAGTGACCGACACATGCCCAGCACCCACGCAAATATTCTGTACATCGGCCCCCTTAGGCCAGAAACGCTAGCGTTATTAGAAAGTATCTCTACAGAAAAGGCTCTGTTTGTCACGCCTACCCAACAAGAAACGCAGTGGCAAGAAGTGCAAGCGGCTATTCCCAGCGCAGCACAGCAAATAGCCAAGTTAGCGGAAGCGAGCGGCGAGCTACCTTATTACGAGTTTAATTTACCGGAATTTAATGCAAGTCAGCCAGCCTCGGGTCTTTATACGCTTTACCCTGGGCTTGAGCTTATTGAAAGTGACACGCAAGCACTAAAAAGTGTTGCAGGGTTACTAGAAGAGATTGGAAGCCAAGCAGTCGATATGCTGGTAGTGGAGCAGCCAGAGCTTGTATGGCCAACGTTACAAGCCTTAGCCGGTAGCCAGCATGATCAGCAAATGAATCAGCTCTGGCTACGGGTAGGTAGCGTGCCGCTTTATCAAGATACGCCAGAAGTGGCAGAAATCCTCAGCTGGTGCGAACAGCACGGGTTTGAGCTACAGGCTCGCAATGAAGAAGACCCAGACCTACCCCTGTTACAGCTTACCCGCCACGCTTACTACTACCGCTGGAAGGAAGAAGCGAAGCGAAGTGCCAAGTTAGCAAAACAGCTAAAAACAGCCCAGCAAGAATCAGAAAAACAGCAAGCCCAGCAAGAAAAAGAGCAGATAGAGCAAGCTAAAAAGCATGAACAGCAACAGGCTGACTATCAAAAACGTTTGAAAGATAGCGAAGAACAGCTGCGTCAACAACAGGTTAAGTATGAACAATTGCAACAACAAAATAAGAAGCTACAGCAGCAGCTAACAGAGCAACAAGCTGAAGTAGAAGCGTTGCAAGCAACGCTTGAAAAGCAGCAGGCGATAGCAGCTTCAGTGACTGCTTTACATCAAGCATTAGATAATAAATTTGAAGAACATCAAGCGTACCTTAAAAAGACCGTTAATGCGCTGGGGCAGCATATCACCCGGTGTACACAAGACAAGTAATGACTACTAACTATTAGCGATCGAGACATAGCCACCATGGATGTGACCACCAGCATTGTCGCTAGCGCCTCAAAGCACTACCGCGAAGGTAATTATCGCGAAGCGCTAACGTTCTACCAAAAAGCGGCCGCGACCTACGGTAGTGCGCTTTTTAAAACTAATATTATGCTTTGCGAACAACGCCTAAAAACCAGCAGCACTAAAGAACCAGCGTTGCCAGGTTCGCCAGCAGAGTCGCGTCAGCTAAGCGAAACACAGTATTTGCTAGAGCATTACTACCAGCGCTGCCAAGAACTCGAATACCAATTGCTCGAAAACGTCGCACAATAGGCAAGGAAAAGGGAAGTTATGAAAGTTTTAACGGTATTTGGTACACGCCCTGAAGCCATTAAAATGGCGCCGCTGGCGTTACAGCTTGCAACAGACAAGCGCTTTGAAGCCAAGGTTTGTGTGACTGCCCAGCACCGTGAGATGTTGGATCAAGTCTTGGATCTTTTCGAGCTAACGCCCGATTACGACCTTAATATTATGAAGCCTGGTCAGGACCTCAACGATGTCACCTGCGGGATACTTCAGGGGCTGAAACCTGTATTGGAAGACTTCAAACCAGACATAGTGCTGGTTCACGGTGATACGGCTACCACTTTTGCCACCACCCTTGCCTGCTATTATCAGCAAATCCCGGTTGGTCACGTAGAGGCAGGCCTGCGCACCGGTAATTTG
Source organism: Halomonas qaidamensis (assembly GCF_025917315.1). Classification (NCBI taxonomy): domain Bacteria; kingdom Pseudomonadati; phylum Pseudomonadota; class Gammaproteobacteria; order Oceanospirillales; family Halomonadaceae; genus Halomonas; species Halomonas qaidamensis. Next base: position 2,449,374 of record NZ_CP080627.1, on the reverse strand, counting down.
TACTCCCCTTGGCCTGAAGAGGGTAACCGTAAGTTAACTGGAGCTCTGGCCGCCGTGCATTTTGCTCCTACGTCTACTTCACAGAAAAATTTACTTAATGAAGGCGTAGGCCCAGCCGATATCCACGTGACTGGCAACACGGTAATTGATGCACTGTTAGAGGTAGTTGAAAAACTGGAAGCTAATCCAGCGCTTGCAGAAGAACAAGCAAAACGTTTTCCAATGCTAGATGCCAACAAGAAGTTGATATTAGTTACCGGCCATCGCCGGGAAAGCTTTGGCGGTGGCTTCGAGCGCATCTGCCAAGCTTTAGCAGATACCGCCAAAGCCTTCCCAGAAACACAAATTCTTTACCCCGTGCACCTTAACCCGAATGTACGCGAGCCGGTTAACCGCTTGTTGGCAGATGTTGAAAACGTTCACCTTATTGAGCCACAAGACTATCTGCCCTTTGTTTACCTAATGAACCAAGCGCATATCATTTTGACTGATTCCGGCGGTATTCAAGAAGAAGCACCGTCGTTAGGTAAGCCCGTATTGGTAATGCGTGACACCACGGAACGCCCAGAAGCCGTAGAAGCAGGCACCGTCAAACTAGTAGGCACTGACGTAACAACAATTACCAGTGCGCTGAAGGCCCTGTTGACCGATGAGCAGGCCTACAACGCCATGAGTTACGCCCACAACCCCTACGGCGACGGCAAAGCCTGTCAACGCATCCGCGACGTGCTAGCAAGCTCATAAGCTGACAACTTTTTTGCCACAGACGCTCACGGAAAACACGGACAAGGTCAAAAGCAACCTAAGAACTTAAAAGCTAAAAAGTATTTATGGTTTTGTCCGTGTCGTCCGTGTCGTCCGTGAGGGTCCGTGGCTAATAAATTTTATCAAGGAATGAAACATGCAATTCGACACTATCTCTATGATTGGTTTGGGCTATATCGGCCTGCCTACCGCTGCGGTTTTCGCATCACGTAAGAAAAAAGTAATTGGTGTGGATGTTAACCAACATGCCGTCGACACCATCAATAACGGCGACATCCATATTGTAGAACCAGAGCTAGACATGGTCGTGCATGCGGCTGTTACTGGAGGCTACCTGCGTGCAACCACCACGCCTGAACCGGCGGATGCCTTTATGGTGGCGGTGCCAACGCCGTTCCACACCGATGAAAACGGCCAAAATCACAAAGCAGATCTCAGCTACATTGAAGCGGCTGCAAAATCCATTGCCCCAGTACTGAAAACGGGTAACTTGGTGGTGTTGGAATCTACCAGCCCTATCGGCGCAACAGAACAAATGGCCGCGTGGCTAGCCGAAGCGCGGCCCGATCTCACTTTCCCGCAAACCCACGGTGAAGCATCGGATATTCGTATTGCCCACTGCCCAGAGCGTGTGTTGCCTGGCCATGTGATTCGTGAATTGGTAGAAAACGACCGGGTGATTGGCGGTATGACGCCGAAGTGTGCCGAAGCGGCCTGTGCGCTTTACCAAATTGTAGTGGAAGGGGAGTGTGTTGCCACCACCGCCCGCACGGCAGAAATGGCCAAGCTCACTGAAAACAGCTTCCGCGATGTCAATATCGCCTTTGCCAATGAGCTTTCCACCATCTGTCATGAGCTAGATATTAACGTGTGGGAACTGATTGCCCTGGCTAACCGCCACCCGCGTGTCAATATTTTGACCCCTGGCGCTGGCGTAGGCGGCCACTGCATTGCGGTAGACCCCTGGTTTATTGTGGATGCCTGCCCAGAGCAAGCCAAAATTGTGCGTGCCGCCCGTGAAGTTAACGATGCCAAGCCCCACTGGGTATTAGGCCGGGTAAAAGAGGCATTAGAGGTCTACCATCAGCAACACCCTGATGCCAAACGCAGTGATTTAACCGTGGCCTGTCTTGGTGTTGCCTTCAAGCCTGATATTGATGACCTGCGCGAGAGCCCCGCATTAGGCATTGCAGAGCAAGTTGCAACGCTTGGCTGCCATTTACAAGTGGTAGAGCCCAATATTCAAGCACTGCCCAAAACGCTTCAACAGCCTAACGTAACGCTTGTAACGTTAGAAGAAGCCCTTACCCAAGCAGATGTAGTGTGTGTCTTAGTGAACCATAAACCGTTTATCCAAAGCGTTGAGAAAGTACGCGAAAAAGCCAGCGTTATCGATGCTGTTGGCCTGCTAGGTTAAGCGTTTTGCGCGCGAGGGGTGAGGCAAACCCCTCGCTAGCCCGAAGGGCATTTATTCCTCACCATTCACTATTCACCAACGGACACCCATGGACGAGCTGCTCTCATACGCTTCTACATTAGCGGAAAAACCAGCGTACCCGATTAATGCGCCTATACAGGGAAGAATTGCCTACGTAGTTAGCCACGGCCAAACCTACGCCAGCAATGGGTATGCGATTAGAACGCAAGGAATAGCCCAAGCACTTAACCAGCATGGGTTTGAAACGCTATGTTTTGTGCGCCCTGGCAGGCCATGGGAGTTACATGCCGAGAGTAAGGTGGCGCCAGAATCCACCATTGAAGGCGTACGTTATATTCATACCCGCTGGCAAAACGATAAAGCACCAGTAGGTAATAAAGAGCGCCTAGAAGCGAACGTAAAAAAGTACGTTGAACTCTTTAAAGTATACCGCCCAAGCGCGGTACTAGCGGCTTCTAACCATGCGGTAGGGCTACCCGCTTGGATTGCTGCAAAGCACTTAGGGCTACCTTTTTACAATGAAGTGCGTGGCTTCTGGGAGCTTTCACGGGCAGCCCGCGAAGCGGAGTATAAAAATACCGCTGCCTTTAAGCTAGAAGCTGAACGGGATGCATTCGTTGCTAAACAGGCGCAAACCGTATTCACGCTTAGCAAGCCCATGAAGGATGAGCTAGTGAAGCGCGGTGTTAAAGCGAGCAACATCGCTCTAGTGCCTAATGGCGTCAGCCAACTGCCGAATATTAAGCCAGTAAGCCCAGCACTTAAGAAAAAACTGGGAATTACAGATGACGAAAAAGTCATCGGTTATATTGGTAGCTTTAGCGCCTATGAGGGGTTAGAGGTGCTACTTGATGCCTGTACTCAGCTAGTCGCAGCAGGAGAAAAACTAAAACTACTGCTAGTAGGTGATGATCAGCCTATTACTACCGTAGTAAGCGACAGTAATGAACAAGATAGTAATGGACAAGTAGGAAAAGCAGAACAAGCACGATGGCTAATTCAAGTAGGCCGCGTACCCCATGATCAAGTGGCAGACTATTACTCCCTGATTGATAGCGTAGTAATACCCCGCAAGCCCTTAGCGGTATGCAAACTTGTACCGCCTATGAAGGCCGCCGAGGCCCTAGCCCATGGCAAGCGTCTAGTGGTATCTGGAGTGGCACCGCTGGCCGAGTATGCTGATAAATATGAAGGCGTAGTGAGCTTTGAGGCTGGGAGTGCCGCAAGCTTGGCAACGGCCCTTCAGGAGTCACTGAAGTTGTCGGCGCCCAAGCCGAGTACTGAGCTGCTGTTCTCTGTGCATACCAAGGCAATGGTGAAGGCTCTGAAGGTGGAGATAGAGCAGAAGGCAGCGGTTGAGACGCCAGCTGATCCGGTAGAGTCGGCTCAGACAGAACCAAAGTCAAAAGCACCAGCCAAGTTGGTATCGGCAGCAGAGCCAAAGTTGGCTTCTAGACCCGTCGATAAGACAGTTGTAGTCGAACCTGTAACCTGCACGTTGATAGACACCCAGCAACTGGAAATAACTGAAATTGAGGTGCGAGCGCCAGGTGCAATATTAGAGCTTTCAGCTGAAGTGGCGTATCGGCTAGCTAGATCTATAACCTCTAGGAAAGCACTTCTGCTTTTTGAATTTCTAGATAAATTTGGTAAAGCAAAAAAGAAGGTGGTAGGCCTTGGGGTTTCAGGGGTGTTTAAAAAACCTTTTATCTACCTAAATCATAATGCTAGTAAGCTTGGCGACAATCTAAGGAAAGTTGCTGAGATAGCAGTGCCCGATGATGTTGTATTGATAAGGATTGCAGCTGCTGGCTTTGGTCTGAAACACAAGGAGGCCGTTCATCTAAAGGTTGAGGGGCAGCTCCGCTATAGTGATGCTGGAAGTGGTGAGCATGAGCCCACCTATTCGAAGACAGCCAGGGAGGAGCTTGGAAGGCTTCGCAACGACAATAATCTGCTAAATAGAAAGGTTATAAAACTTTCTATTGACGCTGAGGACTTTTCACCATTACAGCTTCAAGGTTTATACAACTCGTTTACAGAGATAAAGAGAAGTGTTGCCTCTATTGTTGCGGTAATTAAGCCTGGTTCAAGATATTCCGAGGTCTATGCCCTTTGGAAGGATTGCGAGGGCGCGTATGTAGATAGGAATGACGAGTTTGCCAATGAGCAGTTCGATCTTGCCATAGTTGGTGGCGTTGAAGCAAAGCCAACTAATGCAGAATCAATTGTTGCGGCGGATAACTTCTCGGAGTTTTGTAAAGTTGCAAAGCACTTATACACGCCGCTGAAGCACCATGCAGTTTATTTTGCATACTCAGAACCCGATAAATTGAACAATGGATACCACAAGAGGACTAAGTATCTCAGTGAATCTTTTTTAGAGTTAGGGTATAGCATCCCTGTTATTTCGTATAAGTCAAACCGGTTTGCTTTGAAAGAAGGCATAACGTTTATTCCGGATGATGACAAGTTGATTGAGCTGATCTTGTTGTGGATAACGCCCAGGGTCGTGATTGCTGCCTCTAACCATGAAAATGCAAGCCGGATCATTCCGCTTAAAGATCGTTTAGGCTTCGAGTTCGTTTATGAGATGAGAGGGCTTTGGCACGAGACATTCTCTGCCAAAATGCAAGAAATAAGCAGTGAGCATGATGTTGAAAATGATAAATTCTATTTGAAAAGCAAGCAGCAAGAGCTTGATGTTGTCAAACAGTCAGACAAGGTTGTCTTCATTTCACCTGAGATGCGTGACTATGTGGCAAAAGACCTGCCTGAGAGGCAGTTGATTGCCTTTGTTGCTGGAAATGGGGTATTACCCAAGGCGAAACACGAAGTATCACAGCACAAAGCTAGTCGTTCGCCGTTTGTTATTGGCTATTTTGGGGCTATTACGTACTACGAAGGTATAAACTTCCTGCTAGAGACCGTAAAGGAGCTAGCAGAAGAAGGGGCTCATGATATTGAAGTTCTCTTGATAGGCAATAACTCTATCACCCAAAAATGGGTGCTTGATATTGATAAGTATCCATTTGCTCGGCATGAAGGATTTAAGCAGGATATTGCGAAAGAGTATCCTAGAGTTAATCTTTTTGTTATACCAAGAAAGCCGTACGCGGTTTGCCACACTGTAGAGCCTCTTAAGCCATTTGAATACTTTGCATCTGGCTTGCCTTTGCTAATGTCAGACTGTGCAGCACTCAATAGAGTGGCCGGCTACGGGGAAAACTGCCTAACGTTTAAAGCTGGGGATAAAGAAAGCTTTAAAGAAAAAATAAAAGAGGTTAAAGAAAAAGGCTACCCCGCAGAAAAAATTGCCAATGCTATCAATTACGTTAAAGAAAGTCGGCGATGGAAAGATATTGCGCAAGGATACGCAAACTTCCTGGGACTTTCTAAAAGGAAGAGTGTCTACTTTCTTTATGGCGACAAATGGTGGGTCTCTGCTAAGTGGAGCGGGGCTACTGTTAATCTCATTAACGAAATGATCATGATAGCGGTGAATTATGATGTTTACTATAATGACGTTTTTGTTAATGACTTGATAGATGAGCAGGGTGTGTTTGATGAAAAAGCCTTTAGTAATAGGTGTAGCAAAGAGATAGGCAAAAAAAATAGAAAAATGTCGAAATATCTTTCTAAGATAATGCTGCCATCTAGAGATTATGCTGCGATATTTTATCGCTCTGGAGGTGATGAGAAATTTGTCAAATTCTTCATCGAAGAGCTGCCTGAGCCTAAGATTTATAGTCATAATTACGTCAAAGAAATCTGGACATCTTCATTCGTTGGTTTTCAGAATGAAACTGCGGCACAGTTCGCAAAAGAGATGGCGCTTAATAAGTTTGGTGATGACGGCACTCTCTCTTATGGTGAGATTGATGTTACTCCTAAAAAGACGTTCATTAGGTTCCAAGGCGGGGTTACGCAGCGCCCAAGCATTCGAGAGATCAATAACCTAGAGATGAGGTCAGGGCTTAAGCGTAAACTTGGATCAGAGTTTATTGTCGGCGTTATTGGAACTATTTACGAAGGAACCTACCCTGACTCACTCATAAAAGTGGTTGAAGAGCTTAGAGAGAAGTATCCGGAAAAGAATATTCAGGTAGTTTTCTACACTATTAATGTCCTGAAAGCCCTTCCTGAAAAAGACTGGATACACGTTACAAGCTTCGAGAAAAGCGAGCAGGCAAAGGCGTTGCTTCAGCTGGACGTCATTGTCAATACCTGGAAAGCAAATGCTCAGCTGTTTAGTGGGTCTAACAAAAATCTAGATGCAGTTAACTTTGGCATTCCACTGATCACAGCCAAAACGCCTTCTTATGTCGAGCAGCTGGGCCGCCACTATCCCTTGTTCCATGACTTTGAGAACACGGTAGGGCGACTGAGCGACACCAATGAAGCTAAGCTTTATAACCTCATTGAGAGCTGCTTTACCCCTTCTTTCGTGGAGCAGGTAAGGAGCTACCTGCTGTTCAGGCGAGAGTTCCTCTCGAAGAAGGTAGTGTCACAGCTTTATGAAGATCAGGTATACGCGTTGCATAAGAAAAAAGTGTTGATTACGGCGCAAAACTTCAATGTGGGTGGCGTTCAAAAATATTCAATGCAAATGCTTGAGGCGTTGAGCAACTGTGAAGTAACCATTGCGGTGGATGAAGCTGTTAAAGAGGAAAAGCTCTCTCAGGCCATGCAGTGGTGTAGCAATCTGAAAGTGGTACTATTTCAGGGTCATGATTTTAATAAAGACAAGTATGACATTGCGTTCATGAACAGCTTTCCGGTTGATGAAGAGCCTTTGCGGCTATTAACCAGTGCTTTGCATGACAATGGGTGTGAGATTTATCCAATTGTCCATACTGATATTCATCGATTTACTAAGAACATAGCTCACGATTTAGATAAGCATGCAGGGATAATCACTGTTGCTAATGTGATTATATCAAAGCTTGAAGAAAATACGGGTGTAAAGCTGGCTCAGAAATCTCATCTGATAACTCCTGTCTTGGATAGTGATCGAGCACCAAGACAGTATGCATCACCCAAAACTGAGCGTTCACGTAAGGTTGGCTACTTTGGCAGGATGGTAGGCATTAAGGGGATAGAGTTTCTGGTCAAATCTTTCCTGAAATTTTCGAAAGATTCGGGCTCTGATTACGAACTGCACCTCTACGGCCCTATAGGTCAGCCGTACCTTGGTAAGTACTTAGAAAAAGTAGTGAGCGGCCAGGGGAGCGGTAAGGTATTCCTACATAACCAAGAAATCTCACCTGATGAGCGTGTCGGGATTTTGCAGGATCTTGATGCATTGATCTATACGACAGCTATGGATGGACTGCCCTACACGTTTTTAGAAGCTATGGAGTTGGGGACTCCTGTTCTTTCAACAGGCGTGGGAGGCATCAAGCACCTTATTCGTGATGAGGAAAATGGGATGCTGTTCGACTTCCCTGACCTTTACGTGAAAGACCTTGAGGAAAAAGACCCGTATGGGGCTTTGCTGAGAAAGATGAAAGAACATGAAGAACTCTACTATAAAGAGTTCTTCAGAGTGATGAGTAAGTTCACCTCTAATGATGCGCTTTTCTTCAAGATGAGTCAGTCAGCTATTGAGGTAGCGAATAATCGTTTTTCGAAGTCTGATATGACCACGAAAATAAAATCTATTGTTTATTGATCGGGCCTAATATGTCGAAGATTTTGGTTGTGGGTGGTGCTGGCTATATTGGCTCCCATATGGTGAAGCAGCTTTCAAAATCAGGGAGAATAGTTGTGGTGCTAGACAACCTCACCACTGGATTCCGAGATGCTGCTCGCAATGGTCAGTTAGTAATTGGTGATTTGGCTGATACGGCGTTGCTTGAAAGGCTTTTTAAAGAGCATGAATTTTCTGGGGTAATGCACTTTGCTGCCGCTAGTTTGGTCGGTGAGTCTGTTCAAGATCCCGGGAAATACTACCGAAATAATGTGTCTAATACTCTAAACTTACTAGACGTAATGGTTCGCCATTGCGTCAAGCATTTCATATTTTCCTCTACTGCGGCGACGTTTGGTGAGCCGGAGTATGTACCCATTGATGAGCAACACCCTCAGCGTCCTATAAACCCCTACGGTGCCAGCAAGCTGATGGTTGAGCGGATTTTGCAAGACTACCATGCTGCCCATGGACTTAATTCTGTGTGCTTGCGGTATTTCAATGCTAGTGGAGCAGATCCAGAGGGAGAGTTAGGTGAGTGTCACGACCCCGAAACCCACCTGATCCCGCTAATCCTGCGGGCGGCCTCGGAACGGCGCGAGTATATCACCGTCTTCGGACGTGATTATCCTACTGAAGATGGCACCTGTGTTCGTGACTACATCCATATCGAGGATCTGTGCAGCGCTCATGCCCTCGCACTGGATGCCTTGGTAAAGGGTGATAAACAGGGGGCGCTTGCCTATAACCTGGGCAATGGGCAGGGCTATTCCGTTCAGCAGGTTATTAATGCAGTGGAGCGCGTTGTAGCCAAGGATGGCCGTACGTTGAAGGTGGAAGAAGGCCGTCGTCGCGCTGGCGATCCGGCTATATTGGTGGCTGATTCTCGCTTAATTAGGTATGACCTTGGTTGGGAGCCACAATACGGTGACCTTGAGTGCATAATTTCTCATGCATGGGCTTGGGAAAAGGGTAATGAGTAAAAGTATAGGAGGCGTGTTGAAAAATAAAACAACTATTTCAATGGATGAGTTTTTTTCCTTATGCGATAGCGGCCATTACTTGATTGATGAATATGGAGGTGATATTGAGGTATTGGCTAAAAATTTAAATCTTTGGAGAGCGGGAAAGCCTGTAATCATTTGCTTTACTGCAGCTATTCCAAAGAGAAAAGAAAAGCAGTATCCTTTTTTCAGCGGTATAAAATTCAGTGAAAGAGCAAAGCTGCCTTTAATAGCTGTTGCTGATCCTTCTATTAGAAGATCTTTAGATCTTAGTTTAGCTTGGTATGCGGGAAGTTTAGAGAGGCCTACACTGCAAAATTCGTTATCCGATTTTGTGGGAAAAATTAGTTTTAATTCATTTTCCCCGCCTATTTTATTTGGAGGAAGTGGTGGAGGATTTGCTGCGTTAGCCGTCAAGTCTCTCGTTTCTAATACCCCTTGCCACGCTCTTGTTTGGAATCCTCAAACGTCTATTACTGAGTATAATAAAAAGTTTGTTGATAGTTATATTTCAACTTGTTTTCTTGATGGAAAGAGTCAGGGAAAAAATGTTTCCGCATATGAGATTTTGGAAGCTAACAACATTGTCCATGATTTGGCATCATTTCCCTATAAAAGCAATGAGATGGGCGGTAAGGTTTTGTATTTGCAAAGTAAAAGTGATGGTTTTCATGTTGAGCATCATCTAAAAAAATTCATAGATGTGAATTTTTTGTCATGCTGTAAGGATAAGTCTTTAAATAGCCAGTTTGAAGAGTATATAAGTTCCGATAAATCTATTTCTGTCAGGTTGGGCCCGTTTTCTGACGGTCATTCAGCGCCTAGTGAAGATATGTTGCTTGATAATATAAAAGAGCTAATAGGTGAGTGAATTTTTAATTTTCATATTATTTGAAGTTTTCTATGAGGTGCATGGATGGATTTATCTTTTGATTTTGTAAATCTTTTGATGGTTGATAGTAAGTCGGATGCCGAGGAAAAAGTAGCTTATTTTTTAAATAAATTTAACAATCCTAAGGTTGTGGCTTCTTTGATTAATGAAGGGGTGAAAGGTAACGGCTTCTATGTTGATGGATTCAAAAACGATCGTGCTGAAATATTTGCTAGTGTGCTGAAGTATGATTACAATTTTATTGCGTGCGAAGATGGGGGGAGCGTTTTTTTTATTATTCAAAAAGTGAAGTGGGCCCAGGCAATTTATTTTCCTGAAAGAAATGCTCTTTATACATCTTCTAATGATAGGTCCTTGGTTTCTGTTTTAAAAGAGGTGGTGGATTCTAATTTATTGCCACTTGAAGCTACACGGAAAGGATCTCTGTTAGGGTTTTTATGCTACTCGAGAAGGCCGTACCATTATTTTTACAACACTCTTCCTGGTTTAGAGTTTTTATATTCTAAGTCTAAGTCGCTGATTGGCAATGTCGCTTTTGTTTCTGTACGTGATGGCGACTTTTACAACCCCTGCTCACTCTATAAAAGCAGCTCGGATTATCTGGTTTTTGATAGTTATCAGAAGCTTAATGAAGTTTTGTTAAATGAAAGTTTTTTTGTATTAAGTACTGCGATGTCTCGCGTAGGCCAATGCTTAGACTTCGTTGATGACAGGTTGTTAGCGGACTCTAGTTGTTTGGCTGATAATCATGTTTATAAAAGAATAGTCAATAATTTAGAATCGTTCGATGTGGTGGTAGCTTTCTGCCTAATGGGTGAAAGAAGAGCTTGGGAAGAGCAAGAAGATGTGATTCTTGATTTGATTTATGAGATTCAGAGCTCCTCACTAAGTTGTTTTTTTGTATTTGACGGATTCACTGCCACCGACTCAGGTTTTGCGACTTCAGATATTTTAAAGTCTTATAAGGAAAAGGTGGGTTACGTTGTTGAAAGGTCTGGCCTAAAAGAGTCTGAATTTATCAGTATGGTTGGAATGAGGCCGAAGGAGAAGATACTTATATCTGGAAAAGTTGATCTATTTCTTAGCGATATGGCTACATCTTCTATGTACCTATCTAGGATTAGTAAGAAAAAAGGTGTTGTCCACCATAGCCCTGTCATGAACTATCAAGGGCACACTCATCATGACGTTGTGAAAATAGAGGGTATGGCTGACTCTAAAGAAGGTGAGATTGGGAATCCATATTTGGAAACTTACAGTCCACGAAAAGAAGAAGTAATGAAAGTTTTTATGGGCCTTTTTTACTCGCTTGATTGTGTTAGGGAAAGGTGAGGTTTAATTTTTTATTCTTCGGGGTTGAAATGAGAAATATATTATTGGATTGTACCTTCCGCGACGGCGGCTACTACAACGCTTGGGACTTTCCCCCTGAGCTGATCCACCAGTACCTAGATGCCATGCAGGCCGCGGGGGTGGACGTGGTGGAGCTTGGTTTCCGTACCCTGAAGAACCAGGGCTTCCAGGGGCCTTGTGCCTTCACCACCGACGAATTTATCCGCAGCTTGACCATTCCTGATGGCCTGACCGTAGGCGTGATGGTCAACGGTAACGAGCTGGTGGGTGAAGTGCCTCAGCAGGAAGCGCTGGAGCGGCTGTTCCCCAATGCGGCGGCGGATTCGCCCGTGAACCTGGTGCGCATCGCCTGCCACGTACACGAGTTCGAGAAGGCGCTGCCGGCGGTCACTTGGCTGAAGGAGCGTGGCTATCAGGTCGGCTTCAACCTGATGCAAGTGGCGGATCGTTCTGAGGCGGAAGTGAAGGCGCTTGCTAGTCTGGCCAAGGCCTACCCGATGGATGCGCTCTACTTTGCCGACAGCATGGGCAGCATGAGCCCGGATCAGGCAGCGCAGATCATCCAGTGGTTCCGCAGCGAGTGGAAAGGCCCCATGGGCATCCATACTCATGACAATCTGGGCCTGGCGCTCTCCAACACCCTGCGCGCGCTCGACGAAGGCGTGACGTGGGTAGATTCTACCGTCACCGGCATGGGCCGCGGGCCGGGCAATGCCCGCACCGAGGAGCTGGCCATCGAGATCGCCGAGCGCCGTGGTAAGCCGGTCAATATGGTACCGCTGATGGTGCTGCTGCGTGAGCACTTCAAGCCCATGCAGGCCCACTACGGCTGGGGCACCAACCCCTACTACTACCTGGCGGGCAAGTACGGCATTCACCCCACCTACATCCAGGAAATGCTCAGCGACTCCCGCTACAGCGAGGAAGACGTGCTGGCGGTAATCGACCACCTGCGAGTGGAGGGTGGCAAAAAGTTCAGCCTCAACACCCTGGATGCGGCGCGTCATTTCTATCGCGGCGAGCCCAAGGGGCAGTGGTCACCCAAGGAGCGCTTTGCCGGGCGCGAGGTGCTGCTGCTGGGTACCGGGCCGGGGGTGGCCCGCCACCGCGGGGCCCTGGAGCGCTACATCCGTGACCACCAGCCGCTGGTGCTGGCCCTCAACACCCAGAGCGCCATCAATGCCGAGCTGATAGACCTGCGGGTAGCCTGTCACCCCGTGCGCCTACTGGCGGACTGCGACGCCCACACGCGCCTGCCTCAGCCGCTGATCACCCCGTACTCCATGCTCCCGGCGGATGTGCGTGACTCTCTAGGCGAGAAGCAGGTGCTGGACTTCGGGCTAAACGTCCAGGCCGATAGCTTCGCCTTCGAGGCAGAGCACTGCACCCTGCCCACTTCTCTGGTGGTGGCCTATGCCTTGGCGGTGGCCACCAGTGGCCAGGCCTCTCGCATCCTGATGGCCGGCTTCGACGGCTACGGCGCTGACGACCCGCGCAGCGGCGAGATGCACCAGCTGCTGGAGCAGTACCAGGAGGCCGACGGGGCGCTGCCGATCACGGCGATTACCCCTACCCGCTACGGGCTGCACAGCGAGTCGGTCTACGCGCTCTGAGGCGCTCACACGTTCGCTGTTATTGAGCGTTTCCTTTCAACATGACGAACAAGAGGCCGCTATGCGTAGTGTGGTCATGATTCCCGCCCGCTATGGCTCCAGCCGCTATCCGGGCAAACCGCTGGTACCCCTGCTGGGCAAGCCGATGATCCTGTGGGTCGCCGAGCTCTCGGCCCGCGCCGTCGGCACCGAAAATGTCTATGTCGCCACCGAAGATCGGCGTATCGCCGAGGTCGTCGAGGCCGCCGGCTTTCAGGCGGTGATGACCACCGACGATGCCCTGACCGGCACCGACCGCCTGGCTCAGGCCGCCGAGCAGGTCGAGGCGGATCTCTATATCAACGTCCAGGGCGATGAGCCGCTGGCCGACCCGGCCGATATCCTGAAGGTGCGTGACGCCAAGCTGGCCCATATGGACGCCATCATCAACGGCGTCAGCTGGGTAGGCGAGAACGAAGACCCCCATAGCGTCAACATCCCCAAGGTGATCACCAACGAGCGCGACGAGCTGGTCTACATGTCGCGGGTGGCCCTGCCGGGCTTCAAGGATGCCAAGTGCGCTCCCAAGCGTTACAAGAAGCAGGTCTGCATCTACGCCTTCACTCGGGAGGAGCTAGCCGCTTTCCGAGCATTCGGCCGCAAGAGCGAACTGGAGCACGCCGAGGATATCGAGATTCTGCGCTTTCTGGAGCTGGGCAAAACCATCCACATGATAGAGACCCAGCCCGGTAGCTTGGCGGTGGATGTGCCCGAGGATGTGGCCAAGGTGGAGGCTGCACTGCGTCATGCCGGCCAGGTGCCGGCATGACGCATCCGGTCGCCGACTACACCACCCTAGTCTTCGACTGCGATGGCGTCGTGCTCGACTCCAACAAGGTCAAGACAGAAGCCTTCTATCAGGCGACGTTGCCCTACGGTGAAGCCGCCGCCCAGGCCATGGTCGATTACCATGTCGCCAACGGCGGGGTGTCGCGCTACAAGAAGTTTGCCTATTTCCTGGAACAAATTGTACCGAGTCATTCCGAGCAGAAGGGCCCCGACCTGGAAGCGCTGCTTCAGGCCTATGCCGGCCATGTGCAGAAGGGTCTATTGAACTGTGCGATGGCTCCAGGCCTGGAAGCACTTCGCCAGCAGACCCCAGACGCCCGCTGGCTGATCGTTTCCGGCGGAGACCAGGCCGAACTGCGCAATGTATTTGCAAGCCGTGGCATTGCTGAGTGGTTCGACGGCGGCATCTTCGGCAGCCCCGACACCAAGGACGAGATCCTGGCCCGCGAGCTGGCTTCCGCCAATATCCAGCAGCCAGCGCTGTTTCTGGGTGATAGTAAATATGACTACCAAGCCGCCAGCGCTGCTGAGCTGGACTTCGTATTTCTGAGCGGCTGGAGCGAGGTGGCGGATTGGGAGGAGTGGGTAACAGCCAATCTATTAGCTCATGCATGTAACGTTGAGTCACTGATAGATAACCTTTCACTGGATGGTCGAGGGTTATATTGAAAGAACTTCTTGTCAGACGCTTTAACTCACACTTCAACGCCAAACATCTGATCCTCTCTTGCTACCGAATCCGCCGGTGCTGGTCGATTCCTTTACCGGTCACATCACTGCCAGAGCTGGACGTTAATGTTCGGGGCTTTGCTCAGCCTTACCCATGGCAAATCTGGTGCTTGTGGGCGCTCGAGGAGCGTCTTTATGCCCTGAGTGGGGCAGCCTTGTTTCTGAATGATCAAGCGGCTCGTGAGCGTTGCGTCAAAGATCTTGAAGCGTTGTCTCAGTGGCCGCGCTATACAGTAGCCAACAAGCTGGATCTTCCTTACGGCCATGCGGTGCAGCTGATGGCTATGGCGCTGCGCGACTGGATATGGCTACCGGAGACAACTCAGCAGGCGCTACGGCATGCGTTGCAGCGTGCCGTGGAGGAGGGCATGCCGTTGGTGCCGGTGGTAGCTCAAGAGTTGGCCTCGGCGGAGGAACTACTAGCCAAGCCGTCACCCCACCAGTACCTGCACAACATCCCCTTGATTGCCCAGGCTGCACTGGCCAGTGCCGCTGAGGTGATTGACCACCCTGAGCGTGAGCGGCTCTCTTCACGTTTTCTGCATCTCTATCAGGCCCGTTTGGCGCTTTACCACCAAGGGCTGACGGAAGGTATCTCCTACGATGGTTACCTTTACAATTTTGCCCTGGGCTGGTTAAGCACCCAGTCCAGTGCTGTTATCGATAGCATTGTCCATCATCCAGCGATGCAGGACCTGGAGGATCAGGCCCGCGGGCTGGCATGCCCGGGTCAGATTGCCCTGTCGGCCGAGATCGGCGACGTGGAGCCGCTGGAAATGCCGTTTGTATGGTCGGCATTAGCACGTCTTCAACAATGGGCATTTAGCTCTACTCGCGAATCCTTGCTGGATGCAGTAGTTCCAGAACAGCTACGTGCAGATGCACTTTGGGTTCGTGCTAAGACAGCACAACACATGGCTAATACGGATAAGGCTAACTGCACAGATGAGCTTACCGTTCCTACTATTCAGCAAAACACCGCCGCTGTTACACTTGCCACCGGTTTGAGCAGTGATGATCTGAGCATTGTGATGTCTCTATCTTGCTCACCAATGAACCATATCCAGGCAGATAGCGGGACTTTATTGATTGGCCATGCGGGATGCTGGTGGATAACTGACCCCGGCTATCAGCAATATCTCAAGACATCTGAGCGGGATTTCACGCTGGGGCCAGAGGCTCATAATACACCTAACATCAACGGCTATGGTCATGTTCATAAGGCCGGCAGGCTGCTCTACTCAGGGGATCGCCAACCTACGTTAGAAGGTGAGAGTGCCTATGCGGTGGTCGATCTGACTGCCTGCTACCCTGTAGACGCCAGGGTGGATACAGCCACACGTGCGGTATGGCGGCTTGGCAGTGATCAGGTGGTGGTTTGTGATACGGTCGTGGCAGCTCCCGAATCTTCAGTGACTTACCATTGGCATGGCAATGCGGACGCCTACTGGGGCGAGCAATCAGGCGCGGTGTCGCTCTACCTGCCGTCGAGTCATTGCACCTTGTGGCTTCAGTCGGGCCAGCAGCCCCTTAGCCTCGCCCAGCAGCATCGTCTGCGCGGCTCCCGCGGGCAGTGCACCTTGCAGGTATCACAACCATCTTCTGTCACCTACTACTGGTGGAGCTTCAGCTTTGCCGATATCCCGCCGGAATTTCAGGCATCTGGGGTGGAAGCGACACTCGGAGATATACGCTTGAGCTTGGTGGATCTGCTGCCTATGGAGCTGCCACCACCGGGGCTTGAAGTTTCCGTTCATCGTGACTACCTGCAGGTGGCCCTGTGCCGAGGTGATGAGTTCCTCGCACCGCCTTTGGAAAATAGTTGGGACTTAAATGTGAGTATCAACGGCAAGACAGACCACGCCCTCAGTTATTCAGGGCGTCAGTGGTTGCTGCCGATCCCGGCGATCACGACGGACGATATCGTGTTGATATCGGCAAGACCGTCGAATGCTGATACAGCCGCTACAGAGATCATTGAGCACTTTATGACCGCGAGTGAGAAGGCCGCTATCTGCAGTGCGCCGCTGCGCGTGTATACAGAGGTGGAGGGCGATCGTGTCACCGGGCGTTGTACCTTGATGCCAGGCGTGATGGAAGGGCCGGTGGAGTACGCCTTCTACCTGTTGTTAGAGGGCCAGAAAACCCAGGTGCGCTGGTACGAGGCCTCTCCAACTCACACCTTTAACCCGACACCTGAAGAGGCAGGTAAATCCATACAGATACGCGGGTTTGTACGTTCTGTCGAAGCGCCTAATCATAAGCTCTCTGCCACCAGTCTTTCCATGAAGACAGCCCCTTTGCTGAAACCGACGCCTGCTATGCCCGAAACTAACAATGAGAATGCCGTGGACACTATGTCAAATGAGCTGAAAGCACTGGAGAAAACTCTGCTACAGGCGAGTAGGGATAACGCAGGCAAGTTCACCCGTGACCTACTTATTGTCCAGAACCGCCTCTATGCCCAGTTGGAAAGTCTCTCCTGGTTGCAGAGCCGCTTGAAGATCAAGGGACAGCTGCCTCCGCTGCGAGGTTGGGCTACCTCTCCTGATGTTCTACTGCGCCTACATGCGCACATTATGGCGACTCGCCCTCGGGTCATTGTCGAATTTGGCAGCGGTGCCTCTACCTTGGTAATTGCCGATGCCCTGCGCCAGAACGGCGTTGGCAAGCTCGTCTCCATTGAGCATAGCGACCACTATGGGGCGCAGACCCTTGGTACTCTTCAGGCGGAATCTCTGGAAGGTTGGGTTGATCTGCGAATTGGGGATTTGGAAGCCTGGGAGGGCGAGCACCTGAACCCTGAGGATGCTGAGAAGCTTTCGCGCTGGTACCCGGTGTCGCTGCTGGAAGGCGTTGGGAGCGTTGATCTTCTATGGGTAGACGGCCCGCCCGGGGCGACGTGCCTATTCAGTCGCTATCCTGCATTGCCAGCCTTGGCCGACAAACTCTCACCCAATGCGGAGGTGTGGATGGATGACACCATCCGCCAGGAAGAGAAGGATATTTGCGAGCGTTGGGCTGCGGATCATAGTTTTGAGCTGGAGTATTTCCCTTTAGAAAAAGGCTTAGGTCGTTTAACACGACCAGGGGCACAGCCCGTGCGTAGTGAGCAGTACTTAGATACAACGTCTAAAACCGACCACCATCCTGAACGCGCCATTGGCCTTGATTTCTCTTTGCCTGAAAACTGCAATAAAGAATGACTTAATCAAGCTTAGTATTTTACGATAGTTTTAGGTGATGGCCCTGCTTGTAACCGCATGGGCCATTGTCGTTTTATGCTGTTTTTATGTGGGGAATAAATAAGTATGTGCGGAATCGTCGGCGCCGTGGGCGCAATGGAATGTACGCCCTTTTTGCTTTCGGGCTTAAGGGTACTTGAATACCGCGGTTATGACTCTGCCGGGTTAGCGGTGCTAAATGCTTCCGGTGCGTTAGTGCGTGCCCGTGCAAAAGGCCGTGTCGCAGAGCTAGAGGCTCGCGTTGCGGAGCAGGGTGTTGTGGGTAATGTGGGTATTGCCCATACCCGTTGGGCGACTCATGGCGTGCCTGCGGAGCGTAATGCTCATCCGCATATTTCCAGTGGCTTGGCGGTGGTGCATAACGGCATCATCGAAAACTACGAAACCCTGCGTGAACAGCTTCAGGGCTTGGGGTACGTGTTCACCTCAGACACCGACACCGAAACCATCGCCCACCTTATTCAAGCCTGCTTTAAGGGCCAGATTGGTGAGCCAGCGGAAAATTTATTCTCTGCCGTGCAGTGCGCCGTGGCGCATTTACAAGGTGCGTTCGCCTTGGCAGTGGTGAGTGAAGAAGAGCCGGATTGCTTGGTCGTGGCCCGTGAAGGCTCACCGTTAATGCTCGGCATTGCAGAAGACGGCCACTACGCCGCTTCTGATGCCTCAGCGCTGCTGTCCGTCACCCAACAAATGATGTACCTGGAAAACGGCGATGTGGCACGGTTAACCCGTGAATCGATCACCCTGGTAAATGCCCTGGGTCAGCCAGCTCAGCGGGAAGTGATTACCTCTAGCCTGTCTGCGAATGCGGTAGAGCTGGGTGAGTTTAATCACTACATGCAAAAAGAGATGTTTGAGCAGCCCCAGGCGCTGGGTAACACCCTAGAAATGCTCAGCGGTGCAGGCCAGCTGCAGCCAGGTATTTTTGGTGCTGAAGCGCACGCTGTTTTTGAACAGGTGGATTCAGTACTGATCCTGGCGTGTGGTACGTCTAGCTATGCGGGCATGACGGCTAAGTACTGGATTGAGCAAGTCGCGGGCATACCGTGCAACGTGGAAATTGCCAGTGAATACCGGTACCGCGTTAGCGTGGCGAATCCTAACCAGTTGGTGGTGGTGATTTCCCAGTCTGGTGAAACAGCGGATACGTTGGCTGCGTTGCAGCACGCGAAGTCTATGGGGCATGCCCATACGCTGGCGATTTGTAACGTGCCTGAATCTGCCATTGTGCGTGAAACCCTGCTGCGCTTTATTACCCGTGCTGGCCCGGAAATTGGCGTGGCCTCTACCAAAGCGTTTACCACTCAGCTGAGCGCGCTGTTTTTGCTCACGCTGTTGTTGGCAAAAGCGAAACAGCGGTTAGCTGACACTGATGAAAAAGCCTACCTAGATGAACTACGTCACTTGCCCATTGCGGTTGAAAAAGTACTGGCGTTAGAGCCAAGTATTAAGGCGTGGGCGCAGCATTTTGCTAATAAACAGCATGCCTTGTTCTTAGGCCGTGGCCGCCATTTCCCCATTGCGTTGGAAGGTGCGCTGAAGCTAAAAGAAATCTCCTATATTCATGCAGAAGCCTACCCCGCAGGTGAGCTAAAGCATGGGCCTTTAGCGCTGGTGGATGCGGATATGCCAGTGGTAGTGGTGGCCCCTAATGATGAGCTGCTCGAAAAGCTCAAAGCCAATATGCAGGAAGTCAGCGCCCGTGGCGGCCAGCTGTATGTGTTTGCCGATGGTGACAGTGCCGTGAAACCGAGTGACGGTGTGAATGTGCTAGTGATGCCAGAGCACTATGGTTTGCTTTCGCCCGTCTTACACGTGGTGGCGCTACAGTTACTTTCTTACCACGTGGCGCTGGTGAAAGGCACCGATGTGGATAAGCCGAGGAACCTGGCCAAGAGCGTGACAGTGGAGTGAGGGGCTCTTGCTAACCTTGCTATGGATAAAACCTTTTTTATGCCACGGACGACACGGACAAGAAAAATTCAAAAATAAAACCTTAAAAGATTTTTGAGGTTTTAGGTTTTCGTCCGTGTTTTCCGTGAGTGTCCGTGGCTCTATAGACTTACTTGCATGTTCAAGCAAGTTGAGTACGAGGTGTATGCGCCCGCGACAACCCCACCCTCTCTCGGGAAGGGCGGTTTGGAAAACATCTCTAAACCTGTCTCGCATTTCACAATATTTTTTTTAATGGTTCGATTTTATGCGTAAATATTTTGGCACCGATGGCGTGCGTGGCCGTGTTGGCGAATTCCCCATGACCCCTAGCTTTGCGATGAAACTGGGCTGGGCGGCTGGTAAGGTTCTTGGGGCGGAAGGTATTAAAGAGGTATTGATTGGCAAAGATACCCGTGCCAGTGGCTATATGCTGGAATCTGCTTTAGAGGCTGGCTTTTCGGCAGCAGGCGTGAATGTTGCCTTGGTGGGGCCGTTGCCGACACCTGCGGTGGCGTATCTTACCTCAACCTTCCGCGCTGACGCTGGGGTGGTGATCAGTGCATCTCATAACCCTTTTGATGACAACGGCATTAAGATCTTCGGGCAGGGGGGCTATAAGCTAACCGACGTTCAAGAGCAGGAAATTGAAAGCAAACTGCGTATTGCCTTGGAAGGCGGGATGGAGTGCGTCAGTTCAGAAGCGTTAGGCAAAGCGCGGCGTATTGAAGATGCCGCTGGCCGCTATATTGAATACTGTAAAGCGGTATTGCCCAGCACGTTAAGCCTAAGTGGCTTGAAGATCGTGGTGGATAGTGCCAATGGCGCTGGCTATAAGGTTGCCCCTGCAGTGTATAAAGAGCTAGGTGCAAACGTTATCAGTATTCATGACCAGCCCAATGGTATGAATATTAATGCAGGTTGCGGCGCGACAGCTATGCGCAGCCTGTGTACGGCGGTGTTAGAACACGAAGCGGACCTTGGGATTGCGCTAGATGGCGACGCCGACCGCCTGATGATGGTGGACCATACAGGGGCGGTGGTAGATGGTGATGAGCTGCTGTTCCTACTGGCAAAAGATGCCAAAGCAGCAGGTTATACGGGGGGCGTTGTTGGCACCCAGATGAGTAACTTGGGGCTGGAGCAGGCGTTAGCCGCGATTGATGTACAGTTTGTGCGTGCAAAAGTAGGCGACCGCTACGTGATGGAACAGCTTAAAAGCACCGGTTGGCGCTTAGGTGGTGAAGGTTCTGGCCACTTGCTAAGCCTGGATCATGCTTCCACAGGGGATGCGGTAATCGCATCGCTACGCGTACTCACATCGCTGTTAAACCAAGGCACCACGCTGCATATGGCGAAGCAAGGTATGAACAAGCTACCCCAGGTATTGGTGAACGTTCGCTTTAAAGCCAGTCACGATGAAGACCCGCTTGAAAGTGCATCTGTTCAGCAAGCGCTTACCGAGGCAGAAGATAAGCTTGCCGCCAATGGTCGTGTGCTGCTGCGTAAATCCGGTACTGAGCCATTAATCCGTGTGATGGTAGAAGCCAGCGATGCTCAGCTTGCTCAGTGGTGTGCCGAGCACATTGCTAGCGCCTTACCCTCTGCATAGGTTGTTATGCGGCACTATATGGGTAAGAGCATAGCAAATAGCGATATTCTTGTTTTGAAACTGGCTATACTACTACTCATGGTGCGATGCAGCGTATTTCTGGTAAATAAGCCTAGCTATGATAGCATTTAAGACGTTCGTATAATCAGTTCGGGTTTGATGGCCCTAAAGAATATGCACCTAATCAATGAACATAACGCACACAGAGAGCCTTAATTACGCTATGGACTTTCAGAAAGGAAACGAACTGTATCGACAGGGAGCTTACGAGCAGGCGGCTTCCTATTATGTTAAGGCGCTCCAACGTCAATGTGAATTTAAGCCCTGTTATGTGAATTTAGCCCTTGCGCTACGCAAGATAGATAATAAAACTGCCTGCGATCAGTTGCTAAAAAATGCGCTTTCTATTCTCAGACCAGGCAAGTTAGAAGAAGATCTCTCCCTGGTAAAAAAATCCCGTTTAGTAAACGGGAAATGGTACGTTGTTGAACATGCTATTTGGCTACCCAAGAAAGTAGACCCTGTATTGCATTACTTAGCGGTAGGTTGGCGGCTAGGCCTAGACCCCTGCAAACGCTTCGATAACGACTTTTATCTGGAAAGTCATCAAGCGCAAATGCGCCCTAATGAGATTCCATTGTTGCATTACCTGTATAAAGGCAAAGTACAAGGGAATGAGATTAAGAGTAAAGAAAAAAATGAAACTGCTGACCTAGCTATCCAGCTCTGGAGTGGCCACTCTCAAACCGCTCTAGATGTCTTTAAAAAAATGTATGAAGATGAAAATAATAGTGGTTCGCTGCGTTGGGCAGCATTGTGGCAAACAGCCCGTTGGGTCTTTTTCTGTGGAGATATTGAAAAAGCGTTAGATTACGCTATTCAAATGGAGAATGTAGCCACAGTAAGTAGTATCAGAAAAGAGACTGTCTACTTAAAGGCTTTTTGTTTACTTGCACTGGGTCGAAAACAAGAGGCCTTTGGTACTTTAAGTAAGTATGTTGCTTCACACCCAAATGATGCGGACGCACATTTTGCTATTGCTAATGCTATAGAAGAAGACGCCGATCGCATTGATGCAATAAATAAAGCATTTGCAATACATGGCTTTTGTGGAATTCGTCTTAAGGATAAAAATAAAGCACTTTCTATTGGGAATATAGTTGGCTTGCCTGCTGCAAAGGTGAAAGGTAAAAATAAAGTCTCGATCGTTATGCCCATTTTTAATGCTGGAGAGCAGGTGCGTATTGCGATTGAGTCGTTATTGGCGCAAACCTATGAGAATATAGAAATTATTGCAGTAGATGATTGTTCACCAGACGATACATTTAAAGTTCTGAAAGCACTTGAAAAAGAAGATTCCCGTGTGAAAGCAGTACAGCCCCCTCAAAATGGTGGTGCTTATGCAGCGCGAAACTATGGTCTAAGCTTTGTTACTGGCGATTTTATTACGACACATGATAGCGATGACTGGTCGCACCCACAGAAAATTGCTACGCAAGTGAAACACTTAGAGCAACATCCGAAGGTTATGGGGTGCGCTGCGCACTGGATTCGTGCACAAGCTAACTTAGCATTTACTCAGAATTGGCGGCCAGTTAAAAAGTTGATTCACTGGAGTCAATCTTCTTTTATGTTTCGGAGAGAAGTACTCGAAACGCTAGGTGGCTGGGATCATGTGCGTATAGGTGGCGACACAGAATATATTTGGCGTATGCAGTCTCGTTACGGTGAAAGTTCTTTAGCCAAGATATATGATGATGTACCTTTGGCATTTGCATTAGATGAAGAGTCTTCTTTGACGCGTACTAAAGCGACTCATGTACGTACCGTTTATTATGGTCTTCGACATATTTACAGGGAAATATGTACTTGGTGGCATGCATCACAAAAAAACTTATACGTAAAAGATGCAAATGTTAAACGTGCTTTCCCAGCACCTCGTAGTATGTTTGAGCGTAGTGAGGAGCCATTGAAATTCGACGCTGTTATAGCGGGCGATTTTTCACGTTTAGAAGATTGCCAGAGTGCAGCAAGTTATATCGAAAAACACCCGAAGCAAAAAGTGGCACTGTTCCACTGGCCGAGCTTTCATAAAGCCCCAGAAGCGTTGTGTAACTTGTACTTTGAGCTTTTACAGCAAGGCAAAGTAGAGCCAGTTGTTATGGGTCAAGTGGTTAAAGCGGAAAAATTCAATATTGTTGATCTTGCTTTGATTGATTATCCGTTAGATGGATATCCCGATTTTGTTGGGCTTGAAAACTGGTTGGATATCTAGGTATAGGATTTGTTAATGAACGTATTATTTATCGGTGGCAGTAACCTCCTGATGAGAAATGGAATATCAACGATAATTCCTAGCGTGCTTGTCTCTTCTGGAGCTAATTTAGGTCAAGTCTACAATGTTTCTGTTGGAGCGACTGGAAGCCTATTCGGTTTAGAAAATTTGGTTTTATTTGGACAAAAGAAAATTGACCTTGTTTTTGTTGAGTATGGGATTAATGATTTGCCTATATTTTCAAACGACAAAACATTATGGGAGGAAGGTTATAGAAGTCTTTTCACTGAAATTATAAAGAAGTATCCTGAAGCACACATAGTTAACATCTTATTAGGCCGCCAAGCTGAAAAGTTTTGGGGTCGGCAGGAGATAATGCATCAAAAAATGTCTGCAATAGCTGCTCAGGCAGGGGCACTTGTTGTTGATATAAATGATGATTTGAAAAAAATAGGTACACATTACGGTAGCGTTGATCTCTTTTATCGAGACAGTAGCCATTATGTTTCTCCTGTTGTTACAAGATATATTTCGGAATTGATTGTATCTAGATATTTTTTGAATAAGTCATTTGGCTATTTCGATAAATTCAAGAATGATAAGCCATTAACTAAAAATTTTTTAAAGGCTTACCGAGTCCCAGGAGCTGTTGGACTGTACGAAAACTCTCTATTTAGGAGAGAGACATCTGTTCTTGATGTTGATGCCTCCATCAGTATAGAGGTGCAAGGGACGCCTGTCGCTATCTCTTTTATTTCAGAAAAAAAATCATGCTCTCTTTTAATAGAATTTGATGGCTTTAAGAAGATCATCAATACTAGGCGTCGTGAAGCTGATGAAGAAAAATTTGATTTCTTATTGAAGCAAATACCACTGTATAAAGCTTTTGATCCTAAAAATCACAATAGCCATAAAAAAATTATTAAGATAACAGCGGTTGATAGTGAGTCTGAATGCTGGAACGATAAGTTTGTTCAAAATACATTTGGCATGGTACCTGCAGTAAGAAATACAGGTAACAAAGTTTTTATTGGCAATATTTCAACTCTATCTTTTTAAAATTTTTAGCCATAGTCATTTTTGGAGCTAACTGTATGAAGAGGCATGTTTTTGTTTTAGTTAGATACAGTGTTTTGACACACCATAGAGGAGCCTGGGTAATTGGTAGAGATAATGACTTTGATGAGTATAAGAAAAAGTTATTTGAAGACGAACGCTTGAAGTTACATACAAAGCTATTTAAAACAGTCACTCTTCCTTCTTTGTTAAAAATGGAAAAAAAAAATACGACTGTTTTATTGTTTACCTCTTCAGAAATGCCTGCTAAATATCTAAATGAAATAAAAGAAATTGAGTTAAAATTTGAAAATTTCAAAGTAATTGAAGTTGATGTTTCTCAGTCTCTTACAAAAGTGATGCAAGATAAGCTGTTGGGTGAGTTGGGAAAGTTGGGCGAAGAAGTATGTTATGCTTCTGTAAGATTGGATGATGATGATGCGCTAGCAGATGAGTTTTATGTTTCTTTATTTAAATATGTAGATCCTAGTTTTGTCGGGCACTCAATATCTTTTTCAAAAGGTTATGCTGGTCTATATGAAAATGGGAGCTATAAAGGATTCTATGTTCAGAATTATCCCAAATTAGCTTTAGGTTTGTCGCATATTCATCATTATCGTAAGGGTGAGGAAAAAGAAGTATCTTCAATTTATTCTCTTGGAGGTCATACTAGAATTGATGAAAAAGCCCCTATTATTATTGACTCTAGAAAGAGTATGTATATAAGAACTATCCATGAAGCTAGTGATATGTATGGCAGTAAAATAAAAAGCAAGGTTGAACTGGAAAGGAACAAAGTAACGCATGAAGAAGTTTTTGAAAAATTTTGGTTTTTAAACAAAAAAGAAATTTTAAATAAAGTTTTAGTTTCTGGCAAGGCCTTTGTTAAGACCCACCATAATACTTTCTTATGCTTTTCTAAAAAAAGTGATACCGTGTTCCACTATGATTTTCAGAAAATAGAAAAAAGTTCTGATTTGTTTTTTATATTATATGACATGATGGCTGGTAAATTGTGCATAAATAATGTTGATGGTTGGCTTGAAATAAAGAAAAAAGGCAAAGTAAGGTTTGTAAATGTTCCCGATCTAGAGGTTTTGTTAAATAAAGAAAGTGGTATAATTCTTAAGATGCAGTTCGATGAAATGCATGGGGGTGCATTTTTAAGTGCTTCAAGAAGTGGGACAGTACGTTTTGTTGAGCACTGTAAAGCTTGGGAAAATTTTTTATTAACATTTTAAACTGTAAGGTGTGAAATGTCTTGGTCAATGTGCTATTCAGAGGTGAGCCGATCAGGTAAGCGTTGGGGCGGTGTTAAAAAGTACTATGAAAGTTTAACTGATTTTCAAAGTGATACTAATATACCTAACGGTCTTAGCTCTATTCAAGCAGAGTGTGCACTTTTGGATATTAGCATTGATATCGTTAAAGGGAAGCCATTATATGTTTTCTTTAATGGTGCTCAGCGTCGTAATGATAATTTTAAGCTTCCAGTTTTTTCTGGCCGTGGTATAACTCCTGTAGGTGAAGTTAGCAGGCTTTCCATAAGTGACCCAGCTTTGTATTTTGCTAAAGACTTGTCAATGGGTTGGTATGCTGGTACTCGTTTTTTTTCAACTCAGAAGATATTGATTCCTGCCGTTATCGATAAAATCAGCTCTGTAGCTCAACCATCCAAAATTATATTTATTGGTGGCTCTTCTGGTGGTTTTGCTAGTCTTTATTTTTCTAAGCGCTATGAGGATTCAATTGCCTTGGTCTGTAACCCCCAAACTAATATACTCCGCTATCATTCGGCCCATGTTAAGAGATATATAAAGTATTGTTTTGGTGTTGAGGAAATTTCGCAGGTAAGGGACGACCCTTCCTTGATGCGGGGAATAACTAAAAATGTATGTCACTTTTATAAGGGTGAAATTAAAAATAAAATTATATATATGCAAAATAAAGATGATAAACATCACCTTAAAAACCACTTCTTACCTTTTGTTAAGTCATTTGGAATAAATCCAAATCTAAACATCGGTTGCCACCAGTATGGAAATCTTTTGAATCTGATGGGAGACTGGGGTGAGGGTCATCAGGTCGCTCCTAGAAGGGTCTGGGCGGATATATTAAGTGATTTATCAAATAATTTGGATTGTCTTGACACGTTGTTCGAAAGAGGAGAAGCAAATTCTCTTGTAAGGCCTAATGCTGAGTATGCAAAATAATAAAAATCATTTATATAAAATTATTATTGGGTTTTCTCTGATCCTTTTGATTTGGTTATTATGGCAAAAGGAAAGCGAAACGCTTAGTGTTGTTGAAAGCTTCGACAATATACCCCTGACCAAAATAGGCCAAGAAATCGTTGACCACCAACTTACTGAGATCGTTCATGACTTAGGAGTTGAAGGCTCGCAGGGGATCAGGGTTGACTACGAAGGCTATGAACGCGGTAGCCGCGGTGTGGTTGTGTCACCCCTTATCGAGCCTGCTCAGCAGTACGCGTTTTCCTTTTGGGTGCGTTTTTGTGAAGGCTTTGATTTTGCCCGTGGCGGTAAATTACATGGTTTAGGCCCCGCAAACCCTGTAGCAGGCGGCAATGCTATAACGCCACAAGGGTGGAGTGCGCGTTTAATGTTCCGCCGAGACGGTGGGCTGCAAACGTATATTTATCATCAAGATATGCAAGGACGGTTTGGGGACACGTACATTGCCAATGGATTTACCTTTGTGCCAGGGCAGTACCACCACGTGGAAATGCAAGTGTCGCTCAATGAGCCTGCTACAGAGAGTAATGGTCGTGTCACTGTTTCTGTTGATGGGGAAAGGCTCATCGAGCATACGGGGCTGCGTTTCCGGGCTGAGACAACAGAGGCAAGTCAGATTCAGCGCTTATTATTTAGTACCTTCCACGGTGGTAGCAGCCCTGAATGGGCACCTAGAAATGAAGATGGCAGCTACAAAACCGACTGCGCTTATTTTGATACAATCGCGCTTAGCCCATCGCTTTGAATAACATCCTGTGGGCGACAGGCGTTGTTTTTGATGCATTATGAATGTAACGACTTCAGGTGAGGAAAGAAAAGGATGAAAATTGCAGTTGCTGGCACGGGCTATGTGGGCCTTTCAAACGCGATGCTGTTGGCTCAGCACCATGAGGTAGTGGCCGTTGATATCGTGCCTGAAAAGGTTGAAATGCTGAACAACCGTGTGTCTCCCATTGAAGATGCTGAAATTTCGGCATTCTTGGCTCGGGAAGACCTGCATTTTACGGCAACCCTGGATGCCGAAGCCGCTTACCAAGGGGCGGCGTTTGTGATTATTGCTACCCCTACGGATTACGACCCAGAAACGAACTACTTCAACACCAAAAGTGTGGAAGCGGTGATTAACCAGGTGATGGCGATTAACCCTGATGCGGTGATGGTGATTAAATCCACCGTGCCGGTTGGCTTTACCACTGAAACCGCTGAGCGTTTTAATACCCAAAACCTGCTGTTTTCACCTGAATTTTTGCGTGAAGGAAAAGCGCTACACGACAACCTCTATCCCTCACGGATTATTGTTGGTGAGCGTTCTGAACGTGCCGCTACGTTTGCAGAGCTACTGAAGCAGGGCGCGATCAAACAAGATATTGATGTACTGCTGACCAACAGCACTGAAGCCGAAGCGATAAAGCTGTTTGCGAATACCTACTTGGCGATGCGTGTGGCGTACTTTAACGAGCTGGATACCTACGCAGAATCTCATGGGCTGGATGCCAAGCAGATCATTGAAGGCGTAGGCTTAGACCCCCGCATTGGTAAGCATTACAACAACCCAAGCTTTGGATATGGCGGTTACTGCCTGCCAAAAGATACCAAGCAGCTGCTGGCCAACTATCAAGATGTGCCTAGTAATATGATTCAGGCCATTGTTGAGGCTAACCGCACCCGTAAAGATTTTATTGCTGAGTCGGTGCTGCGTCGCAATCCAGAAGTGGTGGGCGTGTATCGGCTGATTATGAAAACCGGCTCTGATAATTTCCGTGCCAGCGCGATGCAGGGCGTGATGAAGCGCCTGAAAGCCAAGGGCATTGAAGTGGTTGTGTTTGAACCGGCTCTAGACGCAGACGAGTTTTTCCACTCTAAAGTCATGCGCGATTTTGATGCGTTTAAAGAGAAATCGGATGTGATTTTGGCGAACAGGATGGTGGATGAGCTGCAAGATGTTGCGGATAAAGTGTATACCCGTGATCTGTTCGGCAGCGATTAGTCTGAATGCATTTTAATAGCAGGCTGCCATGCGTTCGTTTTTAGCCAATAAGCTATTGTCGGCCAAGTCCTTGTTTACTAAGCACTGGCGTAAGTCACGTGCTAGTGAATCGTCGACGACCATCGTTGATAACGAAGGTGTTAATAACGACGGTTTTGACCCCGCGTGGTATTTAGCGGCCTACCCTGATGTGGCCGCTGCTGGTGTCGACCCCTGGGGTCATTATCAGCAGCATGGAAAAGCAGAAGGTCGCTTACCATGCCGCAACCAGGCTATTGGCTGGGGGCATGCGTTGTGGCGTGGTGCTGACGACGTGGTTTTGCCACGGCTTCAGCGCTTGTTAACCGCCCCCAACGCGACGCTGGCTGAACGTTTAACCGCTCGCTGGGAGCTTGCCCGGTGGTATGCTTGGCAAGCTC
Organism: Halomonas qaidamensis; assembly: GCF_025917315.1. Taxonomy (NCBI): domain Bacteria; kingdom Pseudomonadati; phylum Pseudomonadota; class Gammaproteobacteria; order Oceanospirillales; family Halomonadaceae; genus Halomonas; species Halomonas qaidamensis. Next base: position 2,420,279 of record NZ_CP080627.1, on the reverse strand, counting down.
ACTGGCCAGCGGTGTTAAAGGTTCTGCTGCCAGAGAACACACTTCCAGGCTTTGATTGCCCTGGCCCAGCGTTGCTGGTGGTAGACGCTTGTTGTCAGCTATTTGAAGATAACGCCCAGCAAGATAGTGCATTAGCACAGGCCCTGGCGTTTTTAGCGGCGCACTATCCAGACCATGCTGATACCGCGTTGGCTAAGGCGAATGCGCTCAGTTTATCGAAAGAGCATTTACCTTCAGGCACAGACCTTGAGCGGTTGGCGGTGATCAATCGCTATTTTCAGGCCCAGGGATTACAGCCAGTTACCTTGGCTGACCCTGAGCAGCCGCTGCATTTGTATAATCTCGCGCCTGACTATTCCGTGTCTCAGGGGCAGCATCTTCCGACCGCCTTCGGCGAAAGCTTACCACGCGCTACGGGAGCTGCAGCCCACGACTCACCCCTCACCACTCAACACTCACTACTCACCATTCACCATTCACTGCCTTTTATCAGTGTGGTGATTCCGCTGTATAACGCGGAGGATACTATTGCGATGGCGCTTACCGGTCTGTTTTATCAGCAGGGCGTGCGCTTGGAAATTATCGTGGTGGACGATGCAAGTTCTGATAACAGTGTTACTCAAGTCGAGCAGCTTCAGGACAGTGTTCCACCCCATATTACCTTGATGTTACTGCGTCATACCCAAAACCAAGGGGCTTACGCTGCCCGTAATACGGGGATGGCGGCGGCAACTGCCCCGTTTATTACTACCCATGATAGCGATGACTGGTCGCACCCCCAAAAACTTGCTGTGCAATGCCAGTGGTTAATTGATCAGCCTAGTATCAAAGCGTGCTTGTCTCACTGGGTGCGGGTAACCCCTGAGCTTATGTTCCATCGCTGGCGGTTGGATGAGTACGGTTGGGTGTATCCCAATATGTCGTCGTTGATGTTTCGCCGCGAAGTGTTTGAAGCCTTGGGCTATTGGGATGGGGTAAAGGTCAATGCGGATACCGAGTGGCGCTGGCGGGTAGACGCTGCCTTCGGTGCAGGCAGCGTTAGTGAGGTACTGCCCGGCGTGCCGCTTTCGTTTGGCTTGGCGGATAGCGGCTCGTTAAGCCAGCACTCAGCTTCCCATTTGGTGAGTCAGTTCATCGGCAACCGTTTTCGGTATATGCAGTTGGCAGGCCGCTGGCATCGTTCGTCCCAACGGCTATTTATGCCCATCGCGCCCACTGAGCGGCTGTTTACAGCTCCCGCAGATATGCTTAGAGCGACTGCGCCCCCGAACCCGCCGCCTAGTGAGTTTGAGCTAATTAGTGAATCTGGCCTGTTAGATGCGGGCTGGTATTTGACCCGCTATATCGATTTGCAGCACACGCCGGTAGAGCCGTTAAACCACTATGTGGAAAGTGGCGCTAGTGAGAGGCGTGATCCTGGTCCTGGATTTTCGACTTCTGGCTATGTGCGTCGTTACCCTGAGGCAGCAGAAGCTAGTATGAACCCGCTTGCGCATTATCTCAGCGTGGGGCAGGCCAAGGGCTATCTGCCTCACCCTGAATGGCAGGGTGAGCGGGTCTTCGCAAACCGGCCTACGGTCATACTTTGTGGCCATCAAGCAGGTAGTACGCTGTTTGGTGCAGAACGTAGTCTAGTTGATGTGCTGGATGCCATGGGCGAGCTGCGCTGGAACGTCGTGGTGACGTTACCGGAAGCTAATAATCTTGCCTATGAACAGGCGTTGTTACAGCGCTGTAAGGCGTTGGTGGTACTGCCTTATGGTTGGTGGCAGGTGGGTAAACAGGCCGATAACACTACGGTTGCGCAGTTTGAAGCGTTAATTGCTCGCTACAACGCCAGTGCGTTGCATGGTAATACTGCGGTACTACACGAGCCTTATATCGCTGCGAAGCGGGCGGGCGTTCCTGCTCTTGTGCATGTGCGTGAACTGCCTGCTTTTGATGAAAGTTTGTGCGCTCTATTGGGTGCCACACCTAGTGAGCTAGTGGCCCAAGTGCATCAATTGGCAGATGTTGTAGTAGCGAACTCTCGCTGTGTGGCGGATGCTTTTACCTTACCTAGCTCCCGCAAGCGCCTAGCTATTGTGCCCAATACGATTGCCATGTTGCCGTTGCTTACACTACCGGACGTAGATTTTAACCCGCAGGCCCGCGTGCGCGTGGGCATGTTGAGTAGCAATGTGGCTAAAAAAGGCTTGCAAGATGTAGAGCAAATGGCGGCTTATCTATCCACGTTGGCCCCCAGGGTGGAAGTCGTGCTGTTTGGTGGGGAAACACCCGCCATTGCCGACCTACAGCGCCGCCAAGCTCAAGGCAAGGCACCCATCAATATACGCTTTTCGGGCTATGTGGAGCACCCTGAAACGGCTTTGGCGCAGTTGGATATCGTGGTGAACCTATCGCGCTTTCAGGAGTCTTTTGGGCGTACGGTATTAGAAGCAATGGCCGCGGCCAGGCCTGTGGTGGCGTATAACTGGGGCGCATTAAGTGAGCTTGTTGTTGCTGACGATGTTCTTGCAGCTGAAAGCGACGAGGAAGCCACAGGTATACTGGTTCCCTTTGGTGACACGATGGCCGCTGCTGAGCAGGTGGCTAAGCTTGCCGGTGATGTGGTTCGGTGCAGGCAGTTAGGGAAAGCAGCTCGACAGCGAGCGCAACTATGTTTTAGTACCGAGCAGTTGCGCATGGCGTTAGCGAATGCTTATACGCTAACCCAGCGTGAAGAGTTTTCTTAAGGTGCTCAATGTTCTAGGTGCTCAATGTTCTAGGTGCTAATTGTTCTAGGTACTAAATGTTTAAGTTAATCAATTCTTGAGCTATTTGATTCTTAAGTTACACAAACAGGTTACACAGACGGTTAGGGGTTTTGTTTGAAGCTTGCGATTGCTGCCATTGTTAAAAATGAAGTAGATAGCTTAGTTGAGTGGCTGGCGTTCCATCTGACGGTGGGAGCCAGCCATTTTTTAATAGCTGATAATGAGAGTACTGACGGTACTCACGAATTACTGTCGGTGCTTGCTGAGCAGGGCTTGGTAACATTGATCTCGGTTCCAACGGGCGAGACACCACCTCAGCTGCTAGCCTATCAGCAGTTATTGGAAACATGCCCTAGTCATATTGATCTAGTGGCGTTTATTGATGCTGATGAGTATCTATTGCCTTGTGCTGGTGAACGGCCACTTATTGAGTGGTTAGAAACACGCTTTGCGTCGCCTAGTGTGGGCGCATTGGGCTTGAATTGGGCCTGCTTTGGTTCTAATGGTGCCAAATTTCGTGAAGATGGCTTAGTTATTGAGCGTTTTACGCAGCGAGCTAAAAAGACATTTGGCCCCAATCATCATATTAAAAGTGTGGTTCGTCCGGGTTATGTTGAGCGTTTCGATAACCCTCATTTTGCCCGTTTGAAGCAGGGGTATTACGTTAACAGTTTGGGCGAGCCGATTGAACCGCGCCGCGATAAGCAAGGTAACCCACGATTTGGGTTAAGCGAGCATATCATTTGGGAAGGGGCACGTATTAACCACTACTTGGTAAAGTCGGTAGAGGAATTTGTATTAGGTAAAGCTAAGCGGGGCAGTGCGGCGACACCTAACTATCAAAAGCAGCGCGACTATTTTATGCGCCATGACCGCAATGATACTGCGTGTCGAGTGGCTGCTGAGCTTGCGCCTAAGGTCAAACATCAAATGAAATGGTTGCAACAGCTTGTTAATAAAACCCAGGCCGTAACGGAAACAAAATCTGTAACAGAAAATAAGCCGAAAGGGCCAGCTAATGACAAAAACGCGATGGAAACCTCTTCAGGTTCGGACTTAACACGCTGGCTTAAGCGTCGTTTAAAAGATTGGTCTTCTGCCACAACTAGTGAGCAACCACCAATAGAGCGCTGGGCATTAGATTTTCCTTCTGCCCAGCGTGGTTCTCGCTTTCAACCTTCTGGCCGAGTTGTGCAGGGTTGGTTATTGTTGCCCAAAAGCCTAGCGGAAATGCAGTCCCAGGTGCGCATTATAGCGGAGTGGCAGCCCGACTTTGAGCTTTGCCATCCGCTGGAAATTGACCGCCCGGATGTTATTACGAACATTTTTTCAGTGCCTGCAGACAATCACCCACAACGGAGATGTGGCTTCCGTTTTACCGTGCCGCCTAAGCTAGGTCATTTCCGCTTATGGTTGGCACTTGAAGATGAGCGTTGGTTACTGCAAGACGTGGACGTTGATATCCGTGACGTAGAAGCTGCTCGGCAACTAAAAGTTCTGATAGGTAAGCAAGGTTGGCTATTTTTGGATAACGACACCAATGGCAGTGTTGACCAGTTTATGGGGCGGATGCGTCTGACCCACTCTGGCATGGCCAGTTGGAATGAGTACCTTACTCAGCTGGATGTTTTGGCAGGTGAAGTTCCTTGGGCGTTATTGGTGGCTCCCTCGAAAGAGAGTGTGATGGGCGCGAGTTATCACCCTCGACTAGAAGGCGAAAGTGGCCCTATACAGCAGGTGCTGAGCCTAAAAGCATCAGCCAAAATGGTTTATCCTGTTAATGAGTTACAGTCCTTAGGCGATAGCGCTTTTATCCCTACTGATACTCACTGGACCCATAAAGGAGCGATGACCGCCGCTATCGCACTAGCAGTGTCGTTAGGACTAGAAAAAAGTGACTGTGTGGCGTTGTTTAAAAATGACCGCTACCAAGAAAAAACTATGGGAGGTGACCTTGGCAATAAGTTAACGCCGAAGCAAACCTCTAATGTAGAAGTGCTAACGTCGTTCAGTCATACGCGCTATAAAACGTATGATAATGGTTTACCCAATTTTGGGCGGTTGCTAGTCATTGAATATCCGAAGGCGCTGATGCCAAAAACATGTTTGATATTTGGCTCATCTTCTAGCTACTCCATGTTTAATTATTTAAGCCGTTTGTTTCAGCGTATTGTCTTTGTACATAGCGCAGGGAATGTTGATCCTGAGTTAGCCCGTGCCGTCGCACCTGAGTTTCTGGCAACGCAAACCAATGCTCGTTTTGTTGTGCAGACCCCGAAGGTTACCCATAGTCTTGATGAGGTCATTCACCAAAAGTGTGCACAGCTGGATAAGAAGGCGTTTGAAGGCATTCGTGAAAAGCGTATCATCGCTTCAGATGAATACCTCAAAACGTTGGGGATACTGCGCTGGGAGCAGATCGCTAGCACTCTTATTGGGTAAGTGTTGCCTTGGTAACGAAATGGGTTAAGGATGGCGATGAGGCAGCATATTGTTAGGTTAAATGAAATGATGGCCGCCATTGGCAGGTACAATGTAGTTCCTCCCTTCTGGCGGCGAAACCCTACTGTTCACGTGGTCGATGCACCTCTCTTCAAGAGCGAAGCTGCAACCAATATTAATACGGCAGTGAAAGCAAGCACTCACTGTGTTAGTGATGGTGAGAAGCCACTTCCCGGCTGGAATATGTTGGAACTGGACGGGTTAGGAGCCGATGCTCACGGTGCCGCCACGATTTTTTTCTATACCCATAAAGGCATTATCGAAACGTCGGTGTCATTGCGTCCGGGGAAAACGACTAAGCGAATTCTCTGGGTGCCGATGGGTGTCAAGAAAATTACATTTTCACTGCTGGCTAGCGAAGCTGCCTTAGCGCACCTGACTGTTGAGTGGGTGTGGTTGACGCCTTGGTTTGCACATAACCGCTTGGCGCGCCGCTTGATCAATAATCATGCAAGTTACAAAGGGATGACTTCGCGTGAGGTGATTCGTCATCTTCATGTAGAGTCAGTAGCGCAAGGACGCAGCTGGCGCAGTATTGCCTTGGCGGAATATAACCAAACCCATGCAAAACAACATGTGTCAGAAGACTATGCGCGATGGGTAGATACGACCGAAAAAACGGCGAGCGAAGATCCTCAGTCAATAATTGCCAATTTGAAAACGGCGCCGTTATTCTCGCTCATCATGCCAGTAACGTTGGGCGACCTAGAGCAAGGCGAGGCGCCTTTTATTGCCACCATTAACTCTTTAAAAGCGCAAAGTTACTTTTTTTGGGAAGTGTTTGTCGTGCTTTCCGCTGAGATTACTGATGCTCAGCGTCGAACGTTAGAAGGCTATATTCCTAGCACTAGCCGCATTAATCTGATTCGTAGTTACCATCGCACCTTGGCAAAGTTAGACCACCAAGGGTTTATTCAAACCCAAGGCGATGGGGTAATGCGTATTAGCTGGGGGGATCAGTTAGCCCCTGAAGCGCTGTGTATGCTTGCAAAAGCGTGGAACGATTATCCTAATGCACAGCTTTTTTATACTGATGAGGATGTGATAACAGCTGGTGGTAAGCGCTGCCAGCCACGTTTTAAGCCAGGCTGGAATCCGGACTTGCTACTTTCAACTAACTACATTGGCCGAGTAGCGCTATATAAGCGAAGGTTATTATGGCAGCTGGAGTCAGAGCAGGCAGATCTGCTCTCTAACCTCACCAGCCGAGCAGCGGTAGATTATGCATTAGCACTTACTTTTATGATGTGGAAAGTGACTCACGGCAACGAAAAATCGGTGTGTCATTTGCCTGCTATGTTATATCACCGTAGTGAAGACTTCCCTCATCCGCTTCACCAGCAGGACGCCATCTCCTTAGTAAGTAGTGTACTAAAGCAGCACGTGGCGAGTGCGAAAGCGATGGTTCAACCTGGATTAACCAATGACTCGGTACGTATCGAATGGCCTATTCCTAACCCTGCGCCACTGGTGAGTTTATTGGTGCCTACCCGTAATGGTGTAGATATTTTACGGCCCTGTGTAGACGCTATCTTAGAACGCACTGCTTATACTCATTTTGAACTGTTGATTCTAGATAATCAGAGCGACTGTCCTGACGCTATTGCGTACATGGAGGAGGTAGCAAAACGCGACCCTCGCGTTCGTGTGTTGCATTGGGATCATCCGTTTAACTACTCAGCGATTAATAACTTTGGTGCGTTGCACGCTAATGGCAGCATTATTGGCTTAATCAATAATGATGTAGAGCCGGTAAACGAGTATTGGCTAACTGAAATGGTCAGCCAAGCTTGTCGTTCTGAAATTGGCTGTGTGGGTGCCAAACTCTATTATCCAAATGGCATGCTGCAGCATGGTGGGGTCATTCTCGGTTTAGGTGATGTGGCGGGCCACGCGCATCGTTTCTTCCCCCGTGAAAGTGACGGTTACACTGGGCGTTTGAAGCTGGTTCAGAACTTATCGGCGGTGACGGCTGCCTGTTTGTTAGTGCGCAAAAATGTATTTAACAACGTTGGTGGCTTAAATGAACAGCACCTAAGCGTTGCTTATAACGATGTCGACTTCTGTATCAAAGTGAGAGAGGCAGGCTACCGTAACTTGTGGTCTCCGTTTGCTGAACTTTACCACCATGAGTCTATCTCGCGTGGTGCCGATGATACGCCAACTAAACGCGCCCGCTGGCTAAGTGAAGTGGCGTACATGCGCCGTACCTGGGGGAAACATTTGGATTGTGATCCTGCTTATAATCCCAATCTGACGTTGGTACATGAAGACTTTTCATTAAGATAATTGCCGATAAAAGTGTTGTAGCGACAGCGCTCCCGCGAAGGTTGCGGCAACGGTGCTGGGGTCGGTTGGTGGCGTTGCCATTGGGCGTCGTTCCGCCGCCTCCCGCGGGTGCCTCATTCGCTCGTTCCTCGCGAGATTCGTTACCACGCGCTACCCATGTATTGAATCTATAGGTTTTGTAGCGCGGCGTAAGCGTCAGCGCACCCGCGAAAGCAGCTATGTTGATACAGCTTAAAGAGATCTTATGGTGAATAGCCACTCTTCGTGGGTCGTGCTTAGCGATGGTGGCCTGCCAACAGAAGATATCTATTTTCTTAAATCTGCAGCGCCTGCGCTGCAAAGCCAGGGGGCAGCGGTTGAGCGTTTTGTTGCTTCGCGCTCTTTCGGTGCTGCTTGGCGTTACGGTCGTTCCTTTTTGCGCCAGTATGCCGGTGCGAATCTACTACTGTGTCGTTCATTGCCGCCCAGTTGGCTGCGCTGGCTAGAACGCAACCGCCACGCATTTGGCTATATTGGTTACTTAATTGACGATGATATTGAGGCGGCGGCCAACGACTCAACGCTACCGCAAACCTATCGAAAGCGAATGGCACGTATTGCGAAGCTGCAGCCTAGGTTGCTTGCCTTATGTGATGAGGTTATTGCTTGTAGTGGTGCACTCGCTGAGCGTTTCCAGCCCTATCATCATCACGTTGTGGTACTAACGCCTCCAATGATTGCGGCGCTACCGCCGTTAGCGCATTTTGCATCGTTGCCTTCTTCTAATACCCCTTGGAAAATTGGCTTTTATGGCACACGGGCGCACCTGAATGACTTACAGCATATTGCGCCTGCGTTAACGGCCATTCAGCAAACCCGCACCGATACTCAGCTGGAAATAATGCTTGGCAAGCATACGCCTAGCGCGTTGGCTGCATTGCCTCGTACCGCCGTACCCGATCCGTTACCGTGGAGCGCTTTTCGCACTTACCAAGCGAGTAACCTGCTTCATATTGGGTTGGCACCATTGTTAAACACTCCCTTTAATCGGGGAAAGTCGTTTATTAAGTTTTTCGATATTACCGCGATGGGTGGGGTGGGGGTTTACGCTAATCGTTATCCTTATACGGAAATAGTTAGCCATGGGGTCAATGGGCTTCTGGTAGAAGACTCTCCTAAGGCATGGCAGGCTGCCATAGAGCAGTTACTTAATGATCCAGCCGCGACTGCTAAAATGGCGCAACAGGCAGCAAGCGATGCCGTTAGGGTGGGGAACCCCAAACTCGCTGTTAAGTTTTGGCAGGCGCGCGCAAACCAATTAAATGTTAATGAGGGAGCAAGTAGAATGGATGCCATCGTTAAGGCGTTTTTTGATGAAACTCCGGATGCCAATATCTCGAAAGAGCGGGTGGCATTTGGTACGTCTGGCCATCGGGGGCGTGCCTCAGAACGCACCTTTAACGCTGCACACATTTTTGCGATTACCCAAGCGGTGGTGGATTACCGTTCGGAAGCAGGCTACCAGGGGCCTATGTTTTTGGGTGTTGATACCCATGCGCTTTCAAAACCTGCTTGGGAGTGCGCGCTGCGGGTGTTGGCGGCTAACAAGGTGCCGGTGCTTATCGAAAAAGATGCTGGCATCACTGCAACGCCTTTGGTGAGCCGGGCGATTCTGCAGCACAATCATGCTCAAAAACAGCATTTCTGCGACCAGGCGGCGTTAGCTGATGGCTTGATTATTACGCCTTCTCATAATCCACCAGAAGATGGTGGTATTAAATATAACCCTGCCCATGGCGGCCCAGCAGATACTGACGCCACGTCTTGGATTGAGCTTCGCGCTAATGCTTATTTGCTGCGCCAGTTAAATGACATTACGTTGGTGCCATTAGAGCAGGCGTTGGCTCATGCTCAGGAGTATGACTTTACTGCCCACTATGTTGCGCAGTTGGGCAGCGTGGTGGATATGGCTGCTATTCAAAACGCTAATCTTACGCTGGGTGTCGACCCTATGGGCGGTACGGCATTACCGGTATGGCAGGCAGTGGCTGAACACTTCGGCTTAAATCTTGAAGTGGTGAATACCTCGGTCGATGCCACCTTCAGCTTTATGCCGCCGGATCATGACGGCAAAATCCGCATGGACTGCTCAAGCTCAGCAGCGATGGCTAATTTGCTGAATATCAAAGACCGCTTTGATATTGCCTTTGGTAACGACCCCGATGCTGATCGCCATGGCATTGTCGATGCCAACGGGTTGATGAACCCCAATCACTTTTTAGCGGTGTGTGTGGATTATCTGATCGGCCATCGGCCTGAGTGGGCAGAAACACTTAGCATTGGTAAGACGCTGGTGTCCTCTTCGATGATTGACCGGGTGGTGGCGAGTCATCAGCGTAAGCTGTATGAAGTGCCTGTCGGTTTTAAGTGGTTTGTTGAAGGCTTGCACGATGGCTGGTTAGCCTTTGGCGGTGAAGAGAGTGCTGGCGCTAGTTTATTAACTCGTGATGGTAAGGCTTGGTCGACTGATAAAGATGGCATTGCACTGTGTTTGCTAGCGGCGGAAATAATGGCGGTTACTGGGAAAACGCCCAGTGAGTATTACCGTTCATTAACCGAACGTTTCGGCGAGCCGTTCTATAAGCGTGTCGATACCGCCTGTACTGTTGAAGAAAAGGCGGCTTTCAAACAGCTCAGCGCAGAGAGTGTTACTGAAACTACCTTGGCAGGTGACCCGATCACTGCAGTATTGGTCAACGCCCCCGGCAACGGCGCAGCCATTGGTGGTTTGAAGGTAACAACTGACAATGGTTGGTTTGCGGCCCGCCCCAGCGGCACGGAATCGCTTTATAAAGTGTATGCGGAAAGCTTTAAAGGCCCGCAGCATTTAGATGAGCTAATCGATAGTGCCACCACGCTGCTTTCTGGTGTGTTAAAGGGGTAAGGAGTGGGGCGTTAACACGTGTTGCATAACGTATTGAATGCACGGATGTTGTAGTGCGTGGTAAGCGAAGCGCACCCGCAAAGGCAGCGCGAAGCGGTGTTGGGGTTCGACTATCGGAGTGCGAGATTGCTACTCATACTTAACAATTATTTGTCATCCTATTGTAAACTCTAGCGTTGAATGTAAAGAGGTTTGGGCTGGCGTGGCTTTTGCTTTGTATAGTTATCACGTCCACCCTTAATTTTTTCAAGGAAGACACTCATGAACTCTCCGCTATCGAGCGCCACTCCACGCGTTTATACCCCCGTCAGTGAACTGCATTTGCATGCCGAGCATCTTCAGGCCCAGTCGTTAAGTGACTTGTTAGGCAGTGGTTCTACTGCTGCCCAGCAACGTGCTAATGCATTAGCGTTTACCTTTGGTAGCTTGCATATTGATTTCAGCAAACAGCGCTTAACCACTAAAACACTAATGCTTTTAAAGGATTGGGCGGAAAGTTGTGGATTGGCAGCTAAGCGTCAGGCGTTGTTTGCAGGTGCAAAGGTCAACACGTCTGAAAGGCGTGCGGCGTTGCACGTGGCGGCAAGGTGGCCGAGCAGCGAAACACCCCCCGAGGGGATGGAGAGCGCGGCAGCTTTTTGCCAACACCAGCGCAAGCGTATGGCGGAGATGGTGGAGCGCGTTCATAGCGGTAAATGGTACGGTGCTACTGGTCAAGCGATCACTGATATAGTGCATATTGGCGTAGGTGGCTCTGATTTGGGGCCAAAATTGGTCAGTGAAGCGCTAGCGGACCGCCCCAGCAGTGCCAAAGTGAACGTGCATTATGTTTCCACGATGGATGGTGCGCAGCTGCTGCCCTTAATGGAGTGCTTAAACCCAGCGACCACACTACTGGTGCTGGCGTCTAAATCGTTCACTACCGCTGATACCCAGTTTAATGTGCGCACGGCATTGGCATGGTTAAGCCATGCGCTTGAAGTCGATGAAGCCACTGTGTGCTGTCATCAGTTGATTGGCGTGTCGTCTAAGCCTGAAAAAATGACCGAGTTTGGTGTGCCTGAGGCACAGCAGTTGGTATTCAAGGAGTGGATTGGCGGGCGTTTTTCATTATGGTCGCCGATTGGTATCAGCGTAGCAATGCAGCTGGGTGTGGTGTGTTTTGACGCGCTGCTAGAGGGAGCGCATGCCATGGATAAGCACTTTCTGCATACGCCCATTGAGGAAAACTTGCCCGCCCTTGTGGCGTTAGTAGGGGCCTGGAACTCTCAGTTTTTAAACATTCCGACCCATGCGGTGCTTCCTTATGATGGCCGATTAAAAAGCTTGCCTGCGTATCTGCAGCAGTTGGAAATGGAATCTAATGGTAAGAGCGTTGGTCTAGATGGCCGGTCGGTTACCCATGCAACCTGTCCTATTTTGTGGGGGGATGTAGGGCCTAATGGGCAGCATGCGTTTTATCAGCTGTTACATCAGGGTGTTCATACCGTCAGCGCTGATTTTGTGGCAGTGGCGCAGCGGGCTGGCGTTGGGTGTGAAAAGATTAATCGTTCACTGAAAGCCCAAGAGCAGTTAACCTTAGCGCACTGTTTGGCGCAGTCGCAGCTGTTTGCGTTAGGCGATGATGCGATTCCTCAAGCGCTGCGCGGTTTAATGGCCCAGGGGTATCGCGGTAATCAACCTAATTCAGTTGTGCTGCTAAAAACGTTGGATGCGTGGTCGATCGGTGCACTACTGGCGCTTTATGAGCACAAAGTGTTTGTTCAATCGGTATTGTGGAATTTGAACCCTTTCGATCAGCCGGGGGTAGAGTTAGGTAAGCGGTTGGCAACTAGCCTTTACCAAACACTGGCGGACGAGCCGGTTGAGTATCAAAATGTAGAAGATCCGAGTACTGCTCAATTGCTGCATAAAGTGAACGAGTGGCGTAAGTAACGAAACGATAAAGGACGTAGTTAATGACTCAAGTTCGCAAAGCGATTATTCCGGTGGCGGGTTTTGGCACGCGCCTGCTGCCTATTAGCAAGGCGATCCCTAAGGAGATGGTGCCCGTGGTGGATCGTCCGCTTATTCAGCACGTGGTGGAAGAAGCGCTGGCGGCCGGAATTAATGAAATCATTTTGGTAACCCGGGCAGGTAAATCTGCCATTGAAGACCATTTTGATGCCCACTTCGAGCTTGAGCACTCATTAGCGAGTAAGGGGAAGGATGCGTTGTTAGAAACGCTGTCGGCTATTTCACCCAAAAAACTCAAAGTGACCAGCGTCCGTCAGCCTAATGCCAAAGGCTTGGGCCACGCTATTTTCTGCGCCGCGCACCTGTTAGATAAAGACGAGCCATTTGCCGTTATTCTACCCGACGTGTTGGTGAAACCACAGGTGGGTAATGCAGCGTGTGACTTGGGCAGCATGGTAGAGCGTTGGGATGCTAACGGTGCCTCGCAAATCATGGTCGAAGCTGTGCCTCAGGAAGAGGTCTACCGCTATGGCATTGTTGATTGTGACGAGCCAGCCGCCGGTGAAAGTGCCGATATGCGTGGTGTGGTAGAGAAGCCAGCGCCTGAAGAAGCGCCTTCACGCCTTTCGGTGATTGGCCGCTATGTGCTGCCGTATCGCATTATGGAGTTGCTACGTGACCAGCCCCCCGGTGCGGGTAATGAAATTCAGTTGACCGATGCGATTGACCGGTTGATGCAGGAAGGCAAAACCGTGCAAGCGTTCCGTATGCATGGTCGCACCTTTGATTGTGGGCATATTGAAGGCTGGTTAAAAGCCAATACCACGCTCGCCCGCGAAGCGGGTTACGACGTGTAAATCGCTAGCCGTAAGACGAAGATTATAAAAGCCGCTCAGTTCATACTGCAGCGGCTTTTTTCGTTTATAGCGGTTTTGATGGAGAGGTTCTATGAAAAAGCTATTAGAGCAGGTGCTAGAAATCGCGCACGAAGCGGGCAGTGCCATTATGTCCGTTTACGCCCGCGAATTTAGCGTGGAAGAGAAGGAAGATAAAAGCCCCCTCACGGAAGCGGATAAAGCAGCCCATGAGGTGATCATGCGTGGTTTGCAGGGGCTTGCTGTGCAGCTACCAATACTCTCTGAAGAAGATATCGAGGGCTTTAGTGGGGTAGACAGCGATGGCCGTTATTGGTTGGTCGACCCGCTTGATGGCACCAAAGAGTTTATCAAGCGTAACGGTGAGTTCACCGTGAATATTGCGCTGATTGAACAGGGTAAGCCGGTGTTAGGCGTGGTGACTGCCCCTGCGCTTGAAACCGCTTATGTGGCTGCTGAAGGTGTTGGCGCGTTTAAGGTGGAAGCGGATGGTCAGCGCCATGAAATTCGTGTTGCGGGTAAGCCGGAAGCGGCTGCTTGGCGCGTGGTGGGGAGTCGTTCGCACCCAAGCCCCGACCTTGCTGCCTGGCTTGAAACGCTGGGTGAGCATGAAATGCTGCCCATGGGTAGTTCGCTTAAGCTCTGCTTAATTGCAGAAGGCAAAGCCGATGCGTATCCCCGTTTAGGTCCGACTTGCCTATGGGATACGGGTGCCGCACATGCCGTGGTGCTTCAAGCCGGTGGTCGTGTTGAAACCCTAGAAGGGCAGCCGCTTAGCTACGCCAACCCCAGCGAAAAGCTTAACCCGTACTTTGTTGTTTGGGGGCATTAAAAGCAGCGCGCAGCGGTGCTTAGGTTGGGAGCGGTGCCTTTTGGGCGTCGTTCCGCCGCCTCCCGCGGGGGCCGCCTGCGCTCGTTCCTCGCGATCGGCGTTACCACGCGCTATCCATCGCCACTCAGACCAAGGTATGGGGGGAGAATGTCGCGCTTGTCGTTAAATAGAAACCTGGAAAATCATCATGCTCAGGAAGGCAAAAACCACAATGACGCCGATGGTTGCTGGTTGCAGTTCTTTGTTGGCATCGGGAAGCAGTTCTGCGAACACCATCCAAATCATCGCCCCGGCAGCCAATCCTAGGCCAAAGGGAAGTATCGATTGAAACGTGTTCACGAATATATAGGCGGGTACCGCCACAAGTGGTTGTGGCAAGCTACTGAAAATACTCCAGCCTGCTGCCCTGAGTACTGACATGCCGCGAGGGACAAGGATTAGTGCAATGGCCAGCCCTTCGGGAATGTTATGGATAGCAATTGTGGCGGTAATCAGCAAGCCAAGATCCTGACCACCCCCATAAGATACGCCCACCCCGATGCCTTCGGCAAAAGAGTGGGCGGTCATAACCCCGACGATCATGAGCATTTTTTTGGCGTCGGCGTCATTTAGCTCGCCAATGTCTGGCGCATTCTGCTTCTCAATCCCTTGGTAGGCGAGATAAACCAGAATAAGTCCGGTGGCGATGCCAGCCAGAGTGAGCCACTCCTGTTTTGCCATACCTTCCTCTATAAGCGTATGGCTAGCGGCGAGCATTAGACCAGCGGCGATGGCGGCACCGGCACTTAGCCATTTCTGACCGACATTTTTGCTTAACGCTAGGGGCAGGGCACCAAGCCCCGTCGTCAAAGCGGTGATCAGCGCAGCGATAAATACGGCAAACAGGGTTACTTCTAGCGCCATATCAGTTCCTGTTTAAGAGGCAAGTTGACGGCCTTTGAGGGCATTAGGGCTGAAAATGAGTGCTCGGTCCAATAGCAACAATCACGTTCCAAGCTAGCTCTCGTTGTTTTTACGCTGAAAATAGCGTTTTTCCAATGCTTGGCACGTTTCCACAACGCTCTGGCAGCAATTCAAAAGTTCCTGGCATTCATTCCTGTTATTTCTATGGTTACGACAACTTGATTCGTAGTGGTCTCCAGCGCAACGGTTGCTCGACGATCGCTATCTTATCGGTACTGAACCTTTACCTAACAATGGAATCATTGCCAGGAGTAATCATGGATAACAAAAAAACGTTACTCGCACTGTCACTTGCGTCATCTCTATTGCTGCTAAGTCCAGCGGCGATGGCGCATGGTGGTTCGCCGGATTATTTGCCCATTGACCAAGTGCTTCGCTCTTCAGGAGCAACCTATGAACTCAATGATGACAGCAATGAGTTGTTGATCACTTATGGTGAGACCGAAATTCGAGTGCCCTTGGGGGAGACGCAGGCGTTCTACAATGGGGAGCCCGTTGAGCTCTCTGCTCCGGCCAGGCTACATGATGGGGAAGTTCAGGTAGAACGTAGCTTCGTGCACGATCTTTTTAGGGATCATGTGCCACAGACCATGATGACAGAAAGTCGGCGTCATCCTCTCGATTCACTGACGGCTGAGGAAATTAGCAAAACTCCGCGTAAACCCTCGCCCAGTCGGGCGGGGATATAAGCGGGCAGCGCGATAGCGCTGCAGGGTTTGATCTTTGCCCTTCGCCACTTATAATGGATAGATATACAGCTTTAATAGCCCCATGCCATGCTGAAAGCCACGAAAGTACGTCTCTACCCGACCCCTGAACAGGCAGCGTTCTTGAACGCCCAGTTCGGCGCGGTGCGGTTTGTGTACAACAAGGCATTGCATATCATCAGCACACAGTACAAACGGCATGGCACCAAGCTCCGCGCCAAAAAAGATCTCAAGCCGCTGCTAGCGGTGGCGAAGAAGTCCCGCAAGTATCACTGGCTCAAGGATTTTGACTCGATTGCGCTGCAGCAAGCGTGCATTAACCTGGATCGGGCCTTCCAGAACTTCTTTAACCCCCAGTTAAAAGCCCGTTACCCCAGGTTCAAGCGTAAGCACGGCAAACAATCGAGCTATCACTGCACCGGCATCAAGCTCGGTGAAGGCGAGATCAAGATACCAAAACTCACGTCTATCAAGGCGCGCCTTCACCGTGAGATCACCGGTACGTTGAAAAGCATCACCTTAACCCGCACCACCACCGGCAAATACTACGCCTCGGTGCTGGTCGATGACGGAGAGGAAGCCCCGGCACCGCTGCAAACAGTGGACGCCGTGCTGGGTGTGGACATGGGGCTGATACACCTCGCCATCGACTCGGAGGGTCATAAAACCCCCAATCCCCGCTTTCTCAAGCGTGCGCGCACCAACCTGCGCCGCAAGCAGAAAGCGCTCTCCCGCTGCCAGAAAGGCAGCAAGGGCCGTGCGAAAGCACGGCTAACCCTTGCCAAGGCGCACGAGCGCCTGGCCAATGCCCGTGCTGATTTCCAGCACAAGCTGTCTCGACAATTCATTGACGACAACCAAGCGGTGGTGGTTGAGACGCTGAAAGTCAAAAACATGCTGAAAAACCGCAAGCTGGCAAAACATATTGCAGATGCCAGTTGGCACAGCCTGATCCAAAAGCTGGTGTACAAGGCAGCAGCCCAAGGCAAGCATCTGGTCAAAATCGATCAGTGGTTTGCCAGCTCCAAAACCTGCGCTGGCTGCGGCCATAAGGTCGATAAAATGCCGCTCAGCATTCGTGCCTGGGATTGCCCCGGTTGTGGTGCGCAAGGCATTGACCGTGACATCAACGCCGCGATCAACATTCGTCATCAGGGTATTATCAAACTACGAGCCGAAGGACTGTCGGTTCCTGCCCACGGAGGCCTGCGTAAGCCCGGTCACGCGCCGGCAGCGGCCTGAGAAGTGGGAAGCCTCGCCCGTGGCGCACCAGCGCTTAGGGCGGGGAGCAGTCACTCAGGCTGCCGATGCCGTCAAGTCATCGTCTCATTATCAAGACAACATGCGGTTTACCGAAATACGGCTAGCAGACCAGGATAAGAGCAGTGTCTGGGACTGGTCCTTTGGTGGTGAGCATGATTTTAATCGGCATGTTGAATTCACCGTCTTGGACGGTCGTAGGGTAATTGAAGGCACTCTAGATTTGGCGTCTGGCGAGATACTTCGTTGACATCCTCCCCTCCCTTCGCGCTGCCGCGACTCAGGAAGAGGATTCCCTTTCGGGTGGCCACTGGTCGCCCGGTGGTCTGGTTCCTGCTGCTGGCGGCCCTACTGCACCACTCACTTCACAGGCGCTACGGGCGTCGTCCCGCCCTGATCAGGTCTGACTGGTTCGAGGCTTCGAGCAGGTCGAGGCCTCGGTGAAGCACGTTGATAGCTCCTACGACATCAGCGTTTTCGGCGTAGCCACAGTGCGTGCAAAGAAAACTCGCCTGCGTCTTGCGGTTGTCTGCCGACTTGTAAAAGCAGGCTGGGCAGGTCTGGCTCGTGTGGTGCGGTGGTACCGCCACAAACAGGCCCCCAGTCCATGCCATCTTGTACGCAAGCTGGCGCCGAATCTCGTACCAACCTTGGTCGAGGATCGAGCGGTTCAGTCCTGACTTTTGCCGGACATTACGTCCCGGTTGGGTAACCGTACCCCTTGCAGACTTCGACATGTTGGCGACTCGGAGGTCTTCGACAGCGACCATGGCGTGGTTATTGCAGATCGTCGTCGTTGCCTTGTGTTGATAGTCGCGCCGTATATCGGCAATACGCTGGTGAATACGCGCAATCTTGCGCTTCTGTTTTTTCCAGTTAGCGGAGCCGCGTTCCTTGTGCTTCAGTTTGCGTTGGGAAGCCGCCAGTTGGTCCTTTGAGGCAGCGAAGCTACGCACCCCGGAGAACGTAGTGCCATCGCTCAGCGTCATGTTCTTGGCAATCCCCATGTCGACGCCGACTGCGCCTTGGTCAGGTACACGGGTCGGCTTGACATCGACTGCACACATAATAGCGACGTGCCAGTTGCCACACGCATCGAGTGAGACGGTGGCGTTGCGAGGCTCACCGTCGATGACGCGGGACTGGTACATACGCACCCAGCCCAGCTTGTTGGGCAGCTTGATGCGGCGTTGATCGAGGGCGCAATACTTGGGGAAGTTGACGAAGCGCATGGTCGAGTGATGCGCGATGCGCTTGGTCCTGAAAACTGGGAACCCTCGCTTCCCTGAGCACCAATCCTTGATGGCCTTGTCTCGCAGGTCGCGTTGACGCTGCTGAAGGTTGTCCGTGTAAGCCTCTTTCAGAAAGATCAGTTCTGGCGCTTTTTTCCACTGTGTCAGTTGTTTGTTCAGGCCCGCTGCGCTCGGTAAACGCTTAGCCAGAGCGATGCGCTCCTTAGGGGCTAGATCATTGAGGGCCTTGTACAACGACTTGCGGTCACCCTCGAACGCGAGTTCTTTTCGGACGATGTCGAGCATTATTTCAAGGGACTTGTTGTACGCCAACCGTCCACACCCCGCCATACGGTAGAGCAGCGCTTCTGCTTCCGGTGTTGGCTTCAGCTTGAATCGGTAGGCTTTCAGGACCTTCATGGCAAACTCAGTGTGTGGTAACTTATAGTCAATCATAATCGGCTAATTGAGCATAGTTCAACATTCAGTATGTACAAAATCAATAAGGCGCGACACAGTGCTTACCTGCTTCACGCTCACATCGTGTTCGTAACCAAGTACCGTCGGAAGATTCTCGGTGAGCTTCACCATGAGGCCTTTCAGCAGATTGCTGGCGAAGTTTGCGCTGACTTCGAGGCCGAGCTTCGTGAGTGCCATGGTGAAAGTGATCACGTGCATCTGCTGGTCGAGTACCCCCCCAAGGTACAACTCACGAAGCTGGTCAATTCCTTGAAGGCGGTCACGTCACGGCGGATGCGAGCGGAGTTCAGCGACCTGCGGGGTGCCTACACCAAACCAGTGCTTTGGAGCCGGTCGTACTTCGTGGGATCGTGCGGCGGAGCGCCACTGGAAGTCGTTGCCCAGTACATCCAAAATCAGCGGGGCTGACGCCCCGCACCGCATTCACCCCACACCTTGGTCGGTGTGGGCACCCTGCGGATTAAGGGGTGGGAACATATCGAAGGCGCACATGGCATGATTACCTACGATGACTTTATGGCTGTTCAGGAAATTATTGCCGAAAGTGAAGCCTACAAAGAAGCGTTGAGAAGGCACGGCATCGAGGATACTGACAAAGTGGCGGGTACCCCGCTTACGGTGGGTTACTTTGATGGCGAAGATGGTCTGGAACAAGAGTCTAGACTGTTAAAGGTGGTGTCCTACCTTGATGTTGGCGATGGCAATTATTGGGCGCACCCAATTGAAAACCTTGTCGCGGTCGTTGATCTGGAAAATAACAATATATTGAAGATCGAAGACGAAAGCGTCGTTCCCATGCCGATGACACCACGGTCCATGCGCGAGGCTTTATCTCGCCACGGATAAAGACCGGGAGCATCGGCTGATGGCCAGCATTCGTCAGGCCGCCAAAAAGCACACACGCCACGGCAGCCGGTTACCCCCGGGCTTCTGTCGCCGCGACCACCAACGGCTAACCCATCTGGCAGACAATCAAGTCCACCAGATCAGTCGGCAGTTGGTGAATTTAGCGCTTGATCATCATTGCCAGGCGATTGCGGTCGAAAACCTGAAGGGGGGGCGACCTAAAGCGGGAAAAAAGCGGACACCGATGAAGGCACGGTTTCACCGCTGGTTTCATCGCCAGCTCGTAACACGCATCGGTAGCAAGGCCGTCGAAGTGGGGCTGCGTTGTGTGGCAGTTTATGCCCGTGGCACGTCCCGCTACGCCTTCGACGGATCAGGGCCAGTAAAACGTGATAAAGACAACTACAGCCAGTAGCCAGTGCACGTTTAGCTCCGGCAAACGCTATCACGCCGATCTGAACGCGGCCTATAACATCGCCGCTCGCGGCCATGTGTTTTTTCAGGGCGGTCAGCGCAAGCCGACCGCCCGCATGAGCTCGCAGACGCCGGCTCATGCACCGAGAACCCCGGTGACGCTCTCCTCGCTCTGGCAACAGGGCGTGTGAGAGGAATAAGAATCTGCGATTCTATTCTTCGAATGAATCGTCGGAGGGTTCAACGACTACTTGACCATAACAGCTCAACACACAATGAATGATGAGTCGACAGAGGCTGCATCCCAGTGCTAACGCCCCTAAGGGAAGTTTCAGGTGACTCATTGTTGGTAGGCTTTTCGTTTATATATCGTTTATTAGTGCTTGTTAATTGCACCATAAAAGGGCAATTTGGTTTCCACTTTAGTCTACTTTTCTTGTTTTTTTTGCTCATACCGAACCGGCATAGGGTATGCAGGTTAGCGCACTCGCAGTTAAATACGTCAACGCTCTGGCCAGCAAATCGACGTTTTTAACTATAAATGGGTGTCTGTCTATGCCTTATGTTCACGATACGCTGACGCGTTTAGCAAAAAGTAGTCCTGCACAAACTGAGTTTTATCAAGCAACAGAAGAAGTGCTTGAGTGCCTGCGTCCGCTGTTCGAGCGTGCTCCGCACTACCATGATCACAGCATCATTGAGCGTATTGTTGAGCCGGAGCGTCAGATAATGTTCCGAGTGAGCTGGGTCGATGACGCCGGTCGTGTGCAGGTGAATAAAGGCTACCGTGTTCAGTTTAATTCGGCGCTTGGCCCGTACAAAGGAGGTTTGCGTTTTCACCCGAGCGTGACCTCAGGCACGATTAAGTTTTTAGGGTTTGAGCAAATATTCAAAAATGCCCTGACTGGTTTGCCGATTGGTGGTGGTAAAGGTGGCTCTGATTTCGACCCTAAAGGTAAATCAGATAACGAAATCATGCGTTTTTGTCAGTCATTTATGTCAGAGCTTTACCGCCATATTGGGCCGCATACGGATGTGCCTGCTGGTGATATTGGGGTGGGTGCGCGTGAAATTGGCTATCTGTTTGGTCAATATAAGCGTTTAACTGGGCGTTACGAAGGCGTATTAACAGGTAAAGGGTTGAACTGGGGCGGCTCTCTTGGTCGTAAAGAAGCGACTGGTTATGGTGCAGTTTATTTTGCCGAGAACATGCTGGCGGCAAAAGATGAATCGTTACAGGGTAAAACGTGCTTGGTATCAGGTGCGGGTAACGTGGCTATCTACACCATTGAGAAACTGTATGAGCTGGGAGCTAAGCCGGTTACCTGTAGTGATTCAAAGGGCACTATTCATGACCCTAACGGTATCGATTTAGGGCTGTTAAAACAGTTGAAGGAAGTTCAGCGCATCTCGCTAGAAAGTTATTTGCACGAGCATCCTGACGCGCACTACATTTCAGCGCGAGACTACCCGCAGGATGGCCATGCGGTGTGGCGCATTGAAGGCGATGCAGCGTTCCCTTGTGCCACCCAAAATGAACTCACTGAAGCGGATGCGAAGGCGTTATTGGCCAACGGCGTTACCTGTGTGAGTGAGGGCGCCAATATGCCTTCTACGAAAGAGGCGGTAGACCGCTTTTTGGAAGCAAAAATTGCTTATGGACCTGGCAAGGCGGCCAACGCGGGTGGCGTGGCGACCAGTCAGCTTGAAATGGCGCAAAATAGCAGCATGGAGCAGTGGCCGCTGGAGAAGGTGGACCAAAAGCTTAAGCAGATTATGGCGGATATTTATCGTCAGTGTGCCGACACGGCCAGTGAGTTTGGCGAGCCGGATAATCTTGTATTGGGTGCTAACATTGCCGGCTTCCGTAAAGTGGCCGATGCGATGATTGAGCAGGGTGTTATATAGTCGCTTTTATTAGCTAAACCACATACACTGTTACGACACAGTCCTTTCCCTTTGGGGAAGGGCTGTTTTCGTTGGTGCGCTATAAGGGGGAGATCTTAAGCGCATCCATTGGTATCACCGCTATTTGCTTTCCAAGGAGAGTAGACATGGGGCAGCGTCCTCCTATTATTATTAATCGCCTTGATGCCGACCGGCTTCAGCGCTTGATTGATACGGCATCTGAAAAAGACATGATGGTTGCGGAGCTGCTTGAAGAAGAATTAGCTCGCGGAGAGGTGCTTGATCCTCAGGATATTCCTGAGGATGTGGTGAGCATGAATAGTCAGGTGCGCTTTACGGATTTAACCCGTGAGCGTCAGATGATTCGTACCTTGGTTTATCCTCATGCCCTTGAAAGCGTTGAAGATGGTATCTCAGTGATGGCACCTATTGGTGCGGCGTTAATTGGCTTACGAGTCGGCGATGTGATCGAGTGGCCGCTACCCAACAACACTGAGGTACGCCTGCGCATTGATGCGATTTTCTGGCAGCCCGAGCGTGAAAAGCAGTTTCATCGGTAAGTAGGCGGTGTTGACCTGGGGCTAACCCACCGCGTCATCACCAGTGACGGCGACAAAGTTCCTACCCCGCGCTTTCTGCGGCGCACTGAGCAAAAGCTGGCACGGGCACAGCGCTGTTTATCGCGCAAACAGAAAAGCTCGAACAACCGCACCAAGGCGCGGCACCGGGTGGCCAAGGCCATTAGCGACGTGGGCTGGCATCAGCTCACCCAACAACTGACTTACAAGGCCGAGCGGTACGGGCGTGACTTTGTTCAGATCGGCAAGTAGTTTCCCAGCTCGAAGCACTGTTTTCACTGTGGTCATCGAGTAATTTTCTATATCACTGTCTCTATTGGATATAATAGTAGCCATTATGCGGTTTTAATCCATATAATGGACATTATTGTATCCATTCTGGTTTTTGATGATGAATCTTACATTACTAGATGATACCGATGTGAGCCAAGCGTATGCCACTTACTTACGTGAGTTACGCCAACAAGCAAAGTTATCACGAGCTGCACTGGCAGAGCGCAGCTGTGTACCAGCAGCGACCATTAAGAAGTTTGAGCTGACTGGGCAAATTTCATTTCGCCAACTGCTGTTGCTTTGGCAGACACTCGACTCGTTGGATCGGCTTTATCAGCTCACTCAACCAAGCAAGAATCAAGCTACTGTCCCAAGTAGCATTGATGAGGTGCTAAAAGATGCCTTTTAAACCTATCCAAAAACTCAACGTAGCTCGAACCTTAAGCTCAGGTGAGCAGGTGGCAGTCGGTGTGTTGGCTCAGAATCGGCAAGGCGTTTTTTTTCAGTATGTTGACAGCTATGTGAAGCAGTTTGGAAATTTGTCGCCTTTTACTTTGCAAACCAATACGCAAGTGCAAGCCGCCCCGAAACAGCCTCATCAAGGTGTGCATGGTGTATTTGGTGATTGCTTACCTGATGGCTGGGGAATGCTGTTGCAAGATCGTATTTTCCGTCAAAAGGGCATTCTCCCTAATCAATTAACGGCGATGGATAGACTGGCCTTTGTTGGTGATAAAGGTATGGGGGCGCTCTCTTTCTTGCCGGTATCTGAGTTCTCAACTGAGCTCCAATCTGACATTGATTTAGCGACGTTGGGTTTAGAAGCGCAAACGCTCTTCGATGTTTCAATGTCTGACCATATTGATAGCAACCACGATGATTTCGATGGGTACGCTCAGCAAGTGTTGGCCGCATTAGTGGCCGGTGGCAGTTCAGGAGGTGCAAGGCCTAAGGCGCAGATTTATATGCCTTCTGGCGAAATTAAACGTTGTCGAACATTCGCACAACGCGGTGATGAAGCTTGGCTGATTAAGTTTACTTCAAAGCATTTAGCGCTAGGGCATGAAGAAGGTCTGTGTGAGGCTGTCTATTTGCAAATGGCCGAGCAAGCCAAGTGTCAACCGCCGATTTGGCAACTTATTGAAGCGCCTCGCATTAGCGGTGCACCTGCGTGGTTAGCGCTTAAACGTTTTGACTATATGGCTGAGCGCTCTGCTTTAAGAGACGAACCTCATGCAGGCCGCCTTCATATGCACAGTGCCTGTGGTTTGCTGGATGCGGACTTTCGAACCCCAAGTTTAGATTATATTGACTTGATCAAAGCCAGCCGACAGTTGTGTAAATCCCCAGCCGCAGGGCAACTGCAATTTCGACGCGCCATATTTAATCTGCTGTCGTCTAACCAAGACGATCACAGTAAAAACTGGGCTTTTTTGCAGTCGGACGACGGTCAATGGCAGCCAGCCCCCTTTTACGATGTCACCTATAGCCCCCATCCATTTAACGAACACGCCACCGCTTTTGGTGGTTATGGCAAAGCTCCGCCGATTAAGGTCATGCAAAAGCTTGCCGCAAGTGCCGGCTATGGGAGTTGGAATGAAGCGCGGCAAGTCGTTGAAGAAGTATCTCAAGCAATCAGCCAATTTGCTCATCTCGCACAGCAGCAGGGGATCAGTAAAACGACAGTGTCATCTATCACTAAAACACTGGATCAGCGTAAACAGGAAAATGCAGCCCTTTTTCTACAACATTGATATCCTTTCCCGACTTTAGGCAGGGGAGGACATCAAGAAGCTGCTACAACGGAGTTTTCGGAAGATGAGCGCTCGCCGTTGCTTCTTGCAAGGCCTGCCACAAAATAGTGTCGATCCCTCCTAGCTATTCCCAGTTTACTATCAGCGCGAATAAGAGGGCTGATTAACTGCGTCACTATTGTTTTTATCACTATTGTCTTTATCACTACTGTCCAATCAGTTCCGCTAGCCGTATCGCGGAGGTCTTTACTTCATCAATCGCCCGCTCGCTATCTAGATCATCCATCGCGACGACTCCGACACAAGCTTCCATGCCAATGCTTGAACGGGTAGTGGGGATGTGGCTGGCGACGCCAACCGCGCCGCGCTGAAGTTGCCCCCGTGTAAGGCTATAGCCATCAAGGCGGGCTTGCCTTACCGCTGGGCTGTCCTCTTCCTTCGGTGCTCGTCCTGCCAAAATCGCGATACCAGCCGCCCCTTGTGTTAACGGGTGGCGGCTGCCTACGCGATATCCCACCCGTAGCATTCCTTCTTCAGGCTCAGCCACCAGCGTCACCATGCACTCTTCCCCTTGGGCTAGAGAAATAAACGCAGTTGCGCGTGTTGCTTTGGCCAGGGTTTTTAACAATGGCAAGGCGACCGCATGGAGCTGGGGTTCAAAACGGGAAGCTAGCAAAGTAATGCCCGCGCCTAATCTAAGAGTGCC
The DNA here is from genome assembly GCF_025917315.1 of Halomonas qaidamensis. Classification (NCBI taxonomy): domain Bacteria; kingdom Pseudomonadati; phylum Pseudomonadota; class Gammaproteobacteria; order Oceanospirillales; family Halomonadaceae; genus Halomonas; species Halomonas qaidamensis. Next base: position 2,395,025 of record NZ_CP080627.1, on the reverse strand, counting down.
TCCCTGGGTGCGGGCAAGTAGTGCGTGTGATTCGAGTGTGGCGACGATGCGATAGGCGATCGCCCTATGTACGTCAAGCTCCTCAGCAAGCTTAGCGATGCTGATGCCCTCGTTATGCTCGGAAACTATTTTTAAGGCGAGCAGGCCGCGATCAAGCGTTTGAAGCGTGGACGACATCAGTAGGGAACCTCAGACAGACGTTTGCGGGTGGATAATGAACGACCGACAAGTATGGCGCAGTACCTTGGGGCTGCAAACACGTATTGACGATGCGCGACACTTCATCTATTTTTTGTTTCTATAATAGATAATGATTGTGCGTTAATAGAGACAAAAATAAAACAAACGTCTTGTTGAGCGTTCCCCTTGGAGACATCATGACCACACCTGCACGCCAGCCCGATAAAATGTCAGAAGGCTGTCCTTTTCATCAGCCAGCTGATGCAACTAGCCAAGCAACGATGACATCACCGACGGGATGCCCCGTTTCGCGGGATGCTGCTGCCTTTGATCCTTTCGGTGCGTCTTACCAGCTTGACCCCGCTGAGGCGTTGCGCTGGTCTCGCGAGCAGGAGCCGGTGTTCTTTAGTCCTAAGCTTGGCTATTGGGTTGTGAGCCGCTATGACGAGGTAAAAGCTGTTTTTCGTGACAATCTCACCTTTTCACCGGCGATTGCCCTAGAGAAACTGACGCCAGCGCCGCCAGAAGCGGTGAAAATTCTCGAAAGCTATGGCTTTGCAATGCGTCGCACCATGGTCAACGAGGATGAGCCAGACCATATGGAGCGCCGCCGCCTGCTGATGGATGCTTTCCTGCCTGAGAACCTCGAGAAGCATGAGGCATGGGTGCGCGAGTTAGTGCGTAGCTATATGGATCATTTCATCGATAAAGGCCGCGCGGATCTGGTAGAAGAGATGTTTCGGGAAATTCCCATGACCGTGGCGCTGCGCTTTCTGGGGGTGCCCAGCGAAGATGCCAAAGAGCTTCGCAAATTCTCGGTCGCCCACACGCTTAACACCTGGGGCCGCCCCTCGCCAGAACAACAACTGAAGATTGCTGAAGACGTGGGTCAATTCTGGCAAACGGCGCAGGCTATTCTAGATCGCATGCGAGACGAGCCAACCGGTGAGGGGTGGATGTACGATTCAATCCGTATGCACCACCAGCACCCCGACGTTGTGCCTGAGAGTTACCTGCGCTCAATGATGATGGCGATTTTGGTGGCTGCCCATGAGACGACCGCTTTCGCCACCACGAACGCTTTCCGCATACTGCTATCGAACCGTGCTTCTTGGAACGATATTTGTGAGAACCCCACGCTAATCCCCAGCGCGATTGAGGAGTGTCTTCGTGCTGCTGGCTCTGTGGTGGCTTGGCGCCGTATCGCTACTGAGGATGCTGACGTAGGGGGTGTGACGATCCCCAAAGGTGGCAAACTGTTGTTAGTACAAGCGTCGGCTAACCGTGATCCACGCCATTTTGAAAACCCTGATGAGTTCGATATTTACCGCCATAACTCAGCGGAGCACTTCACCTTTGGTTACGGTGCGCATCAATGTATGGGGAAGAATATTGCTCGCATGGAAATGCGTATTATCCTTGATGAATTTGTCCGCCGTTTACCCCATATACACCTCGTTGAAGACCAAGCGTTCGAATATCTGCCCAATACTTCTTTCCGTGGCCCAACCTCGCTTTGGGTGAAGTGGGACCCTGAACAGAACCCTGAACGTCGTAACCGTGGGGTGCTTGAGAACCCAACGCATTTCCATATTGGTGCGCCTATTAAAGAGGATATTGTGCGCCGGGTTTTAGTCGCTGAGGTAGCGCGTGAAGCCGAGGAAGTCGTTCGGGTTGATCTTGTCGACCCCTATGGCCGTGAGCTGCCGGACTGGTCACCTGGCTCGCATATCGAGTTGGTCTCAGGCGAGTGGCGGCGCTATTACTCTTTGTGTGGCAAGCGTAATGACCGGCATCGTTTGTCTATTGCTATCCTACGTGAGCCTTCGGGGCGTGGCGGTTCATTACATTTTCACGGGACGATCAAACCAGGTGACGTACTGCATATTGCTGGCCCAAAGAATCATTTTCACCTGGATGAGACGGCAGAACGCTATACCTTGATAGCAGGCGGAATTGGTATTACGCCGATTCTTACCATGGCCGATCAGCTTAAGGCGTTAGGTAAGCCGTACACACTCCACTATTGCGGTGCTGGGCGGCGAACCATGGCCTTTTTGGAGCGCGTCGAGCGCGACCACAGCGAAGCGCTCACCGTTCATGCGAGTGATGAGGGCTGTCGGCTTGATATCTCGACCGCACTTAGCAGCGTGGCTGAGGGTGAGCAAGTCTACTGCTGTGGCCCTGAACGAATGTTAGAAGCCATTGAGCTATTGGCGCAGAACTGGCCGGAAGGAACCTTGCATGTTGAGCATTTTTCGGCTCGTTCTAACATCCTTGATCCTGAAAAAGAGCATGCCTTCGAGGCCGTGCTTACCGACTCTAACGTGACACTTCAGGTCGGTAATGATCAGACCTTGCTGGAAGCACTGACGGCGTTTGGCGTGGATGTGCCCAGCGACTGCTGCGAAGGCTTGTGCGGTACGTGTGAAGTCGCCGTTGCCGAAGGGGACATTGATCACCGGGACTTGGTGCTCAGCCGTGCTGAGCGGTTTGCCGGTGATCGTATGATGGCCTGCTGTTCGAGAGCTAAGGGTGATCGTCTTGTACTCGCTCTCTAATAGCTAACAATTAATAAGCAACAACTAACAACATTAAAACGCAACACCTTGCATGCCACTTCTGAAATGAACGAGAGGATATTAATAATGAAAAAACTCGCCACACTGACAACGCTTTCTGCCTTGATGGCTTTGGGCACTTTACAACATGCCACCGCCTCAACTGAACTGCAGGTTAGTACTTGGGCAGGCCCTAATCACGGCGTTAACACGATTGTTTGGCCGACATGGGGAAGTTGGGTAGAGGAAGCGACCGAAGGGCGCGTCACTGTTAACGTGGTTCACGATATGGGCCCGCCCGGCTCTCAAATGGAATTAATCGCAGATGGCGTTGCCGACGTTACCTGGCTTTTTCATGGGTTAATGCCAGGCCGTTTCGAGCTGACCAAGCTACCCGAACTCCCTACGTTTGAGGACTTCTCGTCCGAGTCTGCCTCGGTGGCTTATTGGCGCACCCATAATGAGTTCCTAGCCGAGGCGAATGAGCACCGGGGGGTTGAGGTGATTGGGGTTGGGGTGCACGGCCCTGGTGCCCTTTATCTTACCGAAGAGATTGATAGCCTTGACGACCTAGATGGTAAGCGTGTTCGTATCGGTGGCGGCATTATGGCGGACATTTCGAACGCACTTGAGCTTACCGGCGTAGCACTCCCGCCAGCCAGCACCTATGAGGCTGCTACACAAGGTGTTATTGACGGCGCAATGCTGACCCTTGAAGGGCTCAAAAGTTTTCGTCTAGCGGAAGTGCTGCCCTACACCGTTCAGATGCCGGGTGGTTTTTATCGGGGAAGTTTCTCGATGGTCATCAACCCTGATACATGGGCCTCGCTTTCTGAAGAGGATCGTGCAGCCATTGAGGAGGTATCAGGAGAGCAACTTTCTCGTCTGTTTGGCTACATGATGGACGTGGTGGATGAGCGTGGCATTGAGTTTGCGAAAGAGCAGGGCAACACGTTTGTGGAGCTTCCTGCCGAAGAGCTTGAGCGCTTCCAGCAAATAGCCGCAGATCTTCCTGGTCAGTGGGAAGCCGAGGCTGAGAAACGCGGCGTGGATGGTGACGCCGCACGCGGCTTCTTCCTTGAGCAGCTCGACGCTGTAGATAGTGAAGAAGGATTGAGCGCTGAGGCGGTAGTTGATCAAAGTATGTAAGGTAGAAAAAATTATGTAAGGTAGACAAAAGGTAGAAAAAGAGGCCGTCACGACGGCCTCTTTTTAATTTTTCCGTAAGTTGTCGATAGAAAGCTCAACATCTTGAGGGCGCTGAAGCACGTTAAGCAGAACGATAGCACGCTCTTCGCCCTTGCAGCGTTTAAAGACGGCTTCTAAATCTTTGAAAGGGCCGTCAGTAATCGTTACTTTTTCCCCGACACTGAAAATACTGTGGCTACCTTCCTGATGGTGCGGTTGATCACGTAGCGTTTCGATTAACGCATCTGGCACCGCAATGGGCGTATTACCAAAGGTGAGTAGGCGCAGTACGCCACGGGTCGAGCGAATCGGCCGCCAGTTGCTGACTATTTGATCCAAGCGAATAAAAAGGTAATAAGGAAACAGCGGCTCAGTCACCAAGGTATATTTGCCCTGGCGCTTGCGTTTAACACTTAGCACGGGGTGAAACACCTCGTACCCTTGGTTAGCAAGGTGCTCGGCGGCGCGAAACGACTCGCCGCCTTTGCACTGAATGACATACCAGCTGGGATTAATCCACGCTTCTTGGGTTTCTAATTCCTCCATTATTGTTCACCCTTTAGCGTTAGCGAGCAGCACTGCAAGAACATCCAGTGTCTGGTCGATGTGGGCCTCAGTGTGTTCGCAGGAAAGGAAAAAGCGTAAACGAGCGCTCTTTTCAGGAACAGCAGGGTACAAAATAGGCTGCACGTTAATGTGCTGCTCAAGTAGCGCATGGGATAAGTGGGCTGCCAGCGGTGAACTACCCACAATAACGGGCACGACCGCAGAGCCGATACTGTGTCCGGTATCCATTCCCCGTGCCTGCGCTTGTTCAAGAAAGTAACGCGAAATTGCCTGCAGGCGGGTAACGCGCTCGGTTTCCTGGGGCATCAACTCCAGTACTTTAAGTGAAGGCGCGGCCACTTGAGCGGGCATACCCACGCTATACAAAAAGCCTGGGGCAAAGTAGCGCAGGGTTTCCACTAGCGCTTTATTACCGGCGATATAGCCCCCACAGCCAGATAGCGTTTTGCTCATGGTGCCCATCCAGATATCGACATCGGTGGGGTCAATCGCAAAATGCTCTCGTAAGCCTAGGCCTGTGTCACCCATGACCCCAAACGAGTGCGCTTCATCTACCATCAACCACGCTTGGTGGCGTTGCTTTATCTCAATAAAGCGGGGTAGCTCTGGGATGTCGCCATCCATGCTGTAAAGCCCTTCTATCACCACAATTACACGTTCAAATTGATGACGATGATTGCTCAGCAGGGCGTCGAGCGCGTTGGGGTCATTATGGCTGAAGGGCATGCGCTTAGCGCCGGAAAGCTGAGCGCCAACTAATGAGCTGTTATGAATGTACTCGTCGTGAAGCACTAGGTCTTTCGGGCCTAACAGGTAGCCAAGGGTAGACACATTGGTTGCATGGCCGCTAACAAAGGCAACGGCGTCTTCAACCCCATAGATGTTGGCAATAGCCTGCTCGAGTTCCCTGTGGATAGGCCGTTCGCCCGAGACAACGCGGCTGGCGGAGACGGACGTGCCATAGTGGCCTGCTGCCTCACAAGAGGCTTGAATAACCCGTGGGTCACCGGAGTAACCCAGGTAGTTGTAGCTAGCGAAATTGATGCAAGACTGACCATCAATAACGCTAGTGGCCCCGGCAAGCCCGTCATGGACTTTGAAGAACGGATCTATCAGGCCTAGCTGCTTTGCGCCCTGGCGCAGCAGTGCTAACTGCTGATAGCCAGGGTGAGCATCGAAGCGTGTAAAGCGCTCGGGGACTGTCCGAGTAGCCTCAGCGCCAAATGCTGCAGGCGCTTGAGGGCTGGTGGCCCGTGGTGTTGGACGCTTGCGTGCTTGTTCCAACAGCTTTCGTTTCAGTTCAGAGCGCTTTGCAGTCATGGTGTCTCGGTCGTAGATGTTGAGGCCGGCTCACTAGTGTGCCCATCCGCCCCATGGCGAGCGGCCAGAGAGGCTAACGCATCTTGTGGCGTCTCTTCAACATCCTTGTCATGCTGATGTAATTTTTGAATCAGCACGCCGGCGAGTTTGTTCAGTGTTGATGCCTCGCTTAGCACCATGACTGGTACTTGAACGTTTAACCGGTTCTCAATGGCCGTCATCAGTTCAACGCCCATCAACGAGTCAAACCCCATATCGTACACCGAGCGATTGATGTCGATTTTTTCTTCATCAATTAATAGGATGCTGGCTAGCTCTGCGCGCAGGAGATCAGTGATCGTGCTGTGCAGTTCTTCCGGTGAAAGATCTGCAAGTAAGGCGCTGATATCGTCATCGTGATCAACGTTGCCATCATCGTCACTGGCGCGGGCAATTTCGTTAAACCGCGGCGCTTGGGCGGTGGGTAAGAAACGCGCTAGCGCTCCCCACTCAAGTTCAAGAACGCCAAGGCTTGGCCCTTCGGTCAACAGCATTTGCTCGAGCACCTTGAGGGCGTCATCAGAGCGCAAGGCTGAACCGCCTAGGCGCTCTTGCAGTGCATCTCGGGTGCGCGTGTTGCGCGCTAGGAAGCCAACATCTTCAATCGCCCCCCAGCGTACGCAGGTAGCGGGTAAGCCAGCGGCGCGGCGACGGGCAGCAAAGGCTTCTAGCCAGTGGTTAGCCGCCACGTAATTGGCTTGCCCTGGGTTACCAAATAGCGTGGTCGCTGAGGAGTAGAGGACAAAGAAGTCGAGCGCGATGTCGTGGGTGAGGGCGTCCAGGTGTCGGGCACCATCAATTTTCGGTGCCAGCACTTTTTGAATCCGCTCAGCATCGAGGTTACGAATTAAGCCGTCATCAATGACCGTGGCAGCATGAACGATGCCCCGTAACGGGCTTAGCTCATGGTGAATGCGTTCCATGACAACGGCCAAGGCATCGCGATCAGTAATGTCACACGCGGCTGCCAGCACTTTCACGCCCTGGGCTTCAAAGGTCGCGATGGCAGCCTGGGCTTCTTCGCTAGCAGGGCCGCTACGGCTTAACAGAACAAGCTGACGTGCGCCTTTGCTAACTAACCATTGGGCGGTTTTCAGTCCAAAACCGCCTAACCCGCCGGTGACCAGATAGCTGGCATCGGCAGGTAGGGTCATTGTGCCAGTGCCTAATGTTTCGTTGCGCGGTGGCGCAATGGGCTGTTCATAGGTGACCACGACTTTGCCGATTTGGCGCGCTTGCTGCATATAGCGGAAGGCGTCAATTACCTGATTGTGGCTGAATGCGGTGAACGGCAGTGGGCTGAGCGTGCCATCGTTAAACAGCGCCATCATTTCTCCAAACAGGCGCTGGGTGAGGGCAGGCTGTACTTTCATCAGCTGGTCGGAGTCAATACCGAAGTAGCTTAAGTTATTACGGAACGGACGTAGCCCAATCTGGGTGTTTTCATAGAAATCGCGTTTGCCTAACTCGAGGAAGCGACCAAACGGGCGCAGTGCGCGTAGGTTTTGATTGATCGCTTCGCCCGCCAGCGAGTTCAGTACCACATCCACGCCTTCGCCTTGCGTATCCTCTAGGATCTCTTCGGCAAATGTGAGTGAGCGTGAGTCGTAGATGCGCTCCTCACCCATCAAACGTAGGAAGTCGCGCTTCTCTTCAGAGCCCACCGTGGCGTAGATGTCGGCACCTAGCCACTGAGCAATTTGCAGTGCGGCGATGCCAACACCGCCCGCAGCACCGTGGATCAGCACTTTCTCGCCGGGTTCCAGGCGCGCCAGATGCTTCAGTGCGTAGTACACCGTGAAGAAAGTGGTCGGAATGGTGGCGGCAGCGGCGTAGCTGACGCCCTCAGGCAGCGGCGCTACTGCGTGTTGGCTGGCAATCAGCCGATCGCTGAAGCTGGCGGGACCAAAGCCAACGACCGCTTGGCCAGGCATAACGTGCTGAACATTGGCACCTACCGCAAGAACCTCTCCAGAGAACTCAAGCCCCAGGGTCGGGCCAGCAAAGCCATTTTCAATCGCTTCATCGGACAGCAGACCAAGGGTATACATCACGTCACGGAAGTTTAGCCCGGTTGCTTTAACACGAATTTCTACCTCATCCGCGCCCAGTTCCGGTAGCGGGCGTGGCCGCCACTGCAGTTGGCGTAATTGGCCTGGTAAGGTAAAGCCTAATGACATTGCTTGATGCGGTTCAGCGTTTGCCTGTTTCTCTGGATGAGGAGCAGGCAGCGTGCGCAGGCGCGTGGCAAACCGATCACCCTCTGCGGTAATGACCAGCTCATTTTCACTATCTGGCGTGGCGATTGATGCTGCAAATGCGATTAGCGCCGCGTCACTGAGTGCCTCTGGTAGATCAATCAGCGTGACACGATGACCAACGGCCTCGTTTGCCAGCGAGCGACCGAAGCCCCATAGCGCCGCGTCATCGCCAGTGCTGGCGGCTTGGGTGGTTAGCCAAAGCATGACACGACTACCTTGGCTCTCAAGCCCGCTTGCCTCTAACGCCAGCGACCACTGCTGAGCGGTGTAGCAGCGTTGTGTTTGGGCGCTAGTGGTAGCGCCTTTCAGCCAACGCAAGTCAATTACATTGAGTTCGCCAGGTACGTCTTGGCGTGCCCCTAACGCGGCTGTTAATAGCGCTTGCGGCGCTGCATCGCTGACGGTTAGCCAAGTAGAGGTCGTGCCTAATTGCTCGGCAAGCTGGGCGGCGAGTGCTTCGTGTTCAATGTCAGAGACAATTAAATGGTAGGCCGTTGATGCGTTTTGAGCCTCTGGCGTAGATTGACTGTTTTCAACCGCTTCCGAAGCAAACTGGCCATGCAGCAGGTAAGCCCCACTCTCCTCAAGTTCAACCGGCGGTGAAACGCTAAAGCCCTGGGTGGTTAGCCACTCAACCACGGTGTCTTGCTCCAGAGCGGCTTGGTCGATGCCTGGCGTGGCTAGAAGGTCATCCAACCAACGGCTGGGATGAACGCCTATCACCATGACTTGGGCACCTGGTGCAAGCTGTGCAGGAAGCGCTTCCATTAGTTGGCGGCTGCGCTCAGGCTGAGTGACGTCCACGCTGATAAACGCCAGTTGAGCTTTTGCGGCGCTACTCAGTGTTGGTAGGGCGTCGTCTAGCGACTGAACATCCATCAGCGGGAAGCGCTCTTGGAGCTGTTCGGCTTGGTGACGAGCCGTATCATTGGTAGTGATAGCGCGATAGTGATGCGCATCTTTTGCAATATGAGTAGTGTTAGCCAGCTGTTCGAGTAGGCGCTGACCAAGAGCGGGAGCACAGGCACCAGCTTCTAATAACTGGAGACGCTGTCCTGATGGCAGGGTCGCTAGTGTCGCCTCCATCAGTGCGCCAAGTTCGGTTGCTAGTACCTGCCAGCCGTCCTCACCGATGAGAACGCGGTTAATACCGGCTAAGTGTTCAGAAGTAATACCTAGGCTTTCAAGGGTGGCACTGCCGTTGGTGAGCTGTTCGCGATGCAGCCCTAAACGACCCACCATATGAATAGGCGCAAAATAGTCGGGATAATCTTGCACCAGTAACTGCCAAATGGTTTCCGGTGCGAGCTGATCTTCACTGCCGTCATAATTGAACGACACAAACGCTTCGCTAAGCCTATCAAGTAGTGGCGACACTTCCTGGGCATAGCGTTGGCCGGTGCTGGCGGCATAGGTATCGCTTAGTCCCGCCAGCCTAACGAGCGCGTTGTTAGGTAGCGGTAATGTTGCTGCGGTCAGCGGGGCAGGCGTTAGTTCAACCTCTAGATAGCTAAAGTGCTGGTGATGCGCGCGGTTCAAGCGGATGGCCTTGAAGCGGGTTTCACTGAGCACAGCCACGGCGTTGCCAGCGGCATCATACAGCTCGAAATCAGCGGTGAAAGAGTGGGGTGCTCGTTTACCCATGACTGCCCGCGCCAGTACAGGGGTACCGGCTTCTGCATTCACCTGAATGCGGCCAACGCGAACCGGTACAAAGGCAAGCTGCGCGGCGAACTCGCTATGCTGAGCCAGCAGCGGAATAAACATCTGGAAAGCACTGTCCAGAATGCCTGGATGAACGTGTAGTGTATCGAGCTGGGCCTGGACATCGCTCGCTAGCGCGATCTCACCAATCACGCTATCGCCCTCAATCCAGCCACGGCTGATGGCTTGGAAAGCAGGGCCGTAATGTAGCCCGATGCGTTCGGCCATCTGCAAGTGCTCAGCCAGGGTGTAGTCAGGTGCGCGGCTGGGTAGGCTAGGCGCTTGGCGTTTGAGCAAAAAGCCACGGCTTTCGCGCATGCGGCGGGCGACGGCATTAAGCTGCCATTCGCTGCCGGTAGCAGGCTCGCGGGAATGGATAGTTAAGCGGCCGTCGTCTGGGTTCAGCGTTAACCGCATGGTGCGGCCATTGGGGCCGTCTAGCAGCAGCGGGGCGCGGATTTCCAGCTCTTCAATGTCTAAAAGCGGTGTGTCTTTCTGCTGTAAGGCGGCCGCTAGCGTAAGCTCTACAAAGCCAGCGCCGGGAAACACCGCGCCTTCACCAACCACGTGATCAGCAAGCCACGGCTGACGTTGGGTGTCCAGCTGGCTTTCCCAGGTGTGGTCTTGCTGTGCAAGCGGATAACCCAACAGTGGATGCTGGTAGTAACGAGACAGCAGACCCTGGCCGTCGTTGGTGCCCTGTACCCAGAGGTTAGTGCGCTGCCATGCATACCGTGGCAGCAGAACCCGCTGGCCTTCCACCGGGAAGAAGTGACGGCTATCAAGGGGTAATCCGCTTAGCAGCAGCTGTCCTAGGCAGTGGGACAAGCCATCTACGCCTGACTTATGGCGTTCAATGGTGCCAAATACTAGTCCACTGCGCTCTTGCTGGCGCAAGGACTCGTTTAGATAGCGGCGTAGAATCGGATGCGCACCAACTTCAACAAAGACGTTGTAGCCCTGCTCGATAAGTGTCGTGGCGGCATGATCAAACAGAACCGGTTCACGAATATTAAGCCACCAGTAGTGGGCATCTAGCTCTGTGCCGTCACTGATGACACCGGTAACGGTCGAGACATAGGGAATATCAGTCGCACGGGGGCGAATGTCAGCCAAGGCGTCGACAACGCCAGCTTGAATGCTGTCCATGGCAGGGCTATGGAAGGCGTAATCTAATGGCAAGCGCTTAGCAAACGTACTCTGTTCGCTGAGCGCTGCTTCAATAGCGCTCAGCTGATCACGATCACCCGCCAAGGTGATGCCTTTGGGGCTATTAATGCCCGCCAAACTGATGTTGTTGAATTCGGCTTTTTCAAGCCAGGGAGCAATCTCTTCCGCGCTCATGGCAACCGCGGTCATTTCCCCTAGGCCACGGGTTTTGCCTTGGTAGAAACTACGGTAGTAAATGACCTTTACCGCATCTTCTAAGGTAAGCGCGCCAGATGCCCAAGCGGCAGCAACTTCACCAACGCTGTGGCCGAATACGGCGACAGGTACAATACCGTTGGATTTAAGCCATTCGGTTAATGCCACTTGAAGAGCAAACAGCGCCGGTTGGGCGATTTCAGTACGCTCAAAGCGACTTCCGTTGGCCACTGGAGGGTTGCGCCCGGCGAGTTCATCGCGTAGCGAAAATTCGCCATGCTGCTGGAACAGAGCATCTACGCGGTCAATGGCATCGCTGAACGCGGGCTCATTTAGCAGGTCATGGCCCATGGTTTCCCATTGGCAACCATTGCCGTCATAAACGAACACGGGGCCGCGGGCGTTTGCTAAACGCTCAAGCGTTACAACGCTGTTGGTTTCACCGTCGACAAACTTGCTGAGCGCATTGGCGGCTTCGCCCGGTGTTTGAGCAAAGCAAAGAGCCCCAAACGTATGCTGCTCACGATGGTTATAAAGCGTGTGCGCAATATCATAGAAAGCCTGGTGACTATCACGCAAATGGCTGGCAAGCGCCTGGGCATTGGCTGTTAGCCCTTCTTGGCTACGCGCGCTAATGCGAATAGGTAGCGCTATGTCAGGTACTTGACGAGGCGCGGGCGTTTTTTCGGGGGCGCTTTCGAGAATGACGTGGGCATTTGCGCCGCCAAAACCAAAGGAGTTAACGCCAATTACCAAGCGGCCCTGTTTCTTGAGCGGCTGCGCTTTGGTAACAACGCTAATGTTCCACTCATCAAATTTGATGCGTGTATTCAGCTTGCGTATGCCGATTGTGGCAGGCACTTCACGGTGCTGCAGGCTATAAAGCGCTTTGGCAAGACCGGCGACGCCAGAGGCGGTTTCCAGGTGACCAACGTTGCTTTTTACTGAACCAATCAGCAGTGGCGTTTTGCGGAATTTGCCGAGTGCTTCACCAATCGCGCGGGTTTCTATCGGGTCGCCAACGGCGGTACCGGTACCGTGGGCTTCAAGGTAGTCGATCTCATCAGGAGTAATACCCGCCTGCTGGTAGGCACGACGCATTAAATCAATTTGAGCGCTGGGGTTAGGAACAGTGAGGCCAGACTTGTGGCCGTCAGTGTTGACCGCCGAACCGGCAATAACGGCTAGAATATTGTCGCCATCGGCGACCGCCAGGTCGTAATCCTTGAGCAAAAACAGTCCCGCACCTTCCGAGCGCACGTAGCCGTTGCCTGCGTCATCGAAAACTTGGCAGCGGCCAGTGGGTGAAAGCATGCTGGCCTTAGAGAAAATAATAAAGCCATAAGGATGTAGGTGGAGACTAATACCGCCCGCCAGCGCCATCGTTGTTTCACCGCTGCGTATCGATTGGCAGGCTTGGTGAAAAGCGACCATGGAAGACGAACAGGCGGTATCTAGCGACATGCTGGGGCCATGCAGGTCAAACACATAAGAGAGCCGGTTAGAAGCAATACTTGAGGTGTTGCCCGTTGCAGTAGAGGCGTCAATTGCCCCCATGTCATCGGCTAGACGATAAGAGTAGTCCAGGCTGGCGACACCAATGAAAACGCCGCACTGGCTGCCGCGAAGGGTGCTAGGCACTATGCCTGCGCTTTCCATGGTTTCCCAAGCGAGTTCTAACAGCATGCGCTGTTGCGGGTCCATGTTCGCCGCTTCACGGGGCGAAATGCCGAAAAACGCTGCGTCGAATCCGCTGATATCGCCTAGGCTACCCGCAGCAAACGTGATGCTGGTGCCAGGGTGACGTTTGTCTGGGTGCCAGTAAGCATCTTGGCTCCAGCGGTCAGCGGCCACTTGGGTGACGAGGTCTTTTTCGGCTTGCAGGTCCTGCCAGAACGTTTCAGGGGTGGTGCCGGGGAAACGATGGGCGGCGCCGATAATGGCAACGCGTTTAGTCATTCTTGCTCCTGAGGTTCTGGTTCTGCCTTGATCACATCGCTATTTATATCGCGCCCAAACGCCTGTTTAAATAGGTAGACGCCAAGTTCGTTTGCTTCCAGCGTATACGATTCTTGCTCGTAGGACGGATGGTCGTGCGTATCACGCTCTATTTCCGTTGACCATATCATGTACGGGGTGCTGCTAGCAGGGGGCGAATAGTGCCTGTAGGCGGTGGGTAATATCGGAACATGATCACCGTACCAGCCCAACAGCCCTGGCCTTATCGCTGAGTTTAGCGCTGCTTTAACGCTTCCAAGCATTTTATCCGATTCACCCAAATGGTGCAGGTAAACGGCTAAATCACGCAAGTGATTTGGTAATGGCCATGGCGCCGTTGGTAAAGTGGATGCTAACCACGCTTGCTCCGGCGCTTCTAAATGTAACGGGCCGTGATTCTCCATCGTAATCACAAACACAAACAGTGGCCTATTATCGTCATCTTCAAGCAGTCGTCCAACCTTTCGTGCAACGGCTTGATCACCAATGTATTGGCCGTGCTTATCCTGGCTATCGAATGCGCTGATATCGATGAACGTTTCAAAGCCCAGTTTGGGAATAACGCTGTCGCGCATGTAGAAGGTAGCGGGGTAGGGGTGAACGCAAACGGTTCGGTACCCTTGTGCTTGAAAGGCACTGGCAATACTGGGTAGCGGGTGACGTGACAGCGTGCGGTAGGGATTAAATTGGCGCGGCCCCCAGTTGTCAGGCGCAATGCCCGTTAATATGGCACATTCGGTACGTACTGTATTGGCACCCCAAGCTGGCACGTTTAGTGCTCCCTTCATGACCGCTTCGGGGCGCGTGGCATCATAGTGTGGCAGTAAGTCTGCGGCAATCTCGCTACACCAGGTACGCGGGTCAAAAAACGATTCACTTTGCACTAACACCACATTGGGGAGCGCTGCATGGGCAGCCTGATCTAGGGGGTGATGAGTGACGTGGTGAAAAGGTGATGCCTCAGATGTGGGCGGTTGGGAGCGCATTAGGGCAATGCCGTAAGCCCACAGGCTGGCAAACAGCCCCAGGTGATTGAGGTCAAGGACAGGGTCAAGTGTGATCGGCGGAAGTTTGCGCCAGCCTAACCAAACCAATAATGCCCCTGAGGTTGCCATGACCAGGCTGCTGACCAAAAAAGCTATGCTGCCCCATTTGCTGATTAACGAGGCTTCAATATATAAGAAGCTGCCAATGGCAATGGCCCCTGCGCTGCTAGCGGCAATGGCTAAGCCGATGCCGAAAAAGGGCACGTAGAGACGGGGGTGCAAAATAGCATCCCAGAAGTATTCAAAATCGTGGCAGATAAAGGGTTCGTTCAGCGTGCGTGACTTGGTATTGCTGGACTGCACGACCACCAATTGCAGCGACAGAACAAAAACGACCGCAAACCAAGGGCGTTGTAGTAGCAGAACAAATAGTCCAAACAGCAGTAGCCAGCTACCAAGGTGCACGATGTTTGCAGCCACACCGCGCTGCCAAAACGGTTGTGGGCGAGGGCTTAGCAGTGCCTCGAACAGCAAGCTTCCCAATAAGCCAACCAGCAGCGGGCTAATAAAGGTAGTGGATACAAAAAGCTGCACGCTACACGCCCCCGGGATGATGAAAACCAAAGCGTTTGATCAGCCATTGAGAAAGTCCCGCAGGTAAAACGGCCAGCCACCAAGTGCCGAAATTCAACGGAAAAGGAAAGCTGATACGGGCGCGGTTCGCAGCAACGCCACGTTGTATGGCATTGGCCGCACGCTCTGGCGGCCATTCCCACGGCTTCGGGCCGGGCATGGCATTGCACATGGGGGAAGTGACGTAGCCAGGCATGACCACAGTAACGCCAATGCCATGGGGGGCGAGCAGCCCTCTAAGCCCTTCGCCATATGCTTTAATGCCTGCTTTGCTGGCGCTGTAGCTGGGCGTTGTTGGCAAGCCGTGCCAGCCAGCTAGAGAGCTAATAAAGACCAGCTGGCCGCTGCCTCGTGCTTGCATGGCAGGCACTAGGCGCTGGGCCATTGCAATGGGAGCTTTTAAGTTAATATCCAGTAGCGCTTGAACCTCATCCCATGGCTCTAGTGCGTTATCGTGGGGATGTGTATTAATACCCGCATTGGCGATCACGATATCGGGTACGTGTTGGGCACATACGCTATCTAGCCAAGCGGTGAGTTCGCTATCGTCGGTCAGGTGAGCAGATGACAGCGACACGCTTGCTCCCTTTTCACGACAAGCCGTTGCCAGCGTTTCAAGCGACGATTGATTGCGCCCATGCAGCACTAAATGCGTTGTTGGGGTTGCGTAAGCCTGTGCTAGCGCTCCACCTATAGCGCCGGTAGCCCCGGTAATCAGCACGCAGCGTGATTTGCCCGTAACGGGTAGTGTTAGTTGACCCACGCTCAAAGTAACTTCTCCAGCGGTGAAGGGCAGGCTTCCAATATATGGGCGGCGTTATTCACGGCTAAATCGATACTGGGCTGACAATAAAAGCCACCATTTACCTGTGCAGTGTGCATTACCGTATTGCGGAAATAGCCAAATAGCGCCTGACTGGGCGGTGGCGGCTGGTGCCAAAACTCATCGAGAGAACCCTCATAAGTTAGGCCCGTTAAACGATAGATAGGGTCGCTAAGCGCAAAGGTGGGACACTGTTTTTCCAGTGACACAATACCCACGGTACTATTCACTGTGACCGTCCCCGTAGCGTGCTTAAGCAGTGGGTTGAGGTTGCCTGATTCCAGATAAACGATGCGCCCCTGAAGGCCGTAAAACTCTTCAAGCTTTTGAATAATACTTGGGTAATTAACCAGCCCCATGTCTAGCGGGTGGTTTTTGATACATAGCAGGGCATCGCTAGGGGCATGTAAGGCAAACGACCCCATAACGTGAGTCATCACCTCTTCCATATTGGCGTAAGGGGAGTGATCACGAACCTGCGCATCCGTGTTGAGCTGTAGGGGCAGCATAAAATAAGGCCTTTTGCCCTCTATCAGCTGCTCGATACGCTCTGCATCGCGCTTTTTCCACTGTCTTAGTAGCGTAAAGCGCTTAACGTAGCCCGCATATTCCACCGGTGCGGTAATGGGCGCATGATTACGGTAGTGGGGTGCCACCAAGGGGTTGGCAAGGCCGGCTAAGTGGTAGCACACATCATGAGCGGCGCGGATTTTAAACGATGAGCGAAAGCGAACAGGGGCGGGCAGCTTTGGCAGCGCTTTACCTGTTTCGTAAAACCACTGGGGATCGCGGGGCAGCAAGGAGTGGCCATTAACGCCATCGCGTTCAAGCGTGATCCAAAAAGGGCGAAAATACCCCTCTTCAAACACATGCGTGCGAATACCGGCCGCTGGCGCTAGGTCAACCGCTGGGCGGTGAATTGGGCGGCGGTCACCGAACAGCACTTGATCAGTGATCTGATAGCGTTGCCACAGCGATTGGATATAGGCCGGCAGCTCACTTAAAGGCCCCCGAAATAGATGGTTCTGGCTGTGGGTGCGTTGCCAGTAAGCAATATCGCCAGCGTTGAAGTTAACCTTTACCACGCGGTGTCCATCGTCGGTAAGCCGACGAGCCAGGCGTTGATAAAAGGGCGAGCAGACGCCTTGTAAAAATAAGAATGCACGCTTTTGCTTCAACTTAATGACTTCCAATAAATAAGTTACGATAACAGCGATACAGTCGCTGCTTCCATGTAAGCCTATGTTTTTTTGTTAAAACGTATTGTGATTTAGCCTGTTCCAACAGGCTGACCACTGTTTCTGCATTACATAGCTGTCGAGAACTAGGGTCGACGTAGTTTGGGTACAGAAGCAGTGTTCCTGCTACCAATGCATCTAGCGATAGCCCTCGGTTGCGTCGTGGGCAGTGCATGGCATCCTGGGTGAGCCCCCAGCCAGCGTAAAATGGCAGGCCATAGGTGTATACCTGGCGTTGTCGAAGCAGTGCTTCAAAGCCGGTGAGCGAACTCATGGTATGCACAGCATCAACGCGTGCTAATAGCGTGGTGATATCGATATGGCTAGCGTCAAGATCATACAGGCGTTTGGCGTTGGTATCGAGTGCTCCAATACGAGCACCTGTCAACACGTCTGGATGGGCCTTGTAAACAATAAAGGCATTAGGGTTCGCTTCACGAACAGCGGTTAACAGCGCGCTATTCGTACATATTTCTGGTGAACCAGTTGCAATCGATGCATCGCTTTCTACCTGCCCAGGCACCAAAATAGTGTGTGTGTTGGTGGGTAGGTCAATGGTCTCTTTGCCTGGCACATTGTATTTAGATAGTTTTAAAGCGACTAATCGTTTACGTAACTGGGCCGCACGGGTTAGCAAATCATCGCTAAAATCAGCATTGTTGAGCAGGGTTTCAAGCTCGCTAGGCTGACTGGGATCGTAGTAAATGCCATAACGGTCAATCACCAAGGAGAGGGGTTGAGCAAGGTCTACCCCCAAGCCTACAGAACGGATAAAGCCGTCTTCCATTCGCCATAGCGTAGCCATGTGGTGAGGGTGGCGGCTCTTAAAATCGTCGTTAATACGGCTAGACCACACCAGCACCTTTGTTTTTTCTAACGGCTGTTCCTCAGCGGTGGGTAGCTCTTTTTGATAATGCACCTTTGCCGCTGGGCCAAGAAAATCACCAATGAAGCGTCTTTTCCAGGAAGAAAAACCGCAAGCCAACCACTTACCGCGCAAGCGCTCTTGCTGGCGTTTTTGATCAGCAATTAAGGCGATGGTTTCTTCCAGCGTTGATGGAGCGCCCGTGTAAGGATTGGCGTAGCGGGTATAGCGTAGGTATGCGGCGGCAAAGACCTCTTCGAGCGAGCGTGTTACCCTTCGTCGTGAGCAGCTAAGTTGATCAACGGTTAATCCCCAGCCCGCATAAAAGGGTAAGCCAAAACAGTGAACGCGCTTGCCTGCCATTAATGCTTCGAAGCCAAGTTGGCTGGTGACCACATAAACCTCTTCGACACAGTCAAACAGTGCCCACGGGTTAATGTTGTCGCTAATAATGTGGCAACGGGGATTATGATGAACGTGCGCCAAGTGGCCCTGTTTTTTGCCTGCAATGACGTCTGGGTGTACTTTGACTAAAATGTTAGCGGTAGGGTGGTTAGTTAACGCGCTTGCTAACATCCGCTGGAAGCTATCTGCGTTGGCTCCGCCGTGATGGATAGACGCATCGCCAGCCGTTTGGTCAACCACTAACACATTAGACGTTTCAAAAGCGCTAGCGTGTTTAGCAAGGGGCACGGGGTGGTCTGGCGCGTGGTTGTATTTTGACAAGCGATAGCGTGACAGTTGTTCAATGCAGCGCGATGCTTGAGCACACTCTTCTATTGTAAAGGTAGCGTTATTTAGCCAATTTTCTAAATCGCTGGGTCGCGAGGCATCGTAATAAATACCGGTGTGATCAACGACCATGCTATGGGGCTGGTAGCCTTCAACACCTAACCCTAAAGAACGAAGAAACCCATCCTCTAGAGCGATATACGCCAGACGATGGCGGCGGGCATACTCTCGGGCGCGCTTACTAGTAGGTTTAAGCCCCCAGCCAATAACCGCATGGGGCTTAGCGCTCAGCCGCCCAAGGCGTGCAAAACGCGTGTATTCAGGTAAAAAAGAAGCAAGGGCAGAGATCTTAGAAATACCGGGAGATGTATAGCCTGCTATAAGCTTTGCCATGTGAAGAGCCGCAACCATGTTGAAAACAAGCGCGCTATCAGCGCAAAGACTTAAAGCGGCGAACATACGTGAAAAGGTTGAGCTTATCAATTAGGTGTGACTGCTCCCCGCCCTAAGCGCTGGTGCGCCACGGGCGAGGCTTCCCACTTCTCAGGCCGCTGCCGGCGCGTGACCGGGCTTACGCAGGCCTCCGTGGGCAGGAACCGACAGTCCTTCGGCTCGTAGTTTGATAATACCCTGATGACGAATGTTGATCGCGGCGTTGATGTCACGGTCAATGCCTTGCGCACCACAACCGGGGCAATCCCAGGCACGAATGCTGAGCGGCATTTTATCGACCTTGTGGCCGCAGCCAGCGCAGGTTTTGGAGCTGGCAAACCACTGATCGATTTTGACCAGGTGCTTGCCTTGGGCTGCTGCCTTGTACACCAGCTTTTGGATCAGGCTGTGCCAACTGGCATCTGCAATATGTTTTGCCAGCTTGCGGTTTTTCAGCATGTTTTTGACTTTCAGCGTCTCAACCACCACCGCTTGGTTGTCGTCAATGAATTGTCGAGACAGCTTGTGCTGGAAATCAGCACGGGCATTGGCCAGGCGCTCGTGCGCCTTGGCAAGGGTTAGCCGTGCTTTCGCACGGCTCTTGCTGCCTTTCTGGCAGCGGGAGAGCGCTTTCTGCTTGCGGCGCAGGTTGGTGCGCGCACGCTTGAGAAAGCGGGGATTGGGGGTTTTATGACCCTCCGAGTCGATGGCGAGGTGTATCAGCCCCATGTCCACACCCAGCACGGCGTCCACTGTTTGCAGCGGTGCCGGGGCTTCCTCTCCGTCATCGACCAGCACCGAGGCGTAGTATTTGCCGGTGGTGGTGCGGGTTAAGGTGATGCTTTTCAGCGTACCGGTGATCTCACGGTGAAGGCGCGCCTTGATAGACGTGAGTTTTGGTATCTTGATCTCGCCTTCACCGAGCTTGATGCCGGTGCAGTGATAGCTCGATTGCTTGCCGTGCTTACGCTTGAACCTGGGGTAACGGGCTTTTAACTGGGGGTTAAAGAAGTTCTGGAAGGCCCGATCCAGGTTAATGCACGCTTGCTGCAGCGCAATCGAGTCAAAATCCTTGAGCCAGTGATACTTGCGGGACTTCTTCGCCACCGCTAGCAGCGGCTTGAGATCTTTTTTGGCGCGGAGCTTGGTGCCATGCCGTTTGTGCTGTGTGCTGATGATATGCAATGCCTTGTTGTACACAAACCGCACCGCGCCGAACTGGGCGTTCAAGAACGCTGCCTGTTCAGGGGTCGGGTAGAGACGTACTTTCGTGGCTTTCAGCATGGCATGGGGCTATTAAAGCTGTATATCTATCCATTATAAGTGGCGAAGGGCAAAGATCAAACCCTGCAGCGCTATCGCGCTGCCCGCTTATATCCCCGCCCGACTGGGCGAGGGTTTACGCGGAGTTTTGCTAAAATTGTATTACGCTAATAGAGGTTTCTGTTACTTAATGTCACAATTAGACATTGGCTAGGTTCAGGCAAGGTTGCGCGCATATTGTCCAATTTTTTGATAGGTTGGTGGCTCGTAAAACAAGTAGTGCTGACTTACTGGTTAAAAAGCTAGTAATAAGCGTTAGTAGAAATAAGCGTTAGTAGAAAACAGGTAATTGGCGTGTCAAGTGTCTACTTTTGCAAAAACGATAGGCATAAAAATAATAGTATACGAGCGATGTTCACAAGGAAGATGTTGATAAAATTGATATTCACGCGTTACGTTCATGAAGTTTGTTTTTCTAAAACAGGGCTTTATGAAATTGCGCTTCATGAAGCAGAGCCTGATAAAACAGGGCTTGATGCAACAGGGCTTTATGAAACGCATGTCCAGTAAATTTAATCCAAGCAAGCTTATGATGCTTGGTTCATTGAAAAGTCGGCTATTGCTGGGGCTTTCTTGTGCACTGCTTTTACTAGCGGCTCTGGTGCTGGGGATGGCATGGCAGGTGGGAAAAACCATGGTTCAAGAAACCAATATGGCCCATCTACGCTACGAAGCTAACCTAATTGCAGATGAAATTACTCAACAAGTTGAACATCGATTTCAGGCCCTGGATAGGCTTAGTGACGTTATTGGCGTATCCAATAATGCGCAATGGCTAAGTCATCAGCTAGGTAGAAACGATGCGTTGCTGGCATGGTTTGATGCCATTGTTATCAGCGATACACAGGGCCGGATTTTATCAGATTGGCCTGTTGTGCAGGGGCGTGCAGGGCTTGAAACCCAAGAACTTGAATATTTTAAAACGCTAAAGGGCACACGCAGGCCCTATGTCAGTGAGCCGTTTGTTGGCCGTGCCAGTGATATACCAATGGTGTTAATTAGCGTTCCCCGTTTTGATAACGCAGGTCAGTTCGCGGGGTTTATAGGAGGGGTGGTCAGTTTAGACAGCAGTGGGTTGTTTAATCGCTTGGCCACTATCCGATTAGGTAGCAAAGGGTATGCCGCTGTTGTTACCGCCACCGGTAAGGTGCTTTATCACCCCGATCGATCCTTAATCAATAACGCAGACTTTGACTCTAAAGCGAGCCCTTTGCTTGATTTAGCGCTGGACGGCTGGCAGGGAGACGGCGTGGGTAGGCTGTTGGATGGCCGTATGGGTCTGCAGTCATATTCACAAGTATGGCCTGCTAGCTGGGTAGTAGGGCTCTATTTGCCCACAGAGCAAGCTCAACTGCCGCTGTCTGGCTTTATACACAAGCTGGGATGGATTTGGGTCGTCATCGCACTATTAATGATGCCCGGTTTATGGTGGCTACTTGCGCGTATATTAGCACCCCTTAATAAGCTAGAGGCGCAGATTGGTGATGTAGGGCTTGGGCGTCGTGCTTACGTTGATCTTGAAACGAATATGCAAGAACTTGAGCAAGTAGCCACTACCTTTAATCGCGTTGAGGGAGAGCGACAGCAGCTTGTTGGTCATCTTCAAGAACGGGAAGCATTTTTAGATTCTGTATTAAATGCATCGCCTCAAGGCATGTTTGTCGCTGATTTTGGTGGCAACATCACCTATATGAACCCTGCGTTGTTAGACGTGTTGGGTATTGAAGCTAATATGCCGATGGAAGCGTGGCTTGAACAGATTCACATTGATGATCGTTCCGGCGCGAAAGATATGTGGATGCATAGCTTAAAAACTGGCAATGACTACGTGCGTCAACTGCGCTTTATTCGCAGCGACAAAGAGATGCTATGGCTAGATATCCATGCCCGTGTGGTCATGCTTACCCAGGGTGGACATTCGCTTGGTTTAGTAGGTGTAGTGAAAGATATTACCGAACGCCGTGAGCAAGAAGCGCTACAACGTTGGGAAGCCGAGCACGACCCCTTGACCGGTTTGCTTAATCGGCGAGGTTTTGAGCGCCGCCTTGAAGAAGCCTTTGCTGATTTCCAGAAAACCAGCACGCCCTCGGCACTGCTGCTGTTTGATCTAGATCATTTCAAACCGATTAACGACGAAGGCGGGCACGCGTTAGGTGATGAAATGCTACGCCGTATCGCCCAGGTCGTGGCGTGGGAAGTTCGTCGTAGTGACCACGTGGCGCGTCAAGGGGGCGATGAGTTCGGTGTGTTGCTGCCTAGCTGCACCCTAGGCCAGGCAGAACGTATCGCTGAATCGTTACGTCAGGCAGTCAGCGAGGTATCCGTTGTTCATGAGGGCAAAGAGTACACGGTGACGCTAAGTATCGGGGTCACCTGCTTCGACGAGACCGATACCACCGTAGACGCGGCTCTTTCCCGTGCAGATGCTGCCAGTTACGACGCCAAAGGCGAAGGGCGTGACAGTGTCGTGGTTAAACTGCCAAAGGCACAAGACCCAATGACACTTTTTGAGTAAAGCACATAAATCCTCGTTAGGGTGAGCCGCAGCCGGTCGACAAATCTTGGGTGACGATAGAATATAAGCATCTGCTTATTCGATTGAGAGTGCTTTTGTGAGCCTACTTGATATTTTTTCCCGCACGCTAGATATCACGCTGCCTGTGTTTGCCATGGTGTTTGTAGGCATTGGTCTGAAGCGTCTAAAGTGGATTGACAGCGGGTTTGTTTCCACCGCGTCAGCACTGGTTTTTAAAGCAACGCTGCCCACACTCATTTTTTTAAGTCTCATCAAAGCAGACCTAAGCGTTGCCTTAGACGTGCCTCTATTACTGTTTTTTGCCGCCGCCACGCTTGGCCAGTTCTTTATTAGCTGGGTGTGGGCTAGCTATCGCGTGCCCAAGGCCGACCGCGGTATTTATGTGCAGGGTGCGTTCCGTGGTAACTGCGGTATTGTTGGGTTGGCACTGGCCGCAGGGATGTATGGTAACTACGGACTTTCTACCGGCAGTCTC
This sequence comes from Halomonas qaidamensis, assembly GCF_025917315.1. NCBI lineage: Bacteria > Pseudomonadati > Pseudomonadota > Gammaproteobacteria > Oceanospirillales > Halomonadaceae > Halomonas > Halomonas qaidamensis. The sequence continues at coordinate 2,371,799 of NZ_CP080627.1, read as the reverse complement.
CTGCTTGGTGTGGTTATTATGATGTATAACGTCCTTTCGGTAGTGGCGTTGGCGGCTTATCAGCCCGGCCAATCAACAGACTGGCGTAGCCTGTTAAAGCATATCGTTACTAATCCCCTGATTATCTCTGTACTTGCTGCGCTACCGTTTACGGCATTTTCGATTCCGCTTCCCCGCTGGTTAGTTACCTCAGGGGATTACTTCGCCTCGTTAACCTTACCGCTAGCATTGATCTGTGTAGGCGCGACGCTGTCGGTGACTACTATGCGCAGCGGCAGCCAAACAGCGCTAAGCGCCAGTAGCATGAAAATGATTGTGCTACCGTTACTTGCCACGCTAGCGGCATGGATGCTCGGCTTCTCTGGGGCACAATTAGGGCTGTTATTCTTATTCTTCGCCAGCCCAACCGCCTCCGCGAGCTTTGTCATGGTAAAAGCAATGAATGGCAACGTAGCACTGGCCGCTAATATCATCGCTATCACCACCTTAATGGCCAGCATAACCGTCACCGCCGGTATCTTTGTGCTGCGCCTTTTAGGCTGGATTTGAACACTGCGGTTGGCTGGCTCTTACCAACACGCTATACTATGCGCCCCATAAGTCCCTGTAGCTCAGTAGGATAGAGCAGCCGCCTCCTAAGCGGCAGGTCGCAGGTTCGACTCCTGCCAGGGACGCCAGTTAAGCCAGCCCGCCTCGTAACCCGCAATATCTGAAAGCGCATCTCTGCGTCGTCGCCCCCAGACCGCCGCACCCTACGGCGCGTTGTCCCCCACCCGCCTGCGGTGTTCGCTTGTGGGGCAGTTCTTCATGCACTCCACAAAATGGGCCAAAGCCCGCTGTTGCTGGGCTGTAGACGGGTTTTGGGTGAATGGGAGTCATGCGAAATCATGCGGATTTATGTGCTTTAGGGAGCTCATCAAAAAAGAAGCACCTGCCGTGGTGGCTAGGGTTAATTGCAAGTCAATTAAGATTTTCCTTATTAAACCGTGCAAGGCCTTGTGAAAATCCTGTGCGTGGTTATGGCTTCACATTTTTTTGAAACAGTGCGCTGGGTTTTTGGAAATGGCTAGTTATTGGTGGTTTTGCTAAGAAAATTTAATTCTTGTCCCCTGGGAGCTGGGTGCGCAGGACTCATCATCTGGCCCTGATGGCAAGACTTAGCCGTTGAGCTTTCCGTTAGACGAGCTCAGGGGAGGGCTACGAAAAGCCATAAAAATCACTTTATGCTTTCCATATTGGGTGCTAGGATTACCAAAATTGATTTTTTGTTACCATTTTGAGGGTTGGGATAATGATTTCCATTAGTGAGCAGGAATTGGTTGCTCTGTTTCAGCAAGGAGTAGCCGGTAACTCAGCAGGGTTTACGCTTCTTGCTCGGCGGTTCGTGAGTAGTACTCGCAAGACAAATCCTGAAGTGGCAGAAAAATTATTAGAGCTTGTTGCCAGTCCGCATACTCTGAGGGGCACTGAAAAGCAACCACCGACAGATCGTGAAAGCAGCGCAAGTCTCCTTTCAGAACAATATCATGTGGTGCTTAAAGAAGAACCGCTTTGGAGTAAGAGTATTGCAGATAAATTAGAAGTGGCTATAAATGAAAGAAAACATGAAAAGAAACTATTAGAAGCAGGGTTAGAGCCAATCAAGGCGATGTTGTTTACAGGCCCGCCCGGGGTAGGGAAAACCTTAGGAGCTTCTTGGCTTGCACAAAAAATGAATTTGCCAATCTTTACACTGGATTTGTCCAGTGTTATGTCAAGTCTATTAGGAAAGACTGGTGCAAATATAAAAAATGTTTTCAATTATGCAGCTTCAATGCCATGTGTTCTATTTTTAGATGAGTTTGATGCAGTTGCTAAGAGGCGTGATGATGACAGAGATGTTGGTGAATTAAAACGTTTAGTGAATGTCTTGCTGCAAGCTATTGATAAGTGGCCTTCTACTTCTTTATTGATTGCAGCCACAAATCATCCTGAGTTGCTTGATAGGGCTATATGGAGAAGATTTGATAAAGTCGTTGAGTTTGATTTGCCAAATAAAGAATCTGTTGAAAATTATTTTAAGCAGCTAGGTGTTAGTGAGAAAATAGCAAGTAAAATATCATGTATAATGAGCAACAAATCATATTCTGATTTGAATAAAATTGCTTCTGCAGCTAAAAAAATGAGTGTTCTGGAAGATGTGTCTTTAGATGATGCTGTCTTTAAGCAAGCGATATTTGGAGATGTGCTGGATAATCCTGATATGAGGTCAAGCGCAATAAGAGGTGCAGTTTCTGCTGGTATTTCTAGGAGAAAAGTTGCTGAGCTTACCGGGATGAGTCATCCAACCATCTCAAAGATTGTTAACAATAAAGGGGGTATATGAGAATGGCTGATAGAAATTTGTTGTTAGGGCGTGGCGAAAAGTTGTCTTTGAGAACACCATTTAAAAACGGCGGTGGTGGTAAAAATTATCCTTATACATTTGATGAAGTACGGGAGCGATTGGATTCCGAGTTGGCAGAAGTTGAAGCTGGTGTCTCTAATCTGGAATCTGACGCTAAGCCTCGAGGAGAGGCTATATTTGAACTAGTATTACATCCCTCTTTTATAGCGAAAAGTTATTATCCCGATGCTCTTTTAAGAACTGCTGGTATGCGGGATGTTGGAAGCAAAGAAGTTGTTATAACCCCAAATAAAGTTACACGTAAGTCTGATTTTGGAAAGGAGTTAGGTACCGCTTCTTTGTATGTCGCGGGTGGCATGGAAAGTATAAAAGTGATGCGCTCTATTCTACAAGATGGGATGGCTAATAAGGGTGTCAAGAAGGAAATTAGTGAAATTGAGAAAATTCGATGGGTGAGCAGTGATGATAAATATAAAGGTGAATTAGGAAATGATGCGGAGACGGTTCGTCTTTATGAAGTTGCTCTGCATGCTGGACATAAAGAAGAAGATATTGTAGATGCCTTCGTTGATTATGTGAAAAAGCGGGGTGGTGAAGCTGTTTATCGGAAAAAAATACAAATAGGAGCACTAACTTTCTTTCCTTTAAAAGCCACTGAAAAACAGCTTAGAGAGATATTGAATTTCTCATTCATTCGAGTTGCTAGAGAAATGCCTCAGCTCAGATCTGCAATGCCTAATGCGATGCGATCACCATTAGATTTTCCTGATATAAAATTGCCAAGTGCTCAAGCAGTTGAACAGGGTTTCAAAGTGGCGATTTTTGATGGTGGTCTCGGTTCCGCAGATTTAAGTGATTGGGCCGAAGAAATAGTTTGGGAAGATACAGAATCAACTAACGCTAACTATATAATGCATGGCAATGAAGTCACTTCAACATTTTTATTCGGCAGAATATCAGGTGATGGTGATGTACTGAAACAACCTTATGCTAATGTTGATCATTATCGGGTTATTTCTCCTGGTAGTGGCAGTGATCCGGATTTGTATGATGTTTTATTAAAAATCATAGATGTGCTGGATGCTGGAGATTATAAGTTTGTAAATCTTAGCTTAGGGCCTCGTATGCCAATATACGATGATGAAGTGCATGCTTGGACGGCTTGCCTAGACCAGCTGTGTGTGCGGCATGGAATATTAATGACAGTGGCTGCGGGTAACGATGGGGATATTCAGGGGGCCGATAGGATTCAGCCTCCAGGTGATATGGTGAATGCAATGGCCATAGGGTCTTGCGATTTATCAGGTGAGACTTGGAATAGAGCATCCTATAGCTGTGTAGGGCCCGGTCGTAGTCCTGGTTATGTTAAGCCTGACGGAGTTGCATATGGTGGAAGTGATGCGGAATTGTTTAAAGTTTATAACCCTTTCGCAAGCTCAGTAGTGGGGGTTAAGGGCACAAGCTACTCAGCTCCACTAGTTCTCCGAGCTGCGGCAGGACTAGCCGCTATTTCTGATTACGATATGAGTTCTATAGCAATTAAGTCCCTTTTGGTGCATACCGCAGGCACGAGATATCGAATGGACAGGAGGGAAGTTGGTTGGGGAAGATTTAAAGAGAATCCGGTAGAAATATTAGAATGTGAAGAAGGTTTTGCTACTATAATTTTTCAAGGAAAACTAGAGAAAAATGAGTTTCTAAGATGTCCTATACCATTTCCAGATGCGGGCCTTGATGCAGAAGCTACGATAAAAGCAACATTTTGTATTCAATCTCATACTGATCCAGAGCATTTGGTTAACTATACTCGGTCTGGTCTTGGGGTTTCATTCAGGCCCTTAGTTGGTATTGGTGATGAGACAACTAAAGGTTTTTTTGGAATGGGTAGTCAGTATAAAAAAACTGAAAGAGAATATAGAGATGACGCTCATAAATGGGAAACATGTTTACATAACTGCCATACTTTTAAAGCTGAAACACAGCTAGTTGACCCAGTCTTCGATATTCAGTACTTCGCTCGTGAAACTAGTAGGTCAATAGCAATGCCATCTGCTCCAGATGTCTCGTATGCTCTGGTTATCAGCGTAAAAATAGACGGTGTTACAAATATTTATGACTTAATACGCCAGAAATATGATGTTTTAGAACCAGTTGCAATATCAGTTGATGTAGAAAACAATATTCAGATTTAAAGGAGCCTTGCAGGCATGTAGCTCTCAACCTGATGAGAGCTACATTTTAGTCCATTAGCGCTTATTGTTATAGGCAATAGGGTGTTGCGCAAAATTCTGTGCTCTTGCATTTGCTCACTGTGTGGTTCGGCTAAATTCTGCTTATGCCTATTAGATGGTATATGGATTGGTATACCGTATTTTTTTATTTTATTAAATTCCTTATAATTCAAATGGTTGTATAATTCGTCGTACTCCTGCTAGGTGCCATTTAAATCAACAGTTTAGTTAAGTATTGTCTTGGTGTTTTCTCTGCATTTTCCGTTTCGCCCCTACAAAAAACGTTTGCTATAGCACTGTATCAGCACCATGCCAGATGCCCATCCCCAGCGCATCAGCCACCTACATTCTCGCGGTCGGGCATGGCCGACCAGTAGTGGTCGGTTGATATCAATAATCCTGGTAGTGAGCGGGTTAGGCGGTTTCTGGAGCTGGATAAAGCGAGTTGATCCTCCACCTAATTATCCATAATGCCGCCTCAGGTTGGGCACTTCTGAGTTGTGCTGCTGTTATTTCAAGAGCGTGAGGCGGCATACTTTCAAGAAGTAGTGCTGTTGAGAGGCCCTTTATTGATAGCTGATAGGGCCGCGTTTGTGTCCAGGATTGCTGCCCTGATGCCGGTCACTCCCATTGCTTCCAGCCGTGCGGTATGCATGTTGCAATAGGCTTCGGCATTGGCTCGGGTGTCGAATAGATAGATACCGCCTGCCTGTTTCTGGTCTGCATCTTCTGTCCAGATTTTCCAAATAAGGCCTGGTTCCTGGTTGATACTTTCGGCCAGCGCTGTCATAGCGTTGGCCATTTCGTCACCGAAGGGGCCATCAAAGGGGAAATGAACCTGTAATATGACGGACATACTGCCTCCTGTAAAAATATTGACGGTAAAGTATGGAAGTTTTCACTGTTAGTTTAATTGTGTTTTTAACCACCTGTGCAAGATCTATGCTCCGAGTTCAAGTGAAGCTTTCGCTTTAAGCTCAGTTAACCTGCAAAAAGCTTAGGCACGCCGATGAATGGATAGGCGTGCTTGGTTGCATCCAGCGTGACCGCTCTCACGTGGTCAGTACGATCCTCCCCTGTGCCTGTGCCACAGTTTCGGCACGTGTAAGCGCGTGGCGGGCGATGTCGAAGCGGCCTGCCTCTTGGGCTAGACCCGCACGCAGCCGGTGAAGCTCGGCGAGGTACCAGCGCTCGCCGCTCGCCCGGACGATCGCGAAAGCCTGACGTAAAGAGTGCATCCCAGCGACTGGGTCGCCCATTTTCCCTGCTACCTCTGCGGCTAGCCCGTGGCAGAAGGGTAGCGTGATCCTGACGCCCATCGCACTGAAGGCCGAGAGACCCTTCGCAATCCGCGACGCCCCAGTTGTGTCGCCGGACATTGCCTGCGCCCAGCCTGCCAGCATTTCGCCTGCGTCGCCCCAAACGGGCACCGCCTCAGTCCGGCACAGAGCGACTAACGTTTCTGCCCGGTCACGGGTTAGTTCAATATCGCTACGTAGACGGGCGCAGACCGCCCCGCACCAGAGCATCTGGGCGCGCCCGAAGGCGGCGCCCAATTGGTCGGCGCGCGCACTGCCAGCGATAAGGTGCCGCTCAGCCTCTGCCGAGGCGCCGGTTAATTCGGCGACACAGGCCGCGTACTGGTGACATACAACCTCTGGGTCTTCACCGAAGAGTACATTACCGTCTTGCTCGGCATGGCTTGGCGCGATCTCTAACACGGCGGCGATTTCTGCGGCACAGGCCGGTAGGGCGCCGGTGAAAAACCGGGTCTGTCCGACGGCATTGTGGGCTACCATCGCCATATGGGCTGGGGCCTGCCTCGCGAGTGCCTGCAGTCCAAGCGCGAGATCTTCGGCACGGGTCAGTTCAGCACGCGTCAGGTGATCATTCCAGAGCCCTGCAAGAACTGGAATCGTTGTGGCTGGATCGCCGACTTCGGCAGCTAGTTGCCCCGCGCGGCGGTAGACCTCTCGAAGCTCTTCCGCAGTAAACCCATCCGCGACGATGAGTGCCGCCCCGAGCCCGAGCAGGGCGTCGAGTTCGGTCGCGCGGTCGGCCCCAGGCTTCACCGTACCGGTCCCGCTGCCTCGAGTTAGCAGATCCCGAGCACGGCGGAACTGTTCGACGGCATCCATGGGGGCGCCGCGCGCCTGCGCACGTCGCCCCGACAGCACACGATAGTGTGCGGCGCGCGGCCAGTCAGCGCCGCGTTCAAAGTGATCGGCCAGCACGGGGGCGATCTCGCCCGCTGCGTGACCGTGGCTGATCTCCAGTCGGAGACCGACCCTTCGGTGCGTGCCTTGCCTGTTCGCTGCCGGCAGCCCATCGTAGAGCGCTTCGTGATGTAGCGCGTGCCGGAAGGCATAGCGCGTGGCCACTGTTCCGTCGGGCCGTTGGCTAAGGCCCGCGCGGGTGATGAATCGTCGGTTCCGCGCGAGGTGCTCCAGCTGCCGCTCCGCCGCCTCCACCCCGTCGCGGTTGTCGGCTAGGTCGATGGCAGAAAAGGTCGGTCCCGCCACACTGGCGGTTTCAAGCAAACTGCGCTCCTCGGCCAGCAGGCGGCTGGTGCGTTCGGCCTCGATCAGGATGCGGACACTTGGGGCAATGGCTGCGACCAGCGCCTCGGGTGTGGAGGACAGCTGCCACCCGGCCTCGCCGTGCCGCACCAGGCCTTGCGCCTGCCAAACGTCTGCCGCCGCATCAACGAGCATGGCATGGCCCTCGGTTCGGCGGGCGAGGGCCTGCGCCAAATCGGGAGGAAAGGAGTTGCCCGGGAACCGTTCTGCAAGGTAGCCAGACACTGCCGACTCATCGAGACCGCCAAGGGTGATCAACCTGCAGTTTGGCTGCCGACTCAGCTGACCCAGTGTTATCGCAAGTGTCCCAGCTCGGTCTAATTCGTCATCGCGATAGCTACCCAGAACCAGTAATCGAGCCGGTGTGCGTTGTAGCCCCCAAGCCGCTAGCCAGGCTAGCGTGCTAGGATCTGCCCAGTGCAGATCTTCTAGCACGAGAACTCCAGGGCGGCCACGGGTCAGCCGTTCCATCAGCGCCGAGAATTCCCGCAGCATTGAGTTGTGGCGAGTACGGTCCAGCGCTTCCGCCTCCAAGCGATGCCCGGGTTGTTGCTTGACCCAAGAGGGGGCGATGAGTGGCAGAAGTCGTACCAGCGTGGCCCCCTCAGGCCCGGCCATGAGTTGCGTCAACACATCCATCAACAGCCCGTAGGGTTCGCGTGCGCCAGGGTGCGCAATGGCCTGACCCCTGGCAATCCACAGCGGCGTGCGCTGGGATAAATTAGCCTCAAATGCTTCCAGAAGGCATGTCTTGCCGGCTCCTGCTTCGCCTGAAATCAATGCCATTGCCCGTTGACCACGCCTGGCGGCGGCAGCCCTTTCACTTAGGGCTTCCAGCTCCTTATCCCGTCCGATGCAGAACACTGTCGACGCCGCCACAAGATCCTTAGGCGCATCGCCGACCAGCGGGATCGGACGCGTCAGCCGGTAGCCTCGCCGGCCCACGGTTTCGATTAGCCCGGTGTCCTGGGCGTTGTTGTCCAGCATCCGGCGCAATTCGCGGATGCATTGTTTGGGTCCCGCCTCGTTACCAGGGCCGTTGCCCCATATCATGCGCCGCAAATCAGCCGTGCTGACCACTTCGCCTTGTTGCTCTATCAGTGCCACCAGAACGGACAGTGTCTTGGGGCGTAGGCGCATCTGTACTTCACCGCACAGCAGGATGCCTTCGCATAGGTTTACCTCGATATCTTCCGAAATCATGTCGTAGGGGGCCTCAAGACTTACTGCCGGAAGCCATAGCGCACGAATGGTGGCCGCCGTTAGGTAAAGGGCATAAGGGAGTTAGTAGAGCGCAAATTATACCCATATTGCACCTTAATTGAACTTTACATTTGTTTGTTTGCAATCATAAATGGGCTATCTTCGCTTTCGAAGCAATCCAAGCAGCAAGTGCATAACAGACGAGGGACAGGCACATGACAGCGTACAGACTCCATCACAGAACGGCCCGCCAGTTTCGGCCTGGCCTTTCGGTCTGCGCCATGGCTTTTGCCCTCGCTGTCCCCGTTACAGCGCAGGCTCAGGATCAGGCGCAGCAGTTCTGCGTGGCCGACCCGGCGGCAGTAACGGCCCGTGCGTCCATTACGCCACCCGACAAGCCGCTGCCTGAGGCGCTGGTCCACGCCCTCGACGCTGCCGCTCGCGGGGCATTGGACGGAGCCGCTGCGCCGGGAGTGATTGCCGGCGTTGTCACACCCGAGGGTAGGTGGAGCGGTGCTTGGGGCGTCGCGGACCCCGAAACCGATGCTGCGATGGAAGTCGGCATGCACACGCGGATCGGATCGATCACCAAGACCTTCACCGGCACCGCCCTGATGCAGTTGGCCGAGGCTGACAAGCTATCGCTCGACGATAAGATCGACCAGTATGTGTCCGGCGTTCCCAACGGCGACATCATCACTCTGCGCCATCTGGCTAGCATGACCAGCGGCCTGCTGAGCTATACACAGGCGGATCCTTTCCTTGATCTGTTCTTCGCAGACCCTAGCTTGCACTATTCTCCGCAGGATCTGCTTGATTTTGCCTTCCCCGGCTCGCCGATCTTTGCGCCGGGGGAGAAGTTCAATTACTCGAACACCAATACTGTGCTGCTGGGCCTCGTGATCGAACAGGTGACCGGGCAAGATATCGACAATGTCTTTACTTCGATGATCCTGGACCCGCTGGGCCTGACAGAGACCACCGGTCCTGACGGTGCTGCCCTCATGCCAGAACCTTATCCGCAGGGATTTACCCTGCAAGGCGATGCTGCCACGACGGATGCGCCCTCGAACGCGACGCATTGGGATCCTTCCTGGGGATGGACAGCGGGCGGAATGATCTCGACCCTCGACGACCTGCTGGTTTATGGACGCTCCCTCGGCACAGGCAAAGGCCTTTTGAGCGCTGAGGCGCAGCAGGAGCGTCTGCGGTCCTTCCCCGAGCCGGCGGGCTACGGCATCGCCATGGGGTGCGTCGACGGTTGGGTCGGCCACACGGGTGAGCTGCCCGGTTACAACACGACGGTGTTCTACGACACAACGACGGACACAACGGTAGTCGTACAGGCCAACAGCGATATCCCTTCGGGCGATTGCGGGGATGAGGACGTGCTGCCGGACAACCCCGTTGACCTTGCGTGCAGCTCGCCCGCTAGTCGCGTGTTTGAAGCGTTATCCGTTGCCCTCGGGCATCCGTTTTCGATGACACCGACGGCTTCTGCAGAGTGAAGGCGTTGACATTGCAGTTACGCCACAGCTGTTCTTCAGCCCTCCGCTTGGGTGCCCTTGCACTACTTTGCGCCTGTTTTGCGAGGCCGGCCTTGTCGCAGGGCTTGCCGGACGTCGACCGCATCCTCTCCGAGCAGACCGTGATCCTGCAACGCTATGAACCGCCGCCTCAGGTGGGCAGTGTCGCCATTGGCGTGCAGGACGAGCGCGACAAGATTGACCTAGAACGCGCCAAAAGCATCCGTTTTCGCCTAACCTCGGTGCGCGTTGATGGGGCGCGGACCCTACCGTTGTCGACGTTGACGCCGATCTGGCAGGGCCGGATCGGTGCCGAGATCACGCTGGCTGATCTTTACCGCATGGCAGACGCCGTTGATGCGGCCTATCTTGCCGCGGGCTATTTTTCCAAGACAGTGGTGCCGGTGCAGGATTTTTCTGACGGACAGATCCGGCTGCAGGTATTCGAAGGCTATGTCGACCGCATCGAGATCAACAGTCATATTCCTGGCATCGAGACCCGGCTGGCCCCCTACCTGCAACGTATTCTCGACATGCACCCGATCCGGGTAAAGGTGGCCGAACGCGAGCTGTTGTTGATGAGTGACCTTGCCGGACTGTCGATTGAAGGCACTTTTGTGCGCCCAGAAGGCGCGACGGGCGGCGGGGTGCTGCGACTGGAGATCGGACAAGATCGCAGCGCAGGAATGATCGGGCTCGACAATCTGGGATCCGACACCGTTGGCCCATTACAAATGGCCGGTGTGGTGACCTTTAACGATGTCCTGAGCCGGTTCGAGACCACCAATTTGACCGGTGTCATCACACCGCAACACCCTGACCGGATGACCTTGCTTCAAATGATGCAAAGCTATCCGCTCGGATCGAACGGCCTTAACGCGGGCTACAGTTTTGTTTACCTGCGCCAACACCCTGACGGGGGAGCCGGCGCGCCGGACATCGATGTGACATCCGCTATGGGCACGGCGTTTTTGTCCTATCCGTTTCTGCGGACGCTGGAGCGGTCGCTCTGGGGGCAGGCTGAACTGACGGTGCGCAACGATGATGTGGACGTTCTTGGCTCGGCCGCCGCACGTAGCCGGTTCCGCTGGGCGACGAATTCACTGCAATATAGCCAGAGCTTTGAGACATCCGAGATCAACCTCGAAGGGGCGGTGAATATCGGCACGGCCTCAGATATTGATATGGGCACGGTGCCGGGCGACTTCCGCTTTGTTACCACCGAACTGGGCTACACACAGGCTTTCAGCGAGACGACGACAATGACGCTGCAGGCTCGCGGCCAATATTCTGGCAGGCCCCTGCCGGGTGCTGTCCAGTTCGGCGTCGGCGGCGAGACTTATGGGTTGGCCTTCGACAGCGGTACCATCTCTGGCGACAACGGTGCGGCGGCCTCGGCTCAGGTGAACCAAGAGGTCGATGCCGGACTGGCATTCCTGCCCACTCTCTCAACCTCGGCCTTCGTGGATTATGGCGCGGTCTGGTCCGAAGATGTACCTGGACACATGTATCTTGGCTCCTATGGAGTGGGCCTTGGTGGGACGTTCGGGGAACGGCTGAATTTCCAGGTTATCGGTGCGCTTCCTTGGACCCGTTCAAATAGAGTGGACGACAAGGGGGGCAAGCTAATTTTCCAGCTGGCAATGCCATTCTAATCCGGCAGGAGGCATCGCCTCGCCCATCGCGCCATCCATCCCGAAGGAGACCCTGAGATGACCACACCGAAAGCCGCACGCCCCCTTCTGAGGTCGGCCTTGAGCGTTCTAAGCGCTGCCGCCGCGTTGTTTGCGCTCAATGCCCCGCTCCATGCGGAGACGCTGCCGACCATTGCCTTGCCGGACCCGGCGGTTTCTCCTGCGCGGGCGAACCTGCTGCCGGTGCCGCAGGCGCGGATCGATAAGGCAGTCGCTTCGCTGGATGAGCGGGTGCAGGAAATGTTGGAGCGGACCGGAGTGCCGGGCCTCGCCGTTGCCGTGGTGCATGGTGAGGAGATACTGCTGATACGCGGCTGGGGGCTGCGGGCGGAGGGCGCTGAGGCACAGGTTGATGCGGATACAGTCTTTCTGCTCGCTTCGTTGTCTAAATCTGTCGGAGCCACCGTGGTGGCCACGCAGGTCACCGATGGGATTGTCAGTTGGGACGATCCGGTTCGCAACCACTTGCCGTGGTTCGACTTGGGCGATCCGTGGGTCAGCAATCATGTCACCATCGGGGATCTCTATGCGCACCGCTCGGGCCTGCCGGACCACGCTGGTGATGATCTCGAGGATGTGGGCTATGACCGCCGCGCGGTGCTGGAACGGCTGGCGCAGCTGCCCATGGGGCGGTTCAGGGCCGATTACGCCTATACGAACTTCGGCCTGACTGCTGCGGCAGAAGCGGTAGCCGCCGCGACCGGCAAGGACTGGTCCACGCTCTCGGAAGAGGCGCTTTATGGTCCGCTCGGTATGGAAGTGACCAGTTCGCGCCACTCGGATTACATGGCGCGCGACAATCGCGCCGCGAGTCATGTGCCGGATGCCAACGGCTTCCGAGTGGCAGACCTGCGCCAGCCTGATGCGCAAAGTCCGGCCGGCGGGGTGAGTTCCAGCGCGCGAGACATGGCGAAATGGATGAAACTGGTGCTCTCCAGCGGGCGTTTTGAAGGGGAGCAACTGATTGCGCCCGAAGCTCTTGTGCCCGCGCTTTCGCCGCATGTCATCAGCGGACACCCAAGTGACGCGGCCGATAGGGCTGGCACCTATGGCTACGGCTTTGGTGTTGGCGTACGTCCCACCGGGCGCATTGTGCTGAGCCATTCTGGTGCCTTCGCGTTTGGCGCGGCGACTGCCTATTCGATGCTGCCGGACCTAGGGCTTGGGATCATCGTGCTGACCAATGCCAGTCCCACAGGTCTCCCCGAAGCGCTGGCTGCCAGCTTTCTTGATCGCGCAGAGTTTGGTGTGGAACAGCGCGACTGGCTGGCGGCATACGGGCCGCGCATCGAACCGCTCTCTGCTCCAGTAGGGGATCTAGTGGGCGTGACACCCCCGGTTGAGCCCTCCGAGGCCCGGCCTGTCGAAGCTTATGCTGGGGACTATGACAATGCCTATTTCGGGGCGGCTAAGGTGCGTGAGACCGCTGATGGTTTGGTGCTCGAGATTGGCCCTGCACCACAACGCCTTCGGTTGACCCATTGGGACGGCGATCGCTTTGTCGCCTTCCCGGTGACAGAGAACCAACCTGAGGGCTCGATTTCACAGGTTGAGTTCACCATGGGCGCGGATAGGCAAGCAGAAATGATGACCGTTGAACACCTGAACGAGGCGGGCCTTGGAGGATTCCACCGGCCATGACGCAGCCCAGCTGAGTGCTGGATCAACTGCGTGGACCGTGTTGCTATCAGACCGTTGGGTAGTTATCAGGGCTCAGCACCATCTCTAAAGGGCACATAAGCATCTGTTACAAACTTTGAGCTACCATGAGAGACTGTGCATTATCATTTGATACAAGATACGCTGGAGGTGTTTTGATCAGTAAGTGACTTTTATAGAAAAAATTTTTCAATGAGTTATAAAAATAATGAATAATATTCCGTTTTTTGGCTTACAAAAATACATATGGTGGTTACCCTCAGCTTCACTGGTGTTCTTTGCTACAATTTTACTGGCAGCTGAAGTGAAGCCCGTTCCTGGCACTTTTGCTCCTTCACAAGATGAGGCTCCCATATTGATGATGGATACTCAGGAAGGACGCCGTTTTATTAGCCGTGACGACATCGAATCCTTGCCCCTTTATGCTACAAGTTTTCAGCATTTCAAAGGGTTGCATGGGAGTTTTGCAGGCGTATGGCTGAATGATTTGCTCTCTGCTCAAAATATTGATGAAACGGCAACGCTTCGTTTCATCGCTCATGACGATTACAGCGTTTTTATAAATTTAGAAGATCGTCTCAAGCGAGATTATCTTCTCGTTACCCGCCTCGACGGAGCGCCTCTAACGCTGACTGACTTTGGTCCCATATTGCTAATTGTCCCGGCTGAGGCAGAATCTGTTCAAGCTGGAACAGCCGACATGACCCATTGGATCTGGTCAATTCGAGATATCATCGTCCAATGAAGTTGGGGATTGTCAAGTCAATAGGCTGGAAGCTGGGATTAGCTTTCATTCTGGTAACGGGTACTTTTGCTATTGCAATGTCGTTATATGGTTTACATGTTCGTCAGCAAATGGGTTCTAATTATACCTCGCTGGTAGCAGTAATTGTACGCTCGCAGACGCATGCCGTTATGTTTCGAAACGCTTTGGAGGATTTACGCGATAGTCCTAGAAATCCTGACGTATTTAGTCGACTGGAGAATCTTTTATGGCGAATACCACAACATATTGATGGAATCAGTTTTAGCCTACAGACAAATCAGCTTTCAGAATCAGATTATCATGCCTCTTTGGCTAGGTTACAGGATATTAGGGAGCGTCTGTATGAGATGCGCCAGCAGCTCGATGGAATTATCTTAGGCGATTCAACCGAAAAGTTTCTGCGTGATGGCCAAGTGATCGAAAACGACTTGGCTCAGATTTACAGCGCCTTTGAAGGAATGGTGCATTCAGAAGCAGCTAAGCAGCGCATTGTCATGAAACGACTTGGGCGCACCATATCGGTGCTGGCTTTCATGACCTTGATACTGATAGTAGGACTTCTAATTTCATTAATTAGACTTAAACGCGAACACCAAAAAGTTAAGCGTCTCAGTCAGTTTGATGAACTCACAAAATTAGGCAATCGTCGCTACTTGCTGAGCTTTGCAGAACGTTTTTGTAAACATAGCCAGCGCTCTGGTAGTCCTCTGGGCTTAATTCTTATAGATATTGACCATTTCAAATATGTCAATGACACATTTGGCCATCCTGCCGGTGATCAAATACTTCAGGTTCTTGCGGGAGTGCTAAAAGATGAAGCTCGCAAAATAGATGTGTTAGCTCGAATTGGAGGTGAAGAGTTCTGTATATTAATACCAGATACAGATATTGATGGCGCCATGCAGCTAGCAGAACGACTGCGCAAAAAGACGAGCAATCTAACACAAAAACAATTGGGCGTTGACACCTCAGTTACAATAAGTCTAGGAGTAGCGATAGCATGCAAAAACGAAGCTACTTTTAAGTATCTTTATGCACGTGCAGACAAAGCCTTATATCAAGCGAAAATGCATGGTCGCAACCGGATAGAATTCGGTTAGGGAAATGTGTAGAGATGGAGGGCGTCAAAGGAGTTGCACTCAGATTCTTAGTCCAGGGCCTCAAAATTTAGCTCACCCACTCGGGCCGTTGTTCGGCAAACAGCTCTTTAGAGGGAGAATGATTTATTGGGCTATCTATGCTTCCAGCAGGTATAAACACTAATCCCAAATCTTCTAAACTAGTCGGCAAGCCAGATCCACAAACACTACAGAAAGTTTTTCTATGCAAACTATTGGGATGATGATAAGTGCTTATTTTATCAAATCCACTGACCCATCTTATCTTCTCTTCTTTAAAGAAAATATTTGCTGCACGTGATGATCCTGTACCTTTCTGGCAACGCTTGCAGTTACAGAGAACAAACGAATCGTATTCCCCTTCAACTTCATAAACAACGCGTCCACATAGGCAAGACCCAGTTACTTTATCCAAAATGCCCCCTAAAGATAAAGAGTATTAATATACATTATTAGCCTTAAGTATCAGCCTATAGGTATGTATCAGGTATGGATCGATACTATACACTTAAAAAATTATTCCTCTTACAAAATAGCATTTTCAAGTAGATTATCAACAGTAATAAGCCAAGAGCCATCACCCTGCCTTATTCCCTGCTTTTTTATCATTCTTACTGAAATTCACATCATGAAATAAACGCCACTTCACTGCGACGGCAGCCAGACAGAGTCAATAGCTTTAGCGCATTGGCTGCCGGTAGACTCAGCACAGCGGTAGTGGCTTTGTCTGCATTATCGGTGCGCGTGCCATCTATTGCTTGCCATCCTGGCGTAATGCTGAAAGTTGAAAGTGAGTGGCGTTGACGCCACAAGCAGCTTTAGGTTGATGGCTTGCATAAGCTTTTGCCAGTACGTCGGCTTTCACTCAGCTCTTAAAATAGCGGCCTATAAGGCTAATTTACTTGAGGATTAGCGTTGACTTATGCAGGCTGGGTCTGTAATTATAAAAAATAATTAATATTCCAATAAAAATTCGATTATGGGAGTAGGTGTGTCTGCATGCCGAAATACAGCCGTCATTTTCGGCCTACTAGCCAGCTTTTCCTGCTTTCAGAGCTATAACCAACCTGTTTATGCTGATAGCTGGGATGATTTCGCTGCACAGCTGTTATGCGGTGATGGAGAAAGCTGCTCCTCCTCGCAAAACATAGCCCCTAGCAATCCTCTCATTATTGAAGGCACCGTTCTGCCTGACGATGCTGCTCGCGGTGTTGATGAAGAGCAGGCCTTTTTTATTCAACAAGGCGCTTATTTGAATCAAGCGGGTACGCTGATATCGCTTGAAGACAGCGCCGTGGTTGTGACTTTGCCAGAACGCGGCCAATTAAAAACGGCAAGCGGTACGGCGGTACTAACCGCACCTCGAACGGCCCCCGTTATTATCACTGTCCCAAGCGAAAAAAGAGAATAATGCGTCATTACTTAAAAAACGGGAGGGCTTGGCTTTGGCTGCTCTTCGTGCTCAATATTGCCTATTTAATTTATGAATTAGCGTTTAACAGCCGTTTGGTAGATGCATCGGTTGCTCGCTTAACGAGCGGTGATGTTCGTGCGCTAGAGCTAGAAGGACGGATACTGTCGGGTATCGGGCTTAGTTTGTTACTACTACGTCTGATTACTTTAAAAAATAAGCAAACCAGCGTATTTATCAAACAGGTAGCGTTGGCGATTGCTATTGGCTTCCCTGTCATGTTTTTTGGTCAGCGCATCTTAGTAGATGTATTAATTGATCGCACTTCTGCCGAGCAACGCATGGATGCTCAGCATCTTCTTCTGATGAAACGGGGGCTTGCTACTAACTCGCTGCAGTTGGAAGGCATTGCGTTCGATGAAGAAGACCTTGATTCACCGCATACGCGCAGTTTTCTTTCTGTATTAGGACTTATGACGTTTGTCTCGCCCGCCTTTGTTGATGACCTCAAGGCGGAGGCAGAGCGCATTATTCATCAAGTCGCGACGAATGAAGCGAGTAAAGAGCTACCAGAAAGCTACCAAGCCTATGAAACGTTACAGGCGTCTATTGGTAATGCCTGGGACGGGTATAAAACGATTTCAGATAATTATTGGTCAGCTCAGCAAGAGATCTCTACTTATGCAGAGCAAGCTTGGCTAGACATGCAAGAAGACCTGTTAAGCCAATGGCAAGATAATCAAGTAGAAGGGAGTGAAGAGGCCTTTACGCGGCAGGTGCTGACCTTGCAGCGAAGTTTGACAACTTACTTTAACGCTCGGCAACGCTGTGAAGATGGCCGTTTTAGAAATGAGTGTATTGTCCGAGTTGAAGAGATCTACCGTGAAGAAGTGGTCGATAACTTAGGGCACTATGTTGCTCCCACCGACTGGTGTTATGCGCAGGAAGTCGTGACCCAGAATGTACGTCGTGGCAATCGCTTTGTTACTGAGCAGCGAACCGTTCAGCGCTGTGAAAACCTTGCTTACGACCATTTGAATGAAAAACTAGCCACCGTGTTAGGTGTGCCTGCTTCTTATGAACATTTTGTGGCGAGTGACACCGCTGCTGCCCAGGTAAGGCAGGCAATGCTAGCGCAGAATGTTGAGCTACCTAGTGCGTGGCGTGCCAATGACCGTGAGGGATTTTTTGAGGCGGTCATTGCAAAGCAGTCTCACGAGGCAGGAGAGCAGGCAGCTCAGGCGATGCAGAAACATTTAGGTGCATCGTTGCCGCTTGATCTGACTGCCGATGCCTTTATTGCCTCTCAGCCAATTCAGGATCAACTGCACGAGGCGTTACAGCCGCGCGATGAGCAGATGATCATCACATTAGACCTGACGCCAGAGCAGTTCAGAGACCAACTGCTATTACCGCATTATTTAGCGTATGCCGAAGCGGAGCGTCAGCGGTTATATGATGACGCCCAACTGCTCGCCAATGGTCAGCCTCGCGAAGAAGAGGGTAAGCAATACGTTCGTGCGCTTATTGTGCCCCCCATTGCCATGGGTTTTTCTCTGTTTTTTGCGTTGGTGAATGCGATTGGCTTAGCTGCAAGCGTTCCTGTGCTGATGGGTTCCAAGCGTCGCTGGTTACCTCATGCTATTAAAGTTGGTGGGCTGGCGGTGGTGATCACTGTGCCCATGCTGAGTAGTGCGGCGGTGACGCAAACCCCCACGTATCGTTACTTTAATGAAGAATTTCAGCGCTCAATGACCACAGGGGGCGCGCTATTTGCCACGTGGGTGATTCACACTCAGCCGGTGATCTATTCAATAGGGCGCTTCGCTACCTACATTGCCCCCCCGCTGGTCAGTGGAGATTCTAATGCCATAGAGCGTCCTAGGGGTGTTGACCAGGAGACGCTTGTTGTTGCTGAGCAAGCCTCGGGAGAAACACTGGCTGAGCCAACCGATTCACCTTCTTCTCCTCTAGAGATTCAAGAAAACGTCAATCAAGGGGCTTTGCCAGATGAGGATAGGCCGTTAAGCGTGGTGCATTTAGATGTTTCGACGCCGCTAGAAAACCAGCTGACTACGTTACTCAACAACACGCCCCACCACGCGGTACTGATTGATGTACAGCAGTTGAGTGACGGTAACTGGGCGATCCATCGATCTCCGGTGATCACTGGCGAAGGTACTTGCCTCACTAACTTCTCAAGAGCAATGGATATTAGCCGAGTAAATAGCCTGCAGTGGCGCGCAGCCCGTCATGGCGACTGTGGTAGCGATGCGATTGCCAAACGCCCCGTTAGTATTCCTCTTGCGGCCGACTTCGCTCGTGTTATCCAGCGAAATGAAGATGGCCTCGCATTATGGGTACATTTTCAACCCACACTGTTGGGTGAAGTTAATTGTCATGCCGTGCGTCGTGAAGCCGACCACATTGCCGATGTGTTAGGGGCTAGCCGTTTTACCGCGGCTGCCAGTACACCACAGGTGCTTAGCTGTTTTGCGCGGCATGAGCGTCAGTACGGCCTTGCTTATTTCGGGCCTGAGCACGGTGAACCTCAAGCAGAAGGGGATAGCCAGCTTCGTCGTATGAACCTGGCAGAGGTTCAGCGCCTGCGTGAGCGGGCCAGGGGAGTCGGCTATCGTCCTCAAGCATTAAGCCTTTCGGGTGCAGCGTTGGAAGGCATTCAAGGGGTGCTTGCGAACGGTGACTGGCTTGTGGTTCATCACAGCCACACCAATACCGACGTATCCACCTTTTCACAAACGCACGATTTACGCTATGGCGTTTTTGGGGCGAGGCAACTGCCAGCCAACTCGGCAGGCCAAACGCTAGATGTGATAGTGACAAGGAACCACGAATGAGCATAAAAAAAGCGCTGACATGGGCGGGAGTCGTCGCAGTAGGGGTAACAACACTTTCTGCTGCGCAGGCTAACGACTTGGTGGTCGAGCCCTTCGCACAATCAGCATTAACAGAAGAGCAAAAGCAAGCCTGGCACTATTACATTGCCCAGGAAAGTGCTCAGTATGGCTGCCAATATGGCGATGATAGCCGCTTACAGGAAGATCCTCGGGGAACTTTACAGGCATTAGCCAATGGCGATGATATGGCTCCGCTCCAGGTGACCTTACGCACATTCTTGTCTGCTGGGGAGAACGTTCAAACGCTGTTAGCACGCAATATGGTGATTGCGAGCATGGAGTGTAACCCTGTCTATTACTTTGATGGGGAGCTAATTGGCCATCCGGTACTGCCGTTTGAAGAGTATCTCGATATTTTGCTTTCTAAGTTAAGGCAAACACCCGAGCTAGGCGCACATATGGAATTTTTGCGGGGTACCAAAGCGGCAGCGATTGATGCGCGTTGGTTCTGGGCATTTTATCTATTGGATGGCGACCACTATCGGTTATTAGGCCAGAACGTTGACACTATTCGACAAGTTGCACGCCTGTTTGTCGGCAGTTTAGGCAACGTGATGGATGAAAACGCGTTTTGGCAGATATACGACAACGTGTTTAGCCAAGGTATCTACGTTGAAAATACCAACGCCTGCCAAGGCGAACAGGCTGAGCCTAATGCCAGCGTTGTGGTTGATAAAAACATTGCTTGGGAAATGGTGGAAGCCTTTTACAGAGAAGAAGGTATTTCAAGCCGGGGTAGTTGGCAGACAGTCGTTCAGCAAGAGGGTGATGGCTACCAATTGGCTGAATCAACCGCCATCGAAGATCCCATTAATCCCTACTTTAATGTAACGCGCCGCGTCACTGTCCGGCCACAGGAGTGCCAGTAAATGTATCTTAAGACCCTATTTGCCGCCGGGGCAATATCGCTGTTTTCACTGCCTACCAGTGCATTCGCCCAGGCTGCCTGCCAAGACGATGAGCGGCTCTATTCTTTTGCTGACTATATCGAAGAGCGGCAGGCAGGCACGTCTGAGCCTTTGCAGTTAACAGTAGCAACGTTTTTAAACCTGACGCCCAGGGCGAGGGAAGTCATTGGTGACAATCTACGCTTACTCGATAGTGAGTGTCGCCCCATGCAAGTCAGCCAAGGTGAGCCGCCATTTCGCATCGAAATGCCTTTCTCGACGCTGTATATGGGCTTTTACGATGCTGTGTTAAGAGGGGATGAAAGAACACAGCAAATCCTGCTCAATAGCTTTCGTGCTGAGCCTGTCGATCCTATGGAGTTCATTAGCTACTTTACGGTGATTGATAGCGGCAACGAAGAGCTAATGGAGCGCTTAGCAAGAAGCGCAGGCATTAATATACATACGGCTTCTTGTAACGATGAAACTAAATACCTGCACTTTGCCGATCTGTATGTGCGCTTTGGTGGAAACGTTTACGGCGAGCATGGCAAAGCCTGGTTTGTTTCGGGTAAAGATCCAGAAGTTACGTCGGTTGACGAAAATTTGACTCAACAATACTCAAGTTTAGTGGGAAGTAATTGTGAGGTTTCGAAGAACACTGTTTTAGCGTTGGCTGAAGCTGCTGGTGCTATTACTTACGATATAGGAAACAAATTTAATAGTACTTGGCGCAGCTATGAGAACTACTACACGGAAAGGCACAAACTTTGGATTGAGCAAGGCGCACCCGATGCAGTGCCTGCCAGCCTGTTTGATTGATTATAACTTAAAAAAGGGAACCGAATGAAACGTACCTATAAGCCACTGCTTGTAACAGTCCTAGGGTGCGCGCTTTTTTACGGCGGCACTGCGGCAGGCTCAACAGTTGATTGGACACCCCTGCTTGAGTCGTGGGAAGACGGCTGCGCACAGTCTGAAGAGTGGGGCCAACTACGCCGAAATCTGGTGACTTACCCAGAGGGTTCGCTCTACCCGGAGGTTAACGAAATCGTCTTGCCGGATGCTTATAAAGAGAGTCTTGGGGAAATAGAGCTCTTCGAGCGAAATTCAGATTATAGTGGCTACCGTTTAGCAGCCAAAAACGGTGAGTACTACGGTCTGCCAGTTGAAAGCTTTGTTTTTTATCTTGGTAACTCAAATGGCATTAGTGTGCTTTTGATTGAGTTTTCAGCGCCCATTGCTGACGTTCAGGAAAGGCTTTCAAGCATTGAGTATACCTTGGTGAGTCATGACAGTGGTTCCTATCAGGCGCAGTTGATGACTGACGAAGAAGCGGATAAAGCCATGCTGATGTGCGATTTAAGCGTTTGAACTCGCGAAGGGGCAGTTACAACGACACTGAACTGACCAAAAGCGAGACATGCCCCGTACTTTTAGTGGGGGGGTAGGATAGCGCAGACGCCCTATAATCCTGGATATATAGATAGCCAGAGGTGCTTTGTGAAACGCCTTCAAGCCTTCAAATAAGAACTGATGCCCAACGGGGAGCAGGTGCGTAAGGCGCAGCAGGCCATGAGCCGCAAGACCACGTTCAGCAACAATTGGAAGAAGGCCAAGGCTCGCGTTCAGAAGGTTCAGGCACGCATAGCCAACGTCCGACGCAACGTCCGCGCCAAATCCGGCCTCTACCGAGCCATCCTCGACCAAGGCTGGTACGAGTTCCGTCGCCAGCTCGACTACAAGCTGGCTTGGCGCGGGACGCATCTGGTCGTTGTTCCACCGCTCAACACGAGCCGCACTTGCCCCGAGTGCGGCTTCGAAGCTAATGCCGATCAGGTCGCGGCCATCAATTTGTTAAGGGCATGGCGCACATCTATAGGGTGAAAGTCCCGAGCAGTGACGTTGGGAGTAGCTGTTAGCCAACACGGCAAGGGTGTCCACCGCAAGTGGAATCTGAAGGATGATCTTGAGCAGAACTCCTGCCAGGGCCATTTAAGTGGCTAGCCCCGTGCGCATTAACTTCGTAAATTCTGCGCCCGCTACACTGCCACTGAACAAATACCCTTGCCCTTCATTACAATGTTGATGGCGTAGAAACTCAAGCTGAGCGGGTGTTTCTACGCCTTCTGCAATTACTTTATAGCCGAAGCTTTCAGCCATAGCGATGACGGCGCTGGCAACCTTGCTGTTGCCATTACGCTCCCTAATGGTGTGGACGAAGGAGCCATCAATTTTGAGCACGTCAATAGGGTACATCAAAAGCTCACTTAGGCTGGATGAGCCCGTGCCAAAGTTATCTACGGCCAGTTGTACTCCCAGTACTTTGAGTTGGTTTAGAATGTCAGTGCTGGTAGTGGTATCTTGAATCAATACTCGCTCGGTGATATCCAGCTGCAGCCAGCCAGGTGCGAGATCAGTTTCATAGAGAATGGTGCGAACTCCGCTTACGAAGTCAGCATGGTAAAACTCGCGAGCTGAGATATTGACTGCCATCGAACTCATGGCTAGCCCTTCATCCTGCCAGTGGCGTGCTTGCAAGCAAGCTTCCCGTAATATCCAGCGACCAATGGGCAGTATCAGGTTGCTCTCTTCAGCGACCGTGATGAAACGCTCAGGTAGTGTTAACCCCCATTCTGGGTGCTGCCAACGTAGTAAGGCCTCAGCCCCGGTGATTGTTCCGGTCTGAAGGTTGATGAGGGGCTGGTAATATACTTCAAACTCTTGTCTTTCCAATGCCTGTTTCAGGCTGTTTTCTATGGATTCCCGTTCAAGTGCCCGGATGTTCATATCTTGCCTAAAAAACTGGAAGTTATTCCGTCCGGCGTGTTTGGCACGGTACATCGCGGTGTCCGCGTTCTTAATCAGCGCTTGTGCAGAGAGGGCGTCGTCGGGATAAACGCTAATGCCAATACTGCTCGTTACCTGCAGATTGTGTTGGCCAATTTGGTATGAGTCAGCCACTGATACGAGCAGTTTATGTGCCGTTAAGGCGGCATCTTGCGTATTGCGGCATTCAGTCAATAGCAGGACAAATTCATCTCCACCACTACGACTGACGGTGTCTGAGTGCCTGACACATGCAGATAGCCGTTGCGCCACTGTTTGTAAAAGGCTGTCGCCAACAGTATGCCCAAGCGAGTCGTTGATATTTTTGAATTTGTCCAAATCAAGGAACAGTACTGCCAGTGAACTACCTCGCCGCTCAGCCAGGCTAATAGCATGTTCTATACGATCATTAAGCAGTACGCGGTTAGGAAGTTGAGTAAGCGCATCATGATGAGCCAAATAGGACATATTAATGGCTAGGGCAAGGGCCGCAGTGACATCATGAAAAACGATGACGGCGCCGCTGATCTTGCCGTCGGGTTCTCTAATAGGTGCAGCGGAATCTTCAATTGCTACCGTACTACCGTTACGACGTACTAGCATAGTGCCAGGTACCATGCTGACCGGTACGCTGTGTTTCAAGACTAGACTGACCGGATTCTGACAAGCAGCAGAGCTGTTGTCATGTATCAATGGCATGATCTGATCTATAGGCCTTCCCTGGGCCTGCTCCAGTTTCCACCCTGTCATTTGTTCTGCAGCAAGGTTCATGTAGTCGACATTACCCTGGAGGTCTGAGCAGATGATCGCATCACTGATTGAGTTGAGTGTTAACTCGGCCCGTGAAACGCTGCTTTTTAATAAGTTATCTTTTACCTGCCAGTTGAGTCGTTCAACGACCATTGAATTATCCTGTGGCTTCTTTAACGTCATGTCATACTCCCTGTAAACAATCAGTATTCGATAAGCCATACTATCGAGCCTGGAAATACCTAGTTCGCTACCTAAGGCCTTCCGTTGATGATTTCGCAACATGTAATAGCTTTTAGGCTTTAGGTGGCTGCGGACACTTTGGGTTACTTTAAATAAAGCCGATGGCAGCTTGACTGTGGCTAAAAAGCCACAAAATCCAGGCTAGACGCCTAATTCCTTATCGTCTGTGCGGTGGCGAACATTGCGTGGCTGCTCGTGAATGAAAGGCAGGAGTCACTTCTAGTGGCGGGTGTCAGAAGCTAGGTAATCTTATTATGACAGGCGCGCCCTCGGTGGTTGGTACCGTCGCCATAGGTGAGGCGATGGACGGAGGGGAGGGCGCAGCAGGAAAGCGAGTCACCCGTGTGATTAAGCGTTAACCAATAAGGAAGATAATGTGCTTATAGCAACGCTAGGCCCTGCAGGCAGCAATCATGAGCTGGTCGCAAATCGCTATCTCAACAGGCATGCACCGCAAGGCAGCATATTGCTTTATACCGCGTTTGAAGACGCCTTTAAGGCACTGCTCGAACACAAAGTAGATCGCGTTTTACAGTGTACTGCTCACCCTGAGCACGGGCACTATGTAGGCCGCTATATGCATCGTGTATTTCCTGTGGATGCGTTCATTGCAGGCAGCAAACCATTGGCTATCCTTGCACGGGCCGATGTGAAAACTCCCAAAACGTTAGCGCTACAGCCTGCTACGCGCTTTTACACAGATCTTTCGGGTTATGCAGAAATCATCGAAGAGCCGTCGATTGTAAACGTGTCGGAGGGGCTATTGAACGGTGAGTATGACGCGGGGATATGCGCACAGGAGGTGCAGGCCCAATACCCCCAACAGTTGCGTACCGTTAAAGAGCTAGGACCTGCATTGGATACCTGGGTGATGTTTGGTCGAACTCCGCTGTCGAACACCAATAGCAGGGTCTATTAAGTTAGGTTGCAATGGTCAAGTAGCGCTACACCCAAAAGATGACCAGTAAACCGGCTATCACCAGCAAAGTACGCAGCCAAAAGGCTCGCCGGGCAATCACGCCATACGATATGGCCGATAGCCCAACCGCTACTTTCAACGTATAAAGACCAGCACTGAGCGGCGCGGTAGCTAGCCCAATAATGTCAGGGTTAGCCACCATAGCCAGCGGTATGACATAAAGCCCAATACCCAGCGCCATAGCCTTCAGTGCGACTTTTAGCCAATTTTCTTCCACCATGCCTGCGGCAATAAATACACCGCCACATACCGGTGGTGTGATGGTGGAAAGCAGCGCAAACCAAAAAACAAACAGATGTGCCAGCAAAGGCTCCAGACCCAAGGCGATTAGCGCAGGCCCCGCCACAGAAACACAAATCACGTAAGCAGCGGTAGTAGGTACTTCCATACCCAACACAAGGCAAGCCAGTGCTGTTAAGAGTAAAGCTGGCCATAGCATCTCGCCTGATAATGAAAGAATCCCCGACGTGATTTTAACGCCAAGCCCTGTGAGCGAAAGCACGCCAATCACCAATGAAGCACAAATAATAATGGCCCCAATCATGGCTATTTGCTTGCCAGCGGTAACCACGGCCTCGCCTAAACGACCCCAAAACTGGCGAAATGAGAACGTTAGAGTCACATCAAATAACAGCAGTAACACGCCTGCCAGTACCGCAATGCTTGCTGCATATTGCGGGGTATATCCGCCCACGAAAATGCGCTCAAGCAAAATAGCAAAAGGCACCGCAAAGAAAAGCGAAGTGACGACCACTTCTTTTCTAGTAGGCTGTTCACTTGCCGCGATAGGGCGAAGATCGTGACGTGTGGCATAGGCGTTAATGCCCATCCATACGGTAAAAAAGTACAGCAAGGCAGGTAGTGTCGCCGCCGCCATAATCTGCGTATAAGGTGTGCCCGTCAGCTCCACCATTACAAAAGCACCCGCCCCCATCAGCGGCGGCATAATTTGCCCGCCCGACGAAGCCACTGCTTCTACTGCCCCAGCCAACGATTTGGGATACCCCAGTCGACGCATAGTAGGAATGGTAATCGCCCCTGTAGAGGCCACATTTGCCGATGCAGACCCCGAAATAGACCCCATCAGTGCCGAAGAGATCACCGATACCTTCGCGGCACCCCCAGTAAGCCTGCCCGCAAATGCGCTGGCCATATTCATAAAGCCGCGCCCAGCCTCGCCCGCATTAAGTACCGCGCCGAAAATAACAAAGACCGCCACCACGCCAACGCTGACCCCAGTCAGCTTGCCCCACAATCCACCTTCGGCGATGGTAAGCGTCCCCACAAAGCTTTGCATTGGAAGGCCAGGGTGGCCGAACTGCCCAGGAATATGGTCACCAAACACTGCATAAGCCAAGGCGAGCAGCGCCACGCAGGGAAGCGGCCAGCCAATCGCCCGGCGCGCCATTTCCAGCGCCAGAAAGATCAAGAAAACGCCAATGATCATCTGGGTGTCGCCATAGATGAAGCCATACTGGTTCGCCAGCGATGTGCTATTGAACGCGATATACCCACACGCAGCCACGCCTAGGAGAGTCAGTACCCAGCCGCTAATGCGCTGCAGAGGCGTACTTGCTGCGAAGATAAGGATCCACGGCAGAATGAGCGCCATATGAATAGGGCGGCTCACCAATGCCGGTGTGAGGCCATAAAAAATCAAACCGATATGAAAAATAACCGTCATAGCACCCAGCGCCACCCACGCAGGATGGAGCGGAGAGTTAGTCGTCAGCATAACCAGTGCCTTAATGACACGGCCGGCCCTTAAGGCCGGCCAGAAGTAAGGAAGGAAAACCTTCAGCGGAGGCGGTCAGGAAACTCGATGCCAGCCTCATCGTAGTAACGAATGGCGCCAGGGTGTAGGGAACCCGCCATATTCGCGATCATCTCGTGAGAAATCCCTCCCCACCACGCTGTTTCTTCGGCCATCGTCTCACGGCGCTCCCAAAACGTACGCGTTAGCGTATAGGCGGTTTCTTCATCCATATCGGTGGTGGTGTAAGCAATAACGGGTAAAGACGTCGTTTGCACATCCTCATCAATACCCGGGTAGCTTCCTGCAGGAATAGTCTGGCGAGCGGAGCCTGTCTGCTCAATCTGCTCATCAGTCAAGCTCACCAAGCTAATGGGCATGCTTGCGGCTGTTTCGATAACGTTAGGTGTTGGGAAAGAGCTTGCCGTGACAAACGCATCAATTTGGCCGTTTTTCAGCGCATCAGGGCCGCTACCAATCTCAGCATTGGCAATGCGCAAGCTATCCATTAAACCAAACAGCTCCAGATAGCGTTCCGCCTCACGAGCGCCAAAGGTGCCACGGCCAATTAACACATGCTTATCTTCTAATGCGTCTAGTCCCACCACGCCCTCATCGCTATTCACCACAAAATGCATGGTAATGGCAGGGATTGGGAATAGACCACGAATCTCCTCAAAACGAGGGTTAGGCCGTTCAGCAAAGGGGCCTTCGCTAGCGGCCGCCTGGGTCACTAGTGCCGGCGGCGTGGTAAACACATAGTTACCATGGCGTGCCATCACCTCCATCACGTTCTGCACTGAGCCTTGGCTCTCTTCCAGAGTGATAACGATATTGCCATCGGTGCCCGCTTTAATGGCCTCAGAAAGCTCAACGCCCATCTGATAATAAGCGGTTCCCGCCGAAGCGGATTTATAGGTCACACGCGTCTCCGCGTGGGCCGAAAGTGACGCCGCTCCCATGAAGGTAGCAACGGCAGAAAAAAGTAGGCGACGAGTCAGTCCAGACTGGCGAGGGAGCATGGTCTCTCCTTAGAGTGTATCCAGTGTTGCGTTTATTATAGGAATTCAAGTGAGGAAAAAATTTCGAACAATGGTGTTTTTGGCTAAGCCCAATCTCAATATCTGACATCTGAAAAGCCAGTGCAAGTTTTGACGGGTGGTGCCAGTGCTAAGGATCGGCTCATGCGTGTATTACATAGATGATTATTGAGACCTTAATGCTGCTGCATTATCTCGCAAGCAGGTAATGCGCTATTAGCAGTGCCAAGAGTTGGGGCACTACTAAAGCGTACTCGAAACATACGCATGTTTAGTTTGTATAAGGCTGACAATGCCCAGGTATTGAGTCGCCGGGCAGTGAAGTAGCAGCCTGCAAGGCGCCGCTAAAGAGTGCGCCACAATCAGCTCTATTTTAGTGGTTGAGAGCTAAGAACCTTCGGCTGAATCCTGAAACTCAACCGCTAGACAGCAAGTTAGCCTAATTTTCGCCATGCCCATCACACGGCTGCTTTGAAGGCATCAGCGGCGCTGCCAATAGCTCTGTTGAAGCCTTACGGAAGCCCATTGCCAGGCGTCTTACGCGGATTGTTGTGACGGTATTTCTTAAAAAAGATGTCTTTCTACATTTACTCTTAAACAGAATTAGGTACTATAAGCATCTTCTGAACAATAAAAAGTGTAACTAAAAATGCATTAACCATAGGTGCTTACACATTTTTATGTAGGCCTTATTGATTTCGGTCAGCAAAAAAGCAGTCAACAAGTTGAGATAATCAACACAAAAGTGCTGAGCGTATAAATGCGGCTTTAGTATGCCTAGTTAAGCTGGTGACATTTTATTTTTCGAAAAATAGGCAGCATTCATCAAGTAGCAATAGCTGGTTGCGTGTTGCGTTAAACAAGAATTCTAAGGGAACAGGCATGCAAGGTGCATTGCTACGCAGCGGCAAGACGGAGCAGTTTTCAGCGTTAGGAGAAACTGGGCAGCCAGTATTCCGTTCAGCTCTTCAACTCCGTGAGTCTATTCGTCGGGAGTCGCGCAAGCGTAAAGCGCAAGACCAAAACTTTCCGCGAATGGAGCACCATTTGGCCATTCCGCAAAGTGATCAACAGGGCAAAAGCCTTGATTGGTACAGCGAACTAGAAGGGGATGTCATCCCATGGAGCGCTGCAACTGAAGAGGAGCGGGCGCCTGCTAGGCAAGCGTTACGTCGCTTTGAGTCTTTCCTGAACAGTTTTAGTGACTCTTCATTGGCGAAAGCTGACGGTGCTCATAATGACCAGAGCGTGCTGGCCAAGCTACTTAAGCAAGTTATTCGCACTCCTGATCAAAACTATGTTTATTTGGTGAATGGAACGCCGGTGCTTACGTTTTGGGGGTTTGAGTTCCCTGATGCTAAGCGGTCGACGGATCCATTGCATTTTCTGTATCCCCAGGAAAGAGTTGAACCTCCTGTAAAGCCCGCCATGCCGTTGGCCTCAGCCCCTTTGACCTCAGCCCCTTTGGCTACGCCTGTTTCACCTGCGAGTGAGCCAACTTTGTTGGAAGAGCGACGCCCTTGGTGGCGGCGCTGGTGGCCCTTAGCCTTGCTTTTATTACTGCTGTTGTTGCTTCTGAGCTTTTTCGGCCTGCGTAGTTGTACACCCCAGATTAGCGCGCCAAGTGTCGATCCAAGCCATTTGCAAACCCCTGATGTTCAGGCACCAAAGATAAGCTTAGACAGTTTGCGTATGCCGACCATTCCTGATCTACGCTTTCCAGCGCTTTCAATGCCAGACCTTTCTAACCCGCGTTGGTGGGGAAGCGCTGGTAATAGTGGCTTAGCACTTGATGGAAGCGGTTCAGCGTTGCCCAACGTCGGTTTGCCGGGATTAGGAACACCAGACGTGGGGGGGGCGGATATGCCCGCACTGCCTGAAGGCGAAGCGCCGCTAGGTGAACTACCTACGGATACAGCCTCTTCTGAACTGCCTGCCACTAATCCGCCTGAGATTCCGGTGACACCACCTGAGTTGGGCCAAGCGGCGCTGCCTGACAGCGCGGCGTCATCGCCTTCTGCATCGTTAGAACCACTGTCTATTCCTGCCCAGGCGGTAAACGGTCCTGCAGACTTCTTAGATGGTAACTGGCGTGCGGCAGGCGTTATGGATAGCGAGACAGGACGCCCGTTACGTGTTTCGTATGAATTCGAAGAGGGCCGTGGGCAAGTACAACTGAGTAATGCCGGCGAACAGGGTGGAGTGACCTGTACTGGCCCGATAGAAGCGGCAATGCAAGGCGGTGCCCTTTCTATACAAAGCCAAGGGCAGGCGAGCTGTGACGATGGCAGCCATTACGACATGCCTGAAGTGCTTTGCGAGCAAGGCGCTACTGATATAGCCGACTGTGCCGTCAGCTACGGTAATGAGACTTTTCCCATGCAGATGTGGAAAGGCCAAGAATAACTGCTGAATCGTTGAGAGAAGAGTTGCGACATGTTGCCTGAAGTCACTCAGTTTCAAGACGTTGTCCCATTGGTCAACGATACCGGCGTTCAATTTCTGGATTTTGCCCTAACGCTTGAGCCCCGCAAAGAAGCCAGTGGTGAGTTTGCTAAATTGGCGGATGATTTGTTGGTGCGCCTGTTGATCAATGAAGAAGATGGCACCACGTTTTATGAGCCTGAACCTAACAAGGTTGAGCGGGTAAATAAGCCGTATCTCGACATGGATATGGAGACGAGTTTGGCGCTGTTGGATCGTCAGTGGGTGCCAATACCGTTCTTTCGGCACATGCCGCCGCACCGCTTTGATGAAGGCCCGAGTAATTGGGCACGTTTGCGTTTGGTTGAATTGAATACGCCAGATGTTGATGGCCACACCCATCGTCTTACGCTCGCTTTTGATACCCGTAGCATGCCCAAGCGTGAAGGCACCGCCTACTTAGCGCCCAATGACGAAGATGTACGTTCTGGGGAGACGTTTAAGCTTGCGTTGACTCCCCATGAAATGGGCTGGTTCATGGATTTGGCGTGGGTTAAAGAGTGGCTCAACGACTTATACCGGGAAGGCCATCCAGAGATGGATCAAAATGAGCTGGAGGATGACATTAAGGCGTGGCATCCCCAGGCTCACTATTTGAACCTGCTGAGCCTATTATGGAAACCAATTCCTGCCGAGCGTACTCAGCGAAAGCCCAAGGTGCGGGTTCCTGAGATTCGCTTGGTGGGAAAAGATGCTAGCCAGAAAACGCCCATTTTGGTCGACCTTGTCTTGGATGTTGGTAACTCGCGCACCTGCGGCATTCTGATTGAGCATCATGAGCAATCAGGCTCTGGTTTAAAACAGAACTATGTACTGGAGCTACGTGATCTGGTCGACCCAGAGTGCGTTTACAGCGAACCTTTCGAAAGTCGTGTCGAGTTTTCCCAGACCTTCTTTGGTAAGGACCACCTCTCGGTTAAGAGCGGTCGCCATGACGCTTTTCGCTGGCCCACTATTGCACGAGTGGGTGGCGAAGCTAGCCGCCTAGCTAGCCGTCGTCGTGGTACTGAAGGTTCCACGGGGCTTTCTAGCCCTAAACGTTATTTGTGGGACGGCAGCCGCTATACACATGGCTGGCGTTTTAATAGTGCTTATGTAAAGTCGGACAAAGAGCCTTTCGCTACGGCCGCTCCTTTTTCCAACTTGATTAATGAGAGCGGCAAGGCGATCTATGCCGTTATGCGTGATGGTGAAGATGATGATCTCCCTGTCTTCAAGCCGCACTACTCCCGTAGCTCTTTGATGACCTTCATGCTCTCGGAAGTGCTGGCGCAGGCATTAATGCAGATCAATAGCCCTGCTCAGCGCTCTCGCC
This sequence comes from Halomonas qaidamensis, assembly GCF_025917315.1. Taxonomy (NCBI): domain Bacteria; kingdom Pseudomonadati; phylum Pseudomonadota; class Gammaproteobacteria; order Oceanospirillales; family Halomonadaceae; genus Halomonas; species Halomonas qaidamensis. The sequence continues at coordinate 2,340,028 of NZ_CP080627.1, read as the reverse complement.
AGGGCAATATCGATGTTCCGCGTCGTCTTCGTTCGATCATCCTGACGGTGCCACCTGCCATGCCGTTGGCAGAACGCAGCATCCTGGATCAGCGTATGCATGAAGCGGTGGGGCTGATTTGGCAGGGCATGGGATGGTATCAAGGTGAGGATGACCCATTTGGGGAACCTGAGCAGCTTGAGGCAGCTGCACCGATCCCTCCTTTGCCAAAGATTCGGGTGGAGTGGGACGAAGCCACCTGTGGTCAGCTCGTGTACTTATATACCGAAATCAATGAAAATTTTGCAGGCCACCCTGAAGAATTCTTCGCTACATTGGCGCGCCCAGAAAAGAAGCAGCGCGACCGTATTACGCTTGCCAGTATCGACATCGGTGGGGGGACGACTGACTTAGTCATTACCGATTACCGTATCGAGAGTGGCGAAGGTGGGGGGAATAGCAGCAATGTGCATATCGTCCCCGAGCAGCGCTTTCGTGACGGCTTTCGTATCGCTGGGGATGACATTTTGCTTGATGTCATCCAGACCTTTGTGTTGAAAAGCTTTGAAGACGCCTTACAACATGCAGGCGTGTCATCGCCGGATGCCATGATGTCTCGTCTGTTAGGCGGCGAGAGCCTTAGCGCACAGGACCAAGTGTTACGTCAGCAGCTCAATTTGCAGGTCTTCACGCCGCTTGGGTTGAAATTGCTCAGTTATTACGAAGGTTTTGATCCTCAAGAAAAAGAAAGTGAGGAGAACCCACACATCATCACCGCTACGTATCGCGAGCTGTTAGGCGATCATGCAGCGAGTGAAGTCGTTAGAGAATATGTGCACGGTGCCGTGCGGCGTGACGTAAAAACTAACGGTACCACTGCGTTTGAGCTGATGGATATTTCGGTCACCTTTAACCTACCTCAGGTTCATCGGGCGTTTCTTGGCGATGGCATCAACATCGGTAAAACCCTCGGCGCCTTGTGTGAGGTGATCTATCAGTATAGCTGCGACATGCTGTTGCTGACCGGACGCCCCTCACGGTTGCCAGGTATCCAGGCCTTTTTGCGTAAGATGTTGCCATTGCCCCCAGGGCGCATTTTGCCAATGCAGAACTACCGTACCGGGAATTGGTACCCCTTTCATAGTAATGGCGAGATCGATGATCCTAAGAGCACTGCAGCAGTCGGTGCCATGTTATGTCTTTTATGCGACCAGTTGGATTTGCCCAGCTTCTATTTCCGTACCCAGGCGCTCAGGCCTTATTCATTGATTCGCCACCTGGGCTCGATTGATAACAATAACGTCATGAAAAGCGATGACGTGATTTATCACGATATTAAAGCCAATGAAAACGGTACGGCGATTGAGCTGCCGGAAGACGATGCCCCAAAAGTGCAGTTGCGTGGGGGAATTGTGCGTCTCGGTTATCGTCAGTTGGATGCCGAGCGCTGGGTGGCTTCGCCGCTCTACACTTTGGAGCTGACGGGGGGTGGTAAGGAAAAATACAGAGACGCCGTTGTGAACGATGGAAACGGCAACCAGCCGGTAGTTGAAGTGGAGCTTAAGGTTGTCGACAAAGGCAAAAAAGCTAAGGGCGGTTTAATTAGCGATGAGCTGGAAGTCAATCGAGTCAGCTCTAATACCAACAAGCAGTTTAGACCTAAGGACGTCACTCTTCAGCTCAATACCATGATTGATGCGGGATTGGGCGATTCTAATTACTGGCTGGACAGCGGGAGTGTGAAGCGCAAATGAGCAATCTGACGGCTAAACAACACCAACTGGGCCAAGGCTGGAAAGCTGTGCACGCCGGTGCCGGCCAGGCCATCGAGTGGATCGGAAACGTTCGTGGCAATGCCCCGCGTCTGGATAGTGAAGCGGATAATTTGATTTTAGAATTGCACAAAGCGCGCAATCTGGCGGCAAGCCTGGGGCGTGCTGCGGGCACCCCAATGACCATCGGTTTTTTCGGGCTCTCCCAGGCGGGTAAGTCTTATCTGATCTCGGCACTGGCCGCGGGACACAATGGTAAGTTGGAAACTGACTACGGTGGTAAGCGGCTTGATTTCATTGAGCATGTAAACCCTGTTGGGGGCGGTAAAGAAGCCACCGGCTTGGTAACGCGCTTCAGCCGTACTGCCGTTAGCGGGCCGTCTGATACGCCTGTTGAATTGCGTCTGTTCAGTGAAATTGAGATTGCCAAGATACTGGCTAATGCCTGGTTCAACGATTTCGATCATGAGCAGCTGCACTATGAGCTGGATGAAGCGCGCATCGAACGTATTCTCAAACCGTTTGAAGGCGTCGACGTTGCGGCAGCTCCAAAGCCAGGGTTAAGCGGTGATGACGTGGTGTCCCTATGGGACTACCTCACTGGCAGTTTCAAAAAATCGATCAGCAAGCTGGAAGCGCGCTACTGGCCGCGGGTTCTCAAACTGGCGCCGTGTCTTTCCTGCGAAGAGCGTGCTGATCTGTTTTCCCTGCTGTGGGGTGAGCAAGAAGAGCTCACTCGCCTCTATGTACAATTGGCATCCACCCTGCGCCGCCTTGGCAATGCTCCCACTGTGTATGCGCCGCTGACTTGTCTCGTGACGCCCGATGGAGATGGCTACAGCCAACGTGACAGCATTATGAACGTGGATATTCTCGAGCGTTTAGGGAGTGTCGACGACCATAGTTTGGAGGTGCGTCCGGTAGAGCAGGAAGCGTCCGGTAATGCTGTCGCGGTATCGGTAGCCCAGTTAGCGGCACTGACCGCTGAGTTAACGTTCCCGCTGATTGAACCAACACAAGACCCTCAAGTTGAGAAAGTTGACCTGCTGGATTTCCCCGGTTATCGCGGCCGCCTCAGTTTGAAGAGTGTCACTGAAGCTGCCAGTCAAGCCAGCAGTCAAGGGGGTAATCCAGTTTCCCAATTAATTCTGCGCGGTAAAGTGGCTTATTTATTCGAACGGTATACGGACAGCCAGGAGATGAACGGCTTGGTAGTGTGTACGAGTTCGGATAAACAAAGTGATGTGACTTCCGTCGGCCCAGTGCTGACGCGCTGGATTGAAAAGACCCAGGGGACGAATAGTCAGGACCGTGCCGGTAAGGCGCCTGGATTAATCTGGACGCTGACCATGTTTGATAAGCGTATCAGTGGCGCGCTGAGTCTGACAGAAAGCCAACTGCGAGAAGGCTGGGAAGGGCTGATTAAGATGACCTTGCTGGAGCGTTTCGGTCAGTATGACTGGATGAGCCAGTGGGCACCTGGTGAGCCCTTCAATAATACCTTTCTAGTGCGCAAGCCGCGGCTGCCCGTTCCTTTTCTGGATAGTCGTGGTAACGAAGAGCTTGGCATTAATGAAGACTGCGCTGCGCCTCTCGTGCGTATGGCTTCTACCTTTGTTGAGAATGCCAGCGTTCAAAAGCATGTGCATGAACCTGACGAGGCTTGGGAAGCAATGCTGGCGCTTAACGATGGTGGTATTAAGCGCATCAGTCAGTACCTAGGCCGTATTGCCACCCTGGATTTTAAGCTGGCCAGTATCGAGAAGCAGCTGACTGAAACACTCACCTCATTAGTTGAAAAACGCTTGGCCCCTCTTCATCACTCCGATGGTAACGGCGAAGTAGCTAAAAAGCGCGAGACCGCCAAGCTATTGTGGCAAAGCCTGGGGCAACGCCTAGCAACGCTTGGTGAATTGCAGCACCAGCTGGAACTTCCCCAGCAAGTAGTCCGCGACCTTTATTTGAGCGACAGCGAAGAAGACGTGGTGTCGGCCGTTGCAGGTGATGCAGATAGTGAGGAGGCCATGCAGGCCGATAGTCTCTACTGCAATAGTGGCTTCAACTTGAGTGATGACCCGTTCTCGGGTAGCTCTCCCTTTGATGATCATGCTGCAACTACCGCCCCTGACACTAAGAGCGAGCCGGTGCTGCAAGGTGCAGATCACCGTTTTGCCCGCAAGGTGTTTAAGGCCTGGATTGCTCATCTGCGTGAAATACCAGGGCATCAGGCGCTACTACAACTGCTGGGGCTAGAAAAGGCAGTTGTAGAGTCTCTGACGGATGAATTGATCACGGCAGCTAATCGTATGGGGATGCAGCAACGCTTGGATCAAGCGCTTCTTAGGCGTGCCCAAAGCAGTGCTAAACGCGATCAGTTGGTAGAGCGTCAAGTGTTAGCTGCCCAATTAGTGCTGCGTGATTTTATTGCCTGGTTGGGTTATCAGGATTTGCCGATTGACCAGCGGCCTAACAGTTTGGCGGGTAAGAAAGAAAAGCTGTTTTTGCCGAACGCCCCCATTTTGCCAGGGGAGCTTCCACGCCTGGCGCCACAACCGGTTAATCAAGCCGTACTTTACTTAGCCGACTGGCTTTCAGGGATTTGTATTGTGACGCAGGAAAATGCAGGCCATACCGCCGGACGAGAAATTACCATGGAACAAAACGAGCGCCTGGGTGCTGTCTTGACAACGTTTTGCCAGCCGGAGGTGAGCCATGCGAGTTGATCTACGTCCGCTGGAATCAGGTATGCCGGGTCAAGGCCGTCTTCTGCTCACTGGGTGGAGTGGGGCGACGACGACACTGCAGCTGATGATTCAAGAAAACCAGGATAAACAGTTTCTGCACCCGGATAAATCGTGGAGTACCAAGCCACATTCGTTTGAAGTGGCAAGCCTAGAAGAAGCCGATGCAGAGCGTCTGCAGGTAGTGCTCGGCAGCACTATTATTGATCCTCTATTAGAGCTTCCAGGCTCTACTCAATACATGCTGACACTACAAGACGCCGAGGGTACCAAGGCCGAAAGCGTTATACGTCTGTCACGGAATTTAATGCCTTCCAGTGCTGCCGGGGCTGGGCCTTCTGCAAGTGTTAATAGTGTCTTGCAGACACCTACAGTGGAAAAAACACCAGAACCAGAGCCAGCACTAAAGCCTGAGCCAGAATCCGTCGTAACGACACCGTCTGAACATGAACCCGAAAAAACTAGGCCTGATCCTGCACCGGTGGAGGAAACGTATGTTGACGGCAAGACAAGCAAACGCGGGCCTTTGTTATTTATATTAGCGGCGCTTTTACTGTTAGCTGCCGTGGCATTCGGTGCCTGGTACTGGTTCAGCAATAACAACACTGATCCTGAACCCGTTATCGAAGAAACGACGGAAGAAAAGGGTACCGAAGAAGAGAACACTGAAGAAGCTACTGAAGAGACGGGAACGGAAGAAGAGGTTACTGAAGAGGCGAGTAGGGAAGAAGAGGTTACTGAAGAAGAGCTACCAGAAAGTACTGAAGAACCTCTTAACAATACTGCTTCATCTTCTGCTGTACCGGCGACAGCCTGTTCCATTGAAGCCCTTGATCAGCAGGATGAGCTGACCTTTGTGCAAGGTTGTTCCGAGGCAGAGATGACCGCAGGCGCCCTGTTAGAAGTGATCGAAGCCGCGCGTAATGCTGATTACTGTGGAGTAGCGCGACGTTTATATGCCAATCGAGCTATTGCAGGTGATGCCACTATCGCATTGGCCTATGCGCGCGAGTATGACCCCGCTTACCATCAGGAGAGCACCTGCTTTGCTTCCGCGGATGCAGAAACCGCTGGTTATTGGTACCAAACCGTACTCGACATAGATCCCGACAATAGTGAAGCCCAGGCGCGTATCGAGGAGTTAAGCGAATGATACGCAGCACGCTATTGTCATTGGCATTTTCGACGGCGGCTCTGACAAGTATCGGACTGCTTGCCTCCTCTGCGTTGGCCGATACCCGCCCTCTGCTTCAGGAAGGCAAGCAAACCCTGCATCAGCGTGTGCTTACCACTCCTGGGTGTGAATTAACCGATACAGTAGGCAGCAGCGGCGAATTGCAACCGGCGTTTACTCGCTTTTATGTTTATGAGCGTAGTGAGGTAGATGGGCGTGAATGGCTGAAAGTTGGGCCAGACAGTTATGGTGACACCCGTGGTTGGCTGCCAGCTGATTGCAGCGTCGAATGGAAAATGCAACTTACGCTGGCATTTACTAACCCAGCTAATCGACAGCGCTTGCTGTTCTTCCGCGATAGAAGTTCGTTACAAGCCATTCTGGACGAATTCGAACCTTCTAGTCAGGTCGTGCCGTTACATGCTGCTCTGAACCGAGAGGAAGAGGTGCCTTCTGTTTTGGCTCGCGAGCCGGAATACTTTGTCGATCTCCAGGAGCAGTTTTATCTACTGCCGATACTTGAAGGCGAAGAGGTGTTTACAGAAGCGGGCTTCCGTGCGCGGCTTTTAAACGTGGCGTCTGTCAGTAAAGCGGAAGACCCTGATCCTGCGGGAAATGCAACGACTTCTGTTGCTAACACACCAGCGAGTCAATTGCGTGAGTTCAATGCAGGCGTAGTATTCGTGATTGACTCGACCATCTCGATGGGGCCGTACATTGAGCGTACCCGAGAAGCGGTCAACAAAATTCTTGATCGTATCGAGGCGGAAAACCTAAACGAGCAGGTTAAATTTGGGTTGGTGTCTTACCGTGACAGCGTAGAAAGTGTGCCGGAACTTGAATACATCAGCCGTATGTACGCTAACCCCATGGAAATTGACAGCAGGCAAGACCTGATGGCGCGTATGAATCAGCTGCACGAAGCCACGGTTTCCACGCCTGGGTTCGAAGAAGATGCTTACGCGGGGGTGATGCAAGCAATTGATGACGTGGATTGGAGCCAATATGGTGCTCGCTATATTGTTTTGATTACCGATGCCAGCGCTATAGAGGGCGATAATGAGCGCTCTTCTACTGGGTTGAGTGCCGACCAAGTGCGTTTAGAGGCGGCTAACCCAGGAGTGGCGATTTATACGCTGCACTTAAAAACCTCTAGTGGCGAGCGCTTCAGCGACCATGCCAGGGCTGAAGCGCAATACGCTAACCTTTCGACCTACGCCGGAACCAATACATCACTGTATTACCCGGTGGAAGCAGGGGATGTTGAAACATTTGGTGCCAAAGTAGATGCCTTGGCAGAGGCAATTACGTCTCAAGTACGAGCGGCTTACCTAGGTGATGGGGCTATCGGCAGCGCCTTGAATGCCCAACAGCCTGATCCTGACGAAACTGACCCCAGTCAACAGCGTTTACTGGAAGATGCCAGCCTTATTGGTCATGCAATGCAACTTGCCTATCTTGGTCAGCAGACCGGAAGCACTGCCCCGCCCGTTTTCCAGGCCTGGATTAGTGACCGTGACCTCGTACAGCAAAACCGGCCAAGTACAGATGTTCGTGTGCTATTGACCAAATCGCAGTTGAGTGATCTCAGTGATGTTGTTGCGCAGATTCTGGATGCTGCCAATCAGGGCCTGATTTCTCCCACCGACATGTTTGATCGTTTACGTTCGGTGGCTGCTGCCATGGGTGCAGATCCTAACAAGTTGCAGCAAAACGAGGCTACCCAGTTAGCTGAATTAGGGCTGATGGGAGAGTACCTGGAAGACCTGCCATACCAGAGCGAAGTGCTTAACCTGGATGAAGCCACGTGGAAGAGTTGGGATGGCTTATCCCAGGAGCGGTTCATTCGCAATTTAAGCATTAAGTTACGCCACTATCAGCGCTATAACGAGGATGTCGACCGCTGGGTATCACTTGCTGAGGGCAGTGATCCACGAGATGACGTCTATCCTGTTCCTCTTGAAATGATGCCTTGAAAATACGGCATAGTGAACCATTGGGGACGTGGAGATGTTGGCGATACAGGGAATGACCGTTCAGCGGGGCGTGGGCGCGCAAGCACATAAGATTCGATTGCCAACATTATCCCTAGCACCAGGGGAGTGTGTGGCGATTACTGGCCCAAGCGGTTGCGGCAAGAGCACCTTGTTGGAAGCCGTGGGTCTGCTATTGGCACCCAGCAGGCTAGAGCACTTCCAGCTGGGGACGTTACAGCACGATGTGGCTAAGCTCTGGCGAACAGATAAGCAAAGTGAGCTGGCTAAACTTCGTGCCCGGGATCTAGGGTTTGTTCTACAAAACGGTGGATTACTGCCTTTCTTAAACGTGGCTGACAATATTGCCTTGCCGCGCCGTTTGCAGGGGTTAGCCAGCGAAAGTGCGAGGACGACGCAAGCAGTAGAACGTCTTGGGCTTATGCCTTTATTGCAAAAACGACCTTCCATGCTTTCCATTGGTGAGCGTCAGCGCGTTGCCTTTGTGAGGGCATTAGCGCATGAGCCACAACTGCTGCTTGCTGACGAGCCTACTGCTGCACTAGACCCCCACAGTGCGCATGATTTATTTGCATTATTTATGGAGGTAGTGGAGGAGCTACAGCTTTCTGCGTTGGTGGTTTCCCACGACTGGTCTCTTGTGCGGACATTTGGTTTGCCCCGCATTGATGCCGTCATAGTAAAAGGGGAGACCGTCTTTGAACCCCGTGTTTGAACGTTTCAGGCTCTTGGCATCGTTAGCAATGCATGACCTTTGGCATGACCGCAAAGTATCCATGTGTATTGCTGCGGCATTGGTGGCAGTAATTGCACCACTATTACTGTTATTCGGCCTTAAGTTTGGCGTCGTCAGCCAGTTACAGTCGGAGTTACTTAACGACCCGCGCAACCTAGAAATTCGAATGATTTCCAGTGGCCGTTATGATGCTGAATGGCTGGAGCAGTTGCGTAGCCAGCCTGAAGTGGGCTTTGCCATTGGCATGACGCGTTCACTTAATACCCAGGCCGACCTGGTTCAAGATAGCCGCCACTTTGTAGATAACGCCGAAATTATCCCTACCGCTGAAGGAGACCCCCTTTTAGCGTCGCTATCGCTTTCTCAGCCCCTTGAAGGCTTAGACGTGGTGTTAAGTGAGTCGGCGGCACGACGTTTGAATGTTGAGGTAGGCGACCAGCTGAGCCTATTTGTCAGCCGCCGCCTGAATAGCCGAGCAGAGCGCGGACGCCAATCTGTGGTTGTAAAAGGTGTTCTACCCGCGGAGAACTTTCCACGTCCGGCTGCCTTTGTGGCGCTACCGCTATTAATTTCACTTGAAGACTTCCGTGATGGCTATCGCATTGATGCTTTTGGCATCACGACTGGCAAAGTACGTGGAGAAGTAGGTGAAGAATTAGCTGAAAACGCGCGTGGCGAAAAAGAAACACAGTTTGCCCGGGCGCGGTTGTATGCCGCTGACACCGATCAGGTGGGGAAACTAGAGCAGTGGCTCAACGCGCAGCACATCGACACCTCTAGCCGCCTGGCTGACATTGAGAACGTTAACGCGATCAATCATGTGCTAGGGCTGGTGTTTGGTGTGATTGCCAGCACGGCGCTGGTGGGCTGTTTGGCATCAATGCTCGGCGCTTTTCTAGCCAATATTGATCGTAAACGTAAAGACCTGGCGGTGCTGCGTTTGTTGGGGTTTGATCGCCCGGCAGTCGCCGGTTATATCGTGTTGCAGGCGAGTACGCTCACACTAATTGCTTATGGCGTTGGATTGATTCTTTACAAGCTGGGAAGTGAAGTCTTCAACCAAGCACTGGCAATGAGTTCGACAACGGGAAGCGTTGTCTGTCGTATCACCTTCCTACACGGCGTAATAGCACTGCTTCTGGCCTTGCTGGTTGCCCTTGTGGTGGCCGTGGTCGGCATGCTGCGCGCTTTTAGTATCGAACCTGCGGAGAGTTTGCGTGAACTGTAAATCTTTTAAGCGCTCTGGCCAACGCTGGCGTAGTGCTGGATGGGCTGTGTTTTTGTTATGCCAAGTAGGCAGCGCATCGGCGCAGTGGGATGAAAGGCTTTATAACCCTAAGCCACAAGATGATGACATCATTCTTCCAATGCCTTGTGATGGCGCTATGGCGTTTCGAAAAGTCCATATTCCCGCTAAAGGTCCACTTGACGATTACCCGATTAATATTGGTCAGGACGGAACCGGTTGGGGATATGTAGAGCAGCGCCGCCCCTCATATGTTTCTGGCAACTTCAGCGAAGGTGAAGGGGTATCGCGCTACTACTTGCTCGCTAAATATGAAACAACCCAATTGCAATATGAAGCGTTAATGGGAGAAGCGTGCCCCTCACCTTCGACACGTTTGCGTTTGCCCATGGTATCGGTGAGTTGGTTTGATGCGACGGCCGCAGCGGATCGTTATAACCTGTGGTTGCGTGAGCACAGTGTCGATAGCCTGCCTCAAGAAGACAATGTGTTGGGTTTTTTACGCCTACCCACTGAAATTGAATGGGAATACGCCGCTCGGGGTGGTCTAGAAGTTGACGCCGCGGCGTTTCGTGACAGCCGTTACCCTATGCCAGATGGCTTGAATGCGCATGAGTGGTTCGCAGGGCCTCAGTCGGCGAATGGGCAATTACAACTAGCCGGTTTATTACAACCTAATCCACTCGGCCTACATGATCTCTTGGGCAATGTGTCAGAGATGATGTTTGAGCCATTCCGCTTAAATAAACTGGATCGTCAGCACGGCCAAGCGGGTGGTTTTGTGGTCCGTGGAGGCAGTTATTTAACCCCCCAAAGCGATATTCGCACAGCACTCCGTGGTGAAGAGCCTTATTACCGTGACAGCAATCACTCGCAAAGCGGACAAGTAGGCTTTCGTTTGGCGCTGGTGGCGCCTGCGTTAACGTCACGAGACCGAATTGCGGCCATCGAAGAAAGCTGGAGTGAACTAGGCGAAGATCTCGATGCCAGTAGCGCCCCTGCAGAGACCACAGGAACCGTTCAACGTTTAAGCAATCTGGCCTCTGAGCTTGAAGACACCGCTTTACAAGAGCAGCTACGCGATTTGGAAAGCCAGCTTAGGGCGAGCAATCAGCGCCAGGAAGAGGCGCGCAATTTAGCAGTGCGCGCTAGCCTTAATTTGGGAAGCTTCCTCTGTACTAAGTTAGAAGATGATGGCGTTTTCCTCGATTTTCTCCATAACAATTATCAGATCAACTGTGGAGAGGGTAGTACTGATGCAAGTTGTGGCATGCGTCAACAACGCCTTGAAGAGCAGGATGCCAGGCTAGAAGCATTAAGTCGCTACTACGCAAGTAGTCTTGTCGAGTCCGCTACGTTATATGGGGAACCCCTGCTCGAAGAGCAAGTTGAAGTGTTTGAAGAAATCATCAGCCGTAATAGTCAATTAACTCAGCTCACGCCTTATCTGCACACGCACTGGAAAAACCAGCGGGATTACTTACAACAGCAGCACGTTTCCACCAATGCCTGGCTGGAAAACTGTAAAGCCATGGCTAATTAAAAAAACGCAAGGGAATCTACTATGCAACACACTTCTATTTCATCCAAAAGCCAATCATTGAGCTTGAAAAAAGTACTGATGGCGACTGCTATCGCTAGCAGCCTGTTAGTGTTAAGCGGTTGTGCCACTACGGGTAGTTCATTGCTGTCAAATAACAGCAATGGCGCTTCGGCGGATCCTCGATTAACGCAAAGTAATGACGCTAAGTTTTTTAGCCGCTCTGGTTATCAAGCCTGTGCTGCTGGCGCTGCAGTGGGAATGTTAGGCTGCGCAATCACTAATCCAGGAAACAAAACACAATGCATGATTGTGGCTGGCTTAAGTGCCTGTGGTGTGGCCATGGGAGCCAACTATTATCTGGATCAACGACGTAGTGAGTATGCGAATACTGCCGAGCGCCTAGATGCCATGAGTGCTGATATTCAAGAAGATACTCGAAAAATCATTGCTCGAACCGATACCGTTCGTGACGTTATGCAGGAAGATAAATCACGCATTCAACGTATACAGAACGAAATGGAAACTCAGCAACTTGACCGGGAAGCGGCTAATCGTGAGTTAGCTGGCATTGACAGTAATATTGATATCCTGCGTCGCGAAGTAGCGAATATGAATAAAAAGTCAGCTGAATATCAGGAGGTTGCTGATGCCGAGCGCTCAGAAGCAAGCCCTGAAGAAATGCAGCGCATTGAGCAAGATATTAATCTGATGAACCAGAAAGTGCTGGCACTGCAGCAAGAAGTAGATGAACTCTACAACATGCGTTCAGCTATTACGTTGGGTTAAAGGACGACCGAAACATTATGAAAAGATCCAAGATGATTAAATCCATAATGATCGCTAGCAGTATGCTGCTGCTAGCCGGTTGTGCGACCACTTCACAGCAGTGTGATCCAAGTAATCATGATGTAAGCCTGATGACAAAGCTTTCCTGTGATACGTCAGGTGCTTATCGTTCTCAAGTAGATCAGCGCGAACATCAAGTTCGCTTGGACCAAGATGAGAACGCTCTATTTCAACAAGTGTATAGAGACATCAAGGCTCAACAGCTCGCTGTCCAAGAAGACTTAAATGTTCAGCGTGAAAAGCAACAAGCACTTAATGATTCACTACAAACATTACTAACACGCTTAAAAGCGCGTACTGGTGAAGAGCTTGGGTTGCAACATCGACTTAACGATCTTGAGCAGCAGTTAAACGCTAATCAAGTGCCTGCCCGTGACCAAACAGAAATGGCGGAGAAACAAACTCAGTTAGCTGAGCTTGAACAGCAAGTAAGCCGCCTTCAACAAAGCCTTGGCTATGAATAAGGTGGATGGGTAGCGATGCAACGAATCCTGCGTGATACTCAGGTGATGCTAGGTGGTACCTTTGAAAGCTATCAGGCCAAGGTCGCGCTTATTCACCGCCATTTTCCCCCTAGTATTGGCACTATGTTCGCCTTACCTCGTAACGGCCAGGGCGATACGCTGGAATGGTGGACAGAACTGCCAGGGCAGCCGCTAAGGTTTGATGCGTTAACAAAAGAGGAACAAGCTCTTTTGTTGGAACGTTTCGAGCAACGCCAAAAAAGTCTAGGGCATTTGGCTGATGAGTTGGTAAGACGCGGGGAGGCAGACGCAGGTGAGAGCTTGCGAACACTGATTGGCCCCGCTGACAAGCAGCATCTGTATAGCCTTAATGGCGAACCCGTAGTGATTCGTTGGGGAGCGGAAATGGTTAACACCGCCGCTCCCATTGTTACCCCTAAGCCTGCTCCCGTGGTGGCGACCCCCGTCGCTGCTCCTGTGAGTGTTAAGCGTCAGTCATTTAGGCCGCTGCTTTGGTTGTTGCCGCTGCTTTTTTTGCTGGTTGCCGCAGGGTTGCTTTATTTCCTTTGGCCGCTTGAGCATTACTGGAATAGTGGGCCTGACGAAGAAGCTGTGCCCTACGCCTGCCGCGAAGATGAGCAGGGCTTACCGCCGGAGTTCGTGCTGATTTTTGACACCTCCGGTTCCATGAATCTCAATATTGAAGCGACTCAAGCGGACGAAGATTGGTATTTCAACATGCCTCAGTTTCGTCAGATGATGCTGCGTGATCTCGGTAATGAACGTCTTTTGGCATTAGAGGCCGGGCCTTCTCGTTTAGAGATAGCCAAGGAGTCGGTTTCTCGTGTTATTAATCAGCTTCATTCTGATATTGATGCTGGGCTAATTACCTATGCGGGCTGTGGTAACCCAGTCGAGCAAGGCATTTTTAGCCTAGAGCAGCGAACGCAATTGATTAACGGTATCCAGTCCCTGCACGCTTATGATGGTACTCCTCTTGCGCAAAGCTTGGTCGCTGCGGCGGGGTTAGTTGATGGTCGAGAGCGGGATGCGACCATTATCGCTTTTGTTGATGGTGTTGACGGTTGTGGACAAAATCAGTGTCAAATAGCAGCAGAAATTGCCCAAAACCAGCCACGGCTTACAATTAATGTTGTCGATGTCACTCAAGGCGGCTTATCCAACTGTTTAGCAGAGCACACAGGTGGCCAAGTGTTCAGCTCACAGAATGCCGCTGAGATTAGCGGTATGTTGGAAAAAGCCAGCGCTCAGCTGCTTGATGCCAGCCATTGTGAATAAACGTACTTCACTAATCCTGCTCGTAATGAACGAGCAGTTCTACGGTAGGCAATGTTGCCTCTGCGCCAATGGCGCCATTAACCTTTAATAAGGAAAGAGAATGACTCAATCAAATAACCAAGTTGGTACTGCAATTGTTCCAGCGGTTATTCAAGCGCTTATCGTTTGTGTTGTACGTTTTTTTACTATTCCGTGGTCAATCTGGAAAGGAGCAGCTTTGCGTCTTGCTGCCATGCGCCACATTAGCGATGAAGATAAGATGGCTTCAAGTAAATCTGAGTTTCCCGTGTTTGACTGGTTTAGGGCGGCTTGGGATGGTGCTATTTTTTTATCGTGGTTTATTGGTGTTTTGATGAGTGTCGTTGCGCTTATCGGTGGAACCATGGGATATGGTGCAAATATTATGACAGGAATTGCTGCTGGCGTTACAGTATTAGTGTATTTTTACTTTGCTGTAATAGGCATGTCTTTACTAAAAGAAGGGCTGATTTTAGTTTTATCAATTGCTTTAAATATGGAGCGTTTAGTCAACAAAGAAAAATAATTTTTGCTAATAGCTTTGCTTTATGAAGCTGGCAGCATATTAAGTTCTTGCTGTATAGGTGGCTTTTTAAATAAAGTGAGTTAAATAACTGTCAAAGCTCCTCATTCCTGCTTTTTTTAATCTGGATGGGGAGTTTTAGCACTAGTAGTGTTGGACAGCTTTTATTTATACTTCCAATAAAAAATAGCTACGTTTCTATGATATTTGCATTCGATCATCATACGTTAAACCCTCGAAAAATACGCCACTATAAAATAGGTAGAGAATTAAATGCCAAACTATTTTTATGCATACCATGGTCCTAAAAATGGCAGTGAATTTTGCTACCACACTGGTTATGGTGTATCAAAAGAGAGCAAGCAGAGCCAAACAAGGCGTGGTGATTTTGTTTTTATAATCCAAAAAAGACCCAGCGTAGATTGCTTCCAATTATGTGGTGTTTTTAAGATAGTGAGTCACTATTATGATGAAGAAAGTGCTCGACCATATAGAATGAAGTTGGAAGACGTTTCAAAATTAACAACGTATATTGATCTTGATGAAGATAAAATAAGTAGGCAGCTGCCTCAGATTAAAGGCGATAAGCGGTGGTCTAATTTTAAAAGATATTTTTGTAGACAAGGCGTTTCATTTCAAAGCAGTCTAAATGAGGCTGTAGTGGATTTGCTGAATACTCTTGTTTTGCCTCGATCATCTACTATTGAAGATAACGAAGAAAAATTTAATCTTGAAGTTGAAAGATCTTTGAATTCATCTGAAAAAGCTAGAGCATTCAGGCTTAAAAAAGCTAATAAAAAGCCTGAGAAATGTGTTGTAGCAATCACTACGTTTAAACGCAATCCGGACGTAGTGGCAACTGTATTGCTACGAGCAGGAGGTAAATGTGAAGCCTGTGGAAATGATGCCCCTTTTAAAAAGCGAAAAGATAATACACCCTACCTGGAAGTTCATCACATAGTACGCCTAGCGGATAATGGCGACGACACTGTTGAAAATGCAATAGCACTTTGTCCCAACTGCCATCGCAAACAACATTTCGGATAAAAACGGGTATTTGGTAAAAACCATCATACAGCAGCAAAAGTGGTGGAAGTAACAGCCAGCATGGTACTACTTGGTCAATGTTGATGTTTTAGATTTAACGTCCGTATACGGCAATACCACTACGACCATTATGTTTAATAAAGTACATGCTTTGGTCAGCGGCATTAACGAGCTCAGGCGCACTGGCAAACCCTCCATCTTCTAGACAGGCAATACCGATAGAGACAGTCACATAAATTGGACGGTCTTCACACCATGCCATTGGTTGTTTTTGAAGCCGATAGGCAACACGTTGGGCAAATTTTCTGGCTCCGTTTGCGTTTTCTCCGGGTAATATAGCCATAAACTCTTCACCGCCGTAACGGCCTGCAAGGTCGCCATCGCGAACACTTGCATTGAGAAGCTTAGCAAAACTCACCAGCACCCTATCTCCGGCAGCGTGACCAAACTGATCATTGATGGTTTTAAAGTGATCAATATCTATAAATATGATTGAAAGCGCACCATCATCTTCCCGGCATTTCTGAAACCGCTTATCTAACTGCTCCTCTAACCATCCCCGATTGGCGATTCCTGTAAGTGAGTCGGTGCGGCTCCGTGACTCTAGATCGTTTTGTCGCTCAAGGAGTTGGGCCAGTTCTTTTTGCTGTTGATCTAAGCGTGCTCTCAAATCTAGGGTTTGCTCAAACAAAAGTTGCTGAGCCTCTGCCAGTAGCGCTTCATTATCGCGCTGGGTAGGGGCTGTAATATCGAGAATATTGGCTAGGCTGGGAAGCTGTGTCTCAATATTGTTCAGAAGCTCTTCCAGTTCTATATGCTCTACTAACTGGTGGCCTTCCAATTTTCTCATCAGGGTTACCAGCGCTTGTGCTGGCGCTGGTGAGAGCCAAGCATCAGCAATATGCCCAGATAGCCGGATGCATAATTGCTCCGCTGATGTCGCGGAGAAGTCTAGGTGACTTGTCTGAATAGCTTCTGCAATGGTAGTGGGGACTCCCCATTTGGCCGCAAGCCAAGCACCCACAACGGCATGATCACAACCGAATAGCACTTGCTCGTTATGACTCAGCTCAGGATGAAAGACCATCGGCGTTTCATAGACACTCTCCATTTCATCTGGATAAAGAGACTCTAGGGCTAACACCCCAATATCTTGCAAAAGGGCAGCTGTGAAAACGAACCCTTTTTTTGATCGGCACAAGTGATCCGCAAGATAACGTGAGGCGATGGCAGCAATGAGCGAGCGACTCCAAACTCTTTGTAGATATGCATTTGCCCCTTTCTGACGAAATAGGCTGAAGCTAAGGGTGGCTGCTAAGGTAGTGTCTAGCCCAATACAAGCCACCGCTTCTTGGCAGCTACTGATGGGCGGAGCGCTGCGTGCATAGTAGGCACTATTTGCTAACGCCAACAGGCGTGTAGTGAGAACCGGATCGTTCTCAATAGCATCCGCGTAGGCTTTGACATTAGCATGTGGAGATCTTGCAGTGGCGAGAACATTCATAGCGACAGAAGGGAGTGTAGGCAGTGATGCACAGCCTTCGAGATTTTGTCGGATAAAGTCCGGTAGTGGAGAGCTAAGCGATAGTTGAGCACTGTAGTCGGTTGGTTGAATAGCCAGCATAGCAACTCCCTTTTGGTCGTGCGGCTAGTGAGGTAAGTACTTTATAGTTTTTATAATCAAACAGTTGTTTTATAGCATAGGCTATAAGTGCAAAAGAGGGTAGGCAGAGGCAGCACTCTTTTGATGTTTTTGAGTTTGATGCACGCATTATTTAGTAGCGGCGTGAATAGCCGCGTCGATTCATGGGGGAGCAACCGTATCTCCCGTGGTCAGTGTTTGTTCCTATCTGATACAACCGGATAGAATCCCGCATAAGATCGGTCACTATCAGTGATGGCAATGCCACCTGTATTGCCTGCCGTAAGGATAGCGCTCCCGAGCTTCCTGACATGGCAGGGCCTATGATGCAACCTTTCGAAACCCTGACCCTAACCAAGCCCCTACAAACGCTAACGTAAAATATTTGCTGGTTTTAGAGCTTTTTTGTACAACTAGTGGTAGCTTTTGTCTAAGTTTTGGTTTTTAACGATTTGGCTATTGAATTTTATTAGCCCTAAGTTCAGCGGTTGCAACGGAGATGCGACGAGTTTAATGAAGTGCGGTAGCTGGTGAAATTGGTGAGCGTGGTAAGAACGCCAGTTGCTAGCGTCCAAGTTTTATGCTGAGCCAGGGCTTCTGTAAAAGAACTGTCATAAAAAACCATCATCGTTTAAAGATAAAAGGCATTCTTAACTATGACTTCCCCAAGCTCCCTCTCCGAATTACCAGCATCGACATTACCTGACCTTTTTCCACGCACCGTGATGCTTGCAGGTAGCGATCCTGACGCAACGCGTAGAGAAATTGAGGCCTGCTTCACGGCGACCTTCGACCGCTACGAGTCGCTGTTTACCACCCTGGTCAGCGAAGAATCCTATATTCGCAAGTCAATCCCCTTACGGCATCCACTGATTTTTTACCTCGGGCATACCGCTACCTTCTTCGTCAACAAGCTGGTGCTAGCCAAACTGCTGCCTACGCGGATAGACCCGAATATGGAGTCTATTTTCGCTGTGGGCGTTGATGAAATGAGCTGGGATGACCTCAACGAGGATCACTACGAATGGCCGTCGGTGGATGAGGTCATGGCCTATCGTGGCAAGGTGCGCGCTGCCGTATTGCAGCTGATTCGTGAGTTGCCGCTTTCGCTTCCAATCGGTTGGGACAGCCCCTTCTGGCCGATTGTGATGGGCATCGAGCACGAGCGGATTCACTTGGAGACATCGTCGGTATTAATCCGTCAGCAGCTGCTCCACCTGGTCACTCCCCAGAAACAATGGGAGCCGCTGCGCATCAGCGGTGAGCCGCCGGAGAACAGCCTGATTACCGTGCCGGGGGGTGAAGTCACCCTGGGCAAGGATTTCGATGATGCCTTTTACGGCTGGGATAACGAGTACGGCCATCACAAGGCTGAAGTGGACGAATTCAAGGCCAGCCAGTTCCTGGTCAGCAACAGTGAATTTCTCGAATTTGTCGAAGCCGGTGGCTATCTGAGCGATGAATTCTGGTCAGAAGAGGGGTTGGGCTGGCGCAACTTTGCCAAGGCAACGCACCCGACCTTCTGGGTGTGGAAAAACGAGTGGCATCTGCGCCTGATGACCGAAGAAGTGGAAATGCCTTGGGATTGGCCGGTAGAAGTTAACTTTCACGAAGCCAAGGCGTTCTGTCACTGGAAGAGTGCACAGCTTGGCCAGCCGGTGCGCATGCCGACCGAAGATGAGTGGCACCGTCTGGCAGAGGAGGCCGGGGTTTCCGAGCTGGAAAACGATACCCCTGCCAATGCCAACCTGCACCTGGATCACGGCGCTTCTTCCTGCCCAGTAACCCGCTTCCAGCACGGCCAGTGGTTTGACGTGGTGGGTAACGTCTGGCAGTGGGTTGAGACGCCGACCTATCCGTTCCCGGGTTTTGATGTTCATCCGCTGTACGATGATTTCACTACGCCGACCTTTGATAACCAGCATAACCTGATCAAGGGTGGTTCGTGGATTTCATGTGGCAACGAAACGCGCCTCAGCGCCCGTTATGCGTTCCGCCGTCACTTCTTCCAGCACGCCGGTTTCCGCTACGTGGTGTCGGATGCAGAAGTCAAGATGCCCAGCGCCTACTATGAAAGCGATGCCCGCATGGCCGAGTACGCTGAGTTCCATTATGGCGATGAGTGGTTCGGGGTTGCCAACTTCCCACAGGCGCTAGCCAACAAGGCGTTGGCCAGCATGGCTGGTCGCCAGAAAGCTCGCGCCCTGGATCTGGGCTGTGCCAGCGGGCGTTCCAGCTTTGAGTTGGCCCGTGAGTTTGAACACGTGGATGGGGTAGATTTCTCGGCTAACTTTATCCGCCAGGGTGTGGAAATGGCCGAGCAGAAAGTGCTGCGCTATACCCGCGTAGAGGAAGGCGAGCTGGTCAGCTATCAGGAACGCACCCTGGCGAGCCTGGGGCTGGAAGATTCAGCCGAGCGCGTCAGCTTCCATCAGGGCGATGCCTGCAACCTTAAGCCGCAGTTCAACCACTATGATCTGGTGCTGGCCGCCAACCTGATTGATCGCCTGTACAAGCCGTCACAGTTTTTGCAGAGCATCCATGAGCGCATCAATGCCGGGGGCATTCTGATGATTGCCTCGCCCTATACCTGGCTTGAAGAGTACACGCCCAAGGAGGAGTGGATTGGCGGCTTCAAGCGCGACGGGGAGAATGTCACTACCCTGGAAGGCCTGAAGGAACTGCTTGAACCTCACTTCCGGATGATCAGCGAGCCTGAAAAGGTGCCCTTTGTGATCAGAGAGACCATGCATAAATATCAGCATAGCCTCTCGGAAGTGACTTTATGGGAGCGTCGCTCCTAGCCTTTGACTGGCTTTTAGCCTACTAAGGATTCAATCGCCCGGTTAATCGACGCCTGTTCGGTTAATCGGGCATATAACACTTCATCAGCCGCTTCAGCGTTGATCAACCCTAGCAAGACCCCCAGCACGGCCCCTCTGTGAACGTTGTCACCGCCCACTTCAGCATTGATCTGCAAGGCTTTCATCGGGTTATCGTGGTGTTTGCATGCCAGATAGAGCACGGCTGGCCAGGCATCGGTGATATAGCAGGCCGTTGATAGCACCCCACCAATCACTTCTCGCTCGCTATGCTGGCTTTTTACCAGAGTAGTCAGTTCACGCTTTGCCAGGCTGCGGGTGGCGTTAAGCAGCGCTTCCTCTATGTGGTCGTCCGTATCTCTGAACAGCAGGTTATCGATCAGCGCCACATAGGCATCACACACGTCCGCCAAGAAGGTGTCCGGGTGGGTCAGGGCGAGATGCTGACGGCAAAGTTTGCGGGTATCCGCTAATGAGGTGCCTTTCAAGCGTTCACCAATGACCAGCGGCGCTATGGTCACCAGCCCGCCAATCGACGGGGTGTCGTGGGTCACGGCGCCACATTGCTTGGGCGACAAACCTTTTTCCAGGTTGGCAAAAAAACCGCGATGGTAGGATTCCGCGTAGGTATCCGGGTGGGCGGGCGTTTCGGCGGTCATCAGCTGGATGTAAGCTTCAAGAAAGGCGTCGCTGTCATAATGCTGATCAGTTTCTGCCATGCTATGCATCAGGGTTAACGCACAGTGGGCATTCAGGGTGTTGTCACCGGGCTGCATGCCCTGATGATAGTGAACATTCGGGCGATTCCAGTAGCCCTGTTTGCCCTTGAGTATAACGTCGCCGACGATCTCGGGCTGCGGGCTGCCGGAGCGCTTGCGGCCGCCGCTGCTGGTGGAGTGCATCGACATGATCGACGATGGGTGAAACTCAGGCGGCGCTTCAAAGGTGGTGATGCCGTCTGGAAAGGCACGGTCAATATCGTGAACGTTGTAGAACCAGTGGACGGGCATGGCTAATGCATCGCCAATAAACAGGTTCTTGAGTGCAGCGCGTGCTCTTGATAACGCGGTATTTGTCATTAACGTGGCATTTGTCATAAGGGGCCTTTACGTTGGTGAGGACTGGCGGGAGTCTTTGCACTGATAACCTACTATATCGGCTCCTACCCTCGATGACTGTATATGGACATGGCTGTCTAACGGCTGAACTGAAGTTGTTGTTATCAGGTATGCTCTGGGCTTGTTGTTATTTTGATTCCTTTAAGGACACCCTCATGCGTTTTCTAAAACCTGTTGCCATTACATCACTGGTTATGATGTTTTCAATTCCCATTTCACTATTGGCGCAGGATGCGCATATTGGCAGCGTGCGAACAGAGTTCAGGTTGATTGGCCCGAACAGTACCATTGAAGTAGAGCGTTTCGATGACCCAAAAGTACAAGGTATTTCCTGTTATCTCTCTTACTCTCAGGTAGGAGGGATTTCCGGCGCAGTGGGTTTGGCAGAAGAAGCCAGTGAAGCGAGTGTTGCCTGTCGGCAAACGGGGGAGGTGATTTTTGACCCTGATGAAGTCGATGAGCAAGAAGTGGTTTTTAATCAGCGCCGCTCGGCTCTTTTCAAAAATATGCGTGTGGTACGTATGCACGATATTGAAACTGAAACCTTTGTGTACTTGACCTACAGCACCAAGCTTGTTGACGGATCGCCAAAGAATGCGATTTCAGCAGTTCACTATGGCGGGTTTTAGGCAGCCCTAGCGGGCATTCCCTAAAGCCTGGGCCCAGTAGGTGGTGAACTGTGAGTCAGCATTCTGAGCACTTGCCATGCCGATTTCTGTGAACGTGGCGTTCATAATGTTGCTGCAATGGCCGGGGCTTTCTAGCCAGCCTTCTACCACGGCGGCAGCCGATAATTGACCAGCTGCAATGTTTTCACCCACCGCTTGCCATGGGTAGCCCTGATTGTTAATGCGCTGCTCTATACCCGAACCGTCAGGAGACGTATGGCTAACGTAGTCATTCTCTGCCATATCTTCGGCGTGTAGTTGAGAAGCCCTTGCAAGCTTACAGTTCCAGGTCAGCGGTTCTGTTGCTGCAAACTGTTGATCGCCGCACTGTCGGGCTTGGCTGCGTGCTTCGTTAACTAACGCCAGCATTTCCTGTTGCTGAGTAGAAAGTCCACACTCTTTATCGGGTGCGTTAGGGGTAGGGCCATCACCAGCCCATGCGCTGGTGATGCCCACTAGCATCAGTGTCATCGCACTAGAAAGCGCCCAATAGGCTGGGCGCTTTGAGGTTATTTTAGCCGCCGAATTTTTCATTTTCACCCAGGTTAGGGGTAGCGTCCTTTTTGAGATTGGCTTTGGTTATTTCATAGAGCTGGAAGGCTTTGCTCTCTTTTGCCTTCCAGTGCTCGCCCATCTGCACGTTAACTTCTAGTAGCGCTACGTCAGGGTCATCTTTTCCCTCTGGGAACCACGCTGCAATAAAGGGGTTCCAGTAACGTTCAATCAGCTCGCGATTATCGATTAGGTTAGCTTTACCCGAAAGCGATACATAAACGCCATCTTCCTGATCGGAAAAGCTAAGGCATACATCGTGATCGCTTTCGGTTTCAAACACCTTTTCGGCACTACGACGTGTGAAAAACCATAGCGTTCCGTCGTAGTCATCTTGAACCAAATGCATGGGGCGTGCTCGTGGTACATCGTTATCTAACGTTACCAACATACCTACCTTAATGTCCTTAATCATCTTCCAGATTTTCTGCTTATGCTCCGGGCTGGACATAGCGTCACACTCCTTATGTATTGAGGACTATTTACGTGTTGAAGGCTAATAATCGCCAACCAACATACTGATTCATCATCGTTGGTAAGAATCTATACGAAAGCTGTTTAAGTGGAGCAGCTTTTTGTACAAATTCTGCTAACAGCCTAGTCACCATTGTCGATGTCAGCAAATTTCTCATGATGTTTCTTCGCTGCTTAAATGGTCACTTAGAAAAACTTCAACCGCCATCAGTGGGTGGCAAAGCGGCAGCACAAGCTGAGAGAGGTGAGGGTGTCAAACAGATGAAAGCCTAGCCTTATTGCGTGTTAGCACTGCTTTTTTTAATAAACGCGGCACGCGCTATCGTTAAGAATTATTAAGGCGGGTTAGTGTGAGCAGTGGGTTCTTAACAATGAAAACTAATCAAGGATTTGATAATGAAATATCCACTAACCCTGTTAGCTGCCGCCGTTGCTGCCACTATCACCAGTACGAGTTATGCGGCGCCGCTGCTCAGTGACCAAGCATTGCTAGTTGATAGCCCAGAACACTTAAGTGCCAATGCCTGGGTGGAAATCTCGCAATCGGCTTTTGAAGGGAACGTTCGTGGTGTTCAGGAACTGCTTGGCGAAGAAGCGGATCTCTGCGCCATTATGAAGGCCGATGCTTATGGTCATGGCATTGCGAATTTAATGCCTTCTGTGATCGCGTTAGGTATTCCTTGTATTGGTGTGGCGAGTAACGAAGAAGCGCGGGTTGTTCGGGCGTCTGGTTTCGATGGGCGTTTAATGCGCGTACGCAGTGCAACACCAGAAGAAGTTCGCGGTGCATTTGATTACAGTATGGAAGAGCTATTCGGGGATATAACCGCCGCTCGGCAAGCATCCAGCGATGCAGCCGAGGCAGGGGTAACACTGCGCTATCATTTGGGCCTGAATGCCGGCGGTATGGGGCGTAACGGCATGGCGCTTGATAGTGAAGCAGGACGCCAGGAAGCGTTAGAGCTTCAAGACTTGGCATCGTTGGAGCTGGTGGGCATCATGACCCACTTCGCGTTTGAAGATGAAGATTTTGTTCGCCAAGGGCTAGAGGCGTTTCACGAGCAAAGTGATTGGTTAATCGAGACGGCTAACCTGGATCGAGATGCGCTAACGCTGCATGCCGCCAATTCATTTGCCACCATGGAAGTGCCTGAAGCACGCCTTGATATGGTGCGCCCAGGTGGCTTGCTGTATGGCGATCTACCTCATTATGAGCAGTTTAAACCGGTGATGTCGTTTCGCACGCGGGTAGCGTCGGTCAACGATTACGCGCAAGGCAGCGGAGTTGGTTACGATAACGTCAGGGTGTTGGAGCGCGATAGCCTACTGGCGAATTTGCCCGTCGGTTATTCTGACGGCTATCGGCGTGTTTTCAGTGACGCCGCATTTGTACTGGTCAACGGTGAGCGAGTGCCGGTCATGGGAAGAGTGTCGATGAACACGACCATGGTAGACGTGACGGATGTGGAGGGAGTGGCACCGGGTGATGAAGTCGTGCTTTACGGACTCCAGGGTGACGAGCGAATTACCATTGGTGAACTTGAAGACCTCAATAGTGCGTTACTCGCCGACCTTTACACGGTGTGGGGAAACTCAAATCCGAAGGTGTTGCGTCCAAGCGATAGCGAATAAAGTGAAAGTGACATGAATAGCGATAGCGAGTGATTTTTCTAGCAAAGACTGTGACCAATTAGCATGGTTTATCAAGCCACCCCGCTTATTCGAGCGGGGTGGCTTTTTGGCACTGTTTGACTAAGCCAAGCCGCTCAGCGCTATCAATAATTGTGATACCCCGATAACGCTTGTTTATTGTTGTTACCATGCTTATTTAAATCGCTGATAACTGTGAGCAATAGCAGAACAAACGCTGATATTGAGGAATTATTTTGCGCCTGCACTATTCTGGTCCACTGCCTGAGCGCGTCGGTTTTTTATTGCTACCGCGCTTTTCAATGATGGCGTTTTTTTCTGCGGTGGAACCGTTACGAATTGCTAATCGTATTAGTGGTCAAACCTTGTTTGAGTGGACGCTATTTAGCCGTGATGGTGAGCCTGTTACCGCAAGCAATGGCATGACGCTATTAGCCGATCAGCCGATGGGGGGTGGTTTTGATTTGCCCTCGTTGGCGGTGTGTAGCGGTTTTGAGCCTGAGGACCATTTAGACCGGGCGCTCATTTCATGGCTGCACCGGCTTGATCAATCCGGTTGTGCCCTAGGTGGGTTGGACACCGGAGGCTTTATCTTAGCTGCTGCTCAACTATTGAAGGGAGAGAGGATCACCTTGCACTGGGAGAGCTTGCCGGTCTTCCGTGAGCGTTTTCCTACGATTGAAACGTCCGACGAATTATTTGAGATCGGGGAGCGGCGTTTTTCCTGTGCGGGCGGTGCCGCCGCCATGGATATGGCCTTAGCAGTAATCGCTAGACGGCATGGTTCCAAGCTGGCGGTCGATGTTTCTGAACAACTTATTCATGAGCGTTTACGCAGCCGCAGCGACCAACAGCGGATGTCGTTAGCGCAGCGGTTAGGTACCCATAACCGGCGTTTAGTGGAAGCCGTTGCATTAATGGAGAGACATTTAGAAGAGCCTCTTGCAATGGCCGAGATTGCCCACCGAAGCGGTGTGTCATCTCGTCAATTGCAGCGACTTTTTGAACAGTACCTAAACGTGTCGCCGCGTCAGTGGTATCAGCAACTTCGCCTTCATCGTGCTCATCGCTTGTTAAATGAAACTGATATGAGTGTTCTTGCCATAGGGGTAGCCTGCGGTTTTAGTTCTAGTTCAAGCTTTGCCAGGGCGTTCCGCGGTCACTTCGGCTGCTCACCGATAGAAGCACGCCAACAGGCCGGTAACTGAGCGTTGAACGATATGGTTGTCGTTTTATGCGTAGGTAATGTCGCTTTGTGTCGTTTCTATTCTTGTCTAGCCGTCAAACTTGGTGAGGTATATCGCCAAAAGAGGACACTATAATGAAGAACGCACTCGGTGGTTTGAAGGGCATGTCGGCACTTAGCACCGCAGGATTGGCAGTGTTGGCGTTGGCAGGTCCAGCCGCAGCGGACCTTGATGAAGTAAGGTTTGGCGTCCCCCCCTGGCCAGGTGTCACTGTAAAATCCGAAGTGGCAGCTCAGTTGATGGAGGCGATGGGCTATCAAACAAGTCAGCGCGGTTTGGCGGTAAGTGTGATTCTTGAGGGACTAGCGCGCAACGATGTGGATGTCTATCTGGGCGGCTGGTATCCGGTACAAACCGATATGGTAGAGCCACTGGTTGCTGACGATAAAATTGAAAAATTGGTCTCCAATATCCAGGGGGCGAATTCAGGTCTGGTGGTTCCTCAGTATGTTTACGATGCTGGCGTGACATCGGTGGCCGACCTGGATGCCTACCGTGACCGTTTTGACGGTGAAATTCAGGGCATCGAGGCGGGCACCGGAATTAACACGGCCATTCTGGCGGCTATTGATAATGATATTGTAGGCTTAGGAGATTGGCGTCTGCGTGAAAGCTCCACTGCCGCTATGTTGGCGCAGGCTGAGCAAAAGATGGCGAATGAAGAGTGGGTGACGTTTGTTGGTTGGGAGCCCCACTGGATGAACGTCAGCTTCGACATGGCTTACCTGGATGATGCCGATGAGGCGGGCATCGCTCAAATTGAGAGCACGGTTTGGACCATCGTGCCGGCCAATTTGGCTGAGGAAGATCCCCAGTTGCACCGTTTTCTTTCGCAATATGTAGTGGATATTGAGGATCAAAACGCGTGGGTGCATCACTACAGCTATGAGGATCTTCCGGCTGACGAGGTAGCCTCTGAGTGGATTAGTGCTAATTTAGATACCGTAGAGACATGGCTGGATGGCGTAATGGCTAGAGATGGGCAGCCCGCGATACAGGCGGTGCGTTCGACTTACCAGTAGCTACTATTTTGTGTTAGCCGTTTGTTAAGCGCTTGGCAAAAATCTTGCCAAGCGCTTTGCATTTCAGGCAGGTCAGCGTGGGCATGTAATGCCGCATGAACCATGTTTTTTGCACAGCGATAGCCTACCTGCATACCGCTGTCCCGCCAGGAGGCAACGGCTTTTTCAAGCGGTGCGGTTAAAGGGTCGTGCTCAACTGAAAGAACCTCAATCTGCATCTCCGGTGGAAATGTATCGACGTGGTTGCCAATCCACGGGCAGTAGGGGATGAGTGACAAAACATCGTGCCGGCTAAGTAACGGAGCATCGGCTCCCAGTGTTTGCTGATTTAATTTGCCGACCGGCGGATAGATGAGTCCTACCAGTAAAGAACGATGCAATAAAGAGCGATGCAGTAAAGAACGATGCAGTAAGGGCGCTAAATCTATAGCTATGCGTCCGCCAGCGCTGTCGCCTACCACTGCGATGGGCTTTGTAGCCTTAGCAACTTTGAGGCACCCTTCTAGCATGTTGCGGTAGCTCGCTTCAGGCGCTAAGCAATAGCTGATACTGATAACGTGGCGCTTTAGCTGCTCTGCAAGGCTTGCTGCAACGCCATGATGGCTGTCGATAGACCCCAGGGTAAATCCTCCCCCGTGAATGTATAGCACTTGGCCAGACTGAGCGGATGCAGGGATAAAGTGTCGGAGGGCTACGCTTTTCCAGGTTTCGTCAGTGATTGTCATGCCTGACGGATTAGGCGGCGCAAACGTTTGGCATAATTGTTCGTAACGTTGGCGTGCCACTGCAGGAGAGCCATTTTCGATATCTTTTAAGCCCGCATCGAAGCGGGCGATAAAAGCGTTTATGTCCATTAGCAGCTCCACCAGTAAGTCGTTAGTGCGTTGGTTTGAGGCTGTCTCTCACTGACAATCAGGCGCTGCCGTTAAGCACGCCTGATGTCATCGGGATTGTTAAATCAGCGTCTTTTGCGTCGTGCATCGAGTGTTTCGCGAAATAGCGAAAGTAGTACACCTGCGGTCATCACGAGCACAACAACACTTAGCGGTAAGGCAGCAGCAATAAGTGCCGTTTGCAGTGCGTTCAGGCCACCGGCAACCAACAACACTGCTGCCACTAAGCCAATTACCACGCCCCAGAAAACGCGGAAGCGCCTGGGTGGCTCACTGTCGCCTAGTGACAAAATGGTGGTTAGTACCAAGGTGCCGGAGTCTGAAGAGGTGACAAACCAACTCATCAGCAGGAAGACCATCATGGCGGAGAGTAGCCATCCAAAGGTGCCTCCGCCAACAATGTTATCGGCTGTAGCAAACAGTGCTGAGGGCAGGTTCCAAGCGTTAACCAGCTCGATAATACCGGCGCTACCAGGGCCGCTCGTTGCATATAGCTCCTGATACATGGCGTTGCCGCCAAAGATGATCAGCCAAACAAAAATGATCAGGGTCGGTACTAACAGAACGCCCAATACAAACTCACGCAAAGTGCGGCCCTTGGAAATGCGGGCGATGAACAGCCCGACAAAGGGCGCCCAGGCTAGCCACCAGCCCCAGTAGAAGATTGTCCAACCCTGTTGCCATGCGGTTGCTCCTTCCTCATCTGCGTACCAAAGTCCCATGGGAATGACGTTGATAGCGTAGTCTAGCAAGGTCTCTCCAAACGCCATGATGAGCCACAACGTGGGCCCGCCAATGAGAAAAACCCCCACTACGACTAACGATACCCAAATATTCATTTCAGAAATAAGTCGAATACCGCCGCGCACACCAGTCACCGCAGAAAGTATTGAGATAATTGAAATGCCTGTAATGAGCATCAGCTGAGTATTTAACCCAGGATCGATACCCATAAGTCGCTCTAAGCCCACAGCCATCTGGCTAACCCCAAGCCCCAGCGACGTAGCTACGCCAAAGACACAGCCCAGCACACCAAGGATATCGAATAGGTGGCCGATAGGGCCAAAGATGCGTTCACCTATAAAGGGGTAAAGCGCCGAGCGCAGTGCGAGAGGCAACCCTTTACGATAAGCGAAATACGCCAGTGACATACCGACAATGACATAGATGGCCCAGCCGTGAAGACCCCAGTGAAAAACGGTAACGCGTAATGCATCAATAGCGCGTTCATAGCCGATGGCGGTGGCTCCCGCCATGTCCGCATGGGGGTTGTTGGGGTAGCCAAACGCACCGGTATCGTCAAGATAGAAGATTGGCTCAGCGACGCCAAAAAAAAGGATACCAATACCAATCCCCGCAGAGAACAGCATTGCAAACCACGCAAAGTTGCTGAACTCGGGGCGGCTGTCATCAGGGCCAAGCCGTATGCTGCCATAGCGACTGAAAACAATAAAAGCGCATACCACCAGTAGTAGCATGACAGTAACTAGATAGTAGCCGCTGAAAGTGCTTTCAATCCAGGCACGTGTTGCTCCAAACACGCTGCCCGCTGTATCTGAACCTAGTCCTGTGAAAAGCACGAAGAGCAGCACTAGGCCGCTAGCGGTTAGCGTCATTCCCTTGTGCATGCCTTGGAAGAAACCGCCTTGTGCTAGCTCAGTTACCATGTAGTCAGTGCTGAGCTCGACCTTAGGTGAACTGTTGTGTGAAGGCGGAGAGGGACAATGGGGGGGAGTTGGCGTAGCGATATTCTTGTCCTCATGGGCCGGACGTCGGGCCGGCGGTCCCGGTGAACCGCCCGGGTTGCGGGCGGTTCATGTTTTTTTCACTGAAGCTTCAACGACGTATAGCGATAGTGCGGTTAGCCAATTCCGGCCAGACCGAAGGCTCAGCTTGAGGTAGAGCCGCAATGGCGTCTTCAATGGGGGCAGGGAAGGGAGCGGGTCGCCCGGTATAGCTATCAATGCCCATCAGCATCTGCTCGCTGGTGGCCAACAGATTGTTAGCCTCATCATGTAGCTTAAAGAAAACATGCAGACGTTTGGTGTCGCGATCCAGCAGGGTTAGCGCCACGCTGAGTGGCTGCCCCTCGTGGGCCTCGCGGCGGTAACAAAGATGCGTCTCAAGGGTATAAATCGTGTAGCCGAAGTGCGCGCGGCTTGGAGTATCCAGGCCGATATGCTCCATCAGCGCCTCTACCGCTAGCGAGAATACCCGAGCGTATTCAGCATCGTTCATATGGCCGTTGTAATCGACCCATGCTGAGGCGACGCGGCTTTCTAAAATCACCATCAGATACGTCCTTCCAAGCCTTCGGCTTCGGGCCAATATTTTTGTACCAGGCCAAGTAGTTCCACCAGGAAGTCATCACGGCGGCTGTCAAGTTCGGCCACCGAGCGCCCAGCAGCTTGATGCTCGCAGCCATCTACCACACGATCAATAAGGTCGTTGGTAAGCTCGGGGGCTTCAAGCTTCGTCCAGGGCAGTTTCAGCGCTGGGCCAAACTGTTCCAACATATGACGCATACCTTGTTCTCCCCCCGCGAGATGGAAGGTCAAAAATGTTCCCATCAGCGACCAGCGCAGGCCGCAGCCGTAGACCACCGCGGCGTCTATTTCCTCAGTAGTGGCAACGCCGTCGTTAACCAAGTGCAGCGCTTCGCGCCAAAGCGCTTCCATCAGGCGGTCAGCAATATGCCCCTCAATTTCCCGGCGCACAACCAGTGGCCGCATGGCAAGTGCTTGATAGTGGGCCTGGGCACGCGCTAGTTGGTCAGGCGTGGTGGCGTCACCGCCAACAAGCTCCACTAATGGCAATAGATAGACGGGATTGAAGGGGTGAGCCACGATAACTCGCCCAGGAGCGTTATGGCAGTCTTGCTGCAAGTCGCTGGGTTTAAAGCCGGATGTGGAAGAACCGATAATAACGTGCTTTTCCGCAGCCGCATCCAGCGCCGCAAGCATTTCGCGCTTAAGCTCAAGCCGCTCAGGTACGTTTTCCTGAATTAAGTCAGCACCAATAACCGCCTCCTCTACGCTATCGACGAACCGTAAGCGTGTTGGGCTGGCGCTTTCTGCTAAGCCAAGACGTTGTAAGGAGGGCCAGGCATTTTCAATAAAGGCATGGGTGCGTGCTGGGGCCTTGGGGTCTGGGTCAAAGGCCACGACATCCCAACCTTGTGCCAAGGCGCGAGCAATCCAGCCATTGCCAATAACGCCGGTTCCTATCACGCTAAGTTGATGGTTCATACGCCACCTCCCGCACTGACAGTCCCGGTTTTGGGATCGCGTAGGGACAAATGGGCACGTGTCTCTGCGGGGGTCATGATTCGGCCGCCAAGGTTCTCAATCAGCGTGGCGGCATGGTCTACCAGTTGTCCGTTAGTGGCCAGGACACCTTTTTTTAGAAAGAGGTTGTCTTCGAGGCCGACGCGGGCATGGCCGCCTAGTAGTATCGCTTGAGCTGCCATAGGCATCTGATGGCGACCGATGCCGAAGGCTGCCCAATGGGCGTTTTCTGGGAGCTTGTTGCGCATCGCCAGCATACTTTCTGTATCGGCTTCAGCGCCCCAGGGAATGCCTAAACAAAGCTGATAAAGAGGGTCACCATCAATCAGGCCTTCTTGTTGTAACTGCCTGGCGAACCAGACATGGCCTAAGTCAAAACACTCTAGCTCTGGTTTAACGCCAGCAGCTTGTACCAAGCGAGCATGCTCGCGTAGCCAGTCGGCAGGATTAACGTAGACCATATCGCCAAAGTTGAGGCTACCGCAGTCTAGGGTGCAGAGTTCAGGCAATAGTTCGCCTACAGGTTCATGGCGTTGGGCAGGCGTCTGGATATCTGTGCCGGGGCCACCGCGGGTAGGATCTTGGAGGTCGGGAATCCAATCACCGCCACCGCCAGCGGTAATATTCATGACGATATCCACATTCGCTTCGCGTACGCGTTCCATTACTTCGCGAAAGTGATCAAGAGAGTGGCTGATACCGCCGGTGTTAGGGTCCCGTACATGAATATGCGCAACGCTGGCACCCGCTTTCGCGGCGGTAATACAGTCGTTCGCGATCTGTTGGGGCGTGATAGGCACATGGGGATTTTTGCCAGTGGTATCGCCTGCGCCGGTGACAGCACAGGTTAAAATAACGTTGCGGTTCATTGGCCGCTCCTTGACAGTAGCTATGAATAACGTACTTAAGTATGGAGAGATAGCGAGATAGCGATTGTCATTAAGCGACGCTAGATGCACATAAAGCGTCGTTGTTAATTAAACGGAGTTAATGCGATGCATCCTGAGGACTACCAGAAGTACGATGCCACCGGTCTTGCTGAGCTGATTCGCCGTCGAGAGGTAAGCCAGTCAGAGGTGTTTGATGCAGCGGTGGCGGCAATTGAAACGCTTAATCCGTCTCTGCATGCAGTAGTGAGAACACGCTTCGACAAAGCTAAACACGAGTGTGACCAAGTGCTGGAAAGCGCGGTGTTTGCTGGAGTTCCAACGCTAAGTAAAGATTTATTAATGGCTCTAGCTGGCGAGCCGCTGGCGTTTGGCAGCGCCTCGCTGTCAGCGTGGTGCCCTAAAGAAGATTCACTGCTTATTCGGCGTGTGCGTGAGGCTGGGTTAGTGGTGATGGGGCAAACCGCAACGCCGGAGTTAGGGCTAATGGGGATTACGGAACCTAAGGCATTTCCCCACCCGTACAACCCGTGTCGTAAGGGTTATTCTCCTGGCGGCTCAAGCGGTGGTGCCGCAGCGGCGGTCGCCAGCGGGATGGTGCCTATTGCACTGGCAGGCGATGGCGGTGGTTCTATCCGCATTCCTGCCAGTTATTGTGGTTTGTTCGGTTTTAAACCTTCCCGTGGGCGGGTGCCGTTAGCGCCTGCCCACGGAGAAGTATGGCAGGGTGCGGTGATAGAGCATGCTATCACCCGAAGTGTGCGCGATAGTGCGGCGCTGTTAGAGCAGATCAACGGCATGGCACCTTCCGGCCCTTATCCAGTACCTCGTGAAACGGGATATGTGGCGGCGTTGTCATCTTCTGCTAAGCCACTGCGTATCGCCGTGTCGATGGGTGGTTTTTTGAGTCATGGCCTGGGTACCCAGATAAGTGCAGATATAAAAATAGCCGTTGAAAAATCCGCCAAGGCGCTGACCGAGTTGGGACATGAGGTGGAGTGGTGTGACCCACCAGTGGATGGCGAAGCGTTGGCGGACAGCTATCTGACGCTGTATCTAGGCCATTTAGCTGCTGACCTTCAATGGGTAAGCCAGCAAACCGGCGTGCCGGTGCATCGGCTAGCGATTGAGCCTTCTACCCGCGCTATTGGTAGGCTGGGCGCTAAGCTTTCAGCGCGTGATTACGAGCTGGCTAAGCGCTATTGGCATACGGCCAGCGAGCAGATGAGCCGGTTTCACCAGCGCTATGATGCGTTGGTATTGCCGGTAGCGGCGGATACTGCCCCTGCGATAGGTGAGCTTTATCCTTCTGCCGCCCGTGAGCGGCTAATGTCGTTGTTGGCTGTTCCAGGTGTGCCATCACTGGCATTAAAAGCGGGCATGCTGAAGCGCTTAGCAGTGGATGCGCTTAGCCGCACGCCGTTTACCCAGCTGGCGAACCTTACCGGGCAGCCTGCTATGTCAGTGCCTTTTCATGTGGCGGCAAATGGTCTACCGGTTGGTGTGCAAGTGGTGGGGCGCCTTGGTGAAGACAAACAGCTGCTACAGCTGGCGGCTGCCATGGAACAGCATGATGACTGGCAGTGTCAGGTGCGCCAAACATCCTCCCAGGCCCAGCCATCTTTATGAACGTAAGCGGCCAACACTTTTTGGTTTTCGCTGGAAAGATGTTTTTGTAACGTGCTTTGAGAGGCCGCAATACCAGACAACTGCTGATAGGTATCAAGCTTAGGTAGTTCTGGCAGTTCCTTCACGGCGGTAATGAACGCGCTGTCTAGCGTTGCTATAAAACTCTCTATTATTTTTATGCTGGTAGTCAGCTGCTGCTTGGCGGTGCTGTCTATATCGTGGCAGCTTACCTTGGCGATGATTAGCGCTTGGTAAAGGCGTGTTAGCGCTAAAGCGAGTGACTTACTGCGTTCTGTGGCATGGTAGTAGTGAAGAATAGGGTAGGCGAGGTGTTGCTGGCCTAGCTTTCCGATAGAAGCTTGGAGCGATTGAAGCTGTTGACTGAGGCTTTGAAAGTTGCCGTTGTCATGGGTGGCTTCCAGAATTTGCCAGGGTGTTTCGCCTAGCGCACTGATAGTGAGCGCAATTTGCCGTTTTTCGGTTACATTG
This sequence comes from Halomonas qaidamensis, assembly GCF_025917315.1. Classification (NCBI taxonomy): domain Bacteria; kingdom Pseudomonadati; phylum Pseudomonadota; class Gammaproteobacteria; order Oceanospirillales; family Halomonadaceae; genus Halomonas; species Halomonas qaidamensis. The sequence goes on along the minus strand of NZ_CP080627.1, from coordinate 2,306,266 downwards.
GCCACGATGTTCAGCATATAAGTGATGGTCAGTGTGAATAGAAAAAAGCCATTGGCCGCTGCTGCTATTGGCGCAATACGCCAGCTATTTGTGCTAGGCACGAAGTCACCATAGCCCAGTGTGGTAATGGTATAGCCTGCGTAGTAGAGCCTTTCGATAGCGTCTGCTGGTTGTTTTGTTTCTGCATTAACGACCGCTAGTGGCGAGGCAGAAAATAACAGCCACCAGCCCAGTAAAATAACTACCAGCCAAGTGACCATGAGGCCAACGGTCATCCATGGGCCCGTTGAGGCCAGCATTTTGTGATTTGAGCGACGTTGGTGGAAGTAAAGAAGCACTGCCCAAATTTGACTGATAAATCGATTAGTAAAGGGGCCTGAACGGGATGCCGACAGCGTTGTTTTAATCGCATCGTAATTACCCAGTATGATAAGGCTGATGCCTAACAACCCGATTACTATATTTACTGTCGTAAGGTTTTCTATCATGAGAACCTCTCTTCCGTGATGGTGTCTCTCTTCCGTGATAACGACATGCTCTGGCTAATTAAAAGGTAACAACGCCTTGCCAATAACGCCAATAAGGCGCTGAAAAACGTGGAGAGGCCACGGTTTTTTTATCGCATGAAACTGGTTAGAACGCTGCCGATATACAGGGTAAACTAGCCGCCCTTTATCTGAAGCGCGGGCGGACATGCATTCAATCCCCACCTCAACAAGCTATGAGCTAACCCAGGCGGGTGACCGCTATTTCGACGGTTTGGTCGATAAGTTCTCGCGTTCGCTCTATCAAGCGCCCCGTGGCGAGCTGCGCCTAGCAATGCTTGATTATTTGCTGCCGCAAATGCTGCATTTAACCGAGCAGCCTGTGCTTGATGTGGGTGGTGGTTTAGGACAGCTCTCGGGGTGGTTTGCTGAGCGCGGACACGCGGTCACCATGGCCGAACCCTCTCAAGATATGCTGGCCCATGCCAGCGCGTGGCATGCAGAGCGAAGTGCTGCAGGCGCTTGGCCGGTAGAACAGCTTCGCTACCTTGCCGCGCCACTTCAGTTGCTGCCGCAGCAAGCGCCTGGGCCTTGGCCGCTCATCACCTGTCACGCCGTGCTTGAGTGGCTAGGAGAGCCTGAGCAGGCTGTGCAAACGCTTGCAAGTCTGCTCGCCCCAGGTGGGCAGTTAAGTTTGATGGTGTTTAACCGCGATGCCTTACGTTTTTCTAATGTCGTTAAAGGCAACTTAAAAAAAGCGTTGAGCGATCAGTTGGAAGGCAAGGGTAAGCGCCAGCGCTTGACGCCGATTTCCCCGGTCACCCACGATGAAATGTGCCAGTGGGCAGTAAATAATGGCCTTGTCATGGAAGGCGTTGCCGGAATTCGAATTTTTCAAGATTATTTGCGCCATCCTTCCACGGAAGGGAGCGAGCAGGCAACGCTGCTGGCGCTTGAAAAGCAGTATTGTCGCCAAGACCCTCACTGGCGGCTAGGCCGCTATTTACTTTATACCTTCACTAAACCCGAGGCTGATGTATGAGCGCTCAACTGCCCGCTTGCCAACTTCTTGAACGTTTCTATGGTCAATCGGCTCATTTATGGCCCGTTGCACCGCCTGCTGATGGTTGGCTGCAAGCTCATTCAACAGCCATGATCAGTGGGGATGTAGCGCTGCGCGAGCAGTGGGCATCCAGTGGTAAATCCGCCGCTAGCCCGTTTGATGCTCCGTTTGTTGAGCAGGCTGGGCAGGTAGTGCTGTTCTGGCCGAAAGCCCATCAGCTGGGAATTTGGTGGTTGACATGGTTGTGCAATGTATTGCCAGAAAACACTCCGCTTGATGTGGTGGGTGAGCACCAAGGCGGCATCAAGCGCGTGCCAAAGATACTGAGCGAGCTGGGCATGCGCTGCGATAAGCTCGATAACGCGCGGCGTTGCTCACTGTTTGCCACTCGCACGATAGCGATGGAGCCGCCGGTTAACGCTTGGCAAACCTTTGAAGCGCTGGATTTAAAATTGGTTAGCCATCCTGGTGTCTTTGGTCACGGCAAGGTGGATGAGGGCACGCGTTTGATGCTCGAAAGCATCGAGGCTAGCTTGTCCAAAAAGCCGCTCAACGTACTGGATGTGGGCTGCGGCGACGGCATTATTAGTGCTTGGTTAGCTCAGCGAGGCCACCAAGTCACCGCTGTGGATGTTAGCGCGTTTGCAGTAGAAGCGTGCCGCCGAACGTTAGCAGCCAACCAGTTGAGCGGCCGGGTACTTGAGAGCGATGTTTATTCAGCGCTTGAGAATGAGCAGTTTGATCTGATCATCAGTAATCCGCCGTTTCACCAGGAGCGAGAGATCACCTATGGGCCAAGTCACCGTTTGATCAGCGAAGCCCCCCCGCATCTGCGGGCGGGCGGGCGCTTGGTGATTGTCGCGAATGGCTTCTTGCCTTATCCCGATCACCTGCAGCGGGTCTTTCAAGACTTTGAGGTTCTGGCAGATAATCGGCGCTTTAAAGTGTATCGGGCTGCTAAATAACGAGTGTAATCGCTTATTAGTTTGCGTCTATGATGCAAGGTAGCTAGCCGTGTTTCGGCTTCACGTGTGAAGGAGAGTGACATGTCAGCAAACGTTCGTACGACGGCCATTGTTGGTAGCGCCTTACTATTAGGCGGTTTGTTAGCGTTGGGACTGGTATGGGGCGGCAGTTACTTTAAAGGCGCAGCTGAAGTTTGGCAGCAAGCCTCACGCAGCGTCACTGTACGTGGTTTGGCCGAGCGCGAAGTAGCGGCGGATATGGTGTTATGGCCGCTGAACTATACCGTCAATGCTAATTCGCTTTCTGACTTGGAGCAGCAGCTTTCCAGCAACGAGCAGTTAGTTCGCCAGTTTCTGGAGTCCCGTGGTTTTGATATGGGCAACGTCAGCGTCACGCCACCGCGTATTACTGATCAATTTAGCAATATGTATGGTGGCGAGCGCCCAGATGAGCGCTATCGCGCTGAGGCCACATTGCTGCTACGTACTGATAATGTTAGTGGTGTGATAGAGGCGGTGCCCCAGGCCACAGCGTTGGTACGGCAAGGTGTGCTGTTATCGCCTAGCTATGAATACCGCACCGAGTTTTTGTTTACCGGACTAGACGCCATTAAGCCTGACATGATTGCTGAAGCGACGGCAGATGCGCGCAACGCGGCTCAGCAGTTTGCAGAAGATTCTGGCAGTGGGGTAGGGGGAATACGCCAAGCGACCCAGGGCTACTTTTCTATTGAGGATCTAGATAGCTATACCCCCCATATCAAACGAATCAGAGTTGTCACCACGGTAGATTACGCGTTAGAAGGGTAGCCCAAACGCATTAACGTAGACGGTGGTTACATGCCCTGATAGCGAATCTCCGTGATAGTGTAGAACGTCTCGCCATTGGGTGTGAGCACGGTAATATCGTCGTCTACTTCTTTCCCCAGTAGCGCTTTGGCCATGGGGGCATCGATACTGATCCAGCGTTTTTTAGTGTCGATTTCGTCGTGGCCAACAATTCTAAGATGAACGTGCTCCCCCTTTTGATCTTCCAAACTTACGTACGCGCCGAAAAAAACCTTGCTGGTATCAGCGGGCAGGCGATCAACAATTTGCAGTTCGTCCAACCGCTTGGTTAGGTAACCAATGCGCGCAATAACGCGGTTTAACTCTTTTTTATTATAAGTGTAATCGGCATTTTCACTGCGGTCGCCCTGGGCGGCGGCTTCACCGACTTTGGCCGAAATAGCAGGACGTTTAACCCGTGATAGGTGATCCAGAATAGCGCGCAAGCGAGCTGCGCCCTCTGCGGTGATCAGGTTGCTCTTAGGTTCTTGGCGCGGGTCTTTTGCTGGATCGCGCCAGCGCGTCATGTTGCGGCCTTTCATTGCGGTTTCCACCTCCATAAAGAGTACCAGCTTACGCTAATGAGAGTGTTGTTCACAAAGCTCATATTTATTGGCGATTCATTCAAACGTTCGTTACATTGTGTGGTGAGGGCTTTAAATCCCAAAACTAACCGTATTACTTGCTAGAAAAGCATAAAAATAAATCAGGAGCTCATTATGCATACAACGCCTTTTTCTCGCTTACTCATTGCTGCGGCGTTAGGCAGCGCGCTGGCGCTAGCCCCATTAAGCGTGTCGGCTTATGAAGGCGAGGTATTTTCATTAAAAAACCGCTGGGAACACACCGTCACTGAAATGCCTGCTAACGAGCGCGAGAGTACGTTGAAAGCGCTTGCTAGTGAGGCTGAGCAACTTGCTAGCCAACATTCTGATCAAGCGGACGTGCTGATTTGGCAAGGCATTATATTGGCGTCTTATGCCCGTGAACGTGGCGGGCTTGGTGCATTAGGCACTGCAGGCGATGCCCGCGATGTGTTGGAGCGGGCGATTGAGCTTGACCCACAGGGTGGCAATGGGTCGGCGTATGTCACACTTGGTGCGCTTTATGATCGTGCGCCAGGTAGGCCGTTAGGCTTTGGCAATAGCGATACCGCTGAGCGTATGTTTCAACGTGCGCTAGAGATCCGCCCAGACGGTATTGATGTGAACTATTACTACGCAGCGTTTTTGCAAGAAGAGGGCAATACCCAGGCGGCGCGAGAGCACGCTCAGCGCGCAGTAGAAGGAACGGCACGTGAAAGCCGTCAAGCCTCTGACGAAGCACTGCGCCGAGATGCTGAGAAACTTTTGAGTGAGCTGTAGTCCTTCCTTCCTCTAAGCCTTCCTCCCTTAAGGGTTGATAAGCGCGTTGGCATTCCCAGTGGTAAGCATTGATAATAGAACGATTGTTAACACTGGGAGTGCTTCATGGTCGCTAGCCCTAACGTATTAGCGCCCGACGCGTCAGCGCCGCCTCAGCTGGGCCGAGATGATGTCGAACTAATCCAACGTGATACCCTTTATCAGGGTTTTTTCCGCTTGGAAGCCTTAGAGCTGCGGCATCGTCTCTTCGAAGGTGGCTGGAGCGACACGATGCGCCGCGAGGTACATAACCGCTTTGACGCTGTTGGCGTGCTGCTTTACGACCCTGCTCGCGATGCGTTAGTACTTGTTGAACAGTTTCGTGCGGGTGCGATTGACGACCCACTTTCTCCTTGGAAGTTAGAGCTGGTGGCGGGACTGGCAGATAAAGACGAATCCCTTGAAGACGTTGCCCGCCGTGAAGCGTTGGAAGAGTCAGGCTGCCAGGTAGGCGCATTGACTAAATTGCATACCTATTACCCAAGCCCCGGCGCCTGTAACGAACGGGTGACCCTCTTTTGTGGTTTAGTCGATACCCAAGGTATGGGGGGAATTCATGGGCTGGATGATGAGCACGAAGATATTCGTGTTCATGTGGTAACTTTCCCGACGGCATGGGAACTCCTAGAGAAGGGAAGACTCGACAACGCCATGTGTTTGATTGGGCTGCATTGGCTGGCAAGCCAGCGAGCTTCGTTGCGTGCTGCCTCTCACCGTGCAGTGACTGCAAATGCGGACAGCCAACCGTGAAAATAAACACTGAAGCCAAGCGAATCTGAAAAGGAGTGAACATGGCCAGAACCGCCTATGTCACCGATTTAAAATCCCTGCAGGGCGAATGTAGCGCCAACTATATGCGCATGATTCGCTTGGTAGGCGATATGGAAAGCGGCCAGCAGCGCGATATCGCGCTGCATGGCGACGACCAGCATTTCGGCGATTTACATCTGAAAATTTTAGAGCAAGCGCCTTACACTACCATGGTGGAAGTAACTCAGAGCGGGCCGCTGGATGTGGTTATTGAAGGCCCCAGGATGCGTGTGCACCTTTACCATGATGTGCGCATGGCAGAAGTGACTGATTTTCAGCGTGAGCGCCACTTTAGTGGTCGCTACCGCTATCCGAATGCCAGAATGCACCAGCCAGACGAGAAACTGCAGCTTAATCGCTTTCTGGGTGAGTGGTTGGCCCATGGCTTAGCTCATGGCCATGCCTATGATATGCCGGAGCTACCCTGATGCGGTTGGTTCAAATTACCGATGCACACCTGCATGCCGATAAAACAGCTCGTTCACGAGCGGGCATTCCTTGGCGGCAGTTTGAATGTGTCCTGGACGCGGTCGTCGCTGAACGGCCGGATATGGTCGTGTTTAGCGGTGATGTGAGCCAAGACGAAACGGCTGCCTCTTATGCATTGGCACGTCAGGCGATGAACTCGTTGCCATGTCCATGGGTGTGGATTCCTGGTAATCATGATCAGCTAGCATTGATGCAAGCAGAGCACCCGCTGGTGGACGAGGTTGATCTAACCCAGTGGCGTTTACTGCTTCTTGACACGCAGGTAGCAGGCCAGCCGTATGGCGAGCTAGGTGCCGAGCGCTTAGCCGCACTGGCTGAGCGCCTGGAACAAGATGATCGTCCCACTATGGTGGTTATGCATCATCCGCCTGTGGATGTGGGCGCTGTATGGATGGATGCGATTGGTCTTCAGGACCGCGATGCATTTTGGCAGCTGTTAAGCCATTACCCTCAGGTTAAGATTATTTTGTTTGGTCATACTCACCAAGCCTATGCCCAGCAGCATAAGCTTGCGGATACCAAAATTAGTGTTTACGGCTGTCCTGCTATCGCTGACCAGTTCTTGCCCGGTGCTGAGCAGTTTGCAATTGACGAAGCGTCGCGGCCTGGCTATCGAGTTATTGACCTAAATGGCAGTGAATGGCAGTCCTGGGTGGAACGCGTTGTTATCTAATGACACGTAGGTCACGATCCTTTTAGGCAATAAAGATATAAAAAGATAGTTATTAATTCTTTTGGGTTATTATCAGCTCGGCGTTACCCTACTCTCAAATAACCGCCTTTGGCAACGCTGCCGCTAGGCGGTAAATAGCGTTTGCACGTGCAAGCACCGTTTTGTGAGGGAGTAGGTAATGAACCAGTTTTCTGCGCCGTCGGCGTCCCAGCATGAGGTGCCTATTGCACCTGATGCGGCACGTTTGACCCACCTGAAGCAGCTAGAAGCTGAATCCATCCATATCATCCGGGAAGTGGCCGCTGAGTTTAGTAACCCGGTAATGATGTACTCCATCGGTAAAGACTCTTCGGTGATGCTCCACCTGGCGCGTAAGGCTTTCTATCCAGGTACACCGCCATTCCCATTGATGCATGTGGACACCACCTGGAAGTTTCGTGAAATGATCGCGTTCCGTAACCGCATGGCAGAAGAAGCGGGGATGGAGCTGATTGTGCATACCAATGAAGAGGGGCGGGCTGCCAATATCAACCCCTTCGACCATGGTAGTGCCAAATATACCGACATCATGAAAACCCAGGCGCTGAAGCAAGCGTTAGATAAGCATGGCTTCGATGCTGCCTTTGGTGGCGCGCGGCGTGATGAGGAAGCCTCACGGGCTAAAGAGCGTGTCTACTCTTTCCGAGATAAATACCATCGCTGGGACCCGAAGAGCCAGCGTCCTGAGCTTTGGAATGTGTATAACGCCAACGTTAATAAGGGCGAGTCAATTCGCGTTTTCCCGCTGTCGAATTGGACAGAGCTGGATATCTGGCAGTACATCTATCTTGAGTCGATTCCGATTGTGCCGCTTTACTACGCCGCCAAGCGTCCTGTGGTTGAGCGTGATGGCATGCAGGTTATGGTTGACGATGACCGCTTGCCCTTGGCGCCAGGTGAAGTGCCTGAAGAGAAGTTTGTGCGCTTCAGAACGCTGGGCTGTTACCCACTGACCGGTGCGGTGGAATCAACGGCGGCCACGCTACCCGAGATTATTCAAGAGATGCTGTTGACCAAAACCAGCGAACGTAGCGGCCGTGCGATCGATCGCGACCAGGTCGGTTCAATGGAGAAGAAAAAGCGCGAAGGCTATTTTTAAGGAGTAGGTCTAATGGCTCATCAATCTAATTTAATTGCTGACAATATCGAGCAGTACCTTCACGAGCACGAAAACAAAGACCTGCTGCGTTTTATCACTTGTGGCAGTGTTGACGACGGAAAGTCCACGCTGATCGGACGCCTGCTGCACGACTCTAAAATGATCTTTGAAGATCAGCTGGCGGCAATTACCCAAGCGTCTAAAACCAGTGGCACTACCGGTGATACGGTTGATTTGGCACTGCTGGTAGACGGTTTGCAGTCAGAGCGAGAGCAGGGCATTACTATTGATGTTGCTTACCGTTTCTTCTCTACGGAAAAGCGTAAATTCATCATTGCGGATACCCCTGGGCACGAGCAGTACACCCGCAATATGGCTACCGGTGCTTCAACGGCTAGCTTGGCGATTATTTTGATCGATGCCCGTTATGGGGTGCAGACTCAAACCCGTCGCCATAGCTTTATTGCCGACTTGTTGGGCATTCAGCACTTGGTGATTGCGGTTAACAAGATGGACTTGGTGGACTTCTCCGAGCAGCGCTTCAATGAGATTGTGGATGAATACCGCGCCTTTGCCACCAACCTAAGTGCGCCGGATATTCGCTTTGTACCAATGTCAGCACTAAACGGCGACAACGTGGTTAACCCAAGTGAGCAGTCACCATGGTATTTCGGTGCGGGTTACGAGGGCAAAACGCTGATTGAGCTGTTGGAAAGTGTCGAAATCAGTCGTGACCAAAACCTCACTGATTTACGTTTGCCGGTTCAGTACGTTAATCGTCCGAATCTGGATTTTCGTGGTTATTGCGGCACCTTGGCGGCAGGCGTTTTGCACCCAGGCCAGGAAGTGAAAGTGCTACCATCGGGTAAAACGTCACGGGTTGCCCGAGTGGTGACGTTTGATGGCGACTTAAGCGCTGCTTACCCAGGTCAGGCAATTACCGTTACCCTGGAAGATGAGATTGATATTTCCCGCGGTGATTGGATTGTTAGTGCAGACGCTGACTTACCACTTTCTAATGCATTTATGGCGGATATCGTATGGATGCATGAAGATGCTCTAACACCGGGTAAGCTTTATGACTTTAAGCTCGCCACCCGCGATCTATCGGGGCAGGTAAGTGGTATTGAATACCAAATTGACGTCAATACGCTCGAAAGACATGCCACGGATTTACTGGGCTTAAATGCGATTGCGCGCTGTGAGGTAGAGTTAACGGCGGCAATTCCCGTGGATGACTATCGCACAAGCCCTGGTACCGGCAGCTTTATCATCATCGACAGGCTGACCAACGTAACGGTTGGCGCTGGCATGATTCGTGGCACTGCCGATGCCCGCGAGCAGGTGAGTGGCGCTACCGATTGGGCTGCCTTTGAGCGTGATTTGAACGCGCTAGTGCGCAAGCATTTTCCGCATTGGGAAGCGAAGGATGTGCGCGACTTGCTGCGCTAGCAGGGAGTGTTAGCAAATACGGTTAGCAGGCACGTTATCTGAAGTTAAAAAGCGGCCTGGGTCCTTGTGACTCAGGCCGCTTTTACTTATAAACAGCGCTATGGTGGGTTAGAAGACGACTGCGCATTAGGGAAGAAGAGCGGTTGGCTGTTGACAGTAAAATCGGCAATCGCTTGCTGGCCTTCTTCAGACACTAGCCACTGGTGCCACTGAGCCGCTAAATCGTGCTTCAAGTGCGGGTATTGCTGTTCAGAAAGTAGCAGGCTGCCGTACTGATTAAATAGCGCATTGTCGCCTTCAAATAAAAGCGTTAAGTCTTGCGGGTTTTTAAACGCCACCCAGGTTGCACGGTCAGTGAACGTATAGGCATTCATGCCTGCGGCGGTGTTTAGGGTTGGTCCCATACCGCTTCCTAACTCCCTATACCATGCCCCTTGGGGAGTCACCTCTGCATCTTTCCATAAACGCAGTTCGGCACGGTGGGTGCCACTATCATCTCCTCGGGATGCAAAGGGTGATCCACTTTGCGCAATGTGTGCAAACGCCTCGGCGACGTTGGCACTACTGCTAATGTTTGCGGGGTCATCGCTGGGTCCGACTATTACAAAGTCGTTATACATGACGTCCAGGCGCTCGCTGGCGTAACCATCGGCAACAAACTGTTCTTCACTTGCCGTGTCATGTACTAGCAAGCTGTCAGCATCTCCACGGCGCGCAATTTCAAATGCTTGTCCTGTGCCAACGGCGATGACACGTACATCAATGCCCGTGGCGTTGGTGAAGGTGGGAATAATTGCCTCAAATAGACCTGAGTTTTCGGTCGACGTCGTTGATGCAAGGACAATGAATTCCTCGTTAGCGAGCAGCGAGGCGCTCCACGATAGGCCCAGTACACTTGAGGCTAAACAGCGAGCGGTGACCAACGTGGTGGTTTTGTTCATCGGGTAGCTCCAGGGGTTACCAAACAAGTTCGCCGCGCAGAAAGGCTTCCGCTTGTGTGGACGCAGGTGTGTTAAAAAAGCGGTAAGCGGGCGTGTGTTCTAGCACTTGGCCGCTATACATAAACACCACCTCATCGGCTAAGCGGCGGGCTTGATGCAGATCGTGGGTGGTCATAATGATGCGTGTGCCGTTCTGATGAAACTCATTGACCGCATCTTCAACTGCTTTAATAGCGGCGGGATCTAAGGCAGCGGTAGGCTCATCTAGAAATAATACGGCAGGGTTAAGTAACCAAGCACGAGCAAGCGCAAGGCGCTGCTGTTCGCCACCGGAAAGCACCCGGGCAGGACGCTTAGCAAGCGCGACTAAGCCAAATTTATCAAGTGCCTGCTTGGCCAAAGGTTTGCGTTGCCGGCGGGGTACCCCACTGACCGCCAGGGCATAGGTTAAGTTATCCATTGCCGAACGGCGCAGTAGCACCGGTTGCTGAAACACCATGGCCTGGGCGGGTGGCTCTCCTTGCCAAGTAACGTGGCCATTGCTCGGGCTTAGCAAGCCGTGGGCCAAACGCATTAACAAGCTCTTCCCTGCGCCATTGGGGCCCATAATGATTGTGCGCTGGCAGCCTGAGAGTGACAGTGTGGTGGGGGCGAGCAAACGGTTGCCACGGTGCGCAAAGCTGACCTGTTCAAAATGCAGCGTGGGTACGGTCGTCATAAGGGACGGTGGAAAAACCGACGCGTTCATCCTAGCCGCCTCTTAGCCGTTTCACTGACTGTGTGAGCTAATCCATTAATGAGCGTGACAAGGCTAAGCAGTACTATGCCTAATCCCAGCGCGAGGGGCAGGTTGCCCTTACTGGTTTCCAACACAATGCTGGTGGTCATGACGCGGGTGACGCCATCGATATTGCCACCGACAATCATCACCGCACCGACTTCCGCGCTGGCGCGGCCAAAGCCTGCGAGTATCACGGTTAATAGTCCGAAGCGCGCGTCCCACAGCAGCGTGGGCATCATCCGTAGCTGATTCAGGCCAAGGGAGCGCAGCTGTTCGGCGTACTCGTTGTGAAGTGTCTCTACCTGTTGGCGCGTAAGGGCAGCAATAATCGGGAATACCAAAATGACTTGCGCAATAACCATGGCCGTTGGCGTAAACAGCAGCCCAAACTGACCTAGTGGCCCCGCGCGGGAAAGCAGCAGATAAACACATAGGCCTGCAACTACTGGGGGCAGGCCCATTAGTGCATTAAGAATCACAATCAAAAGGTTACGACCTGGGAATCGCCACAGGGCGAGCGCGGCGCCAAATGGAAGCGCCAGTAGGCTGGCGATTAACACCGCGATCAGTGATACCTGCAGCGACAGTATCACAATAGTGATGAGGCTCTGATCCATTCCTAGAATCAGCGCAAACGCTGTAGAAAAAGGGTTATCACTTGCAGGCATAATGTCTTGCACCAACGTTCTTGTTATTCAGCATCGTTTTTAACAACCGACATCATGTGTATTTATTCACCTTAACGTGCATTAGCTAGCATAGTGTACGCAAAATTGACGTAATGCACCTTAGGGTGAAACGTAGGTAGCTATAGGCGGCAAATTGGGCCAGCGTGGTTGTGTTAGGCCAGCGGTTTAAGGGTTCCTTGTGCTTACCCACGAGGAGCGCTTTGCTCAACAGGTGGGAGGGTTTCAAGGCTATATTGTGAGCAGCATAGGAGCAGTATTGTATAACGTCTAAGCGCACGGTTACTTGCTTTTTTGGACATCTTTGCTTGACGATAGTACAAGATGCGCCACACTGGGTAGGTGTTGTAGATGTCTCGATCATCACGAAAAGGAGAGCATGATGAAACAAGCACTAAATGGCAAACGAGTGGCTATTTTGGCTACTAATGGGTTTGAGGAGTCTGAGTTAAGTGTGCCTCGCGCTGCCTTACAAAAAGAGGGTGTTGAGGTACATGTTGTTTCTGTTGACGGTAAAGCTATTCGGGCTTGGGCAGAAACAGACTGGGGCGATACGTATGAAGCTGACACATCATTAGCTGACGCCAACGAATCTAACTACCATGCGTTGGTACTTCCCGGCGGTTTATTTAATCCTGATGAGCTTAGGCTTAATGAAGATGCGCTTGCCTTTGTTAAAGCTTTCTTTCAAGCGGGCAAACCAGTGGCTGCAATTTGTCACGCCCCCTGGATATTAATTAACGCAGAGTTAGTAAAAGGTCGCAAAATGACCTCTGTACCTAGCGTAGCCCAAGATTTGCGCAATGCTGGTGCTAATTGGGTTGACGAATCTGTCGTTGTGGATAGCGGGTTAGTCACTAGCCGGACACCAAAAGATCTAGATGCGTTCAACGCTAAACTGCTGGAAGAGCTGCAGGAAGGTCGTCATTCAGGTCAGCACGCTTAATGGCGTGGTATCACCAGTGGGCAAGCTTTGCCAAAAGGCTTGCCCACGTTATTGCAAAACCGATGAAGCGGGACAGTGGGCATGGGGGGATGATGGTGCATCCTTACCGTGGCTACGGCTCCCAGCAAGAAGTGTTTGTGATGGGACGTGTGTTTCGCCAGGCCGCGCTAGGCCGTGCGATACCACGTCGAGGTATGTTGCGAGACACCGCCGATGTTGCTCGGCGTATCTTTCGACGCGGCCTTGCCAATGCCAAAGTAGACATACGCATTGGTGAAAATCAGCTGTGTTTAACCACGGACCGCGATGGCTATTTTGATGCCCACTTACCGATTAGCACCGCCTTGCCGGTCGATATTTCCTGGCATCGCGCCGATATCATGGTTCATGCAGACGGCCATTCACCCATCCGAACTAGTGTTGAAGTTTACGTCCCGCCTCCCGAAGCAGATCTGCTGGTTATCAGTGATATTGATGATACCGTCATGTTTACCGGTGTCGCTGAAAAACTCAAAATGCTGTACCGCTTGTTTGTCCGTAAACCTCATCGTCGCACGGCTTTCCCCGGGGTGGCATCGCTTTATCAGGCGCTGTATCGAGGGCAAACAGAGAAAGCTGAACGCCCTATTTTGTATGTTTCCCGAGGACCCTGGGCTATCTATGAGATGCTGGAAACCTTCTTTCAGCTTAACCGTATTCCTGTGGGGCCTATTCTATTCCTACGCGAGTGGGGGATTTCTCTGCGCCGCCCCTGGCCACGGCGGGCTGAAGCGCATAAGCGTGATTTGATCGACCGCATGTTAGCGCTCTATCACGATATGCCGTGTATTTTGATTGGCGACAGCGGCCAGCACGACCCAGAGGTTTATACCGAGGTGGTAAAAGCCTATCCCACGCGAATAAAAGCTATCTATATTCGCCGAGTTGATAAAGATCCTAAACGGGAGCAAGCAATTCAGCGCTTACGCGCTGAACTTGCCCATACCGACTGTGAACTAGTGCTTGCCGCTGACAGCATTTTGATTGCTGAGCATGCCCACGCTAAAGGTGACATTTCTGCCAGAGGGTTGCAGGCCGTGCAGCGGGATGTAGAAGCGCATCACAATGAACCCGAGTAGTTAGCTCAATGTGAGTGCGACTGTTTTGTGGCCATGGTAAAACTAAACACTTGTTAATGGGTCGTTAGATTAGGTTCTTCATCAGTGGTGAGTGTGACCATGTTCATTGTGTTAATCGTGTTGGCGTTGGCGATTTTTATTTTGCCCAATTTATGGGCAAAGTGGGTATTAAAACGCCATACCCGTGGGCGGGATGATTACCCTGGCACTGGCGCGGAACTTGCCGAGCATCTTTTGCGTCGTTTAGGTGTTGAAGGCGTGAGCGTTGAGCGTACCGAATTTGGCGATCATTATGATCCTGAATCGCGCTGTGTGCGCTTAACCCCCGAGCATTATGATGGCCGTTCGCTCACAGCGGTGACCGTCGCTGCCCACGAGGTTGGGCACGCTATTCAACACCATGAAGGCTACGCACCCCTGCTAGCCAGAAGCCGCTTGGTTCAAGTAGCGCAAAAGGCAGAAAAGTTGGGTGCTATTTTAATGATGGCCGCGCCCTTTCTGTTTGTGCTTACCAGGCTGCCTGGTGGGCTGGCAGTGGTCATTGCGATGGCGGTGATCAGCTTTGGCACCGCCGCACTGGTCCATCTAGTGACGCTACCCGTCGAGTTCGATGCCAGCTTTAACCGCGCGCTGCCGCTGCTGAAAGAGTACGTGCCTCCCTATGACATGCCCGGTGCCCGCCATGTACTTACCGCCTGTGCATTTACTTACGTGGCTGCCTCGTTGGCCAGCGTGATGAATCTTGGCCGCTGGCTGGTGATCTTAAGAAGATGAAGGTCTATTGGCTCAACAACCGTCAGCACTAGGTTGGCGAACTAATCACGGCGGTGGGCTTATTGGCAATAATGACTGCTCTGCGCGGAGCAGGGTAGCCTTCAATGGTGCGGGTTGGATCGTTGGGGTCGAGAAAGTCCGCAAGCGACTGATACGTCATCCACTCGGTTGAGCGTTGCTCTTCCAGTGTTGTTACCGCTTCGTCGACCACGCGCACATTGGTAAAGCCACACCGTGTAAGCCAGTGACAGAGTGCTTTTGAAGAGGGCAGGAAGTAGACATTAGGCATTGCTGCGTAGCGTTCGCCGGGCACAAACACGGTTTGCTCATCGCCTTCTACCACCAGTGTTTCCAGCACTAATTCGCCACCGGGCGCGAGCGCCTCTTTTAACTGCTGTAAGTGCTCAAGAGGTGAAGGGCGATGGTAGAGCACGCCCATGGAAAATACCGTATCGAAAAAGGCTAGCTTTTCTGGTACATCCTCAATGCCGACTGGCAGAAACTGGGTGCGTCCGCCGTCGGCTTCACCAACAAAGTGGCGCACTGCTTGAAACTGCCAATAAAAACGTGGTGACGGGTCTATCACCAACACAAAGGACGCCCCTTCACCAGCCATACGCCAGGCGTGGTAGCCGCTGCCACCACCAACATCCAATACCTTACGGTATTTAAGCGGCGCAAGATGTGGAGCAACTCGTTGCCACTTCCAGTCGGAACGCCATTCGGTATCAATCTCAATGCCGCCTAATCGAAAGGGCCCTTTGCGCCAGGGCGAAAGCTTGCGCAACAGGTTAAAGCATTGGCGCTTCTGGCTATCGCTCAACGCAACATCAATGCTGACTGTATCGCTGGTGAGGTCGACATGGCGTTCCTCGGGCAGGGCAGGCAGTTTGGCAACGGCTTTCTCCCAAGCAGAGAGGTCGCCGTGGCGCTGCCGGTCTAGCCCGTTTGCCAGCTGTTCTGGCAGTTTGGCAAGCCACGGCGTCAGTGCGGCGTCCTGGCTGGCTTGGTCTAGAAAAGCTTGGTAAAGCACGCGATGGTCATCGGGTAACAGCGCCACCTTAACCCTCCTTAAAGGCAATCAGCGAGGTAAAGTTCAAGTACTGAAACCACGTCATCGAACGGGGAAAGCCTGCTTGGGCTAAACGGCCATGTAGGGCGTCGAGCGTATCGGGAATCAGCACGTTTTCAAGCGCTGTACGTTTTTGGCTGATTTCCATATCGCTGTAGCCGTTGGCGCGCTTGAAGTCATGGTAGCGCTCAACACGCCAAGCGTTGTCTCGCTCATCGGCATCAATAGTTTTTTCCGACAAAATCAGTACGCCGCCAGGCTCAAGGGCATCAAAAAGCCGCTTCAACAGCGCATCGCGGTCAGCGGGTGGCAAAAACTGCAGGGTAAAATTGAGAATAATCATGCCAGAAGGCACATACTCAAGGGTGCGTATGTCAGCTTCTTCAACCTGCATGGCGTGGTCAGGGCACTCTTCTAAAAACGTTTGCTTGGCCCTGGCCACCATGGCGGGTGAAAGGTCTACCCCGGTATAGCGAAAGGCATCGGCGGGAAGTGCCCCAGCCAGCGCTAAGCCTGATGCGCCTAGCGAGCAACCTAAATCGTAAACATGCGCACCATGACGTAGGTGGCGCTGGGCAATTAAGCTCAACATGCCGAGAATTTGCCCATAACCAGGCACTGAACGGCGGATCATATCAGGGAAGCAGGCAACAACCTGCTCGTCGAAGGAGAACCTTGCCACCTTATCTAGGGGTGTTGAAAAGATAGCGTCGCGGTAAGATGCATCACTCATGGGCAAGCCAGGATTATTAATGAGGCTGCGTAGTTTACGCGCCCTTGTAAGACCAGAACAGACCTGTTTATAACAGATTACTGCTGCACGGAATGACGCCACAGGAGAGGGCATATGGCTTCAGCAACACGCACGACTCCCGATACGCTACCTGCATGGCAGACGTTGAAGCATCATGCTGAAGCGCTGCGGCACGTCCACTTAAAGAACTTATTTGGTGATGACGACAGTCGCTGGGTGAATTTTACGCGTCAGGTAGCAGGCCTGACCTTAGACCTATCCAAGCAGCGCTGGGACGACGATACGCTTGAACATTTACTCGCACTAGCGCATGAGGCGGGTATGCCAGCAGCAATTGATGCGCTGCTAAGCGGAAAACGGGTCAACGTCAGCGAAAATCGACCAGCGTTACATACGGCTTTGCGCTTACCCGCAGATGCCTCCCTTGAAGTAGAAGGCGAAGATGTGGTGGCGTCGGTTCATGACAGCCTTGCCCAGATGGAGTGCTTGGTGCAGCGGCTGCAGGCGGGCCAGTGGCGCGGTGCAACCGGTAAGCCGATCCGCCATGTGGTGAACCTGGGGGTGGGGGGATCAGATTTAGGCCCACTCATGGTCACCCACGCGTTAGCGGACTACCGCCCCAAAGGGAGGCATCCGTTGGAGGTACACTTTGCGTCCACCATGGATGGCTCTCAGCTGGCAGATTATTTAAGCCGTTTTAATCCAGAAACCACGCTGTTCGTTTTATCGTCAAAGTCGTTTACCACCATCGACACGCTTTCCAATGCTAATACGGCTAAAGACTGGCTATTAGGAAAGCTATCAGCTCACGGTGATCTACCGACCGCTGCGCCATTAAGTGCTGAACTAATTGTTCGTCAGCACTTTATTGGTGTGTCGGCGAGTCCCGAGAAAATGAGCGAATGGGGTATTACCTCGGATCATCAGCTGATGTTTTGGGACTGGGTCGGCGGACGCTACTCCTTATGGGGCACTATTGGCCTCCCGATTGCGCTTGTGGTGGGGATGGATAACTTTCGTGAACTGCTGGCAGGCGCTCATGCCATGGACTGCCATTTCCGCGATGCGCCGATGGAAGATAATCTGCCCGTGTTGCTGGGACTCGCCGGTATCTGGAACGTTAATTTTCTGGATATCCGCGCCCATTCAATACTGCCTTACGACGGACGTTTAGAATACTTTGCTGCTTATCTTGAACAGCTAGAGATGGAGTCCAACGGCAAGTCGGTGACCCGCCAAGGTCAGGCGGTGAACTACTCGACCTGCCCGGTGCTGTGGGGGCAGCTAGGCCCTAATGCGCAGCATGCCTTTTATCAGCTGCTTCACCAGGGCACCCAGCCGGTGGTCTGCGATTTTATTGCGCCGCTGAAGCGCTATGATGAGGTCGAAGATCCCGACACGCGTCGCCATTTAAAAGCGCAACACCGCCTAGCCCTGGCGAATTGCTTTGCCCAGTCGCGGGTGCTGATGCTGGGGGATGACGCCCTCGACGATGAAGGCCCTCGCCCTGAGCACAAACGTTATCGTGGCAACCAACCTTCTACGACGGTGCTGCTGGATAAGTTAACGCCCTTCACCTTGGGTGCGCTGATTGCTCTATATGAGCACAAAGTATTTGTTCAGGCGGTCATTTGGGATATCAACCCGTTTGATCAATGGGGGGTAGAGCTGGGTAAGAAAATTGCCACCGATACCCAGGCGATTATCGATGGTGAAGGCGATATTTCGCGCATGGATGCCTCCAGCCGTGGCTTGATTGGCGCGTTTTGGGCATCAGAACAGGAGTAACGCCTTATTCTGATTGTCATGGCTGGATATACAGCTTTTTGCTTTTCCGCTATCCTGTGTTCTTTTGTAAGCCGCCCACGGGCCGTTGCAATGCGATGGCTCGGTTCAATATTCTGCGCGGCTGTTAGCGCTATTTTTCAGGGACCGACGTTACATGACCCAGTTTGATGCCTCCCAGTACGGCGCGAGTTCCATCGAAGTCCTGTCAGGGCTCGAGCCGGTGCGTAAGCGTCCCGGTATGTACACCGATACTTCGCGGCCTAATCACCTCGCTCAAGAGGTCATTGACAACAGTGTTGATGAGGCCCTTGCGGGGCACGCCACGGCGATTAGCGTGGTGTTGCACAACGACGGGGCCATTGAAGTTCAGGACAATGGCCGCGGCATGCCTATCGACCTGCACCCTGAGTACGGGGTGTCGGGTGTCGAATTGATTTTTACCAAACTGCACTCAGGGGGGAAGTTTTCTTCCTCTAGCTACCGTTTCTCAGGCGGTCTGCACGGGGTTGGCGTGTCGGTGGTGAACGCTTTATCACGCCGCCTAGACGTTGAAGTTACCCGCAATGGTGCGCGCCACGCGATGGCGTTCGAGTTTGGTGAAAAAGTTGAAGAGCTGCATGAAATTGGCAAAGCGGCCAAGAAAGCAACCGGCACGTTGGTGCGCTTCTGGCCAGATGAAAGCTATTTCGACAGCCCGAAGCTGGCGCTCTCTAAGTTAAAACATTTGCTACGCGCCAAAGCGGTACTGTGCCCTGGGTTAAAGGTGACCCTGGTAGAACCCGACGGCACAAAAACCGAATGGGCCTATGCCGACGGCCTGCGGGACTACCTGGCTGAAGCCACCGATGGCTATGAGGTGGTACCCAATGAGCCCTTTGTGGGCCATTTTAGCGATGACGAACATGGCGTTGACTGGGCGATCCAGTGGTTACCTGAAGGTGGCGAAACGCTGTTGGAAAGCTACGTAAACCTGATTCCCACGCCCCAGGGTGGCACCCATGTGAACGGCTTTCGTTCAGGGCTGTTAGACGCATTGCGGGAGTTCTGTGAATACCGCAGTTTGCTGCCCCGTGGCGTTAAATTAACTGCCGATGATTTATGGGAGCGAGCCTCTTTTGTGCTCTCGGTTAAGATGCTTGACCCCCAGTTTGCCGGGCAGACCAAAGAGCGTTTGTCGTCGCGCACCATTGCGGGCTTTGTCTCCGGCGTGTTGAAAGACGCCTTTTCGCTGTGGCTGAACCATCACATCGAACAGGCTGAACGGCTGGCGGAACTGGTGATCAGCGCTGCCCAGCAGCGTCAAAAAAAGTCTAAAAAAGTTGCCCGTAAAAAGGTCACTTCCGGCCCCGCGCTGCCTGGTAAATTAGCGGATTGCTCCGGCCAAGACCCTGCGCTAAGCGAGCTGTTTTTAGTGGAAGGCGATTCGGCAGGCGGCAGTGCTAAGCAGGCGCGTAATCGCGAAACCCAGGCCATTCTTCCGCTGCGTGGAAAGATCCTCAACACTTGGGAAGTCGAGACCCACGATATTTACGGCTCTCAGGAAGTGCATGATATCGCCGTGGCGATTGGCGCGGACCCTGGCAGTGCAGACCTTGAAAAGCTGCGTTACCACAAAGTCTGCATTCTAGCGGATGCTGACTCTGACGGTTTGCATATTGCGACGCTGCTGTGCGCCTTGTTTGTCAGGCATTTCCCCAGCTTGGTGGATGCCGGGCACGTGTTCGTAGCCATGCCGCCGCTTTACCGAATCGATTTAGGTAAAGAAGTGCACTACGCCCTGGATGAGAGCGAAAAAGCTGCGATTCTCAAACAGCTGGCGAAAAAGCGCGGCACACCTAACGTTCAGCGCTTTAAGGGTCTGGGCGAAATGAGCCCGCTACAGCTGCGTGAAACTACCATGGCTGTGGAAACCCGCCGCTTGGTTCAGCTAACCCTGGAAGAGGGCGACGGCACCATGGAAATGATGGATATGCTGCTAGCCAAAAAACGCGCCGGTGACCGCAAAAAGTGGCTGGAAGATTACGGCAATCTTGCTGATGTAGACGTGTAGTTACCCCATAGAGAGGTCATCAGCCTCATTGTAACGACCAGAGGCGTGAAGCCAACTTGTCAGGCAGACGTTAACAGGCATTATTACAGTGCCATGCTATTTGGCCGATAGTTGAATTAGGTAGCTTATTACATACTAAGACGCGTAAAAAACGCTCATAGACAGGGGAATAGCTTTGTTCAACACAATCTCTCGGCAGTTAACGTTGTCTGCAGTGGTGTTAACACTACTAATGGCTGTCAGTATTTACGGCGTGATGGCATGGCGTGGCCAGCCGTTAGTGATCGATGCAAGTCAGTCACTGATTGAGCGTACGGGCGGCTCTATCGTGAATGCGCTGAATGGCCAGTTGGCTCGTGTCGAGGGGAATACCTCGAGCTTAGCGGCGTTGGCCGAGTCGCTTCCTCAAGATGAAGCGATTTACCAGCAAGCACTGCCCAATGTGGTCGATGATAATGGCAATATGACAATTGCCGGAGGCGGTATTTGGCCTGAGCCAGGCGCATTTTCGCCGGGTGTCGAGCGCTTCAGCTTTTTCTGGGCACGTAATGCTCAGGGAGCGTTGGAGTTTCTGGATGATTACAACGCAAGCACTATTGCTCCATACCACGACGAAGCATGGTATAGCAGTGCTCGCGATGCGACGCCAGGACAGTGCGTTTGGTCTGCCGCGTACCGCGACCCAGCGACAGGGGTCGCCATGGTGACCTGTAGTGTTCCGTATTATATCGATGGCGCTTTTTCAGGTGTAGCCACCATTGATATGCAGCTAGGCGGCGTGGCCGAGTTTCTTGCGGAAAATGGCGGTGGTACAGGCGGTTACGCCTTTGTGTTGGATAATGAGCGCAATGTCATTGACCTACCTGGAGTAGAGCAAGCCTCTGATGAAATGAAAGGTTTAGCTGACGTTGTCCGTGATATGCCCTGGCTTCAGCCTGTTGTTACGGCGATAACTGCTGGCCGGGAACAAGCGAGTATCGAAAGCGCAGGCGTGTTAGCAGAGCCTGCTGAAGTGCGCTTGTTTGACATGCCACGTACAGGGTGGACGCTTGGGTTAGTAACGCCTAGCGAGCAAGTCACGGCTTTGGCGCGCACGTTAACACGTGACCTGCTGCTATTTATCGTCCCTTTGCTGGCTCTGTTGCTGGGGCTTGGCTGGTGGGGTGGTCGTATTTTGCTAGCGCAAATACGCAGTACCACGCGTCAAATCGATCAGCTGGGTCAGGATAACTCGAGTCGAGAGCTAACGATCTATCGTGAGGATGAGATTGGTGAACTGCGCCGTGCTGTTAATCGATACTCGGAGAAGCTACAGCGGCTATTTGGTGACGTGCGGAGTGTGGCCGATGCCATTGCCAGCGAATCCACTGAAATAGCGGCAGGCAATACGGAGCTTTCTAGCCGAACAGAACAACAGGCGGCTTCTCTTCAGGAAACGTCATCAACGATGGAAGAGATGGCGGCTACGGTGAAGCGTAACGCTGACAATGCTCAAGAGGCCGACCTGCGGGCAAAAGAATCAGCGGATAAAGTAAAACGCGGCGGCCAGCAGGTATCGAGGCTGGCGCAATCTATGGAAGCAATCAACGAAAGCTCGGTTGAAGTCGCTTCAATTGTTCAAGTAATCGAAAATATTGCATTTCAAACCAACATATTAGCGCTGAATGCCTCGGTAGAAGCAGCGCGTGCGGGTGAGCACGGGAGAGGCTTTGCGGTTGTTGCCAGTGAAGTACGTGAGCTTGCCTCGCGCAGTGCTGCATCGGCCAGGAATATTAATGGGCTGATCAAAACCACGTCTGAGCAGATCGCGACGGGCAGCGGTTATGCTCAAGAGGCTGAATCCGCTATGAAAGAGATTGTCGTCGCCATTGAGGAAGTAACAGCACGCATTAGCGAGATCAGCCAAGCTTCCAGCGAACAAACCAACGGCATTGACGAGATTAACCGAGCGGTAACGCAGATGGATACGGTGACCCAGCAGAATGCAGGCTTAGTCAGCCAGGCCGCAGGGGCTGCTAATGAACTGTCGTTACAGGCCCAGCGTTTAAAAGGCTTGCTAGATGAGTTTCACGGCGGTGCGCAGGCGGTATCGCAGGCTCCTGCACTGTCGGATGCGTCGCATGAAAGGTATCAATTAACATAGCGTGCCATGCTAAGTGGCCGTGTGTCCGCTTATCAGCCGCCCCGACTGGGGCGGTTTTGTTGTTAAGGTAGGATATGATCGACATGGATATTCAGGTAGCAGAGGGTGACGTCGAACGGCTGTCCCTGCGCGATTACACCGAAAAAGCGTACCTCGACTACTCGATGTACGTCATTTTAGACCGTGCTTTGCCCAATATTGGCGATGGCATGAAACCTGTGCAGCGGCGGATTATTTATGCCATGCGTGAATTGGCGCTGCACGCCAATGCTAAGTACAAAAAATCAGCGCGTACCGTGGGTGATGTGCTGGGTAAGTTTCACCCCCATGGCGATGGTGCTTGCTATGAAGCGATGGTGCTCATGGCCCAGTCGTTTAGCTATCGCTATCCGCTAGTAGACGGGCAAGGTAACTGGGGTAGCCCTGATGACCCCAAATCCTTTGCTGCCATGCGCTACACCGAGGCCAAGCTTTCTAAGTTTGCGGAAGTGCTGCTTAGCGAGCTGGGCCAGGGCAACGTGGATTGGACGCCGAACTTCGACGGCACAATGCAAGAGCCAGTGGTGCTGCCTGCGCGTCTGCCTCACGTGCTGCTCAACGGCGGCACTGGCATTGCGGTCGGCATGGCAACCGATATTCCGCCGCACAACGTGACGGAGGTGGTCGAAGCCACCTGCCATCTGCTGCGCAACCCCGAAGCGACTACCGTCGACCTGATGGAGTTCGTACCCGCGCCAGACTTCCCCACCGATGCGGAAATCATCACGCCCAAAGCAGACCTGCGTAAGCTTTATGAGTCTGGACGTGGCTCGGTCAAACTACGCGCCCGCTATGTACGTGAAGACGCCAATATCGTGATTACCGCCGTGCCTTATCAGGTCAGCGGTGCCAAAGTGTTAGAGCAAATCGCCGCGCAAATGCAGGCCAAAAAGCTGCCGATGGTTGCTGACTTGCGCGATGAGTCCACCCACGAAGAGCCGACTCGCTTAGTGATTGAGCCGCGTTCAAATCGTGTGGATGTTGAATCGCTAATGGCGCACCTGTTTGCCACCACGGATCTGGAAAAGAACGTGCGGGTAAACATGAACGTGATCGGCCTAGATGGCCGCCCCCGTGTGATGCCACTAGCCGATATGCTGAGTGAATGGCTGCGTTTTCGACGTGCCACGGTACGTCGTCGTTTAGAGCACCGCTTAGGCAAGGTCGAAGACCGACTGCACATTTTAGAAGGGCTGCTAACGGCTTATCTCAACCTCGACGAAGTGATCCGTATTATTCGTGAAGAGGATGAGCCAAAGTCGGCGCTGATTGCTGCTTTTGGTCTTTCTGAACGACAAGCTGAAGCAATTCTAGAGCTGCGGCTGCGTCATCTTGCCAAGCTGGAAGAGATGAAAATCCGTGGTGAGCAGGATGAGCTTGAGAAAGAGCGTAAGTCGCTACAAGGGTTGCTAGGCAGTGAAGCCAAGCTGACCACACTGATTGAAAAAGAGATCCGCGCGGCGGGTAAAGAGCATGGTGATGCGCGTCGTTCGCCGCTGGTCGAGCGTGAAGAATCCAAGGCCCTCTCTGAAGTTGAGCTGCTAGGCGCCGATCCGATTACCGTGGTGCTCTCTGACAAAGGCTGGATTCGTGCAGCAAAAGGCCACGATATTGACCCTGAAGGGCTTTCTTATAAAGCAGGCGATAGCTTCCAGCTAGCGGCGCGCGGTAAAACCAATCAACCCTTAGTGCTACTAGATGACACCGGCCGCGCCTATACCCTAGCGGCGCATAATTTGCCCAGCGCCCGAGGCCAAGGTGAGCCCGTCACTGGGCGGGTCAATGTGGCGGCAGGTGCACGAATGGCGGGGTTAATGCTGGCACCGCCCACCAAACGGTTTGTACTGGCCAGCGACGGTGGCTATGGGTTTGTAGCCCAGCTTGGCGCTCTGACTGGTAAAAACAAAGCCGGTAAAGCGGTACTCAGCGTACCGAAAGGCTGCAGCGTGATGGCCCCTGTGGAAGTGCCGGAAGGTGAAGGCCTGTGGGTAGCATCGGTGTCCAACGAAGGTAGGTTGCTGCTGTTTCCGTTAGACCAGCTGCCTGAAATGGCTAAAGGGAAAGGCAACAAAATGCTCGATATCCCCGGCCCGCGTGCGGCTCGGCGTGAAGAGTTTGTGCGTGACATTGCCATCGTGGCAGATAAGAGTGAGCTTATTATTCATGCCGGTAAGCGTAAGCTAACCCTGAAAGCCGACGATCTCGCGTATTATCGTGGTGAGCGCGGTAGACGAGGCAGCAAATTGCCGCGTGGTTTCCAAAAAGTCGACCGTTTAGAAGCAGGGGAGTAAGTCATGGCAACGCGTTATCTGATTCGTGCGACCGGTGTTGCGCGCCCAGGACAGCTGGCTGGCCTGGGTAAGGCACTGGCGGCAGGGGGCGCTCGTCTGTTGGATATAAATCAAAGCGTGACGTTTGGCATGCTCTCGTTGGAAATGTTGGTGGGGCTTAATCACGACAGTGCTTTGGAAGCCGCTCTAAGCGAAGCGGGGGATACATTAGGGTTAGACGTACAGGCAATTGCGGTGAGTGGTGAGGATTACCAGCGCTGGAGCGAACAAGCCAGCCAACCAAGGCTGATTTTAAGCCTACTAGCTCCTAAATTGCCTGCTGGTATATTAGCTGAAGTAGGCGCGCTAACGGCTGAGTTTGGTCTAACCGTTGAGCTGATCCATCGCCTTTCAGGCCGTGAAGCGCTTGAAGGAGATGCGCCAGCTAACGGTGCTTGTGTTGAGTGTTGGCTTAGGGGTAGCGATGCGGAGCTAGAGGCCTTGCGCGAAAAGGCCCTAGCACTGGGCGCTCAGCATGGAGTCGATATTGCTATTCAAGAAGACACTATCTGGCGTCGGCACCGTCGCTTAGTGTGTTTTGATATGGACTCGACCTTGATTAAAACCGAGGTAATTGATGAGCTGGCACGTCGTCATGGCGTAGGCGATGAAGTCGCCGACGTAACCGAACGAGCAATGCGTGGCGAGCTGGATTTTCAAGAGAGCTTCCGCGAGCGTATGAGTAAGTTAGCCGGTTTAGACGAAGCCGTCTTGAAGGAGATCGCCGCTGAGCTGCCGCTAATGGATGGCGTTGAACGGCTAATGGCGAACTTAAAGCGGTTTGGTTACCGCACCGTGATCCTCTCAGGAGGGTTTACCTACTTCGCCCGTCATCTTCAGGATAAGCTTGGCTTTGATGAAATCCATGCCAATGAGCTGGTGATCGAAAATGGCAAGGTGACTGGCGAAGTCAAAGAGCCGATTGTTGATGCCCAGCGTAAAGCCGATCTTTTGGAGCAAATTGCGCTACGGGAAGGCTTTACTTTAGAGCAGACCATTGCCGTCGGCGATGGCGCTAACGATCTGAAGATGCTGGCGAAAGCAGGGCTAGGTATCGCGTTTCGTGCTAAGCCGGTGGTTCGTGCCCAGGCCCGCCAAGCAATTTCAACGTTGGGGATTGATGCGGTGCTGTATTTGATTGGCTATCGCGAAGCAGATCTAATCGACTGACGCGCGCTGTCGAGCGAACAGGCGGTCATTAGCACCGCCTTTGGCTAGTTGTCTGTATGCGTGTTCACACCACCATATTCAGCGCGTAGCGCTTCTAGCTTAGCAGTTTCGTTTTCGCTGAGCGGTGGTGAATTCCACAGCGGATTACCTTGCACGTCATTTACCCCTTGTAGTGTTAAGGTAAGTTTTGTGTCGCGAGGAATTTGGTTATTTCCCCAGGGACCGAAACGGTTGGGAGCAAGGCTCCATTGGTCAGTCTCGCCGGGCGCTAAACCATCAGCAATCACATAATAAAACGTTTCATCGACCCAGGGTGTTTCGCGGTCCGGACTGGTTAGGACACCATGTAACAATAGTTCTGAAATCACCTGATCAGAATTATTGGTTACCTGAAGGTCAATGACAGGTTCAAAGGCACCGTAGGGGCTAGTACTAATGTAGTAATCAGCATTTTCAAGACGTACCTGTGCGCGTTGTTGCTGGTCATATGTTGCATTCGCCTGCTTATTTTCTAGACGATCAAGCGTTTGCAGTGCCTGCTCTCGTTCGCGGGCGCGACGTTCGCGCAGCATTCTGTCGGCGCGCTCAATAATCTCATCCCCTGTCAGGCCGTGCATATAGGCATTTGCTGATTCGGCCACTTCTGCGGCATTCATACGACGTGCATTGAGTAAATCGATGCCGCTGAACGATGACATGGCTATGATCGTCAAGGCTTGATCAAACTCATCGCGCTTGTAGGTAGGGAGAGAATCACGCACTTTCTCAACGGAAACAACGGCGGCTGGCATTGAGCTGGTGTCTATTTTGGGGTCTGAGCAACCCGCTATCATCAACGTGGTTAATGACAGTGCCGACAATCTAAGCAGGCTCCACATAGAATTACCTCAAAACAGGCTAACAAAACGCAAGGAGCTTACCGGAAAGTGGCGCTCCTCACTACTGTCTCGCGCCTGTGACATATAACAAGCGCTGGCGTTTTGGCCAGCGCTTAACGATTAAACGGTGTTGCTTCACTCTTTCAGCCATGCCCTTTATCAGGGTGGGGTACCGGCTTTTCACCGACTTCTTCTGAACGCAGTTCTACTGGTTTTCCTTGGGTTTTATCAGCGTGCTTGAGCTGCATATGTAGGCCCGTTTTGGCAAGCAAGTGGGCACTAACTGGCGCAGTGATGAATAAAAACAGCGTAATCAGTAGTTCTTGAACATCCGGTTTGCCATCGACGCTCCAAAAGTAGCCCATTGAAGCAACAAGCATGCAGCCTATGCCCAGCGTGGTGGCCTTGGTAGGGCCATGCAAGCGCATGTAAAAATCTCTTAGGTGGGCAAGGCCTAGTGAGCCAATAAAGACGAAAATGCCGCCTGCCACTAGCAGCAGTGAAATTAGCGCTTCAACTAAGAATGACATTGGCGCATCTCCTTAACGATTACACGGCTCATTCGATAATATCTCCGCGCAAAATGTATTTGCATACGGCCACTGTGCTGATGAAACCGAGCATGGCAATTAACAGCGCAGATTCAAAGTACGTCTTGCTGTTGAGCCACAGTCCTAGTAGCACAATGAGCGCAATCGAATTGACATACATCGTGTCAAGCGCCAGCACACGGTCTGGTAGGTCTGGGCCAATAGTTAAGCGATAAAGATTCATCAATAATGCCATCACTACCAGCGTCAAGGTAATCGCGAGTGCAATGCTCAGCATTCGTATATCTCCTTCAGCGGACGCTCATAACGCGCGCGTATTTGTTCGATTAGCGCGTCCTCATCGTCCACATTTAGCGCATGAATAAGCAGTGACTTTCCGTCCATGCGCAAATTGGCTGATACAGTGCCCGGCGTCAGGCTAATGGTGCTGGCGAGCAGCGTAATTGTGAAGCGCTCTTCAAGCATCAGCGGGTATTCAATAAAGTGGGGCTTAAGTTTACGCCACGGATTAGCGATCAAATACGCAACTTCAAAGTTGGCAATAACGATATCGCCCAGTACGCGAAGCGCAAAACGCAGTAGTTTAAGAGGCTTGCCAATACGCGGGCGTGCATCCCAAAAACGATGGGTTAACAACGGAATAAGGATGGCCAGCGCGCCGCCTAACACAATCTGGCCAAACGCAAAGCTACGCACGAGTAATAGCCATACCAATAGCAGCAGCAGTGACAATACTGGCGTAGGAAGCCAAGTGCGAGGGGCAATCATTGGGCGTCTCCAGCATCAGGCAGAAGCGTATTAATTAATAGCTGTGGGTTGGCTAGCTGCTCTCCTGTGGCTTGAGTGTAGCTACTCACTGGACCTGCAAAGACAACCATTAGCGGTGCCGCACTGAGTAACCACAGCATGCCAACCCACTGATAGCGGGAGAGAGTGCTGCCGCTTGGGCTACCTCGATGGCTGCGCCAAAATAGCGTAGAACCCGCACGAGAAAGCGCAATCAGCGAGGCAAGACTGGTCAATAGTAGCAGTGGCCAAAGCCACAAACGCTCTCCGCCTTCTGCGGCGTTAAGCATCAATGCTTTTCCTAAGGCACCAGATAATGGCGGTAAGCCTGCCACCGCAATGGCACCGATAAAAAAGGTAATCGCAAGTGCATTTCCTTGTACTAACGGGCGGCCTTTCACGATACGTGTGCCGGGTTTGCCTCGCTGCAGGCCAATCATTTCTGCCAGCAAAAAGAGCCCGCCAGTAATTAACGTCGTATGAATAAGATAATAAAGCAGTGCAGATGTCGCCGCTGGAGTGCGCATGCCAATTCCGGCCAGTAACGTGCCTACTGAAATAAGCACCAAGTACGCTATTAGCAGACGAAGATCACGGGCGGCCATAACGCCAACGCCAGCTGCCGCTAAGGTTGCTAAGGCTAACCACCATATCCAGGGCTGCTCTAATGCGACTAAACTTCCCGCTTGATCGCTAAATATCAGTGAATAGACACGTAAAATAGCGTAGATGCCCACTTTCGTCATGATAGCAAATAGCGCAGCCACAGGGGCTGGCGCGGCGGCATAAGCGCGGGGCAGCCAGAAGTAGAGAGGTAAAATAGCGGCTTTTAAACCAAAAACCACTAACAGCATTAACGCCCCAGCGGTGACTAAACCTTCGCGCTCAGCGGGCAGGCTGGTCAGCTTATGCGCCATGTCGGCCATATTTAGCGTGCCTGTTGCACCGTAAAGAACACCCACCGCAATTAGAAATAGGGACGATCCCGCTAAATTAAGCACGACATAGTGCACGCTAGCTTGTATACGTGCTTTACCTCCGCCATGCAGCAGTAATGCATAAGAGGCAAGAAGCAATACTTCGAAAAAGACGAAGAGGTTAAACAAGTCGCCAGTTAGAAAGGCGCCGTTAATACCGAGCAGTTGCCATTGAAATAGGCCATGAAAGTTACTGCCTTTTTCATCATCACCGCCGCAGGCAAAAATGACCGCGCCGACCGCTAGAATAGCGGTTACTAGCACCATCAATGCTGACAAGCGATCAAGCACCAGCACCACTCCAAACGGTGGCTGCCAATCACCCAGCGCGTAGTAAGTGATCTCACCACTCGCCGCTTGATTGACTAAGGCAATTGAGACAAATAATAAGAGTACCGAGGCAACAACGCTGACGGCGCGCTTATAGCGTACTAACCCTTGGCGTTGGTAAAGCAATAAGATGCCCGCAACTAACGGTAGCACCACAGGCAAAACAATTAGATGCTGAATCATTCGCGGTCTTCCTTTTTGCCATCAACATGGTCATTACCTACTTCGCTGCGTGCGCGCATGGCTAGAATGACCACAAAGGCGGTCATCGCAAAGCCAATCACAATCGCTGTCAATACCAGTGCTTGGGGTAATGGGTCAGCAACGTTCGCATTTTCATTTACCAGGGCAGCCCCATCAGTGGTTAAGCCTCCCATCGAAAACAAAAACAGATTGACCGCATAAGAGAGCAGCGTTAGACCGACGACAACGGGGAAGGTACGTCCCCGCAAGGTTAGATAGAGTCCGCAGGCGGTTAATATGCCCGTTGTAATGGCATAGAGCATTTCCATTAATAGGACTCCTTATCGTTGGACGTTGTGGAGTCGTCCGTTGTTTTGGGGTCTGTGACAGGCCGATGGGGAGTAGTAACTTTACCCAGGTTGGCCAGGATCATCAGTGTTGCACCTACAACGGCGAGATAAACACCAAGATCAAATAGCAAAGCGGTGGCCAGCTCGAAGGTGCCAATCAGTGGCAGCGTGAAATAACCGAATGATGACGTTAAGAACGGGTAGCCCAACAGCCAGCTGCCCAGCCCGGTGAGCGTTGCAATGGCTACCCCCACGACGGCTACCGGTTGGAAGGGGAAGTTAAGCCGCTCTTGCGCCCACTCCACACCGCGCGCCATATACAGCAAAATCAGCGCGACAGCGGTAATCAAACCGGCAATAAAACCACCACCAGGTTGATTATGGCCGCGTAAAAAGATAAACGCAGAAACCAGCAACGCCAGCGGCAGTAAGGTCATTGAGATCGACGTTAAAATAGCCGGATAGCGATCAGGCGACCAAACGCGACCTTCGCCATCGCTGTGAGGGATGAATAAGCGTAGCCGGTTTAGCAGTTTAAAGATTGCTAAGCCTGCAATGGCTAGCACCGTGATTTCACCGAGCGTATCGAAGCCACGGAAGTCGACTAATATCACGTTGACGACGTTGTACCCGCCGCCGCCAGGTTTGCTGTTTTCAACGAAGAACTCAGAAATCGACAGCGTTTCACGTGTCATCACCGCATAGTTAAGGCTAGCCACCACCAAGCCCAGCGCCCCTGCCAGCAGCATATCTCGTACATTGCGCTTGGGGCTCGACTCACGCGGTGTTTTTTGGGGCAAGAAAAATAGCGCTAGCATCAGCAGAATCATGGTGACAACTTCTACCGATAGCTGCGTCAGTGCTAGGTCTGGGGCCGAAAAGCGTGCAAAGGTGAGAGCAACGAATAGGCCTACAACAGATAACATTAGTAATGAGATTAACCGATAGCGATGCGTAGCAGCGGTTGCTATACCCCCAAAAATTAGCATACCCGCACCCAGCAAGACGATGCCATCAATTGGCTGATTGCCTTTAGCACCAGTTAAATTGCCAGTACTTGCCAAACCGATTACGCCCATCAGTAACGCCGCGAAAAGTAACCAACCCATATAGCGCTGAAGCGAGTTGCCTTCAAACTTGGTGATCAGTTGCTCGGCACGGTAGCTAAGGGTGACGATAAAACGCTCAAATACGCGGCGGGCATCGACACTAGCAAATGGCTGCATGAAACGGCGTAGATCGGCGTGGCGCCAATACAGCGCAATGCCCACAATAAAGGCCAGCCCACTCATGATTAAAGGTAGGTTGACGCCATGCCAAATAGCTAAATGGAAATCAAGTGGTTCTCCCAGCACAGCCTGGGACGCTAACTGTAAAATACCGGTAGCAAAAAAGGCGGGAAATAGTCCGACTAAAACGCACAGAACCACCAGAATTTCCACGGGTAGGCGCATTAAGTGTGGTGGCTCGTGTGGTGCTTTAGGCGTTGATTCTTTGGCGGGTTTATAAAATACCGCATGCACCAAACGCACAGAATAGGCTACCGAAAGAATGCCACCTAACGCTGCTAGCGCAGGAAGTAACCAGCTAAGACCTCCCAGTACCGGGGTAGCTAGCGTTTCGGTAAAGAACATCTCTTTAGAAAGAAAACCGTTAAAGAGGGGAACGCCAGCCATGGCAGCAGCGGCCAGGGTAGTCAGCAGCGCGGTAACCGGCATGGCTTTTTTCAAGCCACCTAATTGCTTGAGTTCTCGAGTGCCCGTTTCGTGATCGATAATTCCTGCACTCATAAACAGAGCAGCTTTGAAAGTGGCATGATTCAAAATATGAAACAGAGCTGCTAGCACTGCCATTGGGCTGCCGATACCGAGCAGTACGGTAATTAAACCCAAGTGACTCACGGTTGAAAACGCTAAAATCCCTTTTAGGTCGGTCTTAAATAACGCAAACCAGGCCCCATAAAGCAGTGTAATAGTCCCTACTAGCGGTACCACCACGCTCCAAAGTTCGCTGCCCGCAATGGCGGGATGCAAACGCGCCATTAGGAAAATACCCGCCTTTACCATGGTGGCAGAGTGTAGGTAAGCAGAGACGGGTGTTGGGGCTGCCATGGCATGAGGTAGCCAAAATTGGAAGGGGAATTGGGCTGATTTGGTAAATGCACCGAGTAGAACCAGACCAAGCATTATCGGATAGCGTGGGTCAGCGACGATTGCAGTACCGCTGCTAAGTACGTCATCCATCCGGTAGCTGCCTGCCATATCGCCCAATAGCAATAACCCCGCTAACAGTGCCAAACCACCGGCACCGGTAACGGTAAGTGCCATGCGGGCACCTTTACGGGCATCGCTCCGGTAAGACCAAAAGCCAATCAATAAAAAAGAGGAAAGACTGGTTAGTTCCCAGAACAACCAGAGTAAAATAAGGTTGTCTGACATCGAAATACCGACCATCGATGCCATAAACAGCATGAGAAACGCATAAAAGCGTCCAAACGGTTCATCTTTGGCTAGGTAAAAATGTGCATACAATAGAATTAGAAGGCCAATGCCAAGAATCAGCAGGTTAAAGAGCAGCGACAGGCCATCTAAACGAAATGCCAGCTCTAGGCCTAATTCGGGCATCCATGCCGCGTTAAAACGCAGCATTTCACCTTCTAACAGGGTGGGGATTTGCAGCAATGTAAGCAGTAGGGCAACCGCAGGCAGTATGCTTGTTGCTAGCGAGCACAAAGTGCGGCCGCGTTTGGCACTTAATGCCGGTACCACTACGCCTAGCAAAGGCAGTAAAGCTATCCACAGCAGTGTCATGGGCTTATCCAGCGCAAAAAATCATAAAACACCAAGGTCGCAATAGGCACCTGAGTGACGGAGATACATCAAGTGAAACAACAGGATATCACTTGTATAGTAAGTGTGTGGTTTTAGTATAAAGTGTTGCCGTTAACCGTTCAGAGACTCCTTGTTCCATGAGTGAACCATTCAATACCTGGCAAGCCCGCTTCGAAAAATTGCGTAGCAACAAGCTTTTTGAAGGGGTAGTAATATCAATCATTGTGGTTTCTGCACTAGTGATCGGTGCGAAAACCTATGAGGAAACCTCTCGAATAGAGCAGTGGCTGCTTTATCTAGATATTGCCGTTACGGTGTTCTTTCTGATTGAGATTTTGATCAGAATGGCAGCCGAGCGCAACTTAGTCAGCTTTTTTAAGAAAGGCTGGAATGTGTTTGATTTCCTGATCGTGACCGCTAGCCTGATACCGATGGACGACTCGGAGATGGTGCTGCTGGCACGTTTACTGAGGATTTTCCGCGTCTTGCGCTTGGTGTCGATGATTCCTGAGCTGCAAATGCTGCTGGTGGCTTTGGTGAAGTCCATCCCCAGGATGGGCTATGTTGTACTGTTGATGTTTATTATCTTTTACATCTACGGCGCTATTGGTAGCTTCCTGTTCCACAATGTTGATGAAAGCCTTTGGGGTAATATTGCCCTCGCCATGTTGACACTGTTTCAAGTAGCGACATTTGAGAGCTGGGCCACCGCTGTGCTTTACCCCACCATGGAAGTTTATCCCTATGCGTGGATCTATTTCTTAACCTTCATTTTTCTTAATGCATTTATTTTTCTCAATATGATGATTGGTATTGTGTTGGACGTCATGCAAAAAGAGAGTGCCCAGCTGGATTTAGATAGCGGTGAAGGTGACTCTGCCCAACTGCAAGCACTTCGAAGCGACGTGCATACGTTAAAAGCTCAACTTGATCGTATGGAAGCTGCGATGGTTCAAAAAGGCGCCCCAACGACGCTAAACGACCAAGCCGACCTATCTGAAACAGGGTTGCCTAAAACCGGCTTACCTAGAACCGGCTTACCTAGAACAGAGTAACGAAAGGAGCGCTGCCATGATGCTATCTGACCCCTCTAAAAAATACCGTCCTTTTGTGGCCGTTGACCTGCCCGATCGCCAGTGGCCAAGCCAGCGTATTGAAACGCCACCCATTTGGTGCAGCGTTGACCTGCGTGATGGCAACCAGTCGTTAATTGACCCGATGGATCAAGAGCGTAAACAGCGCTTGTTTGATCTGTTGCTGAAGACGGGGTTTAAAGAGATTGAGGTTGGTTTTCCATCAGCGTCGCAAACCGACTTTGACTTTGTCCGTGCGTTAATAGAGCAGGATAAAATCCCTGACGATGTGACCATTCAGGTGCTGACTCAGGCGCGCCCACACTTGATTGAGCGCACTTTTGAAGCGCTTGAAGGCGCTAAAAACGCTATTGTCCACGTCTATAACGCCACCGACCCGATGTTTCGTCGCATCGTGTTTAATGTGGATAAAACGGAGTGTGTTCAGATCGCGGTGGATGCCACAGCACAAATCCGCGATTTGATGGCCGCCAACCCAAACACTAATTGGACCTTCCAGTACTCGCCGGAGCTGTTTACCACTACCGAAATGGACTTTGCGGTAGAGATTGTCGAAGCGGTGATGGACACGTTTGGGCCTAGCGTTGATAACCGGATGATCGTTAATTTACCGGCCACCGTCGAAGTCGCCACACCGAATAACTACGCCGACCAAATTGAGTGGTTCTGCCGCCATGTTAAAAAACGCGACACGTTAATTGTCAGTGTTCATCCCCATAATGATAGGGGAACAGGCGTTGCGGCAGCAGAGCTAACGTTGATGGCCGGGGCTGATCGGGTCGAAGGCACGCTGTTTGGTAACGGCGAGCGCACTGGCAACGTGGATATCGTCACGCTGGCCATGAACATGTACACCCAAGGTGTTCACCCGAACCTCGACTTTTCTAACATCACGCCGGTCATGCGCGAGGTGGAGTACTGTAACCAGTTACCCGTTCATCCACGCCACCCTTACGTGGGCGATCTAGTATTTACCGCGTTCTCTGGCTCGCACCAGGATGCCATCAAAAAAGGTATGGCAGACCGTCGCGCCCATCCTGAAGCGCTTTGGGATGTGCCATATCTGCCGATCGACCCGCTGGATGTGGGGCGCAGTTATGAAGCGGTGATTCGCGTTAACAGCCAGTCAGGCAAAGGCGGTATTTCCTATCTGCTGGAACAAGAGCACGGCATTGAGCTACCGCGCAGGCTCTCTATCGAGTTTAGCCAAGTGGTACAGGAAGTGGCCGACCGCACTGGGCGTGAAATTACCTCGCAAATGATCTATCAAGCGTTTGCCGATGAGTATCTTGAACAGCATTCTCCGCTGGCGCTGATTAGTCATCGCCTCTCTTCTGAGCCGGATAGCCCTAAAGTAGCGCTAGAAGCCGTGTTAGAAAACAGTGGTAATCGAGAAACGGTGTCCGGTGAAGGCAACGGCCCCCTAGCTGCCTTCGTGAAAGCGTTGGTCGTCAGCGGCCATGATGTGGAAATTATTGACTACCACGAGCATTCCCGTGGCCAAGGCGCGGATGCTGAAGCAATTGCCTATGTCGAAGTGCGCATTGATGGCAAAGCGGTGTTTGGCGTGGGTACCGACGAGAGCATCACCAGTGCGTCGATGAAAGGGGTGCTTAGTGCAATTAATCGCCACTACTCTACTCAGCCTGTAGCGGCGAACGTAACAGCGGATACGTTGGGTTAATCCAACAATAACCAGCTCGCTGGAGTAGGTGAAAATGCGGCCTTGGCAGCTCATAGCGTTTACCGCAATAGTCATCGCAGGGCTGCTGTCGGCTGCGGCTTCTCATGAACCGTTTGATTCCCGACTGGTG
Source organism: Halomonas qaidamensis (assembly GCF_025917315.1). Taxonomy (NCBI): domain Bacteria; kingdom Pseudomonadati; phylum Pseudomonadota; class Gammaproteobacteria; order Oceanospirillales; family Halomonadaceae; genus Halomonas; species Halomonas qaidamensis. The sequence goes on along the minus strand of NZ_CP080627.1, from coordinate 2,270,574 downwards.
CGTCTGGAAGCACAGAAGGCGCTGCCAGCACTTGCGTCTACGCTGGAGCAGGAGTCGCCTGACATCAATGCGCTTTTTCTCAGCTACGCTGCTGACCAAGCGCTTTGGATGAGTGCCTCGCTGGCAATTTTACGATACGGCGATAGTGCGCGCAGCGCCTTAGTCGACTACGGAGACTCTCCTCAGTTTCAGGAGGTGCTAGTACGCTTCGGCGCGGATGCAATCTTGCCTGTGGTTTACTTCCGTGATCACGATATTGCTACGCTTCGCGCTCAGCATTGGCTAGGTGAGCGTTATCAGCAGGTCAGTCGTTGGTGGGACGATGACGATTCAGGATCAGCGAGTGTGAACGAAGGCCAGGCCAATGAAACGGACATAGAGAAAGCGATAGCACAATTGACGCCCTATCGACGAGGTCAAATGGGAGTTGCGCTATTAGCGTCTAACGGCCATGCACTGCTGAACCAGTTTGTGGTCAGTGAGCAAGGCGATGTTGAGTGGTTACAGGGCGAACGCCTAATCGCAGGGGTTGGGGATTTTTTCACCGGTGGCCTACGTGACCTTGAAAGCCAATGGCGGCGCGGTGACGACATTGGCGCAAGCGCTGTTGCTTGGGCCGGAGTTGATCTCTTGGTGATGGCTAGCACAGTGAAGGTGCTACGTGCGGGCAAAGCGGCTCGTAGTACTCGGTTGGGTAGCCTTGAAGCACAGGGTGCTCGCACTGGTGTGCGTCACGGAATGGTGGCTGCGGGCGGACGCTTCGCTACGCTGCCGCGAATGGCGAAAGTGGTGGCGGTGGCTACGACTGCCTATGTGGTCGTTCGCCACCCAAGTTTGGTCAGTGCGCTAGGTGCCAACCTAGCGACATGGCTAGGCTGGCCGGTATGGCTTGGCCAGTTTGTGATTTGGTTGATCGTGCTATTGCCAGTGTTGATCATCGCGCGCTTTTGTTACCGCTGGTTACTTACACCGCTGCTATGGCTAGTGGTGCCACTGGCGCGGCTGTGTATTAAGGCGGCTAACCGTTCACTTGCCAAGCGCAAGGGGCATACGAAGGCTCGGGGTTAAGCAGGCCCGTTGGCACCATGTGCCTGCATGAACCTGCTAGTCAGCGTTATGCTTGGCTCGCCAACCACCCCCGCCAGCCGCCAAACTGAGTGATCTCCTCTGCTTCTCCGCCTTCATTGAGCGCGCCTGCGGTGCAGATAAAGCCGCATTTCCAGCTGCCGTCGGCAAGTTCTACCTGACCTAAGCCGAGCGGGGCGGGAATACCTGCCAAGAAGCTACCGAGGGTTTCGATAGGCAGGCGCCAAACCTCCACTTCAATGGCTTGGCCATTGTCATCACGTAGCATTGCAGGGCGTTTAGGGGCCCCTCCCGCCAGTGCAAACAGTTTATAGCGCGGTGCGCTGTGGGTGACGCTGACCAAGGTGCCGCCCCGCTGGGTCAACTGGTGGTTAAGCGCTAAGCCCTGCAGGTGTGCACCGCATACCACCAGTTCCATGCTGCCATCTTGGGCGGCGATGGAGAGCTCTGCTAATGGCGGATGCGGGTGGTCGGTGGCGCCTAACGGCAGCATAAGGCGCTGTTCAAGGGCGCGAGCAAGGGAGAGTAACTCCAAATCAGCCAATGCTGGACCAAACAGGGTGACGCCAATGGGTAGGCCGCGCTCACTAAAGCCGACGGGCACGGCAAGTGCGCTGTAGTCGAGCAAGTTCATAAAGTTGGTCCAGGTGCCCAGGCGCGAGTTTACGCCAATGGGGTCTGCCGCTACCTCTGCTTTGCTAGGGTGCGTGACGGTCGTGGGGGAAAGCATGACATCCACGTGGCGGATTAACGCGTCGGCTTGGCGTTTGTACTCAGCAAGCTGATAGCGCGCATCAAACGCATCCACCGCCAGCGGTGTTGCTCCCCCCTGGGTGATTTGGAAGGTGACGGGATGCACGGCATTGGGGTGGCTCTGCATCAGCTCACGAATCACATGATAGCGCTCAGCGACCCAAGGTCCTTCGTAAAGTAAGCGCGCTGCTGCCAATAAGGGTGAACAGTCTAGCTCGACTTTTTCACCGCCAATAGCTTCCAACTCTGCAATTGCTAGGTGCATACCCTGGGTATACGCAGCATCGGTTTGCCACTGCGCTTCTAGCGGCACGCCAAAGCGGAACGCTGCCGGTGCTTTGCCATAACGCTTACCGTGAATGGCAAAGTCAACGCGTTTTGACCAGGCGCACTGATCATCATAAGCGGCGGTAATGCCGAGCACGTTGGCCGCATCGTCGGCGGTAAGCGTAAATAGGCTGATCGTATCCAGAGTGGCGCAGGCGGGCACGACGCCGCGGGTGCTAAGCAGCCCGAGGCTGGGTTTAACACCATAAAGGTTGTGGAAGCAGGCGGGCACCCGTCCAGAACCGGCCGTGTCGGTGCCCAGTGCAAAGCTGACCATGCCCGCCGCCGTCACCACTGCCGAGCCGCTGCTGGAACCACCCGGCACCAAGGTGGGATCAAAGGCATTAGCGGGCGTGCCATAAACCTCCAGCGCCCGCTCGCCCACTAAGCCAGTCGCAAACTGATCTAAGTTAGTTTTGCCCATGGGGATAGCGCCTGCAGCGATTAACTGCTGTACCACAAACGCACTTTCTGATGGCGTATAGGCAAATGCTGGGCTGCCTGCTGTTGTCGGTATATCCGCAAGATCAATGTTGTCTTTAATCGCAAAAGGGATGCCGTATAGCGGCAATGACTCAGGTGATTCGCCTTCTAGGCGCTGCAGGTAAGGTGCTAACTGTTCACGGGTTAAACGGGTAATCCAAGCCGCATCGTGGCCATAGGCGTCAGCCGCTGCCAGTAATTGATCGATTAGGTCAGACGGCGTTAATTCACCGCTGCGATAGGCGGTGTGTAGGCTAGCAATATCGAGTGAAATCGGAAGTGTCATTGTGGGTTCCTTAATGAGGCTTGTATGACGCGCGAAGGGTGGGGTAGGTTGATACCGTTGTCATATTTCCAACCTTCTCGCCAAGGCTGCGTAGAAAGCACAACTTGCCAACCCGCCTGGGTGCGCTGTAAGAAGTCAAAACACAGGCTAGCGCGCCAGCGCAGAGTCTCATCAGCTAAGCGGTTTAAAGGCGTAAACAAGGTATCTGCACGTATGTTTGCAGGGCGTGGAGTAATCGCCATGGCGTAGTCGCCAAGCTGCAGCCAGCAAAGTTGCCCCCGTTCGTCGGTGCGCACTGTCTCCTTGGGGATGTCGCGAGTAAGCCGTTGCCAGTGCTCCACATAGCGCCCGGTAGGATGGCTCTCTTCCAGCGTGTCATCGTCAATCCAGCGCAGTAGGCCCACATCCCGCTCTAAGCCAGGGCAAAGGTCCTGATAGCGGTGCCACGTACACAGTTCGCCTTCAATCTGGGTAATGCCTGCAAAAGCGCTAAGGCTTGCTAGCCATTCAAGCTGGGCGTGGTCGCATGAGGTTAAGCACGTGATGCCCGAAAAATCAGGTAGCGTTGCCGGTAAGCGCAGGTCGGCATGCCAGTACTGGCCCTGCAGCCAGAAAACCCGTGAGATAGTATCGGCCTGTTGGTAGGGCGACATGGCAGGCTCGGCATATAGCGTTCGCTGCCAAACGCCTCGATAGCGATTGGCAACTGCTGGTAGTAGAGCGCTCATCGCTTTGGCACCTCGTTTTGCTGCTCTTTGTGCTTGCCGTGCTGGCCTAGGCTACCGACTTCACGAGCGCCCTCTGGGAGTGTGATGTCGCCTTTCGCTAGACGCTCACGCAGGTAGCGGAAAGTTTGGATGGTTTGCGCGTAAAGGTGGTCGCCTGCTTTTAGCGACGCATAGTTAGCCTGGCCATGGCGCTTGACTAATGCAGGTAGCGGCGCGACCTCAGTATGGTAATCGCAGGCGAAAAACAGCGGAAACGAGTAGCGTTCTTCTTTTACCTTGCGCACCCGGTGGGACGTTGCCACAAACTCTCCATTGCTCCATATTTCCAGCATATCGCCAATATTCACCACTAAGGCATCCTCGCGAAACGGCACGTCGATCCACTCCCCAGCACCGTTCATCACTTCCAGCCCTGGCGCCGTGGGTAGCAACAGAGTGAAGCACTCGTAATCGGTATGCGCGCCAATGCCTTGGGCGTCTTGTGCATCAGGGTTGTAAGGGTAGTGAATCAGGCGCAGCTGGCTGGGCGGTTTGGTGACATGGCGCAGCAGCTGCTGCTCTTCCAGCCCTAATGCCAGGGCAAAGCCGCCCATTAGTGCGCGGCCCACCTGGTAGACGGCATCGTAATAGGCGGCCACTGGCGCTCGGAAACCGTCAAGCGCTGGCCAGGGATTAGGGCCAAGGAGTGGGGTGCCAGCCACAACGTCGGGATCGTTTGCGGGTAACTCAAAGGCGAGGTCAAACGCTTCTTTCATGTCGGGTTTTGTGGGGTCAGGAGACTCTTCACCGGGTGGTACATAGCCACGATGGTGATGATAATGGCCTATATAGCGCTGCATCTTGGCGTCTGTTGACTGGGCAAAGAAGCGCTTGGCTTGTGTGATCAGCCCATGACGCAGCGAATCATCAATACCGTGCCCAACCATTTGAAAGAAGCCTACCTCGCGCGCAGCGCGGCCAAGGGCGTTGGCAACGGCTCGACGCGCGGCGGTATTGCCATGCAGTAAAGGGTCAATATCGATCACGGGAATGGTTTGGAAGTCGGCTAGGCGCGGATCGGCGGGAAGCGGGCTCATGAGCTTGCCTCCTCGCTATCAGTGAGCACTACCAGCGGCTGCCCAGGCGCAACAGAAGCGCCTTCGCTTAGCGGTAGCCTAACCACTCGGCCTGCACAGTGAGAGGTGATCTCCACTTCCATCTTCATAGATTCTACCAGGGCCACTGCTTGGCCAGCACTGACCTGCTCACCCTCTTGGATAAGCAGTTTCCACAGGCTACCGGTGACAGGGCTTTCTATGCCTAGCTCGTTATCATTTAACGCGGTTACCTCGGCACTTTGCGGTGTTTGGTCTTCAAAGGTGAACTGCCCATTGGCGCGCCAATCGGCCATCTCTGCCTGGAAAGCGGCTTCGCGTTTGCTGCGAAAAGCCTCAATGTCAGCGGCGTTTTTGTCGATATCGGCTTGGTAATCCGCTAAACGGAAGTGAGTCGTTTCAACTGATAGCTCAAAACGCCCGTGGGGAAAGTCGCGGCGGATTTGTTCAAGCTCGTCGTGGCTGACCTCATAAAAACGCAGCTGGTCAAAAAAGCGCAGAAGCCAAGGATTTTCAAAGTGTGCTGTTGTGCGGTAGCGGTTCCACATCTGCAGCGTGCGGCCGACAAACTGGTAGCCACCAGGGCCTTCCATGCCATAAACACATAAATACGCGCCGCCAATGCCAACAGAGTTTTCTGCTGTCCAGGTGCGGGCGGGGTTGTATTTGGTAGTCACAAGACGCTGGCGAGGATCCAGCGGTGTGGCGACGGGGGCTCCCAGATACACGTCGCCCAAGCCCATCACTAGGTAGCGGGCATTGAAAACGATATCGCGCACGGCCTGTTCACTTTCCAGGGCGTTAATGCGGCGAATAAAGTCCAGGTTGCTGGGGCACCAGGGGGCGTCCGGGCGCACGCTGCGCTGGTATTTATCGATGGCTTCCTGGCAGGCGGGGTCATCCCAGGAGAGGGGTAAATGCACCACCCGAGAGGCAACTTCCAGTGACTCCACGTCGACGAGGGCCTGCTCTGCGGTGAGCAGGTGGGCGAGCAACTCATCAAGGCTCAGCTCACGCGGCTCGTAATGCACTTGCAGCGAACGGATACCAGGGGTTAATTCCCGTAGGCCGGGAAGTGAGTGCTCCTGCAGCCACAGCATCCAGGCATGGACACGAAAGCGCAGCGCGATATCCAGTTCCATCGCGCCAAACTCGATAAGCAGGAAGTCATCCCCAGCACGGCGGTAAACAATCCGTTCACCGGCCTGTTCGGCGGGCACGTCGCGCAAAACGGGGCTGTCGCGCTCTTCATCAATGCACGGTTGGTTTGGCTGAGCAGCAAGTGCTTCAAGCTCGGCGAGCTGGCGATCTTCGAGTGCGCGCGCCGTGGCAAGGCTTACTGGCACAAAGCGTACTTTGTCACCCGCGCTGAGCTGGCCTAACTTCCAGCGTTCGGCGCGGATTACCGTCGCTGGGCAAACAAAGCCGCCTAAGGAGGGGCCGTCAGGGCCAAGAATGACCGGCATATCGCCGGTAAAGTCGATGGCGCCAAAGGCGTAAGCGTTGTCATGAATATTAGAGGGGTGTAAGCCCGCCTCGCCACCGTCGGCTCTGGCCCACTCGGGACGGGGGCCGATCAGCCGTACGCCTGTGCGGCTGGAGTTATAGTGAACCTCCCAGTGGTGATCAAAAAAGCGCTCAACATCGTTATCGGTGAAAAAGTCCGGCGCGCCGTGGGGGCCGTAAAGTACGGCTACCTGCCATGTCTTACCGCCGTCTTGATCGCCGAAGGTGGGAATTAGCGCCTCTTCCAGCTTAACCGCCGATGTGGGATCAAGCGGTGGCAGGTCGAGCATGTCGCCGCTGCGCAAAGCGCGCCCGCCGTGGCCGCCAAACTGGCCCAGGGTGAAGGTGCTGCGCGAGCCCAGGTAGTGGGGGCACTGAATGCCGCCACGTACCAGCAGGTAAGTGCGGGTGCCCGTAGTGGCTTTGCCTAGTGTCAGGGTAGAACCGGCGGCGATATCTAGCACTTGCCAGAAGGCGACCGTTTGACCATCCAGCGTGGCGGGCATTTGGGCACCCGTTAGCACAATTTGGCTGGCACGATGAAAGCGCAGCGTCGGGCCGGTCAGGGTGATTTCAAGCCCGGCGGCTTCGACTGGGTTATCCAGCAGGCGGTTGCCAAGCCGAAACGACCAGTCGTCGAAGGGGCCAGAGGGCGGAACGCCGACATCCCAATGACCCTGTCGACCGGGGAAATCCTGAAGAGTGGTTAACGTGCCGGGGGCGATAACTTCAATGGCTGGCGGTGCCCAATCAAGGGTTGTCAGCCAGTGGGTGTCCAGGTCAGCACGCTGAAAACGCTCGGCGCGCAGTACATGGGCAAGCCAAGTTCGGTTGGTGGTAATGCCGTAAACGCTGGCGTTGTCCAGCGTACCGGCTAACTGGTCGATAGCCGCCTGGCGACTTGAGCCATGAACAATCACTTTGGCCAGCATGGGGTCAAAGAGCGCAGAGATTTCCAGCCCAGCTTCCAAGGCGTGGTCGATACGCAAGCCCTCTGCGTGCGGAAAGTTCACCTCGGTGAGCAGCCCGGCGCTGGGGCGAAAATCATGGGCAGGGTCTTCGGCGTATAAGCGCGCCTGTACCGCGTGACCGTGAGGCGTGAGCTGCTGGGTCAGCGTGGCAAGCGGATGAAGTTGATCTGCCCCTAGGCGCACCATCCATTCAACAATATCAATGCCATACACCATCTCTGTCACGCCGTGTTCCACTTGGAGCCGGGTGTTCACTTCTAGAAAATAGAAGGCCTGGCGCTGGGTGTCGTAGATAAACTCAACGGTGCCGGCACTGCGATAATTAACTGCCTTACCCAACGTGACGGCGGTAGCGTGTAGTGCGCTGCGCACTGTTTCTGGCAAGTTAGGCGCAGGGCACTCTTCCAGTACCTTTTGGTGGCGGCGCTGGGTAGAGCAGTCCCGCTCGCCAATTGCCACTACGCTGCCGTTGCCATCACCGAAGAGCTGTACTTCCAGATGGCGGGCACTAGCAATATAGGCTTCGAGAAACACGCCACCGTCGCCAAAGTTACGCTCGCTCAGGCCTTTTACCGAATCAAAGGCGCGCTCAAGTTCGGCGGGGGTTTGGCATATCTGCATACCAATACCACCACCGCCTGCGGTGGATTTGAGCATCACAGGATAGCCAATTTGCTCGGCGTTGCTAAGGGCGTCGTCAATGCTTGAGAGCAGCGCTGAGCCGGGTACCAACGGTACTCCAGCCTGCTTGGCAATGGCGCGGGCTTGGTGCTTTAAACCGAACTGCTCAATCTGCTCCGCGGTAGGGCCTAAAAAGATTAGCCCAGCGGCGTCGCAGGCGGTAATAAAACGCGTGTTTTCAGACAGAAAGCCATAGCCGGGATGCACCGCTTGGGCACCGCTTTGCTTGGCAATGGCGATCAGCTTGTCGATGTCGAGATAGGTGTCGCAAGCCGGGCCCGCGCCAAGCGAATAGGCTTCATCGGCCTGGTGGACGTAGGGGGCGTCGCGGTCGGCATCGGCATAAACCACCACGCTGCCAACATTCAGTGCTTTTAGCGTGCGTAAAATGCGTGCGGCAATAGCACCGCGATTGGCAATAAGTACTTTGCTAAACATGTGAGGTTGCCTGCAAACAAGGGCGGGTCGTCCCGCAGGTTGTTTGGCCATCTAGGGTCGTCCCTAGGGCGAGTCGCTTACTGCCAAACCAACAGCTCAATGGGCGTGGGGTTGTAGCCGTTGCAGGGGTTGTTGAGCTGGGGGCAGTTGGAGACCAGCACAATGACATCCATCTCAGCGACCATCTCAACGTATTTGCCTGGGGCGGAGATACCATCTTCAAAGGTCAGTTTGCCGTCAGCGGTAACGGGCACGTTCATAAAAAAGTTGATGTTGTGAGTGATGTCCCGCTTGGTCAGGCCGTATTCTGGAAAGTTGGCAATGGCCTGCATCCAGTTGTCTCGGCAGGAGTGCATGTGGCGTTTTTCCAGATCGTAGCGCACGGTATTGCTTTCGCTGGCGCAGGCGCCGCCTAAGGTGTCGTGGCGACCGCAGGTGTCGGCGGTAATGGTTAGCATGCCTCGCCCTTCGCTCGACATGAGTGTGGTGCCGGCGGTGAGGTAGACCGCGCCCTGTTCGCGCACGGTGTCCATGGCGCTATAGCGCTCGCTGGTATCTTCAGCGCTAAAAAATAGCGTGTCGGCGGCCTGGTTGCCTTCTAGGTCGAGAATGCGCAGGGTTTGGCCGCGCTTCACGGTACCAATGTAATGGTCGCCTGCGTTGACCGTGGTGCGGGTTAAGGCGTTTTCGGGGCGCAGAGTGCTTTCAATAATCATTGGGCGTTTCCCCTTATAGGCCGTGGTGGTAAAGGCGGTTATTGGCAAAGCCGCGTGCGTTTTCGGGGCGTGACACGTAGCAAGGGTCATCTTCTGTGGGCGGTTCGGCGGTGCCGAGTGCGATGTCTACACCGCGACGGGGGTAGTTGGCGCTGGGGTCAAGTGGGTGGGGGCAGGTGTGAAGCAGTACCAGCGTGTCCATCTCCATGCGCAGCGTGACCCGACTACCTGGCTGGCAGTGGCCGCTGATATAGCGCAGTTTTCCCTCATCGTCGCTCTCTACCCGGGAAAAGAGATTAAGGTTGGCGGCCATATCCCGACGGCCCAGACCGTACTTGGCGAGTTCTACTAAAAAGGCGTCAAAGCCGGTGCGGGTCCAGTCGTTGTGCGCCTGCTGATAGCTCACCGGTTGCCAGCCCTTCTTTAACAGATGATGGGGCATCAGGTTACCGCCGACGCTGTCATGCCAACCCAGGCTGTCTTGCGTAATAGAGGCAAAAATACGCCCCATATCCGAGTAAAGGCAGTGCCCTTGGGTAAGCTTAAAGGTGTGCTGACACTTCAATGTGTCGGGCAAATTTAGCCGTTCCAACAGGTTTTCCGGGTTGTAGCATAAAAGCCCCACGTTACTGTCGGCCTGTTGAGCGGTTAGGGTGAGCGTGGTACCCCGGCGCAGGCGCAGCGACCAGTGATGCCCACCGGGTAAAACAGTGGTGTAATGAGCGTCGTTCTTCATAGCAGCGTCTCCTGGGTGTGGGTTTGCAGGCCGCCTTGTTGCAGCGCTTCTTTGAGAGCGGTTGAAGGGCGGTCTCGGGAGATAGGCAAGTCATAGGTAATCGTGGCACCAAACGCTTCTGGGGCTTGGGGGTCGTGGCGGGTTTTGTCGAATACCCACAGCCGGGTGCCTAGTTCAAAGGCTTCTTTAAGGTCGTGAGTGATCATAAAAATCGTGAGCTGCTGCTCTTGCCACAAGCGGTTGATGAGCCCGTGCATGTCCTGGCGAATACCTGGGTCAAGCGCGCCAAAAGGTTCATCGAGTAATAAAATGCGTGGCCGCATCATCAGCGCTTGAGCGATGGCTAAGCGCTGCTGCATACCGCCGGAAAGCTCGTGGGGGTATTTGTTTAACGCGTGGCTCAGGCCAACTTCGTCGATGCGAGCGCGTGCCTTTTCAATAGCGCGGCGTTTGGCGGCACCAAAGCTTTTACCCAATAACTTGGCGCTGTGTAGCTCGTCGGCAATCATGACGTTGCCAAGCACGGTGAGATGGGGAAAGACAGAATATTTCTGAAAAACAACGCCTCGGTCGGGGCCTGGCTCGTTGGGAATGGGCTTATCATCCAGCATTAAGCTGCCCCGCGACGTTGCTTCTGTGCCCAGCAGCATTTTAAGAAAGGTGGTTTTCCCGCAGCCAGAGGCACCGACCAGGGTGACGAACTCTCCAGGCTCGACGCTAAAATTAAGATTTTCGAGCACCACATGGTTACCGTAGTGCTTCTCTAGCCGTTTGGCAGCGAGCAGGCTCATGATTTATCTCCTTCACCTGCGTGGTACCAGGGAAAGGCTATGCGCGACACCCAGGCCAGCAGTTGGTCAAGCAGAAAGGCCAGCAGCGTTATCCACGCTACGTAGGGCAGAATGACGTCCATGGAGAGGTAGCGACGGACCAGAAAAATGCGGTAGCCAAGGCCTTCTTGTGCAGCAATCGCTTCGGCGGCGATCAGAAAGAGCCAGGCGGTGCCCAGTGCCAAGCGGGTCGCGTTGAGCAGGCGCGGCGTCAGCTGAGGCAGTAACACTCTTAACAGCACCTGCCAGGAACTGGCACCCAGAGTTTGCGCTTTAATTAACTGTTCATCGGGTAGCCGTAAAGCGTGGCCCTGAAGGTCACGAATAAGAAAGGGCGTTACCCCAATCACGATCAGCGCAATTTTAGCGGCCTCGCCGGTACCAAAGGCAATAAACAGAATGGGCAGGATGGCCATCGGCGGAATCAGTGAGGCGACGGTGACCAAGGGCGAAAGTTTGGCTCTCACGATGGGTAGACCGCCGTTCAAGATGCCCACAATTAAGCCAATCAACGCACTGATACCAACACCAATCACAATGCGTTCCAGGCTGGCAAAGGTGTCTGTCCACAGCACAATCTGGCCGGTGCGAACGTTCTCAGCAGTGGCTAAGTGGTAAAAGGAGCTCGCCATCGTTGAAGGCGTGGGCAGTAGGCGGTCGTTGGGGTTTTCCGCCAGTCTTGCGTTGGAGAGGCTCATATAGAGCATCGCCAGTAGCAAAAAAGGCAGTAAGCCTAAAAGCCAGCGGCTACCCCGTGAGGGCGTTAGGTTAATTAATCGCTTCATGGCGGTGTCCACACAAAATGAGAGCGGGGGGAGTGGCGCTCGCCACTCCCATGACGCGTATTACTGAGCGTCGAGATATGCTTGGGTAAAGCTTGGGTCAAAGCGCAGCTTTACATTGCTCTCATCGCCAAAAGTACCGGCGGGGGTGGTAATGCCGACTACGCCAGCATTGGGTGCCATATCGCCGAGTAGGCCATGGGTAAAGCTAAACTCGGCTACTCGCTCCATCGTATCGAGCAACTCGGGGCTTTCCATGAGTTCGATGGCTTGTGCAGGATCGGTATACAGGTATGTGGCCGCAAGCTGTTGCCGGTAGCCTTCGACGTTAGTGCCTGCCGCATCCGCCATGATGGTGAGCGCATGTTCATCATCAGCTTCAATCAAGCCCATGACTTCATACCAAGCGCCGACTAGTGCATGGCCAAGCGACGGGTTATCCGCCAGGGTTTGGGTGTTGACGACCATCATGTCGAGAATCTCCCCAGGAATTTCCGCTGAGGTATACACCACGTGGCTGTCAGGCATGTCAGCAATAGCGCTTAACTGCGGGTTCCAGGCGGCCACTGCCTCCGTGGTGCTGCTGGAAAACAGCCCCACAATGTCAGCATCTGACGTGTTGACCGTTTCAATGTCGCGTTCGGTAAGGCCGACACTTTCAAGGGCGCGAGCAAGGAAGTAATGGGAAACGCTAAACTGGACAAGGTTAACCCGGCGACCTTCAATGTCGGCGAGGTCATCGCTGCCTTTTAGCACAATGCCATCGTTACCGTTTGAGTAGTCGTTAATAATGAGTGCGGTGGAGTCGACGCCGCTGGCAGAGGGGATCGTCAGTGCGTCCATATTCGTCATCGCACAGCCGTCAACGTTACCCGAGGTAAATTGATTGATCGACTCGACATAGTCGTTGACTTGCACCACATCGATACTTATGCCGTATTCGTCGGCCCACCTATCCACTACGCCTTCAACGTCGGCATAGGCCCAGGGCATCCAGCCGGCATAAATAGACCAGCAAACGCTGAATTCATCGCGCTCTTGAGCCTGGGCGGGCGTGACCGTCATCGGAGAGGTAAGGCTAGCAGCCAGAAGCGCGGCAGGTAGCGAAGCGAACGGTAAGTTTTTTAGAGAAATACGAGAGAGACGGGTCATAGAAGCCTCCAGCGGCTAGAAGAAAAACTCGGGGGCGTCGGCGCATGGCTGCACCTTATCCTCCCGGGCTTTTGTCCCGCCGTGTAACCTTGCTTTACCGCTTTCAATCAGTAAGTGCAAGGTCGATTGCTCTTGGACCAGTCACGTCATCAGGGGCAGAACATTGATGGCGTCGGAACCCTAGCGATCTATTGGAAACTCAATTGTGTGGCAGCCTACGCAGCCGATACCCCGTTTATTACCTATCTACTTTATTACCTATCTACTTTGTTACTTATATATAGAAAGCAAAATTGCGGCCGATTAGGTTTAATGCTTTTGATTTCATAAAGTTGGCTGGAATTGATGCTCGCCCTGGCAGTAGGGCTGCCGCGTTAGCTGCTTGGTGATGGTGCGCGTGAGGCGATTATTGCACCGATTTAACACGCGTGTGTTTTGTCGTAAGCGCCCTTGCTGGGGGCTATTGGGCGCGAACGTGGGTATCAAAGCGGTGTCTTGCTGGCTCTGCCGGGCACTTCGCGCACCAAGCGGGGCATTAAGAAGCCGGGCAAGTGTTCAAGCAACTGGTTAACGAGCGTTTTAGCTTCTGAATCGGGAACATCAAAGTGGGCGGCGCCTTGTACGGGGTCGACCACATGCAGGTAGTAAGGCAGCACCCCCGCGTCAAAAAGGCGCTCAGAGAGTGCTGCCAGGGTGCTAACGTTATCGTTGATGCCTCGTAGCAACACGCTTTGGTTTAGCAGTGTGACGCCTACCTGCTTTAAGCGAGCACAGGCATCAACGACCGCTTGGTCTATTTCGTTGGGGTGGTTGATATGCAGTACGACCACTTTTTGTAAGCGGGTGTTTGCGAGCCAATCCAATAACGCGTTATCAACACGGTCCGGTATGACGACGGGTAGCCGCGTATGTATGCGCAGCCGCTTAAGATGCACAATACTGTCGAGCTGCTCGACAAGCCACGCTAACTGGCGGTCGCTGGCAGCCAGTGGATCGCCACCAGAGAGTATGGCTTCCTGGATAGTGTTGTCGGCTTGCAGATAGTCAAGCGCGGCGTGCCACTGGCTTCTGGAAGGCGAGCTTTCGCTATAGGGAAAGTGGCGACGAAAACAGTAGCGGCAGTTAATCGCACAGGCTGGACTGGCGATTAGCAGTACGCGGTTTGCATACTTATGAATCAGCCCTTTCACGGGTTGATGATCAGCTTCTTCAAGGGGATCAGTAACGTAACCGGGTGGGGTTAGCGTTTCATCGCCAAGGGGTAGCACTTGGCGCAGCAGCGGGTCATCCGGTGCGTTAGGGGGGATACGCGCCAGATAAGCTTCAGGCACACAGATCTCAAACAGCTGATGGCCTGCATCGGCGCCAGCTAACCACTGATCGCTCAAGCCTAGGCGTTGACAAAGGACAGCAGGGTCGCGGATTGCTCGGGAAAGCTGCTGCTGCCATGAGGCAGTCGGCTGGCCTGGGGTGTGCTGACCAGCAATAATGATGTTCTCCTGCAAAAAAGTCCTCCTTCGGGTTATCATGCGCGCACTTATTCAAAGAACGATCTAGCGAAGCGTGGCTTCGCGCATTACGCTACTGAAATAAAACATTGAGAGGCATTATGGCGAACTATTCTACCAATGAATTCAAAGGCGGTCTGAAAGTAATGCTCGATGGCGACCCCTGCTCAATCGTTGAGAACGAGCTGGTTAAACCAGGTAAGGGCCAAGCGTTTAACCGCGTTAAGCTGCGTAACCTGATGACCGGTCGTGTTGGTGAGCGGACGTTTAAGTCCGGTGACTCGCTGGAAGGGGCTGATGTCATGGATTTAGAGATGGAATATCTCTACACCGATGGTGACATGTGGTATTTCATGAAGACCGATGGTTCCTTCGAGCAGTATGCTGTTGAAAAGAAAGCCTTGGGTGATACTGCAAAATGGCTTAAGGAGCAGGTGCCTTATGTTATTACCCTGTGGAACGATAAGGCGATTTCCGTGACGCCGCCCAACTTCATTGAACTGGAAGTGGTTGAGACTGACCCAGGTTTGAAAGGTGATACTGCCCAGGGTGGTTCCAAGCCTGCAACGCTGTCATCGGGTGCTGTGGTGCGCGTACCGCTGTTTATCAATCAGGGCGAAGTGCTGAAAATCGATACGCGCTCTGGTGACTATGTTTCTAGAGCGTAAGTGTTTCTAAAGCATAAGCGTTTCTAGAGCATAAGCGCTGTTTGAATGTCCGGTGGTAAGTTAGCCGCCAACGCAACTGTTTTATAAAGCCACGCGATGACACGCGTGGCTTTATAACGTTAGGAGAGAGTCAATGACGGCTAACTGGCAGCCAACGGCAAGTATTGAAACGCTGCGTGAGCGGGCACGCTTAATGGCCGCCGTGCGTGCTTTTTTTGTTGAGCGCGGTGTGCTGGAGGTAGAAACACCAGTGTTGGGGCAGGGCGGTAGTACCGATGTGCACCTTGTATCGCTTGCTACACTAGCGCGCACCGATAAAGGCCAGCGCAGGCTATGGCTGCAAACGTCGCCTGAGTTCCATATGAAACGTTTGTTAGCAGCGGGCAGTGGGCCGATTTTTCAACTTGCTAAGAGTTTCCGCGACGGTGAAATTGGTAGCCGCCATAATATCGAGTTCACCATGCTTGAGTGGTATCGGCCAGGGTTTTCTTTGGCCGAGCTGATTGACGAAACCACTACCCTGGTTGCCACGATACTGCCGAGCTTTGCAGGCCCGGTGGTATATCATCGTTACCGAGAGCTGTTTCACACCTACTTGTCAGTTGATCCATTCACGACGTCTCTAGATAACTTGCGTGCTTTAGCCGCAGAGCGTGGCCAAATGCCAGCGCATGCGCTAGCAGAGGAGGGTCGTGATACTTGTCTTGACCTGTTAATGAGCATGGTAATTGAGCCGACGCTTGGTCAAAACGAGTTAAGCGTTGTAGTCGACTACCCTGCCAGCCAAGCCGCTTTGGCGCGCCGCCATCAGGATGCGGACGGCGAGTGGATGGCCTCTCGTTTTGAGCTTTATCTCAATGGTATTGAGCTGGCAAATGGCTATGATGAGTTGATCGATGCTGAGGAACAGCGGCTGCGGTTCAGCGAAGATAACGCCGAGCGCCGCCGTTTGGGGCTGCCTGAAGTGGACTGTGATGAATGTTTGCTGGCGGCACTTGAACACGGAATGCCTGCAAGTGCAGGCGTGGCGCTGGGAGTGGATCGTCTGATTCAACTGGCGTTAGGCAAAGCACGCCTGGAAGACGTGCTTACCTTTTCAACACCTAATTGCTAGCGGCTGCTTAGCTTTTAAGGCGTTCCCACTGTTTGGCCCATCTGTACGCTGGAGCCGAGCGGATTATCTTCAAAAGCTACCGGCTTGGCAAAGCACATCACTACCGTGGAACCGAGCTTGAAACGACCCATTTCGGCACCTTTTTCAAGCGTGATTGGCTGCCCGAAACGCATGCGCTGTGGGTGGCCGGAAAGCGGTGTGACCTGGCCTGACCAAACCGTCTCGATAGCCGCTACAATCATTGCGCCGACCAATACCATCGCCATCGGGCCGTGCTCGGTATCGAAAATGCACACTAAACGCTCGTTACGAGCAAACAGCCCTGGCACGTAGTTAGCGGTGGCTTGATTGACTGAGAAGAGCCGCCCTGGCACGTAGATCATTTCCCGCAAGGTACCCGTGAGTGGCATATGTACACGGTGATAATCACGCGGGGAAAGATAAACGGTCGCAAAACTGCCGCCCATAAACTCTTCCGCTAGCGTGCTGTCGCCACCCAGTAGGGTTTGGGCAGAAAAGGTATGACCTTTCGCCTGCACCAACTGGCCTGCTTGTAAACGACCGAACTGCGACAGCGTGCCATCAGCAGGACTTAACAGGCCTTCACCCAGCGGGCGGGCGTCGGCTTTTAAGGCACGGGTGAAGAAGTCGTTAAAGGTGGCGTAGGCAGTGGGGTCGGGTTCCAACGCCTGGCTCATATCCACGTTAAAGCGCTTAATGAATGCCTTAATTACTCTGTCTTTCACCCATGGGGTATCGCACTGGGCGACCTTGCCCGTCAAGCGCGACAGCGCGTGGTGAGGCAGAGGGTACTGAAGTAAAGAAAATGCTTTTTGGGATAGAGTCACTGTCGTAGGTTCACTTCTCAATCGGTGTGTCGTCGCGGTTGCCCCACTCGCCCCAAGAGCCAGCGTAACCGCGCATATTAAAGCCTAACGCTTTACCAACAAGCCATGTAAAGCTGCTGCGATGATGACTTTGGCAGTGGGTGGCAATTTCCATCTCGGGTGTCAGGCCGAGCGCACCTAGCTCGGTGACGAGCTCGGCGTAGTCGCGAATACGTAAAGCGCGGTGGCGATCCATGACGTCAAGCCAGTCCATATTGACTGCGCCTGGTATATGGCCAAGGTGCTTGTTATTGCCCCTTTCACCATCGAACTCGCCTTTGGAGCGAGCGTCCCATACGGCGAACTGCTTATCATCAAGCTTTTGCTTGATTTCGTCACAGGTGATTAGGACCTGTGGGTTTAGAATCTCAGCGTGGTAGTCGCTGGGCGTCGGCGCGACGGCCTCGGAGCTCTCTTCCAGGCCAGCATCTCTCCACGCATGAATACCACCATTCAAATAGGAGTAGCGGGTATGGCCGATCAACTCCAATGTCCATAGCAGCCGTGCCGCCCAGCCACCGCCTTCATCATCATAGGCGACGATGTGAGTGTCGCGAGTAAGACCTAGTGCGCTAAACAGCCGTGAAAGGAACTCAACGGTGGGCACATCGTTAGGCACTGGCCCTTCGCCGCGCATCAGGTAGCGGAAATCAAGGTAGATGGCGCCCGGTACGTGGCCTTGTCGATAACTATCGCCATTCGCTGGAACATCAATAATCAGCAGTTGTGGATCATCCAGGTGCTCTTGAAGCTGCTCTGGCTCAACAATCAGCGGCAGGAAATTGGTTTCCGATGAGTGGCTAGCGGTGCTCATTGATAGCTCCCTATCCTTAATAATTAACTGGGGCAATTAACTAAAATAATTCACATACAAAGCATGAGGTTAGTAATAGTTAAGCATTTAAGCTATCCAGAATGCGCCGATAGCTGGCAAAACGTTCTGGGTGAATCTTGCCTGCCTCGACAGCTTCAAGTAAAGCGCAGCCCGGCTCATTACGGTGACGGCAATCACGGAAGCGACAGTGTCCGATAAAGGGGTGAAATTCGATAAACCCTTCGGTGACCTCCTGCTCATCAAGGTGGATCAGGCCAAATTCACGAATGCCGGGGGAGTCAATTAGTTCGCCGTTGGTCACCTCATCACTGCTCATTGTATAAAGCCGAGCGGTAGTGGTGGTATGGGTGCCTTTACGCGAGTCTTCTGACAGCGCGCCAATGCGCAAGGTTTCATCAGGGAGTAGCAGGTCAATCAACGATGATTTGCCAACGCCGCTCTGGCCGACAAACACCGATGTTCGCCCTTCAAGCTGCTGGCGCAGCTCATCTAGCCCCGTCTCAGTGGCCGTGGTGGTACGAACCACGGTATAGCCTAGGGAGCGGTAGCGCTCAAGCAGTTGCCCTAGCTTGCCGCCATCAGCTGGCAGCAGATCAGTTTTGTTCAGCACCAGCACGGGGACAATGCCGGTGGCTTCGGCGGCAACCAGATAGCGGTCAATCAGGTTGGGGTGGGGGGCAGGTTCAACAGCAAATACGATCAGCAATTGATCGATGTTGGCCGCAACCGGCTTTAACTGGCCCCGCGGGTCTGGGCGCTTAAGCACGCTGTCGCGCTCTTCGCGAGCCACAACCACGCCAGAACCGTCCTGGCCTGCTCGCCAGATCACCCGGTCGCCAGTGACCAAGCCTTCTAAATTGGCGCGAAGATGGCAACGTACGGGCGTGCCATTGGCATCGCGCACCTCTAACGTGCGCCCGAAGTGGGCCATTACTCGGCCGGGTTGCTCGGCCCCATATTCGCCTGCGGCAAGTTTTTCAGCGTCTTTCACATCGCGCTTTTCAGCACGTTGAGCACGTTCCGCCTGGACTTTATCGACTCGCCACTGTTGCTGGCGACTTAATTTACGTTTGCTCATGACCACCTGATGCTCGGTACAATAGTGGCATTGTACCCACCTGGGCAGTCTACTGTCCCGTATCGGGTGCTGGTGATGACAATATAAGCGATACTTTTACTCTAATCGCCCTCTTAAGTGGCGATACTGGCCAAGGAATGAACGTAATGAGCGAACAAACTACTGCCAACGTTTCCCCGCGAGATGATTTGCTGGTGTGGATAGACCTGGAGATGACCGGCCTGGACCCCAACAAAGAGCGCATCATCGAGGTGGCCACCCTGATTACCGATGCTGATTTAAACGTCGTAGCGGAAGGCCCTGTGATCGCAGTGAAACAGCCAGATAGCCAGCTGGCTCAAATGGATGACTGGAATCAAAAGACCCACGGGGAGAGTGGGCTGGTAGCGCGTGTCAAGGCAAGCACTGTGAGCAGTGCCGAAGCCGAGCAGCAAACGCTCGACTTTCTTCGCCACTACGTGGTGTCAGGCTCGTCGCCCATGTGCGGCAATAGTATTCACCAGGATCGGCGTTTTTTAGAGCGTGAAATGCCAGCGCTTTGGGCGTTCTTCCATTACCGCAATTTGGACGTGTCGACTGTTAAGGAATTGGCAAAGCGCTGGAATCCAGGCGCCTTGGCAGGGTTTAAAAAGCAGAATGTCCATCTGGCGATGGATGACATTAAGGAGTCGATTGCTGAATTGGCTCACTATCGCAGCACATTCTTACGCCTCGAGACGGTAACCGACGAAGAGGAGTAAGGTGGTTTAGAAAAGGGGTTGAGAAAGATGGCTAAGCGTCATCAGTGGCAATCCTCGCACCGCGCTTGAGGCGCTGCTCCTCAAGCGCCCAGGCAACATGTTCACGCACCAGGGCACTGGGGTAAGCCCTGCGTGCCCATAAAGCGGCTTCGACGGCCGGGCTCCAAGGAGCATTGCCCAGGCCAACGGCGAGATTCCGCAGCCAGCGTTCGTAGCCAATCCGGCGAATCGGGCTACCCGCGGTTTTATCCAAAAACTCATCTTCGCCCCAGGCAAACAGGCTTATAAGGTCAGCGCGGTCAAGGTCATGGCGTGGTGCAAAATCACGCTCTTGGGTGGTGCGGGTAAAACGAGTAAAGGGGCACACTAGCTGACAGTCATCGCAGCCATAAATACGATTGCCCATAGCGCGGCGAAACTCAATCGGTATAGCTCCATGTAACTCTATGGTGAGATAGGAGATACACTTGCGGGAGTCAACGACTTTGTCGTCCACAATGGCACCCGTTGGACAAGCGCTGCGGCAAGCGCTACAGCTGCCACAGTGTTCCTGAGTAAATGGTGCATCGATAGGAAGCGGCAAGTCGGTATACAGCTCGCCGAGGAAAAATAGCGAACCCGCCTTGGGGTTAAGTAGCATCGCGTTTTTTCCAAACCAACCCAGGCCCGCTTTTTGTGCTAAAGCACGCTCCATAACAGGCGCAGAGTCGACAAACGCACGATAACCAAACGCGCCGACTTCTTGCTCGATCTGTTTAGCCAGCTGCGCCAATCGTTTGCGCATTAATTTATGATAATCGCGACCTAGGGCGTAGCGTGAGACATAGGCAAGATTAGGCCTGCCAAGCACTTTTGCGCTTTCTACGTCAGCGGGCAGGTAGTCTAAACGCACGCTGATTACCCGCTGGGTGCCGGGCTCAAGCTCTTCTGGACGGGTACGTTTAGTACCATGCTTCGCCATAAAGCCCATTTCACCGTGATAGCCCTTCGCAAGCCAATTGTTCAGGTGTGCTTCATGATCAGCTAGCTGGGTGTCTGTGATGCCTACTTGCTGAAAACCAAGCTCACGGCCCCAGGTTTTGATTAGCTCCGCAAGGCGCGTTAGGTCATCATTAGACAGTGAAAAGGTGGTAGAACTTTGCATGGTAAATCAACGTTAGCGCGTTAAGCGCGCTATGCTAACGCATAAGTGGTTATCAACACACTATCGCCTACCGTAACTAGATTAAGGAGAGATCGTGCCCACGTTAAGTACTTCCTCGCTACGCCCCCTTTATACCGCGGCTCAAGTGCGTGAACTTGATCGGCGTACGATTGCCGGTGGCATTGAAAGTTTTGCCTTAATGCAGCGAGCAGCCTCCAGTGCCTGGCACAGCTTTCGTTCTCGTTGGCCGCAGGCGCGAAGTGTGACGGTGCTTTGCGGTAGCGGCAATAATGGTGGTGATGGTCACGTGCTTGCGGCACTTGCGATGCAGGCCGGACTTAAAGTGCAGCGCATTTCGCTTAGGCCTTTAGACACGTTAACTGGTGATGTTGCACGTGCTGCTGAACTCGCGTCAGCGGCGGGCGTTGGCTTTGATGAGTGGCAGCCAAGCACCACACTGGTGGGCGAGGTGATTGTCGATGCACTACTGGGTACTGGGCTATCAGGTGACGTTGCCGGAGAAATAAGGCAAGTGATTGAAGCGATCAATGCGTCGCATCAGCCCGTGTTGGCGCTGGATATTCCCTCTGGAATCTCGGCAGATACAGGGGCAGTGATGGGGTTAGCTGTTTCGGCAGCCTGCACGGTGACGTTTATAGGCGACAAAATTGGCCTGCACACGGGTGATGCGCCTGCCTATACGGGCGAAATTGATTTTCGTCCGCTAGGTGTTAAAGCCCAGGCCTTTTTTGATATTCCACCAACCGCCTGGCGTTTAAATGATGAGCTGCTTGCTGAGGCTTTTGCACCCCGCTCGCGTATTAGCCATAAAGGCGACTTAGGGCATGTGCTGGTAATGGGGGGGGCACCAGGGTTTGGTGGCGCTGCCTTGCTGGCTTCGCAAGCTGCTGCGCGCTTAGGGGCCGGTAAAGTAAGTTTGGCAACCGCACCCGAGCATGTGGTCGCAAGTTTAGTCCGTTGCCCAGAGGTGATGGCTCATGGTATTCGTGGCGGAGCTGACGCGAGCCTGTTACCCGCTGCGGATGTGGTGGTAGTAGGACCTGGCCTTGGGCAAGATGCTTGGGGGCAGGCGATATTACAACAGGCCTTGCAATCAGATGTACCGTTGATCGTTGATGCGGATGCGTTAAATCTGTTGGCCAGCCGCTGGCCCGATGTTCGCCGTGATAATTGGGTGTTAACACCGCACCCCGGTGAGGCGGCTCGGTTGCTAGGCTGCTCCGTTGCGGATATTCAAGCGGATCGTCCTGCGGCTGTCCGTGCACTTCAGCGGGCCCGAGGCGGCGTTGTGATCTTAAAAGGTGCGGGCAGCTTGGTGGCTGGCCCCAGTGGACTTGTGGTGTGCCCATACGGCAACCCTGGTATGGCTAGCGGTGGCATGGGGGACGTGCTGAGCGGCATGCTGGGCACTCTGGTTGCTCAGAGCGATAGTGTAGAGCGCGGCACATGGCTTGGAGTGATGGTGCATGCACAAGCAGGTGATGAAGCGGTTAAAACAGCGGGTGAACGTGGCCTGCTGGCAAGCGATCTGGCATCCTATGCACGAGTCTTAATTAACCCGTGAAGGCGGCCTACATGCAAGTGCAATTGAATGATGAAGTGGCCCACGTTGCTTTTGGTGAGGCATTGGGGGAAGCGCTGAAAGGCCACGGGCGTGTTTATTTGGAAGGCGACTTAGGCGCAGGTAAAACAACACTGACACGCGGTATATTGCGCGCTTATGGTTACCAGGGAGCGGTTAAAAGCCCTACCTATACGTTGGTAGAGCCCTATGAGTTAGGTGCGCAACGCATTTATCATTTAGATCTGTATCGTTTAGCAGACCCAGAAGAGCTTGAGTTTATTGGTGGGCGAGACGTGCTTGCCGATGAAGCGCTGTGTTTGATTGAGTGGCCGAGCCGAGGTCAAGGGTGGCTTCCTGCGCCTGATGTTCGAGTAACGCTGGAGGTGGATGATCCTGGGCGCTTAGTAACGCTAACCGCAGAAACCAGCTTGGGTGAACGGGTAATAAGCGAGTTGGTTGATAAGCGGTGCAACGAGCAGCTCGACAGTGGTGGAATTCAATGGCGATAAAAAGCGTACTAAGCTACTTGGCACGCAGCGTGTCGGTTGGCGTTGTTATTATGGCGGCGGGTGCTTCAGTGCTGCAGGCGGCAACGGTAGAAAGTATGCGGCTATGGTCAGCCCCAGATCATGCGCGTTTGGTGTTTGACCTTACGGCAGCGGCGAACGCCAATGTGTTCTCTCTTGAGAACCCGTCACGATTAGTGATTGATCTTGATGACAGCTACTTAGATACCGATGTGTCAACACTTCCCTTGAACGGTAGCGCTATCGACGAAGTGCGCACCGGTGTACGTGATGGCGGCGGCTTGAGAGTCGTATTAGAGCTTAATCGTCAGATATCTCCACGTCACTTTACGTTACCTCCTAATGACCAATATGGGCATCGTTTAGTGGTTGACCTTGAATATCCTGGCGAGAGTGCGGTTGAAAATCCGATTGACCCTATAGAGGCGATGATTCGTGATCAAGAAATACTCGCCCAACGAGCAAATACACAGGCACAAGCTCAGTCTCAGGCGCAGTCCGAGCCCCAGCCCCAGGAGCAAGTAACGAGACCATCGCAAGCTCCCCAGGAGTCGGCCGTTGAGGTTCAGCCTGCCCAGCCACATCCGCGGCGGGATATTATTATCGCGATTGATGCAGGGCACGGCGGTGAAGATCCTGGAGCTATTGGCCCGGCAGGAACACGAGAAAAAGACGTTGTATTAGAAATTTCGCGACGTTTAGCAGCAGAAGTGAATGGTACCCATGGCTTCAAGGCAGTGCTCATTCGCGACGGCGATTACTATCTTGGGCTTCGCCAGCGTACGCAGCTAGCCCGTGAACAGAAGGCTGACTTTTTTGTGTCGATTCACGCCGATGCCTTTACCAGTCCGCGGCCTCAAGGAAGCTCTGTTTATGCGCTTTCCCAGCGAGGAGCAACGTCTGAAACGGCTCAATGGCTTGCTGATAGTGAAAACCGTTCGGATCTGATCGGTGGTGTCGACGGTAATCTCTCCCTGCGCGATAAAGATCAAGTGCTGCGCGGTGTGCTGCTGGATCTCACAATGACGGCGACGTTAAACGATTCGTTATCGATCGGTGGGCAGGTGCTTGATCAATTAGGGCGTATCAATCGTCTCCATAAATCTCGTGTTGAACAGGCTGGGTTTATGGTGCTGAAATCGCCTGATATTCCGTCGCTACTTATTGAAGTTGGCTTTATTTCTAATCCCGATGAAGAGCGTCGCTTACGTGATCCGGTGCATCAGCGTGGGTTATCAACGGCCATTTTTAATGGTTTGCGTGATCACTTTGAGCGAAACCCTCCGCCTGCAAGCCTGCTGGCGTGGCAGCGTGACAATCAGCGTCGCCCAAGCGGAAATGAATACCGTATTCAATCAGGAGATACGCTGTCAGCGATTGCGGTACGTCACGGTGTGCCAGTGAACCAGCTCAAACAGGCCAATGATATTAACGGTGACGTTATTCGTGTCGGTCAGGTGTTACGCATTCCGCGTTCATAATCATAAGTCCCGAGGTGACGGTTGTCTGAATTGATCTCTTCGCCAACGCGTATTCATGTGCTTGATCCCCGGTTGGCAAACCAAATCGCCGCGGGGGAAGTGGTTGAGCGCCCTTCTTCAGTAACGAAAGAGCTGATTGAGAATGCTATTGATGCTGGCAGTCAGCGCATTGAAGTGGAGATAGAGCAAGGTGGCGCACGGCTTATTAAAGTACGTGATGATGGTATTGGCATTGGCGAACAAGACTTACCCCTAGCGCTTGCTCGCCACGCGACCAGCAAAATCAATAGTCTTGAAGATCTAGAGGGCGTGAGTTCACTGGGGTTTCGAGGCGAAGCGTTGGCTTCGATCAGCTCGGTCTCGCGGCTGGAGCTAATCTCTAATGCGGAAGATGACCCCCGCCAAGGGTGGCGAGTGACTGCTGAGGGGCGTGGTATGGAGGCGCGAGTGACGCCTGCACCTCACCCACGGGGTACCAGCGTTTCAGTACGGGATCTGTTTTTTAACACGCCCGCACGGCGCAAATTTTTACGTACCGAAAAAACAGAATTTGCCCATGTTGAAGAGGCTTTTCGTCGCCAGGCGTTATCTCGTTACGATGTCGCCTGGGTGCTACGTCATAACCAGAAGGTGATTCACCAGCTACCGCCGGGTGTGACACCAGCCGCACGCGAGCGGCGTATTGCTTCTCTACTAGGTAAAAACTTTATTGAGCATGCCCGTTATATTGAGCGAGAAGCGGGTGGGTTACGTATTAGTGGTTGGGTCGGCTTGCCCACACACTCTCGCTCCCAGGCGGATCAGCAATACTTTTTTGTGAATGGCCGTGTGGTGCGCGATCGTTTAGTCGCCCATGCGGTGCGTCAGGCTTATCGTGATGTGTTGTATAACGGGCGTCATCCAGTGTTTGTGCTTTACCTGGAACTTGATCCTGATGTCGTCGACGTCAACGTGCACCCAACCAAGCATGAAGTGCGCTTTCGCGATGGCCGTATGGTGCACGATTTTCTTTACTCTAGTTTGCACCACTGTCTGGCGTCTTCTAAGCCAAATGACGGTGAGCAAGAAGTGGGCCAGGGTCAGCCTACAGAGCCAACTGCTGAACCCGCCGATGAAGTGAGCGTGTCTGAGGCGAAAGGCCAAGGCCAAGCGCCACCCCCCCGTTGGCAGCAGCAAGGCATGGCGCTATCAGACTCCCCTGATCGGCATCCGGGGGGCGAGCGAGTGCGCCGTTTTATGCAAGGCTATCAAGCGTTACATCCTGATCATGAGGAGACACTATTAACGCCGCAGCCAAGGGGACCTGGCGTTATTTCCTCACCAAAGGCCACGGAGGTGCGTGAGGCGCCGTTGGCAATGCCAGAGCATGATGCTACTGCGGCACCTCCATTGGGCTTTGCGCTAGGGCAGTTGCACGGTGTTTATATTTTGGCGCAAAACGCCCAGGGGTTGGTGCTCGTAGACATGCATGCTGCTCACGAGCGAATTGTTTATGAGCGCATGAAGAACCAACTGGCCGCAGCTAACGGAATTGATACACAGCCGTTGCTGGTGCCTGTTTCCCTGGCTGCCAGCCGCACCGAAGTGGCAACGGCTGAAAGCGAGCGCGACGCCATTGCCCAGCTTGGCGTTGAGCTAGATGTGGCGGGCCCAGAAACCTTGCTAGTTCGTCAATTACCAGCCCTGTTGGCTCAGGCAGATCCAGAAGCCCTGATACGTCAAATGCTAGAAGAACTCTCGCGCTATGGGCGAACTCATCAAGTCGAGGCACGTATACATGAATTGCTATCAACCATGGCGTGTCATGGTAGCGTGCGCGCTAACAGGCGTTTAACTATCGATGAAATGAATGCGCTGTTACGCGATATGGAGCGCACTGAGCGAAGCGACCAGTGCAACCATGGCCGCCCAACGTGGACACAAATGAGCATGAAAGCACTCGACCGCCTATTCTTACGTGGGCAATAGTGGTGTGGTCAGTGAAGACGCGGCCAGAAAATACAAACAAAGGAGTGCTGAAAGCAAATGGTTGACACACGCCCCTGGGCGATTTTTTTAATGGGGCCAACCGCAGCCGGCAAAACTGATACGGCGATAGCGCTACATGAGCGATTGGGGCATGAGCTGATTAGCGTAGACTCTGCGATGGTGTATCGCGGGATGAATATTGGTAGTGCTAAGCCGAGTGCGGCTGAGTTAGCGCGTGCACCGCATCGTTTGATTGATATTCGCGATCCAAGTGAGCCTTATTCTGCCGCCGATTTCCGTGAAGATGCGTTGCAGGAGATGCGACAAATCAGCGCGGCCGGCAGCGTGCCATTATTGGTCGGTGGGACGATGCTCTATTTCAAACGGCTGGTGGAAGGCGTAGCCAACTTGCCCTCCGCCGATGCCGATATACGCCAACAGTTGGACGCTATCAGACAAAATGAAGGGCTAGCGGCGCTGCATCGTATGCTGGCTGACGTGGATAGTGTGTCTGCGCAGCGGATTCATCCAAACGACCCGCAACGCCTTATGCGCGCGCTTGAAGTTTATTATGCAAGTGGCCGACCGATGAGTGAGCTGTGGGCAGAACAGCAGCCAGAAACCTTTCCCTGGCGGGTGATGTCGATAGCGTTAGCGCCTAGCGATCGCCACTGGTTACACAGTCGTATTGCTGTGCGTTTCAAAACAATGTTAGCTGAAGGCTTGATAGATGAGGTTGCCGCCCTCAAACAACGCCCTGATGTTCATCTTGGCTTGCCAGCAATGAAGAGTGTTGGCTATCGTCAAGTATGGGAATACTTAGACGGCGTTTACGACGAAAGCGAGTTAGTCGAACGAGGTGTGATAGCAACGCGTCAACTCGCTAAGCGTCAGCTTACTTGGTTACGAAGTTGGCCATCACTAACATGGGTAGACTCGCAGCAGCCCAACGTGTTGGATAAGGTGCTGAAATTCGTGCGTGAAAGCGGTGCTTAGCGTAAGATAGTGATTTCGTAAGCAAGTGTTTTCGAGTGGCCGGCTGGCTCTTTTGACAACGCCAAGCCTTTCGGGCAACAAGATTGCGGCGTAGCACCAGTAGGGCGCGCCATTTATAACCAACCCCAACGACAGTTTTAGGGAGAGCAACATGTCCAAAGGGCAGTCCCTTCAAGACCCGTACCTGAACATTTTGCGCAAGGAGCGCATTCCGGTCTCTATTTTCCTGGTGAACGGCATTAAATTGCAGGGCCAGATCGAATCATTTGACCAGTTTGTCATTTTGTTGCGCAATACCGTCAGTCAGATGGTTTATAAACACGCTATTTCCACGGTAGTGCCTTCGCGCAATGTGCGCTTACCGGTACAAGATCCAGCCGCGCCTGATGCGGACATCTAACACCGCTGGATAGCTTGAGAGTCCACGAGGTATTGATTGTTTTTTGAACGCCCAGATGCCGGTGAAACGGCAGTACTTGTTCACGTTGATTTTCATGCTGAACAAGCACGTGAAGACCCGGGTGAGTTTTTGGAGCTCGTGCGCTCTGCTGGTGCAGAGCCTGCGACGCTACTCACTGCTAGCCGACAACGCCCTGATTCCCGTACGTTTATTGGGTCAGGAAAGTTGGAAGAGCTGCGAGCATTGCTCGCAGCTCACCAAGCAGAACTGGTGATCTTCAACCATAGTTTAAGCCCTTCCCAAGAGCGTAATCTTGAGCATGAGCTTAAGTGTCGAGTACTTGATCGCACAGGTCTAATACTTGATATTTTTGCACAGCGGGCACGAACCCATGAGGGTAAGCTGCAGGTAGAGCTTGCTCAGCTTGAATATATGTCTACTCGCTTAGTGCGAGGGTGGACACACTTAGAACGTCAAAAAGGCGGAATTGGCTTGCGTGGTCCTGGCGAAACACAGCTAGAAACCGACCGCCGCTTGTTACGCGGACGCATCAAGTCAATTCACAAGCGGCTGGACAAAGTACGCAGCCAGCGTGACCAGAATCGTCGCGCCCGTTCACGCGCTGAAATCCACAGCGTTTCATTAGTTGGTTACACCAATGCCGGTAAATCGACGCTGTTTAACGCGCTTACTGATGCCAAGGTATATGCTGCTGACCAGTTGTTTGCCACACTTGACCCCACCCTTCGTCGTCTCGAAGTCGAAGACGTAGGGCCGGTGGTGATGGCTGATACGGTAGGCTTTATTCGTCACTTACCGCATAAGCTCGTCGAAGCCTTTCGGGCAACACTTCAAGAGGCTGCAGAAGCATCATTGCTGGTGCATGTAATTGATGCCGCGGATCCTGATCGCGACGCCAACGTTGAGCAAGTTGATCGTGTGCTTAAAGAGATAGGCGCTGATAGTGTGCCAGTTCTCAAAGTCATGAATAAAATCGACCGGCTAGATAGTGCGCCACGTATTGAGCGCGATGGTCATGGTGTCCCTGAAGTAGTATGGCTTTCTGCTCAGCAGGGGCAGGGGCTTGATTTGCTGCATGAGGCGCTAACCGAGCGGCTAGCCAATGATGTTATTAGCTTCTCGCTAACACTGACGCCAGAGCAAGGTAAGCTTCGTGCCGGTTTGCATGAGCTGAACGCAGTGCGTAGAGAGTATTTTGATGAGCAAGGGCAGTCTGTTTTAGATGTGCGCTTGCCCAGACGTGATTTTAATCAGCTCATGGCCCAACTTGGTGAGCGTGCCAACACTTATTTACCCGTCGCATTACGTGAAATAAATGAATGGTAGCTAACCAGGCTGCTAGGCGTATGTGAACTTGGGTAGAAGTATGGTACAAGATTTATATAGCAATAATATGAAAAGCACCGGCCTTGCTAACCGTAAGGCTAAGTGCAGGTGAACACCTTAGTGGAGAAGACGTATGGCCTGGAATGAGCCTGGTGGTGGCAACCAGCACGACCCCTGGAGTGGTGGTGGCCGACGTGGCAGTAATAACGGCGGTGACCGCGGCGGCAATAATGGTGGAGGTAATAATGGTGGCAACAATCAAGGTCCTCCCGACCTTGACGAGGCACTAAAAAAATTCCAAGACAAGCTAAACGGAATGCTAGGTGGTAGTGGCAAGAAAGGCAGTGGCGGTAACGGGAGTGGTAAGAGCGGTGGCGGTAAGCCTCGTAATTCTCTTGCGCTTCCTGGTCTACTGGTCATTGTTGCCTTGGCTATTTGGGCCGCTTCTGGTTTCTACTTAGTCGATCAGTCCGAGCGTGGTGTTGTGCTACGCTTCGGCGAGTATCAGGGCATCGTAGATCCTGGTCTACAGTGGAACCCACCACTGATCGATGATGTGCGTATGGTAAACGTGACCCGCGTGCGGTCAGTTTCTCAAACGCAGTCAATGCTGACGCGAGATGAAAACATCGTTGAAGTGGAAATTTCTGCGCAGTACCAGGTGGCTAATCCTCGTGACTTCGTATTAAACGTGCGTGATCCAGCGCTTTCCATCGAAAATGCATTGGACTCTGCTTTGCGTCACGTTGTCGGCGGTACGGATATGATCGATATCTTGACCTCTGGGCGTGAGATTCTGGGTAGTTCTGTGGCAAGCCGACTTCAATCTTATCTGGATGCTTACGGTGCTGGTATTCGTTTGCAGACAATTAACATTGAGTCCACGTCAGCGCCTGCGCCCGTTATTGATGCGTTCGATGATGTTATTCGTGCACGTGAAGATCGTCAGCGTACGATCAACGAAGGGATGGCTTACGCCAATGCCATTATTCCTGCGGCACAAGGTCAAGCGCAGCGTGTCGTTGAGCAGGGCCAAGGTTATCGGGAGTCGGTTGTCGCTGAAGCGCAAGGTCAAGCTAACCGCTTTACCGCATTGCTAACCGAGTATCGCAATGCGCCTGACATCATGCGTGAGCGTATGTACCTAGATGCGATTGAAGATGTCTTTGGAAAAACGCCCAAAGTATTGCTGGATGTAAGTGAAAATGCTCCTTTGATGTATTTGCCACTGGACCAAATGCGTGGCGAAAGCTCGGGTAGCGATAACGCTTCTTCCAATACGGGCAGTAGCGGTGAATCAATCGATCCGCGGGTGTTGGACTCATTGCGGGGAAACCAAGGTAGTTCTTCATCCTCGTCATCCAGTAATCCTATCCGCAGGGAGGGCCGCTAAATGATTAATAATCGATCCCTGCTAATCGTAGGTGGCTTGGCCGCTGTGGCTTGGCTGGCTAGTAATAGCTTGTATGTAGTCGATGAGACTCAGCGCGCCGTAAAGCTACGCTTTGGTGAAGTCATTGAGGAGAACATTCAGCCAGGGCTGCATGTTAAAATCCCAATCGCTCAAACGATTCGTAAATTTGATACGCGTTTGCTGACGCTTGACACTGATACTAGCCGCTATCTAACGCTTGAGCAGAAAGCGGTTATTGTGGACTCCTACGTTAAGTGGCAGGTGATTAACCCCACGCGTTACTACGAGGCCACTGCGGGTGACGAATTAATGGCGATTCGCCTAATTCAACCGCGTGTAGATGAAAGCTTACGTAACGAGTTTGGTCGCTTGAATCTTCAGGAAATTATCGCTGAGCGCCGCGATGACCTGATGACAGGACCAACTGCTGAGCTTGATGAGCTGATGCGCGATGAGCTGGGTGTTGCAATTCGTGACATTCGTATCAAGCGTATCGACTTACCAGAAGATGTATCGGCAGCGGTATTCGAGCGGATGCGTTCTGAGCGTGAACGTGAAGCTCGGGAGTGGCGCGCTCAGGGGCAGGAAGAGGCTGAGCGTATTCGTGCTAATGCTGATCGTCGCCGTCAAGTACTGCTTGCCCAGGCTAATGAGCGTTCTGAAACATTGCGTGGTGAAGGTGATGCAGAAGCGGCAGCGATTTTCTCCCAGGCCTATGGACAGGATCAGGAATTCTTCGCCTTCTGGCGCAGCTTGAACGCATACCGTGAAAGCTTCGCAGGCGATAACAACCTGTTGGTGCTGGAACCAGATAGTGATTTCTTCCGCTATCTACGCAGTGCAGCCCCTGGCAACGCTGAGTAATTATGTGCGTTTAGCCCCGCTAGGTTATGCAATCTCAGCGGGGTTTATCTGGCGCACAAACGTGATAGACTTAATTAACCGGGCGTCGCCCGGTTTTTTTGTGGCCCTTATTTCGCTAGCGCTTGTCTATGAACGCCTAAAACGCGTCATAAGGTAGCTGCGTTTGGGCCTTCATTGTCTCGCAGGATTGTTCACATGACCATCGCTGACCGCTGGCTATTGCCCGACGGCATGGATGAGGTGCTGCCGCCTCAGGCAAGCCGCATGGAAGAGCTGCGCCGCGCGCTGCTTGATCTCTACCATTGCTGGGGCTACGACCAAGTAATGCCACCGCCGGTGGAGTTTTTGGACTCCTTGCTTACGGGTACCGGTACCGATCTAGATCTTCAGACCTTTAAATTAACTGACCAGCTCACGGGCCGAATGATGGGTGCATCTGCCGATGTGACCCCACAGGTAGCGCGTATGGACGCTCACTCGCTAAAGCGCCAAGGGCCCGTTCGGTTGTGCTACTGCACAAACGTTCTTCGTGCTAAAGCCGACCAGCACCAGGGCGGTCGAAGTCCTGTGCAGGTGGGTGTCGAACTGTTTGGTCACGCAGGTTTAGAGGCTGACGGTGAAATTATTCATTTGGCTCTGGCCAGCTTAAAAGCCGCCGGCGCTGATGAAATTCATTTGGCGCTGGGCCATATTGGCATTTATCGTAGCCTTGTTGAGGCGGCTGCGCTCAGCGATGAGCAAGAGCGTGCGCTGTTTGAAGCGTTAGCGCTTAAGTCGCCCGGCCAATTAGCTGAGCTGGTTCGCCGGAGCGTCAGCGACCCAGCCTTGGCAGATATGCTAATAGCGCTTGGTGAACTGCATGGTGATGCGAGCGTGTTAAGGCAAGCTCGAGACCGTTTTGCTGGTGCCCCAGCGCCGGTAATGGCGGCACTTGATCAGTTGGAAGCGCTTTATAAAGGCGTGTTGGCGCGTTTTAATGTTTCGCTCTATTTTGATTTGGCAGAGCTGCGCGGTTATCAATATCACACTGGCATGATGTTTGCCGCCTATGTGCCCGGCTATGGTCATGCACTAGCTAAAGGCGGACGCTATGATGACACTGGTCGTGCTTTTGGCCGTGCGCGTCCGGCGACTGGTTTCTCCATGGATTTAAAACAACTGGCATCGCTGGCCTCAGCTTCACCCCGTCAGGGTGCTATTTGGGCGCCTGCCCAAGAAGAAGAGTCGCTTAACGCTGCCATTGCCACGCTGCGTGAGCAGGGTGAACGCGTGATTCAAGCGCTGCCTGGGCAGCGTACTGGGCCGGCGGAGCACAATTGTGACCGCCGTCTTGAGTTTATTGACGGTCGTTGGCAGACAACGGCCCTGACACAAGAGACGAGTGCATAATGGGTAAGAATGTCGTAGTCCTGGGTACCCAATGGGGTGATGAAGGCAAAGGCAAGATTGTTGACCTGCTCACCGAGTCAGCCTCAGCGGTGGTGCGCTTTCAAGGCGGTCATAATGCTGGCCACACGCTGGTGATTGACGGTGAGAAAACGGTTCTTCACCTGATTCCGTCCGGTGTGCTGCGCCCAGGTAAAACCTGTGTGATCGGTAATGGCGTTGTGTTATCGCCTGAAGCGCTGATCAAAGAGATTCGCGAGCTTGAAGAGAAGGGCGTGCCGGTACGCGAGCGCCTGCGTTTGTCGCCTGCTTGCCCGTTAATCCTGCCCTACCATGTGCGTTTAGATCAAGCACGTGAAAAGGCTCGCGGCATTGCTAAAATTGGCACGACTGGTCGTGGGATCGGACCTGCTTACGAAGATAAAGTAGCCCGTCGTGGTCTGCGCTTAGGCGATATGCTTCACCGTGAGCGTTTTGCCTCGAAGCTTGGTGAGGTGTTGGACTACCACAACTTTGTATTGGTGAACTATCACGGTGAGCCAGCGGTAGACTTCCAGGAAGTGTTGGACACTGCTATGCAGATGGCCGAAGAGCTACGGCCTATGGTCACAGACACCGTTAGTATGGTGCACGATCTTCGTAAAGCCGGAGAGAATATTCTGTTTGAAGGTGCTCAAGGTTCGCTGTTGGATATTGATCATGGTACCTACCCCTACGTTACCAGTTCCAATACCACGGCAGGTGGTACGGCTACCGGCTCAGGCGTGGGCCCGCTTTACCTAGACTACGTACTAGGTATCACCAAAGCTTACACCACTCGTGTTGGTTCCGGCCCCTTCCCAACCGAGCTTTTTGACGACCATGGCCGTCATTTAGCCGAGCGTGGGCATGAGTTTGGAGCAACCACTGGTCGCCCGCGCCGTTGTGGCTGGTTTGACGCCGTAGCGTTACGCCATGCTGTACAGATCAATTCAGTCTCTGGTATCTGCTTAACCAAGCTTGATGTGTTGGATGGACTGGAAAATATCCGCGTCTGTGTAGGCTATCGCAGCAAAGATGGCGATGTTTTGGATAATCCAGTTGATTCAGAAGGCTATGAAGCCGTCGAGCCGCTTTACCATGATCTGCCAGGCTGGAAAGAGTCCACCTTGGGCGCTAAGCGGGTTGAAGACCTGCCAGCAAACGCTCGTTCTTATATTAGCTTCTTAGAAGAGCAGGTGGGCACCAGCATCGACATTATCTCAACCGGCCCTGACCGCGTGGAGACAATTGTTTTGCGTAACCCGTTTGATGGCTAAACCAGTAGTATTCCACGACTAATTAGTGTGATGGTTAGTGGCTGAAGCTATTAAGTGATTGAAAAAGGGGCGATTAGATCGCCCCTTTTTCTTTAAAGCAAGTTCTTTAAAGCAAGTTCTTTAAAGCAAGCATATTAAAACTAAAAATCGATACCACGACGAGCCTGTAAGCCATTGTTGAAAGCGTGACGTACTTCTTGCATTTCTGTCACTGTGTCGGCCATTGCTACTAAATCTCGATGTGCATTGCGTCCGGTAATAATTACTGTTTGTTCCTGTGGGCGGTTGATCAATGCTTGTTTAACTGTATCAATATCTAAGTAGCCAAATTTCAACATGTAGGTAATTTCATCTAGTACCACTAAATACGTGTCTGGATCAGCGAGCATTTTTTCAGCCTCTTGCCACACTTTTTGGCAAGCTTGGGTATCTGCCTCGCGGTTTTGAGTGTCCCAGGTAAAGCCTGTTGCCATAATGGCAACGCTTAGGTTGGTATCATCTTCAAGTCGGTTGCGTTCCCCGCACTCCCACAGCCCCTTAATAAACTGCACGACACCAACCTTATACCCATAGCCAAGCGAGCGGGTGACAGTGCCCCACGCGGCGGTGGTCTTGCCTTTGCCATTTCCCGTGTTTATCAATAACAGCCCACGTTGTTCAGTGGCGTTGGCAACTTTCTCGTCAACTCGGGCTTTCAGTTTTTCCATCGACGCTTTGTGACGTGCATCGCGATCGCTCATGGTATGTACCCATTGGCAAGTGATTAATTCAGTGGCGGTTAGGGTAATTCATCCAGCGTCAATTTAACATTGCCAAAGATAAGGTTTGTATAGTTATTGAGAGGTATTGTTAAGCTTTTGGGTGTCGATATTGGAGTTGATGAGTCACATTATTTAAGAGAATTGGCCGGTTGGGGTCTAGCTGCTCTAGAATAGTGGGTCATGTCTTACCAGGAAAATTGCCATGCCCTCATTTGATATTGTGTCAGAGTTTGATCAGCACGAAGCGTCCAACGCTGTCGATCAGGCAAACCGTGAAGTGCAAACACGTTTTGATTTTAAAGGCGTCGATGCCAGCTTTACCCTCGAGGGTGAAAAGGTTCAGCTTGAAGCGCAGGTGGATTTTCAGCTTCAGCAAATGATCGACGTATTGCGTAACCGCCTAATCGCCCGTGGTATTGATGCCCGCTGTATGGATATTCAAGACCCAGTGTTATCTGGAGTGAAGGCTCGTCAGGAAATCATCCTTAAGCAGGGGCTCGACCAAGCTGAAGCCAAAGATGTGGTTAAGCGTATCAAAGCCAGTAAGCTAAAGGTACAGGCTCAAATTCAGGGTGAAAAAGTACGCGTTACGGGTAAAAAACGCGACGATTTACAGAGCGTGATGGCGCTTTTACGTGGCGAAGAGGGGCCTGAATTACCGCTACAGTTCGATAACTTCCGTGATTAATTACCACGTTAGATAGTAAGGCGATGGAGCAGCATTAGACGCTGCCCATCAAATAATTTATAAGCTTACAGGAGTCACGCACTATGTCTGATCCGCAGCCGGTTTATTTAAGCGACTACCAGCCGCCCGCCTACCAAGTTACCCATACCGAGCTGACGTTTGATCTTGACCCTGCAGCAACCCGCGTGAAAGCACGCCTGCATATAGAGCGTCATCCCAGTGCTGATTCACAGGCGCCGCTAGTACTTAACGGTGAACAACTGACGCTAATATCAGTCGCTATTGATGGTAACCCTTTGCCTGATGCTGCGTATCAGCTAACAGATGAGGTGCTGCACATAGCAGATGTGCCAGAGGCTTTCATGCTGGAGAGTGAGGTGGAAATTGCTCCCAGCAGCAACACGGCACTGGAAGGGCTATACCAATCTAACGGCATGTATTGCACCCAATGCGAAGCAGAAGGCTTTCGGAGAATTACTTACTACCCCGATCGTCCTGATGTGATGGCCACCTTTAAAGTAACGGTGATTGGCAATGCCACCAGTGAGCCAGTGCTGCTCGCTAATGGTAACCCTATTAACCAAGGTGAATTAGAAAATGGCCGCCACTTTGCGATATGGGAAGACCCGCACCCGAAACCTTGCTATCTGTTCGCGTTGGTCGCCGGTAATCTGCATAAGGTGGAAGACTCTTTTGAAACTGTGAGCGGCCGCAATGTGACGCTACAGTTGTGGGTTGAGCAAGAAAACCTAGACAAAACCGAGCATGCTATGGCCTCTCTCAAGCGTGCCATGGCGTGGGACGAACAGGTTTATGGGCGTGAATACGATCTTGACCTGTTTATGATTGTGGCGGTGAATGACTTCAATATGGGGGCAATGGAAAATAAAGGACTTAATATATTTAATTCCGCCGCAGTACTAACCCATCCCAATACCGCCACCGACGCCACCTTCCAAAATGTGGAGGGGATTGTTGCCCATGAATACTTCCATAACTGGTCGGGCAATCGAGTGACTTGTCGCGATTGGTTCCAGCTCTCTTTAAAAGAGGGTTTTACGGTCTTTCGTGACCAGTGTTTTTCCGCCGATACTAATTCAGCTCCCGTTAAACGCATTCAAGATGTCTCGTTTTTCCGCACGGCCCAGTTTGCCGAAGATGCAGGGCCAACGGCACATCCTATCCGGCCAGACCACTTTATTGAAATTACCAACTTCTACACCCTGACGATTTATGAAAAAGGGGCAGAGGTTGTGCGTATGCTGCGTAATTTACTGGGTTGGGAAGACTTCCGTCGCGGCTCAGATCTTTATTTTGAGCGTTTTGATGGGCAGGCAGTCACCATAGAAGACTTTGTGGGCTGTATGGCCGAAGTATCTGGCGCGGATCTTAACCAATTTATGCGTTGGTACTCCCAGGCAGGCACCCCTGAAATCGATGCGCACGGCGAGTACGATTACGCTCATGCGGAGTATCATCTCACTCTGCGCCAGCGTACCCCCGCCACCCCTGGGCAGCCAGAAAAACTGCCACTACATATTCCTGTGCGTATGGGGCTAGTGGGTACCAAGTCAGGTCAGGACCTGACATTAACGTTGTCAGGTGAAAAGCTGGGCAAAGATGCTGTAATTCATCTCACTGGCGATGAGCAAACGTTTGTCTTTACTGACGTTGCTGAAGCACCGGTTCCTTCACTGCTACGCGATTTTTCGGCACCTGTAAAACTGCATTTCCCTTACTCACGTGAAGATCTTGCGTTTTTACTGACTCATGATAGCGATGGCTTTAACCGTTGGGATGCGGGACAGCGGCTTGCCATGCTGGCGCTAGATGATCTGATCGCTGCGCACCGTAATGGTGTTGAAAAGGTCATGGATACTCGCGTTGTTGAAGCATTTAGAACGCTGCTTACCGGTGCTATGAGCGATAAAGCGGTGCTTGCTGAAATGCTAACGCTACCCTCTGAAGCTTACATCGCCGAGCAGCAACCCATCGTTGATGTGGATGCGATCCATGCCGCTCGCGAATTTGTGCGACAGTCCTTGGCGGTTGCGCTTCGTGATGAATTTGTCGCCGTGTATAAAGCGAATCAAAGCGATGAGCCTTATGCGCCAACGCCTGAACAGATTGCCCAGCGTAGCCTCAAAAATATCGCCTTAACCTATTTAATGGCGATTGAGGACGAAGAGGGCATTGCGTTTTGTGAAACGCAGTTTGCTGCGGAACATAACATGACCGATGTTCGCCATGCGCTGACGTTGTTGGTGCATAGCGACCGTGATGACATAGCGTCTCCTGCATTGAAAGCATTTGGCGAAAAATGGGCACACGATCCGCTGGTTATGGATCAGTGGTTTACCATACAGGTTTCACGCCCGCAGTCTGATGTTCTCGATCGTGTTCAGTATTTAATGCAGCATCCCGCATTTTCAATCAAGAATCCTAATAAAGTGCGCGCGCTGATAGGCGCATTTGCCCAAAATCGGGTTAATTTCCATCGCTTAGACGGTAAGGGATACGCACTGTTAGCTGATGTGGTTATCGAGCTAAATCGTTTAAACCCTGAAATAGCTGCACGTCTAGTAACACCATTGACACGGTGGCAGCGTTTTGACGAAGAGCGGCAACAGTTAATGCGTGATGAACTTGTACGTATTAAGCAAGAGCCGCTATCGTCTAATGTGTTTGAAGTTGTTGAGAAAGCGCTGGCATAAGATATACCAGTGAATAAACCATGGAGAGGGAAGGCGCCGGTGACAGAGATACAGCAGCACTATTTACTGATTATTAACGGTAAGTCTGCCGGTAACCCGGCGCTGCGTGACGCTGTTGAGCAGCAGCGTAAGGCAGGGATGCCGATTACCGTACGTTCGACTTGGGAAGGGGGCGACGCCGCTGACTTTGCTGCCCAGTCGGTCGAGCTGGGCGCTACGCGGGTGATTGCCTGTGGCGGCGATGGAACCGTTAATGAAGTGGTGAACGGGCTAATGCGGATCGCCCATGATCGCCGTCCTGCACTAGGCATTGTGCCGTTAGGCAGTGCCAATGATTTTGCTACTTCTCTTGGCTTGCCGTTAGAGCCAGGGCCAGCGCTCGAAGCCGCCGGGCGTTTGTCATCCTCGCCGATAGATGTGGTCAGAATAACCGCTCAATCAGCTACTGAAGAAGCCATCAGCTATTATATCAATATGTTGACCGGTGGTTTTGGCGCTGAAATAACGTCATCGACTCCCAAAACGCTGAAGCGCATGTTGGGTGGAGGTGCCTATTCCTTGATGGGAGCGCTAAAAGCTTGGCGGCACCGAAGCTATCGCGGCACGTTGTCTTGGGGTGATCAGCAGCAAGAAGCCTCCCTTTTACTTCTTGCACTAGGTAATGGGCGTCAGTCGGGTGGTGGGCAAGTATTAGCGCCAAGAGCCAAGCTCGACGATGGTCGTTTCGATGTGCTGCTAGTCAAGGATTTTTCATCGGCGGCCGAACTGCCAACCTTGTTAAATGAGCTGCAGCAATTCCCATCTGAAGGGCGCTTTGTGCGCTACTTTACCGCCAACCAGCTATCTGTAACGACCCAGCCAGATGATGAGCCTTGGCCGTTAACCTTAGATGGAGAGGCGCGTCGTTATGAACGCTTTTGCGTCGAAGTAGTGCCGCTTGCCCTAAAGGTGCTGTTGCCAGAAGGGTGTTTGCTACTGACGGCTAATGATCGCCACTAATTATGTATTATATGAATCGCTATTAAGGAGAAAATCCAATGGGAAATCGCTTTTGGATGCCGCTACTGGCCAGTCTCGCGCTTCTGCTAAGCGCCTGCGGCGACACCCAGGAAGATACCGCTGTAAATGAAGAGAACACCTCTAGTAGCGACGTTGATGCTCAACAGGCATCATCTGAAGACGGCAGCGAAGCGGCGGATGACGCGGCTAGTACTGAGGATACCGAAGATGATATTGAAGCGCGCCAAGCGGCAGAGGAGTTAGAAGAAGCGGAGGCACTGAGAGATGACGAAAATAATGCATCGGAAACCTCAGTTTCGCCCAATAATGATGATATGGAAGCAGGTGAAGATACGCTTGCAGCTGATCCAGAAGATGCACTCGATGAAGCCAGTGCCATGCCTGGTGAAACCACACGTTCAGATGTCGATGATGTTATTGCTGAAACCGAACGTCGCTTTGAAGAAGCTCAGCGTCGCTTAGATGAGCAGTTTAAAGAAGTAGAGCAGCAAACACCGGCCTTGGAACCAATGGATGGCGACGCTCCCACCCCAAGTTGGGAAACGGAGTCCAGCTTACCTGGTACGTCTGAGTTAGATGATAATTTAGAAGCCACCGACGTAGATGCGCTGATCGAAGACACTGAGCGTCGTTTTGAAGAAGCGCAAAAGCGTTTAGAAGAGCAGTTTGAGGCCCTAGAGCGTGAACGGCCGGTAAGTGAGAGTATGAACAGTGCGGGTGAGGAGCAAGCAGCTGAGCGCGTTCAGGAATAATGTGCTTATATCACCAGTAAAGACAGACATCATCAGTAAAGACAAATAAGGCCCGCTTTTGAGCGGGCCTTGTTGTATTCCTCTGGTATTAGACCGGACGAATGTTAGAAGCCTGAAGGCCTTTTTTACCCTGAGTTACTTCAAAGCTGACTTTTTGACCGTCTTGCAGGGTCTTGAAGCCTTCAGCTTGAATTTCGGAGAAGTGGGCAAACAGATCGTCACCGCCGTCATCAGGAGAGATGAAGCCGTAACCTTTAGTCTCGTTAAACCACTTGACAGTACCAGTCGCCATCGTCCATATCCTTAACATGCTTAATGATTGAGCGAGCATTCGTAGTAAATGCCTGCCAAAATCACTTTAGAAGTAAATAATTGAGACGTCCAGCTGTGGGCTTAAGATTTTTTAAACGTTTGGTGGGCTTATTCTTATGATGGAAATCAGCTTTATTGATGCACAGTTTGTCCCTTTTCTGGTGGCAATAACGCTGCTATCCATTAGTCCAGGGGTCGATACGTTATTAGTTATTCGCAATACTGCTCGTGGAGGTGTTCGAGATGGTATTGCAACCAGTCTTGCTATTTGCTGTGGGTTATTCGTCCACGCGACTATTTCTGCGTTGGGTATCTCGTTGATACTGCTGCAATCGGCCTGGGCATTTCATATGCTTAAACTAGTGGGGGCGGCTTACCTGATTTGGCTAGGCATCTCCAGCCTGCTGGCGGCGCGCCGCGGTACCCCCTTACCTGTTCGGGGCGTAATGACAAGCTGCTCACCCGTTTCGTTTTGGCAGCCCATCAAAGAAGGATTGCTTTCCAATATACTGAACCCCAAAACCGTTGTGTTTTATATGGCATTTTTACCCCAATTTATTTCACCGACTGACCCTGCGCTGCTGAAATCGTTATGGTTAGCAGGGATTCATTTCGTGATTGCCAATATCTGGCAAATTAGCGTGGTACTAATGGTGGGGGGAGCAAGTAAATGGTTGGCTAGTGCACGTTTTGCACAAACGCTCAATGCCGCAACAGGCGTGGTGCTGGTGGTGTTTGGCGTTCGTTTGGCGTTAGAGCAGCGCCCGGTATAACTGGGCGCTGTATCAGTGGAAGATAGGCGAGTCTATCGGCTTACCAGCAGTGCCCGGTCATAGCGAACGGCTTGCTCACTCTCACTAAGCAGCGAGACACCTTCGCTGTTGCCACCATTTGCCAAACTTTCGAAAATAACCCGATAGCTCAACACTGCCTGTACGTAATCTCGGGTTTCCCGGAACGGAATGCTTTCTACAAATAGGTCAAATGACTCCATGCTGTTGTTGCCCAGCCATTGATCTACTCGGCCTGGCCCTGCGTTATAAGCAGCGGTGGCAGCTAATCGGTTACCTCGATAACGTTCCAACTTGTCACGCAGGTAGGTACTTCCTAAGCGAATATTAAGTTCTGGTTCTAAAACGCCGTAAGGACCTGGGTCATTAATCCCAAGCTGACGACTAACTTGGCTAGCAGTCCCTGGCATTAACTGCATTAATCCTCGTGCACCCGCAGGCGAGAGCGCGACTGGGTTGTAAGCACTTTCACGACGAGTGATGGCCATCAATAAATAAGGGTCAACGCCGGTGATGCGGCCCCAATGCAGGAAGCTGTCGCGATACGCTGCTGGAAAACGCCAGTCCAGTGCATCCCACATTTCCGCCGCAATCGTGGTTTGCACGAGGCGTGCATGCCACTGCTGATGAGCGGCGTAATCAGCGAGTGCTCGGGCCTGATAAGGCGTGGCATTTTGTGCAGCGTAGAGCCACTCGCTATTGGCTAGCCCATCTTCCCCAATACGTAGGAGCGCTTCGGTGCGCTGAACCGCCGGCAGGCGCGCCGTTTGTGCTCTGGTTGCTTCGTCAAAATGGTTGCGTTCTAAGTTGAGCTGGTAGGGTTGATTGAGCTTTTCAGCAGCCGCAAAACCATAAAAACTACGGTCTGTGGCTGCTTGCTGGTAACGCGCTAATGCTGCTTCACGATTGCCTAGTTGCTCATTGGCCCTTGCTAGCCAATATTGCCAACGGCTACTTTCTTGCTGACTGTTAGGCATTTCGGTAATCCAGTGGACGACATCTGTCCACTGTTTTTTGGCCAGCGCGTCGCGAACGCGCAACTCCAATACGCGTTCGCTGTTTAGCGAGGGCAAAACGCTGTCAACCCAGGAAAGGGTGCCTGGAACGCTACGCACGAGTGCATAAAACGCAAGTTCTTCTTCGATCGCTTGGCGATCACTATGGGTTAGGTTGAGGCGTGGCCCAATAGCTTGCCAGGCGGAGTAGGCGGCAGGTGTGTTTTCTCGCGTGTAGCGCTGCATGGCAGCTTTATAAAATGCTCCCGTAGCAGCGCATTCAGGGCCAAGGCAGGTAGGCGCTGAGGCAAGTGCGCTTGATGAGTTTTTGACAGTTTCAGCGGTATTCAAGGCTGTTTGCCACTGACCGCTCAGTAACCCGCCTAAATAGCTGCTTAAGCGCTCTTCGCCCGCCTGCCAAGCAAGCATTTTACGCTCCCAAATTGCCGTGGCATCAATGGTGCCCTCTGCACGAAGGCGATTAAACAGAGGGTCGCAGGCATCCGGCTGGGAGCTACCCACGCGCCAC
Organism: Halomonas qaidamensis; assembly: GCF_025917315.1. Lineage (NCBI taxonomy): Bacteria > Pseudomonadati > Pseudomonadota > Gammaproteobacteria > Oceanospirillales > Halomonadaceae > Halomonas > Halomonas qaidamensis. Next base: position 2,228,203 of record NZ_CP080627.1, on the reverse strand, counting down.
AGCTCAAGCCCCGCTTCACGAGCTTCTGTAGGCGCTCTATCCAGTAGAGCAGTGTAGTAGTAACACTGACGAGCAGTACCCGCAGGAACGCCGTCAGCAACGGCAAGTAAGTCGCCAAAACGGCCCGCATAACCATACTTTGCTATCGCTTGGCCACGCATCCATTCTGATAACGGTGAGTCAGCATGGCGCTCGATAAACTGAAGCACTTGGCTAGGATCAGCGTTAGGCAACTGGTTACGCAGGCGGTGGTAGTCAATGTAGCCACTGAGGATGTGCCCCTCAATGGCGCGATTATCTATTTGTTGCCACTGCTGTTGGCGTGCAGCTTCAAGTGCCTCGCGCATCGCTGCGTCTGAGGTTGCCCAGGAGGCAGTGGGTAAACCGATAAGCACCGCCGCGCATAGGCTGCGAAACGTTAATCGAAATGGCGAAGCTTGCATGGCACTCCCTCTTGCTCGCTAATGATGTCTAGTTGCTATATTGCTAGGACTGTACTGCTGGATAGATGATGAACTAAATGTATAAACAATGTTCTGACAATTACGATATCTAGAGGATTCAATAACGATGGCACGAATGTCTACGTGGTGGTTGTTTCGTCGGCTCAAAACTCGTGTTTGGGCTGTAAAACGCATTGGCCGAGCTCTAAAACTTTTTTTGCCTATGACGCGTGACGTGCTGCGAGGGGACTTTCGCCCTATCCCTTGGTCTGCATTTGGTTTGATGGTGCTAGCGCTTGCTTATCTTGTCATGCCTTTTGATCTGATTCCCGATTTTCTAGTAATGATTGGCGTTGTTGATGATGTGTTGATTGTGGGCTGGTTGCTAAACCGTGCTGATGATCATTTGTCTGACTACCGCGCTTGGAAATATGCAGAAGAAACACCAGCCTCTTCTTCTCATTCACCTTCTTGAAATCTCACTGCTTAACCCCATATTGAGTTCACAACCTTTTTCGCTCTTGCCTAGCGTTAGGCAAGAGCGCCAAGCACAACGTGATGAATGAGGGCTAAGCGCATGACGACGGCGACCCACGAAGAAACTCTTGGCTTTCAAACGGAAGTTAAGCAACTCCTGAATTTAATGATTCACTCTTTGTATTCTAATCGGGAGATTTTTTTACGCGAGCTGATTTCTAACTCAGCTGATGCCTGTGACAAGTTGCGCTATGCAGCGCTTGATAACGATGCGCTCTATGAAGGTGATAGTGAGCTGCGCATTGAAATTGAGCACGATCGTGAGGCTAATACCATTACGCTACGTGATAATGGCATTGGTATGAACCGCGATGACGTTATTGCAAACCTTGGTACTATTGCTCGTTCAGGTACCGCTGAGTTTCTTAAGCAGCTTTCTGGCGAACAGCAAAAAGACGCTAAGCTGATCGGCCAATTCGGGGTGGGATTCTACTCTGGATTTATCGTTGCTGATGAAGTGGCGGTACGCACTCGCAAAGCGGGCACTGACGCCTCAGAAGGGGTTGAGTGGCGTTCTAAAGGTGAAGGTGAATTCACTGTTGCTGATATTGAATGCGAGCGTCACGGTACTGAGATCACGCTTCATCTTAAAGATGATGCCAAAGAGTTTGCCGACGACTATCGCTTGCAAAGCCTCGTGCGCAAATATTCCGATCATATCGAAGTGCCCGTACGCATGCCTAAAACCGAAACGGCAAAAGACGACGAAGGCAAAGATATTGAAGGCAGTGAAATCACTACCTGGGAAACGGTCAACGAAGCGACTGCATTGTGGGCGCGTCCGAAAAGCGAGGTCACTGAGGACGAGTACAAAGCGTTTTATAAGCACGTTGCGCACGATTTTAGCGATCCGCTGACGTGGAGCCATAATAAGGTAGAGGGTAAGTTAGAATATACCAGCCTGCTTTATGTGCCGGGCCGTGCACCGTTTGATATGTTCGATCGTGATGGCGCTCGAGGCGTTAAGCTTTACGTTCAGCGCGTATTCATTATGGATGATGCCGAACAGTTCCTGCCGCTCTACCTGCGCTTTATTAAAGGTGTGCTAGATACCCGCGATCTGTCTTTGAACGTGTCCCGCGAGCTGCTTCAGCAAGATCCTAAGGTTGATAAGATTAAAGGTGCGCTGACCAAGCGTGCGCTGGATATGCTCAAAAAACTGACTAAAGACAGTGAGCAGTATCAAACGTTCTGGAACACGTTTGGTAGCGTGTTGAAAGAGGGGCCAGGTGAAGACGCTGCCAATCGTGAAAAGATTGCTGGCCTGCTACGCTTTGCATCAACCCATACCGATACAGCTGCCCAAGAACATGCGCTAAGCGATTACGTCGAGCGTATGAAAGAGGGCCAAAAGAAAATCTATTATGTGGTGGCAGACAGCTTTAATGCGGCAAAAAATAGCCCTCATCTTGAGATTTTCCGTAAGAAGGGAATCGAAGTTTTACTGCTGTCAGACCGAGTTGATGAGTGGTTAATGAGCCATCTTACTGAGTTTGACGGTAAATCGTTTGCCGATGTGGCCAAAGGTGAATTAGACCTTGGTGATGTGGAGGACGAGGAAGAAAAGAAAGCTCAAGAGGAAACGGCTAAAGCCAAGGAAGATCTGGTTAAGCGCGTTAAAGAGGCATTAAGCGATGGTGTTCAAGAGGTGAAAATCACCCATCGTCTAACTGATTCGCCCGCCTGTGTGGTGCTTCCTGAGCATGAAATGGGCTACCAGATGCGCCGTATTATGGAAGCCGCTGGCCAGCCAATGCCTGAGGTGAAGCCGATTCTGGAGCTAAACCCAGATCATGCGTTAGTGGCGCGTCTAGAAAATGCGGACGGTGATCTGTTTGGCCAGTTAGCGCATATTCTGCTTGATCAAGCGATTATTGCCGAGGGAGGTCATCTTGATGACCCTGCTGCTTACGTTAAGCGGCTCAATAGTGTTTTAACGGCTTGATGAGTAAGTAGTTGATTGAAGCGGCCCGCTTGGATACCCAAGCGGGCCGCTTGTTTTAAGAGAGATGGTGATAAAATAAGCGTTAAACGCACGAGACCAACGATCAGGATATCGTCATGGCTGATGAGCAGCAGATGAATGTCGCAGTGCTGGGGGGCGGAAGCTTTGGTACCGCTCTGGCGAGCATTGCAGCCGATAACGGCGCAAAGGTACGCCAGTGGATGCGTGATGAGGCTTTGGTGACGCAAATAAACCAAGAGCACCGCAACGGGCGCTATTTACCGCATTACGTAATTAACTCCGCTGTCAGCGCATCCACAGACCTGCAGGTAGTGTTAGAAGGTGCTGAGTTAGTATTAATTGCGATCCCTTCTAAGGCGTTTCGTAGTGTTGTTCAGGCTGCCAAGCCTTGGCTAACGGCAGAGCAAATTCTCGTCAGTACCACTAAAGGTATTGAGCAAGATGGCTTCTTACTCATGAGCCAGGTGCTTGAGCAGGAGACAGGATTCCCTCACGTTGGCGTGATTGCAGGGCCAAACTTGGCGTCTGAGATTGCGGATAAACAGCTGACTGCCACTGTTATTGCTAGTGCTGATGCGCTTACCAGAACACGGGTTCAGCAAGCGTTAGGCTGCCGCTATTTTCGGGTATATGCCAGCAATGATCGCCATGGCGTTGAATTAGGTGGGGCGCTTAAAAATATCTATGCGATTGCAGCAGGTATGGCAGCAGCGTTAGGGATGGGTGAAAATACCCGCAGCATGCTGATGACGCGAGCACTTGCCGAAATGAGCCGCTTTGCCGTGGCGCAGGGTGCTAACCCGATGACGTTTTTAGGCTTGGCTGGCGTCGGTGATTTAATTGTTACCTGCTCGTCTAACCTATCCCGTAACTATCGGGTTGGTTACGCCATGGGTGAAGGGCGAGGCCTTGATGAAGCAGTATCGGCGCTAGGCCAGGTGGCAGAAGGGGTTAATACCGTTAAGCTTGTGTGTGCTAAAGCGCGGGAAATGGGGGTCTATATGCCATTGGCTGAGGGCCTGAATCGTGTGCTGTTTGAGGGTGTTCCGGCCCAAGAGATGGCACGCACCCTGATGATGGGTGAGCAAAGCAGTGATGTAGAATTTATACTGCCTCGCGAAGCTGTTCAGCAGGCCCATCGCGACCAAGCGCATTTCGACAGTGGAGGCGAGCATGGGTAGTGGTAAAAGTGATGTGAAAAATGTATTGATTATGCGGCACGGGGAGGCTGGGCAGGGTTTTCCCGATCACGCTAGACCACTAACACCGCGAGGTGTGAAAGAGGTTAGCGTCATGGCACAGTGGTTGGCCAGGCGCATTGAGCAAGGAGAGCTACCTTGCCCGACGCTTTATGCTAGCCCTTTTGTGCGCGCACAGCAGACCGCCCAGCTTATCGCTGATGCGCTAGGTTGTTCGTTACAAACGCTGTCATTTCTTACCCCAGACGACAGGCTTTCAACGGTTGGTAATTGGCTACTGAACTTGCCAGACGATGGCCCTATCATGCTAGTCAGCCATATGCCGCTGGTAGGCGAGTTAACGGGCCGGCTAGTGGAAGGTGCCCTTAGCCAAGGAATGAGTTTCCCGACTGCTGCTATTGCAGAGCTGGAGGCTGAGGTGTTGGCTACTGGATGCGCAACGCTAAAACGCTTTACCCAACCAAGCCAGCTGTCGTAACGTTTTATATTTACAGTACAAAAAAGCGGCTGCCTCGGCAGCCGCTTTAACGTTGATGAGAATCGATGGTTAGTGCTACAGCAGCGCGTCTAGCTTCTCTTTTAACAAGCCATTCACCTGTTGAGGATTCGCTGTGCCACGGGATGCTTTCATCACTTGGCCAACGAAGTAGCCAATCATCTTGCCGCGTTTTTCTGGTTCCGAATCTCGATATTGGGCAACTTGGGCGGGGCTGTCAGCAATTACCTGATCAATCATTGCTTCGATCGCGCCGGTGTCGGTGACCTGTTTCAAGCCTTTTGCATCAATGATGGCATCGGCGCTATCACCTTGGCCATTCCACAACGCCTGAAAGACTTGCTTAGCGGCTTTGCCATTAATGGTGTCGTCCAGTACGCGACTAATCAGCTCGCCGAGCTGTTTCGCAGAAACAGGGCTGTTTTGAATGCTTAGATTTTCTCGATTAAGCGCACCTGAAAGCTCACCTTGTACCCAGTTGGCAGCCTGTTTTGCATCGCCGCATACGCGGTGTACTTCTTCGAAAAATTCAGCCATTTCTCGACTTGCAGACAGCACGTGGGCGTCGTAAGCCGATAGGCCTAGCGACGTCTGAAAGCGCGCTCGCTTGTCGGCGGGTAGCTCTGGTAACTGGCTGCGAAGATGATCAAGGTAGGCTTGATCTAGCACTACGGGTAAAAGGTCTGGGCAGGGGAAGTAGCGATAGTCGTTAGCTTCTTCCTTGGTGCGCATGCTGCGGGTTTCATCGCGCTCTGGGTCAAACAGGCGGGTTTCCTGCACGACCTTACCGCCATCTTCGATCAGCTCAATCTGGCGCTCGACCTCATAAGCAATCGCACGCTCAACAAAGCGGAACGAGTTGACGTTTTTGATTTCCGCGCGGGTGCCGAAAGCTTCTTGGCCTTTAGGGCGCACTGAAACGTTAACATCGCAGCGCATTGAGCCTTCCGCCATATTGCCATCGGAAATGCCCAGATAGGTCACAATAGAGTGGATCGCTTTGAGATATGCAGCGGCCTCTTTTGCACTGCGCATATCCGGTTCAGAAACGATTTCTAGTAGCGGTGTGCCTGCCCGGTTAAGGTCGATGCCCGTCATGCCGTGAAAGTCTTCATGTAACGATTTGCCGGCATCTTCCTCAAGGTGGGCGTGATGGATACGGATGCGTTTGGTTGACTCATCATCTAGGGTGATTTCGACATCACCCGCGCCGACGATCGGATGATACATCTGGCTGGTTTGATAGCCCTTGGGCAAATCCGGATAGAAGTAGTTTTTACGGTCGAATACCGATACTTCAGGAATGTCGGCATGTACCGCAAGTCCAAACTGGACAGCCATGGCGACAGCTTGCTCGTTAAGCACTGGCAGAACGCCAGGCAAGCCAAGGTCAACGGCGCAGGCTTGAGTGTTCGGCTCTGCGCCAAAGGCGGTGGAAGCACCGGAGAATATTTTCGAACGAGTCGCGAGCTGAACGTGTACTTCCAGCCCAATCACGGTTTCCCATTGCATTAGGCGTTCTCCTCGGCAAAAGCAGGGCGTTGTAAGTGCCAGTCAGTGGCTTGCTGGAACTGGTGCGCCACGTTTAGCAGCTGTGCTTCTGCAAAGTGAGTGCCCAGAATTTGCAGGCCAACCGGACGACCATTTGAAAAACCCGCAGGAACGCTGATGCCAGGAATGCCAGCTAGGTTAACGGCGATGGTGTAAATATCTTGTAGGTACATAGACACCGGATCTTTCTTAGCGCCAAGGTCAAACGCGGGGGTTGGCGATGCTGGTCCCATTAGTACGTCTACATCTTCAAAGGCGTCAAGGAAGTCCTGTCGAATTAAACGGCGGACTTTCTGTGCTTTGGTGTAGTAGGCGTCAAAGAAGCCTTCTGACAACGTGTGCGTGCCAATCAGAATGCGTCGCTTTACTTCATCACCGAAGCCTTCCGCACGAGAGCGCGTGTAGAGGTCAATGAGATCAGCCGGGGCATCGCAGCGATGCCCAAAACGCACGCCATCATAGCGGGAGAGGTTTGAGGAAGCCTCGGCGGGGGCGATGACGTAATAAGCTGGAATCGCATAGTGGGTATGCGGCAGGCTTACTTCGCGCACGGTCGCTCCCAGTGATTCATACACCTTCACTGCCTCACGAACCGCTTTTTCGACGTCAGCGTCCAAACCATCGCCAAAGTACTCCTTCGGCAGGCCGATTTTGAGGCCGGAAAGCGGGGCATTGAGCGTTTCAGTGTAGTCGGGAACGCCGCGGGCAACGCTGGTAGAGTCGCGCACGTCATGTCCCGCAATGACATTAAGCAGATGCGCGCAGTCTTCAGCGCTTTTTGCCATAGGGCCAGCCTGATCGAGGCTAGATGCATAGGCAATGATGCCATAGCGAGAAACCCGGCCATAGGTAGGCTTTAAGCCGGTGATGCCACAAAACGCCGCTGGCTGACGAATAGAGCCGCCTGTGTCTGTGCCCATCGCAGCAGGTACAAGGCCTGCTGCAACGGCTGCGGCGCTGCCACCTGAGCTTCCACCGGGAACTGCTGTGAGGTCCCAGGGATTTTTTACCGCGCCAAAATAGCTATTTTCATTGGAAGAGCCCATCGCGAACTCGTCCATGTTGGTTTTACCCAAACTGATGGTGCCCGCTGCGTTGAGTTTTTCTACTACGGTAGCACTGTAAGGCGCGATGAAGTTGTCGAGCATTTTTGAGCCACAGCTGGTTTTAACACCTTGGGTACAAAAGATGTCTTTCAGTGCGAAGGGAATGCCTGTTAGCTTGCCAGCCTTGCCTGCAGCACGGGCATTGTCGGCGGCTTCTGCCTCATTAAGGGCTTGCTCGGCGGTGACGGTAATAAAGCTATTGAGGGAACCGTCAGCTTTCTCAATACGTTGTAAAAAGTGCGAAGTCAGCTCTCGGCTGGAAAATTCACCGCTTTTCAGGGCGGCAGCAAGCTGCGTTACGGTTTTATCATGCATGACCCGGAAGCTCCGTTCGGGGGCGAATAGAAAGAGCAGAAAATAGCGGCCTAGGCGTGGTAATCTGGTTACTCCACCACGCGAGGCACAAGGTAGAGGCCATTTTCTACTGCCGGAGCACAGCGCTGGAAAGCGTCGCGCTGATCAATTTCCGTGACTTCGTCGGCGCGCAGGCGTTGCGTAGCATCCAACGGGTGCGCAAGCGGCGCAACGCCATCGGTGTCCAGGCTCTGTAGCTGGTCGACCATGTCCAGTATGCGGCTTAGATCGTCGACAAAACCACTGGCTTGGTCATCGCTAACGGCGAGTCGGGCCAAGTGTGCGGCCCGGCGCACATGAGATTCTTCAAGCGCCATGATCGAATTTTCCTCGCAATCGTGATGGAACATATTCCGTGTTAAGCGGTATACATACGGTCATCTTAAATTCGTCTTGTGTAGCAGACGTAGAAAATAGCCGCAAAAGGTACCACATATTGGCCCTAACGGGCAGTATTAGGCACTACTCGTGCTTGCTGCCAAGGGGTTGCGGTGATACCGTTTGCATCCGCACAGGGTTCCCGGTCTGCACTAGGTAACAACATCCATGTTCAAACGTTTGAGGGGGCTGTTTTCCAGCGATCTGTCGATCGACTTGGGTACGGCCAACACACTGATTTATGTACGCGGTCGTGGCATCGTGCTCGATGAACCGTCCGTAGTTGCTATCCGCCAGTCTGGCAACATGCGCAGCGTCGCATCGGTTGGCGCCGATGCAAAACGTATGCTCGGGCGCACGCCAGGCAACATCACCGCCATCCGCCCGATGAAAGATGGTGTTATCGCCGATTTCACCGTGACGGAGCAGATGCTTCAACATTTTATCCGCAAGGTGCATCAAAGCACTTTCTTAACGCCCAGCCCCCGTGTCTTGGTATGCGTTCCTTGCATGTCGACACAGGTTGAACGGCGCGCGATTCGCGAGTCGGCGGAAGGTGCTGGCGCACGTGAAGTGTTTTTGATCGAAGAGCCGATGGCTGCGGCAATTGGAGCAGGGCTTCCGGTTGAAGAAGCACAGGGCTCTATGGTGGTTGATATCGGTGGTGGTACTACCGAAATTGCCATTATTTCGCTCAATGGCGTGGTTTATTCAGAATCTATTCGCGTTGGTGGTGACCGCTTTGATGAGGCTATCACTGCGTATGTGCGCCGCCACTATGGCAGTTTGATTGGTGAAGCTACTGCCGAGCGAATCAAAGAAGAGATCGGCTGTGCGTATCCAGGTGGCGAATTACGCGAAATTGATGTGCGTGGCCGTAACTTGGCAGAAGGCATTCCGCGCAGCTTTACACTGAACTCCCACGAGATTCTTGAAGCGTTACAAGAAACCTTAGGTTCTATTGTGGCGGCAGTTAAGAGTGCCCTTGAGCAATCACCGCCAGAGCTAGCCTCTGATATTGCCGAACGTGGTTTGGTACTAACCGGTGGGGGTGCACTGTTGCGTGATCTCGATAAATTAATCGCTGAAGAGACAGGCTTGCCGGTGATCGTGGCGGAAGACCCGCTCACTTGTGTGGCCCGCGGTGGCGGCAAGGCGCTAGAGATGATTGATCAGCATACTTTCGAGTTGCTGTCGAGCGACTGATCGTAGCGGTTTATCGCGGGGGATTGCCTATTAAACCGCTATTTTCGCACGGGTCTTTGCCAGGGTACCGATTATTTTTCTGTATGCTATTGGCAAGCGCTTTGATGTTTGTTGACCAGCGTTTTACACGTATGGAAGACGTGCGCGCCCAAATGACTATGCTTGTTGCCCCCATTCAGTGGGTTGTTAGTGTGCCTAGCGACCTACTGAACTGGGGGGCACTTGCGTTATCGGATCAACAAGCGCTTGTTGATGAAAACCGACGCCTGCGGGAGCAAATTTTAACGCTTTCACACCGTGGCCAACGGTTAGCTAACTTGACAGCGGAAAACGCTGAGCTGCGCGAACTGCTAAAAGCCGCCCAGCGACGCGATATCCCCTATATTACCGCTGAACTTCTGTCGCTGGATAACGATCCTTTTAGCCACCAAATGGTGGTTGATCGTGGTCACCGCAATGGTGCTTATGTTGGACAGCCAGTCATTGATGCATTTGGTTTAGTGGGTCAAGTAACTTCTGTCTCGGCTTATTCAAGCCGTGTCTTACTGTTAGCTGATGCTAGCCATGCGTTACCTGTACAAGTCAATCGCAACGGTCTGCGATTCATTGTGCAAGGCGCTGGCCGTTACGGCAGCGTTAATGTTCTGCATGTGCCTGATACGGCAGATATTCGTGAAGGTGATTTGCTTACGACCTCTGGTTTAGCGGGACGCTTCCCGCCGGGACACCCCGTCGCGAGAGTGACGAATGTTTACCACGACCCAGGCCAACCTTTTGCTCAAGTGACCGCAGAACCTTCTGCGCAATTGCAGCGTTCACGTCACTTCCTCCTGTTATTCCCGCCGCCCCGCGAAGAAATCGAGGATACTATTTGGGGGGAGGATATGGATATTTCACCCGCTGCGTTGCACGCTGCTCAGCGTGTTGGTTTACAGCAGATTGATGTGCCGCAGGATACTGCTCGGGAGGTGCCATAATGGCAAAGATGCCAGTGGTGCCGCTTGTCTTTGTGTGGTTCACGCTTGTGTTCGCGCTATGCTTACAAGTCATGCCATTAGCAGAAGGTTGGCAAGTATTCCGTCCAGAGTGGATAGGGCTAATGCTGGTTTATTGGTGCATGCGAACACCTGATAGAGTAGGTGTTTTTCATGGCTTTATTATCGGCATCCTATTGGATTTGATTGAGGGTACAGCGCTTGGTCAGCATGCACTGATATTGTCGCTGTTAGCCTTTTTCTGTGCGCTAGTTTATCCCCGTTTTCGTGCATATTCTCTGGTGCAACAGTCCGTTCTTGTCTTGGTTTTATTAGGCTTGGTGCAGTTAGTAGAGCAGTGGTTACGCACGTTAACAGGTGAGTTTTCTATCCACCTATCTTTTTTGATACCGTCATTGATTAGCGCTGTTTTGTGGCCTTGGTGGTCGACCATGCTTAAAGCACTCGAACGGCGTTTGGCTAATGCGTGATGGTTGAGGCTCCACGATGTCATCGTGGGATAAGCAAGCTTGGAGTTGGAATGGACGGGACTTTTTCTGTCGTCGCCCCTAAGGTGACCCCCGTGTTATGCCTTGCCTCAGCGTCACCTAGACGCAAGGCCTTGTTAGCATCAATTGGCGTAATAGCAGATGTCATCCCGAGCGACATAGATGAAACGCCGCTTGAAGATGAATCTGCACAGGCGTATGTAGAGCGTTTGGCTATTGCCAAAGCACAAGCGGTCGCTTCAAGGTCAGCCCTCCCTGTGCTGGGTGCTGACACCGCCGTGGTAATTGATAATCAAATATTGGGTAAGCCAATTGATGAGCATGATGCTGCCGCTATGCTTCAGAAGCTGTCAGGGCGTTGTCACCATGTATTAACAGCGGTCGCTGTGGTTGGTACCAAGGGTGTATTCTCTTGTTGTGTAACTACCAGCGTTAAGATGCGCGTGATAAGCCAGCAGGAAATAGCTGATTATTGGCAAACTGGTGAGCCTGCTGATAAAGCGGGTGGATATGCTATCCAAGGGTTAGCCGCTATTTTTGTTGAAGAAATTAAGGGCAGTCACTCAGCAGTAGTCGGGCTGCCGCTTTACGAAACAACGCATTTGCTTTGCCAACAAGGGGTGCCAATCTGGTCGGGCTGCTATAAGAGTAGATAACCGCCGTTTCGCCGCCTGCTGTCAGGGCAAGGATACTGTGACTCAATAAGGAATTTTGCATGAGCGGTGAAGTCCTCATCAATTTAACGCCAATGGAGACTCGCGTTGCATTGGTGGAAAACGGTGTCTTGCAAGAGGCACTCATCGAACGCTCACGTAGGCGTGGTATTGTAGGCAATATCTACAAAGGCAAAGTAGTGCGCGTACTGCCTGGTATGCAGGCTGCTTTTGTTGATATTGGTCTAGAACGTGCGGCGTTTATTCATGCCCATGAGGTGATGCCGCCAGGTACGCCTAATGATGAACAGCAGACCATTGGCCAACTATTGCATGAGGGGCAGGCGCTTGTTGTTCAGGTGACCAAAGATCCTATTGGTACCAAGGGCGCTAGACTCACGACCCATCTCTCGATTCCTTCACGCTATCTTGTCTACATGCCTGACTCACCTCATCATGGCGTGTCTCAACGCATTGAAGATGAACGAGAGCGGGAGCGCTTAAAGGCGTTGCTTGATTCAGGGATAGAGGAGCAGACCATCGAGGTGACCGGTGGTTTTATTGTTCGTACGGCGGCGGAGGGTGTTGTCGATGAAGAGCTAGCGAGCGACATGTACTTCCTGCTGCGGATTTGGCGCAAAGTAAGCGAACGAAAAATAACGGCAGCATCGCCTAGTGTAATCTACGACGACTTGCCTTTATTTATGCGCACGTTGCGTGACGTTATGCGTGACGATATTGAAAAAGTACGCATCGATTCCCGCGAAAACTTTGTCAAACTGGTCGAGTTTGCTGAAGAGTTTATGCCAGATGCAGTAGACCGCATCGAGTATTATCCCGGAGAGCGACCTATCTTTGACTTGTACAGTGTTGAAGATGAGATTCAAAAAGCGCTTGGGCGTAAGGTGCAGTTGAAGTCAGGCGGCTATCTGGTTATCGACCCGACAGAAGCAATGACCACGATTGATGTTAATACCGGTGGTTATGTTGGACACCGTAATCTTGAAGAAACAATTTTTAAAACGAATCTGGAAGCGGCGACGGCGATTGCTCGCCAGCTAAGACTACGCAATCTTGGCGGCATCATTATTATCGATTTTATCGACATGGTGGATGTCGAACATCAACGCCAAGTGTTACGCGTGCTGGAGAAGGCGTTAGAGCGAGATCATGCTAAAACGAAGTGTACCGGCGTGACTGAGCTTGGTTTAGTACAATTGACCCGCAAACGTACGCGAGAAAGCTTGGAACAAACGTTGTGTGAGGCATGCCCCATGTGTAGTGGGCGCGGCACGTTGAAAACCCCAGAAACAGTCTGTTACGAGATTTTTCGAGAAATACTTCGTGAAGAGCGTGCTTATAGTGCTGAAACGTACATGGTGCTTGCTTCTCAACCGGTAGTTGACAGGCTGTTAGACGAAGAGTCTGCAGCAGTCGCCGACCTGGAAACGTTCATTAATAAAACCATTCGTTTTCAAGTAGAACAACACTACTCTCAAGAACAGTACGACATCGTACTAATGTAATGATGGCGCTACGTTCATTCTCTCGCTGGTGCCTAGTAGTGATTGCATCACTGCTAGGAAGCCTTGCTGTCTTGTTGCTGCTAGCGCGCTTATTGGTTAGCCAGTCCAGCTTGTTAACACCAAAAATAGAAGCGTTATTAGAGTCCCGGGTAGGCGTGCCCGTTACTATAGAGCACCTATCGCTTTCGTTGGCCCGTAACGATCTTGTGTTGCGGCTCGAAGGCGTGCATTCAACCGCGCATGACGGGCAGCCATTGGTTTCCCTTGAAAATGCCCATTTACGTCTAGATGGCTGGGCGACACTAAAAAGTGTTGCGCCAGTGTTTAATGATGCGCGTATTACGGGGCTTGAGTTTCATCTTTATCAGCAGGACGACGCTGCTTGGGGCTGGCCGGCACCGGCAGAATTGCCGATTGTGATGTCCGAGGAGCCAACCGTTGACTTAGCTGCACTAGATGCCTGGGCTGGCCTTATTCTTCGTCAGCGCCTGTGGGTCGATAATACTCGGTTAGTGCTGCATGGTAGCCAGCAAGTCGTTACCTTACATGCGCCTACCTTACTGCTCAATGGCGATGAGCGGCGGACGCGCCTAGAAGGCGCGATCATGATCTTAGAATCTCAAGGCGAGGATTCGCAGGTAGCAGGGTCACCAAAACAAGAGGCTCAAGAACAAGAGGCTCAAGAACAAGAAGCGCTGCCAGCCATTGCCATGAACGTGGAGATGCAGCCTGGAAAGCAGGGATTTCGTGATTTTTCAGCGGCGCTTCAATTGGATATGCAGCTGGATCATTTAGTGGCATTAGCCGCTGTTTTGCGTTCCGATAGTATGCCGGCCTTAGAGCAAGCGGGAGGCGAAGTTAAGCTGTGGGGGCGCTGGCACGCTGGGCGCTTGGATGAAGCGCGTTTGGCTGTTGATGTTCCACAACTAACTCTGCGTCACGAGATTCAATACGCTGTACTTCAAAACATTCAGGCGAATGGTTTATGGCAACGAGACGGTGAGGGCGGCGAAGCGTGGCTTAGTGGTAATGCTGAAAACGTTGAGTGGGCGCGGCCTAAGGGAGGCAGTGAAGGCCCAGCCTTGCCGCGACATTGGTACCTAACCCATCAGCCTGATCAATGGGAAGTACGCACCAGTGCCTTTGAACTGGCCTCTTTGGCTGCTTGGCGTGACTATATTTTACTGCCTGAATCATTAACCCGAGTATTACAAACTTTATCTCCCCGTGGTCAGGTGCAAGGTTTGCGTCTAGGTCAACATGAAGGCCATTGGGGAGTTGATGCGGCGTTGACCAATGTGGCAGTGCTGCCTTGGGAGCAAGCGCCAGGTGGTGGCCCATTAGATGCCTGGGTACAGGCAAGAGACTTTCGAGGCAGAGTAACATTTAATAGTGCTGGAGGCAGCTCGCTTAATTTCCCTGAATTATTTGAATCGCCCATGCAATTAAGCCATGCAGAAGGTGTGGTGGAGTGGGTGTATGACGGTCCGAGCACCATGATTAGCGGTAGAGATCTGCGCTTAGAGTGGGACGGGGCCGAGGTGGTCGGAGGGTTTGGTTTAATTGCAGCTAAGCAAGGGGGGCAGTTCGGGCTTGATATTGGTTTTGAGAATGTTGATGCGCTTAACTACCCGCTTTCGCAGTGGCTGCCCATTAAAATACTCGAGCCTGAGCTTCGTGAGTGGCTATTAACCGATATAGGCGGCTATGTCTCCCATGGCTCGCTTAAGCTTAGTCTCCCCTTTACTGGTGAAGAGTCTAGTTCAGAAAGGCAGCCTGCAGATCAACTTTCCTCTACGTTGGCGCTTTCTGTCACGCAAGGGCGGTTACCTATTGCTCCAGAGTGGCCGATGCTTGAGGAGGTTGAGGGCAGGTTGATTTGGCAAGACCAAGTGTTGGAAGCGACTATTCAGCACGCTGAAAGTCTTGGCATCGGCGTTTCTGATGGGGTGCTAAAGATGGCTGATGAGAGGCTTGATCTATCGGGAAGTCTCTCTGGTGATAGTGATGCACTACTGGCATTTCTTCAGGCGATGCCAGAGATTGATATGCCCTTGCTTAACGATGTTCGTGCTGAAGGTAGTGTTGAAGGGGAGATCGCATTATCGTTACCGCTGAACGCGCCAGACTTACTTGCGTTAGAGATTAATGCTCGACCAAATTTCTCAACGCTTGCTTTTCAACCTATCAATATTCCACTAGAAAATCTCCAGGGGGAGATGACTTGGCAGCAGCAAGGCGAAAAAAGTGCCTTACTTGGCCAGGTGTCAGGTCAGCTGTTAGGTAGCTCTATAGATGCGGATATCAACGTTCCAGACGATGGTATTATCCTCAGCGGTAATATTGATATCGCTGCTTTGTTTCAATTAGCTGACATTCCCACTGAGCAGGCACGCCAACTGATCGAGGGGCGTACTCAGTGGCGTGGGCAGATCAATTTACAGCCAACACCGTCACTCGTCCTTGAAAGCCGTTTGCTTGGTATTACTAGTAGGTTGCCGGCACCGTTTAGTAAGCCTGCTGAACAGCCTTGGCCATGGCGGTTAAGTGCAGACTTTGCGAGTGGCCGTTTAGCAACACAAGTAGCCGATATTGTTAATGCCCGCGTGCAGCTTGGCAGTGACGAGCTGTCGGGTGAGGTTGCTCTTGGTGGTGCTGTCGCACCTGATAACTGGCCGACGCAACCAGGCTGGAAAGTGACCGCGCATGTTGATGAGTTACCTCTCGATGACTGGCAGGAAGCGTTGTCCCCCTTCATGCAGGCGTCGTCTTCGGCAAACGGCAATAGAGAGGGCACGCCGATATCAGTAATGGTTAATACGCCCTGCGTGCATTTTCGTGATGCGTGTTTTGGTCAGTTAGCGGCGACAGGCAGTATTGAAGGGAAGCGCTTAGCAATGCAGTTAAGTGGTGATCTTGTATCAGGTCGAGTGGATTATCAGCCAGATAGCGCGCTGCCGCTTGATATTGCTATCTCGTCGCTAGAGGTAGATCGATTATTTGATATGCCTGCCGCAGCGCATGACAGCAGTGCGCCGACGCCAGGTTCTTGGATGGATGCTGTCGAAACTCAACACGCTGCCACAAGTGCGATACCTGAATGGCTTAACCAACTGCCTAATGGCAGACTGCGATTAGCTGATATTAGCCTTGGCGAAGGGCGTTTTGGACCGTTAACCGCTTATTGGCAAACTCAGGATCAACGTTTTACCCTTTCCCCAGTTGGCCTGACACTAGGGCAGCTCTCTGCCCGCGGAGAGTTGGTGTGGGAAGGCAATGCAATCAATAGCCATACACGTGCTGATGTATCGATACAAGGCGGTGACGTGGGTACTGCATTAGAGCGTCTAGGCCAACCAGTCGCCATGCGCAGTCGTACCACGGATGTCAGTGCGGCGCTCACGTGGCCAGGCGCTCCCTGGCAATTTGAATTAAGTCGGGCGGAAGGCGATATCCGTACTGATGTGCGTGACGGGCGCTTTGTGACCCTGGAGTCTACTCCGGCTCGCTTAGTGGGCCTGCTTAATTTTGACAATATTCTGCGCCGCTTGCGCTTTGACTTTTCAGACGTTACGGGGCGGGGAACTGCATTTGATCGGGTGCATGGCACGGCAGATGTCGCCGCAGGTCAATTAATACTGCGCGGGCCGCTGAGTATTGAAGCACCATCCACTACGCTAACCTTGACGGGAAGCGTCAATCTTATACGACGTGAACTTGATCAACGGTTAGGCGTCACACTACCTATTAGCCAAAGCTTGCCTATCGCAGCCATTGCCGTTGGAGCCCCCATTGTGGGTGGGGCTCTTTTTATAGCGGATCAGCTTTTTGGTAACGCACTAGACCAAGCAACCACTATTCATTATCGCGTGCGAGGTCCGTGGACGTCGCCGCAGATTACTTTAGAAGGCCCTCAATGACCGCACATAAAAGCGATATAAACACCGCTGTTTCTATTTTGTTAACACCGGGTGGTCTAGATTTAGATGCCCTTGATGCAGGGCTGTCTTATGCCATGGGCGGGGGGATTGATTATGCTGACCTCTATTTTCAGCGTACTTGGCAAGAGGGCTGGGTGCTGGAAGATGGTGAAGTAAAAGAAGCCAGCTATAACATCGATGGTGGCGTTGGAGTGCGCTCCCTAGCAGGTGAAAAGACAGGCTTTGCCTACTCCAATCAAATTACCGCAGATGCGTTGATGGATACTGGCCGCACCGCAGCGGGCATTGTGCGTAGCGGAAAGCAGCTGCCTGGCCAGCCGGTAGTGGCTGTTAGCGCTGCTGGTCGTTATGCAGGGATTGACCCGCTAGCGGGGCTTACGGCTGACGAAAAAGTGGCAATGTTGAAAGAAGCAGACCGCATAGCACGCGCGGCTGACCCCAGCATTAGTCAAGTGAGCGCCTCATTATCAGGTACTTACGAAGTCGTGTTAGTACGTGCCAGTGATGGCACCTTAGCGGCAGATATCCGCCCATTAGTACGTTTTAACGTAAGTGTGATTGCAGCTAAAAACGGCCGTCGAGAGCGAGGCAGTGCCGGCGGTGGGGGGCGCTACTCAATGTCCAGACTGCGAGATGAAAACGTAGCGGAATACTATGCGAAAGAGGCTGTTCGCCAAGCCTTGGTTAACCTTGAGGCAGTTGATGCACCTGCTGGACAAATGCCTGTGGTCTTGGGTGCTGGATGGCCCGGGATTTTGCTTCATGAAGCGGTGGGTCATGGTCTTGAAGGTGATTTTAATCGTAAGGGCAGTTCCGCTTTTGCTGGGCGCATGGGGAAACGTGTTGCGGCGAAAGGTGTGACGGTCGTTGATGACGCAACCGTCGCTGACTGCCGTGGCTCGTTAAGCGTGGATGATGAGGGTACGCCAGGGCAGTACACGCCGCTAATTGAGGACGGTATTTTAACCGGCTATATGCAGGATAAGCTGAATGCACGGTTAATGAATATGAATCCAACCGGCAATGCGCGGCGTGAATCTTTTGCTCATTTGCCAATGCCGCGCATGACGAATACTGTCATGCTGGCAGGCCAAGATGAACCTGCCGATATTATCAAAAGCGTTAAGCGCGGTATCTATGCGGTCAGTTTTGGTGGTGGCCAAGTCGATATTACATCAGGCAAGTTTGTGTTTTCAGCCAGCGAAGCCTACCTCATTGAAGATGGCAAAATTACTGCGCCGGTGAAAGGGGCCACTTTAATTGGCAACGGCCCTGAAGCTATGGGGCGTGTTTCAATGATCGGCCATGATATGGAAATGGATACAGGAATTGGTGTTTGCGGCAAAGAGGGGCAGGGGGTGCCGGTAGGCGTCGGCCAGCCCACCCTTAAGTTGGATGAGCTGACCGTGGGCGGTACCCAATCATCATGAAGGGCTTATAGGGCCAGGGTGTCACGCAAGTGTTTAAATAGCTTGCGTGAACTGGTTGGCGGTTTGCTTTGCTCACGCTCTTTGCGTGCATTGCGCACCAATTGTCGTATGACCTGGCGGTCAGCGTTTGGGTAGTCTGCCAAAAATAGATCAACAGCGCTGTCACCTTCGTCAACTAACCGGTCGCGCCATTTTTCTAGTCGGTGAAAGGCATGGTCACGCTGTTCTTTTTCCTGCTCGATAGCATCGAAAACACCCTGTATGGCAGCAAGATCCTCTTTGCGGATAAGCTTGCCGACATATTGCATATGGCGACGGCGGCCTTCATGAGAGCGTATACGCGATGTCTCTTCTATGGCGCGTAACATGTCGTCAGAAAGCGGAAATTTTGCTCGCTCTGCGGGTTTCATAGCGATCAGCGTTTCGCCAAGCGCCTGAAGGGCATGCATTTCGCGCTTGAGTTGAGACTTACTGGGGCGCTCTTCTTGTTCATCACTATCGAAGGGCTCGGGGCGTTGCTTAGGCATACTAGAACTCACTAATTAGTTTCGTTTGCAGCATTATATCAGGCTGCGACCATAACATTGATTCGCCAATGCGATTCAGGCGAAAAGGAGGCCAATATGGCACAAGCATTTGATGCAGCGGCCCAGCAGGTATTATTAACACAGCGTGCTGAAGAAGCGCTGGCGCTGGCAAAAAAACTAGGCGCAGATGCTGCTGAAGTAGGCGCCAGCGTAGATCAAGGCCTTGGAGTAAGCGTACGTCTTGGTGAAGTAGAAACTGTCGAGCTTTCACGCGACCAGGGTATTGCCATTACGCTATACGTTGGTCAGCGCAAGGGCAGTGCCTCGTCTACCGACGCCAGCAGCGCGTCAATTAAAGCGACCGTAGAAAAAGCCTTAGCTATTGCCCGTTATACGGGGGAGGACCCTGCCGCTGGTTTGGCGGATGCAGCGCTAATGGCCACTGATCTACCTGATCTTAAAGTGCACTATCCCTGGGCGTTAACAACAGATGAGGCCATTGATCTGGCGCTAGCGTGTGAAAAAGCCGGGCGTGACGTAGCGGGTATTCATCAGTCAGAAAGTGCCTCACTATCGAGTGGCGAAGGCGTTCGTGTTTATGCTAATAGCCATGGTTTTCTGGGCACCCAGAAAGGCAGCAGTCATTCACTCTCCTGTATGTTGATTGCCCAAGATGAGAAGGGTATGCAGCGTGATTATGATTACACGTCAGCGCGAAATCCTGCCATGCTTCGAGATCCTGAGGAGGTGGGCCGCGAAGCGGCGTCACGCACTCTACGTCGGTTAGGCGCTCAACGGCCGCCAACAGGTACTTTCCCAGTACTGTTTGATCCGTCACTTTCTAGCGGTTTGATAGGCCACTTGATGGGGGCATTGGCAGGCGGGGCACTTTATCGTGAATCCTCTTTCTTATGTGACCGTTTAGGTAGCTCGCTATTCCCAAACTGGTTTGGCTTAGAAGAGCGGCCTATGGAAGTGGGAGCGTCAGCTAGTTCGCCGTTTGACGCAGAAGGCGTTCAAACGCGCAATAACCGCTTTATTGAGCAAGGTACGGTGGCAAGTTATATGTTGTCTGCTTACAGTGCGCGGCGCTTGGGAATGCAATCCACGGGCAATGCAGGCGGGGCGCGCAATTTACGTTTACTAGCACCGCTAACGTCCCGGGATGATTTGCTAAAACAGATGGGTCGTGGCATTTGGGTGACTGAACTAATGGGGCAGGGGGTTAACGGCGTAACAGGTGATTACTCACGAGGTGCCGCAGGCTTCTGGATTGAAAACGGCGAAGTGCAGCATCCTGTCGAGGAGTTCACTATCGCTAGTAACTTGAATAGCATGTTTGCGGGCTTAGTGGCCGTTGGCGATGACACAGACACCCGTGGCAGCATTCACACGGGTAGCTGGCTAATTGATGCAATGACCATTGCGGGTAGCTAGTAACAAGCTTAACAACTAATGAAGCCAGCCGTGTGGCGAATTACTTGCAGTAGATGTTACCTGACATTATTGCTCTTCATCAAAACGCGCGTCGAACAACGCTTCTATAGCTTCTAATGCTTGTTCGGCGTCGTCTCCTTCAGCATGTATTCTCAACTCGGTGCCGCAGGGGGCGGCCAGCATCAGCAGTGACATAATGTTAGCGGCATCTGCCATCTGCTGTTGTTTGTAGACGTGAATATTGGCCGAAAATTGTTGGCCACACTTGACGAGTTTCGTCGCTGCACGGGCATGAAGACCGCGCTGGTTAGTGAGTGTTAACGTTCTTTCAGGCACTCTGGTTCCTTTTTGCCGAGTGGGGTCGTTAAGAAAAGGCGTTAGTTATTGCTGTTGTGCTTATGTTTCGCTGGTTGAAGATGTGGATGCAAAAGGCAACGTTTCACTTAGGGTGTACTGCAACCCTAGTTCACGATGGCGGAGTTGAACCTCGCCTGTGTGCCTAACCAGCTTTTGCGCTAAGTCTTCTACCATGTAAACAGAGCGGTGCTGCCCACCGGTGCAGCCAATGGCAATCGTCATATAGCTACGCTGGCTATTTTGATAGGCAGGCAACCACTTTTCCAACCATACCTGAATATCATTACTCATCTCTTCCACTATGGAATAACCACTTAGGAAAGTAACGATTTTAGCATCGCGCCCAGTATATTGGCGTAACGTAGGATCCCAGTAGGGGTTTGGTAGACAGCGCACGTCAAAGACTAAATCTGCATCGAGCGGCACGCCGCGTTTGTAGCCAAACGATTCAAACGTAAGGGTAAGTCTATCTTCTCGCTGCTGGGCAACCTGATCTGTTATTCGGCGTCGCAAATCGTGAACCGATAAGCGAGAGGTGTCGATCATTAGGTCTGCGAGATCTCGAATGTCGAGCAGGGTTTCTTCTTCTTTATCAATTGCTTCTTCTAACGTCATATCACTATCCCGGGTTAGCGGGTGTCGCCGCCGCGTAGCAGAATAGCGTTCAAGAAGTATGCGAGCATCCGTAGTGAGATAGATAACTTGAAAGTGAATGCTTTTCTGGCGTAAAGCCTCGAGCATTGTCGGCAATTGCTGTAAAGCTGCTGGTAGATTGCGAGCATCAATGCTGACCGCTAGCTGAGTGCGCTCTCCTTGCTCACGCAGTTCATCTACTAGGGAGCCAAGTAGCATGGCAGGTAAGTTATCGATGGCGTAATAGCCAAGATCTTCTAACGCTTGTAAGGCGATAGATTTACCGGACCCTGAACGGCCGCTAATGATCACCAGTTGCATAGATTTTCTCTTGGCATGCCAATAAAAATGGGGATAAACGTTAGTTTAGCGTGTAGTGCTTAGCGGTGGGCCATCTAGGTAACAGGCTGCTCGCGTATTTTCGCTGTGATGAGTTCTAAAAGCTCACGCTGGCTTGTGGATTTACGCAGTTGTTGGCGTGTGTCGACGTTATTCATAATAGACGCCACTTGACCTAATAATGCTAAGTGGGTGTCGTCTGCCTCTTCAGGCACCAATAGCACGAATACAAGATCGACTGGATCACCATCAATAGCATCAAAATCTACCGGCTCAGCAAGCTTTAAAAAGCCAGCGATGGGCGAGCTGCAATGAGGGCTACGTGCATGAGGAATAGCAACTCCGTTGCCTATTCCTGTGCTTCCTAGGCGTTCGCGTCCAATAAGACGGCTAAACACTTCTTGGCTGTCTAAACTTGGGATGTTTTGTGCAATGAAGGTGCTGAAAAACTCCAGCACCCTTTTTTTACTGCCCCCAGGAACGTCATAGAGAACGCGCTCTGGGGGGAGGATAGTTTCCAACGTCATTGAATTAACGCACGCCTGCGCCTTGGGCGCGAGCTTGTGCTTTTTCCTTATGTTTAACGAGTTGACGATCAATTTTGTCTGCTAGCGCATCAATGGCTGCATACATATCATTATCTAATGCTTCTGCGTGTAGGTCTGCACCGGCAGCATGCAGCGTGCAGGCAGCTTGCTGGCGCTCCTTTTCAACAGATAAGGTCACTTGTACGGTAGTAATATTGTCGTAATGGCGCTCAACGCGTTCCAGCTTTTCATTAACATAGTCACGCAAGGCGTCAGTCAGTTCTACGTGATGACCAGTGATATTTACTTGCATTGACGTGCTCCTTATCCGTCGGACTGTTCTTCGATTGTAACCCTTTTTGCGCTATTGCAAAGCCCTTAAACAGACTTTGTCTCTTTAGCGCTGTTTTATCAGCGTAAGCGGCGACGTTCGCTGGAAGAAGGAATGCCCATCGACTCGCGATATTTGGCCACTGTACGCCTCGCTACATTAATGCCTCCCTCTTCCAAAAGCGATACAAGACGGCTGTCTGAGAGAGGTTTGCCGGGCGGTTCATCTTGCACCAGTTTTTTGATTCGTGCACGGATGGCGGTGCTAGAGTGGCTGTCACCTCCGTCTTGCCCGCTCACTTGGCTGGAAAAGAAGTATTTGAGTTCAAATACGCCGCGCGGGGTATGGATATATTTCTGGGTGGTGACCCTGGAAATAGTAGATTCATGCATTTCCACAGCGTCTGCGATATCCGCTAAAATTAACGGCTTCATAGCTTCTTCGCCGTGTTCCAGAAAGCCTATCTGGCGAGCGATAATTTCTCGGCCAACACGCAGTAGCGTATCGTTTCGGCTTGAGAGGCTCTTGATTAGCCAGCGCGCTTCCTGAAGGTGCTCCTTTAAAAACTGGTTATCCTGGCTTTTGTCAGCCCGTTTGATAAGACTTGCGTAGTCAGGCTGAATACGCAGTCGTGGCAGTGCTTCTGGGTTTAGTTCCAGGTGCCAGCCTTCGTTGTCGTGGCGAACCACTAGGTCTGGCGTTACATAGCTGTCATCGGTGTCTCCAAAGGCGCTGCCTGGGCGAGGGTCAAGGCTGCGGATCAAACGAATTACATCATCTAGCTGATCATCACCCAAGCTTAAACGTCGCTTTAACAAACGCACATCATCCTTACCGAGCGCTTCAAGAAATTGACGTACTAGCCTCTTGGCAGGCATAAGCAGCGGTGTATCTTCCGGTAGTGAGGCGAGCTGCAACATTAAACATTCGCGCAGATCACGAGCAAATACGCCGGTGGGTTCAAACTGTTGAAGACGCAGTAAGGTTGTTTCAACTTCACGCTGGCTAAGCCCTTCATGACCTTGGGCCTTAAGCCCCTCGCGGATGTCATTGAGGGGCTGAGTTAGATAGCCATTAGCATCCAGAGCATCTATAAGGCTTTCTGCGATGGCATGGTCGCGAGAGGAGAAATCCGTCATGGCGAGCTGCCAAAGTAGGTGGCCATGTAAGCTTTGACCAGCGGCTTGACGTTCAAAATCAGGCCCCTCGCCGCCGCTGCTATGGTTGCCTAGATCCTGATAAGTGTCTGACCAGTCACTATCAGTGGAGAGTTCGTTAGGAATGCTGTCGGACCATTCCGTTTCCTGGGGTTCACTAACAGCCTGTTCGCCGAATTCGTCTTCCTGCTCAAGCATTGGGTTGGCATCAAGTGCTTGCTGAATTTCTTGACGAAGGTCCAATGTTGATAGCTGCAGCAGGGCAATCGCCTGCTGCAGCTGGGGTGTCATGGTCAGCTGTGTGCCGATACGCAATTGAAGAGAAGCTTTCATGACCATCTGAGAACCACTCGTTTATCAGAAAGCTCCACCCTAGTGCGAGTTATGGTTTGGTGCAAGTGCAATAAGCATGCCACAGACACAATTTTTCAGGCAGGTGGTTGTTTACAGGCGAAAATCAGCACCTAAATAAACATCTCTTACCTTTTGGTTGTTGAGAATTTCTTGTGGCGGGCCGCTAGCGATGATGTGACCGTCGCCAACAATATAGGCGATATCACAAATATCCAGCGTTTCTCGCACATTGTGGTCAGTAATCAATACGCCTATATGACGTTTTTTAAGTGCTCGGATAATTGCTTTAATGTCGCCTACTGAGATTGGATCGACGCCAGCGAACGGCTCGTCAAGCAAAATAAAGGCAGGTTCTGTTGCGAGGGAGCGAGCAATCTCAACACGTCTACGCTCTCCACCTGAAAGGCTCATACCTAAATTGTCGCGAATGTGGGTGATATGAAAATCTTCCAGTAGCGTCTCAAGACGTTGTTCGCGGGCGCTGTGATCAAGTGCTTTACGAGTCTCCAAGATTGCCATGATGTTATCGGCAACGGATAGTTTGCGAAAAATAGAGGCTTCTTGAGGCAGATAGCCAATCCCTGCCATGGCGCGCTCGTGCATAGGAGCATGCGTTAAATCAAGCCCATCAATGCCTACTTTTCCTGCATCAGACTTTACTAGGCCGACAATCATATAAAACGATGTTGTTTTGCCTGCGCCGTTAGGGCCAAGCAAACCGACGACGCTGCCTTGAGAGATCTCTAAATTTATGTCCTTAACCACGCGACGGCGTTTATAGCTTTTGGCTAAGTGATGGGCATAGAGTGTTTTTATCGGCGCCTCTTCGAATGTTGGTTTTGATGATGTGGTCTGAGGTGCTGGCTCTGCGCTATTTGTCGCCACTGGGCGCTCCCTATTGTTCTGGCTGAAGCGTCATTCGGATACGTTGTGGCTCACCGCCACTCACGTCAGAGCGGGCCTGAACCACGCCTTGGTCAATGAAATACTCTAATCGGCCGCCCTGAAAACGATCTGTTTGCTGGGTAAGTTCGGCTTGATCAATCAGTTCTACTCGGCGTTCGGCCACATGATAGATAATCCGCTTTGCCCAGCCTTCCATCGGGCTAGCCTGACCTTCGGGTTGGTTGCGTATATAGGCTCGCTCACCGGTTGCCACGGCGCGCGATAGTTCGCCAGCATCATTGCGCTGGATTTCAACGCGATTGCCGCGCAGCTGCATATTGCCCTGCCGAATATCGACATTCCCAGAATACACGGCGGTGCCCGCTCGTTGGTCTAGATCTAACCGGTCAGCTTCTACTTCTACAGGGGCTTGGCTTTGTGCCATGACCGGTAGCGCTGCCGCAGAGAGGGGTAGCGCAATGGTGAAGAGTGCTGTACGAATGAGAGCGTTCATTGCGGCTCCTACGGAGAACGAGTGGCAGGCGGATGAGTGCCGCGCACGTTATTGGTTAAGCGAATCTGGCTATCATCTAGCCATATATCCATGCGTGATGCGTCAAGGCGCTGAGGCGGTTGCTGTAGCACTGTTTTGGAATCGCTCCAGGCATGACGCGTGACGCCATTATAATGTAATAACTCTGTATTGAGCTGCCAGCCCTCATCAGGTGAGAGCAGCTGGGCAGAGCCGGCTAATGTGAGTGCCTGTGTATCCGTATTTAGGGTACCTGTCTCAGCTGTAGCCAGCCATTGGCGTTCTTCACTATCAAAGAGTGTCGCTATGGGAGAGGTAACATCAGTCATCGCTGTCTGCGGGGTGTGCACTAAGCGTGGCGTCATTAGCGATTGCTGAATGGTGCCTGTGTCACCAAATAGTGTCATTTCCGCATTTTCAAGTACGTGACCTGGCTCTTGAGCCCTCGCATCGGGATTAAACGATTGGTCTTTATATCCACGCGGGTCTATCCAGGCAAGTATACCCCC
Organism: Halomonas qaidamensis; assembly: GCF_025917315.1. Lineage (NCBI taxonomy): Bacteria > Pseudomonadati > Pseudomonadota > Gammaproteobacteria > Oceanospirillales > Halomonadaceae > Halomonas > Halomonas qaidamensis. The sequence continues at coordinate 2,202,346 of NZ_CP080627.1, read as the reverse complement.
CAGCACCACCACAAGCGTGGTAATCCAAAACCGTTTCCTAACCCAAAAGCGCATTACGATTGACCGTGTAAATACGTATCTAACACAGCGTCCCAATGACCTTGAGACATCAGTAAAGTATCGCAGATTTCACGCACAGCACCGTGGCCGCCAAGCCGATCAGTGATCCAGTCAGCATGGGTATGCATATAATCAGGGGCATTAGGGACAGTGATGCCAACGCCTGAGCGTTTCATCGGTGCAAGGTCTGGCAGGTCATCGCCACAATAAGCAACATGCTCTAGTGTGATATCTAGGCGTTGGCAAAGCGCGCGTAGCGTAGTGAGTTTATCCTCACACCCTTGATATACATGCGTAATGCCCAAAGAAGCGGCACGTTGGCTGACCATAGGTGAATCCCGCCCGGTAATTAAGGCAACATGGATACCTACGCGCTTCAATAGCTTGAGACCGTGACCGTCTTGGGTATGAAACGCTTTGATTTCGATGCCATCCGCTTGAAAGTAGAGGCGGCCATCAGTAAGTACGCCGTCAACATCAATCGCCAGTAGTTTTACGCGGCGAATCCGGTCTTGTAGTGCTTCAGGTAGGGCCATATAGCCTCCCTATTATTAACGTTTAAAAAGATGGTTATATAACGCCGCTAGCAAGTAGGTCGTGCATATGCAGCGCACCAATGGGACGCTGCTGATCATCCACAACTGCGAGTGCGGTAATTCGACTGTCTTCCATAATGCGAACGGCTTCAGCCGCCAATATATCGGGTCCAATACGTTTTCCAGGGCGCGTCATAACATCATCGACGATGACGTCACGCAGGTCATGAAACTGATCCAGCGTTCGGCGTAAGTCACCGTCGGTATAGACGCCCGCAAGACGCCCCTCACTATCCACTACACAGGTAAAGCCCAGGCCTTGCCGGGTGATTTCTATAAGTGCATCACGCAAGGGGCTGCCTAGTGCCACTTGGGGGAGGCGTGTCCCGTTGTGCATCAAATCTTTAACGCGAAGGAGCAAACGTTTGCCCAGGCTACCTCCTGGATGTGAAAGTGCAAAATCCTCAGCGGTAAATCCGCGTGCTTCCAATAACGCAACAGCCAAAGCGTCGCCTAAGGCAAGTGCTGCAGTGGTTGAACTTGTTGGCGCTAGGTCGAGAGGGCAGGCTTCGCGCTCAACGCCACTATTGAGGTGTGCATCCGCATGTTTAGCCAATGTTGAGCCAGGGCGGCCGGTCATACTAACAAGAGGAGTGCCTAAGCGTTTCAGTAGCGGCAGTAGCGCGGTAACTTCTGCTGTTTCACCAGAGTTGGAGAGTGCTAATACGACATCCGCCCGGGTAATCATGCCGAGATCGCCGTGACTGGCTTCGCCTGGGTGTACAAAAAAAGCAGGCGTACCGGTGCTTGCCAATGTAGCTGCTAATTTCCCCGCAATATGACCTGACTTACCCATGCCAGTCACGACAACACGGCCATGGCAGGCAAGAATCAGCTCGCAAGCGTGGTCAAAATGTTCATCAAGTTTGGCTTGTAGCCCACCAATGGCTGCCTGCTCAATTTGTAAGGTGCGCAGCGCACTTTCACGCAGTGGGCTAGGGGTCGATAGTGGCTGGCGCATAAGGTGGTCTCTTTTTCATTAGCGTTAAAACAGTAAGAATAACATCTCGGCGCAGATTGTAGGGGATGCGCGCACTGTCCTGACAAGAACAGCCACAATGAGTGAATCTGTTACTGTGAGTAGCGTTAAGTTACGATGTTCGATAATATTTCGAAAACACTGTTTTTTAAACTATCTGTTTTTCAGATTAACTGTTTTTTTAAACTATCTCGCTTGCAGGCGACCAGCTTATGCTAGTGCTGTCACGGCAAGACGATCATCAAGGCCAGCCAGCCCATGACAGATGTTCCCTTCATAGAAATTGAAGATTTGTACTTCTCGCGAGGAGAGCATGATATTTTTCGCGGAATCAATATGACGATTTCGCGTGGCCAAGTGACCGCTATTATGGGGCCAAGTGGTACAGGTAAAACGACCCTTTTAAAGCTGATTGGTGGCCAGTTAACACCCGACCGAGGGCGAGTGTTAATCGATGGTCAAGACGTGCACCGCCTGTCACGTAAAGCCCTCTTCAGTCTTCGTAAGCGCATGGGGATGTTGTTTCAGAGTGGTGCGTTATTTTCAGACCTTGATGTGTATGAAAATGTCGCGTTTCCGCTTCGAGTGCATACCAATTTGCCAGATACTATGATTCGCGATCTTGTGCTTCTCAAGTTGCAAGCGGTGGGGTTGCGCGGGGCAAGGCACTTATCGCCTGCTGAGCTTTCGGGGGGGATGGCAAGACGTGTGGCTTTGGCACGTGCGGTAGCGCTTGACCCAGAGCTAATCTTGTATGATGAGCCTTTTGTCGGCCAAGATCCTATTTCAATGGGTGTGCTTGTCCAGCTTATTAAACGGCTTAATCAGGCGTTGTCACTTACGTCAGTGATCGTTTCACACGATATCAAAGAGACTCTTAGTATTGCGGATTACCTGTACTTAATCGCCGATGGACAGGTGGTTGCTTCTGGCACGCCACGCACTTTAGATACAAACCAAGACCCGCGGGTGAGTCAGTTTATTCACGGTGAGCCTGATGGCCCCGTGCCGTTTCATTACCCAGCTGAGACCCTCTACCGCGATATTCTAGGCCAAGCCTCTGCAGGGAAGGTGCGCTAAATGCAATCAAACATTAAACATGCTATCTCGCATGTTGTTCGGCTTGGGCGAAAAGGATGTGATGCCTTGGAGTCGTTAGGACGTGCAGGTATCTTCTTGGCGCAGTCTGCAGTAGGGGTTCCCTCGCGGGAAGGCTGGTTATTATGGCTACGCCAAGTGCATTTTGTTGGTGTTTTGTCGCTTGCGATTGTCTTGGTATCGGGGCTGTTTATTGGCATGGTGCTTGCCCTCCAGGGTTACACCATTTTGGTTGACTTCGGTGCAGAACAGGCGCTTGGTCAAATGGTGGCGCTTTCACTATTGCGTGAATTGGCACCGGTGGTCGCTGCGCTTCTGTTTGCCGGGCGCGCTGGCTCTGCTTTAACGGCAGAAATTGGTCTTATGAAGGCGACCGAGCAGCTGACAAGCATGGAAATGATCGGTGTTGACCCACTGCGCAGGGTCGTAGCTCCCCGCTTATGGGCTGGTTTTATCGCACTACCTATTCTTACCGTTGGATTTAGCGTGGTGGGCATTTGGGGGGGCTATTTAGTAGGTGTGGAGTGGTTAGGCGTTTTCGAAGGCTCTTATTGGAGCAATATGCAGGCTAGCGTTTCATTTGTTGATGATATCGGTAATGGAATCATCAAAAGCCTTGTGTTCGCAGTGGTTGTTACCTGGATTGCGGTGTTTCAAGGGTATGACTTAGTGCCAACATCTGAAGGTATTTCACGTGCCACAACCCGCACAGTGGTGTATTCATCGCTTGCTGTTTTGGGGCTAGATTTTGTATTGACTGCCGTTATGTTTGGCGGTCTTTGAAGGGTGGAGCAATAACATGAAGCGCAGTAAAACCATGGAGTTTGGCGTTGGCTTGTTTATGCTGGCGGGTATCTTAGGGCTTGTTTTTTTAGGCTTACGTGTCAGTGGGATGACGCTATCGGCGCCTTCTGATACGTTTCGTCTTGAGGCAAGCTTTGCCAATATTGGTAGTCTAAAACCACGCGCGCGCGTCACTATGGCTGGCGTTACAGTGGGCCGCGTTGAGGCCATAGAACTTGATACTGAATGGTACGATGCGCGGGTAGTGCTGAGTCTTAATAGTGAACTTCAGGGTCAGCTTACTCAAGATACTACAGCAGCGATCTTAACGGCAGGTTTGCTTGGAGAGCAATATATCGGTTTAAGCGTTGGTGGTGACCCGAATATGCTTGAAGAAGGTGATGTCATTCGAGATACCCAGTCAGCCTTGGTGCTTGAAGAACTTATCCAACAATTTGTATCCAATATGGTTACTAACTGAGCACCTTCTGTGCTGCTAGTTGATATGAGGTGATTGTTATGAAGGAAAAGAGCGTAATGTTGGCTCGTCGTTTGCTTTTTTTGGTAGTACTAGCTTTTGTTTTACTGCCTTTTGTAGCTCAGGCCCAGTCAATGTCGCCAGAAGCGTTGGTGCGTGACAACGTTAAGCAATTTATGGAGCAAATCAACGGTAGAGAAGATTATTACGCCAATAATCTTGATGAGCTCAAAGCTCTAGTTAACGACAGTCTGAATGATGTGGCTGATTTTCGTTATATTGGCGCTAGCGTTATGGGAAGCTATTTTCGCAATGCAACGCCGGAACAGCGTAGTCGGTTCGCCGATGTATTTCGTCAAACGCTGATTGATACCTATACACGTGGCCTTGTGACGTTTGATTATGATGAGTTAAGAGTGTTAAGCGACCAGCGGGGCCAGCGTTATGAGGATCAAGCAAGCGTCGATATGGAAGTGGTTGCTAACAATGGACAAGTGTACCCAGTAAGTTACAGCCTGCGGCTCTCGGACGGTGAGTGGAAAGTGGTCAATGTCATTGTTAATGGCATTAATCTAGGGCTTACGTTCCGCAACCAGTTTGATCAGTCAATGCGCGAAAATAACCGAGATTACGATGCAGTAATTCGCAACTGGTCGCCTGAAATTGGCGTTGATGAGCTTGAGCAAGGGGGCAACGCGTGACGACGTTGTTATCTACGTCGCATGTATCGCTGATTGCGCAAACCAATACGTTGTCGGTCAACGGTGACCTTACTGTCAATGCAGCGGCCGACGTGGCCGCTGTAGGTGTCAAATGGCTTGAAAGTGCTCAGTTAACGGAAGTTACTTTAGATTTTTTTGGCGTCACCAGGGCAAGTAGCGCGGCGATTAGCGTGCTATTTGAATGGTTGCGTGCTTGTCATTTACTGGGGGTTGTTGTTACGTCGATTATGTTGTCTGCCCCGCTTGAGCGGCTAACCTCGCTAGCTGAGCTTGATGCATTGATAAAATCGCCCAACGCTGAAGCCTAAGCGATTACTCAACATCGCCAAGTGGGCTGCTTTTCTTTATCATGTTTTCCACTATTTCAACGCCCTTACTTGTTTTAATGACCCCAAAGGAGTTTTTTACCCTATGCAACCCAATGAAGTAAAAGCACTGCTTGAGTCTCGCATTGATGGATGTGATTTTCATATCCAGGGTGAGGGCTGTAACTTTCAGGTGATTGCGGTTGGCGAAGCCTTTGAAGGTCTTTCTCCCGTTAAGCGTCAGCAGTTGGTTTACGCTGCACTGAGTGACGAAATCGCATCGGGCGCTCTTCACGCTATTAGCATCAAAACGTTTACTCCGGGGCAGTGGCAAACTGCACCGGAAAACGTTTAGTAGCGGCTGTTCCATGGATAAATTAATGATTACCGGCAATGGGTCGGTAGATGGTGAAGTGTGGGTAAGCGGTGCCAAAAACGCGGCACTGCCGATTTTGTGTGCCAGCCTTTTGGCAGATGGTCCGGTCATTATTGGTAATTTGCCTCATTTGCAGGACATTACTACTACGCTGGAGTTGCTAGGGCGAATGGGCGTTGAGCCTGTGATGGGAGAGAAGCTCAGTATCCAGCTTGACGGCTCTCAGGTAACACAGTGTCATGCCCCCTATGAGCTGGTTAAGAAGATGCGCGCCTCTATTCTAGTATTAGGTCCATTGCTGGCGCATTTTGGTAAAGCAGATGTGTCGTTACCAGGGGGGTGTGCAATTGGTTCGCGTCCAGTTGACTTGCACATTCGTGGCCTTGAGGCGATGGGTGCAGAGATTCGCGTTGAGGCGGGTTATATTCGTGCCCACGTAGATGGTCGCTTGAAAGGTGCCACCATCTTTTTCGATACAGTAACGGTAACGGGTACTGAAAATCTGCTGATGGCGGCTACGCTTGCAGAGGGCACCACTATTCTTGAAAATGCAGCGCGCGAGCCCGAGATTGTCGATCTTGCCGAGTGCTTAATCAAGATGGGGGCCAACATCCGCGGTCAAGGCACTGACACCATTGTCATTGAGGGGGTGGAGTCGCTGCATGGTTGTGAGCATGATGTCATGCCTGACCGTATTGAGACTGGCACTTTTTTGGTCGCAGCGGCCATGACGGGTGGGCGTGTGAAGGTAAAGCGCACCCGCGCTGACATTCTAGAAGCGGTGCTCGCGAAGCTTGAGGAAGCCGGTGCCGATATTACCAGCGGCGATGATTGGATCGCCCTAGATATGCACGGTAAGCGCCCAAAGGCGGTGAACATCCGTACGGCACCCTATCCTGCATTTCCTACTGATATGCAAGCTCAGTTTGTTGCAATGAATGCTGTTGCCGTAGGCCACTCGCGGGTGGTGGAAACCATTTTTGAAAACCGCTTTATGCACGTACAAGAGCTAAACCGGATGGGGGCAAATATTACCCTTGAAGGTAATGCGGCATTAATTGAAGGCGTAGAAAAGCTTTCAGGTGCGCCGGTTATGGCCACTGATCTGCGTGCGTCAGCGTCATTGGTGATCGCAGCCATGATGGCCGAAGGCGAAACGCTTGTAGATCGTATTTATCACATTGATCGTGGTTATGAGTGCATCGAGGAAAAATTACAGCTGTTGGGCGCGCGCATTCGACGTATTCCCGGCTAAGCCATGCTATTAACCATTGGCCTAAACAATGAGTAAGCAACTAATTTTAGCCCTTTCAAAAGGGCGTATATTGGATGAAACGCTGCCACTGTTGGCAGATGCGGGCATCGCCCCTGCAGAAGATTTGGGTAAAAGCCGTAAACTGCTGTTCGATACTAATTTGCCGAACGTAAAGTTGGTCATTATACGGGCAACCGATGTGCCGACGTACGTTCAGCTTGGGGCGGCAGATATGGGTATTGCGGGCAAGGATGTACTTCTCGAGCATGGGGTAGAGGGCTTGTATGAGCCATTAGACCTAGAGATTGCCCGTTGCAAATTGATGACGGCAGGTGTCACCGGTCAGTTGCCTGCTAAAGCGCGCCTTCGTGTAGCCACTAAGTTTGTTAACGTGGCAAGACGCTACTATGCCGAGCAGGGTATTCAGGCGGAAGTGATCAAGCTTTATGGAGCGATGGAGCTTGCGCCCTTAATGAATTTGGCTGATGAAATTGTGGATATAGTGGATACCGGTAATACGTTGCGGGCCAATGGCATGGAACCCCGTGAGTTGATTGCCCATATCAGTACCCGCCTAGTGGTGAATAAAGCATCCATGACCATGAAACATGATCAAATTAAGCCACTATTAACCCGCTTGGAAGAGGCGGTTAAAAAGCGCCAGACTCAGCCTATTGAATGACGCGAGGTTTACCATGAGCGATAAGTCCACAGCTACCATTGCACGTCTTTCAACCGCAGATGGGGCATTCCACCAGCATTTAAATGCGCTGTTGGACTGGGAAGGTGTGTCTGATAAGGCAGTGCAGGCTCGTGTTGAAGAGATATTGGCAGACGTCAAGCTGCGAGGCGATAGTGCTGTTATTGAGGCCACCAATCGCTTTGACCGACTATCGGTTGGTTGTATGGAGCAGTTGCGGCTATCGCCTGAGCAATTGAAAAAGGCGTTTGACAGTCTGCCTGATGAGCAGCGTGACGCGCTATCAGCTGCTGCTGAACGCATTAAGCGTTACCATGAGCACCAAAAGCCAACCTCATGGCAGTACGAAGAGGATGATGGAACGGTGCTTGGCCAGAAGGTGACGCCGTTAGACCGCGCAGGTATTTATGTGCCAGGTGGAAAAGCCGCTTACCCTTCCTCAGTGTTGATGAATGCTATTCCTGCTCATGTGGCTGGCGTGCGCGAAATCGTTATGGTGGTGCCGACCCCCGATGGTGTGCTGAACGATCTTGTGTTAGCAGCAGCGCACTTAGCGGGTGTCGATTATGTGTTCACGATAGGTGGCGCGCAGGCGGTAGCAGCGCTTGCATATGGCACAGAAAGTGTCCCGCGGGTAGATAAAATTGTCGGTCCAGGCAATATTTATGTGGCTACCGCCAAGCGGGCGGTGTTTGGCCAAGTCGGTATTGACATGATTGCAGGCCCCTCTGAAATCATGGTGGTATCCGACGGCCAAACAGATCCTGATTGGCTGGCGATGGACTTATTCTCCCAGGCTGAACATGACGAAGATGCACAAGCAATATTGGTCAGCTGGGATGTTGCTCATCTCGATGCGGTGGAGGCTTCTATTGAGCGCCTATTGCCGACCCTTGAGCGAGAAGGCATTGCGCGTGTTTCGCTGCAGCGACGTGGTGCGTTAATTCTATGCCAAGACCAAGCTGAAGCTATTGATTTAATCAATCGCATTGCGCCAGAGCACCTTGAACTTTCAGTAGAGACGCCAAATACATGGCTTGATGGTATTCGTCATGCTGGCGCTATCTTTATGGGGCGGCATACGTCAGAAGCTTTAGGCGACTACTGTGCGGGGCCGAACCATGTGCTTCCTACGTCTGGCACGGCGCGTTTTTCCTCGCCATTGGGGGTTTATGACTTCCAGAAACGCTCATCTATCATTCACTGTTCGCCCGAGGGTGCATCTGAGCTTGGTAAAATAGCATCGGTGCTCGCCAGAGGTGAATCACTGACGGCCCATGCGCGTTCAGCTGAGTATCGTATTAACGATTAAGCGTTCCTTGTACAGGCGTTGATTTACATCAGAGCGGCTTACGAGTCGCTCTGATGCCCTCCAGACGTAGCATTAGTGGGCACAGGCCGTTCACCCACCTCTAGTGTTATGTCCATGCGCTCGCCGCCTCGCACTACCGTTAGCGGTAGTTCCGTGCCTGGTGGGATGGAGGCGATATCGCTCATTGTAGCGCGCGCATCCAAAATCACTTGGCCGTCAATAGATAGGAGTACATCACCCGGCTGTAAGCCTGCCTTGGCCGCTGGCCCATCTTTCACGACGCCGGCGACAATAACTCCTTGTGGAGTTCTTAGTCCAAATGATGCGGCTAGCTCGCGGGAAAGCGCTTGTGCTTCTATGCCTAACCAGCCGCGGATGACGCGACCGCGAGTTACAAGTTCGTTCAAAATGCTGTGGGCAAGGTTGGCTGGAATCGCGAAGCCAATCCCTTGTGATCCCCCTGATCGTGAGAAGATAGCCGTATTAATGCCCACTAAAGCGCCGTCAGGATTAACTAATGCTCCCCCGGAGTTGCCCGGGTTTATTGCTGCATCTGTCTGAATGAAGTCTTCATAGGCATTTAAGCCTAAGTGGCTACGTCCTGTGGCGCTAATAATACCCATCGTCACGGTTTGCCCAACACCGAAAGGGTTGCCGATAGCGAGTGCTACATCACCCACGGCCACCTGTTCAGAGTCAGCAAGCTCAATCACTGGTAAATCATCGAGAACAATGCGTAAAACAGCAAGATCGCTTTCTGGATCAGTGCCAATTACCTCGGCAAGTGTTTCCCGACCATCGCGAAGTGCTACCTGTATTTGGTCAGCGCCATTAATAACATGATGATTGGTCAACACGTAGCCGTCCTGGCTGACGATAACACCAGAACCCAGGCTCGATAGCATTCGCTGGTGGGTGGTAGCATCGTCGCCGCTGAAAAACTGCTGGAAAAATGGGTCAGACATCAATGGGTGCTGGTCGCGCTCAACAATGCGCGAGGAGTATATGTTGACGACGGCTGGTGCCGCTTGATTCACCGCGTTTGAATAACTGGCAGGCCCTTGGTTACGGTTAAGTGGTTCCGCTTGCCGTATTTCAGGAGCTGGTCGGTTTGCTGCCGGTTCACCACGGGTAGGCACCAGTGGGGAGGGGGGTTCGACGGTTGCTGGTGGCGTTTGTCGAAATGGGTTAGGTAAATATTCTGGAAAGGCAAGTAACACCAATGCGGCGAGCAATAGCCCGGTGATGATTGGCCATATATAGGGCAGCACAGAGCGGTGCATGCGAAGTTTCCTCAGCGGATGATAGTCTAAAATAGTCGCGAGGTTCGCGATAACGCGAAGCGAGATTTACAATAGCGCTATCGTAACACTTTATTGAGACGTTCCTCACGACAGCCTGTTAATCGCTTTAAGGAGTCAGTGTGATTCATCGCGACCAATTAGTAGCCGCCTGTGATCATCAGCTGCGATCATCGCAATTTAAAGACTTTACCGTTAACGGCCTTCAGGTAGAAGGGAGGGATACCGTAAAGCGAGTAATGTCGGGCGTGACGGCCTGCCAGGCGTTGCTAGAGGAGGCAGTATCTTGGCAAGCAGATATGGTATTAGTACACCATGGATATTTCTGGAAAAATGAGCCAGTCGCTATTACCGGAATGAAGAAGAGGCGAATTAAAACGCTGCTTGATAACGAAATGAGTTTACTTGCTTATCACTTGCCATTAGATGCACATGCAGAGTTTGGCAATAATGCCGAGCTGGCAAAGCGTCTGGGCTGGAAGGTCGAAGGTTGCATTGACGGTGAGATTGGCGAGGGTCTGTTGTGGTCTGGTCGATTGGCGGAGCCGCTGAGCGTAAGTGAAGTAGGCGCTCAATTAGCCTCAGTGCTTTATCGCACGCCTTTAGTTATCGAGGCGCCTGACGCTGGCCCTGTAGAGCGTATTGCCTGGTGCACCGGTGGTGCTCAAGATATGATTACAGCGGCGTATGAAGCTGGGGCGCAAATGTTTGTGTCTGGTGAGATATCAGAGCGCACGACGCATTTGGCTAGAGAGATGGGAATTCACTACATTGCTGCAGGACATCACGCGACTGAGCGATTTGGTGTTCAGGCGCTGGGCGAATGGTTAGCGAGCGAGTATGGCGTAATACATCGCTTTGTCGACATCGACAACCCAGCCTAGGAGCTTGTATCCAGCATCCGCATTAGCTTACTGTGCGGATGCTTTCAAAGGCATTGGCCTCGTTAGGTGTTATTAATAACGAGGTGGTTGTGCTTTGTTTGAATCAGTATCTTTCTGACTATCCTTTAAGCCAAAGTCTTCAGACAGCGTGCCACTTTTGCCGTCTGCATAGTCACGAGGCGTATTAACATCGCTTTCGCTACCAGTGGTAGTCATTGAGCTGTTCTGGGTGGTTGTCGCTGTAAAGCTTGTTCCAAGCTTCCACTCAGCAGCTTCTTTCTCAATGTGCTGCTCTAACTGATCAGCTTCATGGCGAAGATTAATTAAATGTCGTTGGATGCCAGAGAGATGACTTCCCATGCCTTTTTTTAACTCGGCTATTTGATGCTCACGTTCAAGCAGTGCTTGCTTTAAGGTGGCATGGTCACGCTGACCTTTGCTAAATAAGCGATAGCAGACCAGGCCAATAGCAAACCCAATAATAAGACCGATAATTGCAAAAGTGAATGGCGAGCTTGCTTCCACAGTTTTCTCCCTATAGGTGATGCGTGCCACCAGCTGCATGGCGAAACTTAACAGATAGCTTAACAGACAACTTAACAAAACTTGACCATTATAGGCGCGTATCCGTCGGTTGGGTCAATCCGCTCATGCGCTCAGTCGTTAAGCAGCGTATAATATTTTCTTTTTTATTTGAGCAAGCTGTGTCCTTGCAGTGATACAGCGTCGTTCGAGATGTGCGCTGTGGGAGCGAATTGATGTCATCATTATCTGCACGTCAATACAGTGAGCAGGCGAGCCGATTAACGCCTTTTGCACGGTATCAAGAAGACCTAAAGCGCGACGACTTTCAGTATGACCCAGCCCAAGAGCAAGCGGTTAAGCATCTTCAGCGTCTGTACGATGAGTTACTGGCTACGCCTGCTGTCGCTCCTAAAGCCGTTATTGCTAGCAAAGGGTTGAAAGCTAAAATGGCTGGTCTACTTGGTAAAAAGGCCAGCTCAGGTGAGCCAGCGCTACCCGAAGTGAAGGGGCTTTATTTTTGGGGTGGAGTGGGGCGTGGTAAAACGTATCTGGTTGATACCTTCTACGAAGCTCTTCCTTTTCCTGAGAAAATGCGTACCCACTTTCATCGTTTCATGCAGCGTGTTCATAATGAGTTAACGCATTACAAAGGTGAAAAGAACCCTCTAACGCTGATTGCCGGGAAGTTTGCTGCTGAAGCGCGTGTCATCTGCTTTGATGAGTTTTTTGTTAAAGACATTACTGATGCAATGATTCTGGCTAATTTACTTGAGGCGTTGTTTGAGCGTGGGGTGGTATTAGTAGCGACATCAAACATCATACCTGATGACCTTTATAAAGATGGGTTGCAGCGTGCAAGATTTGTTCCTGCTATAGAGCTAGTTAACCGCCACTGTGAGGTCGTTAATGTCGACTCGGGTGTTGACTACCGTTTGCGTGCTTTGGAGCGGGCGGAAATTTTTCATGCGCCGCTTGATGAGGCGGCAGAGCGGGAGTTGAGCAGAAGCTTTTGCGAAATAGCTGGCAATGAGGGTGAAGAAGGTGCGCCTCTAGAAATTAATCATCGCGTTTTGAAGACGCGCCGTCTGCATGATGACGTGGCATGGTTTGAGTTCGCTGAGCTGTGTGATGGGCCGCGTAGCCAGAATGATTACATAGAGCTTGCCAGAGAATTCCACACGGTTTTGGTTTCTAACGTTATTCAGATGAATGCAAAGACAGACGACCAGGCTCGAAGGTTTATTAATATGGTCGATGAGTTTTATGATCGCGGGGTTAAGCTGTTGATGTCGGCAGAGGTAGCGGTTGAAGCACTATATAGCGATGGAAAGCTTACATTTGAATTTCAGCGAACTTTGTCGCGTTTGCAGGAGATGCAGTCTAAAGAGTATTTAGCATTACCTCATAAGCCATAAGCCATAAGCCATAAGCCATAAGCCATAAGCCATAAGCCATAAGTCATAAGCCATAAACTGGCAAGCAGGCCTCTGGGGTTCAATCAGACTGCCGTTAAACATGGTGTCGGTAAAAATGTTGTTTGCAACAACATCACTACGAGTCAGCGATACTAATAAAAAACGACGGCGGCACTTAACTTGCTGCCGCGCTTGCTGTAGAATGCCGCCTCGCTACATGTTGCTTGGGTTTTTCTGGCAACCAAAAAAAATAGGGATGGTGCTTCATCGCTTATTTAGCGGTGTAAGTTACCCAATACACTTAATCTGGTGATTTCATCCATGAAGACGTTCAGTGCTAAGCCGCAGTCCGTCCAGCGCGACTGGTATGTAGTCGACGCTACGGACAAAACGCTCGGTCGTCTGGCAACCGAGATTGCTCGCCGCCTGCGTGGCAAGCATAAGCCCGAATTTACTCCTCACGTTGACACTGGCGACTACATCGTCGTTATCAATGCTGAAAAAGTCCATGTAACCGGTAACAAGGCGAAGGCTAAAACCTATTATCGTCACACTGGTTACCCGGGCGGTCTGCGCTCTATGACATTCGACAAAATGCTTGATCATGCGCCTGAGCGCATCATTGAGTCTGCCGTTAAAGGTATGTTGCCGAAAGGTCCTTTGGGTCGCGCCATGTACTCCAAGTTGAAAGTGTACGCCGGTGCCGAGCATCCGCATGCTGCCCAACAGCCGCTTGAACTGAACATCTGAGGAAATCTTCGCCATGACACAGCAGTATTACGGTACCGGGCGCCGCAAGACTTCCACCGCTCGCGTGTTTATGAAGCCGGGCTCTGGCAAAATTACTGTCAACAACCAAGACCTTGACCTTTATTTTGGTCGTGTTACTGGTCGTATGGTTGTTCGTCAGCCGCTTGAGTTGACTGAGACGCTGAACCAGTTTGACATATTTGTCACTGTTGCTGGCGGCGGCGGCTCCTCCCAAGCAGGTGCTATTCGTCACGGTATCACTCGTGCCCTGATGAACTACAATGAAGATCTGCGCCCGACCTTGCGCGCTGCGGGTTACGTAACTCGTGACGCTCGCCAAGTTGAGCGTAAGAAAGTCGGTCTGCGTAAAGCGCGTCGTCGTCCGCAGTTCTCTAAGCGTTAATTTTACGCTATGCGGCAAAAACGCCCAGGTCAACGACCTGGGCGTTTTTTGTTGGAATATCAAAAAATTATAACGCTTATACCACCATGGTCACGGGCAGTTGTTCTTGTGCAGAGCGCTTTGTTTTTTTAACATAGAGCGTATTTGATATTCGTCGCCGCAAGACGCCTTTGCGGCGGAACGGGTAAGCTGATGGGAGAAACCAGAAATGGCAGATAACGGCGTAAACAAAGGTCGGCGCCGTTTCCTCGTGGGCGCCACCTCCGTTGTTGGGGCGGTGGGTGCTGTCGGGGTTGCGGTCCCCTTTGTGGCTTCTTGGCAGCCTAGTGCCAAGGCAAGGGCGGCAGGTGCGCCAGTTCAAGCAGATATATCGAAGCTTGAACCTGGACAGCGCATGACCGTCGAGTGGCGTGGACGGCCGATTTGGATTATTAATCGTACGCCTGAGATGATCGAGCGAACCGAAGCCTTAGATCCAGGCAGTCTTGCTGACCCTGATTCCGAAGTGCCTCAGCAGCCTGCCTATATCCAAGGTGGGTTACGCTCTATCAAGCCAGAGATAGGTGTGCTGATTGGTATCTGTACGCATTTGGGGTGTTCCCCGCTGTTTCGGCCTGAGCCGGATGCCGAAGGGGTAGGGGTGGATAATTGGCCGGGTGGTTTCTTCTGCCCATGTCATGGTTCTCGCTTTGACTTAGCCGGTCGTGTGTACACCAACGTCCCTGCGCCGACTAACCTTGAAGTTCCGCCTTACCGTTTTGAAAGCGATGATATCATCGTGGTAGGCGAAGACGAGGAGGCTGCATAATGGGTAATCCAGATAAGGCCAAAGCAGAAAGCGGTATCATGCGCTGGGTGGATGACCGCTTTCCTGCCACGCAGATGATGCAAGATCATCTCACGAAGTACTATGCACCGAAGAATTTCAACTTCTTCTACTTGTTTGGCGTCCTGGCATTGCTGGTGCTGGTGAACCAAATCCTGACGGGTGTGTGGCTAACAATGAGCTACAACCCTTCAGCAGAAGGTGCGTTTGCCTCCGTTGAATACATCATGCGTGATGTGGAGTGGGGCTGGTTGATCCGTTATATGCATACCACCGGCGCCTCTGCCTTCTTTGTGGTTATTTACATGCATATGTTCCGTGGTCTTTTGTATGGTTCGTACAAAGCGCCGCGAGAGCTAGTATGGATCTTCGGTATGACCATCTATCTCGCCTTGATGGCAGAAGCCTTTATGGGTTATCTGCTGCCATGGGGACAAATGTCATATTGGGGTGCCCAGGTTATTATTTCGCTGTTCTCTGCGATTCCAGGTATCGGTCCTGACCTTGCCCAGTGGGTGCGTGGTGATTTCCTGATTTCCGGTATTACGTTGAACCGCTTCTTTGCGCTTCATGTTGTTGCATTGCCCATTGTTATTTTGGCTCTTGTCGTGCTGCACATTATTGCGCTTCACGAAGTGGGTTCGAATAATCCAGACGGTATCGACATCAAGCAGAAGAAAGATGAGACCGGTAAGCCGCTGGATGGTATTGCCTTCCATCCGTACTACACCGTGAAGGATTTGGTGGGTATTGCAATCTTCCTGTTTGTGTTCTGTGTGGTTGTTTTCTACTTCCCGGAAGGGGGTGGCTACTTCATTGAGAAACCGAACTTTGAGCCTGCTAACCCGCTGAAAACGCCTGATCACATCGCTCCAGTGTGGTATTTCACGCCTTTCTACGCGATTTTGCGTGCCATTACGTTCTCGCTGTTTGGGTTAGATGCTAAGTTCCTTGGCGTTCTCTTCATGGGTGGCGCAATCGCCGTTCTTTTTGTTCTGCCTTGGCTTGACCGTAGCCCGGTCCGCTCTATGCGCTACAAGGGCTGGATGTCCAAAGTTATGTTGCTGTTGTTTGCGATTAGTTTCGTCATTCTGGGTGTATTGGGCGTGCTGCCATCGACAGAGGGGCGGACCCTTCTGGCGCAGGTCTGTACAGCCATTTACTTCGCCTTCTTCCTGCTGATGCCGTTCTACACCAAGCTGGAGAAGACTAAACCCGTTCCGGAAAGGGTGACTGGCTAATGAAAAAACAACTATTTGCACTGCTCTTCGCGTTAGTGCCAGTAACGGCGATGTCGGCGGGTGGCGTGAGCGTAGCTCACAGCATGGACCCTGATCTTCAGGACCAAGCATCTTTGCAAAACGGCATGAAGCTCTATGTCAATTACTGCATGGGGTGTCATTCGCTAGAGCATCAGCGGTTCGCGCGTGCTGCAGAGGATTTAGGTATTCCCCAGGAGCTGGTGGAAGAGAACCTTATTTTTTCCTCTGATCTTGCGTTTAACGACCAGATGCACATTGCAATGGATCGTGGCGACGCCGAGTCTTGGTTCGGCGCTCCGCCGCCCGATCTGACGCTGGAAACTCGTCTGCGCG
This sequence comes from Halomonas qaidamensis, assembly GCF_025917315.1. Classification (NCBI taxonomy): domain Bacteria; kingdom Pseudomonadati; phylum Pseudomonadota; class Gammaproteobacteria; order Oceanospirillales; family Halomonadaceae; genus Halomonas; species Halomonas qaidamensis. Next base: position 2,185,983 of record NZ_CP080627.1, on the reverse strand, counting down.
GTACCGACTGGGTTTATTCTTACCTGTTGGGGTTCTATAAAGACCCCAGTCGTCCGTTGGGCGTCAATAACACAGTGTATGAGCTGGTCGCTATGCCGAATGTGTTAGAGCCGCTCCAGGGTGTTCAGGAAATGGTTTGTTCGGAAACGGATCAGCCGGTGGCAGGCCAGTCACCAGATCCTTTATCGGGTAAGTACCAGTCTTGTGACGTGCTGCAAGTTACCCAGCCAGGCTCAATGGAGCCTGCGGAGTTTGAGGAAGCGGTTTATGACCTGACGAACTTCCTTGCTTACGTTGGTGAGCCGTCTAAGCTCCACGCGCAGGCATTGGCTCCAAAAGTGCTGATCTTCATCTTTATCTTTGGTGTAATTGCTTACCTACTCAAGCGTGAGTACTGGCGAGACGTTCACTAACGATCAAGTGATGACAGGCATGTCGGGCGCACGGCGTAAGCCGTGCGCCTTTTGTTTATCTAGCCATGCGTAAAGCAAAGCGGGTTAGCTTCCCATAAGCTAGCTCTGGCATGTTATGATCAATGATTGTTTTGATGTGAGGATGCTTTCATGGGTGTTGTGGCCAAGCGGTCGTCGATGATCTTTTACTCGGGTAATGATGATCATTTCAGTCATCGTGTGCGCATTGTTCTGGCTGAAAAGGGAGTGGCGGTTGATATCGTTGATGTCAGCGATGAGCGGCCGCCGGAAGAGTTGGCTGACCTCAACCCGTATAACAGCGTGCCAACGCTGCTGGATCGTGACTTGGTACTCTACGAGTCTAAAGTGATGATGGAATATCTGGATGAGCGTTTCCCTCATCCTCCGCTGTTGCCTGTTTATCCGGTGGCGAGAGCGCAAAGCCGTTTATGGATGCACCGTATTGAGCGCGAATGGTGCCCGATGCTGGAGCAAATACGCACAGGTGGTAAAAAAGAAGCGGAAAAGGCGCGTAAAGAGCTGCGTGAAAGCCTTATTGGCATTTCGCCCATCTTTGAAGATATGCCCTATTTTATGAGCGAAGAATTTACGCTTGTAGATTGCTGTCTAGCGCCTATTTTGTGGCGTTTGCCTGAGCTGAATATTGAGCTGCCTGAAAAGCAGGTAAAGCCACTACTAAGCTATATGTCACGTGTGTTCGAACGTGAAGCGTTTAAAGCATCTTTAAACGAGCGTGAAAAAGAGATGCGCGCTTGAATTCATACTGCCTCTTTTCCTTAATTTGGCAAGGAGGCTTACTTGTTAGGAGGGGGAAGCCTTATGAAATCGAGCCGTCCCTATCTCGCTAGAGCGCTTTATGAGTGGCTATTAGATAACGAACTGACCCCGTATGTGGTGGTAGATGCTACTCAGCCAGGCGTAGAAGTGCCTCGTCAATTTGTTCAAAATGGACAAATTGTATTAAACGTTGCGCCTACCGCTGTACGTGATCTGTTTATGGAAAATCAAGCGATTGGTTTTAGTGCACGTTTCAGTGGTCAGCCGATGCAGGTAATGATCCCAACGCCAGCGCTTATTGCGATTTACGCCCGTGAAAATGGTGCTGGCATGGTGTTTGGTCATGAGCCTGAGTTGGATGCAGCAGAGTTTGACGACACGGAGTTAGGTGATGACTTGTCTGATTCACTTGGTGAGTCGTCTAAGCCTGAGTTAACGGTAACAGAGCCAGTGCTGCCTGAGAACGAGGGCAAGACGTCTACGCAGGCGTCTGGTAAAGCGACGAAGAAGCCGACGCTGAGGGTAGTCAAGTAAGCAAGCCGATTAGCTTCGTTGTCGGTGGTTGCAGTCTAACAGCAAAAAGCCTCGCTTTGGTGGTTTGCCTTAAGCGAGGCTTTTTTGTTGGCCGTACTACTTAATCAATATAATCAAATACTTTAACAATACGTTGAATGCCGCCTACAGAAGATACGGCATTAACAATTCGGTCACCTTCCTCGCGTGTCACCATACCCATCAGGTACACATTTGCATTTTCTGTAGTCACTTTCAATTTTGATGAGTCGATACGATCATTCGTAGCGAGCTGGCTAATAACATTGGTAGTGAGCCAAGTATCTGTTAAGCGTTGGCCGGCAGGTAAGTTGGCTGCAATGCTTAATTCGTTATGCACTTGGCTGACGCCACGGAGAGACTCTGCTACTTCGCCTGCCTTTTTGCGCAGCTCTTCGCTCGGCACTTGGCCCACAAGAAGCAATGAACCGTTATAGCTGTGCGCTTTGATGCGCGCGTCTCTTAACCGAGCATCTGAGCGCGCCAGGGCACGCTCAGTTTCGCGCTCAATGGTTGCATCAACTGCTTCAACATCGCTGCTACGCTGACCATAATTAGAAGGGTTAGAGGCAGCATTGTTGGCACATCCAGCAAGAAAAATAGTGCTGACAATCGCAACGGCAATCATCTTTTGTGAAAAATAACGCAGGGCCATAAGGGTGACTCCTTTCGTGGTTGTTGGGTGGGCCTTCTGCCACTTTGATCCTATCCACTTAGTCAGTACTACCGAAAAGCTGTTCGTCAATTAAATCACATAAACAGTGGATAACGAGCAGGTGTACTTCTTGGATGCGGGCAGTTGATGTCGCAGGGACGCGAATCTCACAGTCATCCTGACCAAGTAGTGACGCCATATTGCCGCCATCTCTGCCGGTTAGTGCGACCACTGTCATATCGCGGTCGTGGGCGGCTTGGATAGCTTGAACAATATTAGCCGAGTTGCCACTGGTGGAGATGGCTAGTAAAACATCGCCAGGCTGACCTAGTGCTCTGATCTGCTTGGAAAATACTTCATTGTAACTGTAGTCGTTTGCGATGGAGGTAAGTGTTGAGGTGTCGGTAGTCAAGGCTAGCGCGGGTAAGCTGGGGCGCTCGCGTTCAAAGCGATTTAATAGCTCTGATGAAAAGTGTTGGCTATCACCTGCGCTGCCACCATTGCCACAGGCAAGCACTTTACCCTCGTTAACTAAGCACTGAACCATCATTTGGCTAGCGACCTCGATAAAAGGCGGCAGCACTTCGCTGGCATATGTCTTGGTGTCTATGCTGGCGTTAAAGTGATCAAGTATGCGTGATTGAAAGTCCATTAGGGCTTCCTAGTAAATGTATCAGTAAGCATCAAAGGCAGCCTTTTCCCATTGAAATTCAAGTGCGGGCGACGTGCCTGTAATTGCTAGAATATCAAAACGGCAGGGACTGGAAATAGCATGCCGAGCGATATACAGCTTGGCTGCTCGTATTAAGCGATTTCGCTTTTGTGGTGTGACCGTCTCTAATGGGTGACCGTACCGAGTGGTGGTGCGATGTTTTACCTCAATAAAGACCAATATATCTCGATCTCTCATGACTAGGTCTAGCTCACCACCTTTAACATGGTGGTTGCTAGCGACAAGTATTAAACCATGTCGTTGCAGCCATTGAGCGGCTTGTTGCTCAATGGCTGCACCTCGTAATCGTGCCGTCTGAGGTGTATTGGAATTCTGAGGGTTATTGGGCATCGTTCAGCAGGCCCGGAATCAAAATGGGCGAAGGCACACCATTTTGGAACTTGGCCCATGGTAATTCTCGAGAAACCCTGCCATCACCAGATAAGCGGAGAGTGCCAGTGCTTCCATTCATGCCATCAAGGGCCGACAGGTCTGATAGGCGAATGCCAAGTTCGTAAGCATCTACACCCATTGCCATCAGGCGGAACATTGAAGCGTCTGATTCGTTGCGAAGCTCTGCATAAGTCGAATAAAAGGGCAGTGCTTCTTCGCCACCTACCGCAGCATCAGGGATTTGCCAGGGTATATCGATAAACATTACATCATTTAAGTCTTGATCCAAGCGAGTCTGTAAACGCCCTTCATGTAAATGGGAGGTAGCATAAATCGGAAGGTTAGGGGCGTAATAATAGTCCATGGTGGGAGGTACTTGACGCGCATACTCAGGGAGGGCAAGTAGAAATAGTGCATCGATATTCCCAAGACGGGCGCGCTCTCCGCTCACATTTAAGGCTGTTTTTACCGCGTTAGCCACGGCGCTATTAGGATCATAGCGGACAGCGTTGGTAATTTCGCCGCCCTGGCTTTGCCATTCATTCCAGAAAGCTTCGCCTACGCGTCTACCCCAGGCATTGTCGGGCACCATGATGGACATTTGGCGATGGCCGTCCTGAAAGGCTCTGCGAGCTGCTTGGCGAGCTTCATCTTCAGCAGATAAACCATACTGAAGGAGCTGAGGTGCTTGATTGTTGGCACTGTTGCCATAGTTTAGTGCCAGCGTAGGTAGCGGCACGCTATTGCGCTGCTCAAGTTGAGTGACTTGATCTTTATCAATTGGGCCAATCAAAAGCTGGGCATTCATTTGTTCGGCACGTTGGTAAATTTCATCGAGAGAGTATTGGGAGGCATCAATAAAAGTAAGCTGTACATTTTTGCCGCTGAGGTCGTGATGACGGCGCATGGCAGAAGCAATGGCGTTAGCTACGCTACTTAGTGGGCCAGATTCAGGCAGTGCCACTGCAATACGCTGTATGTCGACACCCTCTAATTCAGGGATAGACGCTTTCGCAGGCTCTGCTTGGTCTAGTGCTTGACGTGCCCATTGCTGGCGCTCTGCAAGTGTATTCTGTTGATTAGCTTGCATAGGAAGTTCGTCATCAAGCACTTGGGTCGCGCGAAGTACCGCGCGGGGGTTGTCTAGGCTACGAGCAAGTTCAGAGAAAAGCATTGCCCAGCGTACCCGGTCTGATTCCGTAAGCATGCTTTCATCTATCGCATCAGCGGCGTCAAACGCGTCTTCGCGTTGTCCCTGCCTAGCAAGTATGTTTGCTGCTTCCAGTCGAGTTTTGGCGGCTTGCTCTGGGGCTTGCTGCTCCGCTTGACTAAGCAGTTGACTGGCATCCTGATCCGGGACGCGGTCAACTACGCTTGGGGGCTGCATAGCACACCCTGTGATTAGAAGCGCCATGAAGGCAGTGGCTAGAAATCCACGTATCGACTGTTTCATGTATCCTTCCTTAGTTTTCATTTGCGCTGTCGTCGCTTAGCGAGCAGATAAATTCACCATTGCACAAGCATAGCGCACCGTCAGTGTCGGCTATTAACAAATCGGGAGTCACGATGACACACCAACATCCGGGCACATTGTACGTGGTTGCCACGCCAATTGGGAATTTGGAAGACTTGTCGCCACGTGCTGCACGGGTATTAGCAGAAGTATCGCGCATTGCTGCTGAGGATACACGTCACAGCAGCCGCTTGTTAGCGCATTTAGGCATTAATACGCCGATGCTTTCTTTGCATGAGCATAATGAAGCGCGGCGAGTCGATACGTTGGATAGTTACCTAATGGCAGGGGAAAATATTGCTTTAATCAGCGATGCGGGAACGCCGCTGATATGCGACCCCGGATTCGTGTTGGTTAGGGAATTGCGACTAAGGGGGCGCGATATTGTGCCGCTTCCAGGGCCTTGTGCACTGATTAGTGCGCTGTCAGCGGCTGGGTTGCCTACTGATCGATTTACGTTTGGTGGTTTTTTGCCATCCAAGCCAAGCGCACGACGGCAAGCACTTGAGAAATGGCAGGCGCGTGAAGAAACGCTGGTTTTCTACGAGTCCCCTCATCGTATTGAACATACGCTTGAATCGTTGTGTGAGCAAATGCCTGAAAGGGCGGTTGTTTTGGCAAGAGAATTAACCAAAACTTATGAAACTTTTTTGCAGGGTTCGCCGTCATCATTACTTAGTCAGCTTAAGCAAGACCCGAATCAGAGCCGAGGGGAGTTTGTCGTAATGATCGCTGGGGCACCGCCTGTCGTTCAAAGTGATGAGCAGTCCATAACTGCGGAAGTCCTGCTTAACGCATTGCTAAGAGAGGGCGTGGGCGTTAAGCAGGGAGCTGCGGTTGCTGCCAAAATGTTAGGTGGTCGTAAGCAAGAGTGGTATGCAAGATTGCAAGCATTGAAAGGTGAGGATTGAGGCAACGGCATGGCACTGGTATGCTTGCCGCCGGAGTTGGCCAGACAGTCGCCGCTAAATTGCTTGTAAAGGCGTTTAGGGGAGGAAAGTCCGGGCTCCATAGGGCAGAGTGCCAGGTAACGCCTGGGCGGCGTAAGCCGACGGAAAGTGCAGCAGAGAGTAGACCGCCTAAGCCTTTCGAGGCCGGTAAGGGTGAAAGGGTGCGGTAAGAGCGCACCGCGCGCCTGGCAACAGTGCGTGGCATGGTAAACCCCACTCGGAGCAAGACCAAATAGGGACCCAATGGCGTGGCCCGCGCTGGGTCCGGGTAGGTTGCTTGAGCGCTGTGGTGACGCAGCGCCTAGAGGAATGACTGTCCACGACAGAACCCGGCTTATCGGCCGACTCCCCATTTCCATAAAAGATGTGCCGTGCGCATCTTTCTTAACATTGTGTGAGATTAACATGCCTTCTCCTGACGCTGACCAGGTTGCTTCCCATTTTCGCCATACCAGCGTTTTATTAGAAGGGGCGGTAGATACACTTGTTCATAATCCCGACGGTATCTATTTAGATGGTACGTTTGGGAGAGGTGGTCACTCTCGCGTTATTCTTTCGCGTTTGAGTGATCAGGGCCGTTTAATGGCTATGGACCGTGACCCTCAAGCTATCGCTGCTGCTGAAGACATCCAAGACCCTCGCTTTGAAATCACCCAGCGTGAGTTCGCACGTTTAGCCGAGTATGCGCAAGAGCAAGGGGTTTACGGAAAACTTTCAGGTGTACTGTTAGATATTGGTGTTTCTTCTCCACAGTTGGATGACCCAGAGCGTGGCTTTAGTTTTATGCGCAATGGGCCTCTTGATATGCGTATGGATCCAACGCAAGGAGAGAGTGCTGCTGCGTTTTTAGCCCGTGCTAGCGAAGCAGACATTGCCAATGTGTTCAAACTTTATGGAGAAGAGCGCTACGCGAAACGCCTAGCGCGTGCGGTTGTTGCGCGGCGTATAGAAAAGCCTTTTACGCACACCGTTGATCTGGCAGACGTCTTAAAGACGGCTCACCCTGCTTGGGAAAAGGGGCGTCACCCCGCTACCAAAGCGTTTCAGGGGCTGCGTATTTATTTAAATGGTGAGTTGGATCAGCTTGATGCAGCCCTTGAAGGGGCCTTAGAAGCGCTAGCACCTGGCGGTCATCTGGTGGTAATTAGTTTCCACTCGCTTGAAGATCGTCGTGTAAAACGTTTCATTCGCCATCACGTTCGTGGTGATACGCACTTGCCACGGGGCGTGCCAATTCGCGATGATCAGCTAAATCGCCGTCTTGAAGCTTTGGGTAAAGGAATGCGCCCAAGTGATGAAGAGGTAGACGCTAACCCCCGGGCGCGCAGTGCCGTCATGCGAGCCGCCCGTAAACGAGTGTGATCATGAGCATGGATCGGATTGAGCGTTGGGCGTCAACGCTGCGCACCGAATGGCCTTTTAAGCTACGTTTGCGCGCTTGGCCGGTTATCCTTGTTGTACTGTTTATGGCGTGTGTTGTGACCGGTGGTTTCGTGGTTGCTACGACGCATATGACGCGAGTTCAATATGCGCAATTACAGCAATTAGAACAGGAAAAAAACCAGCTGCAGACAGAGTGGGGGCAGTTGCTGTTGGAGGAGGGAGCGTGGTCTACCCCGGCCCGCATAGAACAAATTGCTACGGAACGGCTTGAAATGCGTATTCCCGATGTGAATGACGTCGAGGTAATCCGACCATGAAGCATGAGCGCCGGGGAGGGATATCCCGTCAAATGCCTATCGCGCCGCCATTAGCTGGCGGTCGTTTTTTGTTTATTCTTATTATTGTTGGGTTGGCTTCGGTCATCCTTATTGGCCGAATTACTCTACTTCAGGTGATCGACCGGCCTTTCTTACAAAGTCAGGGTGATGCCCGAACGCTTCGCCATGAAGCAATATCGGCGCACCGCGGTATGATTACTGACCGCAATGGTGAGCCACTGGCTATCTCTACTCCTGTTGTGACGCTTTGGGCAAATCCACAAGAGCTGCCCACTGATGTTATCCAGCGATTAATGTTAGCCCAAGCCCTAGGCCTTTCGTTAGACGATTTTGAATCACGTGTTGCTCGTTTTAGTAACCGAGAGTTTATGTATCTGCGCCGTCAAATGACACCAGAGGCAGCTCAGCGTGTTCTAGACCTACGTGTTCCTGGTGTTTATCCCCAGCGTGAATATAAGCGGTACTACCCAGCAGGCGAGGTGGCAGCGCAATTATTGGGGGTGACGAATGTTGACGATGTTGGTCAAGAGGGCTTGGAGCTTGCTTATCAGCCCTATTTAGCTGGCCGACCGGGTCAGCGCCGCGTTATTAAAGATCGACGAGGTCGATTAGTTCGCGAGCTGGGTGTAATTCGTGAGGCACAACCTGGTGGTGAGCTGACGTTGGCGATTGATCAGCGCATTCAGTATATGGCGTATCGAGAACTGCGCGCTGCCGTCGCGGAACATGAGGCGGATGGGGGAGTGCTTGTTATGCTTGATGCGCGTTCCGGTGAAGTGTTGGCAATGGCTAATTTACCTTCCTATAACCCCAATAATCGAGCGGGGCTCGACCCACGAGGGCTGCGGAATCAAGCGTTGGTTGACGTATTTGAGCCTGGCTCGGTGATGAAACCGTTAGCAATGGCGGCGATTCTTGAAAGTGGTGTTGTGAATCGAAATGTCGTGGTGGACACCTCGCCTGGGTGGATGCGCATTGATCAGTTCACTATTCGAGATATCCGTAATTACGGCGAGCTTGATTTAGCAGGGATTCTTGAGAAATCTTCGAATATTGGTATGTCTCGTCTTGCGTTGCAGCTCAGCGATACTGCCATTTGGGAAAAATATAATCAGCTTGGTTTGGGGCAAAGCCCTGGTACTGGTTTTCCTGGGGAATCTACCGGAAGTTTACCAGCTCCGGTGCGTTGGTCGCGAAGTGAGCGAGCAGCCTTTTCTTATGGGTATGGGTTGTCGGTGTCTGCGCTGCAGCTTGCCAGTGCCTATACCGCGTTGGCGAATAATGGCGAACGTCTGCCCCCGTCACTGCTTAGATTGTCTGAGCCACCCCAAGGCATTCCCGCTATATCACCAAGTGTTGCCAACGATCTGTTGGATATTTTAGAAACGTCAGTGGGTGCCTATTCTGGCGGACGTCGCGCCCGGGTTGAAGGTTATCGCGTGGGCGGTAAAACAGGAACTGTTCGCAAAACGGGACAGCAGGGCTATTCGACCGATGCCTATCGGAGTGTGTTTGCTGGTATTGCCCCTATTTCTGACCCGCGTATTGTTACTGTTGTTATGATTGATCACCCTCGGGCTGGCCAGTTTTATGGTGGGGCAGTAGCTGCCCCGGTGTTCTCTAGCGTTACAGGTAATGCCCTACGTTTGCTGGACGTGCCACCTGATCATGAGGTCGAGTAGCATTAAGGAGATTGCATGAAGTTGACCCCAGAGAGGTTATGGGTAGCGTTAAAGCAGGTGTGGCCTAATGCCGTGTTGCCTGAGCCGATGCCTATATTGCCGGAACAGCTTCGCTTAGTAACTGATACGCGTAAGTTGGCGATGGGCGATGTGTTCGTGGCTATCCCAGGAAGCCAGCGTGATGGTTATGAATTTGTTGACCAAGCGCTGGCGGCAGGTGCTTCGCTTGTATTAGCGCATGCAAAAGAAGGCCGCGTTACACTAGAGGGAGGCATACTCTATTTGCCACACCTATCCATCCGGCTTGGTGAGCTGGGTCGCGCGCTATTTGGTGTTCCCAATGACCTCCAGGTAATAGGGGTAACTGGCACCAATGGAAAAAGCTCGGTTACGCATTACATTGCAGCGTTAAGTGAGTTGCTTGGCCAACCCGCTGGGGTAATAGGGACATTAGGTGTTGGTCGCCTTGGTCAACTGGTCGATACAGGTCTTACCACGCCGGGCTCATTGGCAATGCAAGAAATTTTGGCTGACCTAGCACATCAAGGGGTAACACGTGTTGCGCTTGAAGCCTCTTCGCACGCCCTTGAACAACGTCGTTTAGATGCTGTAAACGTCACAGCAGGGGTGTTTACCAACCTAACTCGCGATCATCTTGATTATCATGGCAGCATGATGGCTTATGCCGCTGCAAAAGCGAAGCTGTTTCGTCGCTCTGAGCTGGTGCTTGCTGTTGTCAATGCGGATGACCCTCTTGCGAGACTGATGCTGGCAGGGTGTGATAGTGGCGTGCGTGTTTTGGCGGTGGGCAGTGATGAGGCTGTAACGCTTCGCGTGCTAGATTGGCATCCACACGAACACGGCCAGCAGGCGCTTATTGCTACGCCTGAAGGTGAAAAAGCGCTTAATTTAAGTTTGATGGGACGGTTTAATCTAGACAATGTGTTGCTAGCTATGAGTGTGCTCTATGGGTTGGGCGAACCATTAGACCAATTGTTTGAATTAGCAGCTGAGTTGGAACCTGTCCCTGGACGCATGGCGCTATACCGCGAGGCTAATGCGCCCAGTGTTGTTATCGATTATGCCCACACGCCGGATGCATTATCTAATGCCCTCGACGCGTTGAAAGAGCATTTAGGGAGCACTGGGAAGTTATGGTGTTTGTTTGGTTGTGGTGGTGAGCGTGATGCGGGTAAGCGTACCGAGATGGCTGCTGTGGCGGAGCGGCGGGCTGATTATGTGATTGTTACTGATGATAATCCGCGTAATGAGTCTGCTGAACAAATTCGCCAACAAATTGTGTCGGGTTTTTCTGCTGCAGCTGAATTTATGGAAATAGGTGATCGTAGCCAAGCGATCTGGCATGCGGTTCAGCATGCCGATACACAAGACGTTATTTTAGTGGCAGGAAAGGGGCATGAGTCCTATCAACATATCGGCGGCGTTCGTCACGATTACCAAGATAGCGAACAAGTGTTAAAAGCTTTCAAACTTAGGGCTGTCATGTGATGAACTGGTCGTTAGCTAGTATTGCCTCAGCGCTAAAGCTTTCACTTCCCCAAGCCTTATACGAGTTATCGGTGACAGCGGTAATCACCGATACGCGCCATATCGTTCCTGGTTGTCTATTTGTGGCTTTGAAGGGGCCGCGTTTTGATGGTCATGATTTTGTTGAACAGGCGCTTGAGAAAGGTGCTGTGGCCGCTTTGGTTGAACGCCCAGTCAGTAGCTTGCTGCCCCAATTGGTCTGCGCCGACACACGCTTAGGGCTTGGCTTGCTAGCGCGGGCTTGGCGACAGCACTGCGATCTACCACTGGTAGCGGTCACTGGTAATAGTGGTAAGACAACGGTGAAAGAGATGACGGCTTCACTTCTTTCACCCTTAGGCCATGTGCTTGCTACTGAAGGAAACTTAAATAATGACATTGGTGCGCCGCTAACGTTGCTACGTTTAACAACGCACCATCAGGTAGGCGTGATTGAGCTGGGTGCAAACCATTTGGGCGAAATTGCCTGGACCAGTCAACTGGCCTCCCCAAATGTTGTCATTATTACCAATGTGACAGGGGCGCACGTTGGAGAATTTGGTGGTATGGGACAAATAGCCCAAGCTAAAAGTGAAATATTAACGGGGCTAGCGGAAAGCGGTACTGCAGTGCTAAACCGTGATGACCGCTATTTTGAGTTTTGGGCGGCCTGTGCAGGAGATAAGAGAATTGTAAGCTATGGCTTACATGGCGATGCGGACGTTCACGCGTCGGCACTTTCCTGCGACTCTTTCGGACGGTATGCTTTTACGCTTGTTGAGCGTGGGCAAATAGTAGGAAACGTAAGGCTCCCGTTGATTGGTAAGCATAATGTGAGTAACGCTTTGGCAGCCGCTGCGGCGGCTCTTACGTTAGGTGTTGCGCCAGAGCAAGTGGCGGCGGGGCTGTCTGAACTCTCCTCGCTGTCAGGGCGCTTAAGCATCGTACCAGGCGTGCGCAACACAACCTTGTTGGACGATACCTACAACGCAAACCCTGGTGCGGTAAAAGCGGCTTTGGATGCATTAGTAAACTTTCCTACGCCTCGCTGGTGCGCGCTTGGCGCCATGGGGGAATTGGGCTGCGAGTCGCATGCCCTGCATGCTGAAATTGGTCGTTACGCAGCGTCATTGGGTATCGACACCTTACTGACCTATGGCGAGGCCGCCCGTTCAGCAAGTGAAGCCTTCGGTCGCGGGCTGCATTTTGACGACCACGAGACGCTAGTGCGTCATGTTATTAATACTCTGCCGCCTAACACCACGCTATTGGTGAAAGGGTCGCGTAGTGCCGGCATGGAAAATGTCATTGCTGCGCTACGTGCGGATGAAACAAGGTAAGCGCCGTTCATGTTACTTCACCTGGCGAATTTTCTAGCCCAATATCAGTCTGCTTTCCAAGTTTTTAACTATTTAACCTTACGTGTCATTCTCGCAGCGCTAACAGCGCTCATGTTATGCCTGTGGCTTGGCCCCTGGGTGATACGTCGGTTAGTGGAAGGCCAAATTGGTCAAGCGATACGTGATGATGGCCCCCAGTCTCACTTGTCTAAAGCAGGTACACCCACCATGGGTGGGGCAATGATTTTGTTGGCGATTGCTATCAGTACGCTGGTCTGGGGCGATTTAACTAACCATTATGTTTGGGTAGTGCTACTGGTCACATTAGGCTTTGGTGCTGTTGGTTGGGTCGATGATTATCGTAAAGTTGTCGAAAAGAACCCACGTGGACTTCCCGCGCGCTGGAAGTACTTCTGGCAGTCGGTGGTGGGGATTAGTGCTGCTGTGGTGCTTTATTTTACCGCTGCTACACCGGCTGAAACTAGCCTATTGATCCCAATGTTTAAAGATGTCGCGCTACCCCTTGGCGTGTTCTATATCGTGCTGACCTACTTTGTGATCGTCGGCAGTTCTAACGCAGTTAACCTCACTGATGGTCTTGATGGTTTGGCAATCATGCCCACCGTGCTCGTGGCTATGGGCTTGTCGGTCTTTGCTTATGCAAGTGGTAACGCTGTGTTTGCTAACTATCTGCATATTCCTTTTATTCATGGTACCGGCGAGTTAGCCGTTTTTTGTGCCACTATTGCTGGCGCTGGCTTGGGGTTTTTGTGGTTCAACACCTATCCGGCTCAGGTGTTTATGGGAGATGTGGGGGCGCTGGCACTTGGTGCCGCGCTAGGCGTCGTGGCTGTTATTGTGCGCCAAGAAATTGTGCTGTTTATCATGGGCGGCATTTTTGTGCTTGAAACGATCTCAGTGATTCTCCAAGTCGGCTCTTATAAGCTTACCGGCCGGCGTATTTTCCGTATGGCACCTTTGCATCACCACTATGAGTTGAAGGGATGGCCAGAGCCGCGGGTAATTGTTCGTTTTTGGATTATTACCGTTGTATTGGTGTTGTTAGGGCTTGCTACGCTGAAAGTTCGATGATTAGCAAGGTAGTAGTGGCAGTGTTGCTGCTATTAGCGTGATGTGTAAAGGAGCCGGTCATCGTGCGTGTCGCAAATGGAGTCACTGTTGTTATTGGTCTTGGTATCTCTGGGCAAGCTATTTGTCGTCATTTGGCGCGTCAAGGCATGCTATTTATGGTGGCAGATACACGAGCAGCCCCCCCAGGATTAGACGATTTTCAGAAGCAATATCCGGATATTGAGGTTTATTGTGGCCCATTGACGGCGCTTGATTTTACGAATGCCCACGAAGTGGTTATTAGTCCTGGTGTAGACCCTCATTCACCAGGGCTTGAAGGCTTGTTAGAGCGTTATAATCCAGCAACGGGTGAACCTATGCTGGTAGGCGAAATTGCCTTGTTTGTGCGGGCTGTCAATGCACCAATTGCTGCCATTACTGGCTCTAATGCTAAGTCAACGGTCACTACGCTATTGGGTGAGATGGCTAGCGCTGCGGGTGTGAACGCTGCCGTGGGTGGCAATTTAGGCACGCCAGCGTTGGATTTATTAGCTGATTGTCCAAATGCCGAGCTTTACATCCTTGAACTCTCAAGTTTTCAGCTAGAAACAACGCCTCGTCTGAGCGCTAAAGTGGCTGCTTTTTTAAATATCTGTGAAGATCATTTAGATCGACATGGTGATATGGCGGGTTACCATCGCGCCAAACAGCGTATTTTCTATGGTGCGCAAACAGCTATTGTCAATGCAGATGATCCCCTCACTTGGCCAGAGGTGTCAGTCTCTCATGTCCAGCGCTTTAAGGCTTCTGCGCCTGAGGGTGATGACTGGGGAGTTGCTCAAAAGGACGGCGAGCTAACGCTGTTTCATGGTGATGTTGCCTGGCTTGGTACAGAAAAATTAGCCATTGCTGGTCTGCATAACTATGCCAATGCACTGGCAGCGCTGGCAATGGGCAGTGCGTTAGGCTTCGCAAAAGTGTCTATGTGCCAGGCATTAGCTTCTTTTAAAGGGTTGCCCCACCGTAGCGAAGTCATTGCACGAGTTAATGGCGTTTTGTGGGTGAATGATTCAAAAGGTACTAACGTTGGCGCCACGCTAGCCGCGATACAAGGTATTAGTGCGTCGCTTGAGGGTAAAGTAATATTATTAGCCGGTGGCGTTGGTAAGGGGGCAGATTTCACACCGTTGGCAGCCCCTTTAGCAGAGTGCGCCAAAGCCGTATTGCTGTTTGGTATTGATGCCCATCGCCTTAAGTCGGCGTTGTCATCGTCTGTTTCAGTACAAGTAGTTAACGATTTAACTCTAGCAATGGAAATCGCTTGGGAAATTGCTGAACCCGGCGATTGCGTGCTGTTATCGCCCGCCTGTGCAAGCCTAGATCAATTTATAAACTATCAAGCTAGAGGCGATGCTTTTCGGTCTTGGGTCGAGCAAAAGCAGCTTCAGCATAACGACTCAGGGAGTAGGGTATGAGCAGAGTCCAGCGTATTCGCGATGCGCTGACAACGCGCCATTTACCCACTGATGTGTGGCTGATTATTGCTGCCATAGCATTAGCTGGCTTGGGTTGGGTAATGGTTAGTTCGGCATCAGTAGGGCTACTTGAAAATAGCTATCACTATGCTCGGCAGCATGGGATCTTTTTATTATTGGCCGTTCTAGCCTGCTTTTTCATGCTGTGTGTCCCTCTGGAGGCGTGGCGTCAAAACGCGGCGTTATTTTTGTTGATCAGTATTTTGTTGCTTGCGCTAGTGCTATTGATTGGTCAAGAGGTCAATGGTAGTAAGCGCTGGATTTCACTGCCTGGCCCCTTGCCTAGCTTGCAGGTTTCCGAGCTGGGAAAAATTGGTTTGATTTTTTACATGGCAGCGTTCATGTCTCGTTTTACCTATGACCTGCGCCGTCGTGCTTTAAGTATGTGGCGACCTTTAGCGGTACTGGCTGTTCCTGCGGGATTACTGTTCCTCGCCCCCGATTTTGGTGGCATGGTGGTCTATACCGTGTGCGTTATTGGTATGTTAATGATGAGTGGTGCCTCACTTACCTTGCTCTTCGGTAGCGGTGGCGTATTAGCTGCGGGAGCTGTGATGATGGTGGTGATGGAGCCTTACCGGTTAGCGCGCTGGACTAGCTTTCTAGATCCGTGGGCGGATCAGTTTGCGACTGGTTATCAACTGACTCAGGCACTGATTGCGTTTGGTCGTGGACACGTGACCGGTACTGGTTTAGGTAATAGTGTTCAAAAGCTCCACTATCTACCGGAAGCCCACACGGACTTTATATTTGCCGTGATCGCGGAAGAGCTTGGCATGATTGGCGCTATCCTTGTGGTACTGCTGTTCACATTGCTGATTATCCGCGCGATGTTGATTGGGCGGCGTGCAGAGTTGGCGGGCCACTTGTTCGGCGCCTATGTCAGCTATGGCATAGGTTTTGTTATTGCAGCGCAGGCATTTATTAACATGGCGGTAAGTTCAGGGTTGTTGCCAACGAAAGGGTTAACATTGCCACTGATTAGCTATGGCGGTTCAAGTTTATTGGTAACCGGTATGATGATTGGCTTATTGCTACGCGTTGATGCCGAAACGCGTCACCGGCCTCGTCGTCTATCGACGCCCTATAAATCACGTCATGAACCTCGGTTATCGTGACTACTCAAGGAGTTGTTTGTGACGACGAACGCACGTCGACGCATTTTAATTATGGCAGGGGGTACCGGTGGTCATGTTATCCCGGCGCTTTCTTTAGCACGTTCGCTCAATGCTCACAATGTCGATGTTGAATGGCTGGGAAGCCCAAGAGGGATCGAAAATCGCTTGGTACCAGAAGCAGGTATTACGCTTCATACCATCGACATAAGCGGTCTCCGTGGTAAAGGAGTAGTTGGCTGGCTGAAAGCGCCGCTGAATCTTTCCCAAGCTGTACTGCAAGCACGGAAGGTAATTCGTCGCTTCAATCCTGATGTGGTGGTTGGGTTGGGTGGATTTGCCAGTGGCCCAGGTGGGCTGGCGGCATGGCTTTCCAGGGTGCCATTGGTGATACATGAACAAAATGCTATTGCTGGGCTGACTAATAAAGTGCTCTCGAAATTAGCGACACGTACTTACGCGGCGTTTACCGAGGCTTTTGGTGACAAGGCAGAAGTGATTGGCAATCCCGTGCGAGAAGATATTGCTGCACTGGGTGAGCATCCTAGGGGTGCTTCTGAACTAGCCGCTCGACCGCTACGGTTACTAGTTGTTGGGGGCTCTCTAGGGGCGGTGGCACTGAATGAGCGCTTGCCGCCTGGGTTGGCAGGTTTACCTCCTGAGCGTCGCCCTGATGTTCGCCACCAAGCTGGCAAAGACCGAGATGTGGCGACGGCAAGCGCCTACGTTGAGCATGGAATTGTGGCAGATGTCACTCCCTTTATTGATGATATGGCGGCCGCATATGAGTGGGCAGATTTAGTCGTTTGCCGTGCCGGAGCGCTAACAGTGGCAGAGCTTGCCGCTGCTGCAAAGCCCGCCTTGCTAGTGCCGTTTCCATTTGCTGTTGATGATCATCAGCGGGTCAATGCTGATGTTTTAGTAAAAGCCGGGGCGGCGCTTTGTGTTAAACAGTCTGAGCTTACCCCCGAGCGATTAACACACTATTTGGATGAGCTATTAGTCCCAAGCGTATTATCAGAGATGGCTTCTAAAGCCCGGCAGAAAGCCTACTTAGATGCGACTGAACGGCTTACAGAGGGGTGTCTAGCGTTGGTTAAACAAGGAGAGACTGCGTGACCGATTCTATTAATAACGCGTTGCACTCAGGTGTCCGTCCAAGTGGCCCGGGTATGCGCCGTATTAAGCGTTTGCACTTTGTTGGTATCGGTGGCGCAGGTATGTGTGGAATCGCTGAGGTGCTTGCTAATCAGGGCTACAGCGTCAGCGGCAGCGATATGAAGGAATCAAATGTCATTGAACGCCTTCGTCAGTGTGGAGTTAACGTTGCTATCGGTCATTCTGAAGAGAATGTGGCGGGGGCTGATGTCGTCGTTGTCTCCAGCGCTATTGATGTAACGAATCCTGAAATTCGCTGGGCCCATGAGCATCGTGTGCCAGTAGTAAGGCGTGCTGAAATGCTGGCCGAGCTAATGCGTTTCCGCCATGGCATTGCTGTTGCTGGAACACACGGTAAGACAACCACCACCAGTTTGACAGCAACGCTGTTGGCGGAAGGCGGGCTAGACCCTACCTTCGTGATTGGTGGAAAGCTTACCAGTGCGGGCGCTAATGCGCGCTTGGGAGAGGGCGATTATCTAGTCGCTGAGGCGGATGAGTCTGATGCATCATTCCTTCATCTTCAGCCGATGGTCTCTATTGTAACGAATATAGATGCAGACCATATGGCCACCTATGGTGGGGATTTTGAGCGGCTAAAAAGCACATTCATTGAGTTTCTTCACAATTTGCCGTTTTACGGGCTGGCTGTGTTGTGTATTGACGATGCAAATATCCGGTCGTTGCGTGATCAGGTGAAACGACAGTTTGTGACCTATGGTTTCGATGAAGATGCTGACTACCGCATTGTGGATTTTACTCAACAGGCGGGTGAAGTATCGTTTACCGCGATACGCCCTGGTGAGGCTGCTCCGCTTGCTATTCGATTAGCGATGCCAGGACGTCACAACGCACTAAATGCGATGGCTGCTATTGTGGTGGCAACGGACGCAGGGGTGGGCGACGAAGCCATTTTACGTGGTCTGGCAGGCTTTGCTGGCGTGGGACGCCGCTTCCAGGTGCATGGCCATTTCAAAGCCCCTAATGGCGATGGCGAGGTCATGTTAGTAGACGATTACGGGCACCATCCCCGTGAGGTTGACATGGTTATCCAGGCGATACGGGCAGGTTGGCCAGATCGCCGTTTAGTGATGCTTTATCAGCCACATCGCTATAGTCGCACCCGCGATCTTTATGAAGACTTCGTTCGAGTACTCTCACAAGTGGACACGCTTGTTCTATTAGATGTTTACAGCGCTGGGGAGGCTGTGATTCCCGGGGCAGAAGGGCGTACGCTTGCGGGGTCTATTCGCCAGCGGGGCGAAGTTGATCCCTTATTCGTTGAGCATAAGCAGGAGTTACCTGCACTATTAAACAAACTTTTGCGTCCTGGGGACATTTTCATTACTCAAGGCGCTGGTGATGTGGGTGGTATTTCGCTTCGTTTCGCCCAAGCTAAGTTGGCGCTGGATAAGGTAGAGCTATGAGTGAAACAATGTCACTGAACGACCCCTTAGCGCGTGTCGTTGTTGTTTATGGGGGCACATCGGCGGAACGCGAGGTGTCTCTTAAAAGTGGTGCCGCGGTGCTTGCTGCGCTCAAACGCCAAGGTATTGATGCCCTTGGCTACGATCCAAAAGAAGGCGGTTTGGTGGGGCTAGAGCGGCTGGCACCAACAGCAGTGTTTGTTGCCTTACATGGTCGTGGTGGAGAAGATGGCACATTACAGGGTGCGCTAGAGCTTCTAGGACTTCCTTACACCGGCAGTGGGGTGCTGGCGTCAGCACTAGGCATGGATAAGCAGCGCACGAAGCAGGTTTGGCAAGCCGTTGGGTTGCCTACTCCCGAAAGCGTAATGCTGAGCGACACGTCTGACTGGGCATCGGTGGTAGCACAGCTTGGCTTGCCAATGATGGTGAAGCCTGTTCATGAAGGTTCCACGCTGGGTATTAGTATTGTTAAGAGCCAGGAAGCATTGGAAGCCGCCTATTATGAAGCGGCGAGCTATGATGCCCGTGTTATGGCTGAGCGTTTCGTTGTCGGTGAAGAGTACACCGTTGCTCTGCTTGATAATGAGGTATTGCCGGCCATCCGTGTTGAAGTTCCTGGTGGCTTTTATGATTACGAAGCGAAATACATTGCTAACACCACCCAGTACCACCTACCTAGCGGCTTACCATCTATTGATGAGCAGGCCTTGGCAGAATTATGCGAAAAAGCATTTGATGCGGTAGGTGGCGAAGGGTGGGGGCGCGTCGATGTGATGCGCGATGCAATGGGCAAGTTTTGGCTGATTGAAGTTAATACAGTGCCAGGAATGACAGATCATAGTTTAGTGCCGCAAGCAGCAGCGCATGCGGGAATAGATTTTGATCAGCTGGTATTGCGCATATTGAACACTGCGGTTCAACGCAGCTACTCATGAAAAAGCGAAATGCGTGGTTAGGCCTCATATTGCTAGCACTGTTACTGGGTGCTGGTGGCCGAGCATTGTGGCTATGGCTAGATAAGCCTATTGAGCGTGTGTCCATACGTGGCGAATGGGAGTATGTAAGTGCTGATTATCTGCAGACTCAGCTGGCGCCGCTCGTTCAAGAGGTTACATGGCTTTCGGCAGACTTAGGTGAGCTGCGCCAGCGTGCGTTGAGAATTGGTTGGCTGCATGAAGTAAGAATTTCCAGAGAGTGGCCAAACGCACTAGTGTTTGAACTGGTAGAGCAAACGCCCGTGGCCCGCTGGAATGATGATTTTTTGCTTAACCCCGAAGGAGAGGCATTTGCGTTTGCGCCCTTGCAGGTTCCTCAGGGGTTGCCCGATCTGGCGGGGCCGACCGGAAGCGGTGAAGAAGTGCTTACCTACTATCGACGCTTAACACCCCACTTCCAGGGGTTATCGCTGTCACTTTCCCAGTTGCGCTTAGAGCCTCGTGGTGCATGGCGACTTCAGTTAAGTAACGGAGCTTGGGTCATGTTGGGAAGACGTCAGCATGACATCCGGTTGGCTAGGCTTTCAGCATCATGGCAGCGTGAACTTGCTCGTCTCGGTGAGCATATCCGCTATATCGATTTGCGTTACCCTAACGGTGTTGCTGTTGCTTGGCACGGAGAGAGTGACTTTTTGGAGGAAGATGAGTAGTTAACGGCTTAAAATGTGCAAAAAGTAGGTAAATGTAAGTGGTTGCCAACAGTGAAAAGCCGTGAATAGGGTTTAAATTGGCTAAGAAGATCATTATCGTAAGATGTCGCTAGTCGTATTGCGAGTATTGTTTCTATACTATGTTATGAAAGATGGCTATGGCAGATGCTTCTTTGTGGGTTTCCTTAATTGGCCCCATCAAAATGTGGCTTGCTTTTTTAACAAGCATTAATGCTGCTTTGAATTCTAGCACCATTATTTTAACAGTTTGGCGCAGTTGCTAGGCAAAAATATCGTTTAAAAAATTTTCAAGGGAGATTATCCGACTCATGGCAGGCTCACCCAACGCATCCAATATGGTTGTCGGGCTGGACATTGGAACGTCCAAAGTTGTCGCGATAGTCGGTCAACCTACCGATGATGGCGGGATTGAAATAGCAGGCATTGGTTCTCATCCATCGCGTGGTATGAAGCGAGGTGTGGTTATCAACATCGAATCAACAGTGCAGTCTATACAGCGTGCTGTTGAAGAAGCTGAGTTAATGGCTGGTTGTGATATTCATTCTGTTTATGTTGGCGTTGCCGGTAGTCATATCAGCTCAATGAATTCTGACGGGGTTGTCGCGATTAAAGAGAGGGAGGTCACGCCGTCTGATATCGAGCGAGTCATTGATTCTGCTCGTGCCCGTGCAGTTTCAGAAGGACAACGTGTTTTACATGTGTTGCCCCAAGAGTTCTCAATTGATGCACAAGGTGGTATCCGTGAGCCTCTGGGAATGTCAGGTGTGCGTCTAGAAGCACAGGTGCATCTAGTAACAGCGGCGTTAAACGCTGTTCAAAATATCGAAAAGTGTGTACGCCGCTGTGGCCTAGAGGTAGATGCTATTATTCTTGAACAGCTAGCTTCAAGTATGGCAGTGCTTACTGAAGATGAGCGGGAATTAGGCGTTTGTATGGTGGATATCGGAGGTGGTACCACCGATATGGCCATATTCAGCGAAGGTGCCATTCGCCACACCGCTGTTATTCCTATTGCGGGTGACCAGGTAACGAACGATATAGCGATGGCGTTACGAACACCAACGCAACATGCTGAAGAAATTAAAGTTAAATATGCTTGTGCGCTAACACAGCTAGCTGCAAGTGATGAAATGATCAAAGTACCCAGCGTAGGAGATCGTCCAGCACGCGATTTATCGCGTCAGGCGCTTGCCGAAGTGGTTGAGCCTCGGTACGAGGAACTATTTACGTTGGTAAGAGACGAATTACGTCGTAGCGGCTATGAGGATATGGTGGCTGCTGGTGTTGTGCTCACAGGGGGCACCTCACGCATGGAGGGCGTCAGTGAATTGGCAGAAGAGATTTTTCATATGCCAGTTCGTATTGCTTGTCCGCAAAATGTTAAAGGTTTGGCAGACGTGGTACGTAACCCAATCTATGCGACAGGTGTGGGGTTATTGCATTATGCCTTACAAGAAGCGCGACATGGGCAAGGCCTAGAAAGCCACGGGGGAGTTGTTGCTGTTCACAAAGGACGCAATGAGTTAACCCGGCGTGATATCAAGGAAGGTCAATCGGCGCTGGCAAGAATTAAAGGCTGGTTCAAAGGAAATTTCTGACAGGGCCGCAAGCGCGGTTCAGGAGACGGGGCTTATGTTCGAATTGGTAGATAACGCACCCTCGAGCAGTGCGGTCATCAAAGTGGTCGGTGTTGGCGGTGGTGGCGGCAATGCTGTTAACCACATGGTTGAAAGTAATATTGAAGGCGTTGAATTTATTTGCGCCAATACCGATGCTCAAGCACTTAAACGGGTGTCTGCAAAAACAGTTCTGCAGCTTGGTGGAGAAATCACTAAAGGTCTTGGGGCGGGAGCAAACCCTGAGGTGGGTCGTCAAGCTGCCATGGAAGATCGGGACCGCATCGCTGAGCTATTGAATGGTGCGGACATGGTGTTCATTACGGCCGGTATGGGGGGGGGGACAGGCACTGGTGGTGCGCCAGTGGTTGCTCAAGTTGCCAAAGAACTAGGTATTTTGACTGTTGCTGTTGTTACCCGTCCCTTCCCATTTGAAGGGCCGAAACGAATGCGTGCCGCTGAAGAAGGCATGAAAGAGCTTTCTGAGCATGTGGATTCGTTAATTACTATTCCAAACGAAAAACTGCTCTCTGTGCTAGGTAAAAACGCAACGTTGCTAACGGCATTTAGTGCTGCCAACGACGTGTTGCTTGGCGCGGTTCAAGGCATCGCAGAGCTTATTACTAGCCCGGGCATTATCAACGTTGACTTTGCTGATGTTCGCACCGTTATGTCAGAAATGGGCATGGCGATGATGGGGACTGGTGGGGCAACTGGCGAAAATCGTGCGCGTGAAGCCGCGGAGAAAGCCATTCGAAGCCCGTTGCTTGAAGATATTGATCTACACGGCGCTCGCGGTATTTTGGTCAATATTACAGCGGGTCCTGATTTGTCGATTGGTGAATTTAATGATGTAGGTGCCACTGTTCAAGAGTTTGCCTCTCAGGAAGCAACTATTGTGGTGGGTACCTCAATCGACATGGAAATGTCTGATGAGCTGCGTGTGACGGTAGTTGCTGCTGGTTTAGATGGCAATAAAGCGAAAGTTGCCTCCCGTGAGCCGGCGCGCAGATCCGCTGCTGATGCATCTGCTGATTATCGTAAGTTGCAGCAGCCCACTGTCATGCGTCAGCAAGCCTCGGCGCGAGCTGAAGCATCTGATCCAGCTGCTAAACCCCGTCCAGAAAAACGCCGCACGCCGGATGCGGATGATTATTTGGATATCCCCGCGTTTTTACGCCGTCAAGCAGATTAATCACATCATTGGGTTCAGTGAAACAGCAAACAAGAGTTTTAATGGTTAAAACGCTTGTTTGCTGTTAAAGTGAACACTGTTTCTTAATTTTCTTCCCTTGGCGGTATTTGTTGGCAACGTTGCCGGTAACCGCCGTCATTAGAGTTCGACCGCTGCCCATGATCAGACAACGCACATTACAAAACGTCATTCGCGCTACCGGAGTGGGTCTGCACTCTGGCAAAAAAATTCATTTAGCTTTGCGCCCTGCGCCGGTTAACACTGGAATCGTGTTTGTTCGAACCGATTTAGAGCCTATTGTACAAGTGCCTGCACGTGCTGAATTGGTCGAAGATACGACATTATGCACCGCGCTTTCTTACAATGGCGTGAAGGTGGCGACGGTAGAACACTTGATGTCGGCATTTGCTGGGCTGGGAATTGATAATGCCTACGTTGATGTAAGTGCGCCTGAAGTGCCTATTATGGACGGCAGTGCTAGCCCTTTTGTATTCTTAATTCAGTCAGCGGGCATTTTAGAACAAGAAGCACCTAAGAAATTTATTCGCATCAAGCGCCGTATTAGCGTCAGTGATGGTGATAAAGAAGCTGTTTTTTTACCGCATCAAGGATTTAAAGTTTCGTTTGTTATTGATTTTGACCATCCGGTATTTGAACAGCAAAAACAGACTGCCCTGATAGACTTTTCAACGACGTCGTTTGTTAAAGAGGTTTCTCGTGCACGTACCTTTGGGTTTATGCGCGATCTAGAATTTTTACGGTCTAATAACCTGGCGCTTGGTGGTAGTTTAGATAACGCTATTGTTGTGGACGATTACCGTATCGTAAACGAAGGCGGTTTACGCTATGACGATGAGTTCGTTAAGCATAAAGTGCTGGATGCTATCGGTGATCTCTACCAGCTAGGCTTTAGCCTAATTGGTGAGTTTCGTGGCGTTAAATCCGGTCACGCGCTGAATAATCAACTATGTCGCGAGCTACTGGCACAACCAGATGCATACGAAATAGTCACATTTGAAGAAGAAAAAGCCGTGGCGCCTATTTCATACTCGGCACCAGCAATGGCATAAGAAAAGCACCAAACAAATTGATTGCATGCCCCGGTTCCCGCCGTTACAAAACACCGCCTTGGCGGTGTTTTGTGCTTTTTGAGGCTTAGCTTGGGTGTTTTTTCTCTAGTTGTGGTCTGGATGTTTAGGTGCATGAGCAGCTAGACGCTCTAATGCCCTTTTTAGTGAGGGGTTGTCGGTATCTTTCGCACAGTCTGATACTGCTTTGCCTGCGCTTTCAGAGAGTGTGCGGTTGTAGCGTTTGGGCCTCTCAATCGGCCGGATAGGACGCACCTTAAGGGTAAAGCCAGTGACACTTTCAAATCCTGGTAACTGGTGCAATAGAACCAGCAGACGAGGTTGTTCATAGCGTAACCATGTCAACCAGCTTGCTTGGCCGCTAATTAGCGTCAAGCGTCCGTTTTGAAAGCCGCCGACGAAGATATGCTCTCGCATTGAATCAGGAAGGTGGGCGCGTAAATGACGTTGGGCCTGATCAATTAAGCGGGACTGTCGCATAAGTTGGCCCATGCTGCCAGACTTGGTCAGCAGTTGGGTAATGGGCTGTGCGCGAGATCGCTTAACCTTTATACTCATCAACTTGATTCCTAGAACGTTATTGGTTGCGTCACACTGACGGTTGCCACTAGCGTCTTATATTGTCTTTTCATTGGTAGAGCCTAACACGCTCAGGAGCCAGCCCACAGTATGTCATCAACGCCAGATGTTTTGTCTGCTTCGCCGCGGCGGCAACGCCGAAACGGCTTAGCGCGTTGGTGGCTGGCAGGCCTCTTAGTGAGCTGTTTATTACCTGCTAGTTTACATCCTTCCGAGACATTGCGTAGCGGTGAGCGTGGTGTGATTATCTGTTTTTGGGTGCCGGCGATGCTGCGCGCCCAATCAAAATGGATAGCTAAAAAACGGTGTGCGCTGTGCCGTTGGATAGGCGAGCAAAGGTATTTTTATTCCTCTGTCATCAAGCACTCTGCCTACTGTTTTTCTCATCTTCCACATCGATTGGTTGCTGCAATTGATGTGTTGACTCCACGTGGCCCGCCAGTTTTTCTTTCTGTTCGCTAATTTACCTTTATTTGCCTTATATAAAAGGGCGCCCCTCTAGGGGCCGCTCGTAAAGATTTGGAACTTT
Organism: Halomonas qaidamensis; assembly: GCF_025917315.1. Taxonomy (NCBI): domain Bacteria; kingdom Pseudomonadati; phylum Pseudomonadota; class Gammaproteobacteria; order Oceanospirillales; family Halomonadaceae; genus Halomonas; species Halomonas qaidamensis. Next base: position 2,160,745 of record NZ_CP080627.1, on the reverse strand, counting down.
CATGATTAATAATTTGTTACGTAAAGTCGTTGGCTCTAAAAATGATCGCGATGTTAAACGCATGCAAAAAAGCGTACTCAGCATTAACGTTTTAGAACAAGCGCTTGAAGGACTAAACGATGCTGAGTTACAGGCAAAGACTGGGCTACTGCGAGAGAAATTAGCAGAAGGCGCGTCGATTGATAGCTTGTTGCCTGAAGCATTTGCCGTGGTGCGCGAGGCCAGTAAGCGGATAATGAACATGCGCCACTTTGATGTTCAGATGGTCGGTGGAATGACGCTGCATCGTGGACGCATTGCTGAAATGAAAACGGGGGAAGGTAAAACCCTGGTGGCAACACTTGCCGTATATTTAAATGCGTTGCCAGGTAAAGGCGTGCACGTTGTCACCGTTAACGACTATCTTGCTCGCCGCGATGCCGAGTGGATGCGGCCTTTATATGAGTTTCTTGGATTATCGGTAGGCGTTATTTTTGCTGGACAAACTGGCGAAGAGAAGCGTCATGCCTATCAGTGTGATATCACGTACGGAACCAATAACGAGTTTGGTTTTGATTATTTGCGTGACAATATGGCGTTCTCGCTTGAGGATAAAGTGCAGCGTGGCCTGCATTATGCCATCGTCGATGAAGTCGACTCTATCTTAATTGATGAGGCTCGTACGCCGTTAATTATCTCGGGCGCAGTAGATGAAAATACTGATTTATACGGCATTGTGAATCGTCTAGCTCAGCAGTTAGAAGAGGGCGAGGCTTCTGAGGACAGTGATGCACCCGTCACGGGAGACTTTCTGCTTGATGAAAAACAAAAGCAGGTAGAACTTACCGAGCAGGGGCATAACAAAGTTGAAGAGCTGATGCGTGCCGAAGGCCTATTGGGTGAAGGCGAATCGCTTTATGCTGCACAAAATCTAAACTTGCTTCAGCATATGCACTCCGCGCTGCGTGCACGGCACCTTTATCATCTAGACGTTGACTACATCGTGTCTGAAGGCCAGGTGGTTATCGTTGATGAACATACTGGTCGTACTATGCCGGGGCGTCGTTGGTCAGAAGGCTTGCACCAAGCGGTTGAGGCGAAAGAGGGCGTCACTGTTCAGCGAGAAAGTCAGACGCTGGCATCCACTACATTCCAAAACTACTTCCGTCTGTATGAAAAACTCGCTGGTATGACCGGCACTGCCGATACTGAAGCATTCGAATTCCGGCAAATTTATGGCCTGGATGTGGTCGTTATTCCAACGAACCGTCCGCTTGCTCGTAAAGACCTGAATGATTTGGTCTATCTCAGTGCGGAAGAAAAGTACGAAGCGATTATTAAAGATGTGAAAACTGAAACTGAAGCAGGGCGTCCTGTTTTGGTGGGTACGGCGTCAATTGAAACGTCAGAATACCTAGCTCGCCTTATGCGCGAGGCTGGCCTGACATTTAATGTGTTGAATGCAAAACAGCACCAGAGCGAAGCGGAAATTATCGCTCAAGCAGGTCGTCCTGGTGCCATTACTATCGCAACGAATATGGCAGGTCGTGGTACCGATATTGTTCTGGGGGGCAACTGGGAAGCGGAAGCGGCTAAACTGCAAAATCCCACTCAAGAGCAGATTGATGCACTAAAGGCAGAATGGCAGAAGCGTCATGATGGTGTTTTAGAAGCGGGTGGCTTACATGTTGTTGGTTCTGAGCGCCATGAGTCGCGTCGTATTGACAATCAGCTGCGTGGCCGCGCAGGCCGTCAAGGTGACCCAGGCTCTACACGTTTCTTCCTCTCGTTAGAAGATAGCTTGATGCGCCTGTTTGGTTCTGATCGGGTGAAACGCTTGATGTTGGCTCTCGGTCTAGAGCGAGGCGAGGCGATTGAGCACAAGATGGTTTCTAATGCGGTTGAGCGTGCCCAGAAAAAAGTAGAGGGGCGCAACTTTGATATCCGTAAACAGCTGCTGGAATACGACGATGTCGCTAACGATCAGCGTCGCGTTATCTATGAGCAACGAAATGAAATTCTTTCTGCTGATGAGGTTTCCGAGGCTGTTATTGGTATTCGTGAAGAAGTTATGGAAGATACCATTAGCGATTTCGTGCCGCCTCAGAGCCTTGCTGAGCAGTGGGATCTACCAGGATTAGAAGCGCATCTTAAAACTGAATTTAATCTTGAGGCTCCTGTTACACAGTGGGCGGCAGAGGATGAGCGTTTTAGTGAAGAGAAGTTGCGTGAGCGTCTACAAGCGATGCACCGCGATGCTTACCAAGCCAAAGTTGAAGCTGCTGGAGCTGCGTTAATTCGTCGTTTTGAGAAACAGGTAATGCTGCAAGTTTTGGATACTCGCTGGAAAGAGCATCTGCAGTCGATGGACCACCTGCGTCGTGGCATTCATTTACGTGGCTACGCCCAGAAGAATCCTAAGCAAGAATACAAGCGTGAGTCCTTCGAGCTATTCCAGCACTTGCTAACCAACATCAAAGCTGACGTTACGCGTATTCTAAGTCACGTGCAGGTTCGCCAGCCAGAAGAGGTTGATGCACTAGAACAGAAGCGTCGTGAAGAGTCAGTGCGTGAGCGCTCGATGGCTGCTAGCCGTCATGATGACCCTAATGCCCAGCAGGAAGAAGTGTCACAAGAAGCGCCAGGGGCTGATGGCCGTCCGTTGCGTCGTGAAGGGCCAAAAGTAGGGCGCAATGATCCGTGCTCATGTGGGTCGGGTAAAAAATATAAGCAGTGCTGTGGGAAACTGAGCTAATCACGCGTGGCGAAAGCGAATATAAAGGAGAAAAACATGGCGGTGGGTAATGTTCCCTTTCCAGACTTGCCACCCCTTAAGGGGGTGCGTCTGGGCAGTGCAATGGCAGGGATTAAGAAGCCAGATCGCCGTGATGTCGTGGTGATTGAACTGCCTAAAACGGCAACAGTAGCAGGTGTTTTTACACAGAACGCATTTTGTGCTGCTCCTGTAGTCGTAGCGAAAGCGCATCTGGAAGCGTGCGCAAACGCAGGGCATGCGCCTCGTTACTGGTTAATTAACACAGGCAATGCTAATGCAGGTACTGGCGCATCAGGCCTGCAGGATGCTTATGCCAGCTGTGAAGCGCTTGCTGAGCAAACGAATGTTGATAAAAGTCAGGTTATACCGTTTTCAACGGGTGTGATTGGCGAGTCTCTGCCTATGGCGCGGCTGCTTGCAGGTATACCGAATGCGCTGAGCTCCATGGCAGATGATAGCCTCGCTTGGCAACAGGCAGGCGAAGGAATTCTGACGACTGACACTCGGGCCAAAGGGGCTACCGTAACTGTTTCAATCGGTGACCAGCAGGTGACGATCAACGGCATAACCAAGGGGTCTGGCATGATTAAGCCCAATATGGCTACCATGTTGGGTTTCGTGGTGACGGATGCAGCGATTGAGCAGACGTTATTAGCGAGCTTGCTACGTGAAACGGTGGATCGCTCTTTTAATTGCATCACTGTTGATAGCGATACATCAACTAACGATGCATGCATGCTAGCAGCGACCGGCATTGGCGCTCGTGTTGAAAGTGAAGAGCAGATAGCCGTTTTCCGTAATGCGCTCCAGCGTGTCATGACTGAACTCGCTCAAGCGATTATTCGTGATGGTGAAGGAGCGACTAAGTTTGTAACGCTCCAGGTGAATGAAGCGTCTACTCGGCAAGAAGCGTTGGATGTTGCCTTTACCGTGGCCCATTCGCCATTGGTGAAAACTGCTCTCTACGCCTCTGATGCTAACTGGGGGCGTATTCTAGCTGCCGTAGGACGCGCGCCAGTGGAAGCGTTCGATGTCAATAAGGTGGTCATTGACTTGGGTGACGTGCGCTTGGTTGAGAAAGGTGGCCGAGCAGCCAGTTATACCGAAGCCGCGGGCAGTGCGGTCATGGCGAAAGAAGAGATCATCATTCGCATTAACTTGGGTCGTGGGGAAGAGTGCGCCACTGTGTGGACCTCGGATCTATCTCATGGCTATGTGACTATCAACGCGGATTACCGTAGCTGAAAGCGCTGGAAAGTAGCTGAAAAGCGCTCGAAAGTAGCTGAAAACAGTTGCAGTGACGTGCTAACGCAGCGAGATAGCGCCGTCTTCGTTTAAGGCGGCGCGCACAAAGTGGGTAAAGACGTAATGAGTGTAATGGTAAAACGACGGGTTCATGTTGCGGCGGCTGCAATGATCAGCGCCGATCAAAAGCGAGTGCTGATTGCACGTCGGCCCTCTAATGTCGATCAAGGCGGCCTCTGGGAGTTTCCCGGTGGCAAGCTGGCACCTTATGAAACAGGGCTTGAAGGTCTCAAACGCGAACTGCACGAAGAGCTAGGCGTTGAGATTGTACGTGCCCGGCCGCTTATCCGCGTCCATCATGAGTATCCTGATAAGCATATTCTTCTGGATGTTTGGCAAGTGCAAGAGTTTGCAGGTGAGCCGTTTGGCCGTGAAGGGCAGGCTGTACGTTGGGTGCCCATGGAAGAGTTGGCAAATTATCCTTTCCCTGCCGCTAACTTGCCTATTTTGCGTGCAGTGATGTTGCCCACTGACTACCTGATTACCGGTGAAGAATCCGATGAAGAGCGTTTTGATAGCCTGCTAGAAAGAGCATTAGATGAAGACGGCGTAAGGTTAGTACAGCTGCGGGCGAAAAATCTTAATGAAGCGGCTTATGTCGCCCGTGCTGAGCGTGCTCTGCGCCTTTGTCGTCAGTACGATGCAAGGCTTCTATTGAACGGTGAGCCTGCGTTGCTTGATAGGATTGATGCTGACGGTATCCATTTGACGAGCGCGCGGTTAATGAGCCTTGAGCGTCGCCCGATCGCTGAAAATAAATGGCTATCAGCATCAACTCATGATCAAACGCAGCTTTCCCAGGCAGCAGTTTTAGGTTGTGACTTTGTGACGCTTTCGCCATTACGCACCACGCCTTCTCATCCAGAAGTAGCGCCGCTAGGCTGGCATGACTTTCAACAGCTAGTGGAACGTGCGGGTATGCCGGTATATGCATTGGGGGGTATGACACGCTTTGATGCTAGCCATGCACGCGCCGTTGGCGCCCAGGGAATTGCGTCTATTCGTGATTTTTGGAAATAAAGCCAACTGCCACATGCAGGTGTTTTAATGACTGCGCCTGCTCTCTATGAGAGCAGGCGTCCAGGTTATTATCATCTGAGGTTTTTATCAGGCGAGGGTTTTATCAGGTAAAGTTTTTATCAGGTTAGGTTTATTAGCCAACTGGCTGGTTATCAATCGCGATAGCGGCGGGTTAAATCACCGTAAGCATCAATGCGGCGGTCGCGTAAATATGGCCAAATGCGCCGAGTGTTCTCGCTACGAGCCATGTCTATCTTGACTACTAATTGCTGCGACTCCTCTCCTGCATGCGCTAGCATTTCACCTTGTGGGCCGCATACGAAGCTTCCACCCCAGAACGTAATGCCGTCACCAACGCCAGAGTGGTCGGGTTCAAAGCCCACACGGTTAGCGACCATTACGGGTAACCCGTTAGCAACGCCATGGGAGCGCTGTATAATAGTCCAGGCATCTTTCTGACGCGCTTTTTCAGCGTCATCATCATTTGGGTCCCAGCCAATGGCGGTGGGGTAGAGAAGTAGCTCTGCACCACTTAGTGCCATTAACCGTGCTGCTTCTGGATACCATTGATCCCAGCAAACCAAGACCCCTAGACGCCCAACAGAGGTGTCAATGGGCGTGAAGCCTTGGCCGCGATCGTCATCAGCATCGCCAGGGGTAAAGTAAAACTTTTCGTAAAAGGCTGGATCATCAGGAATGTGCATTTTACGGTACTGCCCAACACGTCCTTTTGCGCGGTCATAAACGACGGCTGTATTGTGGTAAAGCCCCGCTGCACGCTTTTCAAATAGTGACCCTACCAGCACGATATCCAACTCTTTAGCCAGTTCGGCTAGGCGTTGCCCAGTAGGGCCGTCTAGTGGTTCAGCTAAATCAAACAGTGCAGGGTCTTCGTACTGGCAAAAGTAATGAGTGGCATGCAACTCCTGAAGCAACACTAATTGTGCCCCTTGGCTAACGGCTGAGCGTATGCCAGCTTCGCTGGCAGCAAGACTACGTGCTTTATCTGGCCACGCTGACTGTTGAACAACACCGACGGTTAAGCTGTTAGGCATGATGGCTCCTTAGGAGTGACTAAGTGCAGGGACAAGAGTGCCTCTTGGTAGCTGCATGGTTAAACAGTGGAGGCTGCCATGCTGGCGAATGACGCTAACACACTCAATTGGAATCATCGTGTGTTCCGGGAAGACAACACTCAATGCTTGCAGTGCGATCAGATCGGCAGGATCGCCGTAAGTGGGCACCAGTACGGCATGATTGATAATTAAAAAATTTGCGTAGGTAGCAGGAAGGCGATGACCATCGTCAGGATCAAAGCAGGCCTGAGGCCATGGCAAAGCAATTAATTGGTAGGGTTCGCCGTTGCGCTGGCGAAACGCCATCAGTTCTTGCTCCATCGCATTTAATGCTGGGTAGTGAGGGTCGGTGGGGTCGTCGCAGCGGACATACGCAATGGTCGAGGCGTTGCAAAAGCGTGCGAGCGTATCAACATGGCTGTCGGTATCGTCACCTTCAAGATGCCCGTTTGCTAGCCATAGGAATCGGTCGACACCGAAATCTTTCGCTAATTGAGCTTCAACATCTGTGCGTGAGAGTGACGAATTGCGATTTGGGTTCAGCAGGCAGGCCTCGGTGGTTAGCAGCGTGCCCTCACCGTCGGTTTCAATAGCACCGCCTTCTAGTACCATATTCCGTGTAGCGATAGGGCAGGCCCACACGCCTATATCGTCCAGCCATTGAGTAAGCTGATTGTCATGCTCGGCAGGGAATTTACCGCCCCAGCCAGTGAACGTGTAATCCAGTATGAGCGGCTGCTGAGCTTCGTCTACCACGGTGATCGGCCCATGGTCCCTAGCCCAAGTGTCATCTGTGGGCGCGACAATGAGCATCAGTTGTGATTGAGGAATGCCATAGGCGTCAAACGTCGCAGCCAAGCGGCGCTGGGTGGCAACATCAGGAACGCTGATCAGCACTCGCTGATAGCGTGTCGTGGCTATCACGATACGCTCAAGTGTTGCCTCGATAAGCGATAACAACGATGCCCAGTCGCCATCTGGGCGGGGCCAAGTCAGTTGCAAGCCGTCTTGGGGATACCACTCAGGCAATAAACGGTAAGTTTTGTTAGCCAACGTCACAGATGCTCTTAATAGTCGAAAAAATGCTTGCCCTAGAGGTCATCTCCGAAGACAAGGAGAACGGGCGCAATTTAGGGGCTTGTTTACTAACATGCAAGCGTTACCGTACTTGAGGGAACGGCAAGTGGTCCTGTTACTCTAACCCTGCGTTCTTACATGCACCCATGCTAAAAAAACCGTACCATGGACGCTTATTACTAAGGAATGATGCCATGCTTGATCGTTTGCCTTTTCTGGTGGGGCTGCGCTACGTGCGCGCTAAACGCCGGAACCACTTTATTTCGTTTATTTCGCTAACTTCAATGTTGGGATTAATGCTTGGCGTGGCTGTGCTAATCCTTGTGCTGTCGGTCATGAATGGTTTTGATCATGAGCTCCGTACCCGTATCTTGGGGATGGTGCCTCACACTAAAATTGAGTCGCAAGAAGGATTAGTCGAGTGGCAAGCGTTAGCAGAACGGCTCGTTGAGCGAGAGCGAGTCATTGGTGCAGCACCTTATGTTGAACAGCAAGGTATGTTTTCAGCGGGTGGTAGAAACCAGGGGGCTATGGTGAATGGCATCCATCCGGACTGGGAAGACCAAGTGTCGATTATTGGAAAGCATATGCGCGAAGGTGAGCTTTCCGATCTGGTGCCTGGCGAGTGGAACGTAGTTTTGGGATCTATGTTGGCACGTCGCTTGGGCGTAGGGGTAGGAGACCGAGTTACGCTACTTGTTCCGGAGGCATCGATTACCCCCGCTGGGGTTTTTCCAAGGCTAAAACGGTTTACCGTTAGCGGTATCTTTAGCGTAGGCGCTGATTTAGATGCCAATTTGGCTTATGCCAATATTGAGGATATGCAAACCTTAGCGCGTCTGGGCGATGCGGTGGGTGGTCTGAGGCTGGAGCTGGATGACCTGTTTGTATCTGGCAGTGAAACTCAAGCGATTGTTAACGAACTGGGCTCCGGTTACCGCGGTACGGATTGGACCTTTTCCCACGGCAGTCTTTTCCAAGCAATTCAAATGGAAAAGCGCATGATAGCACTGCTACTTACCGTCATTATTGCTGTCGCTGCGTTTAATATTGTGTCTACGTTAGTAATGGTGGTTACCGATAAGCGAGCGGATATCGCCATTTTACGAACCATAGGTGCTACCCCGCGTTCAATTATGGGGATTTTCATTGTTCAGGGGCTGACTATCGGACTGATTGGTATTGCGATCGGCGTTACGGCAGGGGTTATCTTAGCGCTTACTATCTCAGATTTAATTGGCTGGTTTGAAACAGCTTTCGGTATTCAATTTTTAGATGCTGGGGTTTACTTTATTAGCGACCTGCCTTCTAAGCTGCAGTGGGGCGATGTACGCGATATCGTTATCGCTGCCTTTGGTCTGACCTTCCTCTCGACGCTTTATCCCGCTTGGCGGGCCGCTCGGGTTCAGCCTGCCGACGTACTGCGTTATGAATAAGGACGCAATGATGACCTCAAGTACACCGCACACAGCAGCGATTATGCTGGAATGTAACAGCCTGACAAGGATTTACGACGAAGGCCCTCAAGATCTTACCGTATTAGATCAGCTTGAGCTTAAGGTGCATGCAGGAGAGCGTGTTGCCATTGTGGGCAGCTCTGGTTCGGGTAAAACAACGCTGTTAAACCTGTTGGGAGGTCTTGATCGTCCTAGCGCAGGTAGCGTAGTGATTGCTGGCGAGCCGCTTTCGGGTCTTAATGACGCGGCGCTCGGTCGTTTTCGGAATCGCTATATTGGCTTTGTTTATCAATTTCATCACTTGCTAGCTGAGTTCACCGCAGTTGAGAATGCTGCGCTGCCGCTCATTATTCGCGGCCAATCTAAAAAAGTGGCGGAGCAGCGCGCAATGCAGTTGCTTGAACGGGTGGGCATGAAGACGCGGGCGGATCACAAACCTGGCGAGCTTTCGGGTGGGGAGCGTCAGCGAGTGGCTATTGCTCGTGCGCTAGTGACCGACCCCAGTCTTGTGCTGATGGACGAGCCAACCGGGAACCTAGATCAAACTACCGCAGCAACTATATTAGCACTTATGGATGAACTGGCTAAAGAGAGCGCTTGCGCGTTTGTTATTGTTACCCATGATGTCAGCTTGGCTGCTCATCAAGATCGAGTGTTGAAATTGGATGGCGGGCAGTTAATTGAGCAGCAAAATGCCTAATAGCTTGTGAGGTTAGTCATCGAATTCTGACTCAATGCGCGCTCGGCGCTGCCGCCTTTTTAGGCGGCGGCGCTTCCAGTGATGAGAAACATGCCAGCGCCAAATTAGCCGTATGACAATATTGGCGATAATCGCTAGTAAAACGGCAGAAATTAGCGAGCCAAGCATCAGCGGCGGCATAATGTCGTGCATTTGCTCTGCAATCCAGCGCGTTGAGATGCGCGATGGGGCCTCTCTAACGGGGGCTTCTAAAAGAAATGTGCCAATACGGTAATTAAAATAAAAAATAACCGGCATGGTGAGTGGGTTCGTGATCCACACTAGACCTACCGATAGAGCTAAGTTGCAACGGGTAAACCTAGCCCCCAATGCTGCAACTACCATTTGAAACGGTATAGGCAGCATGGCGCAAAAAAGCCCCACGCTAAACGCATTTGCAACGCTTCGACGTGTTAAAAGCCATAGCCCAGGATCTGCAATTAATGGCGCGATAAAGCGTAGAGAACGCTGACGCCTTAATGTATCGGGTTTTGGCATGTAGCGCTGCAGGAAACGGCGCGGCATGTCAGGTACTCTTTTAATAGGTGCCTCCTATTATCCATATAGCAGTGTGCTTCGGCTACGCGTGGCTTTGAATGATCTTGTTCCAAGGAGGGAATATGCACATAGGCGTTGCACTACCCGCTGCGTTGGCAGGTTTCATGGGTGCGCTATTGGCATGGATAAGCGGTCCAGATGCACGCTTGCAAGCACTGCTGGCAGGTATATTTGTGGCCGTGCTTTTCTTGGTGGTGTATAGGCGTAATCTACTGATTTTTTTGGTTATTTTGAGCTGGGTTTTTATCAGTGTGCAGCATGAGTGGGGGCGTCGGTTGCCAAGCGGGCTCAGTGGTGAAGATGTCATTATTCAGGCCCAGATAGTAAACGTTCAAGCGGAAAGCGGGTCGTCGCGATTACGCCTATCTATTGAATCCTGTCACTCTCCTGAGCATCTTCCTAGCTGTAGCGCTCTACGCAGTGTGAGAGTAAGTGCTTACGATGATCAACGCTACCTCTTGGGAGAGCGCTGGCAGATGACGCTGCGGCTTCGCCCTCCTAGTGGCTTTTCTAATCCCAATACGTTTAATTTTCAACAGTGGCTATGGCGAGAAGGGGTACACGCAACGGGCTATGTGCGCCAAGAGCCGAAGCCTGAACGTTTGTCGGAGGCTGCGCCGACAATTCGCCAATCGGCTATTGAAAGGCTGGCTAGTCAACCGTTGCAAGAGCAAACTCGGCGCTGGCTTGCGGCGCTAACGCTGGGTGATAGTGAGCAGTTGACCCAGGATGATTGGACCTTGCTCAATGCAACGGGTACGACGCATTTAGTGGTTATCTCTGGTTTACACGTCGGACTTGTTGCTTCGTTTGTGCTGCTATTAGCTCGCTTTATTGCCAGGTTGGTAACGCCAACCCATTGGCGTCTACGAGCTTGGCCATGGTGGTTAGCAGGAGTGGCGGCGGTGGGATACGCCATATTAGCTGGGCTGGCCCCTCCTGCCATGCGGGCCATGATTATGACGCTGTTAGGCTTGTGGGTGCTAAGCGGTCGTCATGCACCTGGCCCATGGCAAGCTTGGTGGCTTGCGTTTGGCATCGTAATCGTCGTTGACCCACTTGCATTATGGCGACCTGGACTGTGGCTATCGTTTATTGCGGTAGCCTGGTTGATTGTAATTTGGCAAGGCCGTCCCCGCCCCCAAGGGGTGAAAGGCTGGTGCTGGGCGCTACTTCGTTCCCAACTACTCATTGCACCGCTAATGGCGGCAGCAGTGTTAGTGGCGTTTGAGAGAGTTGCCCCTGCGGCCCCTTTGATTAATCTTTTTGCTGTCCCTTGGGTCAGTTCCGTTATGGTGCCCAGTGCATTATTGGGATGGGTATTGTCACCACTGCCCGGGATAGGGTTATTTATGTGGTGGTGTTTTGAGCAGGCGTTACAAGTTTTTCACTATTTATTAGTTGTTACCGTGCATTGGGCGCCGCTTTTGCAGCCGCCGTCAATGATGGTGTACCCGCTGGTAGGTATATTGGTACTGATGTCGCTATGCTGGGCGTTTCCCACTGTCCCAGGTTGGCTGCGATTCAGCGTACCATTGCTACTGCTAAGCTTCCCTTGGTGGCCAGCAAATGCACAGCTTAATCTGGGCGAGGTACGTGTCGTGATTTATGACGTTGGCCAAGGTCAACTGATCGAGTTGCGTAGTACTAACTATCGCTTGCTTTATGACACCGGGCCACGTTTTCGCAGTGGTTTTATGCCACTGCAAACCTTGTGGCCCCCAGGCCAATCGTTTGATCGTGTTATCGTAAGTCATGCCGATACCGATCATGCTGGGGGTGTCAGTGCGCTTTTAAAAGACCATCAAGTGACGCTATGGTCGACTCCACGAGGCGAGTCACTGCCCGTTGCCAGTACACAATGTGTTCAAGGGCAGCAGTGGCGACGCGATGGCATTCACTATCAGATATTATGGCCCCCAGCGGGGGATAACGCGCTCTCCTCAAATGATCGTTCTTGTGTGCTGCAGGTAAGCGCGGGAGAACAACGTTTGCTTATCACGGGAGATGTAGGCAAGGACGTTGAAAGAAGAATATTAGCAAAAGTTATTACGCCGATTAACGTGTTAGTGGCTGGGCATCATGGAAGCAATACAAGTTCGGGAATCCAATTTTTGCAGGTCAGCCGTCCTCAACATGTTATTTTTAGTGCTGGAAAAGACAACCCCTTTAATCATCCAGTTGATGCGGTAGTCCGCCGCTTTCGACAACAGCAGAGCTGTTTATGGAGCACTGCCCAGGATGGGGCGCTTGAATTTAGCCTTATGGCTACCCAGCCCATTCAGGTCATTCCCATGCGAAAACTACCGGGTGCTCGTAAGCGGTGTTGATGCGCGTCACCATAAGGTAGAATCCTGGCAACTGCACACTATGGCCAGGAGCGCGTGTGACTGATTCAGGTTGGGTTCTCTATAAACGATTATTAACTTACGTAAAGCCCCACTGGCGCGCATTTGCGTTAGCGATAGTGGGCTTCGTCATTTATGCCGCTTCCAGTACGGCATTAGCTGAAATGATGAAACGACTGATTGATGGTATTCAAAATCCTGATGCTACTTTTCGGCTACTGCTCCCACTATTTGTGGTGATTATGTTTGCATCGCGCGGGGTAGGGACATTTTTAAGCACTTATTTTATGTCTTATGTCGGACGCTATGTGATTCATACTTTACGCTGTGATGTTTTTGCGCACTTACTGCATTTGCCAGGGCGATTTTTTGATCATCACTCTAGCGGTCATTTGGTATCTCGGGTTACCTATCATGTAGAGCAGGTGGCAGGCGCTGCCACGAAAGCCGTCACTATTATTTTGCGTGAAGGCTTATTCGTTATTGGGTTGATTGGTTATCTCTTCTGGACAAACTGGATGTTAACGCTGTTATTTTTAGGCGTAACGCCGGTGATCGCTGGAGTAGTGGGCTATGTCAGCAAACGGTTTAGACGAATCTCTAAGCGTATTCAACACTCCATGGGAGATGTTACCCATGTCGCTTCTGAAGCGCTCTCTGGCTACCGTGTCGTGCGCACGCATGGGGCTGAAGCGTATGAAAAACAGCGTTTTGAGCGAGTAAGTGAAGAAAATCGTCGCCAAAGTATGAAAGAGGCGATGACGCGTGCCGTAAGCTCACCAGTAATTTTAATGCTGGTCGCGATTTCGATGGCGATTTTGGTTTGGTTAGCGATGGCACCTGCACTGATGGAAAACATGACGCCGGGTGAGTTTGTAGCCTTTATTACAGCGGCTGCACTAATGATCAAACCCGTGCGTCAGCTCACTGAAGTGAACAGTGAGATTCAAAAAGGCATCGCGGCGGCGGCTGAGCTATTTGGCCTACTTGATATGACCCCTGAACAGGATGAAGGTAAAAAAATTCCTCAACAGCTAACGGGTAGCGTAGTGATCGATAATGTTAGTTTTCGCTACGCTGACGATCAGCCTAACGTACTACGTGATATTAACATTAGCGTCGCCCCAGGCGAGTTAGTGGCAATTGTTGGCCGCTCAGGCAGCGGTAAGTCGACATTGGTCAGCCTGTTGCCGCGTTTTTATCGGCCTAGTGAAGGACGTATTTTGATTGATGGGGTAAATGTTGATGAATATGCGCTGGGTCCATTGCGTCAGCATATTGCATTGGTATCGCAACAAGTCACGCTATTCAATGCCACCATTGCAGATAACATTGGCTATGGCGTAACCAACCCAGATCCAGCCGCTATTGAAGCCGCTGCTCAGGCGGCTTATGCCAGTGAGTTTATTGAGAAGCTGCCCCAGGGCTATGCCACGGTAGTGGGTGAAAATGGCGTGATGCTTTCGGGTGGCCAGCGTCAGCGCTTGGCCATCGCGCGGGCGATTTTTAAAGATGCGCCTATTCTTATTTTGGACGAGGCGACATCAGCACTGGATACCGAATCCGAGCGCTATATACAAAAAGCGCTAGAGCATGTGTGTAAAGGCCGAACAACGCTGGTCATTGCCCACCGCCTATCCACGATTGAACGAGCTGACCGTATTTTGGTCATGGACCAAGGGCGTATTATTGAGCAGGGGACCCACCAAGCGCTATTAGAAGCCGGAGGCGCTTACGCGGCACTGCATCAACTTCAGTTCCAGGATAATGAATGAGTGTTGAGCAACGCTGGCTCAAAGCGGCCTATCATGGAAGCCGTTGGCTAACACCGTTATATCCATTGGGTTGTTTATACCGTTATCTTATGATGTGGAGAAACACCCGCTACCACACTGGTAAAAAACCAGTTTTTAAAGCAGGTGTGCCCGTTATTGTGGTGGGTAATATTACCCTTGGTGGAACCGGTAAATCGCCTTTAGTTGCGTGGCTGGTCAACTGGCTGAGGACGCAGGGGTGGTCCCCAGGCATCATTACTCGTGGGTACGGTGGTAAAGCATCGCACTATCCATTAGAAGTAACCGCACTAACCGATCCGGCCCAAAGTGGTGATGAGCCATTAATGCTGGTGCAGCAAACGAGCTGTCCGGTAGTGGTTGACCCGCGCCGTGCACGAGGTGTTAAAACCTTGGTTGATAAAGGGTGCGATATTATTGTTAGTGACGATGGATTACAGCATTTGGCGTTAGGACGTGATATTGAATTAGTCGTCATTGATGGGGCGCGGGGACTGGGTAATGGTTGGTGTTTACCCGCTGGGCCGCTGAGAGAATCGCCTAGTAGATTAGCTCAAGTTGATGCTGTGATTATTAATGGTGAGCAGTGTTGCCCCTTACCAGTTGAAGGAATAGCGATGCAATTAGCGCCGCTAAGTTGGCGTCGAATGCGGGATGGTCAGCGTGTGCCGATCACTCCGCTACCATTTGTGCCACCTGTAAATGCTGTGGCGGGTATTGGCCATCCTGAGCGTTTTTTTAATACGCTGCGCAGTTTGGGGGTGGACGGCGAGATGCGCCCGCTAGCAGATCATCAGCGGTTTGATGACCAGACTTTCCGTTTTAGTCATCAGCGCCCAGTTGTAATGACTGCCAAAGATGCAGTGAAGTGCCAAGCGTTTGCGCCACCCGATAGCTGGGTGCTAGAGGTAGAAGCCTTGCTTCCGCCAGAGTTTGAACACTGGCTGGCAGCTAAATTGTCAGCGCTTTCTAAAAAGGGATACACCGATGGATAAAGAACTATTGGCAATGCTGGTTTGCCCACTTTGCAACGGCAAGCTCAAGTATAACCGTGAAGCCCAAGAGCTTTGCTGCCACTACGACGGTTTGGCGTATCCTATTCAAGAAGGCATTCCTGTGATGCTTCCTGAAGAGGCGCGCACGATGGATGCCGATGAAAAATTGCCTATCTCGCCAGGTCGTACCGGAGAGGCGTAATGTCAGTCGCTCAAACCGAATTTATTGCTGTGGTTCCCGCGCGGTTTGGCTCAACCCGCTTACCGGGTAAGCCGCTGCTGGATATAGCGGGCGAGCCTATGGTTGCCCATGTCTGGCGCCGGGCTTGTCAAAGCCAAGCAAGCCGTGTTGTGGTGGCCACTGATGATTCACGCATCCGTGAGGCGATGTTGCCCTACGGTGCAGAGGTCGTGATGACGCGCTCGGATCATCCTTCTGGCACCGATCGATTGGCTGAGGTGGCAGCATGCCTTGGGCTAAGCGATGACGCTTTGTTAGTGAACGTGCAAGGCGACGAGCCGCTTATTCCGCCGG
Source organism: Halomonas qaidamensis (assembly GCF_025917315.1). Classification (NCBI taxonomy): domain Bacteria; kingdom Pseudomonadati; phylum Pseudomonadota; class Gammaproteobacteria; order Oceanospirillales; family Halomonadaceae; genus Halomonas; species Halomonas qaidamensis. The sequence goes on along the minus strand of NZ_CP080627.1, from coordinate 2,145,087 downwards.
TTTTAATTGACCAAGTGGCCATGCGGTTAGCCGAAGACCCAGAAGCAGCCATTGCGACACTTGCTGAGCCCATTGCCGATGTTGAAACGTTATTTAACGCTAACGTCGTCAAAGTGGTTCGCTCCTTACAGGGCCGAGCCCTGTACTTTTCTCGTGCGCCCATTCCGTGGGATCGAGAGCAATTTAAAACACAGCCCGAGCTGTTAGCTACCGATGCTTGGTTGCGTCATATCGGTATATACGCCTACCGTGCCAGTTTTCTTGCTGCTTATCGTGAGCTGGCACCATCGAGTCTTGAGCAGTTGGAGCAATTGGAGCAGTTGCGTGCGCTTCAGCATGGCTATGCCATTCAAGTTGCGCTTGCCAGCACTATTAACCCGCCGGGTGTGGATACGCCGGAAGACTTAGTCCGGGTGAGAGCGCTACTAGCGAGTGGAGGTGACAGCGAATGAAGCGTGTACTGTTTGTCTGCCTAGGTAATATTTGCCGTTCGCCAACGGCCGAAGGCGTCTTTTGGCACGCTGTTGAAGAGGCTGGGTTAAATCGTCATATTATCGTTGACTCTTGTGGTGTAGGTAACTGGCATGTTGGAAAAGCGCCAGACACCCGCGCGCAAGTAGCCGCATCAAGGCGTGGTATCGATATTGGTCATTTGCGCGCTCGTCAGCTCAGTGCTGGTGACTTTCTTGAATTTGACTACGTATTAGGCATGGATCGCGACAACCTCAAGGCGATGCAAGCGCTTCAGCCGAGCAATAGTCGTGCCCATGTGGGGCTTTTTTTAGAGTTTGCTGATCTGCCTGAGGCAGAAGTGCCCGACCCTTATTATGGTGGAGACGAGGGTTTTGAACATGTCCTGGATTTAATTGAGGCGGCTTCTGTAGGGCTAATTGCCCAGCTGAGAAACGACGGGCTGAGAAATGACAGGTTGTGAAATCACAGGTTGTGAAAACACAGGGTGTGAAAGAAGTGTTAGTGACTTGCTCAGTTGTTGCCAATCGGTCGATTTAACCTCTTTAAATACGCTGCGTTTACCCTGTCAGGCGGAACGGTATGTGGTTCCTAAAACACTAAATGCGCTCCAGTATGTCGTGCGTGAAGCCGTTGATAAACGGTGGCGCATTACCCTCTTGGGAGGTGGCAGTAACGTGCTGCTTCCTACGGCATTGAAAGGCATTGCGATTCGGCCAGGTATACAGCAGTGGTGGCTAGAAAGTCGCGGAGAGTCGGTTGTTGCCTATGTGGGGGCTGGTGTTAATTGGCACTCGTTAGTAATGACGCTAGCGGCTCGTGGCCTGTGGGGTATTGAAAACTTAGCGTTAATACCAGGTGATTGCGGTGCAGCACCAGTGCAAAATATCGGTGCTTATGGTGTTGAGCTTAAAGACGTCATAGAGGGAGTGCAAATAGTAGAACTAGCCTCAGGCAAGGTCCGTTGGTTAAGCACCGATGATTGCCAGTTTGGTTACCGTGATAGCATTTTCAAAAAAGCGCTAGCAGATAAAGTTGTTATTACTCAGTTGGCGCTTCGATTATCAAAAAAACCGCAACCAAGACTGGGTTATGGGGATTTAGCTGCCCGTGTATCGGCCTCATCAAGTTGCTTGGCGGTAGCTCAAGCGGTGTGCGCTATTCGTCGAGAAAAATTGCCGGATCCTAATATGCTCGCGAATGCGGGAAGCTTTTTTAAAAACCCGCTAGTTAGTAGCGAACAGCTATCGCGCTTGTTACAAGCGCATCCTAACATGCCATATTTTCCCCAGGTTGATGGGAAAAGCAAACTGGCAGCGGGGTGGTTAATTGACCAGTGCGGGTTGAAAGGAGCTCGGCAAGGAGCTTTCGGTGTTCACACACAGCAAGCATTGGTGCTTGTGCATTTTGGCGGCGGTGATCGCCCTGAACTACTGCAGTTTGCTGAGTATATTGTCCGCAAGGTCTATGGCCAATTTGGTGTTGAGTTAGAGCCCGAACCACGCTTAATACAAGCATAAAAAAACCCCGCTTTTTAGCGGGGTTTTTAGTGCTAGTGTCTTAAGTACTAATGTCTTAAGTGCTAGCGATCACTCATTCGTCGTGTTCTGTGCTTGTTTACGCAGTTCACGAGGATCGTTATGAGCGCGACGACGGCGACGTGGCTTGGGTACTTCGTCTTGTGTAGAAACGGTAGTCACTTGCTGTGCTTCTTCAGGTGTTACTGTTTCGGGAGCTTCTGGTGAAGGCGTTTGAGCCTCTTCTTCATTGTTCGCTAACGTAGGCTGAAGATCGCTTTCTTGATCAGTAGCAGTAATGTCAGCGGCTTCTGGCGCGGTTTTAGTGTCTGAAGCGTTCGTATTGCTCTCCGCGTTATTGTCTGAAGAAGCTTCCGGTTGCTCAGCTGTCTCTGGTGAGCTGGCCTCAGTGCTAGCCGCTACGTCGTGCGAGGGCACCTGACGGTTATCAGTGCTATCGACAGTCTCGTCCTCAGCAACTTTTGGCACTTCTGCCTGTGTGCTAGCGGGTGCTGATGTTTCTTGTGCTGTCTCTTGAGTCTCTTGAGTCACTTGAGGCAACACCGGTTCCTGGCGCACAAGTTCTTGAGGTGTCGGCTGCTGGGGCTTATCAGTCTCTTGTGTAGTTTCTTCATCACGTGAGTTTGTTGATTCGCTATGGGCGGTATCAAACTCCTTCACGTTTGCAGCAGGCTCTTCCTGTGGCTCTACTTCCGTATTAACTGACGAAGGTTCAATATTCTCGACCTCAGCCGAGCGGCTGTTAGCCTCTTGAGGCGCTTCTTGAACAGTGGTTTGGTCATCAGTCGGCTGTTGAGGTTTATCCTCAGAGCTTTTCTCTACGCTCGCTTCTGTTGCGGCAGTTTCAGCGTTATCTTCCGTTTTCTGCGGTTGACGACGCTGGCGAGTAGCTTTACGTGCTTTATCTGCCTTTTCAGCAGGGCGCTCAGCCGTTGTTCCATCGGCAACTGTTGTTTCTTCTACAGCTTGGTCAGGCGCTTCAGTCGCTACTTCATCGCTTGGCACCGCTGTTGTGCTGGCCTCATCATGTGAAGAGGGGCTTGCAGGCGCTGCTTCGCTGCTGGGTACTTCAACAGCGGGTGATTCAGCAGAAGGGGCTTCCGCAGAGGTGGCTTCCGCAGAGGTGGCTTCAGCCGCTTCGGCTTGCAGTTTCAGCTGTTCCGCTTCGGCTTGAGGGTTAACGGCCTGTTTACGCGTGCGGTTACGCGGATTATTACGCGTGCGCTTCGGTTTGCCGTCATCTTGTTTGTCGTCCGTTTGTGATGCAGGCTCACGGGTAGTTTCGTTTTTCTGCTTTGCATCACGCGGTTTATCACGACGGCTTTCTGGTTGAGCAGTAGGTTTAGCTGGCTCATCTTTAGGCGATTCTTTGGCCGCTTGATTTGTCTGCTGTTCTTTTTGACGACTGCTCTTCTGGTCGTTGTCTAGGGTCTTGGCATCGTCTTGCTGAGGGTGGCGTCGACGATTACGAGTACGGCTAGGACCGCTGCGTTTGTCGTTAGCGTCGTCGTTATTATCAGTATTACGCGGTTGGCTAGGTTGCTGATTACTCGGCTGCTGCTGGCTGCGTTGCTCGTTTTTGCTAGTGCTTTCGCCACGTTCACGAGCCGGCTTTGGCTTGCTTTCGCTGCGCTGCGTGCGGTTGCTGCCTGTTTTTTCAGGCTGCTTACGGGCAACAGGAGCTTCCTGTTTAGGCTCGCTCGTGCTGCTATCTTCCCCCCCTAGCAGTTTGGCAAAGCCTCTGATAAAGCGGCCAATCACACTAGGCTGCTCTTCAGCAACAGGGGTGGTCGCAGCAACGACTTTGTCTGCTTTTGTAACCTTCTCTGCCTTCTCTTCTGTCTGAAGAGAGGCGGGCGCTGGTGCGTTATGCACAACACTTTTAACCGCGGCTTCAGCGCGCATGGCGGGCGGAGTAAAGCTTGGGTCTGGTTCTTTGCCCACTTCAGTATCAGTCGATAGCTCGAAGCTGGATAGCGTTAGGCTCTCGTCATCGTCTAAGTGGTCATCACGCAGCCGCTGAACGTCATAATGCGGCGTATCCATTTCGGGATTCGGCAAAAGAACTACCCGCACGCCTTGGCGTGATTCGATGTCTGCTAGAACGCTACGCTTTTCGTTCAGCAGGTAGGTAGCCACTGGTACCGGCAGAATAGCGCGAATTTGAGCGCTGCGCTCTTTCATCGCCTCTTCTTCAATCAGGCGCATAATGGAGAGCGACAATGAGCGTACGTCACGAATCGTGCCCTGGCCGTTACAACGTGGGCAAACCACACCGCTGGTCTCACCAAGCGAAGGACGTAAGCGCTGGCGCGACATCTCCATTAAGCCAAAGCGTGAAATCCGACCAATCTGAACGCGTGCACGATCAAGCTTCAGCGCATCGCGCATGCGGTTTTCAACCTCGCGCTGATTTCGCGCAGGGCCCATATCGATAAAGTCGATAACTACAAGGCCACCGATATCACGCAAGCGCAACTGTCGAGCAATCTCGTCAGCTGCTTCAGAGTTAGTTTGCAGTGCGGTTTCTTCAATATCGCTGCCACGTGTAGCCCGGGCAGAGTTGATATCAATAGAGACCAGTGCTTCGGTGTGATCGATAACAATAGAGCCACCAGAAGGAAGTTTTACTTCGCGCTGGTAAGCAGTTTCGATTTGCGACTCAATTTGAAAGCGCGAGAAAAGAGGGACTTCATCTGCGTAAAGTTTAATTTTCTGCTGGTAAGAAGGCATTACCTGACGAATAAAGCCCAGCGCTTCTGCATGAATCTCAGGGCTGTCAATTAACACTTCGCCAATGTCTTGGCGCAGGTAATCACGCATGGCGCGAATAATGACATTAGATTCGCGATAGATCAGGAAAGGGGCCGAACGCTTGCCTGCCTCAGTGGTGATGGATTCCCACACTTGGACGAGGTAATCCAGATCCCACTGAAGCTCTTCCGGGCTGCGGCCGATACCAGCGGTGCGAACGATCAGGCCCATTTTGTCCGGCACTGTCAGTTGGCCCATGGCGTCTTTCAGTTGGCTGCGGTCATCACCTTCAATGCGGCGTGAAATGCCACCCGCGCGAGGGTTGTTAGGCATCAGTACAAGAAAGCGACCCGCTAAGCTAATAAAAGTAGTGAGTGCAGCACCTTTATTGCCGCGCTCTTCTTTATCAACTTGGACAATAACTTCCTGTCCTTCTTTCAGCACTTCTTTGATGCTGGGGCGGCCAGAAACATCTTTAATAAAATATTCGCGGGAAATTTCTTTTAACGGCAGAAAGCCATGACGCTCGGCACCGAAATCAACAAAAGCGGCTTCAAGGGAGGGTTCTACCCGGGTGATCTTACCCCGGTAAATATTGGCTTTTTTCTGCTCTCGGGCGCCAGATTCGATGTCTAAATCGTAAAGGCGTTGCCCGTCTACCAGTGCAACCCGAAGCTCTTCTGGCTGGGTTGCGTTAATTAGCATCCGTTTCATGTTTTCTCACATAGCATTGCGTGCCGACGAGCCGTGGAGTAGACGAATCGTTGGGTGCTGCGTGCTTGTGCTCGGCGCATTGCTATGCTGACGCATTAAACCGGGAAGGCAATTATGCCATCCCGGCCGAAAGGGCGTTGAGTACGTGGCGGAGGCAGAACATGTTTCGGTGGCTGTCACGTCCATCCGGCTCTGCTGACACCGCCAACACCTGGCATTCATCGATTCGTCAACGCCGGTTATCGGCACAGCGTTGAACTTGGCGCCCCAAGTCGAGCAGCACCTTGTGACGAACAGGAGAAGCCGCTTGGGGCGTGACGTTTGTTAATTCAAATTGCTTGCCATTGCGGGCAAAGCAAATGTGTATTTGCCGCCAAAAAACATACGACAAAGTAACTGTCTATCCAGTACGTTATTTCAGTAGTCGCTTCAATGCGTTAGGCGTTTGGGTAATGCGTACACTACGCCATTTTGCCTATGCTCTGGCCTGCGTGTTTGTCGGGCAGGCGCTAGGCGAAGCGTGGTAACGCACCCGTTACGACGTGTCTTTTTACGGGTAAGCCACACTTGGCCGCTGAACGTTTTGGAATATAACAGTAAAGACAACTACCAGCAATTGACGCAATGCGCATTGGTCTACGCTAGAATGCCGTTTTTAGCCTGTTGCTATAAGATCACACCAGGAGTGAGCGTTAATGTCCGAAGGGCGGGAAGTACAGTGGGTGGATATCGCCCCGGAACAAGCAGGTCAACGGATCGACAATTTTTTAATGACGCGTTTAAAAGGTGCTCCTCGTGCATTGATTTATCGCATTGTGCGTAAAGGCGAGGTAAGGGTTAATAAGAAACGCGTCAAAGTGGATTATCGACTTCAAGCTGGCGATTTGGTGCGTGTGCCGCCACTACGTTTAGCGCCGAGAGAAGCCGTTAAAGAGGTTAGTGACAATTTACGTGATTTGTTAATTGGCAGTGTAATTATGGAAGGGCCGGATTGGATGGTGATTAATAAGCCGTCTGGTTTAGCTGTCCATGGGGGAAGTGGCGTAAAAATTGGCTTAATCGAAGCACTGCGCCAAGTGCGCGATGACCTGACTTTTTTAGAGCTTGTTCACCGCTTAGATCGTGATACATCGGGGTGTTTGCTGTTGGCAAAATCTCGTGATGCGTTAGTCACACTCAACGAATCGCTGAAAAAGCACGCTATGGACAAGCGCTACTTAGCGTTGGTTAGCGGACGCTGGCCTGCACGGAAAACCTATGTGAGTGCTCGCTTAGATCGCTTTGATGCGGGTAATGGTGAGCGGCGGGTGCGAGTAGATCCTAATGGCAAGGTGTCGCGGACTCACTTTTCGGTAGTGGAAACCTTTGAAAAAGTCACGCTGATAGAGGCAGAGCCTGTGACAGGCCGCACCCATCAGATTCGTGTCCATGCAGCTCACGCGGGGCATGCACTATTGGGTGATGATAAATATGGAACCCGCGAAAGTAATCACATGGCGCAGCGCCTTGGCTTGGGGCGGCTGTTTCTTCATGCCCGTGCATTAACGTTTCCTGAACCTGGCAATGGCCGTCCCGTTACGGTGAAAGCACCGCTGCCTGAGGCATTGGAAGAAGCGTTAAAACGCGCTCGGAAATAAAGGAAACAACATGCGCTATGAGCTAATTATCTTTGATTGGGATGGCACGCTGATGAACTCTGTGCCGAAAATTGTTGCCTGCATGCAGGCCGCTGCTCTTGATGCTGAGTGGGGTGAGTTAAACGTCAATGCTATTGAAGATATTATTGGCTTGGGCCTGCCTGAGGCGATAGCTAAATTATGTCCTGGTATTGAAGCGGCTCAGGCCGAGCGCTTGCGCCAGCGCTATGCCTATCATTTCGTAGATGGTGACTCGACGCCCATGCCTTTTTTTGATGGCGTAGAAGAACAGGTTGCCCGGCTGCGTGAACGTTCTCATCAGCGTCTGGCGGTGGCGACAGGAAAAAGTCGCCGTGGTCTAGACCGAATTTTCTCCGAGACAGGCAGTGGCGCTTGGTTTCATGGTAGCCGAACGGCAGATGAAACGCGTTCGAAGCCCCACCCTCAGATGATTCTTGAGCTGCTTGACGAGTTACAAGTGCCCGTCGAGCGCGCTGTAATGGTGGGTGATACCGAGTATGACCTTGAAATGGCTAGGTCTATTAATATGGATCGTGTGGGCGTTACTTACGGCGTGCATACTCCCGCGCGGTTGGCAGCCAGTCAGCCTGTGTGGGTGGCGGATGACGTAGAAAGCCTGTTCGATTGGTTGTATGACTAGTTGTATTACCCTGCCCAGCCTTCAGGTTACGCAGAGCTTTTAGATTGTGTTGAAGAGCGACGATTATTAGCGCTATGCCCCAGTTAACACTAGGAATTGTTTATGAGTGATGAGCAGCATCGCGGCAGCTCTGATGACCGCTCCCAGTCCGATAAAGTGCCTTCATCAGATCAGGTGAGTGACCGCTGGACGCAAGGGCCAGACGTTTCCCAGCAAGCCAAGCAGCGTCCGCTGTCAGGTGCTGAAGGTTCGGGAGCGCATTGCTCGGGTGAAAAAAATGATGATGCTGAAACGCTCCGTGAGCGGCAGCGTTTAACACAAATGGAAATGATGGACCGCTGGGTTGGTGGTGTTTTAACAGAGCAGCGCAGAACCCGGCGTTGGAAACTGTTCTTTCGTTTGATGTTGCTGGCGATTGTACTTATATCGCTAACAACAATGTTATACCGCGTATTTTTGGCTGAACCGACTGCCTCCTTGCCTACGCAGCGCCATTTGGCGTTAGTTGAAGTGCATGGTGTGATCACCAGTGATGCGCCAGCAAATGCGGAGCGCATTATTAAAGGGTTGAATCGTGCATGGTCATCAAGTGGTGCGACGGCTGTTGTGTTGCATATTGATAGCCCCGGTGGAAGCCCTGTTCAATCGCAGCGTATCTATGCAGAAATTATGCGTCTGCGTGATCAGGGCGATAAGCCTATTATTGCTGTGATAGAGGATATTGGTGCGAGTGGCGCTTACTACATTGCTTCCGCTGCCGATAGCATCGTGGCGTCACGGGCTAGTCTAGTTGGCTCTATCGGCGTTATTTATTCTGGCTTTGGCTTCCAAGAGGCGATTAACCAGATTGGTATAGAGCGTCGCGTAATGACTGCCGGTGAAAATAAAGCTTTCTTGGATCCTTTTCAGCCGCTTGACGACGACGTGGCTGACTTCTGGCAAAGCGTTCTGACTCAAACCCATGAGCAATTTATAGACGATGTGAAGGCAGGGCGTGGTGAGCGTTTGAGCGATAGCCCTGAGGTTTTCTCAGGGCTTATCTGGAGTGGAGAGCAGGCGTTAGCACTGGGGCTGGTAGATGAGCTAGCCAGTCTCGAACAAGTGGCCCGTGATCAAGTAGGCGATGCTGAGTGGGAAAACTATACGCCTAGCTTAGACCCCTTCGAGCGATTGACGCGCCGCTTTACCCAAACCGCCGCTGAGGTGCTTGGGTTACAGCATACGCATGCTCCTTTGCGCTTTCAGGCCCAGTAATGCTTGGCGCGTAAAAGAGCTATACGCTAGGTGTCGCCGAGCGGGTTCATGCCTGCTTGGCGAAGCATGTCGCACAGGGCTATGAGAGGGAGTCCAATCAGTGCGTTTGGGTCTCGACCCTCGAGCTTTTCAAACAAACTGATGCCCAACCCTTCCATGCGGAAGCTGCCTGAGCTGTCCAGCGGCTGCTCAAGGGCAACATACCGCGCAATTTCTTGCTGGCTTAGTGAGCGAAAAAACACCTCAAATGGCTCGATATGGACGTGATGCCGCTGGTGGCGAGTGTCAACTAACGCCAAGCCTGTTAGGAAAGTCACTTTCTGGCCAGAAAAGCGCGTTAGGTTCTCCCGTGCGCGCTCTTCGGTATGAGGTTTGCCGAGAATGTCGCCTTCAAACAGGGCTACTTGATCAGAACCAATGATGCAGTGGTTGGGGAAGCGCTCAGCGACGGCGTTGGCCTTGCTAAGTGCCAAACGGTGTACCAGTGCGCTGGGCGTTTCATTAGAATAGGGCGTTTCATCAATGTCCGGTGAGCAACACTGATAGGGCACGAGTAACCTATCCAGTAATGCTTGGCGGAAGCGTGAGCTAGAAGCGAGAACAAGTGTGGCATTGTCCGTTTGAGGCACGGTTGTCTCCTTAATTAGCCTGTTGAGGCGTTATTTGCCGTTTATACGAGTGTAACGAAAGCGTAGCAACCTGCCTATTTACGTGGTTGTGGGAGATAATCTCATAAGAATTGCACCGACAGCTTTGACAGCGGAGGGGCGAGTGCCTATCATTGCGCGCCTATGTTGACCTCACAAATCCCCAGCCGGGTCGAGCCTTATAAGCTTGCAGCCCGCCGCGAACGATTAGAAGGCATTGTGGCGCTGAATAAGCTGCCACGCCTAGCTGAAGAAGCAGGTGACCAAACCGGCGACTGTCATGTCGTGCTCGAGTTTGGCGTTGATGCCCAAGGCCGTCGCGAAATTCATGGCCACTTACAAGCGACTCTGGCGTTGCCTTGTCGTCGCTGTCTGGTGCCGCTAAGCCAAGACGTTTCCAGTGATTTCTTATTAGGAATGATTGCAGACGAAGCTTTGGCTGCCGAGCTGCCTGCCAGTCATGAGCCGGTGCTGGTGGAAAATGAACAGCTGGACTTGCTGACGGTAATAGAGGATGAGCTTATCCTCAGCTTGCCGCAGGTGGTCTATCACGATGAGACCGAATGCCATGTCTCGGCGGAGCAGCTGGTCAGCAAGACCGAAGGCACAGCGGATGAGTCCGCTCCGGCCAAGAACCCTTTCGCAGTGCTTAGTGCTTTGAAAAGCAGTGGCGCTTTGAAAGGCAAAAAGTAAGCATCACTTACCTTAATTACCTTGGAGTAAACACCCATGGCAGTTCAACAGAACCGTAAAACTCGTTCCAAGCGCGGCATGCGTCGTAGCCACGATGCGCTGAGCGCACCGACTCTGTCCCAGGACAAAGAAACCGGTACTACTCACCTGCGTCACCATGTTTCTCCAGACGGTTTCTACCGTGGTCGTAAAGTGGTTGAGGTTTAAGCCTTAGCACCTTTATGAGCGGCAAAACAGGGTGGGTGCTGTGTGCGCCTAGCGATTGATGTAATGGGGGGTGACCAAGGCCCCCGTGCCATTATCGAAGGCTCCGCCAGGGCAGTAATTGAACGCCCCGACCTAGCGTTAACTTTGTTTGGTCCGCGTCAGCAGATTAATGCTGAACTTTCGCGTTTGCCGCAGCCTTTGGCTGCGGCAACGTCACGTTTGGTGGTAGCTGATGCTTCAGAAAGCGTGTCTCAGTCAGCAACGGCTGCTTGGGCAATGCGACGCGGAGGCGCTACTAGTATGGCGTGTATGCTGCGCAGCCTATCTTCAGGTGAAGCGGTGGCAGGAGTAAGTGCGGGAAATACCGGAGCCTTGGTCGCTTTAGCGAGGCGTGAGCTTGGTATGTTGCCTGGCATCTCAAGACCCGCAATAAGTACTGCCATCCCTGCGCGCGGTGGACGTCGCTGTTATTTGCTTGATTTAGGAGCAAATGTAGATTCGCCTGCATCTAGGCTATTTGACTTTGCCATGATGGGTGCCGCTATGGCTCAGTGTATGGATCGTGTCAAGCGACCCCGCGTTGCCTTGCTGAATGTGGGTTCAGAAGCTACAAAAGGTAGTGCTAATGTACGCGAGGCGGATCGTTTGCTGCGTGAAAGTGCTGCCAATTTAAGCTTTGACTACCTGGGCTACGCCGAGGGTGGGGATATTTTTCAAGGCGATCTTGATGTCGTTGTGTGCGATGGCTTCGTTGGTAATGTCACGTTAAAGGCCAGTGAAGGGCTGACTCGTATGTTGGTGGAGCGTGTACAAATGGCGTTTGAGTCACGCCTGAGTGGACGTTTGGCAAGTATACTGGCCAGGCCTGCACTGAAGAGGCTTAAGCGGGAGCTAGACCCGGTACGCTATAATGGGGCCAGCCTCTTAGGGCTACAGGGTATTGTGGTGAAGAGTCACGGCAGTACCCAGGCGGATGGCTTTTACTACGCTATTCAGCGTGCATTGCAAGAAGTGGAGCATGATTTGCCGGTACGAATTGCAGCACGCTGGTCGCGTTCTTGAGCGTTGTCAACGCAGTAGATAATAAGACGTTATATATTTTTTGCGGGCTATTGGTGGTGGCAGGATGCGCCAATCATCATTCTAGTAGTGGTTCCAATAACCCGCTTATCGCTCAGATGAGCAAATGCCTACAAGAGCAAAGGTGAACGACATGTCTCAACCCCTTGCCCTCATTTTTCCCGGGCAAGGCTCTCAGCAGCTTGGAATGCTGCGAGAGCTAGCCGAGCGCTATAGTGTGGTGGGAACTACATTTGAGGAAGCCTCAGACGCTCTGGGCTACGATTTGTGGAAAGTCGTCCAGGAAGGTCCAGAAGAAGCGTTGAATGCCACGGCATGCACTCAGCCGGCACTACTTGCCTCCAGCGTTGCTATTTGGCGTATTTGGCAAGAGTTGGAAGGACCCCGCCCAGGCGTTATGGCAGGTCATAGTCTTGGTGAATATAGTGCTATGGTCTGCGCTGGAGTGATGGGTTTCGCTGAAGGTGTACGCCTTGTTCGCCTGCGTGGTGAAGCCATGCAGGAAGCTGTGCCTGCAGGAGAGGGTGGCATGGCAGCGATTCTTGGTCTTGATGACAGCGCCGTAGAAGCGGCTTGTGCCCGAGCGGCACAAAATGAAGTAGTGTCTGCTGTTAACTATAATTCGCCTGGTCAGGTGGTTATTGCAGGCAGCAAAAATGCTGTTGATAGAGCTATTGCGGCTTGTCAAGAAGCCGGAGCCAAGCGAGCGCTTCCTCTGCCGGTGTCAGTACCCTCACACTGTGCGCTGATGCGGCCTGCCGCCGAGCGTCTTGCCGCTGCTATGCAGGCTATTGAATTACGCGCGCCTCGTTATGCGGTGATTCAAAACGTCGATGCGCAAGCCCATGCTGATATTGAAACATTGCGTACGCGCCTAATCGAACAGCTTTATCAGCCTGTCCGTTGGTCATCTTGCGTTGAAGCGATGGTCGAACAAGGTGCTAATGTGTTTATTGAGTGCGGGCCTGGCAAAGTGCTTACTGGCTTGAACAAGCGCATTATACGTAGTGCCAAAGGGTTGGCGGTAAATGATCCTGATAGCTTGGATTCAGCCCTTGAGTTAGCACGTGATGCATCGGCGGGTGGTGCGTGAAAAATGGTGCGTGTTAAGTCGCTATTTTCCGCTACCCTTGCTTAGTTAGGTTGAAGGAAGAACGTTATGACTCAAGAACGAAGAGTTGCACTAGTCACTGGTGCTAGTCGAGGTATTGGGCGAGCCATTGCCCATGAGCTTGGGCGTCAAGGGCGTATCGTGGTGGGTACAGCCACTAGCGAGTCGGGCGCTGAAAAAATTGATGCCGATCTAAAAGAAAAGGGCATTGAAGGCGCAGGTATTTGCCTGAATGTGACTGATCAGCAAAGTATCGACCAGGTGCTCAAAACCATAGGTGAGCGTTTTGGTGCCCCAACCATTTTGGTAAATAATGCCGGTATTACCCGCGATAATTTGCTAATGCGCATGAAAGAAGATGAGTGGGACTCCGTAATGGATACCAACCTCAAATCGGTTTATCGCGTTAGCAAGGCGTGTTTGCGTGGTATGACAAAAGCACGCTTTGGGCGTATCGTGTCGATAAGTTCAGTAGTGGCAACGATGGGCAACCTAGGCCAAACTAATTACGCTGCCGCTAAAGCGGGGATGGAAGGCTTTAGTCGTGCGTTGGCGCGCGAGGTTGCTTCACGTGCCATCACGGTTAATGCAGTAGCACCTGGGTTTATTGCAACGGACATGACTGAAGCGTTGCCTGAAGCGCAGCATGAAATGCTGCTTAAGCAAATTCCTCTTTCGCGTCTAGGTGGGCCTGAGGAAATTGCGGCTGCTGTTGGTTTTTTGACAAGTGACGCTGCAGGTTATATCACTGGTGAAACGCTGCACGTTAACGGCGGCATGAATATGCGTTGATGGCCTTAGGTTTGGCGGTTGCGTCAGCTTAAGGGCGTCTATAAACTACCCCGCAGCTTTTGGCTTGCGGTTTCCAAATGGCTGGTTATCAAAAACGGCTAATGTGAACGACTGGAGTACGTTGATGAGTACTATTGAAGAGCGCGTGAAGAAAGTTGTGGCAGAGCGCCTGAACGTTAAAGAAGAAGACATCCAGAACAGCTCTTCTTTTACTGAAGACCTGGGTGCTGATTCTCTTGACACCGTTGAACTGGTGATGGCACTTGAAGAGGAATTTGATACTGAAATTCCTGATGAAGAAGCCGAAAAAATCACTACGGTTCAAGAAGCTATCGACTACGTGAATGCCCATCAGTAAGGGCTAAGTTGAAGCAATGAGCCAGGGTGGGGTGCTTACCCACCCGTATAAAAAGCCGTCCTGAGTAGGGGCGGCTTTTTTGCTTTGTTATCACAATGAAGTTAACGTTCAATCTCCGTTATACTAGTCACCAAATTTCTGCAGCAAATGACCCAGATGGGTCGTGTCACCATGGATGCCTGGAGGAAAGCTGATGGCGCGAAGAAGGGTAGTGGTAACTGGGTTAGGCCTGGTGACCCCAGTGGGCAACAGTGTTAATGAGTCGTGGGCAAATATTGTCGCCGGTAAAAGTGGCATAGCGCCGATTGAGCACTTTGACACAAGTGGTTTCAACACGCGTTTTGGGGGATCGGTTAAAAATTTCGATATTAGCCCCTACCTGAATCCTAAAGACGCACGCAAGATGGATTTGTTCATCCAGTATGGCATGGCGGCGGGAGCCCAAGCTGTTCAAGACTCGGGGCTTGAGTGCACCGAAGAGAATGCCGAACGAATTGGGGTGGCGATCGGTTCAGGCATTGGCGGCTTGCCAATGATTGAGCATAACCATAATGCACTAAATAAGGGTGGCGCACGCCGCGTTTCGCCGTTTTTTGTTCCCGGTTCAATCATCAATATGATTTCCGGCAACATGGCGATTCAGCACGGCTTCAAAGGCCCGAACATCGCGATCACTACAGCGTGTACAACGGGTACCCATAACATTGGCTACAGCGCCCGTACGATTGCTTATGGCGATGCTGATGTAATGATCTGTGGTGGTGCAGAAATGGCTACCACCCCATTAGGATTGGGCGGCTTTTCGGCAGCACGAGCGCTCTCTACTCGCAATGAAGACCCTCAGGCGGCGAGTCGCCCATGGGATACTGATCGTGATGGCTTCGTATTGTCAGACGGTGCGGGTGTGCTTGTTTTGGAAGAGTATGAGCATGCGAAAGCCCGTGGTGCCAACATCTATGCAGAGCTTGCCGGCTTTGGTATGAGTGATGATGCCTACCATATGACGGCGCCGCCGGAAGACGGGCGTGGTGCTGCACTTTCCATGAGCAATGCCATTAAAGACGCGCGTATGGATCCGGCGGATGTGCATTATATTAATGCACATGGCACGTCTACTGCAGCGGGTGACTTAGCAGAAAGTCGGGCGATTGAAAAAGTGCTTGGCAGCGCAGCTCAGCAGGTTGCAGTGAGTTCTACCAAATCGATGATTGGTCATCTATTAGGTGCTGCAGGCGCGGTTGAAGCGGTGTTTAGTATTTTGGCTATTCGAGACCAGATTGCACCGCCTACCATTAACCTGGATAACCCGCAGGAAGGTTGTAATCTTGATTATGTACCACATACCGCGAGAGAGATGACTATTGATGTAGCCCTCTCAAACTCGTTTGGATTTGGCGGCACCAACGGCTCACTGCTGTTTAAAAAGGTATAACTCGCAATGCCAATGCCCCAGGTGCCGTTTGACGACCGAGGGCTTGCATATGGTGACGGAGTATTTGAGACGGTGCTGCTGCGCGCTGGTGTTCCTGTGTTATGGGATTATCATTACGCGCGCTTACTGCTGGGCTGTCAGCGTTTGAATATTCCGTTGCCCTCTAGGGAACAGTTGGTCGCCAATTGGCAATCTCCACCTAACGCCGAACTTGAAATACTCAAACTAATCCTGACCCGCGGGAGTGGTGGTAGAGGGTATGCGACGCCAGACAACTCTCAACCACGCTTGCTTAGCCGTAGAACACCTTTTGTGGTAAATGCTGACCGTTGGCATGAGGGGGTTAATATACGGATTTGCCAGTTGCGTTTGGGGCACCAGCCGTTACTAGCTGGCATTAAGCACCTAAACCGCTTGGAAAATGTGCTAGCGCGTCAGGAGTGGAATGACCCAGCCATCGCCGAAGGTTTGCTTGGAGATGCTGATGGGTGGCTAGTGGAAGCCACCAGTATGAATGTCTTTTGGCAGCAAGCGGGAGCGCTTTTCACTCCTCCATTATCGCAATGTGGCGTGGCGGGCACCCTGCGAGCCGCTTTATTGGATCATGGCGTGGTACAGGAGGCTGCTATTGCGCTGACCGCTATCCATCAAGTTGATCGTCTATGGGTAGCTAACTCGGTACAAGGTGTGTGGCCAGTGAATAAGCTGTTAAGTGAAACAGGCGTGGTTTTGCAGTCCTGGAATCCTGCAGGTCACGATAGGCTGCAAGTAGTAGGCCATGAATTACTTGGCTATTCGCCGACCTCCCGTTAGGCAGAATTTTATCAACATTATTGAGGTGTCATGGTGAAACGGTTTTTAGCTGCCATCGGTGTCGTGGTCGTGGGTGGGTTCGCAGCAGTTGTGGGCGGCTATGCTTACTGGCAGCACCGCTTATCAGCACCGATCTCTCTTGAAGAACCCGCGCTTTATCAGGTTCCTGCGGGTGCTGGGTTCAATCAGGTCGTTCGAGAGCTGGAAAGCCAGGGTTTTATTGAAGATGCTTGGGCGTTTCAATTATTAGCGCGTGTCGAGCCTGAGCGGGTACCACGCTTACGGGTGGGTGAGTATCAGCTAACCCCAGGGATGAGCCGTCTTGAGCTGATTGCCCTCTTGGGGAGCAATAACGTTGTCACTTATCCATTGACGATTCCCGAAGGATGGACCTTCCGCCAAATGCGCGAGCTGCTAGACAATGCGCCAAAACTTGAGAATCGAACGGCAGAGTTAGGTGACGACGAAATTATGTCGTTGCTAGGACGTGAAGATACTTTTCCTGAAGGCTGGTTTTTCCCCGACACGTATCGCTATCACCTGGGTATGAGTGATGTTGATATTTTGCGTCAGGCACTGTCTCGCATGGAGCGGATTCTAGAAGAAGTCTGGGCCGCTCGTAATGATGATTTGACGATTGATACGCCTTATGAAGCGCTCATTATGGCATCGCTCATTGAGCGTGAAACGGGAGCGCCGGAAGAGCGCCGGGAGATTGCAGGTGTTTTTAAACGTCGCATGGAACAGGGAATGCGTTTGCAAACAGATCCCACTGTCATTTATGGCATGGGCGAACGCTATGAAGGGCGAATCACCCGTGCGGATTTACGTGAGGCGACACCCTATAACACCTATGTGATTGATGGCATGCCGCCAACGCCGATTGCCTTACCTGGGCGGGCTTCCCTTGAAGCGGCTGTGAATCCGCTACCCGGAGAAACGCTTTACTTCGTCTCGCGCGGCGACGGTACCCACCATTTTTCACGTACATTACGTGAACACAATAATGCGGTTAATCGCTATATTCGCAATCGCTAATTAGCTTAAGTCATGGTTTAGGTGTGATGTGTTTTTTTCGAATTTACTCAGTAAGGGGCTTCAATGAGCAAGCGCGGACGCTTCATCACCCTTGAGGGTGGTGAGGGAGTCGGAAAATCTACTAACGTAGCGTTTGTAGAGACATGGCTACAAGAACGCGGGATAGAGGTTGTGCGAACCCGTGAGCCCGGAGGGACGCCGCGCGCTGAAGCGATTCGAGGATTGCTGCTTGATCCCTCTTTCGATGAACCCTTGCACAGTGATGCCGAGTTGCTATTAATGTTTGCCGCGCGCGCCCAGCATCTAGCGCAAAAAATAGTGCCGGCGCTTGAACGCGGTGCCTGGGTGATTTGTGATCGTTTTACCGATGCGACCTTTGCCTACCAAGGTGGCGGCCGCGGAATTGAGACAGATCGGATTGCTCAGCTGGAGCAGTTCGTGCAAAAGGGTCTCTCCCCGGATCTAACCCTGTTGTTAGACATGTCACCTGAGGCTGCGAAAGAGCGTCTTGAAGGGCGTTTAAGAGACCAGCAAACTCAGCGTGACCGCTTTGAGCAAGAGCAAATAGCCTTTTTCGAAGCTGTGCGACGGGCTTACCTCGAGCGTGCTGCCGCTGCCCCCCAGCGCTTTGCAATTATTGATGCGGGGCGAGCGCTTGATCACGTACAGGCGTCGCTAGCTCAAGCGCTAGAAGAGCGAGTGGCGTTATGGCAATAACGGGCGTGTTGCCCTGGCACCAGTCCACGTGGCAGCAGTTGATTCGTCTCATCAATGAAGGGCGATTGCCGCACGCACTGTTAATCAGCGGCGCACATGGAGTTGGCAAACAGCAGTTGGCGGAAGCGTTGATTGCTCGAACGTTATGCGCACAGCCTGGCGAGCTAGCCTGTGGTCATTGTCATAGCTGTGCCATGTTGGCTTCAGGCTACCACCCCAACTTGATGCGCATTTCTCCAGAAGAGGGTAAGCGCCAGATTCGGATTGACCCCATACGTGAAGTAAACCGCTTTGTTTCGCAAACCGCGCAGCAAGGGGGCTACCGTGTGATTGTTATTTCTCCCGCAGAAGCAATGAACATTGCAGCGGCAAACGCATTGCTCAAAAGTCTTGAAGAACCTGGTGACAAAACGCTGTTTATTTTGCTGTCAGACGTCCCTTCGCGCACGCTACCTACGATTCGCTCCCGCTGCCAACAGTGGCCGTTAGCCAGTGTTCCCTTTAATGATTGCCGAGGCTGGTTGACTGAGCAACTTGGTAGCGACGAAGCACATTTTTGGTGGCGAGTGTCGGGTGGTTTGCCGCTGCTTGCGGTGGAATTGGCAACGCCGGAAGAGCGCGCTCTTCGCCATCAAATTCATGATAGTTTCGAGCAGTTAGTGCGTGGCGCTGAGCCTGTTTCAGAAGCTGCCAGGCTACACCGCCAGGCTATTGATGCCATCTTGTGGTACGGTATTGCTTGGCTTGAAGACTTGATTAGATTGGGCTTGTCTGGGGAAACCTCAGTACTACATAACCCTGATTTAGAGTCGTTATACCGTCAAGCGATGAAAAATGGGCGGGTTCAGGATTGGTTCCGATTGCTGGATTATGCACGAGAACAGCGCCGCCTATTCGCCGTGGGCGCTAACCCAAACCCTCAGCTAGTGCTAGAAGCGTGGCTGGTACGCTGGTCAGCGTTACTGCGTTCTTAAGGTTTTTGTACATAGGGTTTTTGTACATAGGGTTGTTGCCAATAGAGTTGTTGCCAACGAGGCTGTTATGACGGTTCAAAAAGCACTTTCTTTGACAATACCAGATATACCGACGTTGCTTTCCGCGTATATGCCTTTTCTGGATAGAGGTGGCATTTTTGTACCGACCAAAGCGCCCTATAGTCTTGGTCAACAGGTCTACTTGTTGCTGACGCTGCCAGGGGAGAGTGAGCGCCTCTCGATCACTGGTCATGTTGTTTGGGTATCTCCCGAAGGCGTGAGTGGACAGCGAATGCCAGGGATCGGATTGCATTTTAGTCAGCAGGACTACTCAGTCCGTGATCGTATTGAAACATTGCTGGCCGGTCAGTTAGATAAAGCACCTCCCTCTTTTACGCTCTGATAGAACTGAGTTAACAAAACTAAGTTAGCAAGCGCTAAGTTAGCAAGTACCGAGTTAGTACCGCAGTTACAGTGTACAAGACCTGCCCCTTTACCCTTTTACAAGAATTTAAGAGAGCTGCATGTTTGTCGATTCCCACTGCCATTTAGACCGTTTATCAGAACAAACCCACGGTGGCGATATTGCCGCAACGCTGGCGGCTGCTCGTGCTGCCAATGTGAACCAGTTCTTGGCTATTGCGGTGACGCTTGAAGAGATGCCAGGGTTGGCGGCAATTGCCCGTGAGCACCACGACGTGGTGATTTCTGCTGGATTGCATCCGCTTCATCAAGCTCCAAAAGAGCCTAGCGTAAGTGACATTGTTGAGGCGGCTGAGCAGTACGGTGCAGTCGCCATCGGTGAAACAGGTCTAGATTATCACTACCAGGACAGTGTACCTGTGGCGGTCCAGCACGAGCGATTTAAGCGTCACTTAATGGCGGCTACTGAGCTTGAACTGCCGGTAATTATTCATACCCGTGAGGCGAAAGAGGACACATTAGCGCTGCTGCGCGAGCACACTAATCCCGATGTAGGCGGCGTATTACACTGCTTTACCGAAGATTTAGACATGGCTCGTGAAGCCGTGCGCCTTGGGTTCTATATTTCGTTATCGGGTATTATTACCTTCCGTAATGCTGCCTCGCTTAGAGAGTTGGCAAGCAAACTGCCGCTTGATCGACTGCTGATTGAAACCGATAGCCCTTATTTGGCGCCTGTTCCCCATCGTGGAAAACCCAACGAACCTGCCTGGGTGGTTGAGGTGGCAGAGTGTATCGCTAAGGAGCGGGGTATCAGCGTTGATGAAGTGGCGATGCAAACCACCGCCAACTTTTATCACCTATTCCGCGCGGCGGTGCCCGATGCTCCTGATCATGTAAAGGAAGCGCTGGCACAGTCTGGTTTAGTGGTATAAGTGCTACTGAGCGCACAACCTGGGAGGTAAGCGATGAATATTGATCGGCTTATGCAGCAATTTGACGGCTCTGCGACGATTCCCCCCGTTGAGCAGTGGCAGCCAGCCCTGAGTGGCGATATTGATATCGTTATCCAGGCTGATGGCACATGGCTGCATGAAGGAAAGCCGTTTGTGCGCCTAGCCATACCACGGTTGCTAGCAAGTTTATTACGACGCGATACTGATGGGTATTGTTTGGTAACGCCGGTTGAGCGCTGGCGTGTCACCGTGGTTGATTGCCCATTCGTAGCGGTAGAAGCAGACTTTCACGACGATGCCTGGTGGCTGACAACCCAATTCGATGACGTTGTTCGTGTGGATGAAGAGCATCCACTCCGTCTCTCCAAAACGCCAGAGGGTGACCTTGCACCTGAGTGCGCTGTGCGTTTTGGGCTAGCTGCGCGTTTGCACCGCAATGTCTATTACCGGTTAGTAGAGCAGGCCACGCTGAGCGAAGCAGACGATGGCGAATGCCAATGCCGTCTCTACAGCGCAGGATCTTGGTATGTCTTAGGTCAGTTTAATGCCAATGATGTAATGCCAGGCGAGGAGACGTGAAGTTAACCGCTGAACAGCAAGCCGTTGTCCATCATCAAGAGGGGCATGCCCGCGTAGCTGCTGTCGCGGGGGCAGGTAAAACTACGACGATGGCCGCGAGAGTGCTTCACTTGCTGGCGTCTGGTGTCGCTCCGAAACGGATGTTGGTGCTGATGTTCAACCGCTCAGCTAGGGACGATTTTCAGCGCCGCTTGGTGAGTATGGCGCCCAAAGGCCAGCCGTTGCCCGATGTGCGCACCTTTCACTCCCTTGGCCACCGATTGACCCAGAGCCTGTGTCGATGGGGCGCGCTTGCGCCAAGACGTTTACTATCTGCTGACTGGCAGTTAGAGCGCCTTTTACGCCAAGCCAGCCTGAATGTCCTTCACGATGCCGTTGAGCGTCGCGATGCCGCATTGGAAGGTGATCGGCTGGAAGCGCTTGCGCATTTCTGCGGGTTGGTAAAAGCAGAAATGCTGTCTGCCGATACGCTCTACAAACGGTTGAATTACGAGCCGGATACGGACTACTTTCCCAGAGCGTTTGATGAGGCCGAGCGGCTGTTGCACGCTGAAGGCGTCATGACCTACGCCGATTTGCTCTATCGTCCTTTGCAGGTGCTTGAAGCCGACCAAGCATTACGTAGTCGTGTAGAAGGTTTTCTTGATCATGTGATTATTGACGAATATCAGGATATTAATACCGCACAGCAGCGCTTACTGGGGGTGCTAGCGGGCACCAGTGCCAATGTGATGGCGGTTGGCGATGCTAATCAGTGCATCTACGAATGGCGGGGCGCACGCCCTGACACCATGTTGGAAAACTTTACGGCGATGTTTGGCAGCGCTACAGACTATCCGCTTTCCATTACGTTTCGCCATGGCCACGCGCTGGCGCTAACCGCTAATCATGCCATCATGGCTAACCAGCGTCGGCCGGATCAGCTCTGTTTAGCGGATTCCAATAATCCTGAAACCCATATCTCTGTTGGTCAAGGCAGCCGTCTGCTACTTGATGCTTTAGTTGATTGGCAAGCTAAGGGGCGCGCACTGAGCGATGCCAGCTTGCTGGTTCGCAGTTGGGCGCTTTCGGTGCCTTTTCAGCTGGCGCTGTTACAGGCGGGTATTCCGTTTCGTCTTCAGCGAGAAGATCGTTTTGTTTTCCGGCTCCCACTAGTGCAGGCATTAGCAGGCTATTTGAAACTGTCTCGCCGCCCAGAGCTATTGCGCGATCCCGAGCAACTGATGCTGCTTCTATCGCAGCCAACCCCATTTGTCGCCCGCGAGGGGCTTCAGCGGTTGGCGTATCAATTAGCCAGCACCCAGCGTTGGCCTGAGCGCCACGAGCCGGTACTCACCACTTTAAAGCCACTGCAGCGGCGGACACTTAAAAAACGCTGGGCACTGCTATGCGAGCTACCCAAGCTGAGCGCTTGGCCACCTGCAAAATTACTGAGCCATGTGGTGGAGACGATTGACGCGGAAAAAACCCTAAAACGTGCAGCCGCAAGGCGTGACAAAGGTGAAGAAGACGTTCGTCTATTGGATGTGCTGATTGAGCAGGCCGATAGCGTAAAAGACCCTGATGCGTTTATCGAACTGCTCGAGCGTCCAGTAGAAAACCAAGCTGGCGGTGTGCTGATTAGCACGGTTCACGGAGCCAAAGGTCTAGAATGGCCGCTTGTCGCCGTTGCTGGCGTGAATGAAGAGGACTTTCCGCATTACAGTCGTGACAACCCGATTAACGACGAGCGGCTAGAAGAAGAACGGCGGTTGTTTTACGTGGCGATCACTCGTGCCCAAGAGCAGTTGCTGGTATTGCATGATGGCGGGGCTCATCGGCCTAGCCGCTTTATTGCCGAAAGCGCCTGGCAGGACAGTTTGCGTATGGCCTCATGTCTGGCGCGTCAAGAACCCCCAGCAACAGCTGTACAGGTCACATCACCAAGTTTAATGAAGCGCTATCTTGAACGGTTAGGGCGCACAGATATTGAACTTGAAGCGCCGCGGGTCAATGAGGCAGCGGCAACTTATCAGGCTGATGCACACTTTTACCCTGGTCAGCGCTTGTTACATGCCGTGTTTGGAGAAGGGGAGGTGGCTTCGGTGGAAGGTAATCCCTCCGATCCGGTCATCGATGTGAGGTTTGCACAGGCCGGGCGGCGCAGGTTGATTGCTCGGCGCGCACCCATTGAACGCTTAGAGCCACCAGCGCAGCCAGCGTAACTGGCTGCGCAGTATGGCTATTTAGCGGTACTGCTTACATATTGGGATAGTTAGGACCGCCGCCGCCTTCTGGCGCTACCCAGGTAATGTTTTGTGCTGGGTCTTTAATATCGCAGGTTTTACAGTGTACGCAGTTCTGGAAGTTGATCTGGAAGCGCGGCTTGCCTTGGTCATCCTCAACCACTTCATAAACGCCTGCAGGGCAGTAGCGCTGAGCTGGTTCTGCATAGATTGGCAGATTGTCACGAATCGGTAGCTCTGGGTCTGCTAAGCGCAGGTGGCAAGGCTGGTCCTCTTCATGGTTGGTGTTAGACAAGAAGACAGAGGTCGACTTATCAAACGACAGCTTGCCATCGGGCTTCGGATAATTGATTTTTTCGAACTCGGCCGCAGGTTTTAGCGCACCGTGATCGGTGGTGGTGTCGTGAACATTGGGTAGCTTATTACCCAGTAGTTGATTGGCGAAGTTATAAGCACCACCACCCACCGTGCCATATTTGTGAATCGCAGGGCCAAAGCTTGCGCTCTCTTTCAGCTCTTCATATGCCCAACTGTTTTCCCACTTCTCAGTGAAGCTGGCAAGCTCCTGAGCGCCTTCATCACCACTCTTAATGGCCTCAAAGACGCTCTCAGCTGCTACCATGCCGGACTTCATCGCGGTATGCAGGCCCTTGATTTTGGCAAAGTTCAGCGTGCCCGCATCGCAGCCAATCAGCAGGCCACCAGGGAAGGTCATTTTCGGTAGGCAGTTAAAGCCACCTTTAACAATTGCGCGTGCACCATAAGCAACCCGTTTGCCGCCTTCTAAATACTGGCTAAGCACCGGGTGATGCTTCATGCGCTGGAATTCATCAAAAGGTGACAGCCAGGGATTCTTATAACCAAGATCCATAATGAGGCCAACGACGATCTGCTGATTCTCCGCGTGATAAAGGAACCAACCGCCGTGAGTGTCTTTTTCAAGCGGCCAGCCCGAGCCGTGCAGTACAAGCCCTGGTTCATGCTTGTCAGCGGGCACATCCCATAGCTCTTTTAAGCCAATTCCGTAGTGCTGCGGGTCGCGGCCAGCATCTAGCGAGAACTCTTTGATTAGCCGTTTGCCCAGGTGGCCACGGGCGCCTTCGGCAAACAGCGTGTATTTGGCGCGCAGCTCCATGCCTGGCATGTGACCATCTTTGGGGGTGCCGTCTGCGCCAACGCCCATGTCGCCAATCAGGATGCCGCGCACTGCGTCATCTTCAATAATTACTTCCTGGGCTGCAAAGCCAGGGAAGATTTCCACCCCCAGGGCTTCTGCCTGCTCAGCCAGCCAGCGGCACAGGTTGCCCGCACTAATCACATAGCGGGTCAGGTCGCCGCCGGTGTTATGCATGCTTTTGGGCACCAGCGCATTGGGAATTTTCTGCGCTTTTTGGGCATCTTTTAACAGATAAACATCGTCACGAACGGCAGGCGTATTGAGCGGTGCGCCGCGCTCTTCCCAGTCGGGAAACAGCTCAGTCAGTGCGCGGGGCTCAAACACAGCACCGGAAAGAATATGGGCACCGACTTCGGAGCCTTTTTCGACCACACAAACCGTTAGCTCTTGTTCCGCTTGGGTTGCCTGTTGCATCAAGCGACAAGCAGCAGCTAGACCAGAGGGGCCTGCCCCGACAATGACTACATCGAAGTCCATGACGTCGCGTTCAACATTTTCCACCTGGTTTCTCCTTACGCTTATAAGTGCCATCTTTTGCAAAGACTAGTTCATGCTTACGGGGTGGGAACTAGCTTATAAACAGATGGCCTTAATTTAAAACGGTCGTTTGCTTCTGGTTATGCTCCATGATAGGCATAATACCCTTGTCAGGTCACCCCTACGATGGCAAAAGCACCATTTATCCGCGCAATATAGGGGGAAGCTACGACCAAGGCCGTAGTTAAAGGGTGTTGTTGCCAGTCACTAGGTTGTGGCAAATTGATAGGGTTTTTCATTTACAGACCTATCAAACGCTTGCATGAATTTTTGAAGGCGTCGTTTTAGAGTTGCGTCGCCCCCTATTTTAAGCGGCATCAGCTGGTACGATGCAGTGACAAGCTAACGGCTTTCATCACAAGCCAAGCGAGGAATCTATGAAAGTACTCGTCGCGGTTAAACGCGTCATCGACTATAACGTCAAAATCCGCGTGAAAGCGGACAACTCTGACGTTGACCTTACCAACGTCAAAATGGCGATGAACCCCTTCTGCGAAATTGCCGTAGAAGAAGCGGTACGCCTTAAAGAGAAGGGTGTAGCGACCGAAGTTGTGGCCGTGACGGTTGGCCCTAAAGCGGCTCAAGAGCAGCTACGTACTTCTTTAGCGCTGGGTGCGGACCGCGCTATTCATATTGAAACCGACGAGCGGGTTGAGTCGCTTGCGGTAGCCAAACTGCTTGCTAAAGTCGTTGACGAAGAGCAGCCCGGTTTAGTGATTCTCGGTAAGCAGGCGATCGATACCGATAACAACCAAACGGGGCAGATGCTAGCCGCGCTAACTAACCTTCCCCAAGGTACCTTTGCGTCTGAAGTGGCCGTGGATGGTGACAAAGTTAACGTCACCCGGGAAATCGACGGTGGCTTGCAAACTGTGGCGCTTTCCCTGCCGGCAATCGTCACTACCGATCTGCGTTTGAACGAGCCGCGCTACGCTAAGTTGCCAGACATTATGAAGGCTAAGAAGAAGCCGCTGGATGTCAAAACCCCCGCTGATTACGGTGTTGAGGTGGCCTCTAAGGTTAGTCTGCTCAAGGTAGAGTCGCCGGCTGAACGCAAAGGCGGTGTCAAAGTTGCCTCGGTAGATGAATTGATCGACAAACTGAAAAACGAAGCCAAAGTGCTTTAATAGGAGCTGATCTCATGAGCATTCTGGTACTTGCCGACCTTCATGAAGGTCAGTTGGCGGGCGCAACCGCCCATGTGGTTGCGGCGGCCAAAGCGATTGGTGGTGACATTGACGTCTTGGTAGCTGGTGAAGGCGTTCAAGCGGCTGCTGAAGCGGCTGCTAAGCTTGAAGGCGTCAGTAAAGTTCGCGTTGCCGATAACGCTGTTTACGCCCATCAGCTGGCTGAGCCCATGGGCGCGCTGCTGGTAGAGCTGGCTGGCGACTACAGCCATGTTTTGGCGAGCGCCTCTACGACGGGTAAAAACGTACTGCCCCGCTTGGCAGCGTTAAAAGATGTTAGCCAGCTTTCCGACGTCATTGGCGTTGAGAGCGCGGATACTTTCCTGCGCCCTATTTATGCGGGCAATGCCATCGCCACGGTAAAAAGCGATGACGCTCTGAAAGTTATGACCGTGCGTACTACCGCATTTGATGCGGTCGAGAGCTCGGGCAGCGCTGCTGTAGAAGCAGTAGAGGTGGTGGTTGAAAACAGTCAGTCGAGCTTTGTTAAGCAAGAGCTGGCGCAGTCCGACCGCCCAGAGCTTGGTGGAGCCAAAGTGGTGGTATCTGGCGGGCGCGGCATGGGCAATGGCGAAAACTTCAAACTGTTGGACGGCATTGCCGACAAGCTGGGTGCTGCCATTGGCGCATCACGAGCGGCCGTTGACGCTGGTTTTGTACCCAACGATATGCAGGTTGGTCAAACCGGTAAGATCGTTGCGCCTGAGCTGTATATTGCGGTGGGTATTTCCGGCGCGATTCAGCATTTGGCAGGCATGAAGGACTCGAAAGTCATTGTTGCCATCAACAAAGACGAAGAAGCGCCGATCTTCCAAGTGGCCGATTACGGCTTGGTAGGTGATCTTTTCGAGATTCTGCCAGAGCTTGAAAGTAAGCTATAAGCCACTGAATCTAAACTAGCTAAAAGCCGACTTCGCCAGAAGTCGGCTTTTTTATTGGCGATGAATTCGATAAACTGCCAATAGTTGACTAAGGTACTGGGGTATATAGCGTACCGATGTATCCTTATTTACTGCTCACGGTAATAAAAATGGCCGGGGTGGTTGAAAAAGGTGGGGAAAGACCACACTTAACTAAGTGAACGTAACAAAAGCCACTTAAGGAGAAGTTAGCATGGCACATACACTTCCAGAATTACCGTATGCCTACGACGCGCTCGAGCCACACATTGATGCGATGACGATGGAAATTCACCACTCTCGTCACCACAATACATATGTTACTAACCTGAATGCTGCGCTTGAGGGCACGGGTCTTGAAGACGTGCCGGTAGAAGAGCTGGTTGCTAATCTTGACCGTGTACCTGAAGAGAAGCGTCAAGCCGTTATTAATAACGGTGGCGGCCATGCCAACCACTCTATGTTCTGGCAAATGATGTCACCCAACGGTGGTGGTCAGCCCCAGGGCGATGTGGCAAGCGCCATTGATGCAGAGCTAGGCGGCCTTGATGCATTCAAAGAAGCGTTCAAGAAAGCAGCGTTGGGTCGTTTTGGTAGCGGTTGGGCATGGCTCTCCGTGACGCCTGACAACAAATTGGTCGTAGAAAATACCCTGAACCAAGACAGCCCGCTAATGCACGGCAATACGCCGGTGTTGGGTTTGGATGTTTGGGAGCACGCTTACTACCTGAAGTTCCAAAACAAACGCCCTGATTACGTAGAAGCCTTCTTCAACGTCATCAACTGGGAAGATGTTGAGCGTCGTTACCAGGCGGCTACTGCTTAAGCTTGCATCGCTAATAACAGGCGCCAAGTGACTTGGCGCCTTGTGAAAAAACCGCTTCCATTTGGAGGCGGTTTTTTGTTGCTGGAAAGGTTTAGGAACCGTTGATCAATAAGCCGGTTGTGCAGGTGATTAAGCTGTTGTTGGGTATGATATTGGGTACGAGCTGTCAATAACCTGTGGATGAAAAATACCATATATGCTTGAATTGATTTTCTCATGGTCTATATATAGTATGCGTTGTGTCTTCCAGAGAGAGCGAGCACAAGATGTGCTCTACCCGAAAAACGCCGCTATGAAAAGGAAAAATAGCCATGGATATCCAAATTTATAGCAAGCCCGCTTGTGTTCAGTGCACTGCTACTTATCGTGCGCTGGATAAGCAGGGTCTAGAATATACCGTTATCGATATTACTGCTAAAAGCGGTGCTCAGGAGGAAGTGGAAGCACTGGGTTATCGTCAGTTACCGGTCGTCGTCGTAGGTGAAGATCATTGGTCCGGCTTCCGCCCTGATCGCATTCAAGCACTGGCGTAAAAGACCGCTATGCAAACCGCTAATGTGGAAGCTGAGCGTGCTGGTTCGCTGGTTTATTTTTCCACTAAGTCAGGCAATACCCACCGTTTTATACAAAAGCTTGGCTTAAGCGCCCAGCGGCTGCCGCTAAACCGTGAAGAACCAACGCCACGCGTAGAGCAGCCCTACATATTAGTGACACCTACCTATGGTGGCGGCTATGCCGAAGGGGCAGTGCCGAGGCAGGTGATCCGATTTTTAAACGATGAGCACAATCGGCACCTTCTGAGGGGTGTCATTGCCGCTGGGAATACGAATTTTGGTGAAGCGTACGGGTTGGCGGGGCGAATCATCGCTCAAAAGTGCCAAGTGCCGCTGCTTTATCGATTTGAACTGTTTGGCACTGACGACGATGTCGCCAAGGTCCGCAAAGGAGTAGAAGAGTTTTGGAAACGTCAAGCTCAGTCTCTAACAATGTAGCCTCTCACCCTGAAGTCTCTGAAAACGAGGCGACTAAAAATGTTGCTACAAAAAACTCGACAGAAACAAAGCGGCCTACTGCAGCGGCATCCGAGGCGCGTACCCTGGATTACCATGCGCTGAACGCGATGTTGAATCTATATGGTGCCAACGGTGAATTGCAGCTTGATAAAGACCGCGAAGCCGCCCGTCAATATTTCTTGCAGCACGTTAACCAAAACACGGTGTTTTTCCACTCGTTAGAAGAAAAACTCGATTACTTGGTGGAAGAACAGTATTACGAGCCAGAAATGCTTGCTCAGTACAGCTTTGCCTTTATTAAAGGGCTGTTTGAGCAGGCGTACGCCTATAAATTTCGTTTCCCGAGTTTCCTCGGCGCGTTCAAGTACTACACCAGCTACACGCTTAAGACGTTCGACGGGCGGCGCTACCTGGAGCGCTTTGAAGACCGCGTTTGCATGGTAGCGTTAGCGCTGGCGCGTGGTGATGAAGCATTGGCCAAGTCACTGGTTGATGAAATCATTAGCGGCCGTTTTCAGCCGGCTACGCCGACCTTCTTAAACTGTGGTAAGCGTCAGCGCGGCGAACTGGTGTCGTGTTTCTTGCTGCGTATCGAAGACAATATGGAGTCAATTGGCCGCTCAATTAATTCGGCGCTCCAGCTCTCTAAACGCGGCGGTGGCGTTGCTTTCTTGCTGACGAATATTCGTGAGTCAGGCGCACCGATTAAGCGTATCGAGAATCAGTCGTCGGGCATTATCCCGATTATGAAGCTGTTGGAAGATGCTTTCTCTTACGCTAACCAGCTGGGCGCGCGCCAGGGTGCCGGTGCGGTCTATCTGAACGCTCACCACCCGGATATTCTGCGCTTTCTCGATACTAAGCGCGAAAATGCCGATGAAAAAATTCGCATTAAAACGCTGTCGCTGGGCGTGACGATTCCTGACATCACGTTTGAACTTGCTAAACGCAACGACGACATGTACCTGTTCTCTCCTTACGATGTAGAGCGGGTGTATGGCGTGCCGTTTGGCGATATCAGTGTGACCGAGAAGTACCATGAAATGGTCGCTGATGCGCGTATCCGTAAGCATAAAATCAATGCGCGTGCGTTCTTCCAGACTCTGGCCGAACTGCAGTTCGAATCGGGCTACCCGTACATTATGTTTGAAGATACGGTTAATCGTGCCAACCCGATTGCCGGGCGTATCAATATGAGCAACCTGTGCTCTGAGATTCTTCAGGTGAATACGCCTACCGAATACGACGATGATCTTGGCTATCGTCAGATCGGTCAGGATATCTCCTGCAACCTTGGCTCCATGAACATTGCCAAGGTGATGGACTCAGGCGATATCGGCACCAGCGTTGAGATTGCCATTCGTGGTTTAACCGCGGTTTCTGAGATGAGCAACCTGCGCAGCGTGCCGTCCATCGCTGAAGGTAACGCCAAGTCTCGAGCCATTGGCCTTGGGCAAATGAACCTGCATGGTTTCTTAGCTCGCGAACACATTTATTACGGGTCAGAAGAGGGCTTGGACTTCACCAACCTCTACTTCTATTGCGTTGCGTTCCATGCCATTCGTGCCTCTAATCAGCTAGCCATTGAGCATGGTGAAGCCTTTGCTGGGTTTGAAGACTCCACCTATGCATCGGGCACGTTCTTTGATAAGTACACTGATCAAGCGTGGCTGCCGCGTACCGAGAAAGTACGTCATTTGTTCGAGCGTAGTGGTATCGCGCTGCCTACCCAAGAAGCGTGGCAGGCTCTGAAGGCGTCGGTAATGGCCCACGGGCTATATAACCGTAACCTGCAGGCGGTGCCGCCGACAGGCTCTATTTCGTACATTAACCACTCCACCTCGAGTATTCATCCGGTGGCTGCGAAAATTGAGATTCGCAAAGAAGGCAAGCTCGGGCGTGTTTACTACCCCGCGCCATTCTTGAACGAGGCGAACTTCGATTATTTCCAGGATGCTTACGAAATTGGTCCTGAAAAAATTATTGATACTTATGCAGAGGCATCTAAGCACGTTGATCAGGGGCTTTCGTTGACGCTGTTTTTCCCGGATACCGCCTCCACGCGGGATATCAACAAAGCGCAAATTTACGCGTGGCGTAAGGGTATCAAGACGCTTTACTACATTCGTTTGCGCCAAAGCGCGCTAGAAGGCACGGAAGTAGAGGGCTGCGTCTCCTGCTCGTTGTAATCGTGTATTGCTTCCATAAGATTATGTTTGTGAGAGAACTCTGATGACCATTATGCAACGCTTATCGCGGGTTAATGCGATCAACTGGAACCGCCTTCAGGACGATAAAGACCTAGAAGTGTGGAACCGGCTGACCAGTAACTTCTGGCTGCCGGAAAAAGTGCCACTCTCCAACGATATCCAGTCGTGGAATACGCTGACCCAGCAGGAAAAACAGCTGACGATTCGTGTGTTCACAGGCCTGACGCTGCTCGATACGATCCAGAGCAGCGTGGGTGCGCCAGTATTAATGGATGACGCGCGCACACCCCATGAAGAGGCGGTTTATACCAATATCGCCTTTATGGAGTCGGTGCATGCGCGCTCCTACAGCTCGATCTTCTCGACACTGTGCACTACCCGTGATGTAGATGATGCCTTCCGCTGGAGCGAAGAGAACCCGACGCTGCAGATGAAGTCTGAGCTGATCCTCAAGCGCTACCGTGCTGATGATCCCTTGATGCGAAAGGTAGCCAGCGTTTTCCTTGAGTCATTTTTGTTCTACTCAGGGTTCTACCTGCCCATGTACTGGTCAAGCCATGCCAAGTTGACCAATACCGCCGATCTGATTCGTTTGATCATTCGTGATGAGGCAGTACACGGCTACTATGTAGGCTACAAATTCCAGCAGGCGCTGGCGGAAGCAACGCCCGAGCGCCAGCAAGAAGTGAAAGACTACGCCTACGAACTGCTGCTAGAGCTTTACGACAACGAAGTGCGCTACACCGAATCGCTTTATGATGAAGTGGGCTTGACGGAAGACGTGAAGAAATTCCTTCACTACAACGCCAACAAAGCGCTGATGAACCTGGGCTTCGAGCCGTTGTTCCCGAGCAGCGTTACCGACGTCGATCCAACCATTATGGCGGCACTTTCCCCAAGTGCGGATGAAAACCACGACTTCTTCTCCGGTTCTGGTTCTTCCTACGTCATCGGCAAGGCCGTTGCCACTGAAGACGACGACTGGGCGTTTTAAGTTAATTATTGGCTGCTTATAAACTTTTTCCCGATATCTTTACTTCAGGGCGCCACTCGGCGCCCTTTTTTATGGTGGTGTAGCGGTCTGGATCGAAACACCATCAAATGCTAATGATAAATATTGTCATTTATTCTATTAGTGTTAGGCTATGCACTGCTTAAACGAAACGCAAATCGTTCTTATACCTAATGAGTTTTAGTGCGCGGTTAACGTTAGCGTGCTAATAAGTAACGGAGATATCACGTGCTGAAAAGGCCTTTCTTCGCCTTGCATGGAGGCTGGCTTGCCGGTTTGCTGGTCAGCGGTACGCTAATGGCAAGCGATGAGACAATGGATCAAGCGGCTCAGAGTGTCGAGGCCCAGCAAGCGCAATCCGCACTTCAGCAGCAAATCGATGAGGCTGATGACGCCACGCGTTCAGCAATTGAAGAGCTGCGCCGCCTAGAGCGGGAAACCCGCCAGATGAAAGCGTCTAATGCTGCTTTAAGCGGCCGTTTAGCCAGTGAGGCCGAACGCCAGCTGCGCCTTGGTGAAGCACTCGATACATTAAGCGATACGCGTGCCTCACTGCCTGCGGTTGAGCAGGATATGACGGAACAGCTAATTAGCTGGATCGAATCTGACCTGCCGTTTCTGAAAGACGAGCGTTTGGCGCGTGTTCGGCCTACTGAACAGCAGTCTTTAGAAAGCGCGGCACGTATTGCTAATTTGTTGGAAGCGTGGCGTGCCGAGCTTGCATATGGCCGTGAAGTAGATAGCTGGCGTGGTCGTTTACAATTAGCAGCAGGAAATCCACGTGAAGTGGAATATTTGCGCATTGGCCGAATCGGCTTTTATTACCTAACGCCTGACGGTCGAGAAGGGGGTGTGTGGGATAAAGCCAGCGGTGAGTGGCAGCCGCTTGATGAGCGGGCTCGACGTCAGGTGCGTAACGGTCTGCGTATTGCTGACGATCAGCGCACGCCAGAATTACTGCGTTTACCGCTGTCGATTACTGCTGATGAGCATACAGGGGGCCAACAATGAGTTTGTTGGCACTAAAGCGAAGTGCGCACAGAAGCGTTATCTGCTTAGCGCTACTAACAAGCCTTCTGAGCAGCAGTGTGTTGATGGCGCAAACTGACGGCGTTAGCTCATTACGTGAAGCTCGCGAAGCCGCCGAAGCGCGTGATCAAGCTCGGTTACAAACATTTCTGAAGGATCAGCAAGCATTAGAAGCTGCGCTAGACGAGGCGCGGGCTGAGCATCAAGCAGCAGAACAGCAGCAGGTAGCATTAGCCGCGCAACAGCAGGAACAAGCGCAGCAGGCTCAAGCGTTGACCGCGCGCCAAGAAGAGCAGGGTGAAGCGCTTACCTCGCTGCTGGCGGATCTGGCGCGACACAGCGAAGAGGTGCGCAACGAGCTAGGTGGCGACAGCTGGTTAACACTAACTGCTGATGCATTACCGCCGCGCCTCAACGAGGTCGAGGTGCTGGAGCGCCAGCAGATCGAAACCACTGTGGATAGCTTGGCAACACTTACGCTAAACACTGGGCGTGCTGAGCGTCTTGAATTGCCGGTGGCTGATGCCAGTGGCGAAATTGAAACAAGAAGCGTCGTGCGCTTGGGTGATTTTGCCGCGTTTACTGACACAGCGCTGCTTAGAAAAGGTCAGGACGATAGTAGCTTGGCCGAAGTGCCGCGGACTCCCGCAGACATCAGCGACGTACTGGCGTCCTATCACCAAGGTGAAAGCCGTGTGTTTGCCGTTGACCCTACTCAGGGGAGTGTGCTGCAAGCCCTTGCTCAACAGCCAAACCTCTGGGAACGCTTCCAGCAGGGCGGCTATGTCGGTTACGTGGTGGTGGCGCTAGGTGGATTTGGCCTATTGGTGGCATTGGCTCAATACCTCTACCTCGTAGTCGTTAGTGCGCGAGTGCGTCGTCAGCGTAAGGCGCTGGATCAGCCAAATGCCAACAACCCGCTGGGGCGTGTGCTGGCCCGTTTTAAAGAGTTGGATAAACACCAAGCACCGGAGGCCTTAGAGGCACGGCTAGATGAGGCGGTGTTAGCGGAACTGCCACGAATTGAGCGTGGCCAGCCGATTGTAAAGCTGCTGGCTGCCATTGCGCCTTTGCTGGGTCTTCTAGGTACCGTGACCGGTATGATTGTCACCTTTCAGGCGATTACTGTGTTTGGCACTGGTGATCCACAGTTGATGGCGGGGGGGATCAGTCAGGCACTGGTAACAACGGTGCTGGGGCTTGTAACAGCTGTGCCGCTGCTGTTTGCTCAGACAGCCTTGGCGAGCCGCAGCCGTTTGATTACTCAGGTAATCGAAGGCGAAGCAAGCGCCACTTTGGCTGACCATCTCGAAGCGCAGTCGACGGCTAATGCGCAAGCGGTGACCTAATATGCCCACGTTACCTCTTTGGCTTGAGCCCGTTGAGCGGCTGCTTGATGCCGGTGGTGCCGTTTTAGTGGTGCTAGCCTTTGTTGCCGTGCTGGTATTTGGGATGGCTATTGAGCGCTGGTGGTATTACCGCTTTAGCTGGCGGCGTGCTCGTCGCCAACTGATTCGGCGTTGGGCAGCACGCAGTGATCACCGTAGCTGGAGTGCGCGTACGTTACGCGATGTATGGACAGAGGCGTTGGTTGCTAAGCTACGCCGCCCGTTGCCATGGATCAAATTGCTGGTGGCGCTATGCCCACTGTTAGGCTTGCTGGGTACCGTTACCGGCATGATTACCGTATTCGATAGCCTGTCACTGAGTCATACCCATCAGGCGCGGGCAATGGCCGACGGTGTAGCTCGTGCCACGCTGCCCACGCTAACCGGCATGGCGATTGCAGTGGTGGGATTGTTGTTTATTAGTCGTTTAGAGCACGTAATTCGTCGCGAAGATCAGCGGTTACACGACCGTTTAGCCCGTGCCTTGGAGGAGAATGATGCGTAGACGCCGTTCCATAGACACCACGGCTGATAGCAATGAAGTGAATCTGACGCCAATGCTTGATGTTGTCTTTATCATGCTGATCTTCTTTATTGTAACGACCAGCTTCATTAAAGAGAGTGGTGTGGAGATTGATCGCCCAGAAGCGGCAGCGGCAAGCCCGCGTCCAGACGCACAGGTACTAATTGCCGTGACACCAGAAGGGGCGGTTTGGGTCGATGGTAAGCCAGTTGATGTTCATCGTATTGGTCAGCAGGTTGCCGGTATGTTGAGTGGTGATGGCTCTGTGGTTATTCAGGCGGATCGAGAATCCACCACGGGACTGTTGATTGAAGTGATGGATCGCCTCAAACAGGCAGGTGTTGACCAGATCGCCGTGGCAGCGAGCCGGAGTGCGCCATGATTCGCCATTTCCTCTCGCTACTGGGCGGTATTGGCTTAGCCGTTGGTTTATTTTGGATGTTAGCGCTACTGGTAACACCCCCAGAGCGCTCCCCAGAAACGCCTATCATGGCCATGTCGATGACCATGGTAGAAGCTCCAGAGGTGGCGCCAGAGCAAGAAGCACCGCCGCCTGCGCCTTCTGAGGCGGCACCAGCGCCGCCGCCAATGCCCATGCCGGCACCAGCGCCAGTGGCTGAAAGTGCGATTGCGTTACCTGAAGTAGAGCTTCCTGACGAGCCAGTAGAACCGGTTGAGTTAGAGAGTGAGCTACCAGAGCTGACCGAAATTACGCCCGAGCCAGCTCCGCAGCCCGCGCCGAAGCCGTCTCCAAGACCAGCGCCGCAACCTGACCCTGCACCACAGCCTGCAGAAACGGCAGCGCCCTCTCCTGCGCCTTCAACAGCACAGAGTCAGGCTGCGCCCTCAGAGCCAGAGCCTGCGCCATCGAATGAGCCTGTAAGTGTCGGGCAGGTCACCCCAACCAGTCGTGTGAATCCTTCTTATCCACCACGTGCCCAGCGGCGTGGCATGGAGGGCTTTGTTGAGGTGGAGTTTGTTATTCGTCGAGATGGCAGCGTCGATAACAGCACGATTCGCGTCACGCGTGCGCAGCCAAGACGAGTGTTTGAAGACGCTGCCCGTGAAGCGATTGCACGCTGGCAGTTTGAGCCTGGTCAGCAGCTTCGTCGTGCTACTCAGCGCATAGAATTTCAGCTGAGATAGCCCGTTAAGTTGGCTAGTTACGATAGCCAGTAGAGGTGGCCAGTAGAGACAGCCTGTTGAAAATGCCAGTTGAGGAAAAAGTATGCAGCGTTGGGTGGGAATCGTCGTATTAAGCGCGCTAAGCGTTGTGGCGCACGCGAACGAACCGCTGCCGGGTGACATTGTTCGCGATCTTAACGGGCTTCAAAGTCAATTAGCTGAGCAACCCAGTGGCGAGGTTGATGACGATGTCCTTAATCGTATTATCAGCCATGCACGCTCCCAGTCGTCGCGTCTTGCCAGTGGTAATCGCGCCGACCAATGGGCGAGTGCGCTCTATCACCAGCTCGCCGCGAGTGCGTTGGTGCGACAAGGTGATCACCTTGTCGCTGCTGATGAGTTAGCCAGCGCCCAGCAGCGCCCGAGCGTGCCTAACAGTCAAATTCTACGCTGGCTGCGTGATGAAGCATCGCTTCGTCGCGCAGGTAACCAGCGCCCTGAGGCCATTACGTTGTATGAGCAGTGGCTAACGCAATCTCAAGGCAGTCCACACTATGACGAATCAGCATGGCGGCTGATTCGCTTGTTAGCAGAGGAAGAGCGCTGGGATGAGGCAATTGAATGGCTCTCGCCGCTCCTGCAAAAAGGTGGATTGACGGACACCCAGCAAACACTAACCACCGTAGTAATACGCAACACGGAGCAAAACGAGCAAACTCTCGGTTGGCTAGTGGATGGCTTAACTGCCCAGAGTGAGCCTGATGCTTGGCGTCAGGCGGCAGGGCTTGCCCAGCAGATGGGCCAGGCTGGCGTGGCGGCTGGCGTGTGGGAGATGGCCTGGCAGCTAGGTAAATTTACGTCGGCTGAAGATCGCTTAACGTTAATTCGGCTGCACCTAGCGGGGGGAACGCCAGCTAGAGCAGGCGAGCACCTGGATACGGCTATTGAAGAAGGCGCAGTGGCTCGTGATGAGGAAACGTTACGGCTGTTAGCGGGGGCGTGGCAACAGGCTAGGCATGTTGAGAAGGCGTTAAGTGCTTCGAGAGCGCTTGCTGAAAGCACGCAAAAAGCTGAAGACTGGCGGCAGTACGGGCAGCTTGCTTACCGCTGGGGGCAAGATGGCCAGGCCGAGGAAGCCCTTATCAAAGCGGCGAACCTTGGCGATGATCAGGCAGGGCAGTGGTTGTCGAATTTTGAAAAGTGAAGTGAAAAGCTCGCAGTAGACGCCCCTAGAGTGACGTAAGGGGCGTACGTGTGTTTGGCGTGTTTGTGCTTAGCCTGACTGGGAAAGCGTCAGCGCAAAATCACTCCAGGTGGGAGCGTGATCGGAAGGCCGCTCCATACCGCGCAATTCATAATCAATGCCTGCACCGGTGACGCAGTCGGCAAGCGGTTTAGACACCAGAATATAGTCAATGCGCAGGCCGCGTTTTGGCTCGCGGTCAAAACCCTTTGAACGATAGTCAAACCAGCTGAACCATTCACTGTTATCTGGGTGACACAGCCGATAGCTGTCGCTCAGGCCCCACGCTTTTATGCCGTCAAGCCATTCTCGCTCGATGGGCTGAAAGCTGGTTTTGCCCTCGCGTAGCCAGCGTTTGCGGCTTGGCTCACCAATGCCAATATCCTGATCTTCTGGCGATATGTTGAAATCCCCCATAATCGCCAGCTGTTCTTCAGGATGGTGCTGGTTTTGTAGCAGACTTGCCAACTGCTGATAAAAGCGCGCTTTATGAGGGAATTTAGTTGGGTGTTCAACATTTTCACCCTGGGGGAAGTAGCCATTCCACACGGTGACTGTTTCGCCATTTTCGGCTAGTAACCGCACGCCAATCATCCGGCGCTGGGCATCTTCCTCATCATCAGGGAAGCCATAAAATACCGCTTGGGGTTTTTGCCGACACATTAAGGCAACCCCGTAATGGCCTTTTTGACCGTAGTAAAAAACGTGGTAGCCCATGGCTTCAACGTCAGCCAGAGGAAACTCGCTGTCTTGCACTTTGGTTTCCTGCAGGCCAATAACATCTGGCTGCTGCGTGTCGATCAGCGCTTGAAGCTGATGAAGCCGTGCCCGAATGCCATTGATATTAAATGAAACCAAACGCATTACGAACGATCCCCAGAAGGCTTGTCTCCTTCTTTGTCCGGATGGATAGCAATATGTTGTCCATCTTGCTGGCGTGCCAGTTTACGCACTGCTTGAAGCTTGCGTTGTTGCTGCTTTTTAGCCACAAAGCGGCGTGAGGGGGCCACCTGATCAGGATTATCATGGCGCCACTTTTTGTAATCTTTGCGGCGACCAGTACGGATAGTGACCTTATCCGCGAGTGAACGGGTTTTTTTCTTACGCGTCATGTCGCGCTCCTTGGGTTAATTTATGCTTCATTCTAACAGGCAAGCGCACTCCTTCGACAGCAGGACGCGCTCTTATCGCCAAGCCCTGGTACAATGCGCACTTCGTGATGCCTAACATCCACAGCAATGGACAGATACACAGCCTATGAGCGAGTCGGAACAGACCACAGCATCGGCCCAGAACCGCAAGCCTAAACGTCGCCGTCGGAAACCGCGTCGTCGTCAATCGAACTGGGATCTTCGTCAGTTTCAGGTGCCCGCCGTTGCCGGCAAGTGGCGCTTTCATGACTTTGATTTGCCGCTGCCTTTAATGCGCGCTATTCATGCCCAAGGATTTGAATACTGCACGCCTATACAGTCAGAGGCTCTGCGTCACACCTTGCTGGGTGGCGATATTGTCGGCAAGGCGCAGACAGGCACCGGAAAAACCGCTGCTTTTTTGATTTCAGTAATGGCTTATTTTCTGGAAGAGCCAACCCCAGATGGCCAAAAGCCAGGGGCACCCCGTGCGTTGATTATTGCGCCTACTCGGGAGCTGGCGCTGCAAATTGAAAAAGATGCTAAAGCGCTTGCCCGCTTTACACAGCTTAATGTGGCGAGTGTTGTTGGTGGCATGGATTACCAAAAGCAGCGCGAGAGCCTAGGCAAGAAGATTGATATTTTGGTGGCAACACCAGGGCGCCTGCTGGATTTTCATCAGAAGCGTGATATCGATCTCTCTGAAGTTGAAGTATTGGTATTGGATGAAGCGGATCGCATGCTTTCTATGGGCTTTATTCCCGATGTGAAGCGCATTATTCGCTACACGCCTAAGAAAGAGGAGCGTCAAACGTTCCTGTTCTCGGCAACCTTTACTGACGATATCTTGAACCTGGCAAGCCAGTGGACGCTTGATCCTGCCCACGTAGAGATCGAAGTCACTGTTGAAAATCAGGCCGATATCGATCAGCGCGTTTATCTTGTGTCGGATGAGGATAAACAGCGGTTGCTGATTAACCTGCTAACGCAGGAAAGCTTCGAGCGTGTGATGGTGTTTGGTAATCGTCGTGACCTTGTGCGCAAGCTTGATGATTTGCTGAAAAAAGCAGGCGTGAGCGTCGCTATGCTATCTGGCGATGTACCGCAAAATCAGCGCATCAAAACCTTGGAAAGCTTCCGTGAGGGAGAAATCCAAGTGCTAGTGGCAACCGATGTAGCCGGTCGTGGCATTCATATTGAAGATGTCAGCCACGTGATTAACTACACCTTGCCGGAAGATCCTGAAGATTACGTTCACCGCATTGGGCGGACTGGGCGTGCAGGTGCTAAGGGCGTTTCAATTAGTTTTGTTGGCGAAGAAGATGCCTTCTCGCTACCAGAAATTGAGCGCTACATTAACGGTAAACTGCCCTGCGAACATCCGCCGGAAGGCATGCTGTAACGCGCATGCTCGATAATGCGCTGAAAAGCGATATTCAAGACGCCTATCGTCGCGTGGTGGAGAGGCTTGAGCTGACGCCACGCTACGGCCAGCGTCTGATGATCGCAGAAATTGCTCGTACGCTAGGTGGCATTGAGCAGGACGGCGAAGGCAAGCGCACAAACGATAATCATGTGTGCGTGCTGGAGGCGGGAACCGGAACCGGTAAAACGCTGGCGTACCTGATCGCTGCCTTGCCAATAGCCAAAGCGCAGGGAAAGCGACTGATTGTTTCCACTGCCACGGTGGCACTGCAGGAGCAGGTGCTTAATCAAGATTTGCCTTCGCTTGCCAGTCATAGCGGTATTGCTTTTCGTTATGCCTTGGCAAAAGGGCGTGGCAGGTACGTGTGTGTTGCACGTCTTGACCAGGCGTTAGAAGGCGTTGAGCCAAACCCGACGCTGTCGCTATTTGAGCAGTCACTTCAATCCCACAGCAGTGACTTTTCGCTATTAGCCACCGATATGGCGGAGGCTTACGGTAAAGGCGAATGGGAAGGCGATCGCGATACATGGTCGGCGTCGATCGACGATGGCCATTGGCGGCAGCTAACGGTGGATCATCGTCAATGCACAGGCCGTCGCTGTGGTCATTTTGGTGCTTGCGCCTTTTTTCGTTCCCGCCGTGAGCTGGAAAATGCCGATGTTATCGTCGCTAACCATGATCTGGTGCTTGCTGACCTGGCGCTGGGTGGCGGTGCTATTTTACCGGACCCTGCCGACTGCATTTTCATTTTTGATGAAGGCCATCATCTGCCTGATAAGGCGCTCTCTCATTTTGCTCACCGCTTTGCGGTACACGGTTGTTTGCGTTGGCTTAAAACTCTGAAGAGCAGTTTGACGGATCTGCATCAGGGGTTAGCGGTTCAACCGACAATTGCGCGCTTGCTCGCTGGATTGCCTGAGCTGCTGCATAGCTTAGAGCCTGCTTTGGGCGATGTATTTAGCATGGGCCACCAGCTGGCCGGGCGAGAAAACGGCCTGTCGGATGAAGAGGCCAACCATCAGCTGCGTTTTGAGAAAGGCCAAGTGCCTGAAGCACTTCGCGAACAAGCCCAGCAGCTGTTAGTCATGTTTGCCACGCTGTCACGCAGTCTGGAAAGCATTAGTGACATCCTGCGCGAAAGCCTCGACCCGGATAAGCAAACTGGTTTGGATAGAGAG
Source organism: Halomonas qaidamensis (assembly GCF_025917315.1). Classification (NCBI taxonomy): domain Bacteria; kingdom Pseudomonadati; phylum Pseudomonadota; class Gammaproteobacteria; order Oceanospirillales; family Halomonadaceae; genus Halomonas; species Halomonas qaidamensis. Next base: position 2,104,110 of record NZ_CP080627.1, on the reverse strand, counting down.
CAAGCTGAGGCATGGTTGCCGCTGATTGCACTGCTTCATGGGCGTTCGCTGGAAGCCCATGCACTTTGGCAAGCATTCAGCGAACTAGATGCTGCCAATGCGCCGCCGAGCGCTCGCTGGATTACCCTTAGTCGTGTGGCGGGGGAGCCAGAAATAGAGTTTTCGGCAAGTCCGGTATCCGCGGCACATACGCTTGCAAAACATTTGTGGGGGCGCTGCCATGGTGCGGTAGTAACATCGGCGACGCTGACTGCATTAGGGCGGTTTGAACGTATTCAGGAGCGCGCTGGGTTAGCAAACCGCTATCGCTATCAGGCGTTGCCGAGTCCCTTTGATTACGCCAATGCTATTTTGCGTGTGCCTAGAGAGGCAACTGATCCTAGTGATCGCGATGCCCATGAAAGCGCCATCGTTAATTTCGTGACCCAGTTGGGAGCTGACGAAGCGGTGCTGGTGCTGTTTTCTTCTCGGGCGCAGCTGCGAGCGGTGGAAAAAGCCTTACCTGCGTCAGCTAAGGAGCGGGTGTTGGCGCAGGATGCGCTTCCCAAGCGTGAATTGCTTGAGCGCCATCGTGCGGCAGTTGATGGTGACAAAGGGAGTATTATTTTTGGCCTGGCCAGTTTTGCTGAAGGTATCGACTTGCCTGGCGACTATCTCACCCATGTGGTGATTACACGGCTACCATTTGCGGTGCCGGATGATCCAGTAGGAGCTACGCTAGCTGAGTGGATTGAAAGCCAGGGCGGAAACCCGTTTATGCGGATTAGCGTTCCGGATGCGTCAATCAAGCTAGTACAAGCCTGTGGGCGTTTGATACGCAAGGAGAGCGACAGAGGTGTCATTACGTTGCTAGATCGTCGGGTCATTACGCGTCGGTATGGTCAGGCGTTGTTAGATGCATTGCCGCCGTTCAAGCGAGAAATCATGTAGTAACAAGAAGTCATGTAGTAACAAGAAATCATGTAGTAACAAAATGTCGTCATATCATCTAGCAAACAAACGCCCCGCTAAGGCTAATTGCCTTGCGGGGTCGCTTGCTAGCCGTGTTCTTACTGGGCGATGCGCTTGGCGAGCACCGGAGCAAGTTTCTCGTTCATGCGGGTAAATGTGTCGACCGTTGTGTCCCAGTCAATACAGGCATCAGTGATAGAAACGCCGTATGTTAGCTGACTAAGATCGGCAGGCACTTTCTGATTGCCCCAGCCAATGTTTGACTCAACCATCAGACCGATAATGGAGGTGTTGCCTTCCAATATTTGGTTGGTGACATTTTCGAGCACCAGCGGCTGTAGGCCAGCATCTTTATTAGAATTGGCGTGCGAGCAATCGATCATAATGTTGGCGGAAAGGTCGGCTTTTTTCAGCTCTTTTTCTGCTAGGGCAACGCTGACGCTGTCATAATTGGGTTTGCCATTGCCGCCGCGAAGGACGACGTGGCCATAAGCGTTACCTCGGGTACGAATAATAGCGACTTGACCTTCGTTGTTGATGCCCAGGAAATTGTGAGGGCTAGCAACAGATTGTAGGGCGTTAATGGCAACGTCTAGGCTGCCGTCGGTACCATTTTTGAAACCTACCGGGCAAGAGAGTCCAGAGGCCATTTCCCGGTGGGTTTGCGATTCTGTAGTGCGTGCACCAATCGCTGACCAACTGATGCAGTCTTGCATATACTGCGGTGAAATCGGGTCTAGCGCTTCCGTTGCAAGCGGTAGGCCAATTTCAGCTAGGTCCACCAGTAACTTGCGCGCGATATGCAGGCCTTCATCAATTTCGAAAGAGTCGTTAAGATGCGGGTCGTTAATCAGCCCTTTCCAACCGACGGTAGTACGGGGTTTTTCGAAATAAACGCGCATGACAATAAAAAGGCTGTCATTTACTTGATCTGCTAATTTACGTAGACGTCGTGCGTAGTCCAGTGCGGCATCCACATCATGGATAGAGCATGGACCAACGACAACGAGAAGCCGGTGATCTTTGCCATCGAGGATGTTTTGAATGGTACGACGGCCCTCTATAACAGAGCGTTCTGCAGTTTCCGTTAACGGAATGGTCTGCTTGAGGGCTGCGGGGGTGGTAAGAACATCCTGTGCAAGGACGTTAAGGTTACTAACCTGCTGATCTGACATCATGCTACCTGTGCGTGCGCTATGGACTAAAAGTGGCTCTACTATGGCGTGTCAGGCGGGTAAAAATCAATTGTTGCGGAACTTGTTCTAATCGAAAAGTGTCATGGTCAGGATTCTAAGGACCTTTGGATCAATCTAAGGTTCCAGTTGAGAGTAAAAAAGGGAAGCAGAGAGTGTAAGCGCTTGATGCCTCGCTAAGAACGCGTAACACTAAGTACCATTGGACATTTTTAACACTCAATGTGGTAGACGAATCATTTTCTACCATCTGTCATTATTAAGATTAACCAATGCCCAAGGGACACTATGCTGCTTGCTGTGAAGGCCCACATGAAAGGGCGAAGAGAGATAGCGCTCGGCGTGCGTCGCACGAGCGGGAGGGGGGTGTGAATGGGCACCCGTGAAACAGACCAGCAGTTGGTTGAACGTGCCCAAAAAGGTGATACACGTGCTTTCGATCTACTGGTAAAAAAATATCAGCACAAAATTATTGGGTTGATTGGCCGTTATGTTCACGACCACTCTGAAGTACAAGATGTAGCGCAAGAAGCGTTTATTAAAGCGTACCGAGCGCTTGGTAAATTTCGCGCTGAAAGCGCTTTTTATACCTGGATGTACCGCATTGCGATCAATACGGCTAAAAACCATTTAGTGTCACGGGGCCGTCGGCCTCCAGGGAGCGACCTTGATATCGTTGATGCTGAACTGGTAGACCAGAGTGGGCGGCTGGCTGACGCTGAGTCGCCGGAGGCATCGATTGCCCGTGATCAATTAGAAGCTGCCGTTTACGAAGCCATTGAGAACCTGCCGGATGACCTACGTACCGCGATTACGCTGCGTGAACTAGACGGCTTGGCTTATGAAGATATTGCCCAGGTAATGCAGTGCCCTGTGGGGACAGTGCGCTCGCGCATTTTCCGCGCCCGTGAAGCAGTTGATGAGCATATACGTCCATTAGTAACAACGGCACGGAACAGCCGCGAAGAGTAAGGGTCTGAAGCATGGTGGCAAGCCTGTTAATAGATAGTGCTGTTTTTAAATCGTGTTTTTAAGCTCTGTTTTGAACCCTTAAGCGCTGTTTTAAACCCTAAGGAAAGCAGCTCCCAGATGAGGAGCTGCTGGATGAGCAACGGGTGCTAGTGGCAAAACATTGCTTCACATTCACATTTGATTACGTTTTTACATTTTTTGTGAACTGTCTGGAAAGCGAAGCGTCATAGAACCTGACGATCTTAGTTAGGTCGATTAAGCGCCAAGTGAACGTGCCACGCTTAGTGAGGAAGTTTCGGTAGCGAATAGTTAAAGCTACTGATTATTAAGCGTTTAAAAATTGGCGATTTGAAACAAGGTCTTGGCCTGTGGAGTTGCTGGGTTGATAAACACTCGTTAGCAGTGTCATCGCAGCGCTTCTTTTAACACAGTGTGAGGGTGTGAAGTATGAGTCATAACACACGGGAGTCGCTTTCAGCGTTGATGGATAGCGAAAGTGACGAGCTTGAATTGCGCCGAGTGTTGAAGTCTCTGCCTGATGATTCTGATGCAGCAGAGACGTGGCGGCGCTATCATTTGGCGCGCAGCATGATGCAGCGTGAACGAAACGTAGATGTAAGCATTGATCTTTCGGCTGGCATCATGGATCGATTGCGTGATGAGCCGGCACCGGTCCTTGAAAACGACACTGTGGTTACTCCTGCTCGTTCTGGTGGGCTTTCTTTTGCTCGTGGTGCAGGGGTAGCGGCGGCTGTCTCGCTCATGGTAATAACCGGCGTGCAGTTTTTTAGCAACGGCAATACGTCGCCAGGTAGTTCACAGGGTGCCGGCGATAGCATTGCAGCGCAGTCAGGTGGTGGCTTGCAGGTTCAGCCTGTTAATTTATCAGCTCCTCAGCCGGCCTCAATGACATCGTCCGAAATGCCGATGTTTGAACAAACGCCATTTCGGATTAGTGGTCAATCTGGCCAAAGCGGTTTTATGAATGTTAGCGATGCTGGCTTCTCTACACCGACTGCGCCTCAAGGAGATATGTCTCAACAGACAATGGCCATTGATGCTGACCAGATCCGTTTGCTCAAATCATATCTTGAACAGCATGCGCAAGGTGCGGCAGGTGGGAGCGGTGATAGCTGGATGCCATTAATGCGCTCTTCGTCAGTAACAGAACCTTTAGGGCAACGTTGACAGGCACATTGGCCTACCTTTTTTTCACTAAGCGAGGGCCTACGTGGCTGGTAACGTGATTGGAAAATATCCATGCTGGAGAGGCAAGCTCGTGGTCAGCCTATGCGTATTGGGTGCCAGCTTAATGCCTCTCCAGCTGAAAGCTGATAGCTATCCATCGCTTTCTTGTGTAGACGCACTTGACCAGTTCCCTTCTAACACTGCCCATGAATGGCTTGTAGCCAGCGTATATGCAGGGCACTGCTTTGAGTTTCAAGCGCGGGCGGTGTCTATAGATGCTATCGGGGTAAGAACGTTGGCACTCTCCCACCGCATCCGAGATGGCGTTCGTCAACAAGTTGTTCAGCATCTGGATGGTCCCTCGGTGAGCGTCGAACGCCGATCTATCGCGGGTCATTTGGCGTGGTTTCCCTCCAGCGATGCCGATCCGCTCTCTCCAGAAGCATGGGCAGATCATGTTGCTGAGCACTATGACATTGAGCTTAAAGATCAAACACGGGTAGCCGAGAGAGATGCCGTAGAACTTCGCTTTTCACCAAGTGATAGCCAGCGGTACCATCACGCTTGGTGGGTCGATCAAGCGACAGGGTTATTGCTTAAGCACGTACTTAGTGATGCTCAAGGTCGGGTACTCGAAACTTTCCAGATCACCCAGCTTCACTCTCCCTCAGCGTATAAAGGGGATGTTAGGGGTGATATTGGTCGTGAAGTGCTTCGCGTTAAAGATTCACGCGTGCTTGACCAGTCTTGGCAGGCAACTTGGCTGCCAGAAGGGTTTGTTGAGCAACCTGTAGAGCCGGGGCTGCAAAGTAATCAGCGTGTGTACAGCGATGGCTTAGCGGCCGTGAGTGTGTTTGTATCGCCCGTTAGTCAATCAATGCTGCAAGAGGGTGTTCACCGCATAGGTGTGTCTACCGCTGCTGTGTCATTGATAGATGCTGGAGACCAGACCTGGCAATTAATCGGCATCGGTGAGCTACCTGCTGAGTTGCTGCAACGAATTGTTCAGTCAGTGCAATTTGAGTAATTGGGTATCTCGTTGTGAACACTACAAATTGCAAAGCTATTGTACGTTCAGGCACTGTCATTGCTCACTCGACAACAGGACTCGTGGTTGATGTGTCGAGCAATGTTGCTTGTCAGAGATGTGCTGAAGGACGTGGTTGTGGCGTGGGGCTGTTAGCTCGTCGTCAGCCGCACACTGTTATTGATCCAGGTGGTTTGCCCTCACACTATGCAAACCGTTATCCACTAGGTAGCTTAGTTTCGTTCACTGTCGAGAAAAGTGACGTCAGCGTGCTGGCTCTGCTTGTTTATGCGTTGCCCCTTCTGTTTTCTATTATCATCTCTGGGGCTGCGGCGGGTAGGGGAGTGAGTGATTGGTTTTGCGCGCTGCTATTTTTTAGTACGTTAATCGTTTCTATGGTCATCCTAAAATACCTTCTGCGTGGGCGAGTGGAACGCTTCCGTCCACGCTTGGTCAGTTGATACTCCTGTAACTCGCTGAGAGTTGCACTTCCTTACGTTTAGTACGTGGTCAGTACTTGCTTGATTAGGAGCTGTTGCATGAAGCGCTTGGTTCTTCCTTCCGTACTTTGGCTGTGCTTTATGGCACTTTTGGCTGTGGGGCAAAATGCCCACGCGCAAACCCTTCCTGACTTTACCAAGTTGGTTGAAGATGCAGCCCCTGGTGTGGTCAATATCTCTACCAGTAGGACGATTCAACGTGGCTCTGGGCCATCTATCCAAGGTTTTGGTGGCCAAGATATCCCCGAAATTTTCCGGCACTTTTTTGGTGACAGCTTTCCCTCTCCACCCCCTAGCCGGGGACCAGGGCGTAGCGAAGAACGTCAGTCACTTGGCTCTGGCTTTGTTATTAGTGCCGATGGCTATGTGCTAACAAATGCTCATGTGGTTCAAGATGCTGATGAAATTCTTGTGCGGTTAAATGATCGCCGAGAACTAACTGCAGAACTAGTGGGTAGCGATACGCAGACAGATGTAGCGCTACTGAAAGTTGATGCCAATAATTTGCCAGTGCTTAATCTCGGCGACTCTGATGAATTAAAAGTCGGTGAGTGGGTGGCTGCCATAGGATCGCCTTTTGGTTTCGATCACTCTGTATCAGCAGGAATTGTGAGTGCTATTAACCGCACATTGCCTCGTGATGTCTATGTGCCATTTATTCAAACCGACGTTGCCATTAATCCAGGTAATTCTGGTGGTCCCTTATTTAACCTAGAGGGGGAAGTTGTCGGCATTAACTCACAAATACTGACGCGTAGCGGCGGCTTTATGGGGCTCTCTTTTGCTATTCCCATTAATGTAGCAATGGATGTAGCTGACCAGCTACGTGAAGACGGGCATGTTAATCGTGGATGGTTGGGCGTAATGATTCAGCCGGTGTCTCGTGATCTAGCCGAGTCGTTTGGCATGGAGGAGGCGATTGGCGCGCTGATCGCTGATCTAGACCCGGAGGGCCCCGCGGCGCAAGGTGGTCTTCAGGCAGGTGATGTGATTATCGAAGTGAACGGAGAAGAGGTTGATCGTTCCAGTACGTTACCGCGCTTGATTGGTCGCGTTGCTCCAGGCAGTGATGTTGAATTAACGCTGATGCGTGATGGAGAAGAGGTAACCGAAACGGTTGAACTGGGCAGCTGGCCTGATTCAGAAGCTGATCATAGCGATAGTTCGAGCAGTAATAATCAGGTTCGCCTAGGCGTGGCCGTGGTAGAAATTGACGAAGCACTGCGCGAGCGCCTGAACATTAGTGGTGGTGTCGAGGTACGCCAAGTAGACCCCGACAGTGTTGCTGCACAAGCGGGTCTACGTGTAGGCGATATATTGGTCAGCATTGATCACCGCAGCGTTTCTTCAGCAGATGAGCTGGTGAGAATTGTTGAAGATTTGCCAGATGATCGCGCTATACCCTTGCGTTTGTACCGAGATGGTCGCTCGCTATTTGTGGCATTACGTCTAAAGTAACCCGCTGATTGTCTCTCCAGTCCGGCGGTTCTCGCCGGACTGCTGTTCCTATCCCGCGCATATCGCTACAATAGCGCTTATCTTTTTGACGAACATTGGCAAAGTGGTGGTGCGGCAACCTTTATTGCCCGCACATGCTGGTTTAATACCGCCAACAGCACCTTGCATACCCATAAGGCAGAACACACTCGATGTCTCAAGACGTTTCCAGCGGAAAGCTCAAGCATATACGTAATTTCTCGATAATCGCCCACATCGATCATGGTAAATCGACCCTATCAGATCGTTTGATTCAGACCTGTGGCGGTCTGACCGAGCGAGAGCTTAAGGAGCAAGTGCTCGATTCCATGGATATTGAGCGCGAGCGTGGTATCACTATCAAAGCGCAGTCCGTTACGTTGGATTACACGGCGGCAGACGGTGAAGTTTATCAGCTCAATTTCATCGATACGCCTGGGCACGTGGATTTCTCTTACGAGGTGTCACGCTCTCTATACGCTTGTGAAGGGGCGCTTTTGGTTGTCGATGCGGCTCAAGGGGTAGAAGCCCAGTCGGTTGCTAATTGCTATACCGCGATTGAGCAGGGCCTGGAAGTATTGCCAGTTCTTAATAAAATTGATTTGCCCCAGGCTGACCCTGACCGAGTTGCGCAAGAAGTCGAGGAAATTATCGGGCTAGACGCTACCGATGCTTGCCAAGTGTCAGCAAAAAGCGGCATTGGTATCGACGCTTTATTAGAGAGACTCGTGCGGGATATTCCGCCTCCCAAGGGTGATCCTGATGCACCGCTTCAGGCGTTGATTATCGATTCCTGGTTTGATAATTATCTAGGTGTTGTCTCGCTAGTGCGATTGTTTGACGGAACATTGCGCAAAGGCGACAAAATCCGCATCAAGTCCACAGGGCGTGATTGGGGAGCCACCGAGGTAGGGATTTTTACCCCGCTGCGTAAAGAGACCAATATTCTGCGTGCGGGTGAAGTAGGTTTTATTGTCGCTGGCATCAAAGAAATCCACGGTGCACCGGTGGGCGATACCATCACCCACACTAAAACGCCCGATGTGCCTCGCTTACCTGGCTTCCAAAAGGTGAAGCCTCAGGTGTATGCGGGCATGTTCCCTGTGAGTGCCGATGATTACGAAGACTTCCGTGATGCACTTGAAAAGCTCGCGCTCAATGATGCTTCCCTTGAGTATGAGCCGGAAAACTCCGATGCGCTTGGATTTGGTTTCCGCGTTGGTTTCCTAGGCACGCTGCACATGGAGATCATCCAAGAGCGCTTAGAGCGTGAATATGATCTTGATCTACTCACCACAGCGCCAACGGTTGTGTATGAACTTGCCATGAAGAATGGCGATATTCAGTACGTATCGAATCCATCAAAACTGCCTGATATGGCCGATGTTGACGAGATGCGAGAACCCATCGTGCGTGCCAGCATCCTGGTCCCGCAAGAGTATGTTGGTAACGTGATTGCTGAGTGTGAACAGCGCCGTGGTACCCAACTAGATATGCAATTCCTGGGTAATCAGATCCAGTTAACCTATGAATTGCCTATGTCAGAAGTTGTCATGGACTTCTTTGATCGCTTGAAGTCAATTTCGCGTGGTTATGCATCACTGGAGTATAACTTCGAGCGTTTTGAAGCCGCTAAGTTGGTTCGTCTGGACGTGTTGATTAACGGCGATAAAGTTGATGCGTTGGCCGTCATTATCCACCGCGATCATGCGCATAACCGTGGCCGTTTGCTAGTGGAAAAAATGAAAGAACTGATTCCTCGGCAAATGTTTGACGTGGCTATTCAAGCGGCTATTGGGGGCCAAGTGGTTGCGCGCTCAACGGTCAAAGCACTGCGTAAAAACGTGACGGCAAAATGTTACGGCGGCGATGTCAGCCGTAAAAAGAAACTACTGGAAAAACAGAAGGCCGGTAAGAAACGGATGAAACAGGTGGGGCGTGTTGAAATTCCCCAGGATGCCTTCCTTGCTGTGCTCAAGGTAAACGACTAGGGATACTTACCCCACATGGATTTTTCACTATTACTGGTAATTGCCGTTGCGCTGTCTGGGGCTATTTATTTACTGGATGTGCTTTGGCTAAGGCCTAAGCGCCGTGAGCGATTAGCGACTGCTGAAGCAGCGACCACGGAAGGCTTAGATGCACCCACCCGCGAGAAACTGTTAAAAGAGCCGTGGCCAATTGATTATTCGCGCTCATTTTTCCCAGTTTTGCTAGTAGTGTTGGTTGTACGTAGCTTTATTGTTGAACCGTTTCAGATTCCATCAGGATCAATGAAACCAACGCTTGAAGTGGGCGATTTTATCCTAGTGAATAAATTTGCCTACGGGTTGCGTCTGCCTGTGGTGCATCATCGCTTCCTGGAAGTAGATGATCCAGAACGAGGCGATGTAATGGTCTTCCGTTTTCCAGAAGAGCCAGCAGTTAACTTTATTAAGCGGGTGGTGGGCCTACCTGGGGACAGTATTCGTTATGAAGGGAAACAGCTGTATGTTAACGGTGAGCCGATTACAAAAACATTGATAGAAGAAGGCCCCGAGCTTTCACCGCAGCAGTTATTATTAGAAGAGCAACTAGGTAGCGTTAGTCACTATATCTACAATAACCCCCGAGATCCCGGCCCCCAGATGCGTGAAGTGGTTGTTCCAGATGGGCACTATTTCACTATGGGCGATAACCGTGACCACTCTAACGATAGCCGTTATTGGGGGTTTGTCCCTGAAGATAATATTGTTGGAAGAGCGTTTGCTGTTTGGATGCATTGGGACGGTGGTTTGCCCAGTTTTACAAGCGTGCGGCGTATTGAATGAAATATAGTTTGCAAATTGTTAATGCTGTCATATTAGTTAACGTCAACGACGTAGGAGCACTGTGAGTAATTCCCTAACCGCTTTTTGCCGACGAATCGGCCACACCTTCGGTGATCCTATGCTGATGGAGCTGGCTATGACCCACCGTAGCTACGGTGGTCGTAACAATGAGCGCCTGGAATTTCTGGGTGACTCTATCGTCAATTTTGTAATTGCTGAGGCGCTTTTCCAACGCTTTCCGCAAGCTAGAGAAGGTCAGTTGTCGCGACTGAGGGCGCGTTTGGTAAAAGGCCAAACGCTGGCTGAGCTAGCGCGGGAAATGGAATTTGGTGAATGCTTGCGGCTGGGCTCGGGAGAAATGAAGAGCGGTGGTCATCGCCGTGAATCTATTCTAGCGGACGCAGTAGAGGCTGTGATTGGTGCTATCTATTTAGACGCGGGGATGGATGTTGTTCGTCAACGCGTGTTGGCATGGTACGCCGAACGACTTGAAAATATTTCGCTACAAGATACTCAGAAAGATCCCAAAACACGCCTACAAGAATTTTTGCAATCGCGCCAGGCGGCATTGCCACGCTATGAAGTAGTCTCTGTAAAGGGGGAAGCACATGCCCAGACCTTTACCGTGGAGTGCTACATTGATTTGCTAACCGAGCATACTACGGGTAAAGGTCCCAGCCGCCGCCATGCTGAGCAGCAAGCGGCTGAAGAAGCGCTATCCCATCTTGAAAAAACACCTGGAGACAAGTCATGAGTCAAACCTGCGGCTTCGTGGCCATCGTTGGACGGCCCAACGTAGGCAAATCAACCCTCATGAATCGGATTCTGGGGCAAAAGATATCCATCACTTCGCGTCGGCCCCAAACCACGCGGCATCAGGTGATGGGTATTAAAACGGTCGAAGAAACGCAGTTCATCTACGTTGATACGCCTGGCATGCACATCATGTCAAAAGATCGTAATAAAGCAATTAATCGCTTTATGAACCAAGCAGCAACTCAGGCACTGCGTGATGTTGACTGTGTGGTGTTCATCATCGACCGTACCCGCTGGACGGATGAAGACCAAGCCGTTTTAAAACGGCTTGAGCATGTTAAAGCGCCAGTAATTTTAGCAGTCAATAAAGTAGATCGCTTAAACGAAAAAGGTGATTTGTTACCTTGGCTAGCGGAAGTAGGCGCGCGTCGTGAGTTTGCTGCAGTAGTGCCCATTTCTGCAAAGCATGGCACTCAGGTAGAAACGTTAGAACAGGAAGTTGCCAAATACTTGCCAGAGAGCGTTCACTTTTTTCCAGAAGATCAAGTGACTGACAAGAGTTTGCGCTTTATGGCAGCCGAGCTAGTGCGAGAAAAAGTCATGCGCCAGCTGGGTGATGAGCTGCCGTATCAAATGACCGTAGAAATCGAAGAGTTTCGCGAAACTGAGCGTGTAACCCATATCAGTGCCTTGATTCTTGTTGAACGCCAGGGCCAAAAGGTTATCTTAATTGGTGAGAATGGGGATCGTATTAAAAGCATTGGTCGTGAAGCACGCCTAGACATGGAGCGCGCCTTGGGTACCAAAGTCATGCTAAATTTATGGGTGAAAGTGAAACGCGGCTGGTCAGATGACGAGCGGGCTTTGAAAAGTTTGGGTTACGATCTCGATTGAGTGCTTCGATGTCGGCAGAGCCAGCGTTTTTACTGCACCGCAGGCCATACCGTGAAACCAGTGCGCTGGTGGATTTATTAACCCTTAATCATGGTCGTGTACGCGCCGTTGCCCACGGTGGGCAACGGCCAGGCTCTAAATCCCGCCAGCGGCTGCAACCGTTCACTCCTTTGTTTGTGTCGTGGCGGGGGGAGCGTGAGCTCAAGCGATTAATGCTGATGGAATCGCGTGGACATACTGCTTTGCTTGCTGGAGAAGGGTTGCTCTGCGGCTTATATGCCAATGAAATAGCGACACGTTTACTGCCTTTGGAGCTAGCTGCGCCAGAGGTTTTTGCATTTTATGGCGCGCTGCTAGAAGCGCTGCCCACGCCAGCGAGCCGGGCCTTGGCACTGCGACGTTTCGAGTGGGCGCTGCTCGAAACGCTAGAAGCAACGCCACGCTTCTGCACCTGCGATGGCGGTGCACTTGATCCTCAGATGCGTTATCGGTTTGATGCAGCAAGCCGTGCTTTTGTGCCTTCAGAGCAGGGCATAGAAGGCCGCTCATTACGTTATATAGATCAAGGTGATTGGCAGCCCGCTGGTTTAGCAAGTGCATTGAAAGCGGTAATGCGGGCAGCGCTTGCACCTCATTTAGGAACGACTGTTTTACGCTCTCGAGAATTAATGCTCGACTTGGCCCGCCGCCGACAGCGTTAAGCGGGCATCTCAATATCACTTATTGGAGACACGCGATGCATCCTCCTCGGATTTTATTAGGCGTTAATATCGATCATATTGCGACGCTACGCCAAGCGCGTGGTACTCGCTATCCCGATCCCGTTCAAGCGGCACTGTTAGCAGAAGAAGCGGGCGCTGATGGTATTACTGTTCACCTGCGTGAAGATCGCCGTCATATTCAGCCCAGAGACGTTCGGCTGCTAGCAGAAGTGCTCAACACGCGCATGAATTTAGAGATGGCCGTTACTGAAGAGATGCTAGCGTTGGCTGAGGAAGTACGCCCGGCGCACGTGTGTTTAGTGCCAGAAAAGCGTGAAGAGCTAACTACGGAAGGAGGCTTAGACGTTGTCGGTGGTTTTGATCTTATTGCTGATGCTTGCCGACGTTTAAGTGCAATCGGCTGTGATGTATCGCTATTTATTGATCCTGAAGAAGCGCAAATTGATGCGGCCATTCGTGCTGGGGCACCAACGATTGAACTGCATACAGGAGCTTATGCAGAAGCAAAGCCTGGTAGCGAGGCAGCAACTGCTGAATATGAACGCTTGAGTACGGCAGCCATTCATGCTGTTTCTGCAGGATTAGTGGTTAATGCCGGTCATGGCTTGCACTACCACAATGTTGAAGCGATTGCAGCGCTGCCAGGTGTTAATGAGCTCAATATTGGTCACGCCATTATTGCTCGTTCGCTTTTTGTTGGGTTGAAGGAAGCTGTTCAAGAGATGAAGCGTTTGATCATTGCTGGTCAGGAAGCCGGGTTAATGGCGGCCTTAGATGCTCACGAGCACGAGCACGAACACAACCACAATGGCTGTTGCAGCCACTAAGATGATTGTTGGAATTGGGTCGGATATCGCCCGTGTCGAACGCTTTACTAAGGCAGTAAAGCGTCATGGTCCACGCTTTGCCCAGCGAATCTTAGGACCTGAAGAGCAGGCTGTTTGGCAGGTGAAAGGTCAGCCTATTAGCTATTTGGCAAAGCGATTTGCAGCAAAAGAAGCGTATGTTAAAGCGCTTGGGCTTGGTTTAAGAAGTGGTATGCAATGGAGTGATATTCAGATTCTCAATGATCCTCTGGGTAAACCAAGCCTACAATTAAACGGCGAGGCGCTTCGTCTTTTTCAAGCCAGCGGTGCCTCTGCTGCCCATATAACGCTCAGTGATGAAGCCGAGTACGCGGTGGCATTTGTAGTGCTTGAGCGCTAACGTTCGTTTAGCGCTCATATAACGTGCTCCGCTGCTCCTGTAGGCGCTTGATGGCGGTATATAACTCATCAAGTAAATTCTCAGCTTGATCCAGTCCCCCGGTACGCAAACGTGTTTCCAGTGTCTCAACCGTTAAGGCTAGTTCAGGTGCGCCACAGTAACGACAGATGCCATTGAGCGAATGCACATGGTCAAGCAGTGCTGTAAGGTTGTTTTTTGCAAATGCGCCGCGTATTGCTTGCTCGTATTCATCTAAGCTATCGATTAGCCGCTTCAACTGTTCTTTCGCAAACTCAGTTTTTCCACCGGCTAGTCTGGCGCCTAGTTCAAGGTCAATCGCAGGTAATGAAAGCGGTGAATAAGGAGTAGTGAAGACTGCATTAGGTGTTTCATCAAGCACGTCAGTAGGCAGTGCAATCCCTAAAAAGCGCAGTAATTGCTGCTGTAATTGAGCTTCATTGATAGGTTTTACGAGTACATCGTCTAAACCCTCTGAGAGCCACTGTTGGCGTTCAGCGCTGAGTACATGGGCAGTCACTGCAATAATGGGGCAGCGTGCCCAGCTATTATTAATGCGCCGTAATGCCTGAGTGGTTTGAACACCGTCCATATCAGGCATACGAATATCCATCAGTACCATGTCGGCTTCATGCTGGCGTGCATAATCCAGTGCTTCTTGACCGCTAGCGGCTAACACAATGTTGATGTGCTCATTTTCGAGCATGGCTTTTAATAGTTCACGGTTAGGCGCGTTATCGTCAACAATTAAAATCGTGAATGTTGGAGAAGGAAGTGCTTTTTCCGATTGAGTATTGACGGAAGAAGACGCAGTTTTAATGGGTTCTATTAGCTGTTTAAACGTGGCAGCAAGCTGTGCTCGAGTAAATGGTTTACATAACATATCACCCCCATTGGGAAGCTCCCAGAGAGGTAGTTCGAAGCTAGTAGTATTTGCAAGTACCAGAGTAGGGCAGGGCGCTTGGGAAATTATTTTTTGCCAATAGGCTTTTTTTTCACTAATAAAATCATCTTGCTCAAGGCCTAAAATAAGCAATTTTTCATTACCTGGTTTATTAAACGGAATGACAGTTGCGTCCCAGCGTTTCAATAGGTGTTCTACTACATTGCGAGTAGGTAGATGGGGTTCATGCATGCGAATAATCGCGCCATCGAGGGAAAGTTCTGGCGGCCGTTCACTTGCTAAACTTGCCAGTAATGGCAAAGTGAATGAAAAAGATGTGCCTTCTTTCAGCGCACTGTTAACCGAAATTTCCCCACCCATGCGTTGAATAAGTTGCCTACAAATAGTGAGTCCCAGGCCGCTACCACCGAAATGTCTAGAATGGCTAGGTTCTGCCTGAGTGAAGGCACTAAATAGCTGCTTTTGTTGCTCTTCACTCAAACCAATCCCTGTATCGCTTACGCTAATACGTAACACCAGATGCTGGCCTTCTTGGCTATCCAGCATGACGCGAATGATGACGTCTCCCTTAGAGGTAAACTTCAAGGCATTGCTGATTAAATTGCTAAGGACTTGGTGAATGCGTAGCGGGTCGCCGCATAATATGGGTGGTACATCCTCATATACCATCGCTACTAAATGTAGCCGCTTGCGTTGTGCTTCTGGCGCATGAAGGCCGATCACTTCGTCCACTAGCGATATAATATCGATGTCGACCTCTTCCAGTGTGAGCCTATCTGCTTCAAGTTTAGAGAAGTCCAGCACATCATTAACAAGCATTAGTAGGTTATTGCAGGCACGATGCACATGCTCCAACCACTCTTTTTGTCGAGCGTCGAGAGGGGAGCGACCTAATAAGCGACAAAATCCGATAATGCCGTTTAAAGGGGTGCGAATTTCATGACTCATATTGGCCAGAAATTCGGACTTTACTGCGTTCGCGCGAAGAGCACTTCGGTGAGCAAGGTCGAGTTTGATATTTTGCTCCTCGATTGTCTCCATGGACTCCTGTAATTCAGATGTTGCTTGCTCGATTTGGCTCTGCAAATCATGCTGAGCCTGTTGGAAATGCTTTGCTAAGCTATTGATATGTTCTGCGAGTTGCCGAAACTCTGCGGGCCGTGCAGCAGCAATAAAAAGCCGATAATCTCCCCTCGATAGGCGATAAAGTGCTTGATTTGCTTCTTCAATGGGACGTGTAGCGTATCGGCTAATGGCGAATGCAGCTAAAAAAAGTAGTAGGCCAAGTAGCATGCCACCTAAGCTAAGGCTGGCAATAAGCTTGTATCTTTCTAGCGTAAGGGTGCGAATATCTAATTCAGCTTCAAGCCAGCCGGTATTAGCGAGTTCAAATTGCTGGTCGGGGAAGGTGCGCAAGGGGACCTGTAATCGCCAAATGGCGTCATCGATAGTCAGCGTAGTGGTATTGGGAGCATTTAGGCGGGGAGGAAAAGGCATCGAACGACCAAGCACTAATAAACGGCTACCCTGCTCATCAAAAAGTGTCACTGCGCGTAACTCTTTGTGTTCTAGGAGCTGCCTAGCAATAACTTCCAAACGAGATAAATCGCCATCTGCCATCGCGTTTCCAAGGCTTGGTGCCAATAATTCGCCAGCGCTAACTAACCGTTCTTTAAGCATATCGCGGCTGGTGGTCTCGTTTTGCACCACTAATAACAACGCCATAATGGCATAAACAAGTAGCGGAAATCCGAGTAACGCAAATAGCAAACGCGTGTTTAGAGACATGAAAGAAGCTCGTTGATTCAATGAGGTTGCCTGTCAAGCTTACGGCAGCACCGATATAATGCAGCATAATAGTGCTGATAAGGAATGTACGATGAATTATCCCACGCTCGAAGATGTGGTTGGCAATACACCGCTGGTTCGCTTAAAGCGCATAACTGCCGGTCGCAACAATACCTTGCTTGCCAAGCTAGAGGGTAATAATCCCGCGGGTTCAGTTAAAGACCGTCCGGCACTGTCTATGTTAAGTGAAGCAGAAGCACGGGGTGATATCGTTCCGGGCGATACGCTGGTGGAGGCAACTTCAGGTAATACGGGTATTGCGTTAGCCATGGCTGCGGCTATTAAAGGCTATAAAATGACGTTAATCATGCCTGAAAACGCCTCGGAAGAGCGTAAACAGGCGATGGCCGCTTACGGTGCTACCCTGATTTCAGCTAGCAAAGAAGGTGGAATGGAAGAGGCGCGAGATATTGCCGAAGCAATGATTGCAAGAGGCGAGGGTAAGCCGCTAAACCAATTTGCCAACCCAGATAACCCGCTAGCGCACTACCGTACAACAGGCCCCGAAGTATGGCAGCAAACAGGCGGTGAAGTGACGCATTTTGTTAGCTCAATGGGCACAACCGGCACGATTATGGGTGTTTCCCGGTATCTGAAAGAGCAAAACCCAGCGATCCAAATTGTTGGTCTACAGCCTGCGGACGGCGCAAGCATACCTGGGATTCGTCGTTGGCCGAAAGAGTACCTACCATCGATTTTTGAAGCACCGAGGGTTGATATTACTCTTGATATTGGCCAGCAAGAAGCAGAAGCCCACATGCGCCGCTTGGCTCGTGAAGAAGGTATTTTTGCAGGTGTCTCCTCAGGTGGTGGCTTAGCTGGAGCGCTGAGGATCGCGGAACAAACCGAAAATGCGGTCATTGTCTTTATTGTTTGTGACCGAGGTGATCGCTACCTTTCTACAGGCTTATTTGCCCCGGAGTTATAAATGGCCATGTTGGGTAAGCGGCGGCCATCTCGGCCCGCGTCAGGACACTCGGGGCTAGTACGCAAGCCAAGCAGTAAAGCTGAGCAAAAAGAGGGCGACTCGACCACGCTAGTGGTGGAGCGTCTAGCCCATGATGGCCGTGGTGTAGCGCATACTACTGCCGGTAAAACAGTCTTTATTGATCAAGCGTTACCCGGTGAGCACGTTGATGTGGCGGTACAGGTGACCCGCAAGCGGTATGACGAAGCGCATATAAAAAATCGGCTCACCTCTTCAGAACAGCGGGTTGAGCCTCCCTGTGCTTACTTTGGGCAGTGCGGAGGCTGTGATTTACAGCATCTTAATCTTACTGCGCAACGCCAGCATAAGCGCGACGTTGTCACCGAGCTAATGGCGCGTCAGGGCCTTACGCTAGGTCCTATTGCTGCGTTAGATGGTAGTAGCGAGCACTACCGACGTCGTGCCCGTCTTGGGGTTAGAGTTGATGGTCAGGGGAATGTTCTCCTTGGGTTTCGAGCACCCAATAGCCACCGATTGATTGATATTGAACAATGCTACGTGCTGGTACCCGCACTGAATGAATTAATGCTTCCTCTACGGCAGCTATTGGCAACACTAGAGGCTCCTCGTCTCGTTGGCCATGTTGAGTTGCTGGCAACCAATGAAGCGACGGTAGTACTGGTGCGTCAGTTAAAAGCCCATGACCAGGATATGGCTCGCTGGCAGCGTTTTGCGGAGCAGCAAAAGATCTCGCTAGGCACCTGGTTAGGGCGGGAAACGCCTGTTTTGCACTGGAATGGTGCGCGTAATAACACAGGGCCCGCTCTGCAAGATGTGCTTAACCTTGAAGAGCTCGGTATTCAACGCGTGAAATCGTTAATAAACGATCCTCCTTCTTCAAATGATGAGGGATCAAAACAATTAACGTTACGTTTTTTCCCTGGTGATTTTTTACAGGTTAATGCAGAGGTTAACCAAAAAATGGTCGCTCAGGTGTTAGCATGGTTGAAACCAGCGCCAGGACAACAGCTAGTGGATCTTTTTGCTGGGGTTGGAAATTTTAGCCTGCCTTTAGCAGCCGCTGGCGCACAAGTGGCGGCCATAGAAGGCAACCCAGCGATGGTGGAACGGATAACTGCCAATGCTGACGCTAACCAACTGGAAGTACATGCGCGGCAAGCAGACTTAAGTGACGCTAGCACAGTGCAAATGCTGTTAAGCGAGCATCAACACATTGATGCGATTGTGCTTGACCCTCCCCGCAGTGGTGCAGAAGCAGTTTGCCAAGTAATTGGCCGTTACAACATACCGCGGGTGGCCTATATTTCTTGTGACCCGGCAACGCTTGCTCGTGATGCGGCACATCTTGTGCATGCAGGTTATCGCGTCAAGCAAGTCGCAGTGGCAGATATGTTTCTCCACACTGCGCATCTGGAAACGCTGATGCTATTCGAATACGAGGGCTAGCCTGCCTATTGCATCAAGCCTCGGTGACGGAACATGGATAGCCGTCACCCTGAAAGGATGAATCATTGTCATGGTGAAAGTGCGTGAAGACCAGCCGCTTACTGAAAGCGGAAAAGTGGACATACAGCAGTGGTTAGCGCGCCTTCAAGAGGATGTGCGCTTACGCGAGCCTGAGCGATTATTGCAGGCGTGTGAACTTGCCGAACAGTTAGAGCGAGAGGCACCGCAGACCCATCGCGTGTGGCTCTCACCAGGATCAAGTTTTCGCATGGGACTGGAAATGGCCGACATACTGGCCGAGCTTAAACTTGATCAAACGACCCTTGAAGCTGCCGTATTGTACCGTGCTGTTCGCGAGGGGCTGCTAAGTCTAGATGCCGTTACCAAACGTTTTGGTGAAGAAGTTGCGAAGCTGATTGACGGCGTTTTGCAAATGGCAGCTATTAGCTACCCGCTAGCGCCTAACCATAGTATGGGACAGCATAACCAGCAGGAAAATCTGCGCAAAATGCTGGTTAATATGGTGGGGGATGTGCGTGTTGCGCTGATTAAAATTGCAGAACGCACCTGTGCGTTGCGCCAAGTGAAAGACGCCCCCCGTGAAAAGTGTCTGCAGGTAGCACGTGAAGTTGCCGATATTTATGCGCCGCTTGCTCATCGACTAGGGATAGGCCAAATCAAGTGGGAACTTGAAGACCTGTCGTTCCGCTATTTGCATGAAGAAGAGTACAAAGCGATTGCTAAGCTGCTGGCTGAAAAGCGCTTAGACCGTGATCGCTATATTCATGACGTGGTAGAAACCATCAAAAGCTTGATGGAAGCCCAAAATATTCATCATTACGATGTAGATGGGCGAGCCAAGCATATTTACTCAATCTGGCGCAAAATGAAGCGTAAACGGATTGATTTTTCCCAGGTGCACGACGTGCGTGCGGTGCGCATTCTGGTTCCTGATGTGGCCGATTGCTACACGGTGTTGGGGATCGTTCACTCCCGTTGGCACCATGTTCCCAATGAATTTGATGACTATATCGCCAACCCGAAGAAAAATGGTTACCAGTCGCTGCATACTGCAGTGATGGGACCAGAAAATAAGGTGCTGGAAATCCAGATTCGCACCTTTGCTATGCACGACGAAGCAGAGTTAGGCGTATGCGCGCACTGGCGATATAAAGGCCACGATACCAATGCTAAAAGCCGCAGTTATGAAGAGAAAATTGCCTGGTTACGCCAAGTGCTTGAGTGGCAAGATGAAGTGGGTGGGTTTGGCGATCTGCGTGAAGGGCTCTCTAGCGATGTAGCGCCAGACCGCATCTATGTCTTCACCCCTGATGGTCATGTCATAGACCTGCCGCGTATTGCCACGCCTATTGATTTCGCTTACCGCGTGCACACTGAAATTGGTCACCGCTGCCGTGGCGCAAAGATCAATGGCCGGATAGTACCGCTGACATATAAGCTAAAAACTGGCCAGCAAGTCGAGATTTTAACGGCCACCAAAGGCGGCCCCAGCCGCGACTGGTTAAACCCCAGTTTGGGCTATGTGCGCACCTCGCGCGCGCGGGCCAAAATTCAGGCATGGTTTAAGTACCAAGCGCGAGACCAAAATTTAGAGGAAGGGCGGTCGCTGTTCGAGCGTGAAATGCGCCGTTTAGATGTTGAAGGGCTTGACCTTACCAAGCTTGCCGGTGCAGTTAACTACCAAAACGCCGACGATATGTATGCGGCCCTTGGGGCAGGCGACCTGCGCATTGGCCAAGTGCTTCATCAAGCCCAGCAGTTGTTTGGTGAAACGGACGATCAAGAGCAATTAGATCGGTTGCTGGCGAAGCCGCGCCGCCAGATAAGTAAAGCGACCCAAAGTGATATCACTGTGCTAGGTGTTGGTAACTTAAAAACCAGCATGGCGAATTGCTGTCGGCCAGTGCCAGGCGAACCGATTGTTGGCTTTATTACCCAAGGTCGCGGCGTCACTGTACATCGCCAGGATTGCAGCAACATCCTTCAATTGCGTATGGAAGAGCCCCAACGCATTATCGAAGTTGAGTGGGGCGAGCGCGCCCAGACCCGTTACCCAGTCACTATTGAAATTCAAGCCTGGGATCGCTCTGGCCTGCTGCGTGACGTGACCGGGCTACTAGGCAACGAGAAGGTTAATGTATTAGCAGTGAACACACTGACCGATACTGACGAGGGGATCGCTCGTTTACGCATCACTCTGGAAGTCGATGGTCTAGAAGCGTTAGGCCGTTTGTTTTCCCGTATCCAGCAGTTGCCCAATGTCACCGAAGTGCGTCGTTTGCGCAATGCCGACCCAGAGAAAAATGTCCGTAAAGGAGGCGCCTGATGCGTTATAGCGTAGAGGATCTGCTGACATTGATGTCGGTACTTCGTAATGCGGACCAGGGGTGTCCTTGGGATATTAAGCAAGATTGGGACAGCATCGTGCCCCATACGCTGGAAGAGGCTTACGAAGTTGCTGACGCTATCGAGCGGCGCGCTTTTGATGAATTGCCCGGCGAACTGGGTGACCTGCTTTTTCAAGTGGTTTACTACGCCCAGTTTGGTGCCGAAGAGCAGCGCTTCGACTTTCACGACATCGTCGATACATTGACCGCAAAGATGTTGCGACGTCATCCGCATGTATTTCCTGATGGCACGCTAGCGTCACGGCGCCCACCTGGAGTGAGTGCCGAGTACGTACAAACCCAGCAGGTCAATTCACGCTGGGAAGCGCTTAAAGCCGATGAGCGTGCCGAGCGTGCACCGCAGAGCGCACCCTCTGTACTTGACGATGTTCCACGGACGCTGCCTGCGCTTAGTCGTGCCGCTAAGCTTTCAAAGCGCGCCGCTAGGGTAGGGTTCGACTGGCCGGATGCCAGCGGTGTGTTGGACAAAATACGTGAAGAGCTGGCTGAAGTTGAAGAAGCCCTAGCCGAGGGCAACCAACAGCACGCTCAAGAAGAAGTTGGCGACCTGTTGTTTGCAGTGACCAATTTAGCTCGCACCTTGGGCGCTGATCCCGAGCAATGCTTGCGTACCACAAATACAAAATTTGAGCGCCGCTTTCGCTACGTAGAGCGCGAGCTTGCCGCCGCTGCGCGTCCGCTAGCTGACGCCTCGCTTGATGAAATGGAAACCCATTGGCAAGCCGCTAAAGCACAAGAAAAAACGCTTACCCCTTAACAACTGATTTTTAACAACTGACTTTTAACAACTAATGCGACCCCGTAAGGAGGCCATGCCAATGAGTCACGACCTACACGAATCGCTACGTGATAACGTGCGTATTCTCGGTGATAGCCTGGGCCGTACGATTGCCGATGATTTAGGCCAGTCATTTGTTGATAAAATTGAAACGATTCGTGCCCATGCCAAGCGGGGACGCCAGGGCGATTCACTGCAGCAGCGTGAGCTTATAGAGTATCTACGTCAGTTGCCTGAACGCGATCTGCTGCCAGTGACGCGTGCGTTTAACCAATTTTTGAACCTTGCCAATATTGCTGAGCAGCACTACCGGGCGCGCTTTCGCCGGGTGGAAGACTACAAGCCTGGCTCCCAGCCCGTACTTGGTGAGCTGCTAAG
The DNA here is from genome assembly GCF_025917315.1 of Halomonas qaidamensis. Taxonomy (NCBI): domain Bacteria; kingdom Pseudomonadati; phylum Pseudomonadota; class Gammaproteobacteria; order Oceanospirillales; family Halomonadaceae; genus Halomonas; species Halomonas qaidamensis. Next base: position 2,081,665 of record NZ_CP080627.1, on the reverse strand, counting down.
CCGTGCACAGCAGGCGGGTAATTCACCCCGTAAATTAGTAGAAACCCTGGCCAGTATGCGCGTTGAGCTAGTGCTGACTGCCCACCCTACAGAAGTTATTCGCCGCACGTTGATTCAAAAATACGACGCTATCGACGAATGCCTAACCGCCATTGAAAGCTCTGAAGACTACCCAGAGCGTGGCACTCGTGCCCAGGGCCGCTTGGAAGAGTTGATCAGTCAGGCGTGGCATACCGATGAGATTCGTCATGAACGGCCAACCCCCGTGGATGAGGCCAAATGGGGCTTTGCGGTTATCGAAAACTCCTTATGGCAGGCAGTGCCAGACTTCCATCGCGATTTGGATAATTTATTACTCGATACTGCCGGCGAACGTTTGCCGTTGGATGCCGCGCCCATTCGCTACGCCTCCTGGATGGGCGGTGACCGAGATGGCAATCCAAATGTCACCGCGCGGGTAACGCGAGAGGTGCTGTTGTTGGGCCGATGGATGGCCGCTGATCTCTATTTACGTGATCTTGAACAGCTGAAAACCGAGCTTTCAATGTGGAAAGCCAACAGCGCCTTGAAGGCAGAGGTGGGAGAAGTTGCCGAGCCTTACCGCGAGCTGCTTAAGCGTCTGCTGAATAAAATGGAAGCCACACGCGACTGGGCTAAAGCAGAGTTGGACGGCCGTAACTATGACGGTGGACCAATTATTGAAACCCGAGACCAGCTCTACGCGCCGCTGCTGGCATGCTACCGCTCGTTGTGTGATGTCGGGCTGGACACCATCGCAAACGGTGCGCTGCTGGATACCTTGCGTCGGGTAGCAGTGTTCGGTGTCACGCTGACCAAACTTGACTTGCGCCAAGAGGCCAGTCGCCATGCCCAGGTAATGGAAGAACTCACCAGTGCATTGGGCTTGGGCCATTACCAGGACTGGAACGAAGCTCAGCGCCAAGAGTTTCTGCTCGCTGAGCTTGAATCACGGCGGCCGCTGATCCCACGCCGTTGGGAGTGTTCGGCAGAATCCCGTGAAGTGCTCGATACCTTCAAAGTGATTGCCCAAGAGCATGCTGAAGCGTTGGGTACCTATATTATCTCGATGGCTGCCGAGCCTTCTGACGTATTAACCGTTGCGTTATTGATGAAAGAGGTGGGCGGCCAAGTCACGCTGCCTATTGCACCACTGTTTGAAACCCTCAACGACCTTGATCATGCGGGCGATGTGGTTGACCAATTGCTGGCGCTTCCCGGTTACCGGGCCCTGGCGAAAGACCGCCAAGAGGTCATGATTGGCTATTCAGACTCTGCTAAAGACGCCGGACAGCTTGCTGCTGCCTGGGCACAGTACCGTGCCCAAGAATCGTTAGTGAACGTATGTGAAAAACATGGCGTGGATTTGACGCTCTTTCATGGTCGTGGTGGCACCGTTGGTCGTGGCGGCGGCCCCGCGCATGCGGCGATCCTTTCCCAGCCGCCGGGCTCAGTGAATGGCAGCCTACGGGTAACAGAGCAAGGCGAAATGATCCGCTTTAAGTTTGGTCAGCCAGATATCGCGCTGCGCTCTATGGAAATTTACGCCTGTGCGGTCATGGAGGCGACATTATTGCCACCGCCTGCACCTGAGCCTCACTGGCGTGAAGAGATGGAGCAGCTGGCGAAAGTGGCCCATGCCGCCTACGTGGGCGTGGTGCGTGAAGATCCTGACTTTGTTCCCTACTTCCGAGCGGTTACGCCGGAAGGCGCACTGGGCAGACTGCCGCTTGGTTCTCGGCCGACTAAACGCCGTCAAGATGGCGGCGTGGAAACCTTGCGAGCGATTCCATGGATTTTTGCCTGGACACAGATTCGCCTGATGCTACCCGCTTGGTTGGGCAGCGGAGAAGCATTCTCGCGGCGTATAGAGCAGCCAGGTGGTCGGGAAGTGTTGCAAGAAATGCGCAGTCAGTGGCCCTTTTTTGGCACCTATCTTGATATGTTAGAGATGCTATTGGCCAAAGCGGATGTCGCGATTGCCGCTTACTATGAGCATCGTTTGGTCGATGAGCCTTCGCTGAAAGCGCTGGGTAAGAAGTTACGTGAGCGTTTTGAGCGGCTTGAAAACGTGGTGTTGGATATTCTCCAGCAAGAGAAGCTGCTTGAAAACACCCCGCTTATTCGCCAAGCAATTGATGTGCGCAACCCTTACATCGACCCGCTTCATGGCTTGCAAGCGGAGCTTCTACAGCGTAATCGGGACGCCGATGGTGCTATTAGTGCAGATCTCTCTCGTGCGCTTATGGTGACCATGGCCGGTATTGCGGCAGGTTTACGCAATACGGGTTAAGCCCACTGTTTTGCTCAATCAGCGCTGCGGCCATTTGGCGGCAGCGCTTTTTTAATCGACTACCGTTGGTTGACGCTTTATGTCGTTACGAAAATCTACCCGTATCAATAAATACATCAGCGAAAGTGGTTTATGTTCCCGCCGAGAGGCTGACCGCTATGTTGAGCAAGGCAACGTTTGGATTAATGGGCGTCGGGCAACGACAGGCGACCAAGTGGTGCCGGGTGATCGGGTTAAGGTCAACGGTCAGGACATAGAGCCTCAGGAAGAAGAGGATTTAGTGCTTATTGCGCTAAATAAGCCGGTGGGAATTGTCAGCACCACTGAGTCCAGCGAAAAAGACAATATTGTTGAATTCGTTAAGCACGGTACACGAATTTTCCCGATCGGGCGGCTGGATAAAGATTCACAAGGGCTTATCTTTTTGACCAATAACGGCGACTTGGTTAATAAAATCCTGCGCGCCAATAACAATCACGAAAAAGAGTATGTGGTAACCGTCAATAAGCCGATTACCGATGAATTTGTGGCAGGCATGCAAAAGGGTGTGCCTATCCTGGGGCAAGTGACTAAAAAGTGTAAAGTGACCAAAGAGTCGACGTTTGTGTTCACTATTACGCTGGTGCAAGGGCTGAACCGCCAGATCCGCCGTATGTGCGAGTACTTTGGCTACGAGGTCACCCAGCTGGTTCGCACGCGAATTATGAATGTCTCTCTGCAAGGATTGGCTCTGGGCGACTGGCGGGATTTAACTCCCAAAGAGATTGACACTATCATTGCGTTAACCGAACGCTCTGGGGCTGCGCCCGAAAAAAACAAACCCAAAAAATTCGATGCGACCGAAAGGCCTAACTACAGTGCACGCTCCAGTGCGAAAAAAGCAAAGAAACCAGCAGCTAAACGAGCACCACCTGACGCTAAAGCAGCCAATAAAAAGCACCAAGACCCTAAAGCCAAAACGGCTGCTTCCGGTAAGCCCAGCGGTAGGGGCAAACCATCTGGAAAGCCGGCTGCTAAAGGCAAAGGAAAGCCGGTCAATAAAAATCGCGCTGGGCGTAGCAAGCTTGCTACGAGCAAGCCGCTACAGCGGCGCAAATAATGCGTGCGCCGAGCAGATTAAGATGACTAACAAATGATAAGTCTTGTTGCAGCGTCCTATGTGTTGGTCAGCGTGATCACATATGGGGTTTATGCCGTGGATAAAAGGGCGGCAGTTAAACGGCGCCGCCGAGTGAGCGAGAAAACGCTCCACCTGATGGCGCTTGCGGGTGGTTGGCCGGGAGCGTGGCTGGCGCAACAACGTCTACGGCATAAGACCCAAAAGACCCGCTTTCGGCGTCTCTTTTGGGTCACCGTGGTGCTCAATGTGGCTGCGCTATCGGGGCTGTTAGCTGTTATGCCGCTGGGTTAGGTGCAAAAAGGAAGTTAGCAATTAACTCTTTGCCTCCTTCAGTAGCAAACGATTCAGGGTGAAACTGAATGCCATGAATGGGGTAGTCGCGGTGCTTTACGCCCATTAATTCAAATTCGTCTATCGTTTGCCAGTGGCTGCGTTGTTCAAACTTATCAGCGCCTAAAGCTCCTACCGCTGCGGTTACTTCCAAACAGTCGGGCAGAGTGAACGCATCGGCAATCAATGAGTGATAGCGCATTACCTCAAGCTGGTCGGGTACGCCATTAAACACCGAGCGGTTGTTGTGGTTGATCGGGCTGATTTTGCCGTGCATCGGCAGCGGTGCTTTCACTACCTTGCCGCCAAAGACATGCACAATGCCTTGCATGCCTAAGCAAACGCCCAACAGTGGCGTAGTTTTGCCTAGTTTTTCGATGACTTCAGCACAGACCCCAAAGTAACGCGGGTCATCCGGCGAGCCTGGGCCAGGAGAGATGATAATGCGATCAGGTGCCATGGCTTCTATCGCCTTGAAGTCGATCTGGTTGTTGCGCTTAACAAGTATCTCGAAATGGGGCAGCTCGCCGCGATTCTTCTCCGTGGTCAAAATCTCACCAATAAACTGATACAGGTTATAGGTGAAGGAGTCATAGTTATCGATAATTAGCACTTTCATGCTTGGCTCTCCATGTCCGTACCTGCGCTCATAAAAGGGGCAAGGGCTTTGCGTGTGCCGGCAAATTTACGGCGAATTTCCTCGTACTCGTCTTCGGCGTTGCTATCAAACACGTTGCCGCCACAGGTTTGTACGTAAGCGCTTTCACCGTTTACAAACACCGTACGAATCGGAATCGCGAAGGTGCAGTCGCCGTTGAAAGAGAACTGGCCAACTGCGCCGCCGTAAGGGCCACGCCCATCGATTTCCAAATCATCGATAATTTTCATTGCTTCAATTTTAGGCGCGCCTGTCAGCGTACCCGCGGGGAAGTTACTGGCAAGTGAGGTAAACATATCCTCGCCTTCAGCAATAATACCGACAATTTCACTGGAGATATGCTGCACGTGGCTAAAGCGTTTGATATCCATCAGGCTACGCACTTTTACCGTGCCAAACTGCGCCACTCGACCAATATCATTGCGGTGTAGATCCACAATCATATTGTGTTCGGCAATCTCTTTAGGGTCGTTGAGTAGTGCACGAGCTAACTGAGTGTCTTCTTGCGGGGTTTTGCCACGCGTGGTGGTTCCTGCCAGCGGGAAGGTCTCCATTTCGCCCTGGCGGAGCCTGAACAGAAGTTCCGGGCTTGCACCAATTAGCTTCTGCTCGCCGAATTTTACGTAGTACATCTGTGGCGATGGGTTGATCGTGCGCAACTGATCGTAGAGCGCTAATGTGTCGCCTTTAATGCTAAAGCGTTTTTTAAAGCCGACTTCGCACTGAAACACCTTACCGTCGATAATATCCTGTTTCACTTTGGCCACTGCTTCAGCATGCTCTTCGCGGCTCATGGTGTCGCCCAACGCAGTGATGTGCAACGCGCCAGCAGGTAAATCATCAGCGTCAATCAAGGTTTGCAAAAACTCATAGCGGCTATTGTCGTAATAAAAATAGGTGACTTCCCCGGTCATTTTGTCGAGGATCAAGCCATCTTTATAAAGGCCAAACCGAAACGTGTCGAAATCGTCACTAGCTTTCAACGTTAGCGAAGGCTCAAAGTATTGCATGGCGTCATAACCGAGATAACCGCTTAGCCCACCTGCATACTTACGGGAAATAATATTCTGGGGAATCAGGCTGCGCAGCAGTTCATAAGGGTTATCGCTTGGATAGTGGTTTGCATGGCCGTCACGATCTTCAATCGTCAGCGTGCTGCCATTGGCGTAGAGCGTGTATTCCGGGTCAAAGCCAATAATAGAGTGGCGCGCCATATGGCTATCTTCGCCGAGCGATTCCAGCATGTAACAGGTATCAAATTGACGCTCAATTTTTTGAAACAGTGCAAAAAAATCACAGTCTGCTGCCAAGGTAACGTAGTGAGGCTTGCGCGGCAGCGTGAAAGGCTGCGGGCCTGATGAAGCAGGCGTAGTCGTCGTCATGATTAATCGGTCCGTGAAGTGGGTGACGGTATTAATGAGGGTAACGATGAAGAGGGTTGCGCTGTTAAAGCGCGTGAACCCCGGGAAACCGTGGCAATACCAACGCCCAGCGTTTCAGCAATTTTGCGATGGGGGACACCGTCACGTAGAAGCTTAAAAATCTGTAGGCGCTTACTGATTTCTTGGTACTCTGCGGGCGTTAATAAACTAGCCAGTGCCTCGTGCATCGCCTTCGGCGAATCAATGGCAAGCAGGTAGCGTATTAAATCCGCCTGAAGGTCATCATCAAATGACATAGAGCGAGCTCACTGTGTAGCCACAACAATTAAGTAATAAGTTACTGTACTAGCGTACTAGTACAGTAACTTATTGCTCAGCGAAGTCAAGCCGTTCGCGGCAATTTGAGGAAACCCAATGACTGGTTACTTTATTCAAGCGTTTATCTATCTTATTGCAGCGGTGATTGCTGTTCCCCTGGCCAAGCGTTTAGGGCTGGGTTCGGTGCTTGGTTATTTGGTAGCAGGGGTAGTGATTGGCCCTGTGTTGGGGCTAGTAGGGCAAGAAACCACTACTATTCAGCATTTTGCTGAGTTCGGCGTTGTGATGATGCTGTTTTTAGTCGGTATGGAGCTTGACCCAAAAGGTCTGTGGGCCATGCGGATACGGCTAGTAGGGCTAGGCGGTTTGCAGGTAGTGATTACTGCTGCTGCAGGCGCGGCCATTGCCTGGTGGCTGGGACTTGCTTGGCAAACGTCTCTTGCTATTGGGCTGATTTTCGCACTTTCCTCAACAGCGATTGTGCTGCAAACCTTAAATGAAAAAGGGCTTACAAAAACCGAAGGTGGGCGTAGCGCTTTTTCAGTGCTGTTGTTTCAGGATATCGCGGTGATTTTGATGCTGGCGCTGATTCCGTTATTGGCGCTACCCGAGCTAACGGGAGAAAGCGGAAATAATATTGAACACGGCAGCCTTAGTCTTGTAGAGGGTATGTCGGCATGGCTCCATGGCCTGGTAGTAGTGGGAGCCATAGGCGTTGTGATTATGGGTGGACATTATCTTGGCCCAATACTGTTTCGCTACGTAGTTTCTTCCGGCTTGAGAGAAGTATTTACGGCTGCCGCTTTAATGCTGGTTATTGGCATTGCTGCGCTGATGGGAATTGTCAATTTGTCTCCAGCACTTGGTGCGTTTCTAGCAGGTATCGTACTCGCTAACAGCGAATTCAAGCACGAGATAGAGGCCAATATCGAGCCGTTCAAAGGGCTTTTACTAGGACTGTTTTTTATCACCGTCGGGGCGGGTATAAATTTCCAAGTATTTGCCGAGCAGTGGGCAATGGTAGTAGTGCTCGTGCTTGTCGTTATCCTTGTAAAGGGCATCGTTTTATTTGGTTTAGCATTACTGTTCCGGGTTCGAAGCAGCAATGGTTGGCTGTTTACGTTAAGCCTTGCTCAGGCAGGGGAATTTGGGTTTGTGCTGTTAACTTACAGCGTGCAGAGCAATGTTATTCCGCTGGATGTATCGCAATTACTGTCACTAGTTGTCGCGTTTTCCATGTTTGCAACGCCGCTTTTGTTTATTGCCTATGACCGCTTAGTACTGCCGCGCTATCAAACAGCTGAAAACAGTACTCGCGATGCCGATAGGATCGAAGAGCAAGCGCCGGTGATCATCGCCGGTGTCGGTCGTTTTGGGCAGATTGTATGTCGCTTGTTGCGCGCCAATAACATTCCCATCGTGGCCTTAGATCTTGAAATGGAGCAAATTGAACTGCTCCGCCATATTCGAATTAAAAGCTATTTTGGCGATGCCAGCCGTTCAGATTTACTAGAAACTGCGGGTATCGCCAACGCGCGAGTGATGGTGGTGGCGATTGATGATCGCGAGCGTGCTGTTGATATGGTTAAGCACGTCAAGCATTACTACCCCAACGTTTGGGTATTGGCGCGTGCATTTGATCGCGGCCATGGGTATCAGCTTCGCGAAGCGGGGGCTGACGATGTGACCAGAGAGGTTTATCACTCTGCACTGACGCTTGGTGGTCATACGTTAACGGCAATGGGGATTCACCCTATGCGTGCCAAGCAGATGACAGATACGTTTGAACAACATGAAAATGCTCATGAAGATGAGCTGTTTGAAGCCTGGAAAGAAATTGAAGAGGGCATTAGCTTTAGCCCGCGATACGGCGAACTGTTTATGAAGCTGGAAGAGGCGCTAGGCCAATCCATGCAACATGGCTGGAGTGAGCCAGATCAGGCAGAAGAACCCGTATGGACACCACCTGAACAGGCACCCGAAGAAAAACGCTAAAATATGCGTTTGTCAAAACGGCAAGTGCAGGGAAGCGCTTAACATATTGAGATGGCTGAGGGTGGGGGCATCGATGCGTTCGTACTCTACCCGGCTGACTAAGCGATTGATGGTCATTGTGGCACCAAAGCCCTGAAGAAAGGCGGTGCCGCCATCATCGGCTAGTGGTTGATCGGTTTCGCCACGCCACTCGGTGAGGCCAGACTTAGCGTAAATACTAAAAGCGCCCATTCTCACGCCAGCTACGATTGCTCCGCCCAAGCTGAGAGTATCCATGATAAGAGGGTCAACACTGGAAGAGATGGGAACTTCTTCACTTTCGCGGTAGGCAATTTCAGCGCCAATATCCAACTGTGGTAGCTGCCATGGGCTAAAACCTGCCGTAAAGCGAAAGCCAGTGGTGTAACTATCAAGGCTGCTTAAGTCACTGCCTTCTAAAACGACACCGTTGCGCAGGGACATAAACTCGCTGTTAGGAGACGCATAGGCGAGATCGGTATCTCCGCCGTTGGCTAAACAGCTCATAAATGGCAGCATGGAGCCAGCAAAGCTACAAAATAGGGTGCTTGCCAAGCGTTTCATTGGCGTTCCTCGTGTCCCTTGCTAAGGAAGTTATCTTAATCAGCCTAGCAACGGGCGCTGATTTCTACCACGTTAATTGCATTATTCGATAAATTATCTAGCAGATTTTTGCCCATTTTTAAAAAACGCTCGCCAAATACCCATTGTGGAGAGAGCACAGCGTCAGTATTGGTCTGCTCTTTTTGGCGTTGCCGCTGACGCCACTCAAGCGCTGTGCTGCTCCAATCTTCACTGTGCTCAAGCTGAAAGCCGTTTGCTTCCAATAAGCCCGTTAGTTCGGTCATCGTGAGCAAGTGTGAGTGCTCTGGTGATGCCGCCCAAGGCACGGGATAACGTAGATTGGCAAGGTTTTCACCGCTGACCACTTCATGCATGACAAGCTGGCCGCCTGGGCGAATCACACGTCGGCTTTCGGCAATAACGCGGGCTGGGTCAGGCATATTCATCAGGCTATGCTGAAACAGCACTGCATCAAAAGTGTTCTCTGGAAAGGGTAACGCGCAAGCATCCCCCGTCACCCAGCAAAGTGGTGCGTTGGCAGGAGAGGCTGATAAGTCAGTCAGCGCCTGGTTAAGGACGTTAAAGCGGTGGGTGATATCTAAACCGGTAAGTTGAAAACCTAGCGCTGCCCCTTGGCGCATTAATCCGCCTAATCCCGACCCTATATCAAGCACCTTTGTATGCTGCGAAGGATCAAGCAGGTTAAGCAGCTTTTTAGAAGCGGCAATGCCACCGATGTGTAGCTGGTCTAGCGGGGCAAGTTGGTGAAGCGTCGGACCATCAGGGTAGTGGGTGCGAATTTGGCTAACAATATCGTCATCGCGTAACCCTTGGTGGTAGTGCTCGGCTAGCTGCTGTTGAGTGGACATATTGGTGTCTCAATACCTTACAAAAATTAACGCCGACCATTAGCTGGTGGGCTGGTTTTTTGTTTAATAAGTGCTTGACGATGACTCCACCCCAGCCCTCCGAGCCGCCCTCGTCATTCCCGCAGGCTCTGCCACTTCGTCATTCCCGCAGGCCCTTAGCGGGAATCCATGTTGACCTGGGGTTGCGGGCTGCTGCAGGTCAAGGTCAAGGTAGATTCCCGATAACCCCACTCGGGAATGACAGTGCGGTGACTCGGGAATGACAGTGCGGTGATTTGGGAATGACAATGCGGTGACTCGGGAATGACAGTGCGGTGACTCGGGAATAACGTGCGATGTACGCTTGAGGAGGCCGCTTTGCTATATGGGGCTAGGGAGTAATGCCAGTAGCCTTAGCTGACTGGCATTACGACCATGGGCCGGCGTTAATTAAAGGGTTATTTCTGATCTTCAAGCCCAAGCTCTTGGATAGAAATTTCGCGCATTTTAAATTTCTGAATTTTACCCGTCACCGTCATTGGGAACTCATCAACAAATTTAAAGTAGCGGGGAATCTTGAAGTGCGTGATTTTGCCTTTGCAATACTCGCGCAGGTCTTCTCCTGTAACGTCTCCTGCGCTGCTGTTGAGCTTCACCCAGGCAATTAACTCTTCTCCATACTTCTTGTCTGGCACGCCGGTGACCTGTACCTCTGAAATTGCTGGGTGGGCGTATAGAAATTCCTCGATCTCTTTGGGGTATACATTCTCACCGCCGCGGATCACCATATCTTTAATGCGGCCAACGATTTGGATATAGCCTTCCTCGTCCATAGTGGCAAGGTCGCCCGTGTGCATCCAGCCAGCTTCGTCAATGGCTTCAACCGTGGCTTTCTCATTGTTCCAATACTTGAGCATCACGCTGTAGCCACGGGTGCACAGCTCGCCAATTTCACCACGGGGCAGAATGCCGCCATTACCGGGGTCGACAATCTTGCTCTCCAGATGGGGCTGGGTGCGGCCAACGGTCGAAACGCGCTTTTCAATCGTGTCATTCGCGCCGGTTTGGGTAGACACTGGGCTAGTTTCGGTCATGCCATAGGCGATCTGTACGCCCTTCATGTTCATCTTTTCGATGACCTGCCTCATGATTTCTGCAGGGCAGATAGAGCCCGCCATAATGCCGGTGCGCAGCGAGGAAAAATCAGTAGTGGCAAAGTCGGGGTGCTCTAGTTCGGCGATAAACATGGTGGGTACGCCATACAGCGCGGTGGCTTTTTGCTCGTGTACCGCTTTTAGCACTTTACCGGGGTCAAAGCCTTCATCCGGGTAAATCATCGCTGCGCCATGGGTCATGCAGCCCAGGTTACCCATCACCATGCCGAAGCAGTGGTAGAGTGGCACGGGGATGACCAAGCGGTCTTCGCTGGTAAAGCCCATGCTTTCGGCAACAAAGAAGCCATTGTTAAGAATGTTGTGGTGGGAGAGCGTCGCGCCTTTTGGAAAGCCCGTGGTGCCCGAGGTGTACTGAATATTGATCGGGTCATCAAACTGCAGCGTGGCCTGTAGGTCATCAACATCTGTCTGGCTGACTTTGTTGGCTTCCTGAATAAAATCTTCCCAGCGCCACATGCCACGATGCTTGTCACTGCTCAGGTTGATGATGCACTCAAGCTTGGGCAGCTTTTGTGCTTTTAGCTGGCCTTCTGCGCTGCTGTTTAGCTCAGGTGCAAGCTCAAACAGCATGGCGGTGTAATCAGAGCTTTTGAATTGATTAGCAGTAATCAGAAAACGCGCCCCAGATTGATTGAGCGCGTAGTCCAGCTCATGGGTGCGGTAAGAAGGGTTAATATTCACCAAAATGGCGCCAATCTTGGCGGTGGCAAACTGGGTCAGGGTCCACTCGCTGCAGTTGGGTGCCCAGATAGCAACTCGGTCGCCTTTTTGCACGCCAATAGCCAGCAACGCGCGGGCGCAGCGGTTCACTTCTTCCTGAAGCTGGCGGTAGCTCCAGTGGATGTTCTGATGAAGAGCGATCAGCGCGTCGTTATCAGGATATTGTACGGCGATTTGGTCAAATTTATCGCCAATGGTCATGCCTAGCAGCGGTTTGTCTGCAGTGCTGCTGGTATAGCTGGGTAGGGTGTGTGCAGGTGATGCCATGTGTATCTCTCCGAAGTCTTTTTTTTGTCTAAACGGGAAAGCAGGTGGCGTCTAATTATTATTGTGTGCCAGTGCCTTTGGCCAACGCGACTTTAGAACTGGGCTTGCGGCCAAGCTGTTGAGTGATCCAGACGCCGGTATCAATCACTGCCTGGAGGTCGATGCCGGTGTTAATGCCCAGCCCCTCAAGAAGATAAAGTACGTCTTCAGTGGCCACATTGCCGGAGGCACCTTTGGCATAGGGGCAGCCACCAAGCCCTGCTGTCGCTGCGTCAATCACGCCCACGCCTTCTTCCATTACGGCATACAGGTTAGCTAGCGCCATGCCGTAAGTATCGTGGAAATGGGCGGCCAAATACTCGATGGGTACCTGCTGGCGGGTAGCTTCAATCATCCGCTTAGCGGCTAGCGGCGTTCCTACACCGATGGTGTCACCCAGGGAGATTTCATAGCAGCCCATCTCATAAAGTGCGTTGGCTACCTCGGCGACTTTTTGCGGCGAAATGTCCCCTTCATAGGGGCAGCCCAGGACGCAGGACACATAACCCCGCACCCGCACGCCTGCTTCATTGGCTCGCGCAAGCACTGGTTCAAAGCGCGTCAGCGACTCCGCAATCGAGCAGTTGATATTTTTCTGAGAGAACGCTTCAGAGGCGGCGCCAAATACCGCCACTTCTTCAACGCCAGCTGCCAATGCGCCTTCTAGCCCCTTCAGGTTAGGGGTTAACGCTGAGTAAACCACGCCGGGTTTGCGAGCAATACCGCGCATTACCTCACTGGCATCGCCCATTTGCGGTACCCATTTAGGCGAGACAAAGCTGGCGGCCTCAATATGGGTGAGGCCAGCATTAGCCAGCCGTTCGATCAGTTCTATCTTAGTGGCGGTGGGCACCAGGGTGCCCGGTTCGTTTTGCAGGCCATCGCGGGGGGCCATTTCAAACAGTTTAATAGACGTAGGCAGTGCCATCGGTTAGCTCCTATTCGCTGGGGGCAAAGTCGAGTAGCACGTCACCTTGACTCACGGTATCACCCGACTGGAAGTGGAAAGTCTCCACGCTACCATCGGTAGGCGCAGTCATCGTGTGCTCCATCTTCATCGCTTCCATCACCATCAATGGCATGCCTTTCTCGACCGCCGCACCAGGTTCTACCAGCAGCGCGACAACGGTGCCATTCATGGGGGCGGTGAGCGTCGATTCGGCTTCATGGTGACCGTGGTCAATGGCATCAATACGCCGCCAGAAGAGGCGTGTTTCGCCACTGGGTTCAGCCATCACCACAATATGGCCATCGCGTCGTGCCTGTAGACGGCGGCGGTGGCCATTTAGCGTGACGGCTACCGCATCGCCTGTCAGCGATTGTAGGCTAGCGGTCAGCGTTTGATCACCGATGGTCAAATTCCAAAGCGATTCGCCGCTTTCACGCTTACCTTCAACAACCACCACCGCTTCGTCGCTGTCGGCTGCCTGGGCACTTGCCGGGTCACACAGTGCAATACGAATGGTATGGGGGGCATTTAGGCGGAAGCCGTCGTGACGATCCCAGGGGGAGTCGCTTTCGCACTCTTGGGCTAGTTGGTTCAGGCCGATAAGTGCGGCGCTGGCATAAGCTTCGGTAGAGTAGCTGCGCGGGGCAAACAGCGTAGCTTCATTGCGTTCAATAAAACGCGTGTCAAGCTCAACGTTTTTAAAGCCAGGGTGATTTGCCAAGCGCTGCAGGAAGGCGCGGTTGGTCACCACGCCCTGCACATCCAGTGCCGCCAAAGCGCGGTTGAGGGTAGCGAGTGCCGCATCTCGGTCAGCGCCGTGAACAATCAGTTTGGCCAGCATGGGGTCGTAGTGCATAGAAACCACATCACCGCTTTCCACACCGCTATCTAACCGCACCCGATCGCTATCTAAGTCAGCACCCTCTAAATCTAGGGCGAAGCGAGTTAATAAGCCGGTAGCCGGCAGGAAGTCTTGCTCTGGGTCTTCGGCGTACAGGCGTGCTTCAAAGCTATGGCCGGTGATGGTCAGCTCGCCTTGGGTGCAGGGGAGCGGTTCGCCCATGGCAACGCGCAGCTGCCACTCGACTAAATCTTGGCCGGTAATCATCTCGGTAACAGGATGCTCAACCTGCAGGCGAGTGTTCATCTCCATAAAGTAGAACGAGCCGTCGGCGTCGAGCAGGAATTCCACGGTACCTGCACCCACATAGCCAATTTCTTTTGCGGCGCGAACGGCGGCGTCACCCATTGCACTGCGCAGTTCAGGCGTCATGCCGGGGGCTGGCGCTTCTTCAATCACCTTTTGATGGCGGCGCTGAACGCTGCAATCCCGTTCGAACAGATAGACGCCATTGCCATAGCGGTCGCAGAATACCTGTACTTCGACATGGCGGGGCTGCACCAGGTACTTCTCAATCAACATGCGGTCGTCGCCGAAAGCGGCTTTGGATTCGCGCCGACAGCCATCAAGCGCTGCTTGAAAGCCTTCGCCGCTTTCAACCACGCGCATGCCTTTACCACCGCCACCGGCGCTGGCTTTCAGCATCACTGGGTAACCGATTTTGTCGGCTTCGCTGCGCAGCAGAGCGTCATCTTGGTCATCGCCATGGTAGCCAGGTACCAGCGGCACGCCTGCATTGGCCATACGCGCTTTTGCAGCAGATTTGTCGCCCATGGCGGCAATCGCCGACGCAGGGGGGCCAACAAAGATAATGCCTGCCTGCTCAAGCGCTTTAACGAACCCACCATTTTCTGAAAGAAAGCCGTAGCCGGGGTGAATAGCGCCGGTACCGGTGCGCTTGGCCGCGTCGATAACCGCATCAACATTAAGGTAGCTTTCGCGGGCGGCGGCGGGGCCTAAGCGAACGGCTTCATCGGCTTCACGAACATGGCGGGCGGTGGCATCGGCGTCTGAATAAACGGCAACGGTTTTTAGCCCCATACGGCGGGCGGTGCGCATCACGCGGCAGGCAATTTCACCGCGGTTGGCCACTAGCAACGTGTCGAATTTAGTAAGGTCAAGCGTCATGAGCGTGGCTCCGCAGCAGTATTGTTTTCTTGAAGGCCTGACGGTTGTGTCCAGGAAGGGCGGCGCTTTTCAAAAAAGCTAGCTAAGCCCTCTTGACCCTCTTGGCTCACTCGCAGTTTGGCGATCACTTGGCAGGTGTGCTCTCGAGTGGTATCGCTGTCGGGTGCTTGGGCCACGTTTGCCAACAACGCTTTGGTCGCCCGCTGAGCTTGGGGAGAGCCTCCCAGAAGGGTATCGAGCATGGCATCTACGGCGCTATCCAAGGCATCGTGTTCAACCACGTGGTGTGCCAAGCCTAGCGCCAGCGCCGTGGGCGCATCCATCACTTCAGCGGTGAGTGCGTAGCGGCGCATTTGGCGTTCGCCAAGGGCGCGCTGCACATAGGGGCTAATCACCGCAGGCGATAGGCCAATTTTGACTTCCGACAGGCAGAACTTAGCTTTATCTGAGGCAACCACCACATCGCAACAGGCAGCGAGGCCCACTGCACCGCCAAAGGCTGCCCCCTGCACACGGCAAACCGTGGGGCAAGGCAGGGTATCTAGCCCATGCATCAGCGCTGAGAGTTTGCGTGAGTCCGCTAGATTGTTTTCCAGGTCGTAATCGACCATGCGCTTCATCCAGTTAAGGTCAGCGCCCGCAGAGAAGCTTTTACCTTCAGAGCCAAGCACCACCACCCGAACGTCACCGGCGTTGGCTAGCGCATGCAATTCGTCTAGATGCGCATTTAATTCAGCGATTAAGCTGTCGTCAAAGGCGTTATGCACCTCTGGGCGGTTTAAGGTCAGGCGTGCCACGCCCTTTTCGATCAGTAGTGTTGAGTAAGCCATCGTGTTTGCCCTTACATCCGGAACACGCCGAAGCGTGTCTCTTCTACTTCAGCATTCATGGCGGCGGCTAGCGAAAGCCCTAGTACATCCCGGGTCTGAAGTGGGTCAATCACGCCATCGTCCCATAAGCGGGCACTGGCATAGTAAGGGTGGCCCTGGTGCTCATACTGATCGCGGGTAGGCTGTTTGAAGGCTTCTTCTTCCTCTTTAGTCCACTCGCGGCCATCGCGCTCGTACTGCTCACGTTTGACCTGGGAAAGCACGCCTGCTGCCTGCTCGCCACCCATGACCGAAATGCGCGCATTGGGCCACATAAACAGCAGATTAGGGTCGTAGGCGCGGCCACACATACCGTAGTTGCCCGCGCCGAAGCTGCCGCCAATCAAAACGGTGAACTTAGGCACTTTGGCACATGCCACGGCGGTGACTAACTTCGCGCCGTGCTTAGCGATGCCTTCATGCTCGTACTTCGAGCCAACCATGAAGCCAGTAATGTTTTGCAGGAATACCAGCGGAATTTTGCGCTGGGCACATAGCTCAATAAAGTGCGCACCTTTAACCGCACTCTCTGAGAACAGCACGCCATTGTTCGCGACGATGCCAACTGGGTAGCCGTGGATATGCGCAAAACCGGTGACTAGCGTGTCGCCGTAGTAACGTTTGAACTCGTCAAAATCAGAGCTATCGACAATCCGCCCGATCACTTCGCGAACGTCGTAAGGCTTTTTAAGGTCAGTGCCGACAATGCCGTACAATTCGCTAGGGTCGAGTTTGGGTGGCTTGGGCGCTTGCATGGCTAATTTGCCGCGCTTTTGCCAGTTCAGGCGCGACACACAGGCGCGTGCCAGCTGCAGGGCGTGAGCGTCATTTTCAGCGTAGTGGTCGGCCACGCCGCTCACTTTAGCGTGAACATCCGCACCGCCAAGGTCTTCTGCACTGATGTTTTCGCCGGTGGCCGCTTTTACTAACGGCGGGCCGCCCAGGAAAATCGTGCCCTGTTCTTTAACGATGATGGATTCATCCGCCATGGCGGGTACATAAGCACCGCCAGCCGTGCAGGAACCCATCACCACGGCTATTTGCGGGATGCCCTCTGCCGACATGGTGGCTTGGTTATAGAAAATGCGCCCAAAGTGGTCGCGATCGGGGAATACTTCATCCTGGCGGGGCAAGAAAGCGCCGCCAGAATCCACTAAATAGATACACGGTAAACGGTGTTTGCGGGCGATTTCTTGGGCACGCAGGTGCTTTTTCACCGTGAGCGGAAAATACGTACCGCCTTTTACCGTGGCATCGTTTGCCACAATCACGCACTCAACGCCAGATACTCGGCCAATGCCCGTTACCACGCCTGCTGCAGGTACGTCACTATCGTAAACGTGATGGGCTGCCAAGGCGGAAAGCTCTAAAAACGGCGAGCCTTCGTCAATTAAGTGATCGATACGGTCACGCACAAATAGCTTGCCGCGGCTTTCGTGACGCTCACGCGCCTTTGAACCGCCGCCCTGAGCGACGGCAGCGGTTAATTCTCGGAGCTTGGAAACTTCTCCCAGCATGGAGGCGGCGTTGGTTTGAAAGACGTCGCTGCGGGGATTGATCTGTGTAGAGAGTGTGCTCATGGCGCGGCCCTTACTTTGTTTCGGTGAAGAGTTCGCGGCCAATCAGCATCCGGCGAATTTCGCTGGTGCCCGCGCCAATTTCATACAGTTTGGCATCGCGCAGAAGGCGACCGGTGGGGTACTCGTTGATATAGCCGTTGCCGCCCAGTAGCTGAATGGCATCTAGCGCAACTTGGGTGGCTTTCTCTGCGCAGTAAAGAATCACGCCAGCCGCGTCTTTACGCGAGGTCTGGCCGCGGTCGCAGGCACCGGCAACGGCGTACAGGTAAGCGCGACAAGCGTTCAGCGTGGTGTACATATCTGCCACCTTGCCTTGCACCAGCTGGAACTCACCAATCGACTGGTTGAACTGCTTACGCTCATGAATGTAGGGCAGCACAACGTCCATGGCGGCCTGCATAATGCCAATAGGACCAGCCGCCAGTACGGCGCGCTCGTAATCCAACCCGCTCATAAGAACGCGAACCCCTTTACCAACCTCGCCAAGCACGTTTTCGGCAGGGACTTTGCAGTCCTGGAAGACCAGTTCGCAGGTGTTGGAGCCGCGCATGCCTAGCTTGTCGAGCTTTTGGGCAGTAGAGAAGCCAGGCATGCCTTTTTCGATAATAAAGGCGGTGATGCCTTTAGAGCCGGCGTCGGGGTCGGTTTTGGCGTACACCACCAGGACATCGGCGTCGGGGCCATTAGTGATCCACATCTTGTTGCCGTTAAGGATGTAATGATCACCATCAAGCTTGGCACGCAGCTGCATGGAAACAACGTCAGAGCCAGCGCCGGGCTCTGACATTGCTAATGCACCTACGTGGTCGCCGCTAATCAGCTTGGGCAGGTATTTCTCTTTTTGTGCGGCGGTGGCGTTAATCTTTAACTGGTTAACGCACAGGTTTGAGTGCGCGCCATAGGAAAGCGCGACCGAGGCGCTTGCCCGGGAAATTTCTTCCATGGCAATACAGTGAGCTAAGTAGCCCATGCCGCTACCGCCATCCTCTTCAGAAACGGTAATTCCTAACAGACCCATGTCGCCAAACTTCTTCCATAGATCGTTAGGAAATTCGTTGGTGCGGTCGATTTCAGCGGCGCGGGGAGCAATTTCGCTAGCGGCAAAGGCGTTGACCTGCTCGCGCAGCATGTTCAGTTCGTCGTCGAGGCCGAAATTGAGTTCTGAATAGTGTGAAAACATGGTCAATCACCTTGTCATTGTTAAAGGAGGTTTTTCATTGAGTTCTTCAAGCGCTTGGCGGCAACGAATTTCGGCGCTCTCAAGCTCGAGCTGAACCATTGTGATGTCTTTCATTTGCTGTTCTAAAGCGGCGCGTCGCTCACCAATTTTGCTTAGCATCAGATGTAGCTGTTTTTCACTACCGCTGCGGGTTTCGTCCCATAGCTCAAATAGCTCGCGAATTTCTGCTAAGGAAAACCCCAGCCGCTTACCACGAAGCGTTAATTTCAAGCGCACACGATCTTTGCTGCTGTAAACACGCGTTTGACCACGGCGGGTAGGATGAAGTAGCTCCTGGTCTTCATAAAACCGAATGCTTCGAGTAGTAACGTCGAACTCACTGGCCAGTTCACTAATCGTGTAGGTTTTGCTCATGATCGTTGTTCTCGTCGATAGGGGATGTCCCTATGGAACACTGACCATGAGGCTAAAACAAGTTTACGTTAACGTAAAGCAGTAGTTGTGCATTTGTGATTTCCAATATTTTTTAATAACTATTTGAAAAATAATAATTTATATTGCAAAAATGAAGAAACGTTAAAGAAGCGTAGACCAAAGTTGTAATTGTAATACCCCTCAAGTGATTGCTAGTTTGCACCTACACCTTACGTTCAGGTAAGGGTGTGTTGCCGGCTAACGAGTTTCACAAGGTGAAGCGGTTGGTGAAACGTCAGCACCAAACACCCGGATGCAAGAACACCCGAACACAAGAACAAAAAGAGGCTTACCACTCCATGCGTGCAGACGATGTTCTTAGCGGGCCAGTACTCGAAACAAGAGGGCTGACCAAAGAGTTCCGCGGTTTTACCGCCGTGGATAACGTTAATCTTCAAGTGCAGGAAGGGCATATTCACGCCCTGATTGGTCCCAATGGTGCCGGAAAGACCACCGTGTTTAACCTGCTCACCAAGTTCTTGCCGCCTACTCGTGGAGAGATCCTTTATCGCGGTAAGCCAATTACCAGCAAAAAATCTAATGAGATCGCACAGCTAGGTCTCGTCCGTTCGTTTCAAATTTCGGCAGTGTTTGCCCATATGACGGCGCTGGAAAACGTTCGGGTAGCGCTACAGCGCCAATTAGGCACATCGTTCCACTTCTGGAAATCCGAGAAGTCGCTGGATCACCTCAATGAGCGTGCGTTAGAGCTGCTTGACGAGGTTGGCCTGCGTGAATACGCCGATACGTTAACGGTAGAGATGCCCTATGGGCGAAAGCGCGCACTTGAAGTTGCTACTACGTTGGCGCTTGACCCTACGATGATGCTGTTGGATGAGCCGACTCAGGGTATGGGAGCAGAGGATGTTGACCGTATCGTTGCGCTGATTAAGCGTGTCTCGAAAGGGCGCACCGTCTTAATGGTGGAGCACAACTTGAGTGTGGTTAGCCGCCTTTGTGACCGTATTACGGTACTAGCCCGCGGCGCGGTGTTGGCCGAAGGTAACTATGAAGAGGTGTCCCGCAATCCATTAGTGCGTGAGGCTTATATGGGCAGTGAAGCTGCAGAAGAGGAGGCTGCCGTATGAATACCGCTGAAGCCTATGAAGCCAACGAATTAGCTGATTCCCAAACGCTAGAAATGCTGAGAGTGCAAGACCTACACGCTTTCTATGGTGAATCACACATTCTTCACGGCGTGAACTTTGATGTTAAGCGTGGAGAGTTGGTTACGCTGCTGGGACGCAATGGTGCGGGCCGCAGTACTACCTTGAAATCCATTATGAATATGGTGGGGCGTCGTACTGGCTCGATTGTGATTAATGGCAACGAAACGCTGAATATGAAGGCACACCATATTCCAAGGCTTGGCATTGGTTACTGCCCCGAAGAGCGCGGTATTTTTGCAAGCCTGGATGTGCACGAAAATTTATTGCTTCCGCCCACGGTTCGCTCTGGCGGAATGAGCCTAGATGAAATCTACGGCATGTTTCCTAACCTTTACGAGCGTCGCAAAAGCCAGGGGACGCGGCTTTCTGGTGGTGAGCAGCAGATGCTAGCAATGGCACGCATTCTGCGCACTGGTGCGAGGCTTTTGCTACTTGATGAAATTACCGAAGGCTTAGCCCCCGTTATTGTGCAAAAACTTGGCGAAGTACTTATCCAGTTAAAAGAACGCGGTATGACCATTGTTCTGGTGGAGCAGAACTTCCGTTTTGCAGCGCCGCTGGCAGATCGTCATTTTGTCATGGATCACGGTCAGATTGTCGAAGAGATTAGTGCAGCACAGCTTCCATCACGTCGAGATCATCTCAATACCATGCTAGGGGTATAACGCTAACCTAAATCAATAAAACGAGCTTTAATAATCCAGTTTTAACAACTCAGTTTTAACAACACTAAACGCTCTATAAGCACTTCATTGGTACGTCGTAACACAACAACAAAGGCCCCGAGGGCCAGGAGACGAACATGACCTTCATGAAAAAAACGCTGACCGCCAGTATCGCTGTTGCTGCCGCCTCTACGATGGCAATCTCTACCGCTCATGCTGAAATCAGCGATGGCGAAGTTCGCATTGGTTATTTGGCCGATATGTCAGGTACTTACCGTGACTTAGCTGGCCCAGGCGGTCAAACAGCCATGGAAATGGCGGTTGCTGATTTTGGCGGTAGCGTTAATGGTTCGCCTATCGTGATTTTTAGCGCTGACGATCGTAACAGTGCTGACGTCGGTGCTAACACGGTACGTGAGTGGATCGACCAGCGTAACGTTGACATGGTGGGTGGCCTGGTGGCGTCCTCGGTGTCTATCGCAGTGACTAAAGTACTTGAAGAAAACAACGGCCTGGGCATTGTGTCGGGTTCTGCAGCATCAAGCATTACCAATGAACACTGCACGCCCAACCACATCCACTGGGTATACGACACTTACCCGCTAGCGAACGGCACTGCAAAAGCGGTTGTAGAGCAGGGCGGCGACAGCTGGTTCCTGTTAACCGCAGACTATGCGTTTGGTCATGCGCTGGAAGCTGATGTGACCAATGTGGTTGAAGCCAATGGCGGTGAGATTGTTGGTGGTGTGCGTCATCCGTTCCCAACGAGCGATTTCTCCTCTTATATCCTTCAGGCTCAAGGGTCTGGTGCGAAGATTGTAGGCTTAGCGAACGCCGGTGCTGACACCGTCAATGCGATCACCACCGCTAGCCAATTTGGGCTCACTCAGAGCGGCCAGCAGTTAGCAGGTCTGTTGATTTTCCTGAACGACGTGCACGCGCTAGGTTTGGAATCCACCCAAGGTCTGCTGTTAACCACTGGCTGGTATTGGGACATGGATGAAGATTCTCGTGAGTGGTCAGAGCGCTACTTTGAAGAAGTTGGCCGTATGCCTACTATGGTTCAAGCGGGTATCTACTCAAGCACCATGCACTACCTGAAAGCCGTAGAAGCAGCGGGAACAGATGACCCTGAAGCTGTACGCGCCCAAATGGCTGATATGCCCATTGAAGACTTCTTTGCGCGTAACGGCTCCATTCGTGAAGATGGCCGCATGATTCACGACATGTATCTTGCCCAAGTGAAGACGCCGGAAGAGTCTACCGGTGAGTGGGATCTTTATGAAATCCTTAGCACCATTCCTGCCGATGAAGCCTACCGTCCGCTCTCTGATAGCCAGTGCAAGCTGGTTCAAAACTAAGAGCTTATGAAGCTAAGAGTTTATAAACATAAGCGTTTATAAACATACGATCTTAGAAACCAGGCGGTTAAATCGTCGAGTTGTTCAGGCACTGTCGGATAACTCGGCGATTCATGTAACCCGCTGGATATTATTGAAAAAGCGTTTTTGTAAGCGCTTTTAAAAATAAGCAACACGCAGGGATAGTAGCGAGCGTTACTGTCCGCTTGGCGGCGAGGAGAGTCATAAAATGACGATGATATTCGGCGTGCCATTGGCCGTTTTCATGGGCCAGCTAACGCTTGGGCTTGTGAATGGAGCCTTTTACGCACTGCTTAGTTTGGGCCTGGCGGTCATCTTCGGCCTACTGAAGATCGTCAACTTTGCCCATGGGGCGCAATACATGCTGGGAGCCTTCGCCGCACTGCTGGGCTTTCGCTATTTAGGTATCAACTATTGGCTGGCGCTATTTCTGGTGCCGCTAGTCGTCGGTGGTTTCGGCATGCTAATGGAGCGTTTTTTGCTACGACGCATTGCCCATTTAGACCATCTCTATGGGTTGCTGCTTACCTTTGGGTTGGCGCTAATTTTTGAAGGCACGCTGGTTAATTTCTTTGGTGTTTCTGGCGCGCGATACTCGACCCCAGAAGCACTTCAAGGCGGCCTGAACTTAGGCTTCATGTTCCTGCCTACCTACCGCGCTTGGGTGTTGGTAGCGGCATTGGCCATGTGTCTATTTACGTGGTTTATGATCGAGCGTACCCGGTTGGGCGCTTATCTGCGGGCGGGAACTGAGAACTCCCAGCTGATGCAGGCGTTTGGGGTAAACGTACCGCTGTTGATTACCCTTACCTACGGGTTTGGCGTAGCGCTAGCCGCCTTTGCAGGCGTGTTGGCAGCACCGCTGTATCCTGTTTCACCTACGATGGGGTCAAGCCTGCTGATTGTGGTGTTTGCGGTGGTCGTCATCGGTGGTATGGGATCTATTCTGGGAGCGATACTCACCGGTCTGGGTATGGGCATCATCGAAGGATTAACCAAAGTGTATTACCCCGAAGCCTCCAATACCGTGATCTTCCTGGTGATGATATTGGTGCTCATGTTACGCCCCGCTGGGCTGTTCGGTAAGGAGGCATAACCATGGCAGACTCTCAAGCACTCAATGCACCATCAGCCGTACAAGAACGACAGAAACGGGCCAGAATGCGTCGCAATATGTTCTATCTTGCGCTCTTGGCCGTTGGGTTAGTCGCTCCTTTTTTGGCTTACCCCGTCTTCCTGATGAAAATTCTTTGCTTCGCGCTCTTTGCCTGCGCCTTTAATCTGTTGTTGGGCTACGCGGGGTTGCTCTCGTTCGGTCACGCAGCATTTTTAGCCACCGGCGGTTATGTTACTGGCTATTTATTGGCAAGCTATCCAGGCTTAACGCCGGAAATGGGGATTATCGCAGGTACTTTAATGGCAACCCTGTTGGGGGGGCTGTTTGGGGTACTTTCGATCCGACGTCAGGGCATTTACTTTGCCATGGTGACGCTCGCCCTTGCTCAGCTAATGTTCTTCGTCTTTGTCCAGTCGTCGTTCACTGGTGGTGAAGATGGCTTGCACGGTGTGCCACGCGGTGACCTGTTTGGGATGATCAGCCTGAACAGTAACTTGGCGATGTATTACTTTGTGTTTGCGATATTTATATTTGGCTTCGCAGTGATTCAGCGTACCGTGCATTCGCCCTTTGGGCAGGTGCTCAAAGCGATTCGTGAAAATGAACCGCGCGCTATTTCACTGGGTTACAACGTAGATGCCTACAAGCTGCTGGCGTTTGTGCTTTCTGCGGCGTTGGCCGGGTTGGCTGGTTCTACTAAAACCGTTGTGTTCCAGCTGGCGTCGTTAACCGATGCGCATTGGCATATGTCAGGTGAAGTTATCTTAATGACGCTGCTGGGTGGGGTAGGCACACTGCTTGGCCCCCTTATGGGTGCAGGTATAGTTGTTAGTCTACAACACATCTTGGCACAGTCGCCGTTGGGTAACTGGGTGAGCGTCATTTTGGGTATTATCTTTGTTGTCTGCGTACTTAGCTTTCGCAGTGGCATTGTGGGGGAACTCGCTAAGATGTACCGCAAAAACTTTAAATAACCGGTTCTGTCCGTTGTTTGGGTGCCTCAGGGCACCCTTTTTTCTGCTCAAATCACGGCTCTACGCCAAAGGTAGTGAGGTAAGCGGTTGCACCTGTTAGGGTAAGAATATAAGTTAACGTAAACGTCAACATCGCCATTAAAGACAATCGCCAATAACGTCAATGACTAACAAAGATAATAGCAAACGCTAAGCTACTCAGCCTGATCGCAGGCTGTCCAGCTAAGCATGCTGCGGAGATTCGCCATGAATTTTGAGTTAAGTGAAGACCAGGTTGCTTTTTCCGATATGGCCCGGGCATTCGCCCAGAATGAGTTAGAGCCCCACGCTGCGCAGTGGGACGCTGAATCCTTCTTTCCTGTGGATGTCATCCGCAAAGCCGGTGAATTAGGTTTTTGTTCACTGTATGCACCAGAGAGCGTTGGCGGGCTTGGTCTTTCCCGTTTGGATGCCAGCATTATTTTTGAGCAGCTTTCCATGGGCTGTACCTCAACCACGGCCTATCTCACTATTCATAACATGGTGACGTGGATGCTGGCCGACTTCGGTACGCCGGAAGCAGTGGAGCAGTGGGGCGAAAAGCTAGCCACAGGCGAGTTGCTGGGCTCCTACTGCTTAACTGAACCCAACTCAGGCTCGGATGCGGCCTCGCTTAAAACCACGGCCAAGTGTGATGGCGATGACTACGTACTCAACGGCAGCAAGATGTTTATCTCTGGCGCTGGTAGCACCGACTTTTTAGTGGTGATGGCGCGCACTGGGGGCGAAGGCCCCAGCGGCGTTTCTGCCTTCGCGGTTGATGCTAAAGCAAGCGGCATTAGTTACGGCCGTAAAGAAGATAAAATGGGTTGGAACAGCCAGCCAACCCGTATGATTACTTTTGAAGATGTACGCGTGCCTGCCAACCACCTGCTAGGTAACGAAGGCGACGGCTTCAAAATTGCTATGAAGGGTTTGGATGGCGGACGTATCAACATCGCCACCTGCTCAATCGGCACCGCCCAGCAGGCGATCAATAAAGCCCGTGACTATATGCTGGAGCGCAAGCAGTTTGGTAAGCGCCTGGCAGACTTCCAAGCGCTTCAGTTCCGTATGGCGGATATGGTTACTGAGCTTGTGGCGGCTCGTCAGTTAGTGCGTATGGCAGCCACAAAGCTGGATGCTGGCCACCCCGATGCGACTACCTATTGCGCCATGGCTAAGCGCTTTGCAACTGATGTCGGCTTCAAGGTGTGTGATGAGGCGCTTCAGCTCTATGGTGGCAACGGCTACATTAAGGAGTACCCGATGGAGCGCTATGTGCGTGACACCCGTGTACACCGTATTCTGGAAGGCACTAACGAAATCATGCGACTGATTATTTCTCGCCGCGTGCTATCTGATGGCGCTTCTGAGCTGTAGCCAACCACAAGGACAATGGAATGAGTAGCGTACTGTTTGCTGAACACGCCACCCAAGATGGCCATGTTATTGGCGAGATCACGCTTAACGCCGAGCGTTCGCTGAATGCCCTGACGTTAGAGATGATTGAAGAGATTCTGCCGCGTTTGAAAGCGTGGCAAACCGACGAGCGCGTTGTCGCTGTTCTGTTGGATAGCGCCGGTGAAAAAGCGTTTTGCGCAGGGGGCGACGTCGTCAATTTGTATAAAGCGATCAAAGGAGACGGAGAGCCAGATTTCCCTGAGCGCTTCTTTGAACACGAGTACCGCCTGGATTATCTGCTTCACACCTATCCCAAGCCGGTTATTTGCTGGGGCAGCGGCATTGTGATGGGCGGTGGAATGGGGCTGCTTAGCGGTAGCAGCCACCGAATTGTGACAGAAACGTCTCGACTGGCGATGCCAGAAGTGACCATTGGCCTATACCCAGACGTTGGCGCAAGCTGGTTTTTAAACCGCCTGCCGAATGGCACCGGACGCTTTCTAGCCATGACCGGTAGCCAAATTAACGCACCGGATGCTGTCCACCTTGGCCTTGCGGACCGCGCGATTGCTAGCCATTACCGCGCAGATCTGGCTCAAAAATTGATGGATGCCGCCTGGGGAGAAGGAGAGCAAACCGATGCTCATGGTGTGGTGAACAGTGTATTGCGCGAATTTGAACAATCGTCTCAAGAGGTATTTGCCGAGCTGGAGTCGCCGGTTCACAAATCTGCAGCCTTGATTCGTGAGCTAATGGATCATGACACGGTTGAGCAAGTTGTAGATGCTGTGCTGGCGGTCAACAGCGACGACAAATGGTTCAGTAAAGCGCAGAAAACGCTTTCCCACGGTAGCCCCGTATCAGTGAAGCTAATTGATGAGCAGCTAAAGCGCGCCAAGCACATGTCGTTGGCTGAGGTGTTTCAGTTTGAGCTGGCGCTTTCAGTGCAGTGTTGCCGTCATCAGGAATTCCCCGAAGGCGTGCGTGCGCTGTTAGTCGATAAAGATGGCCAGCCTGCCTGGAAATACCCAGATGTCGCGTCAGTAGAACAGACCTTTATTGAAGAGCTGCTGGCTTCGCCGTGGGAAAAGAGTCCTCTGGCGGATCTTCACTAATCCGTTTCCTAGTCAATTTTCGAATAAGGACAACAAAGATGACCACTGTCGCGTTTATCGGTTTAGGCAATATGGGCGGCCCCATGGCGGCCAACTTGGCGAAAGCGGGCTTTAACGTTCGCGCATTCGACCTTTCTGAACAAGCGTTGGAAACAGCGAAATCTCAAGGCTGTGAAGTGGCGGTTTCTGCTCAGGCAGCGGCCACCGACGCAGATTTTATTATTTCTATGCTGCCCGCAGGCAAGCACGTACGTGGGCTGTATGTAGACGGTGACCAACCGCTGTTTGATGTCATTAAAAAGAGCGCTTTGGTGATTGACTGCTCGACCATTGATGCAGATACCGCCCGCAGCGTTGCTGCCGCTGGCGCTGAAAAAGGTGTTGGCTTTGTCGATGCGCCCGTGTCTGGTGGGGTAGGTGGAGCCCAGGCAGGCACCTTGACCTTTATAGTCGGCGGGAGCGCTGCACAATTTGAACAGGCCAAGCCCGTCCTTGATGTGATGGGAAAGAATATCTTCCACGCTGGCGACCATGGCGCAGGGCAGGTGGCGAAAGTATGCAACAACATGCTGCTTTCCATCCTGATGGCGGGCACCTGCGAAGCGATCAATATGGGCGTTAAAAACGGCCTGGACCCTGCAGTATTGTCCGAAATTATGAAGCAAAGCTCTGGGGGGAACTGGGCGCTTAACGTTTACAACCCTTATCCCGGCGTGATGGAAAATGCCCCTGCCTCGAAAGGCTATCAAGGCGGCTTCCAGGTAGATCTGATGATTAAAGACCTGGGCCTCGCCATGGATGTTAGCCAACAAAGCGCCTCACCGGTGCCCATGGGGTCGGCGGCACGTTCGCTATTCACCCTGCATAAAGCAGGTGGCAACGGCAAACTCGACTTCTCCAGCCTGCTGACGTTCTATCAAGATAAGGCGTGAGGAGTAAGGAGTTGGCGTGAGGAGTGTGAAATAGTTGTGGTTTTGTAGGGCGTGGTAAGCGAAGCGCACCCGCAAAGCAGCGTGCAGTGCTGCCGGGGTTGGTGGGTACGGCACACCCCTGGCAGCGCAGCGGGCAACTGAATAGTGTGGGAGGGCGCTTTAGCGCGCGATGCTTCAGCCACTAAGTTTTCCTAAAACGCCGCCTCCAATTTAGCTAACTCACTATTAAGCTTCTTCAACTCCCTACACGCCAACCCATGCCGCTCGGCGCTTTCAATCAATGGTCCCAAAATTGCCCCACGTTCGGTGGGGCGTTTAGCTTCAACGTCCTGCAACATCGAGGCCTTATTGTTAGCAGTGTTTTCTACGACCTGCCATACCAACGCCAACCACGCGTCTTCGCCTTTGCCACCAGCCGGTGGTGCAATGCTTTCCTGCTCTAAAATCGCCGCGACCTCCGCTATCACCGCTTCTACACGAACCGCATACGCGTCGCTGCGCAGTTCCCCATTACGCACCCCATTGAGCGCTACCAGTGGGTTAATCGCTGCATTCACCGCCAATTTTTGCCACAAGCGTTGGCGTATATCACTCACCGCTGTTGCGGCAAAATTTGCCTGGGTGAGTGCCTGCGTCATTACTTCCGCCAGTTCACCGTGTTGATTGTTCAGGTCGCCAATAAAGGTCGGCCCCCGACCGGCGTGAACCACGCCATCACTGCCAGTTAAGTAAGCGCCT
The DNA here is from genome assembly GCF_025917315.1 of Halomonas qaidamensis. Lineage (NCBI taxonomy): Bacteria > Pseudomonadati > Pseudomonadota > Gammaproteobacteria > Oceanospirillales > Halomonadaceae > Halomonas > Halomonas qaidamensis. The sequence goes on along the minus strand of NZ_CP080627.1, from coordinate 2,053,325 downwards.
TGGGTCGTCGTTGCACACAGCACTGGCCCTGGCCACCTATCAGTCAGCCGCGGCTGTGCCAAAAAACCGTTCTGCCACAGCACCAGCGGGGTAGTGGGCGGAATCATATCAGCAATGCTGGCAAGCGCTGTCTCAGCGGCCATGGCTTTGGTGGTGATATGTACAAACTCAGGTGCGGGCAGTGGATAAGAGGCTAGCTCCGCAACCGTAACGCTGGCTAGCCGCTGAGTTCGCTCTTCACCCTCTGGTGTTGTTAGGCGTTGGTGTTCAGGCAGCTTACGTCGGCCAATCAATGTGGCGTCAGTGAAGGGGGAAAGCGAATGCGCCAACAGGCGACCAATGGCCCCAGGGCCAAGTATCCAATGGGAAGTCATCGTTGATTATTAGCCATCAGTAGCGGTGTTACCGCCAAGCTTACCGTGTTCAGCATAAGGAAATGAAGGCAACAGACTAGTCACCAGAAGAGAGTATCGCCGAAGGTTATCTTGGGACGCTGCTTAGCGCATACGTTAAAAATCCTATGGGCTGATCATTGTTGTGCTGAAAAAAAGTAATGCCAACTCCGCGAGGCCAGCGTACCAATCACGAAAAATAGGGTGGCCAGAGTGACAATGGTAGGGCCAGTGGGTGTGTCAAAGGTATAAGCAGTCCGCAGCCCACCAGTTGTAGCGGCCATGGCAATCATCGCAGCAATAATAGCCATTTGCTCTGGCGTGCGGCTGAAAGGCCGTGCCGTTGCAGCAGGGATAATCAGTAACGCAGCAATCAAAAGTGCGCCAACCACTTTAAGGGCGACGGCCACGACAATAGCCAGCGCCACGGTCAACACTAACTGCTCACGGCGTGGGTTGATGTGGCTGGCATAGGCTAATTCTTCGTTTAACGTGGCAGTTAATAGCGCTTGCCAGCGCCAAAACATAAGGCCGATCACTAGCAGGGCCCCAGACCAGATAATTAATAGATCGGTTTTGCCTACGGCAAGAATGTCACCAAACAGATAAGCATGCAGATCAATGCGTACCCCTGAGACAAAAGAGACGGCCACCAAGCCTATGGCCAGGGCCGAATGCGCCATGACGCCCAGTAGTGTATCCATAGCATAGCCTTTGCCACTTAGCGTTGACACGCACAATGCCATGAGCAGAGCGACACTAATCACACCGGCAAAGAGGGAAATATTCCACAGTAGCGCCAATGCTACTCCCAGAATGGCCGCATGGGCGGTGGCATCGCCAAAATAGGCCATCCGCCGCCAAACAACGAAACACCCCAGAGGGGCAGCGGCTAACCCTACACCTAACCCCGCCAGAGCGGCACGCCACATAAAATCATCCAGCATGGTGCAGCCTCTCCTCATCATGATGGCCCACGTGTTGATGACGATAAAAAGCCAGCGTGCTGGCAACCTGATCGCCGAAAAGAGCATGATAGTGAGGTGATGACGCTACCTGCTCAGGTTGGCCTTCACAGCAGATATGGCCATTTAGGCAGATCACGTGGTCAGCCGTGCGCATCACCACATGCAGATCGTGACTGACCATTAAGACGGCACATTGAGAGCGCTGACGAATTTGCTCAATGCGCTGATAAAATTCAGCAACGCCCCGATGATCCAGGCCCTGAGTAGCTTCATCGAGCAATAAAAGTGTTGGGCGTGAAAGTAGGGCGCGCGCCAATAGCACCCTTTGTAGCTGGCCGCCAGAAAGGTGATTCATAGCTGCATTCAGAAGATGTTCAGCGCCTGCCTGTTCCAGCGCTTCAGTAATATCACGGCTGGCATGTCGGTGGGGTAGATTAACAAAGCGGCGTACTGTCATCGGCAAGGTGGCATCAAGATGAAGCCGTTGGGGCACATAGCCAATTTTGAGAGCAGGAGAGCGGATGATTCGCCCTGCTGCCGGTTTTATGGCTCCCACTAGGGTTTTGACTAGAGCGGACTTTCCAGAACCGTTTGGGCCAATGAGGGTGACAATCCGGCCAGGTTGTAGCACCAAGTTGATATCTTTCAAGATGGGACGTTGGCCAAATTGAACAGAAAGTTGTTCGGTACTCAATAACGCTTGATCTGGAAGAGAGGTGCTAGAGCTAGGCGTGCTTGTTGACGATAAACGCGAAAACATAGCAAACTCCGAGTTGATTTATTGTTATGTTATAACATAATTTAATAGGCTAGCAAGATCTAAATGGTGGCGCGTCGATAGAGCGTTGGTGACGACACTATCCGATGCTTTGTAGTGATCAGTTGCTGGACTGTTTAGTGTTTTCTATCCATAAAGGAGCCTGTTATGAAACAATCACTTACTAAAATTACGTTACCTTTGCTGGCGGGACTTCCATTAGTTGCAATCGCTGACGTGCCGCGTGTGGCGGTAGATATTCCACCGGTTTATTCACTGGTGAGCAAGGTGATGGGGGAGCTAGGGAAGCCAACGCTGTTTATGCAACAAGGGGCGTCTCCACATGGGTATTCATTGCGCCCTTCAGAAGCACAAGCGTTAGATACGGCAGAGCTTGTGGTATGGGTCAGCACTGACTTGACCCCTTGGCTGTCAAATCCGCTGGCGTCGTTGGCTTCAGAGGCGGAGCATTTGGAGTTGATGGCGCTGGAAGAAACGCAGGTATTGAATTATCGCGACAGGTCGGTTGCCCTTACGGAAGCACACGACGACCATGACCATGACCATGACCATGACCATGACCATGACCATGACCATGACCATGACCATGACCATGACCATGACGACCACGATCATCATCATGACGGGTTAGACCCCCACGGCTGGCTTGATCCAGAAAATGCGCGTTTATGGCTAGATGCCATTGCTCGTCGTTTAAGCGTACTGGACCCAGAAAATGCTGAAATTTATCAGTCCAACGCAACCCAAGCCAAAGCGGGTCTGCTGGATTTGCAGATAGCGCTAGAAAACCAGCTAACAATGCAGCCAGCACCACGCTTCGTGGTTTTTCATGATGCCTACCAGTATTTTGAACAGCGTTTTGATGTGCCTTCGGAAGGTGCCATTTCGCTTGGAGATGCCTCAACGCCAAGTCCTGCGCGTATTGAAGCTATTCAACAACACGTGCTGAAAAATGATATTCAATGCGTGTTCAGTGAGCCTCAGTTCAACCCGGCGATGGTAGAAAATGTCTTCGGCGATACCCCGGCCGTCATGGGGGTGATTGATCCGCTGGGCGTCGAGTTGCCGCTTGGGCCAACACTTTATGACCAGTTGCTGCGTCAGCTGGCCGATGCACTTAAGGAGTGCAGTGCGCAGCAGCAACCCTAGTAATCTTTAATGTACCGCGGTAAAAACGTAGCAGGGCGGCACTTTAACGGTGCCGCCCTGTTTCTATCTCATCGTATAAAGAGAGTTAACGCTAGTGATCGTGACCAGCGTGGCCACCAAAGGTGGCGTTGAACTGCAGCATGCCCACCCAGCTCTCTTCTTCACCGGCGTAGTCTTCTTGGGTGACTTGGGCGCGTAGAAACATGTTGTCACGTAGATGCCAAGTTAGCTGGCCGCTGTGACGCCAAGAAACATCTTCTGACACGATGGCCGTAGGATGAGTGCCCATCACGCGATTGCTCATGCCTAGCGCTTCAGTGCGTAGACCTATTTCCCAGCGTGGCGCGATGCCATAGATGGTTTCCAGGTAAGCGCCATCCTGCTGCTCGGTATAGGCATCCCGGGAATGAAAGTGGTCGTGATGCTGAACGTGTTCGCGCAGATCACGCTCGGTATAAAAGTACTCGGCCCCTAGCTGCCAATCGCCCTGAACACCCGGCTGGCCGCCATCGCGCTGATAGCGGGCATCTAGTCCGGCAAACCAGTTGTCGCCTTCGGCGCTATGCGCATGGTGGCCGTGGTCATCAACGCGAACAAATTGGCGGTTATAACCTGCTGAAACACCCAGGTCGAGGGTTTGTCTTAGACCGATATCAGGCTGGAATTTGGCAAACAGTGTGCTGACGCGAGGGCCGCTTTTACGCGCTTCGTAGCCGCCTTCGCTGAACTGGCTAAAGCCTTCGCCTTCTCCCTGGAAAAGTTCGGTGCCAACTAAAACGCTAGCGGTAGGCGCCCAGCTAAGTTGCACACCAGTATCCAGCAAACCATGTTCGCCAAGAATATACTGATTAACTAGCGGACGTTCGACAAAGTCCCAGGCATGGGGGTGTCGGCTATTTATATAACCTACGTCAGAAAGAAACTTACCAGCTTTGAGTTTCAGGTTAGCAGGCAACTGCTGAGAGGTCAGATAAGCCTCCTCCAGGCTGATATCGTCCTCACTTAGGGAAATGACAGCGGTACCATTCAAGTAGTCGTTTCCTCCTTGCACTACTACTTCTGAATGACCCAGATTAAAACCATCTTCCAGGGCGTGGTCGTGGCCTTCATGGCTGTGATCATCATGCCCGTGCTCGGCGTCGTGTCCACTATGGCCAAAACCGGCAGGAGAGTGCTCCTCACCTGAAAAGCGGTTGTGGTAGATACCTTCCAGGGTTAGTGAAATGTTTAGGTTGAAGTTCTGTTTGTCGTGGCCGTTATTAGCATGTTCAGATGGATGAGTGTGGCTGCTGTGGTCATGGTGGCTATGCTCATGTGCTGAATGATTGTGGTCAGAATGGTCATGCTGATGGTCAGCGGCCCAGGTAGGTGTCGCCATCAGTACGGCAGCAGCAATCGGGGTGAGCATTAACAAACGGCGAGACATGGTGAAGCTCCTAGAGATGGGGTGTAGGGCAATAGCTAATAATACAAGTGGTTAATGTTATGTAATAACATTGCAATTAGCAATAGTTCTGCGTTAAGTGAACAAACTCTTAATGATGGATGAACAAACTCTGTTGCCTTCTTGGAGGAGTATTCAAATGTAGGGAGCTGGGGGCGTTAGTTTCACGATGAGATGATCTTTTGAAGGGTGCCTGACTAAACGTTATTAATCTGCCTGCCAGGGTTTAGCGCCGCCTCTAACATTTAATCCTGTTACGTTCGCCAGCGCACAGTGAATGCATGTTTTAAGGTTCATCCTAACGGTGAGCGTGGCAAAGGAAGTGCCTAAACAAGGACGTTGCGCCATGCGCTGCAAGGGATGCAGCGCGCTTTACTTGTCGTATTTGAAACTTTGCTATTACCTTCCTTCTCTTCTTGCAGGCTGTCCTTGTTGTTAGGGGCGGTCGCTTTATAGTGATTTCAACACGCAATCTTTACCCTTGGCCGATCAGATGCCGTCATGATGGTTTAACAGCATTTACTACACATAGTGAGCCACCATGCCGGGCGTGCCTGAAGGGTATTTACGAGTAGAGGGTCGCAGAAGTCTGCATTAAGTCGATCCAATGTAAGGAACATGTTATGAAAATTATCTTTGCCCTAACGCTCGGAACGATAGCCATGCTCTTGGCAGTCACCGCTCAAGATTCACTTATTGCTCGACTCTTACTTGCCTCTGTGGGCCTTGCGCTCTATGCAGTGGCGCTGATTCCAGTGGCTGTTGGCAGCGAACAGAAGGCATCGAGGGCTCGCAAGCTGAACGTATCAATCGTTGGAATGATGAGCGGTCTTCCCTACAGGAAGCAACTAGAATTCCTGAAGGAACCGTTCTGAATATGCTTTCCACTGCAAGCCGTATCTATAAGCAGTATGCGCCGTACTACGCTGGTCAAGGAGGCCTTATGCCGAGAACTTCAGGTAGCCAAGATCGACTAACTGATTTGAAAGAGTTTGGGTCGGACCCTGGGGCGTTGCAGGCGGATACCTATATTCCAAAGAACTTCTCTAAGAATGGGCCGCTTGTGGTTGTTCTTCATGGCAGCACCCAGTCAGCGGAAAGTTATGATCTCGGGTCAGGCTGGTCGGCGCTCGCGGATGAATGCGGGATAGCACTTTTATATCCTGGGCAAAGGAAAAGCAATAATCCGATTAGTAGCTTTAATTGGTTCAGTTCTGGCGACAGCCGCCGCGGTAAAGGCGAGCCACTGTCTATTCGTCATATGATTGAGCAGGTGGTGAAGGATCATGATATTGATCCTACGCGGGTCTTTATTACCGGGATGTCTTCAGGCGGGGCAATGACATCGGTCATGCTGGCGACTTATCCCGAAGTGTTTGCGGGCGGCGCGATTATCGCAGGGCTACCTTACCGCAGCGCTGATAACCTGATGGAAGCGGTTGTTCGTATGAAGGGATATGGCGGCCCTTCAGATAGCAAGCTCGACGCGCTGGTGCGCGGAGCCTCGACATATGAGGGTCCTTGGCCAACGATTTCGGTCTGGCATGGCGGTAGCGATTCGACTGTCGATCAGGCTAATGCTGACTCCATTGTTCGCCAATGGCAGCAAGTTCATAACGTTGAAGGATCGCCGACAAGGGTGGAGCAGGTCGATGGTTTTCCCCGCCAGGTTTGGTGCAACACAGACGGAAAAGAAGTGATTGAAGAGTACATCATCGAAGGAATGGGCCATGGCACGCCAATTATGGCTGGCGGCGACGAAGGCCTTGGTGAAGAAGACAAGTATATGCTTGAAGTCGGTATTTCTTCGACCCGTCACATAGCGCACTTTTGGGCGCTTACCTAGTGCATAACAGTAGCCATTAAGCCAAGTAAAGCAGTTCTGAGGATGATGCGCGACGAAGCGTAAACGTCTGAATAAATCCCACCTTGTCGCGCATCGCGCTAAACGATCTCTCCACTAATTAAACGGGCAAGTCGTCAACGGTATCGACTACGGCAGCATACAGGTCTCGTGTTGAGGCTAGTGCTCCCTCATGAACCGCTTGAGCTGATAATATCTTGCCTTGGTCAGCCTGTAGCGAGCGGGTAGCCGTCGCGCTAGCAACCACTGTGACTTCAAACCCAAGATTAAATGCCCCGTGGGCGGTGGAGTTGACACACATATGGGTCATGAAACCAGCTAGCACCAGTTTATTGCAGCCGCTCTTTTTCAACTGCGCTTCAAGTTCAGTCTGAACGAAGGCGTTGGGGAACGCTTTAGTAATCACCGGCTCGCCAGCGATTGGCTTCACTATATCCGCTATCTGCCCAATGGGCGCCTTGGTATCGTAAGGCGACCCTTCTCCACTATCATGCTGAATATGAATGATCGGAATGCCTGCGTCGCGCGCTTTTTCGAGGAGTTTTTTGGCCTCTACCAAGGCTTCTTCCACGCCTTCTAACTGCATGACACCTTCCCGGTAGGTGTTTTGGCAGTCGATAAGGATTAATGCAGACTCGGAAAGCTTGCTAGGGGAGAGTTCAAGCCCCGAAAGCTCACGTAGCGTGACAGATGTGCTCATTAATAACTCCTAAATACTATTGATTAATTATTGTTCAAAAAGCAAAGGCGTCACTGGGCTGCGCCAAGTTTGTTGACCAGCGTGAATGACGCAGAACACAGCGTACATGAGTCGTTATTCAATATCGCTACTGATAGTTGGTGAAAACAGAGGTTTCTGTCAATTCGCCAACCACTGTTTGAGAATGGTTTTGAAGATTGTTTTGAAAATGGTTTTGAAGATAGCTTTAAAGACAATGTTGGAGACAGCTGAGCGTGATACTAAATAGTTCATTAGCTGTCTAACTCTCAGGGGTGACTTGTCATGTCGCAACAGGCGCTGCTGTTATTTCTAGCAGACACCGTTTTGGTCATTCATGTGCTATTTGTGGCCTTTGTGGTACTTGGTCTCATTGCTGTCTACGCAGGCTATTTGCTTAACTGGGGTTGGGTGCGTAACCGGACTTTCCGTCTCACCCATCTTTGCGCTATCGGTTATGTAGTCGTGCAGGCGTGGCTTGGGATCGTTTGCCCACTTACCCGTTGGGAGATGGCACTGAGGGTAGAAGCGGGAGCCGCTACCTATGCAGGCTCCTTTATTCAACACTGGTTGAATAGCCTGCTTTATTTCACTGCACCAGAGTGGGTGTTTATACTAATTTATACGGCGTTTGGTAGCTTGGTATTCGCTAGCTGGTTGGTTGTGCGGCCTAACAAGCGTCCCCGTCAATAAGTTGTCACGGCCTGTTTTTTTAACTATCAATGTTTACTCTAGGGAAGGGGATATATGCTCACCACGATCATTATCTTAGTGGTAGTGGCGATTATCGTGTTTTATGTCGTCGCCATCTACAATCGGCTCGTTTCGCTACGAAACCGTTATCAAAATGCCTTTGCCCAAATTGAAGTACAGCTTAAGCGGCGGCATGACCTAATTCCTAACTTAGTAGAGACCGCCAAAGGCTATCTGAGCCATGAGCGGGAAACGCTGCAGTCGGTCATTGAGGCTCGCAACACGGCAGTGGCCGGACTTAAAGCGGCGGCAGCGAATCCAGGTAGCGCCAAAGCGATTGCTGATCTTGGCGGTGCTGAAGGTGCGCTAACTCAGGCGATGGGGCGGCTCAATGTCGTCATGGAAGCTTACCCAGACCTGAAAGCCTCGCAAAATATGATGCAGCTGTCAGAAGAGCTCACCAGCACGGAAAACAAGGTGGCTTTTGCGCGTCAGTCATTTAACGATGCAGTGATGCACTACAACACTTATCGGCAGAGCTTCCCCCCAGTGGCGGTGGCTGGAATGTTTGGGCATGGCCAAGATGCTTCGCTGTTAGAGTTTGAAGACAGCGCTCAGATCCAGGTGGCACCCAAAGTGTCGTTCTAAGCTATAGCGCAGGAGCCAGGATTGCATGGATTTTTTCACTGCTCAGGAACACGCTCGGCGCAAAACCTGGTATCTGGTTATCTTGCTGGTACTGGCAGTGCTGGCGTTGGTGATCGTGACGACATTGGTCGTTGCCATCGCCTTGCATCTGATGAGTGGTGCAGAACAAACCAGCCTTTCGGCACAGGGAATGTGGTCCGCGCTCTCATTTCAACTAGTTGCTGGTGTGGCTATTGGGGTGCTGGCTGTTGTGGTGCTCGGCGGTCTATTTAAACAACGTCAGCTAAGTGGTGGTGGTCGGGCAGTCGCTGAAGCGCTGGGTGGACGAGAGATTAATCTAACGACCCACGACGCCGATGAACGCCGCATTCTCAATGTGGTTGAAGAAATGGCCATTGCATCGGGCACGCTAGTGCCTTCCGTTTATGTCGTAGAAGAAGAGGGCATCAATGCTTTCGCCGCAGGCTTCCAAACCACCGATGCGGTGATTGGTATTACCCGTGGCACCATCCGCAATCTAACGCGGGAAGAGTTGCAAGGTGTCGTTGCGCATGAGTTTAGTCATATTCTGTACGGTGATATGCGGCTAAACATACGCTTGGTCAGCATCCTCCACGGTATTCTTCTGATTGGGCTATTGGGTGGCACTTTGCTACGTAGCATGCGCTATCGGCGTGCTGGCGGCAGTAAACGTAACAACTCAGCGGCGGTAATTTTGGGGCTGGGAGCGGCGCTAATGGTGGTCGGCTATGCAGGCACCTTTTTTGGCAATCTGATTAAGTCAGCGGTCAGTCGGCAGCGCGAATATTTGGCGGATGCTTCGGCAGTACAGTTCACTCGTAACCCCTATGGCATTGGTAATGCGCTGGTCAAGATCGGCTCGCATCGTCAGGGTTCCTACCTGAAAGCGCCTCAGGCAGCGGAATTCAGCCACCTGCTTTTCGGCCAGGGCATAAAACTGGGGTTGACTCGTATGATGGCGACCCACCCGCCACTTAAAAATCGTATTCAACGGGTAATGCCAGACTGGGATGGCCGCTTCGAGGTTCGCTGGTACTCGCAGCAAACTGATCATGACACCCCCGGCTCCGTAGATAGTGAAGATGGCAGTGAAGACCGTTCTGATGCGAAGCTAAGCAAAGGGACGATGACTGCTGTATTAACCGCAGCTTCTGCTCAAACGGCCATTAACGCCATCGGCCAGCCCACTCAACGCCATCTGGCGCAAGCCAGGGCAGCGCTAGAGGCGCTGCCAGAACGAATCAAAACCGCAGCCCATGAACCTTATACTGCTCGTGCGTTAATCTATGCGCTGCTATTAAGTGATAAACCGTCAGTTCGTGAGCAGCAGCTAGAGGCATTACAACAAATTGCCTTGCCAGATGTTTATCGCGTGCTAATGGACATTGGGTCAGAAGTATTGAGGTTGGATATTGAGTTACGACTGCCGCTAGTTGAATTGGCATTACCAGCCTTAAAGTCACTTTCCGTTGAGCAGGCTCAACACTTTCGCCTCTGTATGGAGCGGTTGATCAACGCGGATGGCCACGTCAGTTTGTTTGAATGGATGCTGTATCAGCTGCTGCTGAACAATCTGGGCGAAAAGAACAGTGGACTCGCTCATCTTAAACTCAGCGATTTACAGCGAGAGTGCCAGCGCCTACTCAGTGTGCTAGCGGCAGCTGGCCAGGATAACCCTGACCAGGATAACCCTGAAGAGGTTAGCGCGGCGCTTAACGCAGCGGAAAGCGAGCTGCCGTTCGCCCTGTCTGCCACTAACGAAGTAAGTGATATGCGGGCGTTAAGTTTGGCCGTGGAGCGCTTACGGCGCTTAAAGCCGCTGCAAAAGCCCGTTCTTTTACAAGCCATGGCGCGCTGCATTGAGCATAGCGGGCATATTCGCCCAGCTGAAGCTGAGTTGTTCCGGGTAATGGCCGATATCCTCGACTGTCCGATGCCGCCACTGTTGTCAGATGAGCTGTAAAGTCGTGAGAGGGCAGTGCTTGAAGTCTATGGTCTATAAGCAGAGTGATAGCCAATATCGATGACTGAAATTACGTATATCTTATTATTATCATTGCTAGCTGGCGCGGCGATGCCCACGGGGGCATTGCTCGCTAGGCTTGATCTTGTGCATCCTTATTTCTTGGGTACTTCGTGGCGGCATTTCATTGTTGCTTTTGGCGGGGGTGCGCTTATATCGGCAGTCGCTTTGGTGCTAGTTCCTGAGGGAACGAGCAAACTGTCTCCTTTGTTTTCCGCATTGTGTTTTGCCGCTGGAGGGGTGTGCTTTTATCTTTTGGATACTTTTTTAAGTAGGCTGAACAGCTCTGTTGGACAGCTGGTCGCGATGCTTTCTGACTTTATCCCAGAAGCCATTGCTTTAGGCGCAGCCTTTGCCGCTGGAGGAAGCGCTGGATTATTGTTGGCCCTGTTAATGATTCTGCAAAACTTACCTGAAGGGTTTAATGCTTTTGAGGAGTTAAGCAGTCACTCTCAACTCTCATCAAATAAAATCGTGCTAGCTTTTAGTGGTTTAGCGTTAGTGGGGCCCGCTTCTGCCGTTACAGGGTATTACTTATTGTCTCAGTATGACGAGTTGATGGGCGCTTTAATGCTGTTTGCCAGTGCGGGAATCCTTTATTTAGTTTTCCAGGATATTGCACCAGAATCTAAGCTTGCACATCATAGTATGCCTGCAGTGGGTGCGGTTACTGGCTTCTTGCTTGGTTTAGTCGGCAATATGATGATTGCCGGTGGTTAATAATTTCAGCTCGTCTTTTTTCTGACACCGGTACTTTTCTTTTTCGTATAGCTTTTTCTCGACTTACTAACACGCTTTGTCTGCCCACTGGCCTCGCCTTGGGCTGTTTGCAGGCTCTGCCTTAGCTTGGCCGCATCGCTGTGGGTAAGTAGTCCGCAAAGATCATCCAAGAGTGCTTGCTGAAACGCGCCAGGGTCATCCTGCTGTTCTGAGATTGCCCTAAGCCGCTGTTCCCAAAGGGCGGTGCGTTCCGGCGTGCTTACGGCGCTTGGTAAGGCAGCGATCAGCGCACAGCCCAGCTTGGTGGCACGCAGGGCTTTTTGCTGACGCACCAAGTAGCCACGCTGTACCAGTGTTTCAATAATACCTGCGCGGGTTGCTTCGGTGCCAAGGCCGTCGGTGTCACGTAGCGTACGGCGCACGTTGGGGTCATCTACGTAGCGACCAATGTTCATCATCGCTTTAATTAAACTGGCATCAGTGAACGGTTCCGGCGGGCGGGTTTCTTTCTCTTCAACGCCTGCGCCAAGTGCTTGGCAAGCTTCCCCCTGGGTGAGTGGCGGCAGCGGTGGAGTTTCATCGAGGGTGGTGAAGAGTGGCTTCCAACCGTAATCAAGAATGCTCTGGCCGCGAGCACGGAACGCTTCATCTAACAGGGTGAACTCAGCTTTCACCTCAAAGGTGCGCAGCGGCCGGTAAAACTGCGCCATCACATTGCGCACAATCAACCGAAATACATGGCCTTCAGTAGCGGAAAGCTGGCTAAAGTCGGCGGGCTTGCCCGTTGGTGCTAGGGCATGGTGTGCGCCTACTTGTTTGTCGTTCCAGGCTTTTGAGCGCAGGGTAAAGTCGGCTCCATTCAGCCACTGACGCAGCGTGTCATCGTTCTGGCAGGCGCTGCTTAAGCTACGTTGGGCCAGCGCTAGATGCTCTTCGGGCAGGTAGCGGCAGTCGGAGCGAGGGTAAGTAATTAATTTGTGCTGTTCATAAAGCCGCTGGCAAATATCCAGCACCATCTGTGCGGAAAGCCCATGGCGGCGCGCGGCGTCTACTTGTAGCGCAGAAAGCGAATAGGGCAGCGGCGGCGCTTGGCGTTTTTCCTGTTGATCGAGGGTGGTTAGGGTGCCCCGAGCGCCGGGAAGCCGTGCTGCTAAGGCATCGGCGGGAGTGCGATCAATCAGCCGTCCTTGTTCATCTAAGGGCTGGTGCGCTTTAGGTGCCCACCAGGCGCGCAGCTGGCCTTGGGCCACCTGTAAATCCGCCCACAGCGGGTAGAACGGGTGGGGCTTGAAGTCACGAATGGCATTGTCGCGGCGCACGATCAGCCCCAGTACTGGGGTTTGCACACGGCCAACGGAAAGCACGCCGTCATGCCCTGCTTGGCGGCCGGTTAGCGTCCAGGCGCGGGTTAAGTTAATGCCGTAAAGCCAGTCAGCACGCGAGCGCGCCTGTGCCGCTTGAAACAGCGGCTGGTATTCCATATTGGAGCGCAGCTTGGCAAGTGCACGGCTCACGGCGGGTTTGTTAAGGTCGCTGATCAGCAGCCTCTGAACAGGGCCGCGATACTTCATGTACTCAATTACTTCCTGCACCAGTAGTTGGCCTTCGCGATCTGGATCGCCAGCGTGGACCACGCTGGTGGCCTGCTTAATCAGCTTGCGAATCACTGCCAGTTGCCCACGCGCCTTAGGTCGCGGCATCAGTTTCCACTGCTGCGGCACAATGGGTAACCGATCTAGCCGCCACTGTTTATCGGCGGGGTCGTAAGCTTCGGGTGGGGCCTGTTCTAGCAAGTGGCCTAGGCACCACGTTACCGTGGTGTCGCCGCAGACCATAGCGCCATCCTGGCGTTTTGCGCTGCTGGGTAGTGCGTCAGCAATGGCCCGTGCAAGGCTGGGTTTCTCGGCGATAATCAAGCGCATACAGTGTGTGGCCCTGGCGTTTGGTCAACAAATTGCCATGTTAGCAGAACTTGCAACAGGTTAGCGTGTTGCCTATGCCATAGATAATTAGATGGAGTTGTTTTATAAGTGGATTTGTTTATTTTTGTGTATAGTTTTTGTATAAAATTAACAAATTGAGTAAGCTGTCAGAAAGCAATTACTGAGGCGGTTTACATGCGCGAGCGCGGTAGAACACGACGTTTATTAGGGCTAGGCGCCCGCACTGGCGGGGCGCTGCTGAAAACCCGTTTAGGTGGCCAAGCTGATTGGCGGGCATTGGGTGAAGCGCTGTTTGAAGGGCTTTCTGAACTAAAAGGCCCGGCCATGAAGCTGGCGCAAATTATGTCTCAGTGGGATGACCTGTTGCCCCCAGATTTAGCGAACGAACTCGCTCGTTTACAACGTCAGGCAGAGCCCATGCCGTGGCCGCGTATTCGTGAAGCGTTGGTGCTTCAGTACGGTGATATTAATAAGCATTTTAGCCAAATAGAAGAGCGCCCGTTTGCTAGTGCCTCGATGGGGCAGGTGCATAAAGCAATCACCCTTGCAGGCGAAACCGTAGTGCTTAAAGTGCAGTATCCTGGGCTTGCGGATGTGCTTGAGAGCGATCTGAAACAGGTGAAACGTATTATGAGCCTGGGGCGTTGGTTCAAGGTGCCGCAGGCGCGTTTGGATGCGCTCTTTGAAGAGTTAGCGGCGGGGCTGCGTGAAGAGTTAGATTATCACGCTGAAGCGCAAGCGCTGGCCCGCTATCGTGAGCGGTATCAGGATAATCCTCAGCTGGTGATACCTGAACCGCTGTTTGAGCTTTCAGGGCAGCATGTGTTGGCGATGCGTTACGTGGGAGGCACACCGCTTCGGGATTTAGAAAGCACTGATGATGCCACCCGTCAGAAAGTCGCAGTGGCACTGGCTGATTGGATTACCGAGGAGTTGTTTACCTATGGTGAGCTGCACGCTGACCCTCATGCCGGTAACTTTGCAGCAGATGCAGAAGGGCGCTTGGTTATCTATGATTTCGGCGCAGTGATACCAGTGCCGGAAGCGCGCTTGAAAGCCATGATGCAGTTATTAGATGCCACGCTGGCTCAAGACCCCATGGCGATGGATGATGCGCTAATGAAAATGGGTGGTCGTCAGGGGCAGGGCGCGCCGCTGGCACTTTATCGGGAGTCTGCAGAATGCGTATCGCCGCTGTTTGCCCCAGGTGAGCAGGATTTCAGTGATGTGCGGGTACACCGTCGCTTGCGCGAGCTAACGCCAAAAGTGTGGGCCGCCATGGATCGTCTGCAACCGCCAGCGGATACTTTGCTGCTTTCCCGAGCGCTGAATGGGCACTATTGGAACTTAGTGCGCCTTAAAGCACGTCTAGATATGCATACCCGCACCGAGCCACTGCTAGCCTGGGCGCGCACCCCATAATGAATAGCCGCTGCGGGAGCGTCGCCTGTCATGCTAGACTATTGCGCTTTTCAATAGCGTTTTGAAGACAGTGGAGACGGCAATGCTGGCGGTATGGGTCGATCAACTGCTGGGATTTGCCTCTGGGGCACTCTCGGCAATTAGGCAGCAAGAACACTACCCCGATTTTATGACCTGGGTGCGTGCCGAAGGCGCGGATGCGTTTAATGGCGATGTGGCAACCGCTCAGGCGCTTGCACCTATTTTATGGTCGCAAACGCCGCTAGAGCGGCTTGATTTTGCAAGCGAACCGTTGGCCACCCCAGGCCGCAATGAGCCTTGCTGGTGTGATTCAGGGCGCAAGTTCAAACAGTGCTGCTACCGCGTTGACTTCCCCACGGATATACCTGAACAGATGATGTGGATGCTTTCCCTGCGTGAGTGGAAGGGCGCTACGCTTAAAGCAGCACTAGAAAGCCAACAAGCACCTGCCCAGGCCCTATTAGAAGCCGGGTTAATTGCTGCTGAAAGCGGCCAAACCGGGCGTTCAATGCAGATTCTTGAGTCTCTGTTTGATGGCAGTGATTGGTCGCGTTTGCCGGAGCAGGCCGAGCCTGCCTTTGAAATTTTGCTAGATATTTATCAAGAGCGTGGCTTTACCCGTAAGCGTGCTGATCTGCTTGACGACGTTATGGAGCGCGGCCCGCTGTTTTTGCGCGGTGTAGCGCTAGAACGGCTGTGCTTAATGCACCTGGATAACGATGACTTAGACAGCGCCCGTGCCGCGTTCGTAAAAGCTCAGCAGGCACTGCCGGATTCACCGACGCTAGCCTATATTGAAGCCATGCTGCTGCTGCATGAAGGCCATGAAGCCGAGGCCAAAGAGCGTGCTAATTTCTGGTATCGCCGTCTTGTTCGTCAGGGTGAGCTAGATGAAGAGCAGCTTGAATTTCTAGCAGCCCTGGCAGAAAACCCGGGTGCCACCCTAGCCGACCAGCTGTTGAGTGCTGAAGAAGATATGGCGACGCCGCTGGTGTCGTTGCAGGCGCTGTTAGCTGCACTACCTATCGCTCCAAAGCTTACTATTGAGCAAGATGCCGATTCCGGAAGGTTGCACTACACCACCACTGCACGTGAAGAAACCCTGTTTGCGGCCTGGCACGAACAGTTTCAAGTGATGGTCGATGAAGAAGTTGCCTTGGGCTTTCGCGATGATCCGTGGGTGAATGCAATAGACTGGATGTCTGAGCTGTGTGCTCACCCAGAATGGTTGGATGCCCCCCAGGTAGTGCAAGATTTAACCCTAGCACTGACCAGTCGCTTTGGTAGCCTGCCGTGGATGGCACCGGGGTTGCTGGAACCGCTGGCGTTGCGTCTTTCCCGCTGGCTAGAGCAGGCTCGCGCTGCAGGTGACGGCAGCCTATGTTGGGATGATGCAGATAACGCCATGCTACTGCGGACAGGCCTTGCGCTGGTGGTAGGCATGGAGCGCGGAGCGCGCCAGCACTCCCGCGAGTTGGCCGAAGAGCTGCTCGCTATCGATCCGGAAGACAGCCTCGGCTTGAGGGAGTTGGTACTTGATCAATTATTGCGTGATGACCGCAATGAAGAAGCGCTAGCGCTCACTGAGGAGCCTCAAAAAGACGATGGCTCTTTAGAATTGGGGTTATTGATGGGCCGTACTCTAGCCCTGTATCGGTTGGAAAATCACGATGCCGCTGAAGCAGCACTGGCGGATGTGATCGCCCATAATCGCTACGCCCTTGAGCTGCTATGCGCCGAGAACCCGCGGCCTTCAATGCCTCACGCGGATGGTCAGGTCGATCCTGGCTCCCGCGCAGAAGCATGGCAATATCGTACGTTGATGCGTGACCAGTGGCGCACCACGCCAGGAGCGCTGGCGTGGTTAGCGGATCACCGCTAGCTTTATTTTGCTTCTGCGATCACTGGGGTAGGCACCAACTGCTTATCTCGACTGATCCAGATGGCTAGCAGAATGGCGGGTAACCCGAGCAGAGTGGCCACTACGAAGAAAGTGGCGTATCCCTGAGCGGTGACGACCAGCCCGCCAAAACCACTTAGAAATTTGCCTGGTAGTGTCATCAGCGACGAAAACAGTGCGTACTGAGTCGCGGTATACGCCCGCGACGTTAAGCTAGAGAGAAACGCAATAAAGACCGCACTAGCTAAGCCGTTGGCAAGGTTGTCGCCAATAATGGTGACCACCAGCATGGGCAGTTGGTTGCCAATCAATGCCAAAGCTGCAAACAGTAGATTGGTTACCATGACAAAGCCAGCGCCAATGATAAGCAGTGGCCCAATGCCGTAGCGAGCAACCAGCAAACCGCCAAGAATTCCTCCCGTAATGCTCATGGCAATACCAAAAATATTGGTGACGTTAGCGATAGTAGCCAGCGAAAAGCCTAAGTCGATATACAGTGGATTTGCCATAGAGGCCATGGCAAGGTCGCTAATTCGGAACACTGCGATAAAGACTAAAATGCCTAGCGCCTTTACCCCATAGCGACGGAAGAAGTCGGTAAAAGGGCACACAATGGCACCAATCACCCAAGCACCTAAACGCCGCAAAACTTTTGGTTGGCCACGGCTGGCACGAATGAAGGCACGGACCTTTGGTTCGTGAATGAGTTGAACCGTGAGCGAAGCGCGCTTTGGTTCAGGGCGAATGAGCACAGTGATCACGCCAATGCCTACTAGCGCCGCCATGGAAAGATAAGCGGCATTCCAGGAAAATGCTGAGGCAACGTAGAGCGCACCCGCACCCGCTGCTAGCAGCCCCCCGCGATAGCCGATAATGTAAGTAGAAGCCATCGCAGCCTGTACATCGTCATCTGCTGATTCGATGCGATACGCGTCAATGGCGATATCCTGGGTGGCCGAGCCAAAGGCTACCAGCAGCGCAAAGGTCGCCACCCAGCCCAAATTGCCCACCGGGCTTACCCCCGCTAAGCCAATTAGCCCTATCGCAATCATTCCCTGGGCAAGCAGCATCCAACCACGGCGCTGTCCAAACGAACGCGTCAGGATTGGCAGTGCAAGTCGGTCAACAATAGGTGCCCAAAAAAACTTGATTGAGTAGAGCATGCCAATCCAGGCGAAAAAGCCAATAGCGGCCACTTCTACTCCATCGCTGCGTAACCATGCAGAAAGGGTAGAAAACACCAGCAAAAAAGGCAGGCCTGCAGAAAAACCTAAAAACAACATAGTGATGACAGGGGCGCGACAGTAAATACCGAGCGCACTCGACCAACTACGCCGGGGTATCGGGGTGGGCATGTGGATTAACACTCCTGGAAAGAAAACGTCTGCATCTAGGCCCACTAAAAACTGGTCAGTGATAGACTAGGCCTGATATCCATGACAAAGCCGATAGCTTACCGGAGAGGAGTTTTCCATGTCGATTACAGCCCATCAGGTAGTCACTTTACACTACGTGTTAAGCGATGTGCTTAGCGATGGCAGCACCCGCGTGCTAGACGACTCCAACGCGCGTGCTAAGCCCCTAGAGTATCTCCATGGGCACGATAATATTTTGCCTGGTTTAGAGCGTGCTTTGGAAGATAAAACGGCTGGAGATGAGCTGCGAGTCACGCTTGCACCTGCTGATGCCTACGGAATTCGCAATGAAGACTTAGTGCAAGAAGTGAATCGTGCGTCGTTTGGCAACGCGGTGTTGGAACCGGGCAGCCGTTTCCAAACTGAAGGAGAAGCAGGCCCGCAAATTGTCACGGTGCTGAGCATTGATGGTGACATAGTAACGGTCGATACGAACCACCCGCTGGCAGGTCACACACTTCGTTATCAGGTTAATGTATTAGAAGTGCGGGATGCTACCCGTGCAGAATTGGCCAAAGGGCATCCACTGCCTCCAGGAACTGAACACAGCAAAGTAGAAGATCGAAAAGTGCTTTAATGGTTAATGGGCAGACATTGTCTATTGCTTTGTGCATTGCTGGGGCTTTTAATTTTAAGAGCCATTAAAACGTCAATGCGAACAAAATGTACGACGTATTTTACGCTGAAAGGCTCTTTAAGCGTTAAAAACTGATCCATATCAAGTTCCTGATAGGCCGAGATTAGCCCCTTTAAAAAGCTTGACCCAGGTCAGCTTCCTGCCGGTGTTAAGACACTACGATGGTGTCATACATCACGGCGGGAGGGGATCACCATGTACTGGGATGATACTGTTATTTTCGGTCTAGTTACTGTCGCGTTAATGATCGTTTTTATGATTGGTTGGGTAGGTTTTGTCGTGCGTGATCATCTCCGAAAGGATGAACGTAAAAAGCATTAACGCCGCTTGTTGTGACAGTCGTCAGGGGAGGGGGCTTGCTTTTGATAGTGAGCTTCCTGTTGCCGGCCCATTTGGGCCGGCTTTTTTTGTTGGTAAAAAATTTTGTTGGCAAAAATGGATATCCTAAAACTGTTTCGTTAAGAATGGTTTCTAAGTAATTAGCTGATCTGTCTGGTAGAGTACACAGCAGCACAATTAAGGCATAAAACTGCTAGGAAAACGTTTGCCATGAATGCTGTTACTTCCATTGTTGCCATACGCGGTTTCACGCATCATTTTCTAAAGGCTAGCGCTGTTTGCTTTCTGCTATTACTTAGTTGGCTATCCATGCCAGCTTATGCTCAGGCATTAAGTGTTATTAATGGTGAGAAAACTACAACGCTCTCCACCGATGAATTACGTCAGCAGTCGACAACGACGGTGACTCTATTTGACCCCTTTCAAGGGCGCGAAGTGGCTATGCGTGGGCTTGAGTTTCGTCGTTTTTTAATCGATCAGTTTGGCGAAGTTCCCCCTGCATTGCACTTTACAGCATGGGATGATTACGAAGTAACGCTCAGTGGCTGGGATGATCCTAAATGGTTAATGGTGACAGAAGAGGATGGAGAGCCTCTTACATTGCGTTCTCGTGGGCCATTGCGCTTGGTAGAACAGTCGTACGACGATCAACGAGATATCGAAAATCTGCGTGAATTCAATGATTGGATCTGGATGATTCGTAGCATCGAGGCTCAGTGGTGACCGTCCAACCGCCGCCTAATCCTTTCGCTAGGAAGCGGCGCTATGTGACATGGCTATCGTTAAGCCTAATGAGCTTTATGGCGCTAATGGTGGTGATAGTATACGAAGCTCGCTGGGTATACCCAGAGATACAAGCGTATTTTAGCCAAACAGGCAGTTTGACAGGGCAACAGTTAGCCACCCGATCACGGGAGTATTTACAGCGTGCCCAGCGCTATTTACTTAGCGAATCGCTGTTTGAAGATGAGCAGCAAGCGCTTAGGCTTAATCTAGATCTCGCCTATGGGTTAATTGATATTGACGTGTATCGTCAAAAATATACTTGCACCAATACCAGTCTTCAGACCCTAACGTTGCTGACCCAACGCCTCGATGAAAATAACGTGGCACCGTTTGACGCCGCCGCTGAATTATTAGGCCCCATTGAATGCTTAACACGCATTGAGATGAACCAGCTTGATCTGCGTGGTATGGCGATTAATGAGTTTTCTCAAAACACACGCCGTCATAATCAGGTTGTCACCTATTCTAGTTTGGTGATTTTTGTACTGGGGCTACTGTTTTGGCGAATGCATGAGCGTCAGTTGCGACGTACTGAGCACGCCACAGAGCAAATGTTGATCTGGATGCAGCAGGCAATGTGCGATCCCCTGACAGGCATAGGCAATCGAAGTGCGCTGCATCAAGATATCGTCAATAACGAAGGGGAATCCCTTGCCTTGATTTTGGTTGATATTGACTTTTTTAAGCAATACAACGATTTTTTGGGCCACCCCGAAGGAGATCAACTATTGCGGCGCCTAGCACGCCTTCTCAAACACGTGCTTGGTAAAGACGCAAAACTGTATCGACTCGGAGGTGATGAGTTTGCTGCTGTAGTGCCTTGTAATGACGATGCGCTATTGGTTAGTTATTGTGATCAAGTGACCTCTGCTTTACAGGAAGCCGATTTTAAACATCCTGCGCATCCAGATAATGAAAGGGTAACGCTGAGTATTGGCGCTGTGCGCTTTACTGCAGGGGAGTTCACGCTCTCTACTGCCTATGAAGCGGCTGACAAAGCGCTTTACCGAGTAAAGAGCGCAGGGCGTGATGACTGGCAGATTACCGCAGCTGCATAATGCTTTCACAAAACACAGCAAGTTAATTAAAAAAAGTAAACAATGGGAAAGTGGTGCCCAACCGGTGGTTTGGCATTTGCTTCGGGGCTAGGATTGTTTTTGAAACAGTGTTTCATAACCTTTCTAGCGATTAATCCGGAGTGCTGATATGAGCAATGAAGCCGATTCCCTGCTGAATAAGCAGCGTTCACGCCGTCAAGTGCTAGCAAGTTTAGGCCTTGGCGCCGCTGCACTTTACGTTGCCCCTACGCTGTTTTCCATGGGGCAAGCTGAAGCGCGCGAACATCACCATTCCCGTTCACGTTACTCGCGGCCCAGCTATTCAAGGCCCCGTTATTCAAGACATAGCTATTCAAGACCAAGCTATTCAAGACATAGCTATTCAAGACCTCGCTATTCAAAAACAAAGCATTCACGCCCAGGTTATTCCCGCCCTTACTACTCTCGCCCACAGCGCTCTCGTTGGGATAGAGACGCTGTTATTGAGATTCGCATAAGTCGTTTATTACCTCGCTGGTAGGATTGAACGTGGCTAGCACATCGATTACTGACGATTATGCACTGGAAAATATTGGTCCTTGCTTGCGCTTGGTTGATGCTGAAAACCTACTTCCAGTGATTCAACAGGCAATGCCTGGCTGGCAGTTAACACCCTGTGAGCCTCAGCAGCATGCGCCTGCTATTTGCGTTTGGCAGCATCCTAATGGTTACTGGCAGGAAGCGCCGGCATTACCGGGTGGCATGTTATTAGATACACCCGCAGGAACCGCATGCAGTGTGATTGCTGATTTAGCAGGTGCCTATCTTCGGCATCATCCTGAGCATATTGGGATTCACTGCGGGGCGGTAGAGGTTAATCAACAGCTAGTAATATTTCCGGATAGCCACCGAGCGGGTAAAAGTACTCTGACCGCAGCGTTTGCCGCGGCTGGTTATCGGGTGTTCGGCGATGATGTACTTACACTTAACAGTTATGGTGAAGGGATAGCGCTGGGTGTTGCACCTAGGTTGCGTTTACCGTTGCCCGAGACTCTAGCGTCTGAGTTTCATCAGTTTGTTGCCACTCATCTTGGGCCGCATGATGATCGCTACGGCTACTTAGCGTTAAACGAGCAGCAGCTGGCATCACATGGGGTGCGTTGTCCGCTAGGCGCCATACTCCTTATTGAGCGCGATGAATCGATCAGTGAGCCACAGCTTGTTCGCCTGCAGCCAGGGGATGGACTCTGGCAGTTGTTGCAGCAGAATTTTGCTGAGCATGAGTCGGATAAAACGTTGATTGAACGCTTTTTGCCACTCTTAAAAGATTTGCCGTGTTTTTTAATGCGTTACCGAGATGCTTACGAAGCGGCAACGTGGCTGGCAACCGAGATAGATAACGATGGGTTTCTTGGCGGTGCTGTGGCGACGAATATGTGTCGTCGCCAAACTGCGCCTGAGGCGTTCAAACAGAGCCATGCACTGGCACCAAACGACACGCGCAGGTGGCAAATTAGCCCGGTGGCTCATGAGTTTCCATTGGGTGAAGAGCTGTTCGTCATTGCGAAAGAGGGCGGCGAAATTCATCGTTTGAATGTGACGAGTAGAGCCGTGTGGGCGCTGCTGCAGCATGAGGCTCTATGCCAAGATGACATTGTTGATACCTTAATGGCTTTTTTTGTTGGTGCTAGCAGGCAAAGTATCAAGCGGGATATCTGCCATTTACTGGGCCAGCTAGTCAGCTTAGGGTTAGTGCAGCCTGTCGCCGATTAACGCCAATCATCTCGCCATGCTTTTAGCACCCGTTCTGGGTACCATGTTTGTCCTAGGCTGCCGTTATAACGAGCCAATGCGCGGGTGAAGTCGCCGCGTTCGACGGCGAGGTAGTGGGCTAAAATAGTGCAGCCATAACGCAGATTACGATTAGGATCGCTAAGGTTGTCTATTGGCAGGCCAAGCTCTTCGACCCAGAAAGGCATAATTTGCATGAGTCCGGTAGCGCCAGCAGACGAGACCGCATCGGCTTCAAATGCGCTCTCTACTTGAATGAGAGCTAGCACTAGCTCAGGTGGTAAGCCCGCTAAATGGGCTTCTTGGTACAGCCTCGTTAATAATTCGTGGCGTTGTGCTGGTTCGCGGATAAACCGTGATAGTGGCGCATCCATACGGCTACGCCACTGTTGCAACTGCTGCTGAGAATAAGATGTTTGTTGATGGGCAGCATCAAGGGTCAGTCGCAGCGGTGCTGCCACTGCATTGGCCGTCAGCAAGGCAGCAATGAACATGCTGCCTGCTAAAAGCCACCGGTTAACCCAGCGAAAATGCCACGCTATTGCGCCCAGCAACATACGTGGTCTTACTTATTGCTACTCAGCCCTGCTTTTTCACGCAAGAAATCAATAATGGTGTCAGCAGGAATCATGGTCGCCTCATTATCTCGGCGACCTTTGTATTCCAGTTCACCGTTATCTAGGCCGCGATCACCAATCACCAAGCGATGGGGCACACCCATCAGTTCCAGGTCGGCAAACTTAACACCGGGGCGTGTATCGCGGTCGTCAAGCAGCACGTCTAAGCCCGCCGCTGTTAGTGCTTGGTAAAGGCGTTCAGACTCTTCGCGCACACGTTGTGATTTGTGGGCGTTCATCGGTACCAGCGCTACTTGGAACGGTGCGATGGCGTTTGGCCAGATAATGCCTGAATCATCGTGGTTTTGCTCAATGGCGGCAGCTACCACGCGGGTAACGCCGATGCCATAGCAGCCCATCCATGGGTGACTGGTTTTACCGTTGTCGCCCAGTACTGTCGCGTTCATTGCTTCGGAATACTTTTGTCCAAGCTGGAAGACGTGACCCACTTCTATGCCACGTTTGATAGAAAGCGTGCCTTTACCGTCGGGCGAAGGGTCACCCTCTACCACGTTACGTAGATCGGCAACTTGGGGTAGGGCAACGTCGCGCTCCCAGTTAATGCCAAAGTAGTGCTGACCATCGATATTTGCGCCGGCACCAAAATCACTTATTAGCGTTACACTGCGGTCAATAATGATCGGCATTTCCAAGCCGACAGGGCCGAGGGAGCCAGGCCCTGCTCCAACGGCTGCACGAATTTCTTCTTCACTCGCCATGGTCAGCGGAGCGGCCACCTGGGGAAGGTTTTCAGCTTTGACTTCATTTAGCTCATGGTCGCCACGGATAAGAAGAGCAATCAAGCCACCTTCGGCGGCGTGCACCATTAGCGTTTTAATGGTCTTTTCGATAGGCAGGTCGTACTGCTCGACCAGGGCGGCGATAGTTTTAGCGTTTGGCGTATCGACCAAGCGTATCTCTTCGCTGGGGGCTGCGCGCTCTACGTTGCTACCGAGAGGTGCGGGGAGGGCCTCAGCTTTTTCCATGTTAGCGGCGTAATCAGAGGCGTTGGAGAACACAATATCATCTTCTCCTGAATCGGCTAATACGTGAAACTCGTGGGAGCCAGTACCGCCAATCGAGCCGTTGTCAGCAATGACAGGACGGAAGTCGAGACCTAGGCGAGTGAAGATGCGTGTATAGGCATCATACATCGCTTGGTAAGTCTCTTTGAGGGAGGCTTCGTCCAGATGGAAGGAGTAAGCATCCTTCATAATAAACTCGCGAGAGCGCATCACTCCAAAGCGTGGGCGAATCTCATCACGGAATTTTGTCTGGATTTGATAGAAGTTAACCGGTAATTGCTTATAGCTGGCAATTTCTTTACGTACCAGGTCGGTAATCACTTCTTCATGGGTTGGGCCTACGCAGTAATCGCGCTCGTGACGGTCTTTCAGACGCAGCAGTTCCGGGCCGTACTGCTCCCAGCGGCCAGACTCTTGCCATAGGTCAGCAGGCTGCACGGCGGGCATCAATACTTCCTGAGCGCCGGCACGGTTCATCTCTTCGCGAACAATGGCTTCAACCTTACGCAGCGTGCGTAGGCCAAGAGGCAGCCACGTATAGAGGCCAGAGGTAAGACGACGGATCATACCAGCGCGCAGCATTAACTGGTGGCTGATGACTTCAGCGTCGGCCGGAGTTTCTTTTAATGTCGCAATCAATAATTGGCTGGCGCGCATGGGCGTGAGTATTCCTTGTTGGTAGGGGTAATGCAAAATCGTTAGGTAATGCAGCGCTTAAGCTAGCGTTGAATGCTGCATTGTACGGCTAAGCGGGTAAAGCGGCAAAATCCTACGTTAACAGCTTGGCGTGTGTTGGTAATCAAATGTGCTAAACTCGCCAAGTTTTGTGGCTCGATAGCACTGGTTAATAACAGCATTTTCTTCGGCTATCGGTATGTTAGGACTTTGAGGGAACCTTCATGCAGCAAGTAGTACGCCGTTGGTTAACGGGGGCCATTGTAGGTGTCTCCATTGTAACGTTAAGTGGTTGTGGGACGCTTTTTTACCCTGAACGTAAAGGGCAATTAAGTGGTAATGTAGACCCGGTCGTGGCTATCGCCAACGGTGTTGGGTTACTGTTTTTCATTGTGCCGGGTGTCATCGCCTATGCCGTGGATTTCTCTAATGGCACTATCTACCTGCCCAGCGCGAGCAGTGCGTCGGTAGATATTCACCACTTAGACGACGCTATGGACGTAGCTGCATTAGAGAAGCTGTTATCAGATAAAGCTGGACAGCCGGTTAGTTTGGAAAACGAGTTGTTGATGATGGAAGAAGTGGCAAGCCTGGATGAAGCATTAGCCATGGTGAGGATGTCGGGCGTGATGGATGAAGAACGCCTCGCGACGATGTAACGCGTAAACCGCACGTCATTCCCGAGTCACCGTACGTCATTCCCGAGTGGGGTGATCGGGAAACCACCCTGACCTTACCCGCCGAGGCCGGAGTACTAACGTCAAACTGGATTCCCGCTAAAAGCATGCGGGAATGACAAGACGGCAGGCACGCGGGAATGACGGAGTGGAAAGTGTCATTCCCGAGTGGGGTAACCGGGAATCCACCTTGACCTTACCCGCCGAGGCCAGCGTACCAACATCAAACTGGATTCCCGCTAAAAGCATGCGGGAATGACAAGACGGCAGGCACGCGGGAATGACGGGGTGGAAAGTGTCATTCCCGAGTGGGGTAATCGGGAATCCACCTTGACCTTGGCCTGCAGCCGCCCGAAATCCCAGGTCAACATGGATTCCCGCTAAGGGCCTGCGAGAATGACGAGGGCGACACGGAGGGCTGGGGTGGAATCACCGTCAGGCACTTACCAGCCCATCGGCTAATGCCAGACAGGCTTAACTGACTGGCATTAGCCCAGTAGTGAACGCTCTGGGGGCTTTTTATTAGCGCGTTGTCTTATCTACGTCTAACCGTGTGGGGGCTTTGTCAGCTTTAGTACCACCAAGCCTGCTACAAGCCCCCAGAATGCGCCGCCTATACCTAGCAAAGTGATGCCTGAACCAGTGAGTAAAAAGGTGATAATGGCGGCATCTCGTTGCCCGCTATTCTCAAATGCATTTGCTAACCCACCACTTAAGGTGCCCAGTAACGCAATACCTGCTAGCGACATGACCAAGACACTGGGAAGTGTATTGAAGACGCCGGTAACTGTGCCCCCAAAGATCCCCATTGCGATATAGAACACACCCGCTGCCACGCCTGCGGTATAGCGTCTGCGCGGGTCGGCATGTGAATCTGGCCCAATACATACTGCTGCGCTAATAGCCGCCATATTAAGCGCATAGCCACCAAAGGGGGCGAGCAAAAGCGTTGCACCCCCTGTCCAACTGATAAGTGGCGAACTGTTTGGCTGATAGCCTGCTGCCCGGAGCACTGCTACACCAGGTAAGTTTTGGGTCGCCATGGTAATCACAAACAAAGGAATGCCAATGCTGATCAGTGTTGGCAGCGAAAAGACGGGCGTGATGAAAACAGGGGCTGTAGGTGCCAGCGGAATATTTTGTAGGTTTAGTTGGCCCTGCCACAGGGTAATTGCAATGCCGATTAATAGTACGCCGGGCACCGCGAGTGTCGGCCATAAACGTCGGCCTGCTACCCAGGCGGCTAACATAGCCAGTGGTAGCCGCCATTGGTTTTCCATAACGTTAAACAGCTCTAAGCCAAAGCGCAGCAGAATACCTGCCAATAAAGCGGATGCAATCGCGCTGGGTATATAACGCATCACGCGCTCAAACAACCCTGTTACCCCGCATAGCGTAATCAGCAGCGCAGAGAATAGAAAAGCACCGATAGCTTCTTCAATGGGAACGCCAGGAAGGTTCGTCGCCAAAAACGCTGCACCTGGCGTTGACCATGCTGTTAATAAAGGCATGCGATAGCGCAGCGAAAGCCCTAATGAGGTAATGCCCATACCAATACCCAGCGCCCACAGCCAGGAGCTAATTTGTGCGGTGCTGGCACCCGCAGCGGCAGCCGCTTGGAAAATGATCGCCGCTGAGCTCGTATAGCCAATGGTTACCGCCACAAAACCTGCGGTAACGGTCGAGACGCTGATGTCTTGCCAGAAAGAGGTGTTGGGCGTGTCATTGGTCGGCAGAGTTTGTGGCGCTTCCATTGTGTTGCCTCGCTAGCGCGGTAGTTTGTGCGTTATAGCGCACGATCGCAAGAGGCTATCATTGTGCGTAATAACGCACAAGTGTTAAGTGCCCGTGTGTATCAATGAATGAATCGGTAAACTACTTAGGTGAATATCGAGGAGAGCCTCATGGCAAGTGAGCCACACACCATTGCTGAACATGTTGCGGGAACCGTTAAAAAACTGCGCAAAGATCGTGGCTGGAGCCTAGATCGCGCGGCGAGTAAAACGGGGGTGAGTAAAGCCATGTTGGGACAGATAGAGCGTGGTGAATCAAGCCCAACGGTATCAACGCTGTGGAAAATTGCTAGCGGCTTTCGGGTGTCGTTTTCAACCCTATTTGATGGCGACAAGCCTGCGCTAGGAGAACTTCACCGGTATGGCTGGGAGTCTGTTTGGGGCGATGATAGTGCTGGCATGCAGGCGAGGTTGCTATTTCCTTATGACCCGCTGTTGGGCTTTGAAATGTTTATGATTGAACTGGCGCCCGGAGCCATCAGTGAATCGTCTCCCCACGCTAGCGGGGTGGTAGAGCACATTGTCGTTGTCGAGGGTGAGATGGAGCTGCGCATTGACGAGCGCTGGCAAACATTGCGGGTTGGCGAGGGGCTGCGCTTTTTTGCCGACCGCCCCCACGCCATGCGTAACAGTACGACGACACGGCTACGGTTTCACGATGTGATTCACTATTTGCCAGGCGCTGCGTCAGGCACTTGAGCATCGAGCACTTGCGAGCGTAACCAATTGAGTTCGTCAGCCCAAATGCCGGGTTCGACGGTTTCCAAAATCATCGGTATGTCATGAATGCGTTTGTCTTGCATGATCGTTGTGAACGCGTCCAGGCCAATATTGCCCTTACCCAGGCTGTGGTGGCGGTCTACACGGCTGGCGAAAGCACTCTTGGCATCGTTTAAATGCATACCACGTAAATACTCAAAGCCGACCACCTTGCCTAGCTCATTCAACGTTGCCTTGGTGGCCTCGGCGGTACGCAAGTCATATCCGGCGGCGAAAGCATGGCAAGTATCAATACAGACGCCAACACGGGTTTTATCATCAACGTGAGCAATAATTTCTGCCAAATGCTCGAAGCGCCAGCCAAGGTTAGTGCCTTGTCCGGCGGTGTTTTCAATCACTGCCGTGACACCTTTTGTGGGTAACAACGCCTCGTTGATCGAGTCCGCGATGCGTTTGAGGCAGTCGGTTTCGCTAATTTTGTTCAGGTGACTGCCAGGGTGAAAGTTCAATAAGGTAAGGCCTAGTTGCTCACAGCGCTGCATTTCGTCTAAAAACGCCACGCGTGACTTTTCAAGCCCATCGGCTTCTGGGTGGCCTAAGTTAATCAGGTAACTGTCATGGGGCAAAATTTGTTCTGGGCCAAACCCATGGGTTTGGCAGGCGTGTTTAAACGCTACAATCGCTTCGTCAGTCAGTGGTTTACCTTTCCACTGTCGCTGATTTTTAGTGAAGAGGGCAAAGCCGTTTGCGCCGATATCGACCGCGCGTAACACTGCTTGATCAGCGCCACCCGCTGCGCTCACATGGGCACCAAGATAGTGCATGATTTTCCTTAGCAATTAGTTAGGCAGTGAGCGAATTTAACCGTGTTGCCGTCGATTATTCAAATAGCGTTGAAACGCTTCAGGCTCATCGGTAATCGCACTGGCTATTCCCCAGTTCCAACGGCTTTCAAACGCGCCTGGGTCGTTGGCGGTATAGCATAAAATTTCATAACCATCGCGGCGCATGGCAGCGGCCTGTGTATGTTTTAAGCGTGGCCAGTGGGGGTGAATGCTAAACGCCTCGACGGCTTCACATTGGCTACGCCAGGTAGGCGGTATACTGCCAAACAGTACGCCCAGCGCGAGTGCTTCTTTAGGTGCAATAAGGCGGCAACGAGCTAAGGCTTGGGCATCAAACGAGGACACAATCAGCCGCTCGGCGGGTAGGGCGGCTAATACGACTGGCAAGATGGTCTCCACTAAGGCGATGGGGTCGCGGCCTTTGTTTACCTTGATTTCTAAATTCACCCCCATGTTCAGCTCGTTCAATAGCGCTAGCATTGCCTCAAGGCTGGCCATCCTTTCACCTGCAAATGCATCGCCAAACCAGCTGCCAACGTCAAGCTGTTGCGCTTGTTGCCACGTCAGGCTGGCAAGTTCACCACGCTGGTCAGAACAGCGGTTAATATCGCTATCGTGCCAAATCACAGGGGTCCCATCGCCCAGTAGCTGAACGTCCAGTTCTACCCAGGTAGCACCTGCTTGGTGAGCGGCACGCACCGCCGTTAAGGTATTTTCAGGCGCGGCTGCTGAGTAGCCACGGTGGGCAATAAGCGTTGGCAAACAGATGGCTGGGTGCGTCATAGTCTATCCATATAAACTGTCGATGTAGGCGGAGATGTAGGCGTAACCGATCAACGTTACCGTCGATAATGATAAGTAGTTTAGCATGCTGGCATGACAGCAATATGTCCTGTATAGATGGCTAATCGCTTGATTTTAATTGCTCAACGCGGTTGGATGGCCTGCTATATATCCAATAATTAACAATAGGAGTTTATCCAGATGCCAAAGCGTATCCAATTTTCAAAAACGGGTAGTTCAGAGGTGTTGGAGTGGGTCGAGACAGAGCCTAAAGCTCCCGGTGCTGGCGAAGTGCGCATTGAGAATAAAGCAGTAGGCCTGAATTTTATTGATATCTATTTTCGGACGGGGCTTTATCCTGCTCCCTCCATGCCTTCTGGCTTAGGGACGGAAGGTGCCGGGGTTGTCGACGCTGTAGGTGAAGGCGTTACCCATTTAAAAGAGGGAGACCGAGTAGCGTATGCCCAAGGCCCCTTAGGTGCCTATGCAGAATTGCATACGTTGCCAGCCGCCAAAGTGGTCAAGCTGCCGGACTTTATTGATTTTGAAACCGCAGCGGCCAGCATGCTGAAAGGCTTAACCGTGCAGTACTTGCTGCGCCAAACCTATGAATTAAAGGGCGGCGAGACCATTCTTTTTCATGCTGCTGCTGGTGGCGTTGGTTCGATAGCTTGCCAGTGGGCCAAGGCGCTGGGCGTTAAGTTAATCGGTACGGTTAGCTCAAAGGAGAAAGCTGACCTTGCCATGGCCAATGGGGCATGGGCGACGATCAACTACAGCGAAGAGAATGTGGTTGAGCGGGTGCGCGAGCTAACGAATGGTGATATGTGCGACGTCGTTTATGATTCGGTAGGAAAAGATACCTGGGAAATGTCGTTAGATTGTCTAAAGCCTCGTTCGCTAATGGTTAGCTTTGGCAATGCATCTGGACCAGTAGATGGCGTGAACATTGGTATTCTGAACCAAAAAGGTGCGCTGTATGTAACGCGGCCAAGTCTGAACGGCTATGCGGATACCCGTGAGCGTCTTGAAATGATGTGCGATGACTTTTTTGCCATGATCGAAAGCGGCAAGCTTCGTATTGATGTAGCCAATCGCTACCCGCTCCAGGATGCAGGAAAGGCACAAGATGCCCTGCAAAGCCGTAAAACAACAGGCTCAACTATTCTTCTGCCTTAGCCCGAATACCTGTGGAGTGCAATCAATGAGCCAGACGTTACCTAAACTTATCGATGCTACCCTGACCCTGGAGCACCGGGTGGCAACGCTGACCTTAAACCGCCACGATGTGCGTAATGCGCTAACGGGCACCGCACTGGTTGATGATATCGTCACAACGGCTGAGTGGCTGAATACCGCAAGCGACGTATCTGTATTAGTGATCACTGGTGCGGGATCTGCCTTCTGCGCCGGGGGTAACGTCAAAGACATGGCTGAACGTGGGGGCGATTTCGCAGGCGACGTAGCGGAAGTGGCTGAACGCTACCGTCGAGGTATTCAGCGCATACCGTTGGCGCTAAGTAACGTCGAGGTGCCAATTATCGCAGCTGTCAATGGCGCAGCCATTGGGGCGGGATTTGACCTAGCCAATATGGCGGATATTCGCGTTGCTTCTAGCAACGCCACGTTTGGTGAAACCTTTTTAAACCTAGGGATCATTCCAGGTGATGGAGGCGCTTGGTTTATGCAGCGTCAGATAGGCTATCAACGCGCTTTCGAGCTGACGCTTTCAGGCCGGATTATCAATGCCGAAGAAGCGTTAGCTTATGGTGTGGTATTGGAAGTGGTTGCACCGGATGCATTAATGACTACCGCCATGACTCATGCTACGCGTATCGCGGCACAGCCGCCAAAAGCGACCCGCTTAACCAAGCGGTTGATGAAATTGGCACCAGATATGGAGTTAAAAGCATTTTTAGATGTGTGTGCGGTTTTTCAAGGCATGTGTCATAACGAGCCGGAGCATCTTGAAGCGGTTGAGCGATTGCTAGCACGAATGAAAAAGTAGTTTTTAATCAACTGTTTTATATAAAAGCCTGGCCTCGTCAGGCTTTTTATTGTTCTTTTATTGTTCTGCTCTCCTAAGACTATACGGTCGTATAGTCATCATCTAATGTGTTGTTAGTTGGCGCATAAGCCGAGCGTACCCAACCCAAGGAGAAGGACATCGCATGATAATGGAAAGCATTGGGCTTACGCCCAGCACGCTGGTTTTTATCGTTTTGGGGTTAACGCTTGCTGCTTTTATGTGGGGGCGGTTTCGCTATGATTTAGTCGCGCTTGCGGCGTTGCTCGGTTCGGTAATGCTAGGGCTGGTTCCCGCAGATGATGCCTTTATGGGGTTTGGGCACCCGGCTGTCATTACAGTGGCCGCAGTGCTAGTGATTAGCCGTGGCTTTGAACGTTCTGGTGTCGTCGATATTATTGCCAACCAAGTTCTGAAAGTAGGTGAGCGACTGCTGCTGCAGTTGCTGGTGTTGGTTGGTACGGTCGTGGTGCTTTCTGGGGTGATGAATAATGTGGGTGCGCTGGCGCTGCTGTTGCCGGTGGCAATGCGTCTTGCCCGTGAACATAATACGTCGCCATCGCTACTGTTGATGCCGCTTGCTTTTGGTTCATTGCTGGGCGGTTTAACCACGCTGATTGGTACGCCGCCTAACATCATTATTTCTACCTACCGCGGCAATGTCACCGGTGAAAACTTCGGTATGTTCAGCTTTACCCCAGTGGGGGTAGTGGTAGCACTGGTCGGCCTTGTATTTATTGTGCTGGTAGGCTGGCGATTGACGCCTAAGCGCAGTGGACAGGCGTCGACCGAGGAAATGTTTGATACGGCTAATTACCTAGTCGAGCTAAAGGTGACAGAAGAATCAAAGGCCAATGGTCTGACACTGCATCAGCTTCATGATGAGCTAGAAGAGACTATTCCGGTACTTGCCGTGGTGCGGGAAGATAATCGCAGAGCCGGGTATTCATTTCATGGGGTGCTTCAAGAAGGCGATATTTTATTATTAGAAGCAGGGCCTGATGAATTAAAACTGCTAGAAGATAAAGTAGGGCTGAGTGCTATTGCAGAGCCAGAAGAAGATAATGAGACTGACCGTGATGAAGCTGATAGTGAAAACGGGGCTTCACAACCGTTGGATGAGCGCCAGCCTGTTGATACGGAGGGTTTGCAGTTAATTGAAGCAGTAGTGCGCAGCGATTCGATGATGGTTAATCGAAGCGTTCGCCAGCTGCGGCTAAACCAGCAATTCGGTCTGCATTTAGTCGCGGTGGCCCGCGATGGAGGGCGTTTAAAGCAGCGTCTTCGGGACATTCGTTTTCAAACAGGCGATGTTCTGCTGTTACAAGGCAGTGAAAACGAAATAGCTGATAGCTTAGCGACCCTGGGGTGTTTGCCGCTGGCCAACCGTGAACTTCATTTAGGGCAGCCACGAAAATTAGCGCTCTCGATTGGTATTTTTGCCCTCGCTATTCTTGCGATGCTATTTGATCTGCTGCCAGCAGCCGTTGCGATGAGTTCAGCAGCGCTGATTTCCCTGCTAATTGGTGTCCTGCCATTGAGGGAAGGATATCAGGCCATTGATGGTCCCGTGATTGTTCTTCTTGCGGCCATGCTACCGGTAGGAGAGGCGCTTGAAACGAGTGGTGGTGCCGACATTATTGCTGACGCATTACTCCGGTTTGGCGTTGAGTGGCCCATTATTGTTTCATTAGCGGGACTCTTTATTCTTTCAATGTTGCTTTCCAATGTCGTCAATAATGCCGCCGCCGCGTTATTAATGGCACCCATTGCTGCGAGTCTTGCCAAAGGCTTTGGCGTGTCACTCGACCCTTTTCTAATGGTGGTGGCGGTGAGTGCCTCCTGTGCGTTTTTAACGCCGATAGGCCACCAGTCCAATACTCTCGTACTTGGGCCGGGTGGTTACCAATTTGGTGATTATTGGAAGCTCGGATTGCCGCTTTCGTTAGTGGTGATGGTGGTCGCTATCCCTGCCATTTTATGGGTATGGCCTCTTTAATGGGGCAGTTACTTAGCGAGCACAAGAGGAGTGGCCAATGTTCGTATTATTGAATTTCGAAAATTTGCTACTCTATAGCCCATAGAGAACAGCACTTATAAACCAATAAATAACGGACAGGCCGGGCTTATGAACCAACAGTTTCGCCAGGATGCCATCGTCGAGCTGGTACGCCAGCATGGCTATATGAGTATTGAGCAGCTGACCGATCACTTTGCAGTGACACCACAAACCATTCGTCGTGATTTAAATACGCTAGCAAATGAAGGGCGGGTGCGTCGTGTGCATGGTGGTGTAGGTATAGAGTCGAGTACTGTTAATACCGCTTATAGCACGCGTAAAACACTCCATTTAGAGGAAAAAGAGCGAATTGCGTACTGCTTAGCACAGCAAATTCCTCATCACTCTTCGCTGTTTATTAATATTGGTACCAGTAATGAAATGATTGCCCAGGCATTGCTTGAACACCAGGGCTTAGAAATCATTACCAATAATTTAAATGTGGCAGCTATTCTTCAGCACAAAGAAGATTTCACCGTGATTATTGCTGGTGGGCAAGTTCGCTCTCGCGATGGCGGGATTATTGGTGAAGCCACGATCGATTTTATCAACCAATTTAAAGTCGATTACGGCATTATCGGGATTAGCGGCATCGATGAGGATGGCTCGCTACTTGAATTTGATTACCAGGAAGTGCGTGTTGCCCAGGCGATTATTGCCAATTCGCGCCGCGTTTATTTGGCTGCCGATTACTCTAAATTTCATCGCAACCCAGTGGTTCGCCAGGGCAATATTTCTCAGCTTGATGCGTTATTTACCGATCGAAAGCCTCCCGAAGCCATTCAGCAGTTGTTGACCCAGCATGGCGTGGCGCTACATATCGCCTAAGTATGTTGCCTAATCAATGGCGTAGCATGGCCGCCAATGCGTTAAGGATAAAGGAGAGTAGTTTCATACTTGAGCATTTGGGGCGGCTGGAGTAGCCTTGAATGATAATAAAGCGAAACAAAACATACAAAATCGAAAGAACCTACAACAAAGTGAACGCCATATGTCCTCCTTTATTCTCGCCATTGACCAAGGTACCACCAGCTCGCGCGCCATTTTGTTTGACCGCCAAGGCCAAATAGAGGCGGTTGCTCAACAGGAATTCCCCCAGCACTTCCCCCAAGATGGGTGGATAGAACATGATCCCGAAAATATTTGGGAGACTGTCATTGCCACTTGTCGTGAGGTGCTCGAAAAAGCGAGTATTTTGCCAGAGCAGATTGATGGAATTGGCATTACTAATCAGCGTGAAACCACGGTGGTATGGGATAGAGAGACGGGTAAGCCTCTCTATAATGCAATTGTTTGGCAAGATCGGCGCACCTCTGAGCTTTGTCAAACACTCCGCGATCAAGGGCACACTGAGGCAGTACAAGCGAAGACTGGCCTCTTGATAGACCCCTATTTTTCTGCCACCAAACTCGCCTGGATACTCGATAACGTCGCAGGAGCCCGCGAGCGTGCACAGCGCGGTGAGTTACTGTTTGGCACTATTGATACCTTTTTAATTTGGCGATTAACCAATGGTAAACAGCATGTCACTGATGCCACCAATGCGTCACGGACAGCTATTTTTAATATTCATAATCAAACATGGGATGAGGAACTGTTAGCGTTATTCAACGTTCCTGCCAACATGCTGCCTGAGGTAAAAGACTCCAGCGATGATTTTGGTACCACTGACGCGCATTGGTTAGGGGCATCTATCCCCATTGCCGGTGTTGCAGGTGACCAGCAGGCCGCGCTGGTTGGTCAAGCGTGCTTTCAGCCAGGGATGGGAAAAAGCACCTATGGCACCGGCTGTTTTATGATCGTCAACACCGGAGATACGCCGTCGGTATCACGCAACCGCCTATTAACGACGATAGGCTACCGAATTAACGGCAAGCCCACCTATGCAATGGAAGGCAGTATTTTCGTTGCAGGGGCGACTGTTCAATGGCTGCGAGATGGATTGAATTTGTTTGCGGATGCGTCAGAGACCGAGGCGCTTGCCAAAGAAACTCGCAGCGGACATAGCGTTTACTTGGTGCCGGCCTTTACTGGCTTGGGTGCTCCTCATTGGGATCCTAAAGCGCGAGGGGCAATTTTTGGTCTGACCCGAGATACTGGCATTGCCGAAATTGTTGCGGCAGGGCTTCAAGCAGTGTGTTACCAAACCCGTGACCTACAACACTGCATGAACGACGATATGGAAGCTACGCCAGGTAATCTACGTGTAGACGGTGGCATGGTAAAGAATAGCTGGGTGATGCAGTTCTTAGCCGATATGCTTAACGTTCAGGTAGATAGACCCACGATTCTTGAAACAACAGCGCTGGGAGCCGCTTACTTGGCAGGCTTGCGTTTGGGCTGGTACGACACACTGGAAGAAATTGAACAACTCTGGCGGTGCGAAAAGAGCTTTACGCCAACAATGCAAGAGACAACCCGGGATGCGTTATATCAAGGTTGGCTAGACGCCGTAAATCGCGTGCGTTCGAATTAACAACAATTTATTGGTTACTTCAATACGCAAAAGCCGCTATCGATGATAGCGGCTTTTTGATGTTGTTGATGGTTGATGGTTGATGGTTGATCAACGAGTATGCTGTGGCTCTGCTTAGGCAACGTAGGGCTGTGATGTGTCGCGATTCTCAGCAAAGTAGGTGGCAAAGCGCTCTTCCGCTTGATCCCCAAATAGAACTTGGCACGCCTCTTTCAGCCCCTTAGAGTGACGCAACTGCTCATGGTGGACAACCAGCGAGACCTTAGCTCTTCGGCGCAAGAAGTCCTCCAATTGAGTAATCATTTCATGGTCCCGGGCATGCTCTAGTTCGCAACGAATATACTCGGTACCTTCAATGAGAATATCAGCCTCCGTAGGGTCTTGGCGGATCTTTTCTAGCATTTGCATGGCCTGCTCAGCATAACGACGCCATAACCGCGAGGAGAGTGGTTCAGTGGATGTCGGGGCGGTCATCGCATCTAACCCCATCCGCTTAGCCTGATCCATAAATTGCTGTTTAACGGGCTCTGGCGGCTCACCATACCAGCGATAGTTAATATCGCTGAGGTTAACGCCTAACCTAACTACTTCTTCAGCAATTTCATCGCCTACATTCAAGCAGTCGGTTAATTTACCGCCAAAAATACTGATGTGGGCGCTATCCGCATTGGTATCGATCACGTGTTTACGCGACAGCTGGAGAAAATCGCGATCGCTACCTTGATCCGCTTTGATGGCTAGCGGGCGAACACCACAGCGTGTTGAAATAATATCGTCTTGTGTCAGTGGCTTTTCTAACGTTAGACGCTTATTGATATTTTCTAATACGAAGTCGATATCTTCAGCAGTGACATCGACCTCTGGATGTTCCATATGCGTATCAGTGGTGCCGATACAAGTACGGTTTCCCATAGGGATGACAAAAAACAGTCGTCCATCGTCGGCAAAGAACGCAAGAACCCGTTTTTTTTTGGTTAATTGCGGGACGATAAGGTGAATACCTTTTGAATAAAGGTGCTGATGGGTGGTTTTTTCTCCGGTGAGCGCGTTGTGCTGGTCTACCCACGGGCCAGCAGCATTAATTAATACTTTTGAGCGAATGTTAAACGTGCTGCCATCCATCACATTACGCGCTTTTGTTATCCAGTACTGTCCCTCGCGCTCAGCACCAAGAGACTCAACATAATTGGCTGCAATCGCTCCATAATTAAGCGAATGACGAACAAAATTAAATACAAACCGGGCATCATTATCGTGTAGGTAGGCATCTGAGTATTCGAACCCGCCTATTGAACCTTCGATATCAATAATTGGCTCTTCTTGCTTAATGTTTTTAGGGGACAGTAAACGAGGCAACTTAGTAAAGCCATTGCCCATGAGCCAGTAGAGCCAGGTACCTGCCCATAAGTACTTTGGCGAATGGCGGAAACCTTTGCTGATAGTGGTAAGAAAGCGAATTTCCTGAACGGTAGAAGGGTAACTTTTAATCAAGTGATTACGGCTTTTACACAGTTTACGAACTAATGCGAAATCCTTGCTTTCCATATATTTAATGCCCCCCCAAACTAAGTTAGAGGAGTGCATACTGGTGCTTCCCGCAAAATCACCGCGGTCTATTAAAGCGACCTTAGCACCTTTTCCTGCAAGCGCAGCGGCGGTCGCTGCACCATTAATGCCGCCACCGATGATTAGTGCGTCAAAGTCGTCAGTGTGCAATTTCTCAATATTCCGGTTACGCAGTTTCATAGCGGTTCCAATTAACAAAGAAAAAGCCCCGTATTTAGGTAGCGGTTTCAACATGACAACAAAGCAATAAGCCTAAGTAGACCAGCCAGCCCTGCTGTTATTTGCTTGCCGCTGATGAAACCTAGTGTCGGCCTGAAAGGGGCGGGCAACTGCCCGCCCAAAAGGATTAGCGGGTACCCGCTTCCATCCAAGCTTCCATCATTTCATCGTAAGGAACGGTAGTTCCTTGCGGCATTTCATCATCAAGCTTCTGCTTAGGAGAGCCTTCTTGATCCAGCCAGTATTGCGGGTCGCGCTCTTCGTTAAGCATTGGGGCATAGCTGTCGAAGACGTTTGCGCGTGCTAAGCGGTGCATGGTGTTATCCATGTCTGCTGCTAGCTTATCCAAACCCTCTTGAGGAGTAACTTCACCACTCATTACCGGCGCTAGGTTTTGCCACCACAGTGGAGCCATACGTGGGTAATCGGGTACGTTGGTGCCCGTAGGTGTCCAGTTGGATTCGTTGGGGCTGCGGTAGAACTCAACCAAACCGCCAAGCTTAGGTGCCATTTCGGTCATCTGTTCAGAGAAAATGTCAGACTCGCGAATAGGCGTTAGGCCAGCCATCAGTTTTTCAAGAGAGGTTGTTTTGGCCACCGTAAACTGGGCAAATAGCCAAGCAGCGGTACGGCGATCTTCAGGTGTGGAGTCAAAGAATGTCCATGCCCCCACGTCTTGATAGCCTACTTTCATGCCTTCTTCCCAATACGGGCCAGTGGGGGAAGGGGCCATACGCCATAGCGGGTTGCCTTCATCGTCGGTTACTGCCACGGCAGGGTCGGTCATGTCTGCTGTGAAGGCGGTATACCAGAAAATTTGCTGGGCAATATGGCCTTGGGCGGGAACTGGGCCGGCCTCACCAAAGGTCATGCCTTGGGCTTCTTCAGGAGCGTAGTCACGAAGCCAATCAACCGCTTTTTGCATTGCAAAGACAGACGCTGGCGAGTTGGTCGCACCGCCACGGCTAACGCTAGCGCCTACCGGCTGGCTATCTTCGTTGACACGAATGCCCCAGTCGTCAACTGGGTTGCCAGACGGCACGCCAGGACTGCCCATGCCTGCCATGGAGAGCCAGGAGTCGTGGAAACGCCAGCCAAGTGATGGATCACGACGGCCGTAATCCATGTGGCCATAGACGGTAGTTCCATCGATTTCACCGACATGATCGGTAAAGAACTCGGCAATATCTTCGTAAGCCGTCCAGTTGGTGGGCACTCCGAGATCATAGCCGTAAATTTCTCGGAACTGCTCTTGCAGGTCTTCACGCTGGAACCAGTCATAGCGGAACCAGTAAAGGTTAGCAAATTGCTGAGTAGGTAGCTGGAATAAGCTACCATCTGGGCCGGTGCCATACTGCAAGCCAATAAAGTCGTCTAGGTCCAGTGTGGGCAGTGTGTAATCTGCCCATTCGTTTTCCATTGCCTGCGTGAGGTTGATGGTAGTGCCGTAGCGGATGTGCGTGCCGATAGAGTCGGTATCATTAACAAAGCCGTCATAGATGCTGTTGCCTGATTGCATCTGGTTTTGCATGGTGTCAACGACGTCGCCTTCGCCGATAATATTGTGAGTAAGGTTGATACCAGTTAACTCACTGAATGCTTCTGCCAGTACTTCACTTTCATAGACGTGGGTGGTTAAGCCTTCTGCGACAGTTTGAATATCCATACCGCGGAAAGGCTCAGCTGCTTTTGCAAACCAAAGAAGCTCTTCAATTTGCTCTTCACGACTTAGGGTCGAGTTTTGGAAATGTTCGTCGACCAAGCGCTCCGCGATTGCCCGCGCATCGTGATCGTCGGCCATCAGTGTCCCTGATGCGAGCATAAGACTGGCGGCGAGAGTAGTAAGTTTGAACTTGTTATTACGCATGTTGACCTCGTTTTATTGTGTTCTTCCTTGATAGCATGAGCGTCCTTGATACTGCCGTACTTAACGCTAGGGCTATCCCCAGCGCATTAACACCAGCAGCCATACCGCTGA
This sequence comes from Halomonas qaidamensis, assembly GCF_025917315.1. Classification (NCBI taxonomy): domain Bacteria; kingdom Pseudomonadati; phylum Pseudomonadota; class Gammaproteobacteria; order Oceanospirillales; family Halomonadaceae; genus Halomonas; species Halomonas qaidamensis. Next base: position 2,013,157 of record NZ_CP080627.1, on the reverse strand, counting down.
TAGTGCCAGTGCAATCCAAATCGAAAGTGACGTGAATCCAATAACACCCAGGTGAATAAAGGCGGCTGACAGCAGGCTAATAAACAGGCGGTCACCTCGGGTGGTCGATATAGGTAAAAAGCCTTTTCTTTCAATGCTGGGTGAACGCAGTTCCCAGATCGTCATGCCTGCCAACATGGCCGCAATGGAAGAAAAGAAAATAGCCGTCGGTAAGGTCCATACCATCCAGGACATGAGATTTACTCCTCTTAGGTGCGGCCCAGGGCAAAGCCCTTAGCGATGTGATTGCGTACGAAGTAAACCACTAGAATGCCGGGAACGATGGTTAACATACCGGCGGCGGCCAGTGTGCCCCAGTCGATACCCGAAGCCGTGGATGTTCTTGTCATAATCATGCCGATAGGCTGTGCATCGGTGGCAGTTAATGTTCGCGCCAGCAGCAGTTCAACCCAGGAGAACATGAATAGGAAGAACAGTACGACGCCGATACCAGAACTGATCATGGGAATGAAAATCTTGACGAAGAACTTAGGAAAACTGTAACCATCGATATAAGCGGTTTCGTCGATTTCTTTAGGAACGCTGCTCATAAAGCCTTCCAAGATCCAAATAGCTAACGGGATATTGAACAAGCAATGCGCCATGGCCACCGCAATGTGGGTGTCAAATAGCCCAACAGAGTAATACAGCTGGAAGTAGGGCAGCAGGAAGACCGCTGGCGGTGCCATCAAGTTTGTTAATAGCCAGAAAAATAGATGTTTATCACCGATAAACTTGTAACGGCTAAAGGCATAGGCGGCAGGCAGTGCCACTAACATGGTGATAATCATATTCATCACCACATACATGATGGAGTTGACGTACCCCATGTACCAGCTTGGGTTAGTGAAGATGCCAATGTAATTATCAAAGGTCAGGTTCTGCGGCCATAGCGTCATTGACCCAAGGATCTCGCTGTTAGTCTGCAGCGACATATTGAGTAGCCAATAAAGGGGTAGCATCAGCAGCACAATGTAAATACCCAGTAGCACTCGCTTTCTTAACCGAGAGCGTGAGTTACGCTTGCGCCGCTCAGCTGCTGGAACCTTACTGAAAATAGTGTTGTATTTTTCACCCTGTTGGGTGTTTTCAAGTTGGTAAGTCATCTCACGCGCCTCCCTGTGAATTCTTGTCTTTTTGCAGATGCATGATGGTGGTGTAGAAGACCCAGCTCACTAGCAAAATGACCAGGAAGTAAATGATTGAGAAGGCGGCAGAAGGGCCCAAGTCCTGCTGACCGATAGCCATAGTGGCAAGCGACTGACTTAGGAAAGTAGTAGAACTGCCAGGTCCTCCACCGGTGAGAACGAACGGTTCGGCGTAGATCATGAACGAGTGCATAAAACGCAGTAGTACCGCGATAACCAAAACGTTAGTGAGCTTTGGTAACTGAATATAGCGAAACACTGCCCATTTAGAGGCCCGGTCAATCCTTGCTGCTTGATAATAGGCTTCTGGAATAGAGCGCAACCCGCTATAGCAGAGCATCGCGACAAGCGGTGTCCAGTGCCATACATCCATTAAGATAATGGTTGCCCAGGCGTCACCGGCATTACGGGTGATGTTGTAATTAATACCTAGCTCGCGCAGACCCCAGCCCATTAACCCAATATCGCCGCGGGTGAAAATTTGCCAGATACTGCCAACAACGTTCCATGGAATTAGCAACGGGAGCGTAATCAGAATCAGCACTGCTGACGCCTGCCAGCCTTTCTTAGGCATAAGCAAAGCAATGCCTATGCCCAGGGGGATCTGGATGGTGAGAATAATCAGTGAAAACAGTATCTGCCGACCAAATGCAGCTTGCAGCGCCGAGTCGTTAAGCATGGTGCGAAACCACTCGGTGCCAGTAAAGAAGCTGGCGTTGGGGCCTAGTACGTCCTGTACTGAATAGTTGACGACGGTCATTAAAGGAATGATGGCCGAAAACGCTACCAGTACCAGCATTGGCAGGACTAATAGCCAGGCGCGGTTGTTATAGACTTTATTATTCATGAGGTAACCTCCACCCGGTATTCGTCCACAAACAGCCCTAACTGATCGTGATCGAAGGTGAGATAAATATCGTCTCCGAATTCAGGGTGACCTTCCGGCAAGCGTGCCTTAAACGTCTGACCAGCTAGCTCAAAGGTAACAATTGAATAAGTGCCTAGGTCCTGAACTTGGCGCTTAAGAGCGGGTAAAGCGCCTTCACGCTTAGAGGCATGTACAGAGACAAACTCGGGGCGAATGCCGACTTTTATATTCGAGCTTTTCGCAGTAGCAATAGCATCCACAAACGCTTGCGGCATGGGCAGTGGAATATCAGCAAAGATGACGTCACCCGCATGGTAGTGAACATCCATAAAATTCATGCCGGGGCTGCCGATAAAATAGCCAACAAAGGTATGGGCGGGGGTTTCAAACAGCTCTTGGGGGGTACCAAACTGGACCACCTGACCTTCATACATTACGGCAATTTTATCGGCAAAGGTCGAGGCTTCCAGCTGGTCATGAGTGACGTAAATCATGGTGATATTGAAGCGCTGGTGAATTTCCTTCAGCTTACGGCGTAACTTCCACTTGAGCTGAGGGTCGATCACCGTCAATGGCTCGTCGAACAGAATTGCCGAGACATCATCGCGGACAAGGCCGCGCCCCATAGAGACCTTCTGTTTCTCATCGGCCGTTAACCCTTTTGCTTTGCGCTTGAGCAGCGGAGTTAACTCCAGAATTTCGGCGACTTCCTCTACCTTTGGCGTGATGCGATGACCTGGAATATTGATATTGCGCAATGGAAAGGCGAGATTATCAAACACCGTCATGGTGTCGTAGATCACTGGGAACTGGAAAACCTGAGCGATATTACGCTCCTCAGGCGGCAGCTCATTCACGCGCTGTCCATCAAACAATACATCCCCTTCGGACGGCTCAAGTAGCCCAGAGATAATATTCAGCAGGGTGGACTTGCCACAGCCCGATGGCCCAAGTAGGGCATAGGCACCACCTTGGTGCCATACGTGTTCCATCTGACGGATTGCGTAGTCTTCAGGCGATTGAGGATTCGCGCTATAAGTATGGGCAAGGGATTTCAGTACAATCTCAGCCATGTTAGTTGCCTCCCCGCGTTTCCGGCGTATGGACGATAGAGCCCTGCTGATCAAACACGAACAGCTTGTGCGTGGGGAAGTAGATCTTAAGGCGTTGGTTGACTTTAGGCGTATGAATGCCCAGCAAATGAAGTACTAAAGGAAATAAGCTGTGTCGCACATGCAGAAAGGTTTCCGAGCCGCTGATTTCAGCGACTTCTACTTCAACTTCCAGCTCTAAGTCATCCGCCGCATTCGGCGTTAAGCTAACGTGAGAGGCGCGGACGCCAAAACGATACGCCCCAGGGGGCAGATTGCGCAGAGCCACGTCGCAAGGGAAGTGAATAGTTTGGTCAAAGGTAATTTCATTGTCAGTAAGATGCCCCGGCACAATATTAATTGGCGGTTCTGAAAACATCTCAGCACTCAAGATGCTCTTAGGCTCGCGATAAATTTGCTCGGTGGGGCCGTACTGCAACAGTTTGCCTTCATGCAACACGGCAGTATTGCCGCCTAGTGCTAATGCTTCATTAGGCTCAGTGGTGGCATAGACAGCAATGCAGTTACGCGATTTGAATAACTCGCGAAGTTCATCGCGTAACGCTTCACGCAGTTTGTAATCAAGATTGACCAAAGGTTCATCAAACAAGATCAGGTCAGCATCTTTAACCAGCGCACGCCCCATGGCGGTACGCTGCTGCTGCCCACCAGAAAGCTCTAGTGGTAAGCGATCTAATAAGTGGTCTATACCCAGCATAGCGGCGGTTTCTCTGACGCGCTTGTCGATTTCTTTCTTCGATGTCTTAGCTAACTTAAGAGGAGACGCTATGTTGTTATAAACGTTAAGGCCTGGGTAATTGATGAATTGCTGATACACCATGGAGACATTACGGTTACGTACTGACACACCAGTAACGTCGTTGCCGTCCATATAAATACGCCCACGAGTTGGGGGCTCCAAGCCTGCCATTAAGCGCATGAGCGTTGTTTTACCTGCTAAGGTTCGTCCTAGCAGCACATTGAAAGAACCCGGCTCCAGCTCAAGGTTTATCCCACTGATATGGGATTCACCACCGACGATATGGTCGATATTTTGCAGATGTAAGGACATGCCGATCTCGCTAACGTCATTGTTATTGGTAGATGTTGTCGGTAGAAGTCTTGCGTTGATCGTAATTTTTACGCGCTTTATTTTCAATAACGAAAGGCTAGTTGATCACTTGCGAACTTGCAACGACTTTTGAGGCTGTTTGTATTCGCTTTTAGGCGTACATTGGCCATTAAAGAAAGTTAACTGGTGACTTTTCAAGCTCTTGAGGTGATAAACAAATGTTCGTTTGTTTCGTTTTTGAAAATGCGCGTAAAAAAACCGGCCTGAAGAGGCCGGTTGGGAAGGCTAGTTAAAGTGGGGTGTGACTACTTAACGCTGGTTTCTTCTTGTAGCGGCGGTGCTACAGGCGCTGCGTTGTGATTAATCAACGTTGATTTATCCTTAGCAAACGCGTCATAGGCGAAGTCGTCTACCGTCAGCATTTCCAGCACTTCTGCTTCGAAGGTACGCATAAACTGTGCGTCGTCTTCTTTGATAAGCCCTTTTTCCAGTGCGGCTTCTATGCGTGCTTCAGGGTGTAGCGCCGTTTGTGGCAGCTCACCTTTGGCGTAAGCTTTGTTCACCGTGCGGTAGAGGGCTTCGGCACGGTCATAGTCCACCAGCAGCGCGTTGTAGCGAGCAAGGGGGTTAGACTCTGCGCCATCATCTTTATCCCAGGTATTAGAAAGCAGCTTGCTGCGTAGAGCGCTGTGTGTAGATACACGCTGCGCGATATCGCGGGCCAGGTCGTCATGGGGTTTGTTCCAGCGGCGGCCCGTCGGCATGACCACAACTTTCAACACCTTACCTAACGCACGGTTTGGCAGGTTATCGAAAATTTCCACAAACGCTTGCTCTGCACGGTTAAGTAGGAACTGCAGGCTGTAATGCAACAGTGCTTCTTCACCTTCCACTTTATTGCCTGTGTGCCACTGCTTTAGCACCATCGAGGCCAAGTAAAGGTTCGACAGGACATCACCCAGGCGCGCTGATAGCATTTCGCGCTTTTTCAGCGTAGAGCCAAGGCTTGCCATGGCGGCATCGGCGCATAAACCAAAGCCTGCAGAAAGGCGTGCGATATCTTGCGCGTAGGTAGCTGCAGGTCCGCTGAAGGGAACGCTCTGTTTACCTAGCCCAAAACCAAGCGTAAAGGCACGAGCAGCATTGCCGAAGATCAGCCCTGCATGACCAAAGAAGGCTTTGTCGAAGGCTTTAACATCGTTGGCATCTTTAGCGGCTAGCTCGTCCAGCACATAAGGGTGGCAGCGAATCGCACCTTGACCAAAGATCATCAGGTTGCGGGTCATAATGTTCGCGCCTTCCACGGTAATAGCCACCGGGTTAGCGCTGTAGCCAATGCCTAGATAGTTGCGTGGGCCAAGGGTAACGGCTTTACCACCATGAACATCCATAGCGTCGCTAAGCAATACGCGCTGGAATTCGGTCAACTGGCTTTTCAAAATTGCTGAAGGAACGGCAGGTTTTTCGCCGTGGTCGATCAGGTTGGCGGTTTGATAAACCGTCGCAGCAGAGATGTAAGCCAGCGAAGCCATGCGTGCTAACGGCTCCTGTACGCCTTCCATTTCTGCGACGGGGACGTTGAACTGACGACGAACGCGAGTAAAGCCGCCGCTCCAGCCTAGCGCGTAGCGGGCGGTGCCGGTGGCGCCAGAAGGTAGAGTAATGCAGCGACCAATCGAGAGACACTCGACCAGCATGCGCCAGCCTTGGCCGATCATATCGGGGCCACCGATAATGGTATCCAACGGCACAAATACGTCGTTACCTTTAATCGGGCCATTCATAAACGGACTGCCGATGGGGTGGTGGCGGCGGCCGATGTCCATGCCCTGGGTGTCGCGGGGGATGAGCGCTAGAGTAATGCCGCGATCTTCTTCGTCACCGAGCAGTTTTTCTGGGTCGAACAGGCGGAAGGCTAGGCCTACCACCGTGGCGATGGGAGCCAGAGTTATCCAGCGTTTTTCGAAGTTAAGCCGTAGGCCAAGCACTTCTTCGCCGTTGATGACTTGTTTACAGACGACGCCGGTATCCGGCAGCGACGTGGCATCAGAGCCAGCACGTGGGCCGGTTAAGCCAAAGCAAGGGATCTCACGGCCATCGGATAAGCGTGGCAGGTAGTGGTCTTTCTGTTCTTGGGTACCGTATTTAAGTAGCAGCTCGCCTGGGCCGAGTGAGTTAGGTACGCCAACGGTGACCATTAGCGTCTCATTAGCAGAGAGTTTCTGCAGCACCATGGATTGTGCTTTCGCCGAGAACTCTAGGCCGCCATACTCCTTCGGAATAATCATGCCGAAGAAGCCTTCTTTCTTTAGATAATCCCACAGTTGTTGGGGTAGGTCAGCGCGCTCTTGGGCGATATCCCAGGCATTACACATGCCGGCTGCTTTGGCACACTGGTTATCCAAGAAAGCTTGCTCTGCTTCGCTCAGGCCGTCGTCTTTATAGTTGAGCAGCGATTCCCATTGCGGTTTGCCAGAGAAGAGTTCGCCATCCCAGGAGACAGTGCCAGCTTCTAGCGCTGTGCGCTCCGTGTCGGATACTTTTGGCGCTACCTTTTTAAAGGTGGCGAAAATGCGCGGCGTTAGCCACTTGCTGCGCAGTGCAGGCAGACCAGCAACCGCAACCGCAACGGCTGCTATCAGTAGCAGCGTGCCAATAACAGGCGCGTCAAGCACTAAGCCGACCAAGCCTAGTGCGCCAAGCAGAGCGAAGGCTGGCGTTGCGCCTGCTTCGCGGCGCATCACCACGAGCAAGCCGATAACGGCAAGCACAATGAGCAGTAGGGTGAGCATGGTTGTATCTCCATCGGGGTTTATAATGAACGCATTTAAACGTATGTTTGAATATTGGCAGAGTCACTAGCCAAAGTGCAAGCGTTTCACTGTCATACGTTCGCGTTATATCCCTACTGTAGCGTACATAAGGCATAAAAAAACGCCATGGCATATGGCCATAGCGTTTAGCGTTACTTTATAGGTTGATAGACTGCGTTTTATGAAGCCTGTTTAGCTGGCGCGCCGTGAGCGACATAGTAATCAACGTTGGCGCGGGGTAGTGGCTCGCGGCCGCGAATCTGGTCAGCAATTTTCTCCGCCAGCATGATGGTTGGCGCGTTGAGGTTGCCGGTGGGAATAACAGGGAATAGCGATGCATCAACGACGCGTAAGCCTTCGAGCCCGTGCACACGGCCTTGCCCATCGGTGACTGCCATCTCACCTTCGCCCATGCGGCAACTGCCACAAGGGTGATAGGCGGTTTCAGCGTGCTGTTTAACAAAAGTGTCAAGCTCTTGGTCACTTTGTACGCTAGGGCCAGGTGAAATTTCACGACCACGGTACTTATCAAAGGCGGGTTGCGCGATGATATCGCGGGTTAAGCGAATCGCATCGCGGAACTCTTGCCAATCTTTCTCTTTGGCCATGTAGTTAAACAAGATGCTAGGGGCCGCGTGCGGGTCTTTTGAAGTGAGGCGAATCCGCCCGCGGCTTTCCGAGCGCATTGAGCCAACGTGGGCCTGGAAGCCATGTGCTTGGACGGCGCTTTTACCGTTGTAACTAATCGCGATGGGTAGAAAGTGGTACTGCAGATTTGGCCATGCTTCCTCATCATTGCTACGAATAAAGCCACAGGATTCAAACTGGTTACTGGCGCCCACGCCAGTGCCTTTAAACAGCCACTCAGCGCCGATTTTTGGCTGGTTGTACCATTTCAGCGCTGGATACAGCGAAATGGGCTCTTTGCATTCGTATTGAATGTACATTTCAAGGTGATCTTGGAGATTTTCGCCTACACCGGGAAGCTCATGAACCAACGAAATACCCAGTTCTTTAAGCCACTCGGGATTGCCTACCCCAGAACGCTGGAGAATCTGCGGTGAGGCAATGGCGCCACCACACAGCAGTACTTCTCGGCGGGCGCGAGCCTGGTGTGGCTGGCCTTTTTGCTCGTAACGCACGCCAACAGCACGCTTGCCATCAAACTCAATCACATCCGTGACGGCGTGGGTTTCGATGGTCAGGTTGCTGCGCTGCTTGGCAATGTCCAGATAACCGCGTGCCGTAGACGCGCGGCGGCCCTTGGGCGTGACGAAACGGTCCATAGGGCCGAAACCCTCTTGCTGATAGCCGTTTACATCGTCTGTTTCTGGATAGCCTGCCTGCTTACCCGCTTCGATAAACGTGCGGTAAAGCGGGTTATTGCCAGCTTTAGGCGTGGTCACGCTGACCGGGCCGTCGCCGCCGTGGTAATCATTAGGGCCAATATCGCGGGTTTCGCACTTTTTAAAATAGGGCAGGCAACTGAGGTAATCCCACTCTTCCAAACCGGGTTCTTTGGCCCAGTTATCGTAATCTAGCGCGTTGCCGCGGATATAGCACATGCCGTTGATCAGCGATGAGCCGCCCAGGCCTTTACCCCGACCACACTCCATACGGCGGCCATCCATATGTGGTTCGGGATCGGTTTCAAACGCCCAGTTGTAGCGTTTGCCCTGTAGTGGATACGCCAGTGCAGCGGGCATTTGGGTACGAAAATCGAAACGGTAATCGGGGCCGCCTGCTTCAAGCAGCAAAACGCTGACGTCGCTGTCTTCGGTCAGGCGGGTGGCCAGCACGTTACCCGCTGAGCCGGCGCCGATAATGATGTAATCATATTCACGTGATTGAGACATGCTTTTACCTTGAAAGAGCCGAATGATGGGTAATGAACCGGCAGGTATAACTGAAAAGCTTCTTTTCTATATGCCTACCGGTAGCGTCCATTACTTCGATTAAAACACCGACTCAAACGGTCCCATTTCGATTTGCACAGACTTGGTCTGGGTGTAATGATTCAGCGTCTCAACGCCGTTTTCACGGCCAATGCCCGACTCTTTGTAACCGCCTACCGGCATTTCGGAAGGCGACTCGCCCCAGGTGTTGATCCAGCAAATACCCGCTTCTAGCTGGTGAATAACCCGATGAGCGCGATTCAAGCTTTCGCTGAACACACCCGCTGCCAAGCCGTAGTTGGTGTCATTGGCGCGACAAATAACCTCGTCTTCGTCGTCAAAGGCAAGTACGGACATCACCGGGCCAAAGATCTCTTCTTTGACGATGCGCATATCGTCAGTGCAGTCAGTGAAGATAGTGGGCGCCGCCCAGGCACCATTCGCCCAGTCACCGGTATTCCACTCATCACCGCCAGCCAATACCCGCGCGCCTTGCTCTTTACCTAGGGCAATGTAGGAAAGCACTTTTTGCTGGTGTTCAAAGCTGACTAGCGGGCCAAAGTTAACGCTGGGGTCCATCGGATCGCCCGCTTTAATGCGCTGAACGCGCTCAACCAGCTTCGCCTCAAAGGCCTCTTTAACGCTGCGCTCAACGAATACGCGAGTGCCGTTAGTGCAAATCTGGCCACTGGAGTAGAAGTTGGCCATCATCGCGGCATCGGCGGCACGATCTAAATCGGCATCGGCAAACACGATCAGTGGCGATTTGCCGCCCAGTTCCATAGTGACATCTTTCAGGGTAGAGCCACCGGCAGCGGCCATGACCTTTTTGCCAGTGCCTACTTCTCCAGTAAACGATACCTTGGCGATACCTGGGTGCCCAGTCAGCATCGCGCCAACGCGGCCATCGCCTTGAACGACGTTAAAAACACCGTTGGGCAGGCCTGCTTCTGTGAAAATTTCGGCAAGCTTGAGAGCGGTTAGCGGTGTGACTTCACTGGGCTTGAAGACAATCGCGTTACCCGCTGCCAGCGCAGGCGCGGCTTTCCAGCAGGCGATTTGAATAGGGTAGTTCCAGGCACCAATAGCGCCAATGACGCCGAGTGGCTCGCGGCGTGTATACACAAAGGAGCTATCGCGCAGTGGAATTTGGCTGCCTTCAATGGCAGGGGCAAGGCCTGCGTAGTATTCCAAGGCATCGGCACCGGTCACAATATCGACGCTGGCAGTCTCGCTGATCGGCTTACCGGTGTTTTGAGTTTCCAATGCAGCAAGCTCATCGTTGCGATCTCGTAACAGTGCAACCGCGCGCAGCAAGATGCGTGAGCGCTCCATGCCGGTCATTGCTGCCCATTCACGCTGGCCGTGCTGGGCGGCTTCTACAGCGCTATCGACATCGGCTTGGCTTGCTTGGCCAATGGTGGCCAGCAGGCTGCCGTTATAGGGGTTGGTAACGGTAAATGTTTCGCCGGAGGTGGCATCTACCGGGCGACCATCAATATAAAGTGGCTGTATATCTTGAGCGGCCATGTTGGTCTCCTTACTGTGTTTCTGCAGTGGATGCGCGTTGATGACATCCATAATGAATAAGCAGTTGGTCGAGATAGGTGTGCGCAAGATGTCGCGCTTCAGGAGCATCGAGCCCTTCAGGCGTAAGCGCACCACGCAGCCATAGACCATCAATCATCGCGGCCAGCCCACGGGCGGCATTGCGGGCATCTGTTCGGGGCATTACACGCTGAAATTGATGGCATAAATTGGCGTACAAACGGCGGTCGTTGACATTCTGAAGCCGTTGAAGCACCGGCTTATGCATGCTGCTAGCCCAAAAGGCGAGCCACGTTTTAGCGGCAGGGCCGGTCACCTGAGTGCGATCAAAGTTACCTTCGATGATGGCGCCGATGTGAGCGCGAGGAGAGTCGTCTTCTAACGCGCGGCGGCGTGCGGCAACGGCCTCGCTGAGGTCAGTCAAAATTTGCCGCATGGTTGCTTCTAGTAGGCCATCCTTACCGCCAAAATAGTGGCTGATAATGCCGGCTGAGACGCCAGCATGACGGGCAATCCGCATGACCGTCGCTTCTGCTAAACCAACCTCGTCAATGGCCGCCATGGTAGCCTTAATTAACTGCTGGCGGCGTATCGGTTCCATTCCCACCTTAGGCACAGCTATCTCCTACTGACGTTGAATGCCCATTGGCTCCTGCCCTTGAAAACCAGGAGTAGGCATGATTACCTGACCATGATGGCATTTTTTTATTGAACGTTCAATCAATAAAAGGGTGCATTGTTATCCTGTTCCTACGACTTATACGTACAGGGCGTGTTCATATAAAACCGATAATGGGGAAAATCAGATGAAACGCACATATACACGAAGCGTAAGCACGTTATTACTGACAGCCTGTTTACCGGCGGCTGCCTATGCAAACGAGTGTAGTAGGGTTCGCTTCGCAGAAGTGGGTTGGACCGATATCACCGCAACGACGGCGCTGGCTACCGAAGTGTTAGAAGCGCTTGGCTATGAAACCCGTGTTGATACCGTTTCGGTGCCCATTGCTTACGCGGGTATGCGTAACAATGATTTTGACGTTTTTTTAGGGAACTGGATGCCCTCGATGGCTTCAATCAGTGACCCCTATGTAGAGCGCGGTGAGGTTGAGCGTTTAGTGGTCAACCTTGAAGGTGCCAAGTACACCCTGGCAGTACCACAATATGTTTATGATGCGGGCGTAACCTCGGTTAACGATTTGGCAGAGCATGCTGATCAGTTTGAGCAACGCTTGCACGGCATCGAAGCTGGCAACGATGGCAATGAACTCATTGAGCAAATGATTGATGACAACGCTTATGGGCTAGGTGATTGGCAAGTCGTTGATTCGAGCGAGGCGGGCATGCTGGCTGAGCTTCGCGCGCGGGTGCCCAATGAAAAATGGATGGTGTTTTTAGGCTGGGAGCCACATCCCATGAACACTAATTTTGAGATGGCATATTTATCGGGTGCCGATGACTATTTTGGACCCAACTTGGGAGGTGCAACTGTGCATACCAATACCCGGGCAGGGTTTGTTGATGCGTGTCCAAATGTTGGTGAACTGCTAAAAAATATGACGTTCACGCTGGAAATGGAAAACCAATTGATGAGTGCCATCATGGACGATGGGGTAGACCCGCGAGAGGCCGCACGCAGTTATCTTAACGACAACAGTGATGTGTTAGAAGTGTGGCTTGAAGGGGTGACGACCCGTGATGGCGGAGAAGCACTGTCGGCAGTCCGAGAAGCTTTATAAGCACGCACTGCCTCTAAGCGTATTTTTCACATTCAAGGTTATTGAACAAAAGGCAGGTCGTTTTCGGCTTGCCTTTCGTCGTTAAGATAGGCATAATCTGCACCCGTTGATGAGGAAAAGGCTACGTAGCTCAGCTGGTTAGAGCACATCACTCATAATGATGGGGTCCCCTGTTCAAATCAGGGCGTAGCCACCACATCAGCGTTAGCACATTCATATGTTAAGTATCAGAGTGTGCCGTTATGGTGGCCCCTTAGGTCCTCCCGCAACGCTAAACTGCAAACCCCGCCAGGCCCGGAAGGGAGCAACGGTAGCGGTGGCTGCGTGTGCCGGGATGTGGCTTTTGGGGCCGCCTCCATTTCTGCTTTGGTTTTTCCCCGCCGTTCTATTTTTTCTTGTATTTGCCCTATTATTACCCTCTTACCAGCACCATTGGTTGTTGTGCCTTTGTTTGCGCATTCTCGTTAATTCAGGTATTCAGATACTTTTGCTCTGGATAACCCTATGAAACCTATACTGCGCTGGCTGTTTGGCCTGGTCGCGTTATTAGCGCTACTGCTTGCGGGGCCTGCCTGGCTATTGGCGAGCAATCAAGTAGACACTGATGGTCACTGGTCAACCCTTGATCGTTCTTCAGCGGGTTTAGCGCCTGACCCTGAGAGCGTGCAAGAGGCCGTTGTTCAGGTTTATGCCGCGCGTGCTTATAACTGGCGCGGAGCATTTGGTGTCCATATCTGGATTGCAACAAAAGCAGAAGGGGCGGCGGACTATCGGCTGCACCAGGTATTGAGCTGGCGTCGGCCAACCGTGGTTTCGTCAATCGATACCCCTGACCGGGCGTGGTTTGGTAACCCTCCAGAACTACTGGCAGACTATCGTGGTGAAGAAGCTGCACGCTTGATACCAAGGATTGCCGAAGCCGTGGCGCGCTATCCCCAAGCCGACCTTTATCGGGTATGGCCTGGCCCTAACAGTAATAGCTTTATTGCCTGGGTAATAAGAGAGGTCGAAGGCTTAGACGTTGCATTGCCAACCACTGCGGTTGGTAAAGATTATTTGTTTAATGGTGTTGCTGCCACAGTGCCCAGCGGCTCTGGCTATCAGCTTTCCCTTGGTGGGGTGATGGGCATTATGTTTGCGCTGGAAGAGGGATTGGAAATTAATCTGTTGGGGCTGAGCGCGGGCATTGATTTTATGCGTCCTGCTATCAAGCTGCCTGGTATCGGTCGTCTTGGCATGCCTGCCAAGGTGGCAGGTAATGAATAGCTAGTTAATAGACGGCCAGTTAATAGGCAGATGCATGACGCGGCAGCGCACTCCATACGCCCCGGCCCTTGGTTCAGTTAACCTGCTAAGCGGCAGTACAGCTCAATAATCAAGCAAAACGAATCATCAAGCAAAACCAATCATCAAGCAAAAGGAGCACTCCAGTGACACATCAAACCTCGTTGGTGCTTCGTTTGCGTGCATGGCTGCAGTCGCTGCCTGATAACGCCGTGCCTACTACCTATCGAGACGCCGCGGCAGCCATGCAGTTAACGCCGCCTGGTACCATACGGCAGGTCACGGAAGCGCTGGAAATTATGATGCGCGAGGATATTGCCGCCGAACGCCCAATGATGGCAGCTCTAGTGATCAGTCGGCGGGGCGACCTGCCCGGGCCGGGGTTCTTTGAGTTGGCAGTGGCGCTTGGCCGCCTGCCGGAAGATCCTGCATCGCATCGCATGGCCTACCGCGAAGAGTTCGACCACGCCCTTGCCTCAAGACGTCTTTAAGTACCGTCTTAAAGGAGCGAGTACTTGAAAGCGAGTACTTGAAAACGCGTGTCTGAAAACGAGTTGTTGAAAGCGTTTTATTGCCCACCACGTTAATCTGATCTATTGAAGCCATGCGACTGTTAACCCAGCCGCTAATGACAACAGCATAGGCCCCGCCACCTGTATACCCAATTCTTTGCAGCCAATGGCACCAGCGATAGCCGATTTTACTAAGTTGTTGGTGGCTGCTGCGATGACAATGCCGATGACGGCTGTTTGCAGGGCTAGCGAGTCCTGAGACATCCGAGTTAGTGACAGGGTGATAGCATCTACATCGGCTATTCCGGAGGTGGCTGCCAGCACGTAAATGCCCAAATCACCTAGCCATGCCTGCAGGAACTCCCCCAACAGAAGGATAGCCACCAATAATAGGCCAAACAGCAGCGCGGGTTTTAAATCTAAAGGATTTTGGGTAAGTTCCGGTCGACCTACGTTTAGGCGCTTCGCGTATCGCTTCCAGATGAAAAAGGCAGGTATGTACAGTAACAGGGTCATCACCACAATAGGCCATACCAGCCTGGGTAATAGCGCAGGGTTAATCAAGGCACAGTAGATCAGAATGCGTGGGAACATAGTGCCGCAAGCAATGAGAATGCCACTAGCAAACTGTGGGCTTACGTCTGGCGAGAGCTTGGATTGCCTAGCATAGTGCAGTGTTAAAGCGGTAGAGGAGCTGAGTCCCGCAAACAGGCTGGTAAACAGAATGCCTTTGCTAGTACCTGCCAGCCGAATGGCGAAGTAGCCTACAAAGGAAACCGAGGCGATCAGTACAACCATCCACCAAATTTCTTGCGGGTTGAGAACGCCGCCAGGACCTAAGTCTTCATTCGGCAGCAAGGGCAGCATCACGACTGAGATAACCAGCAGCTTTAAAGCTGCATCTAACTCGTGTTCTTGCAGCTTATCGATTAGCCCATGTATCTCCTGCTTGTTATCTAACAGTAGTGCTGTTACTACCGCGGCAGCGGTGGCGATGGCTGGGTCTATGGCAACGGCAATAGCGCCATAGCAGAAGGTGAGCACGATGCCGATGGTGCCAGTGATACTGAAATTACGTATATGGGTGAGCCTTTCATTAAATGCCACCAGAGCCATAGCCACTACGCTAATGAGCAGGACTGGAAAGGCCCACTCGGTAACTTCTTTTGCCAGCAGGGCAGCCACGCCCCCTAGCAGGCCAATCAGGGCAAAGGTGCGAATACCGGCAATTCGTTCTCCGCTGGCTTGTTTCCTGGCATCCCATCCGCGCTCTAAACCAATAATAGCGCCCAATAGCAGGGCAATGGCTAGATGAAGGCTAGTTTGGTTGTCAATAATAAACTGACTGGTGACGTCATCCATGGAGTGCTCCGCTATCAAGATAGCCAGTCAACGAAAATAGTAATGCTGAACATTGTATGCCCTAACATGGACATTGATGGTAGTAAGGCGTGTGGGTATGCCCGCACGCGTAATGAGTAAGCGATAATGAATAACTATACTTAGAAAGTGTCAATAAACAGTACTAATAGAAAGTTTTATTATAAGGCTCTGTTATAAATTTATGTTGTAAAATGCTGATAAATAACTATTTTTGGCTATTTTTGCTGCTGTTCAGTAAAGCGCTTCATGATGGACAGCGTTGTATCGCTAACATGGTGTTCCATGCCTTCGGCATCAATGCGGGCCGTGCTGTCATCTACTCCCAAAGCTCGCAAAAAATGCAACACAACATCGTGGCGTGCCCGGGAAATTTCGGCCATTTTTTGCCCTTCCTCGGTAAGGAAAAGCGAGCGATAGGGCTTGCTTGTCACCAAGCCTAGCTCGTTCAGGCGGCGAATCATTTTAGAAACGGTGGCCTGGGTCACTGCCATTCGATTTGCGATATCTGCAGCGCGAGCTTCCCCACGGTGACGTAATAAATCGCCGATTAACTCGACATAGTCTTCAATTAACTCGGTTTCGTGAGCATTGCGTACGGTTTCATACTGCTGTGCATGCTGCTCCACGGGAGGAAGTGCATCTCCACTTTGCCCCTGCGCAGTGGAAGAGCTAGCAGGAGAGTCAGACGGCAAGTCAGTTGAAGAGTGCTGCTGTTGGTATTCACTCATTGGCAAAGTTTATCAAGGTTAGTGGAAACGTTAATTGGTGATGGTAGCGCATTTTTTCAGATAATTGTTAGCCAAGGCTAAACTGTTTGCACAAAGCTTTTTTATTAAGCTACAGTTGTACGTGTTGGGATCCTAGCACAGGAGAAGTAACTAATGACTAAGCAGCTTGGGAGCACGCAGTACGGTTGGGTAATGTTAAGCGCCTCAGTGATCTTTTCAGGCGCGATATCCTCTGCACAGGCGGAAGAACTGAATCAGGCACCTATTAACATAGCCGTGACATTTTCGGTGCTGGGTGATTTGGTTAAAGGCGTGGCGGGTGAAGACGCCAGCGTAACTGTGCTTACTCCTGTGAATGCTGAAGTACATGAATGGGAGCTAACACCCGATAACTTTGCTGCGTTGGAAGATGCCGACGTGGTGTTCTATAACGGCTACCAGCTAGAGCAGTGGATGCGCCAAGTGGAGGCTACGGTCACTGAAGATGTTCCCATCGTAGCGGTTGCTGAGGCATCGGAGTACCCCACTCAATCTATCGTTACAGGTGAGATGGAAGGCGATATCGACCCACACTTGTGGATGGATCCTCGTGCGGCTGGCGCCTACGTGCAGGCGATTGCCAACGTACTAGAAGATAGCTTGCCGCAAAAAGCGGATGCTATTCAGCAGCGTGCCGCTGAGTTGAAAAACCAACTCCATGAGCTACATGTTGAATTGCAGGAAGCGCTGGAAGTTATTCCTGAAGATCGTCGGGTTCTGCTTTCAAGCGAAGCGGCGTTTCTCTATTTTTCGGACGCTTACCATTTTGAACACGATGGTATCTGGGGAACCAACTCAGAAACGGAAGGCTCTCCTCGCCAGTTGATGCGGGTCATTGATATGATTAATGAACGCCAGCCCGCAGCGCTTTTTTGGGAAAGCACTATTTCAGATCGGCATGTAACCAGTATTGCGCGTGATACGGGCCTGCCCGTGGCTGGACCACTTTACGTTGATTCGTTAAGCGAGCCTGACGGTGAAGCTGCCGATTACTTTTCAATGCAACGCCATAACGTGGAATTACTGCGTCGTTACTTGGCAACTGAGTAAGTTTATATGACCACGTCCGTTTCAGGTGCAATCGCCGCGATTGAGGTGAAGGGGCTTTATGCAGCCTATCAACGGCAGCCCGTTTTAGAGAATATTCACTTGGCGTTTCCTGCTGGCCAATGGACAGCTATCGTTGGCCCTAACGGGGCAGGTAAGTCGACGTTATTTCATATTTTAACGGGTAGCATGAAGCCGCTTCGCGGGCATATAAAAGCGTTTGGCGAGGCGATTGAACATCATCGCAAGGCGGGCAGTATTGCGTATATGGCTCAGCGTGAAGCGATCGAGTGGGATTTTCCTATTTCGGTTCGGGACACCGTAATGAGCGCGCGTTATGGCCACATGCGCCGTGATCCTTTATGGAGGCAACTGTTACCTGCGCGCTGGCAGGCCGCTCGCCATCACCAAGCTGTTCAGAAAGCGTTAACCGATGTTGATATGTTGGCACTGGCGGAACGACCGATTGGGGCCCTCTCTGGCGGCCAAAAGAAGCGGGTTTTGCTCGCTAGAGCACTAGCTCAAGAAGCCAATATTCTGTTGTTGGACGAACCTTTAGCGGGCGTTGATCCACCCAGTGAGCAGCTCATTCTAGATGTATTAAAACGCGAGCGAGAAGCAGGCAGGACGATCGTAATGGTTACCCACGATATGCCTGGGGCACGCCGTTATGTGGATCATGTTGTGCTCATCAACCGCTTTATTCGTGGCGAAGGATCGCCTGAAGAGATGCTAAGTGATACCAAGCTAGCCGAGCTAGCTGTCAGTTCCATCGAGCAGTCGGCAAACGATCGTACGCAGCGCGCTA
Source organism: Halomonas qaidamensis (assembly GCF_025917315.1). Classification (NCBI taxonomy): domain Bacteria; kingdom Pseudomonadati; phylum Pseudomonadota; class Gammaproteobacteria; order Oceanospirillales; family Halomonadaceae; genus Halomonas; species Halomonas qaidamensis. Next base: position 1,995,143 of record NZ_CP080627.1, on the reverse strand, counting down.
AAGATTCTGCGCTAGCGCATAAGTAATGGGCACAATTGAGATGTTACAACTGTTAGATACGATAAGTAGCGCCGTGGTTAGTGGGCTAATTGCAGCGCTAATGGTGCCCGTTAACCTTCTGCCAGACAGTATTTCCGATGCGTTTCAGTATGCCTTTATGCAGCGAGCATTGCTGACATCGATGATGGTGGGCGCTATCTGCGGCATGCTCTCCTGTTATGTGGTGCTGAAACGTTGGTCGCTGCTGGGTGATGCGATTTCCCATGCGGTGCTGCCTGGTGTCGCCATCGCTTATTTGGTCGGGCTGCCTTTTTTTATCGGTGCTTTCGTCACCGGCGCGCTGACCTCGTTAGGGATAGGCGCAATTGAACGCCATACGCGAATCAAGTCAGATGCGGCCATGGGCATTATGTTTACCGGAGCCTTTGCGCTTGGCATTGTACTGATCAGTAAAATTGCCTCCAGTACCCATTTAATGCACATCTTGTTTGGCAATGTGCTGGGTGTTCAGCAGTCGGCATTATTACTTACCTTGGCTGCCAGCCTTGTTGCTTTATTAGTCGTTTGGCTCGCTTTCAGGCCGTTAATGCTTTATGCATTTGATCCAACCCAGGCACAGGCGCTTGGTTTTAATACAGGTATCATCCATTACGGGCTGATCCTATTACTAACGCTGACTATTGTGGCTAGCTTGGAAACCGTTGGTATCATCCTGGTGGTGGCGATGCTGATTACCCCAGGAGCCACTGCCCATCTGTTAACCGATCGTTTTAAAACAATGCTGTTAATTTCTGTAGCAGTGGGCGTTGGCTCGGCTGTGGTTGGGCTCTGGCTTTCCTATGCACTAGATGTAGCTTCCGGTGGCACGATTGTCTTAGTCGCGACGGGTTGCTTTTTTCTAGCACTGTTGTTTTCACCTAGGCATGGTGTACTTATGCGCCTATGGCGACATCGCAAGATTGGTGCAAATACTCAAGGATTAGATTGAAGGCTTTCCCACGCTTTTTCCGCGATACCAATGCCTGCACCAGTCATTAGTAGGTAAGTTTGATTGACCCCTGCTTCATGTAGTGGGGCGGCTTCATCTTGAAAATTTATGCCAGCAAAAAGTTGTCCTGTAAAACCTGCTTTACGTAGCTCTCGGGCTGCAATTAATTTACTTTCCAGATCTGGTGTCGCTAATGTTATTGCCTTGAGTCCGGCAATATCTAGTTGATGCCAGAAGCCTACGTCTTCTATATCGCCATAAGAAACGTGACGTTCGTTCTCTGCTTTGGTTGGATCAGAATCAACGCCTGCAACTGACAGCCCCTTCTCCTTAAAAAAATCATAGGCAGCACTTCCAGTTCGCCCCATACCCAGTACCAGTACGGTAGCGCCGCCCAAGTTTACGGGCTGTTCATCGGGATGGTAAGTATTACGCTCAAAACGTAATAGTTTGTTTTCCCAGCGGTCAAATAGCCCGTGGGCCAAGCGGTTCAGCGGTGCTGCAATGACAAAAGACAACGCAACAGCGATTGCAAGTGGCACCAGCCACTCCTCTAAAATACCGGAAGCAACGATTAGGCCAAACTCACTGTAGGCGGTGAGGCTTAAACCGCCCAAAAAAGCGTTGCGCGCTCGAATACGGAATGCAATTAAGAGCGCAAAAAATAACAGCCCTTTTAAGGGTAAGACAATGGCGAGTACACCGGCAAAAATTAACGCATCAGTGTCAGGCAAACCAGCCATCCCTATTTGTAAGAAGAAGCTGATTAGTAATATTTCTTTCACTCCCCATAAAGCTTTGGAAAGCTCTTGAGCGCGAGGGTGTTTTGCAAGCAAGAGCCCCATTACTAAGGCACCTACTTCTGAGCTTAGACCTACTGCTTCAAAACCCATACCACCAACAGCAATTGCTAATACAGCGCCAAAAAGGACGAGCAGCTCATCATGTTGTGCAACGCTCATGAACCAATAAAGGAGGGGTCTAAATAGTGGCAGTAAAAATACCAGTAATGCCCATGGGCTAGGTGACTGACCACTATAGAAACTTAGAACAGCTATAGCGACCAAGTCCTGAATAATCAGAATGCCAATGGCGATCCGGCCGTGGAGCGCCCGAAGTTCCCGCTTAGCTTCAAGCACTTTAGCGGCCAGGACAGTGCTTGAAAATGAGAGAGCGATGGCAAGTAGTATTGCTTTGTCCATAGGTAGTGATAAGAAGACGACAAAGCTAATAGTAAAAAATAAGGAAGTAATGATTAGATGTATGAAAGCACTGCCTAACACGACTGGCTCAGCAAGGCTCCTTACATTTAATTTTAGGCCGATAGTGAAAAGCAGCAATAAAACGCCTAAATGGGCAAGATGCTCCAGCAGCGGCCCTGCTTCACTAGGGAGGCCCACACTGGGGCCAAAAGCGTTGAGTGCAAAGCCAGCGACCAAAAAGCCCACCAGAGGTGGTAAGCTGAACTGGCGGGCAATAATCCCAAAGATAAAAGCAAATGATAAAATTAACACTTCAAACATGCTGAATCCTTACTAGATGGACGGCTTGGTTATCTTCCCACTCGCCAATGTTTTTGCATCTCAATAAAAGTGAACGATGCCGACCAGGTAATCAGAACAAAGCCTGTTAATGCTAGAGTTCCATATAAAAACCGGACTGGCCCCGTTGCATAAATATCGCCATAGCCAACGGTGGTGTAGGTGACAGCAGTGAAGAATATATAATCTAGAACATTAAAGCTCTCATAACCTTCTAATGCACCTATGCCAAGGAGCTCAGTTAACCACCAGCCGGTTACGCCAAACAGCCAAATCTCAACAATGTGCGTCAATAAAACGCCAAATGCCATGCCAAGAATACGCTGGCGATGTGGTTTCTTTGAACGCTCAATTTGTCGTGATATTAACCACAACGATTCATAGTGAAGCAGCACCGCCAGAACAACAACGATAACGGTAGTTATTACGACAGCCACGTGCTCGGGATATGGAATGATCAAGTAATTAACGTCTCAGCTGTTATTGAGTATTCAGCACAGTCGGCTGCCAAACAGTAGTAGTGAGCTATCCAGCGAATGCCAGCCCCACCAAGCGAGAGCAGTTCCACCCAGCAAGAGAGCTGCTATTACCACAAATACGGCCAATGTTGACAGTGGCTTCATGAGGCCACCTGGGGAGCCGTTGCGTTGCGTGCCAACGGTTTCTCGCTGATAAACCAGTGCAAACCAGCGGCGACCAGTGAAAGTACAATGGCAATTTTCCAGACAGTGTCATAATGGCCAGTGATATCATAGAGATAGCCGCCGAGCCAGACGCCCATAAAAGAGCCTAGCTGGTGAAATAAGAACACAATACCGCCCAGCATAGATAAATGGCGAACACCAAATACTGATGCCACAATGCCATTGGTTAAAGGAACAGTTGAAAGCCACAGTAGGCCCATGGCGATACCAAATATATAGGCGCTGGTAGCTGACAGCGGCAGCATAATAAACACAGCAATGACCACGCCACGAATCAGATATAACCAGCTGAGCAGGCGTGGCTTCGACCAAATTCCCCCCATCCACCCCGCTGTGTAGGTGCCCAGGATATTAAACAACCCCACTAAGGCTAACACTGTGGTACCCACTTGAATGGCCAGCCCATTATCAAATAGGTACCCAGGCAGATGAACCGCGATAAAGACTACTTGAAAGCCGCACACGAAAAAACCTAGGCACAACAGCCAAAAGCCTTTTTGCCCCGCCGCTTCGTTGAGCGCATCGCGTAGGCTTAAGTCGCCCAGCGCGTTAGGGCTTGGGCGGTCTTTGAGCATTGCCCCCAGGGGAACCATCAGCGCGGCAATAACCCCCATGGCCAGTAATGCCGCTGACCAGCCAAGCCATTCAATTAGTCCTAATGTACCGGGTAGCATCGCAAACTGACCAAAAGAGCCAGCAGCACTCACAATACCCATCGCCATGCTACGTTTTTCAGGCGCTACCGCACGACCGACTGCTCCCAAAATCACTGAAAATGTTGTTCCAGAAAGGCCCAGCCCAATCAGTAACCCAGCGCTTAACGTCATGCCAAGCGCGCTGGTGGAAAGGCTCATAAAGCACAGTCCAGCGACATACAAAACGGCCCCAACCACAATAATTTTGGCCGCTCCAAAACGGTCGGCCAGTGCGCCGGTGAATGGTTGCGACAGGCCCCATACAAGGTTCTGAAGCGCGAGCGCAAAGGCAAATACACCCCGACCCCAGCCGAAGTCGCTGCTCATCGGTTCAAGGAAAAGCCCAAAGCCATGGCGAAGCCCCATGGCCGTGGAAATAACCAAGCTTGCCAGCAGTATCAGAAGGAAGGCGTTTTGTCGTGCGATAGCCATATAAGGTCTCGTTATTGTTCAGGCTAATAAATGCTTAACTCATTACTTAACTATCGCATGTGGTGCGTTTTTTTAGAAGCTGCCAAACAGCGTGCCTAGAGTGATTACGCTAACGAGTGCGGCAATAGGCAGCAAAATCGTTACCATTGCCAAATTACCGTAAGACTGGCGGTGGGTTAAGCCGCAAATAGCCAGAAGTGTAATCACTGCGCCAGAGTGAGGCAGCGTATCCATACCGCCCGCGGCGAGTGTTGCTACCCGGTGCATGAGCTCTGGACTAATTCCCGCTTGCTCCGCCATCGCGAGGTATTCGCTGCCAAGTGTTTGCAACGCAATGGAAAGGCCGCCTGATGAAGAGCCCGTAATCCCAGCGAGCACACTCATAGCCATGGCTTCGGATATTAACGGATTTCCTGGGGAAACATTCAGCACGGCATCGCGAATAATGGCGAAGCCTGCCAGAGTTGCAATAACCGCTCCATACCCAACTTCAGAAGCAGTATTGAAAATTGGCAGAAGCGAGCCTAAGCACCCCTGGTTAACCGTGGCTTTCAAATCCTGCCAGTAACGCCAGCGAGTAATAATCAACCAAGCAGAAGCGCTGAGCAGGGCAATTAATACAGCCCAGAGCCCGGTTTGCCTGCTGGGCGTTACGTTCTCGAAGTTGTCGCTGATAAAGCTAAGGTCCATCACTGGAAAGATGCCGTAAGTAAACAGGGCGTTAAGACCAATCACCATGACCAGTGGAATCAATGCAATAGCCAGTGGCATGGTAGGTGCTGAGTTAGTCGCGGTGTCAGCTGTAGTTGTGTCAGTTGTGTCAGTTGTGTCAGTTGTGTCAGTTGTGTCAGTTGTATCCGTTGTGTCAGTTGCTTCCCGCTCTGTATGGGTGCCATAGCCTTCGCCACACGCTGCCGCTTTTTTAACGCGTGATTGCAGATAGAGAATGCCCAAACCTAGCATGATCAGCCCCGCAATCACCCCTAATCCCGGCGCTGCGAAGCTGTTGGTACCAAAGTAAGGGATAGGAATGGCATTTTGGATAGAAGGTGTGCCGGGTAAGGCAGTCATAGTAAACGTGAATGATCCCAGCGCAATAGAGGCGGGTATTAAGCGCTTTGGCACATTCGCTTGGCGAAATAACTCACGGCTGATGGGATAAATCGCGAAGGCAACGACAAAGAGCGATACGCCGCCATAGGTCAGCACTGCACAGGCAATAACGACGGTCAGTACCACGTGATGGGTGCCGAGCCGATTAACGATGCCATTTGAGATTGACTGCGCTGCTCCCGAGTCAGCCATTAATTGGCCAAACAGCGCTCCTAATAGAAATAACGGAAAGAACTGAATGACGTAATTTCCCAGTGCCTTCATGAATGTATCGGTATAGACCGGTAGTAGAAATGCCACATCGCCGGATAACAGCACTGCAAGAGAGGCCATAAGTGGCGCTAACAGCAGTACAGAGATGCCGCGGTAGGCGAAAAACATCAGTAGCAGTAAAGAAATAATAATCGCTAGCATGCCCATACAGGCTCCCAAGATATGGTTACAAATGATGTGGTTAGCCACAGGGTTAAACGACAAGACACGCAGTTAGAAAACGTCACTGAGAAACGCAGCTAAAAAAGACGTATCGTTAAATTAGCAGTGTCGGTAATAAGTTGAGGGCGGCATACTAGGTAGTATGTTGCACAGCAGCAAGGGTGCTTTTACTAAAGTCGTAGGCCTGTGTCACAAAGGCTCCACGTTTATTAGTGACTCTTTTCGTTAAGACCTGAAGGCAAGCGTTATTCAATAAAGCCTTTGGCGACATTAACGATGGCTTGATTTTCTTATTATCAACTTCTTAGGAGGCCAACGGTGTCAAATCCTTTTTCCATGCAAGGCAAGGTCGGTATTGTCGCGGGTGTTGCCAATCAAGACAGTATTGCGTTCGGCTGTGCTCAGGCGCTGCATCATGCTGGTGCTGAGTGCCTAGTCACTTACGCTTCTCCCCGTGCTGAAAAGTTCGTGACACCACTGGCAGTTGATATGGGGGAGCCGGAATTAATACTGTGTGATGTGCAGCATGATGATCAGCTTGAGGCCCTGTTTGAACGGGCCAGAGCGCGCTGGGGCCGACTAGATTTTGTTGTTCACTCGATTGCCTATGCGCCCCTTGACGACTTGCATGGACGGGTAGTGGACTGCTCAAAAGAGGGGTTTTTACTCGCTATGGATATTTCCTGCCACTCCTTTATTCGCATGGCTAAGCATGCCGAACCGTTGATGAAAGAGGGAGGGAGCCTGTTCAACATGACCTACTACGGGGCCGAAAAGGTGGTTGATAACTACAACTTAATGGGCCCCGTAAAAGCCGCGCTTGAATCTGCCACGCGCTATATGGCCGCTGAGCTTGGCCCCCAGGGCATCCGTGTGCATGCAGTATCGCCAGGTGCTATTCGTACACGGGCAGCGTCTGGGCTTAAAGCGTTTGATGAACTAGCTCATGATGGCGAAATGCGCTCGCCACTACGCCGGCTTGCTAGCGTGCAAGATGTTGGCAATGCAGTGGTTTATTTAGCCTCTGACGCTGGCGCTTCACTGACGGGGTTGACTCACTACGTTGATGCAGGCCATCACCTTCGTTTTTAACATCTGGTGGGCTAAGCCAACGGCCTAGCTTAAGGAAACGTTCAAAAGGAGTAACTCGATGTCGGTCAATGACGTAAATGATCTAATTGAAAACCGCACTTATGACGAAATAAGCGTTGGTGATGAAGCCCATTTGGAAAAACGCCTGACCATGGAGGACATCAAGTTATTTGCTGTGATGTCAGGGGATGTTAATCCGTCACACGTCGATAGCGACTTCGCCAAAAGCAGCCGTTTTCAGGAAGTGATTGCCCACGGTATGTGGGGTGGGGCGTTGATCTCTACCGTATTGGGTACCCAGCTGCCTGGGCCGGGTACGGTCTATCTTGGCCAGACGCTGAAGTTTAAGGCGCCAGTAAGGCTCGGCGATGTACTGCGGGTATCCGTGCGGGCTACTGAAAAAGACGACCAGCGTCACCGAATTACCTTCGCCTGTCGCTGTGAAAATCAACGAGGCGATACGGTCATCGAAGGAGAAGCTAGTGTCTTAGCGCCGGTTAAAAAAATTAGTCGTCCTCGCGCGCTGCTGCCAAAAGTACGCTTAACCGAGCGTGGCAGGTTACATGAAATCTTAACGGCTGCTGATCGTCCAGAACCGATGCCCACCGCAGTCGTTCACCCAGTGGATCAAAGCGCCATTTGCGGAGCGGTTGAGTCAGCGGCACAAGGGTTAATCATTCCCGTACTGGTTGGGCCCAAAGGGAAAATACAGCTTGCGGCTGAAAAAGCTCAGGTTGATATCAGCGCCTTTGAGCTGGTGGATGTACCCCATAGCCACGCCGCAGCCGAGCAGGCAGTAGCATTAGCCCGCCAGGGGCGCGTAGGTGCGTTGATGAAAGGCGCACTGCACACTGATGAGCTTTTACGTGAAGTACTTAAGCGTGACACGGGGTTGCGCACCGAACGGTGTCTGAGTCATGTGATGGCCTTCGATGTACCAACTTACCCAAGACCGCTGTTAATCACCGATGCGGCGATCAATATTTATCCTAAGTTGGCGGAAAAGCGCGATATTGTTCAAAACGCCATTGAGTTGGCTCATGCGCTGGGTAATGACAATCCTCTTGTGGCGATTCTTTCTGCTGTCGAGACCGTTAATCCTAAAATCACCTCCACGATTGATGCGGCGGCACTGTGTAAGATGGCAGAGCGTGGTCAGATAACCGGTGGCACCTTAGATGGTCCGCTAGCGTTTGATAATGCCGTTTCAGAAGCAGCGGCAAGAACTAAAGGTATCGTTTCGCCAGTCGCTGGGCGTGCCGATATTCTCTTAGCGCCAGATCTTGAAGCAGCCAATATGTTAATGAAGCAGCTTACCCACTTAGCGGACGCAACGGGCGCAGGCGTTGTTGTCGGTGCTAGAGTGCCGATTATGCTAACAAGCCGTGCAGACGACGCGTTGACGCGTATGGCGTCCAGTGCGTTAGCGTTACTGCTGGCTGATCATCAGCGTCGTTGTGGCATGCTTGGTAGGACTTCAGGAGCTTAATAATGCAAGAAATATTGGTGCTAAATAGCGGCTCTTCTAGCGTTAAGTTTGCCCTTTATCATGTTGGAACTGCTTATTATGCGATGGATGAAGACGCTACTGGCACACCCAAAGAAGCGTTGACGCTTAGCTACAGTGGTCATTTTTCGGGTTTGGCTACGTCTCAGTGCCGTGTGTCGTTGGTACATAAAAAGGTCGGACAACAACCGCATCACTATGAGCTGCAAGCGCTGCAGGCGATGGGACTAACGCCAGCAACGAATCATGAAGAAGCCATTACAAAACTTATGGTGTGGCTTGACCAACGTGACGATAAAGGCACGCTGATCGCTATAGGGCATCGCGTTGTTCACGGTGGCCAAACCTACCACGAAGCGGTTAGGTTAAGCGCTAATGATGTGGCTGAGTTGGAGAAGTTTTCAAGCCTAGCGCCATTGCATCAGCCCCATGGTCTTGCCCCTATTAAGCTATTAATGGAACAAGTACCCGATGTGCCACAGATCGCATGCTTCGATACTGCGTTTCATGCTCGTCAACCTTGGGTGGCTCGGCAATTTGCGCTGCCGCGAGAGCTTACCGCCAAGGGGCTAATTCGCTACGGCTTCCATGGCCTTTCCTATGATTATATTCAGCGCACTTTGCCGAATGTTTTGCCTAAAAATGCACCTCGTTCGCGAGTGATCGTTGCGCACTTGGGTAATGGTGCCAGTCTGTGCGCTATCCGTGATGGCGTCAGTATCGCTTCAACTATGGGCTTTACTGCACTTGATGGTCTGCCGATGGGCACACGTTCCGGTACGTTGGATCCTGGGTTGGTGCTGCACTTAATTGGTCAGGAAAAAATGAGTGTCGAGGAAGTGTCGTCACTCTTATATAAGCAATCAGGCCTGTTGGGTGTTTCAGGTATCAGTAGTGATATGCGCGAGTTACTTGCAAGTGATGCTCCCGAGGCTGAAGAAGCTGTTGAGCTTTATTGCTATCGAGCCGCGCGGGAAATTGCCAGCTTAGCTGGGGCGCTTGGTGGGCTTGACCAATTAGTGTTTACGGCGGGGATTGGCGAACATGCCGCCGCTGTGCGTGCGCGTATTGTGGCGCAGTGTGAGTGGCTTGACATGCAGCTTGATGAGCAGGCGAATCATCATAATGCTATTTGTATTTCTGCAGCGGACAGTGGTGTCGGTGTTTGGGTGATACCAACGGATGAAGAGCGCGTGATTGCCATTGATTGCCTAACGCTTCTTAACAAAGCAGATTAACCAGCCAGTCCCCTGGTGTCAGAGGCGACACGTGCGACGTTAGACATTGTGATTGTTGCTATTTCTATAGTGATTACCGCTACCGAGAAACCACTGATCTGATAGAATCCCCAGCTTTTGTAAGCTCACTCACTTATCTTACTGGGAATTTTCATGAACGCGGTAATTCTTGCTGTGCTAGTCATGGTGGCACTTTCGCTTGCTCGGGTATCCGTGGTATTTGCGCTTGTTGTTGGGGCGTTAGTAGGGGGATTAGTTGGCGGTTTATCACTGGATGAAACGCTTAGTGCTTTCAATGATGGTGTTGGTGGAGGCGCGCAAGTAGCCCTTGCTTATGCCACTCTTGGAGCCTTTGCGGTGGCTATTTCCCGTTCGGGGCTTCCCGATATGCTGGCAAATCGGCTAATTACGATGCTGGGGAAAGAAGCCACCGCAGCACATCAAGCGAGAGTAAAAGTGTTTTTGCTTGTTGCTGTGCTCTTGGTGGCTATTTCATCGCAAAATGCCATTCCTGTGCATATTGCGTTTATCCCCGTACTGATACCACCGCTATTAGTGGTGATGAATCGCCTTCAGCTTGATCGGCGCGCCGTGGCTTGTGCGCTCACCTTTGGGTTAACTGCCCCCTATATGCTACTACCAGTAGGATTCGGCGCGATCTTTCTAAATGATATTCTGCTGGCGAATTTAAATAGCGCTGGCGAGTCGCTAGGCTTGGAAATTACCCGGGGCATGGTGCCCATGGCAATGGCTATTCCGGTAGGTGGCATGGCGATTGGCTTACTCGTAGCACTTTTTTTCAGCTACCGTGGACAGCGCGAATACACCAGTAAAGACCTTGTGGCGACGAATGCTCACCAAGGCCACACGCCTGCAAAGCCTCATACATTTGGGCTTGTGATGTCGGGTGTGGCGATTGTAGCCGCACTAGGGCTGCAGCTTTATACCGGTTCTATGATTGTGGGTGGGCTAGTGGGGATTGGCTTGCTGTCGCTGGGCGGTATTTTTAAGTGGCGTGAAGCGGATGATCTCTTTACCAGCGGTATGCGCATGATGGCGTTGATCGGCTTTATTATGATTTCAGCAGCTGGTTTTGCAGAAGTCATGAAGGCGACAGGGGCCATTGACTCGCTAGTGGCAGGTGCGTTTGAACTATTTGGTGATAACCGCGGTTTGGCGGCGCTCGTGATGCTGCTAGTGGGCTTGTTTATTACCCTAGGAATTGGCTCATCGTTTTCGACCATTCCTATTATCGCGGCGATTTTTGTTCCATTAGCGGTACAGTTTGGCTTCTCGCCGATGGCAACGGTGGTGCTAGTAGGTACTGCAGCTGCACTGGGCGACGCTGGCTCGCCAGCGTCTGATTCTACGCTGGGGCCCACGTCTGGGTTAAATGTGGACGGCCAGCATGATCATATGTGGGACAGCGTGGTGCCTACCTTTTTGCATTACAACGTACCGCTGATTGCATTTGGGTGGCTGGCAGCAATGTCGCTATAGGCGCTTTTTCACAGTTTTCTTGCAGACCAACAGAAGGGCAGCTATGAGCTGCCCTTCTTTACGTTAAAACTGTAACTACTGCTTAGGTAAATGCGTTTCAAAAGCGCTGAGCAGGCCACGAAGTAAGGAGAGTTCCTTACGGCTGGGCTGTGCGCGAGCAAACAGCGCCTGAAGCTGCTCTTCCGTGCGAGCATGAGGCTGAGTTAGAAAGCCACTTTGCTGCATCAAACGTCCAAGGTGGTCTTGAAAGTGTAAAAACTGCTCGCGGCTAGGTGGCGTAGCTTCAATCGGGCGTTGATAAATGAAGGCGCTATCGTCGCGCCTACGCCAAGCGCGGTGCACTTCATAGGCTAAAATTTGTACCGCCTGGGAGAGATTTAAAATACCGTATTCAGGGTTGGCTGGGATACTTACCTGGTGTGTGCAGCAGCGTATCTCATCGTTAGTGAGGCCTGAACGCTCGCGTCCGAACACCAGCGCAACCGGCGCTTGTGTGGCGTTCTCAATCACTTGCTGCGCCATGTCATCGGGTTCATCAAAATGCGGGAGCGGCAGGCTGCGGAGCCTTGCACTCGCCCCCACCACTTGTACGCAATCACTAACTGCCTCTTCAAGGCTGCTTACACAACGGGCATGTTCAAGCACATCCGTTGCACCTGCGGCCATGCGAGTTGCTTCGTCATCAGGAAACGCCCGGGGATTAACCAAGATGAGCTCAGATAAGCCCATGGTTTTCATCGCGCGAGCGGTAGCGCCAATGTTGCCTGGGTGGAAGGTTTGCACTAGTACGATGCGAATATTGGAGAGCACGGTAATGAAGACCTACAAGCTGCCGGATAAAGGCGCTGATGGTAGCATGCTTTTAACTATCGTCAGAGGCAGGAAGGTGGGGCGTCTTTAAATAAAAGAACCCCGCACATGGCGGGGTTCTTAGCGACGTTAAACGTCAGAGCGATAGGCTCAGGGGTGGATCACATCATTCCACCCATACCACCCATTCCGCCCATGCCACCCATGTCTGGAGCGGCGTCTTTCTCTTCAGGGTCGTCAGCGATCATGCACTCTGTGGTGATCATCAGACCAGCAACGGAACCAGCGGACTGCAGAGCAGTACGGGTTACTTTAGCCGGGTCGAGAACGCCCATTTCGAACAGGTCACCGTACTCGCCAGTTTGTGCGTTGTAGCCGAAGTTGCCTTCGCCATCTTTTACGCGGTTGATAACAACAGCGGCTTCTTCGCCGGCGTTGGTAACAATCTGGCGCAGCGGAGACTGCATAGCGCGCAGCGCCATGTTGATGCCATGGTTTTGGTCTTCGTTGTCGCCAGTCAGGCCTTGTACTTTAGCCATGACGCGAACCAGTGCAGTACCACCACCAGGTACAACGCCTTCTTCTACGGCAGCGCGAGTTGAGTGCAGAGCATCTTCAACGCGAGCTTTCTTCTCTTTCATTTCTACTTCGGTAGCCGCACCGACGCGGATAACCGCAACGCCGCCTGCCAGTTTGGCAACGCGCTCTTGCAGCTTCTCTTTGTCGTAATCAGAAGAGGTCTCTTCGATTTGCGCACGAATCTGATTAACACGAGCTTCGATGTCGTTTTCTACACCCGCGCCATCGATGATGGTGGTGTTTTCTTTAGACATCGTCATGCGCTTAGCGGTACCCAGGTGATCTAGGTTCGCTTGTTCAAGCGTTAGGCCGACTTCTTCAGAAATCACAGTGCCGTTGGTCAGGATAGCGATATCCTGCAGCATTGCTTTACGACGGTCGCCGAAGCCAGGTGCCTTAGCAGCAGCCACTTTGACGATGCCGCGCATGTTGTTTACAACCAAGGTTGCCAGCGCTTCGCCTTCGATGTCTTCAGCGATAATCGCGAGCGGTTTGCCTTGCTTAGCAACAGCTTCCAGCACCGGTAGTAGTTCACGGATGTTGGAGATTTTCTTGTCGACGAGCAGGATGTAGGGGTCTTCCAGCTCAACGGCCATGGTGTCTTGATTGGTGACAAAGTAGGGCGATAGGTAGCCGCGATCAAACTGCATACCTTCTACTACTTCTAGCTCATCTTCAAAGCCACGGCCTTCATCGACGGTGATAACGCCTTCTTTACCAACTTTTTCCATTGCTTCAGCAATGATTTCGCCGATGCGCTTGTCGCCGTTAGCAGAGATGGTGCCTACCTGAGCAATCGACTTGGTGTCGGTGCATGGAACAGACATTGCCTGAATCTCTTTAACAGCCGCGCTCACCGCTTGATCGATGCCACGCTTAAGATCCATCGGGTTCATGCCCGCAGTCACGCCTTTTAGGCCTTCCGCAACAATCGCTTGAGCCAGAACGGTAGCCGTCGTGGTGCCATCGCCGGCAGCGTCAGAGGTCTTGGAAGCAACTTCCTTAACCATCTGAGCACCCATGTTTTCGAACTTGTCTTTTAGCTCGATCTCTTTAGCAACAGAAACACCATCTTTAGTGACGGTCGGTGCGCCAAAGGACTTGTCCAGTACCACATTCCGGCCTTTCGGGCCGAGAGTAACTTTTACTGCGTTAGCCAGAACGTCTACACCACGCGCCATGCGTTTGCGGGCATCATCGGAAAACTTAACTTGCTTAGCTGCCATGTTCGTTATTTCCTAAACAGTGAAATTTAAAAGGAAAAGTGAGTGGTCGAGGCGCTGATTAGCCTTCGACAACCGCCAAAATATCGGCTTCGCTCATGATCAGAACTTCTTCGCCATTGATTTTTTGCTTCTCAACGCCGAAACCGTCTTTGAAAATCACTGTGTCGCCAACTTTTACGTCCAGCGGGCGAACGTCGCCGTTATCTAGAATACGGCCATTACCAGCTGCCAGGATTTCGCCACGGGTGGGTTTTTCCTGGGCATTGCCCGGTAGCACGATGCCGCCAGCGGTTTTCTGCTCTTCTTCCACGCGACGAACAACGACGCGATCGTGCAAAGGACGGATATTCATGCTCACGTTCTCCTGAGTATCGTCTGAGCCCATTAGGGCGGTTAGCTAAATGAGATTTTCGTGGGCAGCAGCCCGCGAAAAGTGAAGGTTAAACACCTTCATGTTAATGGCGAATGCTAAAGCCTTCGCCGAATTTGTATGCTGACTCAAAAGTGGGGGCTGGCGAGAACCTTTCAAGGGGTAAGTGATAAAAAAATGTGGTTTTGTGACATTCTTCTTGAATGAGGCTTCAGCGCCGTCTTGCGGTTTCATCTCGACTAATGAATTCACCTTCAATCGGCCCTTGTTGATCGTTTGATCGTGATGTATTGCCCTGCTCATAGCTTGCCTGCTGCTGGCTACCGGTGCTTTTTAAGCCTAGCCAGGTGAGCACCTTGAACATTAGTTGTCGAGCGTTAGGTAGCAGGCAGGCAATGCCTAGCGCGTCGGACAAAAAACCAGGTGCTAATAACAGAGCGCCGCCAAAAATTAGTGCCGCTCCGGTAAATAGTTCTTGAGAAGGAATTTCGCCTACCTGCATACGTTGTCGCGCGCGCGCCAAGGTGGAAACGCCCTCTTTGCGAATTAGGTGCAGCCCAATAAAACCAGTGCCTAGCACCAGTAGCAGGGTGGTTAATAAACCGATTTGGCTACCAATTGAAAACAACAGTACAAAATCAACTAACGTAAACAACGATATAAAAAGAAGAAGGGGCATGACAAACTCCATGACAGGCGTAATCGGTGAATATGGTGACAGAAATTGAAAAAACAAGCAGCTTGCCAGTGGGTGGATGCTGTCTTAGCTACTCTCTTAGCTATTCTAAAACTCGATATTTTGCGCTGAAACTTCTATGCTGCAATGCACAATAGAGGCGTTGACGTATCACGATGCTAATTATTATGCATTGGTGCATTTACGAAGTGTTGATCTAAGGAGAATCACATGAACCTGACGAATAAAGTAATTGCCATTACGGGTGGTGCTCGCGGTCTAGGCTTTGCTATAGCGCAGCGTTTAGGTAAGCAGGGCGCACGACTGGCACTTTTGGATATGAGTGCCGAAGCATTGGATGACGCTGTATCAGTGTTGGAATCCCACGATATCCAAGCAAAAGCATTTGTAACGAATGTGGCTGATGAGCAATCTGTACAGCAGGCATTTGCTGACATTGCATCGCGCATGGGTCCGGTTGGCGGTTGTGTCAATAATGCTGGTATCACTGACGACGGTCTCTTGATTAAAGCGAAGGAAGGTGTGGTTGAAAAACGTATGTCGTTAGCGTCATGGCAAAAAGTGCTTGATGTGAATTTAACAGGCGTTTTTCTATGTGGACGCGAAGCCGCAACGCAGATGGTAGAAGCTGGGCATCAAGGCGTTATTGTTAATATTTCGAGTATTTCTCGCGCTGGTAATATGGGCCAAAGCAATTATGCAGCCGCCAAAGCGGGTGTGCATGCGTTAACAGTGACTTGGGGTAAGGAACTTGCCCGTTACGGGATTCGTACAGGAACCGTAGCGCCAGGGTTTATTGAAACCGAAATGACCGCTGCCATGCGCCCAGATATGCTAGAAAGAATCGCCTCTAGTGTTCCACTTAAGCAGTTGGGCCATCCCGATAACATCGCACAAAGCGTCGCTTTCATTTTTGAAAACGATTACTTTACCGCGCGAATTATTGAGTGTGATGGTGGGTTGCGGCTTTAATCGGTTAACAGACGGGGCGCTGGTAGCCGTGCCAGTGCCTTGTAGTACGTTTCAATTGATGCAGTCTTAGTAAAGAGTGTTCGCAACTAGAAGTGAAAATAATCCCGCTGTATTTCGCGTTGGAAATACATTTCCACGCGTAGTGTCATTGCCCATCGTGGGTCATAGCTGACCTCGCGTTGAAAATGTAGTTCTGGGATGACATCTGCAAATAGTATCCCTTTATGGATATCTCTGCGGTAGCGAGTTTGCAAATAGTAGTTTGTCATTCGAGGATTAGATAGGCTTTCACCAATGGCAATAGCCGAATAACGCAGCGCGCTACGGCTATTTAAGCGTTGGTTTAACTGCACTATCTCACTGTACTCAAGCGTGTCTTCCTCTTCACGCCATTGCACATTGGTGATAAATCTCAGGTGGCGATTGGTAGAAAGCGGACGTCCAATATCCCACTCAGTACGTGCTGAATACCCGGAGTTGTTAAACCAAGATAGTCGATTGAATGATTCGAGCTGCCAGGGGCTATCCTTAAAATCCCACAGACGTTCGCTGGTAAAGCGTACATAGGGATCAAGTGGAAGGCGTAGACGAACGCCTGCGCCAAAGCGATTGCTCCAGTTCTCGCGTTTGTCTCTACTTTCTAACCAATCAAGACCAAAGGTTGATGTTCGGCGATCGCGCTGGTCGTTGTAGAGTCGCCCAGAGCCTTGTTCGGCTAGCGTACCCTGCGATTCTTCTGGATCGCTCTCGATAATTAGGCGAAGGCGATCTTCTGTAGTGGGAAGGTCAATGCGATAACGTACGCTAATATCGCCACTTGTGCCTTCACCTTCCATCCAATCAATCTCTTGGCCAAGACGAAGGTAAGATCTGTTATCGGCAGAAGAGGATTGGTCGCCGCCAAAAAAAGAGTCAATATTTCGTGAGGTATTATCTACCCAGTTGCCGATGCGTGCTCGAAATGGCTCAACGTGTGTTTCAGCCCATTCAGGTAAGTCGCTGTCGCTATCTTCTTCAGTTTCATAGGTGCCAGTTTCATAGCTCTCAGTTTCATAGCTCTCAGTTTCATAGCTCTGATCCGCGTTGCTATTGGCAGCATAGACGTCTGGAGACAGTGCACAAAGTATGCCTAGACAAACGACCGCGAGCACTGGTTTCATCGAAGAGTTCCTAGAAAAATATTGCCCGAAGATGGCATGTTATTTTGCTTTGTACATTTCAATATCTTTAGCCCATTGTAAGACGCGCTTGCGTTCTTGGCGGCTGGTCATGCGTTTTGTGTCGACCTGCAGCGGGTTGAGTTGGTGCAGTGAGTCGGCAGAAAGGTCTAATTTAAAGTGCCGCGATGCGCCAATCGGCATATCTTCAGAGCCATAGATAGCAATAACACGTATTTCAAGCTGAGGTTTTTGCTGTCTTAATGACTGTTCATCAATATTATAATGGCTGATGAGCTGCTCGACGATTGTGCCAAAGGATTGTATATGGAGATAATCGCCTGATGCTAGGGGACCTTGGTGTGTGCGGTAACGCTCGCTTTCATCGTCAGCGCTTTGTTGCTGATACTCGACTACATCAAGTTCATAGCAGTGCTCATCTGTGTGCAGTACAGCGACTAAATGTTGAATATAAATAGCTTCACTACTCATATTGCTTATTAAGCACAATGCGTCTTTACCTACGCCCTTGCCACGGTTGACAATAATCCTAGGGCGGCGCTGGCGGACATAGCCGTTATAAAGCAGTTGGGCATAAAACACCCATACGAACAGAGTGCAAATGCTGGCGATGGCAGATATTGCTTGGGCGTTATCGTTAAGCCATTCCATAGGTTGAGATCCTTCTCAAATCAAAGTGGTATGGATAACTGCTAACGTAGCGCAAAAATGAGTTGAGGTCAGCTAGTCGGGTTATGCAGAGTCTTAAAACAAAAAAATTCGGTTAGCTCAAGGCTACCGAATTTTCTTGGAAGTAAGCACCTTGAGTAAGGTAAGTACTTTTTAATTGGTGCGGATGGGGAGACTCGAACTCCCACACCTTACGGCACTAGAACCTAAATCTAGCGTGTCTACCAATTCCACCACATCCGCTGAAGACGAGGCGTATATTAACAGCATCCTTGTAAATGTCAACGCTGTGTTATGAAAAATATAAAATTGGCGTGTGAGGGGGGGTAGATGATTTTTACGCGGCTAGCGCATTACGCCAGTACGTGGGCCAAGAAAGGGTTGCCAGGTTATTGCGCGTTTTGTCTTTCTCCTGAGAGTCGGGCCAGTTGGTGCCAGGAGTGTTTTATGCAGTTGCCATGGAACGATAGTGGCTGCTTTCGCTGTAAAGAGCCCTTGGATGCTGGGTGCGTGGCGTCCGTTCAAGCTGTTTGTGGTCACTGCCGAGAGCAACCGCCAGCATTTACCGCCGCGACGGTGGAGCTGTTATTTGAAGGTCCTATACGAGCGTTAGTTCATGACTTTAAATTCAATGCGTCACCGCGTGCGGGTATGTTGTTAGTAGAGCTGATGATGGCGAATGTACCTAACGAGTTAGGTAGCGCTCTTTTGCCTGTCCCTATGCACACTGTTCGAGCCCGAAAGCGTGGTTTTAATCAGTCTTATTGGTTGGCTACGCAGCTAGGAAGGCAGGTCGAATTGCCCGTTATAAAAGCGGAATGCCTCAAGCAACAGCCTTCTCAGCGTACATTAAATAGGAACGAGCGCATGCACAATTTAATGGGCGCTTTTCGTATTAATGGTCCACTTCCCAAACATCTCACAATTATTGACGATGTTGTGACCACCGGAGCAACTGGCCATGCGCTCGCAAGAGAAGCACTCCGTGCCGGTGCTCAGCGGGTCGATATTTGGGCGGTTGCGCGAACACCGCTGATACATAATTGATAGAATGCAGGCTTTATTGGATAGGAGCGGTTTATGCCACACCCGTTTAGCACGCTTTCTCCCGATTTAGTGATGTCTGCTGCGGAATCGGTAGGCATTTGGCCAGCTGGTGAGCCGTTTGCACTGAACAGCTATGAAAATCGCGTATTGATGTTTCGCGACGAGGACGGTGAGCGTTGGGTCGTGAAATTTTATCGTCCTGGTCGTTGGGCGGATAGCGTTATTCAGGAAGAGCATGATTTTCTTCAAGAGTTGGCTAATGCCGACGTGCCTGTTATCGCGCCCTGGCGAGATCAGTGTGGTGAATCACTCCATACCTATCAGCAGTTTCGCTTCACGCTTTATCCTCAGTGTAGTGGCCAAGCGCCTGAATTAGACAATCCCGCGCATCTTTTTGCACTCGGTAACGTAATAGGGCGGCTGCATGCGGTATCCGCTCGACAGGCATTTCACCACCGGCCAACACTTGATTGGCAAAGCGATATTAATGATGCAGAAGCTCGTGTTATCAAAAGCGAAAGACTAAGCAAGCATCAGCAGCGTGCTTATAGAAATGTCGTTCAAAAAATTCTTGGCCAGTTAGATAACTATCCCCTTGCCCACAACCGGCTGATTCGAACGCATGGCGATTGTCATTTAGGCAATGTGCTAGGAAGAGACGAGGCATTCACCTTAGTAGATTTTGATGATTGTCTTATGGCGCCTGCAATACAAGATATTTGGATGCTGCTCCCCGAGGGTGACCCCTCTAGTTGGCGAGCACAGTTAAGTGAAATTGTTGAAGGATATGAGGAAGAACGGGCCTTTCCGCATGACCAGCTTTCATTAATTGAGCCACTAAGGGCTTATCGCCTTATCCGTTATACCGCATGGCTGGTTTCTCGCTGGGAAGACCCTGCCTTTCCGCGTGCTTTTCCATGGCTGGCAGAGCGCGGTTATTGGGACCAGCACATCCGCCAGCTTGAGCAGCAACTATTACAGCTTGAGAGGCCTATTTGGCTAGCATGACAATGGTTAAAGTCATGCAGCCATTGCCTGCTAGTGAAGTGAGGGACTATTCAGGTTGGTTAACAGAGCGTGGGTTTTCAGCGCTCTCATCGGGGTCAGGCTGATCCGATGGGATGGGGTTGGCGACGCCCTCTCCATCCGCTTGTCGCCGAGCCGCGTTAATCTCTGCTGAAGGATTATCTTGCGCGTTTATGTCGATATCTTTGTCTAGCGTAACTACAAACGATTGACCTGGCGATAAGGTGCACGAAGCATCGTCGCAGGCAAGCCCATACTGACCATCTTGCGCATATGCACTTGCACTAAATGACCCTGTGAAAATAGCGCTTTCAGCGTCGTTTGTCTCAATACAGGTTGCGTCTTGTGTCGTGATACGAATTCGTCCACTGGAAAGCTGAGCATTGGCGACGAGCACACAATATTCAGGCAACTCATGGGAAGCACCCTCAGCTTGGGTAGGGTGAAGTAAGATCTCCTCATGGCGCGATTTGCTGTCGGTAAAAGTAAATTCTTCGGTGACTTCAACGCCGACACTCGCCCCACTGGGTAGGGTTAATGTTTGCTCGGCGGCCAGTGAAGGGGTGGCCAATGCAGTTCCGAGTAGGGCGGTTAAGAAAAATGATGCAGGTTTGAATGACATAAGAAACTCTCAGATGAGCACTACGAATTAAGCTGACTAGTTAGATGAATGATAGCACAGCTTAAATAGTCTCAAAGGGGGGAGCGCGGCACTCTGCCACAGCAGAGTTAGGTGCGTTAAAATAGTGATCTACCGTGTTTTTTATTGTGCAAAAGTTGTTTCAAGTATATTTTTTGTACATTATTGATGCACAGTTCAAGCTATTGAAAGTATCTATATTTTCGCTGGCGATAAAACGCTCTTGTATTTCATGCGTTTATCTAATTGCTGGTACGTACAGTTTTGATGAGGCTACAAATGACCGACGACATTGCTCAGCACTACCGCCATATTATTTCAGCAATTGGCGAAAACCCTGATCGCGAGGGGCTGCGCGACACGCCTAAAAGAGCTGCAAAAGCTATGCAGTTCTTGAATGCTGGTTATCAGCAATCGCTTGAAGAAATTGTCAATGGGGCGGTATTTGAGTCACAAACAGATGAAATGGTACTGGTAAAAGACATTGAGATGTACTCGATGTGTGAGCACCACCTGCTGCCATTTATTGGTAAATGTCATATTGCCTATCTTCCCAGCGGTAAAGTATTAGGTTTGTCAAAATTTGCCCGTATTGTTGATATGTACGCTAGGCGTATGCAAATTCAAGAAAATTTGACCCGTGAGATTGCTGAGGCAGTGCAGCAAGTGACCCAGTCAAGAGGTGTCGCAGTGGTGATTGAAGCACGCCATCTTTGCATGATGATGCGCGGTGTGGAAAAGCAAAATTCAA
This sequence comes from Halomonas qaidamensis, assembly GCF_025917315.1. Classification (NCBI taxonomy): domain Bacteria; kingdom Pseudomonadati; phylum Pseudomonadota; class Gammaproteobacteria; order Oceanospirillales; family Halomonadaceae; genus Halomonas; species Halomonas qaidamensis. The sequence continues at coordinate 1,973,933 of NZ_CP080627.1, read as the reverse complement.
GTATGACGTCTTCTGTGATGTTGGGTGGTTTCCGCACTAACCAGGCGACAAGGCAGGAGTTTTTAACGCTTATCAGCTGAGGCGTTGGCAGAAAACCTTTGGCAGATTTCATCGCAAAGATTTGGTTAATTACGCGGTTTCGTCTTAGCATGAACAGGTCAATGAGCCCGTGAGGCCAAATTTTGGTCAGGAGTCTGTCATGGAAGCGCTGAAAGAAACACAGCTATATTGCCCGTTTGCCTATATTGATGGCAGTTGGGTTGCCGCCGACAGCGGCGAGCAAATTAATGTCTTAAACCCAGCTACGGGCGAGCCTGTTGGCGACATGCCCCGGCTGGGCAAGGCTGAAACTGAGCGTGCTATTGATGCAGCGGATGCTGCCTTACCCGCTTGGCGTGCTTTGACCGCTCAGGAACGAGCTGATCTGTTGCTGAAGTGGCATGATCTCATGCTGGAACATAAACATGATCTTGCTTTGCTTATGACCTATGAGCAAGGCAAGCCGGTAAAAGAGGCCGAAGGCGAAATTGTTTATGCCGCAAGCTTCTTGCGTTGGTTTGCAGAAGAGGCGCGTCGTGTCTACGGCGAGACGATTCCTGCCGCTAAAGCTAACCAGCGCATCGTGGTAACAAAGCAGCCAGTTGGGGTTGTGGGGGCTATTACTCCTTGGAATTTCCCAGCTGCCATGATTACCCGTAAAGCGGGTGCTGCGTTAGCAGCAGGTTGTACGATTGTTGTTAAGCCTGCTAGCCAAACGCCTTTTTCTGCCACTGCGCTTGCTATGTTGGCAGAAAGAGCAGGTATACCCCGTGGCGTATTCAATGTAGTCCCCGGCAGTGCGGCGGATATCGCTAAGGCGCTTACCCAATCTCCCAAAGTGCGCAAAATCACCTTTACAGGATCGACGGAAGTTGGGCGTAAGCTTATGGCCCAAGCGGCTGAGCATGTCCAAAAAATCTCTCTTGAGTTAGGGGGTAATGCGCCTTTCATCGTTTTTGAAGATGCAGACCTTGATGCCGCTGTTGAGGGTGCCATGGCGGCTAAGTTTCGTAATGCGGGCCAGACATGTGTCTGTACTAATCGGTTTTTGGTGCAGTCCAGTGTTATCAATGCTTTCTGTGAGAAGTTGGCAGTTGCTATGAATAGTGAGTTGTATGTGGGCAATGGCACCGAGCCCAACATCAACATTGGGCCGCTTATCGACAGTGACGCGGTCAAAAAGGTGAGTGAGCACGTGCAAGATGCAGTCGATAAAGGGGCTGAGCTGCTATTAGGTGGTCATCCGCACCCGTTGGGTGGAAACTTTTTTACGCCCACATTGATCAGTTTTGCAACGGATAAAATGAAAGTTGCTCAGGAAGAAACGTTTGGGCCATTAGCAGCGGTCTTTCCCTTCGATGATGAGGAAACGGCCATTGAGATGGCTAATGACACCGAGTATGGCTTAGCCTCTTATTTCTATTCGCGAGATCTGGGTCGCGTCTGGCGTGTTGCTGATGCACTTGAGTACGGCATGGTAGGAGTTAATACCGGTCTTATTTCTAATGCAGCTGCCCCCTTTGGTGGCGTAAAAGCATCTGGCCTTGGGCGAGAAGGTGGGCATCAAGGCTTGGAAGAGTACCTTGAGACAAAATATCTATGCATTGATCTCGGTTAAGCGCAGGCACAATTACTACTAATAAATAGCATTACTAATAAATAGCGCTATCAGCAAGCAGGCCCCCACCGGAAAACCAGTGGGGGCCTGCTTTTATGGCCAGATGATTAATGGCGGAAGTGGCGCATGCCCGTAAATACCATAGCAATGCCTGCTTCGTTAGCAGCATCAATCACTTCCTGGTCACGCATTGAACCGCCTGGCTGAATTACCGCGGTAATGCCTGCGGCTGCAGCGGCATCAATGCCATCACGGAAGGGGAAGAAGGCATCCGATGCCATTACTGAGCCAGGCACGGAAAGGCCCTCATCGGCTGCTTTAATACCTGCAATTTTGGCCGAGTAAACTCGACTCATTTGACCAGCGCCAACGCCAATGGTTTGCCCTTCTTTGGCATATACAATGGCGTTCGATTTAACAAATTTAGCGACTCTCCAAGCAAAGCCTAGATCACGCAGTTCTTGTTCTGACGGTGAGCGGTCGCTAACCACGGTCAGTTCTTCCCGCGTTACCATGCCCTGGTCACGCTCTTGTACTAACAGCCCACCGTTAACCCGTTTAAAGTCAAACGCTGGTTGTGCTTCGCCAGGCCAGTGGGCGCTGACATCAAGCAGGCGAACATTCTGTTTTTCTGCAATGATGGCAGCTGCCTCATCACTTACACCCGGGGCAATAATAACTTCTACAAACTGGCGGTCGATAATGGCACGGGCTGTTTCAGTATCCAGCGTTACGTTAAATGCAATAATGCCGCCAAAAGCACTCGTCGGATCGGTAGCAAAGGCTTTTTCATATGCCTCAAGCGCAGTAGTGCCAATGGCTACCCCGCAAGGATTGGCATGTTTCACGATCACACAAGCCGTTTCATCAAACGCTTTAACGCATTCAAATGCTGCGTCTGTATCAGCCACATTATTAAAAGAAAGTGGCTTGCCTTGTAGGGTTTTGGCTGTAGCAACACTTGGCTCGTTGGCCATTGGGTCTACGTAAAATGCTGCTTGCTGATGCGGGTTTTCACCGTATCGCATGTCCTGCTTTTTAGCTAATTGCAGGTTAAAGGTGCGGGCGAACGTTGAGTCTTCGCTGGTGACTTTGCGACCAAGATAATTGGCAATAGCACCATCATAACCAGCGGTGTGTTCAAACGCTTTTACTGCCAAATCAAAGCGGGTCGCAGCGCTTACTTGACCGTCTTGCGCTGCCAGCTCTCCTAACACTCGGGCATAGTCTTCAGCATTTACCACAATAGTGGTGTAGGCGTGATTTTTTGCGCATGCCCGCACCATGGTCGGTCCACCGATATCAATATTTTCAATGGCGTCTTCTAGGGTGCAGTCCGGGTTGGCAACGGTGGCGGCAAAGGGATAAAGATTAACCACCACCATGTCGATAGGGGTAATGTCGTTCTCGGCCATTACGGCATCATCCTGGCCGCGGCGCGCTAGAATACCGCCATGGATCTTCGGGTGCAGTGTTTTCACACGACCATCCATGATTTCGGGAAACCCGGTGTGCTCAGAAACTTCTTTAACAGGAATGGCATTTTCTTGAAGTAAACGGAAGGTGCCGCCAGTCGAGAGGAGTTCCACGCCGTGCTGGCTCAAACCGCGGGCGAATTCAACAATGCCAGTTTTATCGGATACGCTCAAAAGGGCGCGACGGACGGGGGTAGCAGTGCTATCAGCCATTAGAGTGCTCGTGTGCAGAGTCAAGGAGTTAACGTCGAAAATTACAAACAATAACGCCCCTTATGGGGCGTCACCTTCAATCAAGCCATATAGCTTAAGTTTTTTGCGCAATGTGCCACGATTTAAGCCTAATACATCCGCGGCACGGGTTTGGTTGCCCTCGGTGTGCTCCATTACACAGCTAAGTAACGGTGCTTCCACTTCGGCCATCACCATCGTGTAGAGATCGGTTGCCTGGCTGCCATCGAGATGCTCGAAGTAACGGCGTATTGCTGTCTCAACTGCTTCCCTTAATGGTTGCGGCGGGGCACTCGCGGCGGGGTCTGCGAGTGTCCCGGAAAGGCGGTGAGAGAGCTCGTTCGAAAGCAGGTCGCGTTCAGTCATGCAGCATGGCTTCCTTTGGCTAGCAGACGCCCTGCAGCGTCTTGCGTCATGGCATCATTAATCCAATCGAATTGTGATTCTGGTGTAGCAAGCGCATTAAATTGCTGCTTTAACAGATAATGTTGTTTTTCATTGAAGCGCGGATCTTCAGCTAAATACCACCCTAGATGTTTGCGTGCTATTCGCACCCCCATAGTCTCGCCATAAAAAGCGTGTAGAGCCCTTAAATGCGCTTCGAGAACCTGGCGCCGCTCACTAAGAGTAGGCGGTGCTAACAATTCCCCATGGGTAAGATAGTGTGTGATTTGCTGAAAGATCCACGGATTACCTTGCGCTCCACGACCAATCATTACTGCATCGGCGCCTGTATATGACAATACCTCTTTGGCTTTTTGTGGGCTGGTAATATCCCCATTAGCGACCACCGGGATTGTCAAACGCGATTTAATGTCGGCAATAGTGTCGTACTCAGCCCATCCAGTATAGCGCTGCTCTCGATGACGTCCATGTACTGCCAAGGCCTGAATGCCTGCTGATTCTGCAAGTTTAGCAATGCGTAAACCGTTGTTGGCGTCAGCAGACCAGCCAGTGCGAATTTTTAAAGTAACGGGTATATCAACGGCTTTTACAACAGCATCGAGAATCTCAGCGACTAGTGCTTCATCACGCATTAGGGCAGAGCCAGCGGCCTTATTGCAGACCTTTTTTGCCGGACAGCCCATGTTGATATCAATCACTTGAGCGCCAAGTTCTGCATTCAGGCGCGCAGCATTCGCCAGCATCTCAGCATCGCCCCCGGCAATTTGCACAACCCGTGGGTCGGGTTCACCTTCATGATCCATGCGCAGCTTGGATTTTCGGGTGTGCCAAAGAGAAGGATCGGCGGTGACCATTTCACCAACCACCCAGCCAGCCCCCAAACGTCGACAAAGTTGGCGAAATGGGCGGTCGGTAACGCCTGCCATCGGCGCCAAAATAACGTGGTTAGGTAACTGGTAAGGCCCAACCTTGGGTGGCTGAAAGTTTTGTGTGGTCATTATGCTGCGCTGTAGTACCGATAAACGTCGCCGAGTAGGCGTTTAGAGGGGGCGTATGATACGCCTACTCGGCGATGGGGTGAAGGCCGAAGGCTAGATTAAACGGGCCGGTAGCCTGATAGACGGACCCATCCTTCACGAATTGTGGGTTCTTCCATTATCAGACCCTGTAACTCGTAGGCCTGTAACACCTCATCTGCCTGGTTCGCTAAAATGCCAGATAGTGCTATCTGCCCGCCCGACGCTACATGACCTGCAATCATTGAGGCCAGTTCAACCAGTGGGCCTGCTAAAATATTGGCCGTGACGATCGGATATAGGCCGTTGGCTAACTGCTCAGGATAGTAGAGTGACAATTGCGCTTCGTTAATGTCATTCCGTGCGGCATTATCACGGCTTGCTTGTAGTGCCTGGGGGTCGATATCAGTACCATCCGCGCGAGTTGCCCCTAGCTTTAAAGCGGCAATAGCCAGGATGCCTGAGCCACACCCAACATCCAGAACGTGTTTATTTTCTAATCCACCGTTAACCGCCAAGCTATCTAGCCATTCCAAACAAAGCGCTGTCGTTGGGTGGGTGCCGGTGCCAAATGCTAGGCCAGGGTCGAGTATCAGATTAACGGCATTTGCCTCTGGTGGTTCGTGCCAGCTAGGCACAATCCATAGTCGTTGTCCCATCCGTAGCGGTGTAAAATCATCCATCCACTCCCTTTCCCAATCTCGATCAGCTAATAGTTCATACTCAATCACTGGGCAGGGTTCGTCGGGCATTCGCTCAGACCAGGCTGCTCGAATACGTTCAAGCATGGCGTCGATTCCATCTAAGTCGTCATAGAGCCCTGTCAGAATAGTGTCCTGCCAAAGCGGTGTAGTACCCCGCTCAGGTTCGAAAACAGGATCATCGTGGGCATCTTGAAGGCCAATGGCTGTCGCACCTTCCTCTAACAGTAAATCTTCTAGCAGTTCGGCTTGTTCTGGAGCAACATGGGCTTTGAGTTGGAGCCAGGGCATCAGCAATCTCCACGGCGTAAGTGCATTCACGCAAAGGTAAAACAATAACGGGGTGGCTATGGCCACCCCGTTGAGTATTATCAGCTATCTATTCAGCGCTTTTACAGCTATTAATTTCTGATATTAGCTACTGAGTTTCTTTTCAAGATAGTGGATATTGACACCGCCTTGGCGGAAATAACTGTCCCTCACCAAGTCTTTTTGCAGATCAATGTTGGTTTTGATCCCCTCGACTAGAAGCTCATCTAGGGCATTGCGCATGCGCGTCAGCGCAATTTCCCGGTCTGCCCCCCAGGTAATCAGCTTGCCGATAAGTGAGTCGTAATGTGGCGGTACGGTGTAGCCAGTGTATAGGTGAGAATCCATACGCACTCCAAGACCACCTGGTGCATGGAACAGTGTGACTTTGCCCGGAGAAGGCATGAACGTACGTGCGTCTTCTGCGTTGATCCTGCACTCAAAGGCATGGCCGCTAATTTTTACGTCTTCCTGACGAATAGATAGCGGTAAGCCGGAGGCGATGCGCAGCTGCTCTTTGACAATATCAACACCGGTTACCATCTCGGTAACCGGGTGTTCTACCTGTACACGTGTGTTCATCTCTATAAAGAAGAAGTCGCCGTCTTCATAAAGAAATTCAAAAGTGCCCGCGCCACGATAGTTAATTTCGAGACACGCTTGGCGACAGGCTTCTAATACCTTCGCACGCGCTTCTGGGTCAATACCAGGGGCAGGCGCTTCTTCCAATACCTTTTGGTGACGACGCTGCAACGAGCAGTCACGATCATAAAGATGGATAGCATTGCCTTGGCCATCAGCGAGTACCTGGACTTCTACATGGCGGGGTTTTTCAAGGAATTTTTCCATGTAAACCGTGCCGTCGCCAAACGCTGAATGCGCCTCTGTCCGAGTAACCGTAATGGCTGAAAGCAGATGACCTTCCGTGTGCACTACCCGCATGCCGCGGCCACCACCACCGGCAGCGGCTTTGATAATAACCGGATAACCAATGCGGCGTGCAGTGGCTAGGTTAGTGGCATCATCATCTCCTAACGGACCATCCGAACCAGGCACGGTAGGAACGCCAGCTATCTTCATTGCTTCAATGGCGCTAACTTTATCCCCCATTAAGCGAATGGTTTCCGCACGTGGGCCAATAAAGGTAAAGCCAGAGCGCTCCACCTGTTCTGCAAAATTAGCGTTTTCTGAAAGAAAACCATAGCCAGGATGAATAGCGCTAGAATCCGTCACTTCGGCAGCGCTGATTAAGGCCGGAATGTTTAAGTACGACTGAGCTGAGGAGGCCGGGCCAATACATACCGCCTCGTCGGCTAAGCGAACATGCATTAACTCACGGTCAGCTTTGGAGTGAACCGCAACGGTTTTAATCCCTAGCTCTTTGCAGGCCCGAAGAATGCGAAGGGCAATCTCGCCGCGGTTTGCGATAAGTACCTTGTCCAGCATGGGAGTATCCACCCGTGTTGATTTGAAAGATTAAGCGATGACGATCATAGGCTGATCGAACTCTACCGGCTCGCCGTCTTCCACTAGGATGGCCTCAACCACGCCGTCGCGATCGGCTTCAATTTGGTTCATCATTTTCATTGCTTCAACGATACATACCGTATCGCCTTGCTTAACTGTATCGCCCACTTCCACAAACGATTTCGCGCCCGGAGCTGGGCTACGGTAGAACGTACCTACCATCGGTGAGTTAACGGCTTCACCTTGGTAGCTTACACCTTGTGGCTCTGCGTTAGCTGCAGGAGCAGTCGCCGGAGCAGGTGCCTGTTGCATAGGAGGCATATTATACTGAGGCATGGCTTGTGGCTGCCATGTTGCACCATTAGGGTGGCGGCTGATCCGGACAGATTCTTCACCTTCCTGAATTTCAATCTCACTAATATTTGATTCTTCGAGAAGCTCAATCAATTTTTTGACTTTACGAATATCCATACCTGTCGCCCCAAATGTGATGAAAGTTAATCGCAATGCTGTAAGGCGTGTGTTGCCAACAAGCATTGGCCGCTGCTCTAGCGCAGTAAACCTTGATTGAAAATGCAGAGAACGCTGCACGATGTTGAACGTTACCCGGTGCTAAGTCCTAAAAAATGAGGATTTTAGCTAATATGGCTGCGAAGTTTGCCGAAAAAGTACGGGCATGTCTAGTCGCGGCTAATAGATGCTTGTTCATCGCTGTTTAAACAACCGTTTGACGAAGATCGCGACACAAGGCTGCTATAGGCATCTGGTCAGCCTTGTTGCCAGCGCCGTAACGTTTGCAGATGTTGAGTCAACCCGGCAGCTGTAATTTCACCTTGAATACGTGCATCACGGACTTCTTCACCTTGGCTAAAAAAAAGTAAGCTTGGAGGCCCAAATAAGTTGAACCGGTTGAGCAGTTCCCGACTTTGAGCATCTGTATTCGTAACATCGACCTCAATTAGGTGAAAATCGTTCAGTGCGGCGACTACATTTGGATCAGGAAAGACATCACGTTCCATTAACTTACAAGAGATGCACCAATCAGCCGTGAAGTTGACAAAGGCAGGTTGTTGGGCGTTCGCGGCTTCAGAGAGTGCCGTTTCAAGCGCACTCAGTTCATCAACTTTCTGAAAAGCGAGTGTGGCCTGCGACGCTCCACTGACCGTTGAGGAACTTGATACCGACAAGGGGCGCAGTGGGTTGCTGCCGCCCTGGGCAGCGCCAATGACAAGAGCAACGCCCCATGCCAGTAACATCAACCCTAACGTTTGTCGTGCTTTAGGCCAGCCTTGGGGTTGATTCATATTTAAAGCCCCCAGTACCAGCGCGCTGCCTATCGCCAGCCCAGCCCAGAGTAATAGTGCTAGCGATGGTGGAACTAGACGCTCAATCATCCAAATGGCAACGCCCAATAGCAGTAATCCGAAAGCAATTTTGACCCCGTTCATCCAAGCGCCGGAGCGGGGTAGCAACGTTGCCCCAAAGGTGCCAACCAATAGTAGTGGCACCCCCATGCCTAAACCTAACGCAAATAAAACTGCGCCCCCCATGGCGGCGTCTCCCGTTGAGGAAATAAATACCAAGGCACCTGCAAGCGGAGCTGTTACACAAGGGGAAACTACTAATACTGATAGTGCACCTGCGATGGCTAAGCCTGCAGGGCCACTTTGCTGGGCACGTGCTTGCCAGCCATCAACTTTAGACGCTAGGCGTGGTGAAACCCGTAAATCAAACGCCCCAAACATAGCTAAGGCAAATAAGCTGAAGAGAACAGCAAAGGTAATCAGCACCGGTGCTGATTGCAGATGAGCCTGAAGATTTAAGCCTGCGCCAAACAGACCCATTAAAACACCGACTAGCGCATAGGTTGACGCCATGCCCAAAACATAGCTAGCCGAGAGTACAAACGCACGAGGCTTGGTTGGTTTTTGCCCAACCACAATAGACGATAAAATGGGGATCATCGGTAGCACGCAGGGTGTAAACGTTAGCCCCAAACCAGCGATAAAAAATAACCCTAATGCGAGAGGTAGGCTGGTATCGCCAAGTAACGCGCTAAAGCGGCTGTCTTCGCTTTGCGGCGCTGAAAATTCAGGGCTGTCATTTACCCCGGTGGCTTGTTTAGATGGTTGCGAATTGTTGCTTTGTTGCTCCGTGGATAAAGCTTGGTCTTCAGCCGACCAGTCTGCAAAGGCGTTAGGGGGTGACGACTCTGATGCTTCAAGCAAAATGGTTTCTGGGGGATAACAAAGCCCTGCATCAGCGCAACCCTGGAACGTCAATTCAATATCAATTGGGCCACTGTAGGAGGGTGAAAATGGAGTTTCAAAGACTAGTTTGTCACGAAAAATATAGACATCACCCATAAATTCATCATTGGTAAACGTCCCTTCAGGAAGCCGGGGATTATTCAGCGTCACGGCTTCCGTTTTGCTGCTAACGCTAAATTGGTGGCGGTACAAATAATAGTCGTCAGCAATATCGATACCAATATAAACGGCGTTGCCATCATGCCAAGCAGCGGGCTGGAATGCTTCCAAAACCGGCAAAAATTCGCTTTGATTACTGGAAGAAGAAAACCATTGGGCATGGGCTAGCAGGGGGAGCCAGCAGAGTAAAAGTAACAGGCTTAAACGCTTAAAAGACAACACGAAGTATCCTTACGCAGACGTATCGGGGAAATGTTGAAACAGCATATCCTACCTGAAGATAGCAGCGTAGATGCTGCGGTGACGTGACGCGCTTGTTCATGCTGCGTTAATGTTAAAACGTAACTTTTAGAATTTTAACGGCTAATAATAGAAAAGGCTGCCCGTAGGCAGCCTTTGATAGTGACTGGGGATGATAGTGACTGGGGATTGGCTTCATGGCCTAACCCAGTCGGTTACGCTTTTTGGTAAGCTGCGACTGATTTTTCAATTGCTTTGCGTGCTGCTTCAACACCTTCCCAAGATTCTACTTTTACCCATTTGCCTTTTTCGAGATCTTTATAGTTCTCGAAAAAGTGAGCGATCTGCTGACGCAGCAGTTCAGGAAGGTCTGTCACTTCTTGAACGTCATCGTACAGAGTGCTCAATTTGGGGTGAGGGACACAGACCAATTTTGCGTCTTCGCCTGCTTCGTCGGTCATGTTCAAAATGCCAACAGGGCGAGCACGGATAATGCTACCAGGAGCTACCGGGTGCGGGGTGACAACCAGCGCGTCCAATGGGTCACCATCATCGGCCAGGGTGTGGGGGATGAAGCCGTAGTTAGCCGGATAGAACATGGGGGTCGCCATGAAGCGGTCAACTAGAAGAGCGCCCATGTCTTTGTCGATTTCATACTTAATCGGCGCGTGATTAGCGGGAATTTCGATCGCCACGTAAATGTCGTTGGGCAGATCCTTTCCAGCGGGGATGTTATCGAAGTTCATCGTCTATTCCTTGGCTTGGCTTATGTGCTTATGTAGTGCGATCACTAAGCAGTTGATGCATTGCATTAATGCGAAGAATTATACGAAGTTGGCTAGTGGATTACCAATGCGACATAGGTGTGTGCCACTAACAATGGTTGTTAATTTCAAAATACCCCTCGTTTTTCACCTTCGCGACGTTTGGCGGGCATCGTTTCTATTGTTCAGCGTGTATCATAACCGCTGTGTGGTTCCCATGAAGAGCCTAAAGCCTAGGAGGATGAGTTGGCGCACGCCCAGTTACTAATCAGCTATGGTCAAGCCTTTGTGGCCCCTAATCGGCGTTTGCACCGTAGTTCTATGTCGGTACGGCTGCCTGATGCGCCTCTATTGAAAGTAAAAGGGGGCTGTGCGGTTATTAGTGACTCGATTTCCCGTAACACCATGGCCAAGCAGGCGGGTGATTTAAGCGTACGGGGTTTTTTGGCTGATTATTACTCTACGCCTGATCACTGGGATACGAAAACGTCGGCTACCCGAGTGCTTAGGGCGCTTAACAGCTGGTGCTATAGCCAAAGCCAGCATGTTAAAGAAGGAAGTTTCGTTTCTTCGCTATCAGCAATGGTATTTCGTGAGCGTGAAGCGCATCTTTTTCATATGGGGGACACATTAGTATTCCGCTTGCGGGGGGCTGAATTTGAACAGCTTACCCGCGACCATATTACTGATGTTGGCGGCTATCGTTATCCATCTCGCGCTTTAGGAATGGATGGTAGTGTGGATATCGACTATACCCACCTACCACTTAAACAGGGCGATTTTTTCGTTTTCACTACCCAGGGTGTGCGTGGCACTTTGATGCCATCGGATTACGTGCGTCTTATTCGTCAAAATGCCAGTGATCTAGATACTGCTTGTGAATGTTTGGCAAGCGAAGCAAAGCAGCGCGCGCAAGACAGGGGATATGGTGGCGATCAGTTTTGCTTCCAACTGCTGCGTATTGATGAGCTACCGGAAGAGTCAGAAGACCACCCAGGGCTTATCTATGGTGATCTGCCTATACCCCCAGAGCTGTCACCAGGAGAGCGGTTTGATGGGCTTGAAATACTGGCCGTACTATCGCGAAACGCGCAATCTAGAGTTTATCGCGTCCGTGATGTCTATTCAGAACGTGAAATGGTGATGAAAGCTCCAAGCCCTGAGCTATCACTTCGTAATGCTTATCTAGAGCACTTTCTACTCCAGCAGTGGGTAGTCGAGCGGGTAAACTCACCCTTTGTCGTCAAGGTGATGGAGTCGTCGCGACCACGACGTTACTTGTATTACTTAATGCAGCACATTGAAGGTGAAACGTTAAGGCAGTGGGCAGAAAGGCATCCGCAAGCTAGCTTGGTTCAGCGTTTAGAGATTGCCAATCAACTAGGTAAAGCAGTTAAAGCATTACACAACAGGGATATTATTCATCAACAGATCACCCCTGATAACGTATTAATTGATACCCATGGCAAACTGGTATTAGCTGATTTCAGCGCCTGTCATATGCGCGAGGTAGATGGGCACCGTCACTCTGGCGAGTTACTTCGTCAAATTGGCTTTAATGAGCACACCGCTCCTGAATACGCACTGGGTGATAGCGTTGGGCGACGTAGTGACCAGTACTCACTGGCATCAACGGTCTACTGGTTATTGACGGGGGCGTTGCCCTATACGTTAACCCCTAATCGGCTGCGCAGCCACACCGACCTCGAAGAGCTCAGCTACCGCAGTGCCCGCACGACGAATCCAGAGATATCGCCTGAACTTGACGATGCACTGCGGCGCGCGTTGGATCCCCAGCGTGCGTTGCGCTATAGAAGATTGTCTGAATTTCTACACGCATTAAAAGTGCCCCTAGGACGAGCGCCTAGCCGCGAGGAGCCGCGCCAAGAATCAAGGCGTTTTTGGCAGGGCGTGGCAGGTATTCTACTTCTGCTTCTGGTGCTTTCCTGGCTACTGCGGTAAATAAAGGTTGTTCAATTACTAAACGACAGCCATTAAAAACGCGGCGATGAATAATTTCATCGCCGCGTTTTTGCAGCACGCTAAACGCCTATAGCGTGAAGGTAGGCAGCTTTCGTTCCACTTTTGCAAGCTTCAGTTTAGCTACTTTGGGTAGGCCATTTTCGAACGGTGGGAAATCTTCACCCTGAATAAGCGGAGAGAGGTAGTCTCGGCAGGCGGGTGTGATTGCAAAGCCGTTTTCGCTGATAAAATCCCGCGGCATGAACTTTTCTTGGTTAGCCACTTGTGACAGCGGGGCCGAGATCACGTCCCACTGATAGGGAGACTGTGAAATACGGCGTATGGCGGGCATCATGGCATTTTTGCCAGCAAGCGCTAAGGTGACTGCCTCGCGGCCTACGGCATAGGCTTGCTCAACGTCGGTTTTAGACGCTAGGTGCCGCGCCGCACGCTGCAAATAATCGGCCACTGCCCAGTGGTACTTATAACCAAGGTCTTGCTTCACCATGCCCGCAAGCGTTGGTGCCACGCCACCTAGTTGGCGGTGGCCAAAGGCATCGGTATTGCCCGCATCAGCAAGGAAGGTGCCATCTTCATAGCGCGCACCTTCAGAAACAACGATGACACAATAACCATACTTCTGGACGCACTCTTCAACGCGGGCCATGACCGCTTTCCGATCAAAAGAAACCTCAGGGAAGATAATCAAGTGTGGTGGCTCGCCTTCACTTTCTCCCGCTAAACCGCCCGCCGCTGCAATCCAGCCAGCATGACGACCCATCACTTCAAGGACGAATACCTTAGTAGATGTGGCACACATGGACGCAATATCTAGCGAAGCTTCAAGTGTAGAGGTAGCAATATATTTGGCAACGCTACCAAACCCGGGGCTGTTATCGGTAATAGGCAGGTCATTATCAACAGTTTTCGGTACATGGATTGCTGTTAACGGGTAGCCTAGCTTTTCTGAAAGTTGGGACACTTTAAGGCAGGTGTCTGCGCTATCGCCGCCGCCATTATAAAAGAAGTAACGAATATCGTGGGCTTTAAAGACCTCGATCAAGCGCTCATATTGGGCACGGTGAGTATCAATATCTTTCAACTTATAACGGCAGGAGCCAAACGCACCGCCAGGTGTATGGCGCAAGGCAGCGATGGATTCATCGCTCTCTTGGGTCACATCGATGAGATCTTCTGTCAAGGCACCGATAATGCCGTTATGACCGGCATAGACCTTGCCAATCTGGTCGGGCGCTTGCCTGCAAGCTTCGATAACGCCGCAGGCGCTGGCATTGATGACGGCGGTAACGCCACCGGACTGGGCGTAAAAGGCATTATGCTGGGCCATGGAAACGTCTCATCTCCTGAAAACGGGTAGTTAAAACAGTATTCAAGCAAAGGAAAATGACTTTCCTTTGCTTGTAGTGATCGTGGTGCGTGTTGAAACGCGTGTCTTTCAGACACGCGTTTACAAATTAACTGCGTACACCGCATAACATGTAGCTGCCGCGAAGTTTAGCGCAAAGCCACTGCAGGTGCATCTTGGTAGCATGCTACTCGGTATCGTCCAGCTCTTGCTCCTGCTGGGCTAATCGCCACCCGCCTAAGTCTTTATAGCGGTTAACCATGGCACAAAAGAGTTCAGCTGTGCGTTCGGTATCATAGCGGGCGGAGTGGGCAGATTTGTTATCAAATTCAATACCTGCTGCACGGCACGCACGAGCAAGTACGGTTTGACCGTATACAAAGCCCGCCAAGGTTGCAGTATCAAAGCTGGAAAAAGGGTGGAATGGGTTGCGTTTTACGTTACAGCGATTCGCTGCCGCGTTGAGAAAACCCTGATCAAAGGCGGCATTATGACCAACAAGTATTGCCCGTGAGCAGCCGTGTGCTTTGATTGATTTTCTGATAGGGCGAAAAATTTCACCTAGCGCTTCAGATTCACTTAGCGCCACTTGACGACGCAGTGGATCGTCAAGATTAATGCCTGTGAAATCGAGGGCAGACTGTTCAACGTTTGCGCCTTCAAACGGGTGAATATGGTACGCATAAGTGGCGTCAGGTAATAAATTACCGTCAGGATCCATAGTGAGCGTCACCGCGGCAATTTCAAGTACTGCGTCACTTTGGGCGTTAAACCCTCCCGTTTCTAAATCGATGACAACCGGCAGATAACTGCGAAAACGTTGTGCCATCAATTCGCGGGCAAATGCCTCGCTCATGCAGCTCTCCTTAGTAAAGCGAGTAATTAGTCAGAATAAGCGGTTTAAGCAACCCCTTTGCTGGGTATGATTCTAGCAGCTTTACCCCTAAGGCGTCGTTGACGGTATTCGCTGAGCATCGAGAGCGCTATACTCGTAGTTTATGTTATTGCACTGCGCCCAGCGCGGTGTTGTTTGGTGAACTACTTTTCATAAACAAGGAGCAAAGAATGTCCGATGTCAAAAAGGTTGTGCTGGCGTATTCAGGCGGCCTGGACACATCCGTTATCGTTAAGTGGTTGCAAGAGACCTACAACTGCGAGGTAGTGACCTTTACAGCCGACATCGGTCAAGGTGAAGAAGTCGAGCCCGCACGCGCCAAGGCTCAAGCACTGGGTGTTAAAGAGATCTATATTGAAGACCTTCGCGAAGAGTTTGTTCGTGACTATGTTTTCCCCATGTTTCGGGCGAACACCATTTATGAAGGCGAGTACTTACTAGGTACGTCTATTGCGCGCCCTTTAATTGCCAAGCGCTTGATTGAAATTGCTAATGAGACGGGCGCTGATGCCATTTCTCACGGTGCAACGGGCAAAGGTAATGATCAGGTTCGTTTTGAATTGGGTGGCTACGCGCTCAAACCTGGCGTAAAGGTTATTGCTCCTTGGCGTTTGTGGGATTTGACTTCTCGTGAGAAGTTGATGGCCTACTGTGAAGAGCACAAAATTCCTGTTGATTTTTCTAATAAAAAGAAAAAATCTCCGTACTCTATGGATGCCAACCTGCTGCATATTTCTTATGAAGGCGGCATTTTGGAAGATCCATGGGCCGAAGCAGAAGAAGATATGTGGCGTTGGAGCGTTTCTCCTGAAGCCGCACCTGAGCAGCCGACTTACGTAGAGCTGACGTTTGAGAATGGCGATATTGTGGCCATCGACGGCGAAGCGCTCAAGCCTCATGAAGTGCTGGAAAAGCTCAACAAGCTGGGTGGCGATAACGGTATTGGCCGTCTAGATATCGTTGAAAACCGCTATGTCGGTATGAAGTCACGTGGTTGTTACGAAACGCCTGGTGGCACAATAATGCTTCGCGCTCACCGCGCCATTGAGTCGCTGACCCTTGACCGTGAAGAAGCGCACCTGAAAGATCAGCTAATGCCCAAGTATGCAGAAGTGATCTATAACGGTTATTGGTGGAGCCCCGAGCGTCGTATGCTGCAAGCGGCGATCGATGAAACACAGAAAAACGTCGCGGGCGTTGTGCGCATGAAGCTCTATAAAGGCAATGCAACGGTTGTGGGACGCAAGTCTGAACAGTCGTTGTTTGATGAGTCGATTGCAACGTTTGAAGATGATGCAGGTGCCTACGATCAAAAAGACGCAGAAGGCTTTATCAAGCTGAACGCATTGCGTCTGCGGATTGCTGCCGGTAAAGGTCGTCAACAGAGCTAAGCATGTTAAGCGGTCAGGTCTATCCTGGCCGCTTTTACGTTGAGGGAGAGCGAATGTTTAAAAAACTATTTTCTGGCCTGTTGGGTGGCGCCGATAAGGATGTCACGGAAGGAAACACCAAAGCAGCTGAGCCGGTTGAATATAAAGATTATTTAATTGTGTCTCAGCCTGATAATCAGAGTGGACAATTTCGGGTGAGTGGCTGGATTCGTAAGATAGATAGCGAGGGGGTAACCCATGAACATCGCTTCGAACGTTCTGATATGCTGCCGGGTCGAGACGCTTGCGATGCGATGATGATTGCTAAGGCGCAGCGCTTTATTGACGAGGTGGGTGAGGAGATGTTTGCACCGGATCCTCGTAACGCTAGCGAAGCCTAGCCAGTCTGCTTTACGTTTCGTTAAGGAGTAGCGTATGCGCATCGTATACCGGGCTTCACCTTGGCGCTCCTTAGTTAGTGATGATGGCTTATTGGATACATCGGCGCTAACTGCTTCACTTCGCGATTTTCGCGCGAATGCCACTATCTTCAGTCCATCCTTATCTGACGCCTATGCCGCACAGCTCTCTTTTGTTGAGACGCTAGTGCGTTATGACTTGCCTGCTTGGCGTATTAGCGAACTCATTAGTGACCACATCGCTTGGCTTTATCGCCAATCGATTGCAATGGCACTGGATGAGATGCAGGCGCAAGGATGGGGGAAGCCGCCAGTAGATTTTTGTGTGCTCACGCTTGGTTCGGCGGCTCGCTTTGAAAGCTTATTGGGTCCTGATCAAGACAATGCGCTGATTATTGACGACTACCCTGACGCTCGACATGTTGAAGTTGATGGTTATTTTCAGGCGCTAGGTGAACGTTTTACACAGCATCTTGATGCAGCAGGCATTCCCCTTTGCCGTGGTCATGTCATGGCGCGTTGGCCAATGTGGCGCAAGCGCTTGAGCGAATGGCAGCAACAATTTGAAATTTGGAGTGCTGACCGACAGGTTAAGCGAGTGCAGCAAACCAATATATGGCTCGATTTTTATCCTGTGGCAGGGAATGCTGAGCTTGCTGAAGCGTTAGGCCAGCAGGTGCGTTCAACTCTCTCAAGCGCCCCCTTGTTTATGAATGAAATGGTGGCATTGCTAGATGAGTTGCCGGTAGCGCTTGATCGGTTTGGACGCATTGCCTCACATCCTGGATTAGCTGCTCCTTATGACCAAGCAATCGATCTTAAGCACCAAGGATTGATGCCCTTAATTAGCGCTGCCCGTTTACTCTGTGTTCGCTACCAGCGAAGTGAGATAGGCACACGTGAACGGCTAACGGCACTCGCCCATTTCACTCGTGCATTGACGAAGGAGCAATCTGCCTTACTGTTAGCTGCTTTTAATCGGATGCAGCACTTGCTTCTAGAGCAACAACGCCATAATAAGTCGCACGGGCAGACAGCCGACGGCTGGGTGGATCTGCGTCGTCTTCGTGATGATGAACGACTACTACTGAAGTTTGATTTGCAGCAGATCAAGGCGTTTGTTAATCAGGTAAAGCGTTTATAGCGATTATTCCGGGGCTGTTTGCGGAGTAGACTCGCTGGGCGCTGCTGGCAGTTCTAGGGTTAAGCAGGCACCACCGAGAGTTTTAGCGTCTTCCACCCAAAGTCTTCCACCAAGGTGAGCAATAATACCGCGACTAATAGGTAAGCCTAGCCCGCTACCTTTGGGTCGTCCGCGCGGAGTCTCACCGCTTTGCTGTATTTGATGAAATTTCTCAAACACGCGCTCACGTTCGTCAGCGCTGATACCCGGCCCGTTATCTTCAACGCTTAATCGAAAATGATTACGGTGCCGATAAAGTGCCAGCCGCACTTGAGGTTGCTGTCGGTCGGCAAATTTACTGGCGTTATCCAGCAAATTAATAATGACTTGCTCCAAGCGGTCCTGGTCACCGACCACCATGGCAGGGTCAGCCTCTAAACTGATATCAAGGGTAATACCTCGATCTTCATGTAAGCGGGCAACTGCATCGATGCTTTGCCTCGCTAGGGCAGCCAGGTCAAGGGTGACAGGGTGAAGCGTCAAGCGACCGCTCTCTAAACGCGCCAGGTCAAGAATTTCTTCGATCAGGCGCGAAAGGCGCTGGCTCTCATGGACAATAACTCCCAGAAAATGTTGGCGTTTTTCATCGGGTAGTTGTTCGCTATCGCGTAATATTTCAGCAAAGGCCCGTATTGACGTGAGCGGGGTTCGCAGCTCATGACTCACCATGGCGACAAACTCATCTTTCAAGCGATCTAGCTCGCGTAGCTGCTCATTGGCACTGCGTAGCTCGTCACTCACTGCTAAGAGTTCTTGAGATTTTTGCTCGAGCCGACGATTGTATTCTAGAGTTTGAGAGGTGGTGTCTAAAATACTTAAAATCGACTCAAGGTCTAGTGCTTCTCCACGGACCACTGAGTTGATCAGTACGCGCGCTGATGCACTGCCAAGAGAGCCTGCAAGCGCCTGCTCTGAACGGGTAATTAGATCGGCTGTTGCTGGTTCGTCTGAGCGATAGTCGTTTTTATTAATGCTTTGATTAAACACGCGTTGTGTGACTTGGTTACCAAGATAGCGAATAAGTAATTCTTTCAAGGCACCTTGGGTTGTCTGTCCCTTCCATAGAGAAGTCGTTTGCAAGTTAGGGTGTAGCGCCTCAGTGAAAAGGGCGGCTTGGGTTTGTTCGAGAGGCGTAGGGCGGGTAAAAAGTGACACGCCAATCAGCAAACCGACATTCGCTAGCATGCTCCATAGCAGGGCGTGTGAATAAATATCCCAATCTTCCAGACCAAATAGGCGGTAAGGCATTAGCCATGAAATGCCCCACGGCCCCTGTGTAAGAAAGCTTGCATCTAACCAGCCAGATTGAGCAAAGCCTGGCAGCAGTAAGGTATAGCACCAGACTAAAAAGCCTGCAATTAAGCCAGCGGTGGCCCCTTGGCGAGTCGCGCTACGCCAGTAAAGGCCAATTAACAGGGCAGGAGCGAATTGAGCCACTCCCGCAAACGAGACAAGCCCGATAGTAACAAGACTGTAGGAGTCCCCGATCAGCGCGTGATACAGATAGCCAAGCAGCAGAATCAGCACAATAGCAATGCGGCGAATACCCAACAGCCAGCCTGCCAGCTCGCCGGACGTGCTCAGGTGAAGGCGTTGTGTTCTAAGTAGTAAGGGCATGACGAGTTGATTACTCACCATGGTAGAAAGTGCAATTGTTTCAACAATCACCATGCCAGTGGCGGCTGACAGACCGCCGATAAATACCAGTAAGGGTAACCCTTCAAGCCCTGCAGACAGGGGCAGGGTTAGCACAAAGCTATCAGAATCACCCGCGCTAGCACCCAACATAAGGCCAGCAAAGGCGATAGGAATAACAAACAGGTTGATAAGCAGCATATAAAGCGGAAATAACCAGCTCGCTCTGGCTAAATGCTGTTCATCGACATTTTCGACCACCAACACCTGGAACTGACGAGGCAGGGTTAAAAAAGCTAAAAAGGCCAGGATTAGCATTCCGACCCAGCCAGTGGCGCCGCCTGGCACACTGCTTAGCCCCATTTTTTCTGCCACGTCAGGCATCGTAGCAACGCTGGTAAATAATGCACTGGGGCCTTCATACAGCATAAATACTACAAAAATACCGACGGCCATGAACGCAATTAGCTTCACCAGTGATTCTAAGGCAATGGCAGCGACCATTCCCTCATGCCGCTCACTTGCATCGAGATGGCGAGTGCCGAAGAGAATAATAAATACCGCAAGTACTAAAGCGACCCAAAGCGATTTATCCAGCCAGAAACGCTCATCCACTAGCGTGGTATCCGCTGTATTGGGGTAGTTGACTAGCACCGCATGGCTAACAGTGATCGCTTTTAACTGCAGGGCAATGTAAGGCGTTATACAAATAAGCGCCATCAGAGCGACAAGAGCGCCTAAGCTGGTGCTCTTGCCATAGCGAGCACTAATAAAGTCAGCGATGGAGGTAATACGCTGGCGGGCGGCAATGCGGACCATTTTACGAATGACGACAGGGGCGAGGAGCATCGCCAGCGTGGGCCCAAGATAAATAAGCAGGAAACTGGGACCATGCTCAGCTGCGCGTCCTACGCTTCCGTAGAACGTCCAGGCAGTGCAGTACACTGCAATTGATAGTGCATATACCGTAGGTGAGCCAATTAATGATCGACCTTGCTCGGCACGACGATCACCCCAGGCAGCGACTACAAATAGCAGCGCTAAATAGCCAAATGCTGTTCCTAGGATAACTGCATCTGTGCGCATGATCAGCGACCCGACCGTTGTTCCATTAACCATGCGGTGAGGCCAATCACTGTGCCCCAAGCAATAAAGAGATAAAGCGGCAGCCAGCTCATACGCAAAGAGGAGAGCTGGTCAACCATGATAATCAGCGGGGGGCTGAACAGTAAGATAGCTACTGCGAATAGCGCGATTAGACGCTCTAGTTTGCGTGAGCCTGGTTGTTTCATGAGGCGCTGGCATCCTGGCGATCAAATGCATTGGCCTGCAGAGCTAGCAACTGCTCTAACGTGTCCACGCCACGTGCTTCAAGCCGGGGTAACAACGCTAGCCATAATTCAGCGGTTACACGGGCGTCCCCAAGCGCCGTGTGGCGAGTGCCAGGTGGAAACGTAAGGTCGTATCGTTGGGCCAACGTATCTAAATCATGCCCATCTAATGCTTCGTCTAATGCTCTTGATATCAATAAGGTATCAATGACAGGCAGATCAAATACAACCCCCTTGTTAGTAATGGCGAGCATATCAAACGCGGCATTATGCGCTAATAGAACCGCTTCACCGACGTAATCTCGAAAGCGCGTTAGAACAATGTCAAGGGGCGGTGCACCGGCTACATCAGCATCAGTTAAACCGTGTATCGCCGTACTGTTAGGAGGTATGGGACGTTTTGGATCTACTTTTTGATCAAAGACTTCACTGGCTAGTAGACGTGCGTTAACCACCCGACAAGCCCCTAGACTAATCACCGTATCCCCTCGGCGCAGCTCAAGGCCGGTGGTTTCGGTATCAAATGCAACTACCTCAAGACTACGTAACGTGCGGTTAGCCAATTCTTCATCGGGTGGAGGCAGGTCAGCAATGCCGAAGTCATGGAACTCTGGGCGCGGAGGTGCTGTTTCTCGTGGTGCCCCAACGCGATCCATGGCTGGTAGCGGCAGACGCAGGCGCGCATGAACAGCATCATCGTCAGCCAGGCTCCAAATATCGCTGGCATGTTGGCGCAACACATCAGATACCAGCGGATTAAGCGGTAGCGACGGCAGAGGCTGACGCCGCCATTTCGCTAGCTCATGCTCTGGTAAGGGGCTGCCTTGCCAAATTAAGTCCAAATAAACTCGCTTGTTACCAAGGCATATTTCACCTTCAAAATGGCTAACCGGAAGATGAGAATTAAGATGTTTCACTAAGGAATCAAAAAGAACAATCAGTGCCGGTGCATCGCCTTTAAACCATGCAGGCATACCGACGGGGGTGATTAGCCGGTGTGCTGGATCTAAGCGTTCATCTAAAGCTTGCCAGAAATCATTCGACCACATGGGGGTCAGGCGTTCACCTTGATGTTGTAAATCGTCCAATAGCTGCCCGATTTGACCAACATTATTCCCCAGAGTGGCACTCTCTTCTTGAATCACCTGTTCAAACCGCTGGCGTAATGTAGGGTTATCCGAGCCATTATGGCGCAGCTGTATCAGTGCATCCGCAGCGCTGGTTAGGCTTGCCGTATGTTGGCGTAAGAGGGGGAGCTTAGTAGCAAGTTCCGCTCGAACCCCCATTTCATTTGACCAGGATGCAGTCGCATCGCTAAACGTTAGCAGTGTTTCGCCGTCACTGCCTGGCACACGGCGTAACACAACTTTTAACCAGCGGTTATCACAGGGAGCAAGCAGCTCGCGAGGTGAACCATCCGCTGGTAGCTGGCTAAGAGCTTGTTGCAGGCTGGCAACGGGCAGTAGCGCTTCTAGGCGTTTACCCAAGCCTAACGCCGTGTTATCGACGAAAAAGTCTTCCGCAGCCTGATTGAATAGCATTAAACGGCGATGGTGGTCACATAGTAACAAGGGGGTTTCGAGTACTTGCAGTAGCGTTTCTAATTCACGACGAATTTTGGCGGCACTGCGTGCACCATCTGCGTGAGCGGTAGCCAGTTGGTTGCGGTCAACGCGCCAACTTTCACGCACTCTGCGCAGGTCAGGCCCAAGCCCTTTCAGCCAACCCTCGGGCGGGTGCTCATCACGGGCATCTGGGTTAGCTACTAATCTGGC
The DNA here is from genome assembly GCF_025917315.1 of Halomonas qaidamensis. Taxonomy (NCBI): domain Bacteria; kingdom Pseudomonadati; phylum Pseudomonadota; class Gammaproteobacteria; order Oceanospirillales; family Halomonadaceae; genus Halomonas; species Halomonas qaidamensis. The sequence continues at coordinate 1,951,303 of NZ_CP080627.1, read as the reverse complement.
CAGCTGTACCTGTAAATGACGCAGGGGAGTGAACAGCATGCGTTCTAGTAGCAGGCCAACTAAAAATATCGTTGCACCGCCGGAAAAACTGCCCAGCCAGAGTGCTACCCGGGTAATGCCCGTAGGCGAAAGCTGAGCATCCAGCCAGGCAGCAAAAATAGCGCCCCCCAGTAGGCTGATACCACTTAGTAACAGCCATAGGCCAATGAGTCGCTGACGTTTAGGGAGCCCGTCACGGGTCATTGCGAGTTACCCTTTAGCAGTGATTTAACTTTCTCTATTAACGACTGGGTCGAAAAAGGCTTGGTGATGTAGTCATCAGCCCCTAGCGCTAGGCCTTTCTCGCGTTCAATATCTCGCCCATGTGCTGTCAGCATAATAACGGGCAGCTGGGCAGTCGCTTCTGAATGGCGAAGGTGTTCGAGTACATCAAAACCGCTGATGCCTGGCAGGCTGATATCAAGCAGCAGCAGGTCAGGGGCTGAATCATTGATGCGTTCAAGTGCGGCCTCGCCATCATAAGCAGTGACGACTTGAAAGCCTGCCTGCTCCATTAAAAATTCCAGAGACAGTACAATGTTGGGCTCGTCGTCGACCACGAGTACTTTGGCCATGATGCCCCTCCCCAAAGGTGTCGTTGTTAGGTATTTAATTAGAGTGTATGTAGCGCGGCAGGTTAGGCCAAGACGACCTTGGCCGAATGCTCGCAAAGTACCGTAGCAACCGGCTGCTTTTGCTTAGCTGAATTCAAGCTTAATGGACTTTTAAGTAAGGTGTTTATGCGCGTTTTATTGTTGTCTGCTTATGAGGCTGTTAGTCATCGCTATTGGGCACAAAGCTTGATGGCCGAAGTTGATGATGTGTCGTGGACACTACTTAGCTTGCCGCCACGTCACTTTTCATGGCGAATTCGTGGTAATCCATTGAGTTGGTGGTTAAAAGAGTACGAAACCCTTAGTGAATCTTATGAGGTTGTGCTAGCTACTTCGATGGTGGATATTGCCACGCTCGTTGGCTTATTTCCCCACTTAGGACGAGCTAGAAAGATTATTTACTTCCATGAAAACCAGTTTGCCTATCCAGAATCTAGCGATCAAATTTCCCAAGTAGAGGCCAAAATGGTTAATTTGTACGCGGCTTTGGCGGCGGATACGTTGGTGTTTAATACCACCTACAACCGTGATTCTTTTTTCGACGGCGCGCGGCAGTTTTTAAAAAAATTGCCTGAAAACCTGCCAGCAGCCAAACCGTTAGAGCGCTTACGCCAGCAGGCAAAAGTATTGCCCGTGCCAATCATGCCGCTGGGTGAGACTCCCCACGCTAACACCCACCCACGACGCATTATTTGGAATCATCGCTGGGAGTACGATAAAAATCCTGAGGATTTTTTTGCCGTGCTGTTCAAGCTGAGTGAGCAGCAGGTGCCTTTTGAACTAGCAGTGCTAGGCCAGCGCTTTAGGGATGTCCCCGCCATTTTTGCTGAGGCAGAAGAGCGCTTGACGGCGCACACGATTTGCTGGGGGCCACAGCCAGAAGCGGAGTACCGAGCATTGCTAATGGGCGGTGGCATTGTGGTCTCCACTACCTGGCACGAGTTCCAAGGGCTAGCCATTATGGAAGCCGCCCAGCGGGGCGCGATTCCGCTGGTGCCTGACAGGCTGTGTTTCCCTGAGCTGTACCCGAATGAGTATCGTTTTGATGGTACGCAAGAGGGGCTTTATCAGCGGTTGCGCGCGTGGCTAATCGACCCCGTTAGCCAACCATCACTGTTGGCTACCGAGCAATGGCAGTGGCCTGAATGGCGTGGCGCTTATCGTGCGTTGTTGATGGAGCATTGAACCACTTGAGACTCACGTTAGTGAATCCAATCGCCTAGTGGGCCAGTGTACTACCGCCGTATGGCGGCGCATTTTTTTAGCCAGAGCAGGGTGTTCGCGCTGAATAACGTGTTCGGCGAAGTCGGATAAAAAGCGCGATTTCAGCTCGGCGCGTGCCCGATCCACGCCGCTATGCTGATAGGGCGTTGAGGCAAGCAGCATAAAGCCATCGTCAGGGATTCTCCCTGCGCGCATGTTCGCATCAATGATGGCGGCGGCAGTGCCAATAGGTTCCGCTAAATTGGGGCCGTAAGGGCCAATAATTAGCGCGGTGTTGGGAAGGTGTAGAAAGTCAAACCCACGACCTATGCAAATCACCCATTCGCGATGTTCAATATCCAATACCCGCTCAGCACTCTGCAAATCAGAGATATGCGCTAGGTTACCCTTAAGTAATGGCAGTAAATCCCGTTGGATTTCTTTAGGCATATCGGGACATACACTGGCAAGCGCTACGGCTAAGTCTTCAACAGGCTGGTTTCGCCAGTCGCGTATATCAAGTACTTCATTATGGTGGCCGTGAATAATCAGCGCATCGCTGTCGGTCTCAAAGCCACACACTAACGGATAAACCTGCTGATAGTCATTGCCGAATAGCTGGCCTGCCTGTTTAGCGATTGCGTAGGCATGGGCTTTGGCGGCTTCAGTGTCACAATCAAACCCTGCACAGCCGCGGGCCTGATGGCCGCTTGAAAAGTGGTAGGTAATCAGCATGAGGGTAGCGTGACCCACGCTTGCAGCGTCTATGACAGCATCGGTTAGCAGTTCCCCTAAATAGGGCCAGCCTAAATCAAAAATACCCCCTAAGTTCCTAAATGGAGTAATAATGCCCAGAGGAGTGCGGGTGGCGTGTGGAATATGAATACGACCATCCATGCACTTCATCACGACGATTGAGGTAGGGTGCTGTGCTCTGTAGCGTTGCCGTGCCAGCCACGCACCAGGGCTACAAAAATGCTCAGCGTGCTGTTTGGAGAGATCCAATAGCGCATCAATACGTTGGGCAATGGGCTGGTCATGAAGAAGCTTGGCTGGGGTTGGCATCTTGTTTTCTCGCGTTAACAACCAGCGCCCTTAGGCAAGTTCGGTTTTATCTTTATAGTCGCATAAGTCTTCAATAATACAGCTACCGCAGCGTGGCTTGCGGGCAATGCAGGTATAGCGCCCATGCAGAATCAGCCAGTGGTGAGCATCCTGTTTAAAAGCACTAGGAATATGACGCAGTAGCTTTTGCTCAACCTCAACGACATCTTTGCCTTTGGCGATACCCGTGCGGTTAGATACTCGAAAAATATGCGTGTCCACGGCAATGGTGGGTTGACCAAAGGCAGTATTGAGAATCACATTGGCGGTCTTTCTTCCTACACCCGGTAAGGCTTCCAGCGCCTGACGTGTTTGTGGCACCTCGCCATCATGTTGATTGATCAGCAAGTGACAGGTTTTCATCAGGTTTTCGGCTTTCGTGTTAAATAGTCCGATGGTTTTAATGTAACTCTTTAGCCCATCGATACCTAGATCAATAATTCCTTGGGGCGTATTGGCCACAGGGAAGAGCTTGTCAGTGGCCTTATTAACACCTACGTCTGTCGCTTGAGCAGATAGCAGCACAGCGGCCAACAGTTCAAACGGCGTGCTCCAGTTTAGCTCAGTCGTGGGATGCGGATTCTCTGCCTGTAGACGAGCAAAAATTTCATGACGCTTTTGGGCATTCATAGGATGCTCTCTTGGTTATTTGATGGTACCGGTAACACGTACTCGACGATCTATTCGGGGCGCTGTATTAGCAGGTTGCGCGTGAGCGCTACGGCGTTGATCAAGTACATTCTTTAACGCAATCAATAGCCCCGCAACGAAAAAAGCCCCAGGAGGCAGCACGAAAAACAAAAACTGATAATCATCTACGAACGTGATTTGCCAGTTGGTGGCAATAGGCCCAAATAGCAGCGTCATATCGCTAAACAGTGTGCCTTGCCCAAGCAGCTCGCGTAGAGCTCCTAGCAGAACCAATACGGCACCGAATCCTAGGCCCATCATAAATCCATCGATGGCAGCCGGTAATACTGGCTGGCGGGAAGCGAACGCATCAGCACGGCCTAAAATGGCGCAATTAGTGACAATCAGCGGAATAAAAATTCCCAATACTTGGTAAAGCGAATAGGCAAATGCAGCCATTAAAAGCTCAGCACAGGTAACAAAGGCAGCAATCACCATGACAAAGGCGGGTAGTCTTACTGCGCTGGGAACCTGATGGCGAATCAGTGAAATAGTAGTGCTAGCGCCCACCATGACAAGCAGGGTGGCGAATGCTAACCCCAGTGCATTGACAACGCTACCACTGACGGCCAGTAAGGGGCATAGCCCCAGTAACTGTACGAGAGCAGGATTATTCGACCATAGACCGTTTCGGGCTAGTTCGCGCCACTGACTCATTGGGTGGTCTCTTCAAAAGTGATAGGGAGTTCTGTTTCAGCGGCGTTTTCGGTGACATGTTCGGTGACATAGCTCAGTGCACGCTGGACGGCGTTGACGACTGCACGTGGCGTAATGGTGGCGCCTGTAAAAGCGTCAAAGTGGCCGCCATCTTTACGTACTGCCCATCCACCCGGCGGCAGGCTGTTTAAACTCAAGCCATTAAACTCGGTTATCCAGTCACTTCGCTGGCGCTCAATGTCATCGCCAAGCCCAGGCGTTTCTTGGTGTTGGGTAACGCGTACACCGGTAATGCGTTGCTGCTGATCAATGCCCACCAGTAGCCGAATTTCGCCATTGTACCCTTGACGAGTAACGACCGGCAGAATAACGACCTGCTGATGATCGTGTTCAACGTGCCACCCATATTGAGGTTCGCGATGGCCCAGCTGTTCTGAGTTGGGTAATTGAAATGCGCTGTCTAAGACCGTTTGAACCGCTATATCTTTCAAAACGGCTGGTAATACCTCCTGAAGTTGGCGGTGTTGATAGGCTCGCTGATGATCATCGATACGCTCGGCAGTTACCGCCCGAGTCAACGCAACGCTGCCTGCGGTGACTAGAGAGAACATTCCTAAGGCGAAAGCGCCGCGAAGCATGGCTTGGCGGGGTGTCATGTTGAGTCACCGTGCTTTGCATGTTGCTGTGTTTTAGGCTGGCCTGTAGGGCGTGGCACGGTATAAATATCCAGTAGCGGTACACATAAGTTCATTAGTAAAACGGCAAATGCTACTGCATCGGGGTAGCCGCCAAACGTGCGAATAATCATGACCAACGCGCCAACCCCAGCGCCAAAAATAAGTTTTCCTCGGCGGCTAGTCGCTGCTGAAACAGGATCAGTGGCAATGAAAAAGGCCCCGAATATGGCTGCACCTGTGGTTAGGTGAAACAGCGGTGAAGCAAAGTGGCTTGGGTCGCTGGCATAAAAAAGTGTGGCAAGCACTGCCATGCTAACAAGCATTGAAACAGGAATGTGCCAGCTGATAATTCGTTTCGCAATTAGCAACACCCCACCTGCTAACCAAGCCAGCGCTACGTTGCGCCAAGCGTTCAATGCGCCTTCAGGTAACGGTTGACTAGCCCAAAATTCGCTGGCCAGCACCGTTTCACCTTTATGTTTAAAGGCATCTAGCGGCGTAGCCCCACTTAGCGCATCAAGCGTGGAAGCCGGTAAAATGCCGCTGATCTGGGCCCATAAATTGTCGGAGATAAGAGGCTGTGGAGGTGACCATAACGTCATGTGAGTGGGAAATGATATGAGTAGCAGGGCATAGCCTACCATAGCGGGGTTGAAAGGATTCTGGCCTAGACCGCCATACAGTTGTTTAGCAACTACAACAGCGGTAATAACACCTATCCCTATGAGCCACCAGGGGCTAGCAGGTGGTAGCGATGCACCTAACAGTACGCCGGTTAATAACGCACTTGAATCTCTCAGTGCAGGCCGTAACGGGCGCTGGCGCAGTTTTAACACCAGCGCTTCTGCGCCGAGTGCAAACAGGGCGGCTAAAAGCACATTGCTAATAATGCCCAGGCCGAAGTAAAACGTCATCGCGCCAAGTCCAGGCACGGTAGCGACAATCACCCAACGCATTAAATAGGCGGTGGGTGGCATCGTATTGAATGATTCAGTCGTTCGCTGCGAGGCGTGCATCATGCTCATGGCGATTCCTGTTGTGCCATTGTGGCGCGAGCTTCAGCCAGCCGAGTATCAGCTGCCTTAAGATTTTCCTGGGCGGTGGCCAGTTGAGTTTCTAAATCATCGTGGCGCTGGCTTGGGTCTTGTGCTGCGGCCCTTGCGAGGGTTTTTTCAGCTTTTCTCACTGCTGCTTTAGCGGCGGTCTGAGCAATGCGCAAACTGCGCAAATCAACCACTGGTGTGGCACTGTCGGCTACCTTTGAGCTATCTGACGTCTGACGGCTTTGTGCTTGTCTGGCTTGGCGGCGAGCTTGCTTCTCTGCATCCTCGCGCGCCAGCCGAGCCTGACGAAATTCAAATCGATGCTTAGCGTGATCGGCTTTAGCGGTCTCAATACGTTTAATGCGAATACGCTGTTTTGCTAAGCGATAATCCTGCACTAATGGAATATAACTTGGGCAAACATAGCTGCAGGCACCGCACTCAATACAGTCAAATAAGTTAAGCTTTTCCAATGTATCGTCGTTCTCCGCACGGGCATACCAATGCAGCTGTTGCGGAAGCAGCTGGACCGGGCACACGCTTTCACAAGCACCACAGCGAATACAAGGAGACTCCTCGGGAAGAGGGGGCAGCTCTTCACGAGTGGCAGCAATTAAACAGTTTGTCGTTTTGATCACCGGCGTATTAAGTATTGGGAGAGGTGTCCCCATCATTGGGCCGCCCACAATGACTTGATGAAGTTGTTGGTTTGCTACTCCTACCTGCTGAAGCAGCGTTTCAACAGATGTGCCAAGGCGCACCCAGTAGTTGCCTGGCTTGCTGATGGCGTCTCCCGTCAAGGTGACGATTCGCTCGACTAAAGGTTTACCATCACGTACTGCGTATAGCGCTGCCAGCAGCGTGCCGGGGTTGTGGCAGAGAACACCGACATCGGCAGGAAGGCCGCCACTGGGTACATCAAGGTTGAGCAATTTCTTGATCAATTGGCGCTCACCACCGCTGGGATAACGGGTCTCGATGACCTTGATGGTTATGCCTACTGATTGCTGGTGGTCAGGCGGTTGAAAGTGAGAGAGTGCCTTTTTTAATCCATGGATCGCTTCGGGCTTATTATCTTCAATACCCACTACAATCTGACGGGCGCCGCAGAGCTTAGCGACCATTTGCGCACTTTCCAGTATCTCGGTTGGATAATGGCGAAGAGCCAAGTCGTCTGCTGTGATATATGGCTCGCATTCGGCGGCATTAACAACGAGTGTATCAATCCGATGATGATCCGCTATTTGGGCTTTGATATAAGCGGGAAAGCCGGCACCACCAAGGCCTACTAGGCCGCAGCTGTCGAGCCGATCAATGATCGTTTGGTGGTTATCGGCTCGCCAATCAAGTGAGGGCAGCACTTGCCAGTGGTCCAATCCATCAGCATCTATGGTGATGGCGTTATCACTAATCTGAGTCACTGTCCCGCTAATACTGGCGTGCAAGTTGGCCGACACCATGCCGTCTCGCTCGGCAATTAGGCTACCCACCTGAACTGCATCACCGATATCAACACAGGGGATCGCAGGATTACCTGAGTGTTGTTTGAGCGGAAGTGTTACTTGGGTAGGCAGAATCGCGTTTCGAAGCGGTAATTGATTCGAACGATCTTTACGTTCTGGCGGAGTAATGCCACCTGGGAATTTATAGGCTGGCATGCTGACTCCTAGTTGGCTGTCGATCGCTGGCGATTAAAGGTGCGATGGTGACCACAGGTTGCCATTGGTTGAGAGGCTTGCTTCGAGGCAACATATCAATACAGTCGACGGGGCAGGGAGCAACGCACAAATCGCAGCCGGTGCATTCATCTTCTATCACCGTATGCATTTGCTTTGCAGCGCCAATAATGGCATCCACCGGGCATGCTTGAATGCACTTAGTACAGCCAATGCATTCAGCTTCACGAATAAACGCGACAGTGTCTTCAGTAGCTGCTTCGCCATCTAGTGGCACAGGCTCTCGGCCTAATAAGTCTGCTAATGCGTGAATAGTCGCTTCGCCGCCAGGCGGGCACTTATTCAACGCATCACCCTGATTGATAGCTTCCGCATACGGCCGACAGCCTGGGTAACCGCACTGGCCACATTGGGTTTGTGGTAATAGTGCATCAATCTGCTCTACTAACGGATTATCTTCTCCTTTGAAGCGCACACTGGCCATACCCAGTAGTGCTCCAAACGTTATTCCAATTCCGGTCAACACACCCACTGCACTGAGAATGCTCCACCAAGAAAATATATCTCCCATGGCGGTTACCCCTGCGCTAATCCTGAAAAACCGAGAAAGGCCAGTGACATAAGGCTCGCTGTGACCATAGCAATGGCGGCACCTCTAAAAGGAGTTGGTATATCAGCATTGGTCAATCGCTCGCGCATCGCTGCGAACAGCACCAAAATCATCGAAAAACCAAGCGCTGCACCCAGCCCATAAAGGGTAGTATGAAAGAAACTCAGCTCGCGGTTAAGCGATAACAGGGCGACACCAAGTACCGCACAGTTAGTGGTAATCAGCGGTAGAAAAATCCCCAGCACTTGATGCAATAGGGGGCTTAGTTGGCGCACCATAATTTCGGTAAATTGCACGACAGCGGCAATAACAACGATAAAACTGATGGTGCGCAGATAGGTAACATCCAAGGGCACAAGTAAGCCATGATAGACCACATAACTAGCGGCAGATGCCAGTGTGAGTACGAACGTGGTCGCCAGAGACATGCCCATGGCGGATTCCAGTTTATTTGAAACCCCCATAAATGGGCAAAGCCCTAAAAACTGCACCAATACAAAGTTATTGACCAGCGCAGTGCTAATCAAAATTAGAAAAAGTTCATTCATAGCGGCGTATTGTGCGCAGAAAACGTAGTGTTGGCTAGGGGTGGTTTGAATAGCACAACTTGGTGCCGCCCGGCTGCCTTAGCAAGATAGAGGGCTTGGTCGGCAGCGCTCATTACTGCGCTTGCTGAAGGCGATTTGCTGTCTTTCAGCATAGCAATGCCAACGCTTACTGTTACATAAGGCTTCACAGGAGACGTCGCGTGGGGCAACTGTAGGTGGTCGATGGCTTGGGTTAGCTGCTCGCCAATTTCTTTGGCAGACTCTGGGGAAACACCGGGCAAGATGGCACTGAATTCTTCTCCTCCCGTTCTGGCAATTAAGAAATTAAATGCGGTGGCGATGCTATTAAAGGCACCCGCCACTTGCTGCAAGCATTCATCGCCACATTGGTGACCATAGTGATCGTTATATAGCTTAAAGTGATCGATATCTAACATCATCACCGCTAAAGCATTGGGTGCTGAGACTGCCTCTGCAAAAGCTGTTTCCAGGCGTTGATCAAAAAGCCGACGATTAGGTAGCCCTGTTAGAGCGTCATGGGTAGATAGCTTTAGTAGCTCAGCATTGAGTTGCTGCTGGCAGGCGAACTGCTCTTGAAACGTACGTGACAGCAAGCCAATCTCATCATTGCGCTTGGTAAGTCCATAGGTATCTGTCCCATCTGTTCCTACTTGCTGGGTAAATTGGGTTAATAACCGCAGCGGCTTAAGCACAATTTTCTCAAGTAGCAATAGCACCAAAGCAATGACCATGATCATCAAGCCCGCTGTCCATAGCAGTACATAACGAAAGGTGGTTAAACTGGTCAAATAGCTCGTGCGATTAAGTTCTATACCAATACTTAACGACATAGGCGTCGGCGAGCCTGAAACGGGGAAGTAACGTTCAGCAACTACCGTGTTGCCTGAGAAGCTAAAAGAGTCGCTGAGAGGCGCTGACTCATGACTGAGGCTAAGGCTGATTGGTAGGCCTGTATAAACCTCCATAAAACTTAGCCATTCGCTATTTAGTGTGCGCGTCTTAAACAACCATCCGGGTGATACGCCACTTTTGTCAGTACGTAATACGGGGCTGGAAGCAACGATGGCTGGGGGGTGGTTAGCGTAGATGCTAATTTGATCGGTTCTATTATCTTCAATGGCGGCCTGCATGCTGTTTACCCATGGCGTCATCCAGCTGCAGTCACCAATGGTAGCTCTGCAGGTTTGATAACTACCTGTCTCAGGGTTAATGCCAGCTAGAAAGTGGACCTCTCCGCTGCTAGTGAAAAACGCCATGAACTGATAACGCATATCTTCAAACATTTCTTGACTGAAATTGACGTCTGCGTAACGTGGATAATCACCCCGTATAAACTGATAAGTGTCATCCCAGTGAGCCCAGTCCCTTACCTGGGCATGCAGCTGTTGTTGATCTAGTTTAAAACTACGTTCAACACGATCCAGCTCCCGTTTGACCGTTGCGCGCTCTTCTGCTTGTAATGTCGGAAAGATAAGCCATGCGCTGATAGCCGCCAGCGAGGCTATTGCACATAGAAGTAATCCGCCAAGTGCAACAAAAAAACGAAAACGCAATGAGCGTGGGATACGCTGGTGCATATAGCAAACTCAGTAGGGTTAAAATATTAGCGTAGACTCATAAAAAAGGGCTGAGGTTGCTCACTCAGCCCCTTCGCCAACCTATACCTAATTAAGTAACGCGCTGCCCTGGTTCCGCGCCTGCGTCGGGGGAGAGCAAGTAAATCCCATCTTTATTGGCCGATGCTAACACCATACCTTCCGACAAGCCGAAACGCATTTTGCGAGGGGCTAAATTAGCCACCATGATAGTCAAACGGCCTTCTAGGGCTTCTGGTGAATAAGCCGTACGAATGCCTGAAAAGACATTACGTGTTTCACCGCCTAGGTCCAGCGTAAGCTGAAGCAGTTTATCTGCACCTTCAACGTACTGCGCTTTGGCGATACGGGCAATGCGTAAATCAACTTTAGCAAAATCGTCAAAGCTGATTTCATCGGCAATTGGCTCTTCCGACAGAGGGCCTTTGGGCGTGTTTTTTAGCTTCTGTTCTTCCACTAAATCCTCCTTGGATGCCTCAATCATAGCGTCAATTTTATCTCGCTCAACCCGAGTCATCAGTGGCTTAAATTTGTTGATTGGGTGATTGACCAGCACGTCACCACGGCTGTTCCAGTCGAGTGACTCAATATTTAAAAAGTCGCGCGCCTGCTCAGCCATAACGGGCACCACGGGCGCAAGATAGACCATCAGTTGCCGGAACAAGTTGATACCGACTGAACAGATTTCCAGTACCTCGGTATCCTGACCACCTTGTTTAGCCAGTGCCCAGGGGGCCTTATCAGCAATATAGGTATTGGCTTCATCGGCCAATTCCATGATTTTGCGCATGGCCCGGCTAAATTCACGTGCCTCAAAATCGTCAGCAATTTGGTCGCCAGCAGCAATAAAACGCGCAACCATTTGTGGCTCGGCGCAATGACCAGCTAGCTTACCGCCGCCCAGTTTTTTCACAAAACCGGCGCAACGGCTGGCGATATTGACAACTTTTCCTACCAGATCAGAGTTAACCCGTGCAGAAAAATCGTCGAGGTTGAGATCCAAGTCATCTACTTTGGACGTTAATTTAGCGGCAAAATAGTAGCGTAAGTACTCTGGATTTAAATGTTCAGCATAAGTTGCTGCTTTGATAAAAGTGCCACGCGATTTAGACATTTTGGCACCGTCAACCGTTAGGAAACCGTGACAGTTAACCGCAGTAGGCGTTCGAAGGTCTGCACCATGCAACATGGCAGGCCAAAATAGGGCATGGAAATAGACGATATCTTTGCCAATGAAGTGGTAAACCTCTGCGTCCGAATCCTTTTTCCAAAAAGTATCGAAGTCGATGCCCTTCCGGTCACACAGGTGTTTGAAGCTTGCTAGGTAGCCAATAGGGGCATCTAGCCAGACATAGAAGTATTTGCCAGGCGCATCAGGAATTTCAAAGCCAAAGTAGGGTGCATCTCGAGAGATGTCCCACTCATTGAAGCCTGACTCGAACCACTCCATTAGCTTGTTGCGAATTTGCGGCTGGACATGGTCGTCATTAATCCACTGCTGAAGAAACTCAGCAAAATCTGGCAGCTTGAAAAAGTAATGAGTTGAGCTGCGTACTTCAGGCGTTGCCCCTGAAATAGCAGAAACGGGATTGATTAAGTCAGCAGGCGTGTAAGTAGCGCCACACTTTTCACAGTTATCGCCATATTGATCATCGGCGCCGCACTTAGGGCACGTTCCCTTAATAAAGCGGTCAGCTAAGAACAGGCCTTTTTGCGGATCAAACATTTGCTCAATATCGCGGGTGGCAATATGGCCTTTATCACGTAAGCGGGTGTAAATCAGTTCGCTGAAGTAACGGTTTTCGTCAGAGTGCGTGGAGTGATAGTTATCAAACTCAACGCCAAAACGGGCGAAATCTTCTTGATGATCTTGGGAAACACGTTCAATTAAAGCCTCGGGCGTAATACCTTCCTGCTCGGCGCGTAGCATAATGGCAGTGCCATGGGCATCATCGGCACATACGTAGTAGCACTGCTGGCCACGACTTTTTTGAAAACGCACCCAAATGTCGGTTTGGATGTACTCAAGAAGGTGTCCCAAGTGAATGGCGCCGTTGGCATAAGGAAGCGCGCTTGTCACCAAAATGTTGCGCGGAGCAGTATTTGACATGGTGAATGATAATTCCGGTTAGGCAGGGCAAATAAAGACGGCGAAGTAGGCGTGCGCTTCGCCGGTAACGACAATAAGTTACTGAATATTTCTTTTTCGCAAGCTGCTCATCGGCTAGTAGAGAGCCTGTTCTTCCTGAACTACTTCCCGCAGAAGCTCTAAAAACAGCTTATCCGCTTCAGAGTGCTCAGCGGGGTCTTCGGGAATATGAACGCTAGTAGTATCGGAGATTTCGTTGGCAATTTTGGCCATTACAGCAGGGCTGTTGCCTTCAAGCAGCTGTTGCCGTGCAATCGTCAGCGATTGTTCCAAAATTTTTGGATCTTGAAGCAGCTTGCGAATAAAACCACGCAGTTCGTTAATAATGCGGGTTTTTTGAATTTCTGATGCGGACATTGGAGTTCTCCTTAAGACCGCGCTTGAGGAATATTCAAGCGAGACCAATGAATGCTTTGACCATAGCACTTTTTTTACCGCTGAGCATCGGTTCCTAGTAGGTATTGGGCACCGTTTATTGCCAATTCTAATAGCACTCTGGTGCCACAGCGCTTCCACCAAGGCAAGGTTTATAAACTCAAACGGCCTGCCTTATGTTTGACCGGATTGGCGTACTGTTCCAACCAATAAGGCTGCAACGCTTCAGGTATGCTGGCTAGCCGTGCGTTAAAGCGTTCTCTGTCTTGACGGGTGATCGTTTTGCGGGCGATGAGTTCTGGTGACTCGCCAAGCGCTTCTAGAGCTAAATAGTGGCTAGGAAATAAGCGGTAGCCGCCGATCACTTGACGGTCAATTTCTGCTGCTACTTCATCAGGTGTCGCCATATCAGCACCTACCGGGCTTCCAAAACGCAGCTGAACCCGCCCTTTAGAGCCAGTGATGCCTGACACAATAGAGCTAATATCTTCGAATTCGCTTTTCGCGTAGCTGCCTTCAGTCGCAATATCATGAAGTTCCTGAGCTTTTTGCCGATCACACGGATCGTATTCATAACTAATTGATACCGGCACTAATTTTAACTCGGCGATGGCGTCACCAAACACCATATCTCGCTCTGCGTTCCGTCTGGCCATGGTTAGCATTTTAATGATAGCGGGGTCAGTTCGATCAATGCCATTTTTCGCGCGTCCCTCGCGTTGCGCCATCCAAATAGAGTGTTGGTCAACGGTGATTGAGTGGCGAATATAGGCCGATAGCTGCTGATAGGCCGCCAGCATGGCACGCTTGCCGCGGGCGCTGCGCGGTACGATAAAGCTTTTGTTTAGCCGCATCAGATCAGTGACGTAGGGCTTTTTAAGTAAGTTGTCTCCGATCGCGATACGAACCGTATCGCGGCCAGCTTGGTAAAGCGCGTAGTTCACAAATGCAGGATCTAGCGATATATCGCGATGATTGCCTATAAACAGATAAGCGCTGTCGTTGTCGAGCTTATCAAGCCCGGAGACCTCGAAAGCATCCGTGGTGGTGCGGGTCATGCGCTCCATGTAGCTTGCGATACGCATTTGGAAGTCGTAGACAGAGGTAACGCCCTTTACTTCACGACGTATCGCATAGCCCGCCAGAGCGCGGGCAACGGGAGGCGCCCATTTGGCCATGCGCGGTAGCCTGAAGCGGGTCAATGCGTTTAAAAGCTCGCTATCGTGCGATAGACGCTCAAGAACATTGGCCACTTCATGATCCATATAGGGACGAATGTCAGCCCAGGGGTCGTTGGCGTTGTCAGCGTTAAGTGCGTTGTTGTGATGAGTCATGCGATCCGTTGGATATAGGCAAATATAAACAGTTTACATCAGCAGGCTGAAGGCTAAATTAAGCGTCTGGCTGCGTGACAGCTTCGCGCTGAGCTTCCCCACCTAGCCACTCGATTAGGCGAGGAATATCCTCCGACAGTGCCTGCGCCATCAAAATAAAATCAGTTTCTAAGCGGGCAAGCGCATCATCGCCATCGTCTGCGTGATCGGCTTCTTCAATTAATGCATCGCCAAAGCGCAGTGATTTCAGCGCCAAGTCATCATGCAGAACAAAGCTTAAACGGCCCTCCAAGCTAATCGCGAGCTTACTGGCTTGCCGTCCACTTTCCAGTAATTGCTGGATCTCGTCACTGTCCAGGTCAACCTGGCGAGCACGTAGCACGCCGTCATCGCCTTTCGCTTTTAACTCAACTTGATCCCCTAATTGAAGATCAGCAGGGCGGCTAGCCGCTTCGCCCAACCATTGAGTCATCGCGCGTATCGGCAGGGTTTGCGATGTGAGTGGCGTGACTTTCAAGCTACCCAGTGTTTCGCGTAATAGGTCCAGCACATCTTCAGCGCGTGTGCGGGAGCTTGCATTGATACCGATTAACTGGTGACGCGTGTCCCACCATAAATCGATTTTCTGACTGCGAACAAATGCCCGGGGCATTAGTTCCTCTGTGACCTGCTCTTTTAGCGCTGTTTTTTCTTTGCGGGTGACTTTTCGTCCTTCGCTAGCTTCGATATCAGCGACTTTTTCGTCCACTTCCTCTTTAACTACAGAAGCAGGCAGTAGGCGCTCCTGGCGTAGGGCAGAAAGTAGCCGATGGCCCTGGAGTTCGTGTAGTCGCTGGCCACTACCTAATCTGCCTGCGGGGGCTGTCCACCCTAAACGACGCGCGTCGGCGCTTCCTAGCGGTTTGGCTGCAAACTCGTTTAACGCATCCTCTAGTGTCGCGCTATCTAGTTCAGGGGCGCCATGAAGGCGATATAAATGTAGGTGCTTAAACCACATGTCACCGATCCTATTTAAAAGGTGGCACATTATGGCGAAACCAAGCCCTTCCTACCAGCGCCTTAGGGGGTTAACCTGGTTGTTGTGCTAGTTTAAAACTTGTGTTTGATTTGAGAGGCTTTGTCTAGTTCACGGAATTTAAAATTAGACGCTAATGAATTTTGAATAAAGGATGGTTATGTCTACATCGATTTCCAGCGTTTCGCTTCGTGTACGTGGTTACCATCTAGATGGCTATGGTCACGTCAACAACGCACGTTATCTTGAATTTATGGAAGAAGGACGTTGGGCTTTTTTTGATGATCACCCGCGTCTGATCAATCAACTTCATAAGGCCGGACGAGCTTTTGTCGTGGTCAATTTAAATATTGATTATCGAGCTGCTGCCGTACAAAACGATGATTTGCGGATTATGACCGGTATTGTCGATGTGGGGGAACGTAGTGCGATTTGTCATCATCGAATTGTGCGACAAGACGGCGTACTCGTTGCTCAAGCAGATTTGACCTTTGTACTGCTGGATATGAAGGCTAATAAAGCGGCTCCTATCGAGGGAGACGTGCGAGAGGTGCTTAATGGCCTTGTAGTCGATAAATCGACCTTTTTAGCGTAAATCGTAATGCCGCTGCCACTGACTGCCCATGGTGCTTATGCAGTGGTATGATGGTGCTGACTCTGCGCGCCGCCTTGTTGTGGTATCAAGGGCGGCTTTTTAAGCGCTTTTAACTCTCGCAGTGCCAATGCAGTGCAAAGGATCTGACTTTCATGGGTGACATCGCCAGAGAAATCTTGCCCGTCAATATTGAAGACGAGCTTAAACAGTCGTACCTCGACTACGCGATGAGTGTCATTATCGGTCGCGCTCTTCCCGATGTGCGTGACGGCCTCAAGCCTGTTCACCGGCGTGTGCTTTTTGCCATGCACGAGCTGAGCAACGATTGGAATAAACCGTACAAGAAGTCGGCGCGTGTCGTCGGCGATGTCATCGGTAAATACCATCCGCACGGTGACAGTGCGGTTTATGACACTATCGTTCGTATGGCCCAGCACTTTTCCATGCGTCACGTACTGGTGGATGGTCAGGGTAACTTTGGTTCCATTGATGGTGATAACGCGGCTGCCATGCGTTACACCGAAGTGCGCATGGCACGCCTTGCCCACGAGCTGTTAGCTGACCTGGAAAAAGACACCGTCGATTGGGTCGATAACTACGACGGCACTGAGCGCATTCCGGCTGTGCTGCCAACCAAAGTTCCTAACCTGTTGATCAATGGGTCATCAGGGATTGCAGTGGGCATGGCTACCAATATCCCGCCCCATAATATGCGGGAAATAATTGATGGTTGTCTGGCGTTAATTGATGACTACACGCTCACCGTCGATGACCTCATGCAGTACATTCCAGGACCGGATTTCCCTACCGGCGGTATTATCAATGGTCGTGCGGGTATTTTAGACGCTTATCGCACTGGGCGTGGGCGCATCTACGTGCGTGCCTGCCACACGATTGAGCATGATGATAAGAGTGGTCGAGATCACATTATCATCACTGAGCTGCCTTACCAGGTGAATAAAGCGCGATTGATCGAGAAGATCGCTGAGCTGGTAAAAGAGAAGAAAATCGAAGGTATTGCAGAACTCCGCGATGAGTCGGATAAAGATGGTCTGCGTGTGGTAATCGAGATCAAGCGTGGTGAATCGGGTGATGTTGTTGTCAACAACCTATTTGCACAAACACAGCTGCAGAATGTGTTTGGCATCAACATGGTGGCACTGGAAAACGGCCAGCCGCGCACTCTGAATATTAAAGAGATGCTAGAGGCGTTTATTCGCCACCGCCGTGAAGTTGTTACTCGCCGAACTTTATATGAACTAAAGAAAGCCCGTGAGCGTGGACATCTGTTGGAAGGTTTGGCAGTTGCCATCTCCAACATTGATGACGTTATCGAGCTGATCAAAGCATCTCCCAATGCTGCTGAGGCGCGCGAAAAGTTATTGGCGAAAACGTGGAAGCCTGGTCAGGTGACCGCGATGCTGGAGCGCGCGGGCGCAACTTCATGTAAGCCTGAAGAGCTAGATGAAGGGTTTGGTCTAAATACGGCGGCAACAGAGTATCGGCTGTCGCCCGCGCAGGCTCAGGCAATTCTTGAGCTTCGCTTGCATCGCCTAACGGGTCTTGAAACCGAGAAGCTATTAGACGAATACCTGTCGATTCTTGAAAAGATAGCCGAGTTCACGACTATTTTGGCGTCCCCAGATCGTCTGATGGAAGTGATTCGAGAAGAGCTGCATGCCGTACGTGACCAGTATGGCGATGACCGTCGTACGGAAATTCAGGCGAGCCACCTTGATCTGTCGATTGAAGATCTAATCGCTGAAGAAGATATGGTGGTGACTGTCTCCCGCTCTGGCTACGCCAAGACACAGCCGTTGTCTGATTATCAGGCTCAACGCCGTGGTGGACGCGGTAAGTCAGCCACCGCGATGAAAGATGAAGATGTTATTGAGCACCTGCTGGTGGCGTCTACCCATGACACCGTGCTGCTGTTCTCTAACCGTGGCAAGGTGTATTGGCTGAAAGTGTACGAGATGCCAAATGCCAGTCGTGGCTCTCGGGGCAAGCCGCTGGTCAACATGCTACCGCTAGAAGAAGGTGAAGCAGTTAATGCCATTTTGCCGGTGCGTGACTACGATCCTGAGCACTACATATTCTTTGCAACGGCGAAAGGCACCGTAAAACGTACCAGTCTTGAGCAGTTCTCTCGTCCACGTAGTGTTGGTTTGATTGCTATTGATTTGGAAGAGGGCGATCGTTTGGTGGGGGCTGCTATTACGTCTGGCTCTGATCACGCCATGCTGCTTTCCTCTAACGGTAAGGCTATTCGCTTCGAAGAAGGCAATGTGCGAGCGATGGGCCGTACCGCGCGTGGTGTGCGTGGTATGCGTCTGGCAGGTGCCGCTGAAGTTATTAGCTTGATCATTCCTAAGAGCCAGCAAATTGACGCTGAAGATGACGCTGACGTAGATGCGGATACCCAAGTTGTTGCGGCCGAGAATGCTCAAGCGGAAGGTCAGATCTATATTCTCACGGCCAGTGAGAATGGCTATGGTAAGCGCACGCGCCTGGAAGAATTTCCGCTGCGCGGCCGTGGTGGGCAAGGCGTAATTGCCATGCAAACCAGCGAGCGTAACGGCGCTTTGGTGGCGGCAATGCAGGTTTACGACAGTGACGAAATGATGCTGATCACCGACCGAGGCACCTTAGTTCGTACCCGAGTCGAAGAGGTATCAACGACCTCACGTAATACCCAAGGGGTTATGCTGATTCGCCTGGGTAAAGAAGAAAAACTAGTCAAAACTGTCCGCGTGGATGAGCCTGCAGAAATTGATGTATTTGAATCAGACATTTCAGATACAGACGTTCATAGCACGGACACGGTCGATACAGATACCGTTGATACGGGTGAGTCAGCCAACACTGACAATGGCGAACAGGAACCGGGAACCGATGACACGTCATTATAATTTTTGTGCAGGGCCAGCGGCCCTGCCTGTCGCAGTGCTTGAACGTGCGCGCAGCGAACTGCTGGATTTTCAAGGGCGTGGCCTGTCTGTTATGGAGATGAGCCACCGTAGCGACGAGTTTGTCGCTATTGCGGATCGCGCTGAAGCCGACCTGCGCCAGTTGCTGGATATTCCAAGTAACTACAAAGTGCTTTTCTTGCAGGGCGGGGCCAGCATGCAGTTTGCGATGTTGCCGATGAACTTGCTTGGGCAGGGGGGTAGCGCCAATTTTATCCAAACGGGTATTTGGGGTAAAAAGGCGATCAGTGAAGCGCGGCGATTAGGGTTTAACTGTCATGTAGCGGCGAGTAGCGAAAGCAATGGCCATACAGCGGTGCCTGAAGCAGAAGCGCTGGCAGTAAGTAGCGATGCCGCCTATTTGCATTACACCTCAAATGAAACCATCGGTGGTCTAGAGTTCGACTATACGCCAAGGGTTCAGCGCGCTGATGGCATAAACATACCGCTGGTTTGCGATATGTCTTCGAACATTCTATCCGGTCCTATCGATGTGGCGCAGTTTGGAGTGATTTACGCGGGAGCTCAGAAAAACATTGGCCCAGCTGGCTTAACGTTGGTCGCTGTCCGTGATGACTTGCTTGGCAAAGCGCCTAGCTCCATTCCGTCACTGTTTGACTATCAAATGCTTGCCGATGCCGGTTCTATGGTAAATACGCCGCCAACCTTTGCATGGTACTTGGCAGGCCTTGTTTTCCAGTGGTTAAAGGATGACATCGGTGGTTTAGAGGCGATGGATGACATAAACCAGCGCAAAGCGCAGAAGCTTTATGCTGCTATTGATGCCAGTGATTTCTATAGCAATCCCATTGCCAGCCGTAACCGGTCCCGCATGAATGTTCCGTTTGTGTTAGCCGATAGTGGTTTAGACAACGTATTCCTGCAAGAAGCTGACGAGGCGGGGCTTCTTAACCTGAAGGGGCATCGTAGTGTTGGCGGCATGCGTGCGAGTTTATATAACGCGGTGCCTGAAGAGGCCGTTGATGCGCTAATCGCCTTTATGGCTGATTTTGAACAACGAAGAGGCTAACCATCATGTCCGATACGCCGATTAATTTAGACGACTTACGTCAACGTATCGACCAGTTGGATGGCGATATTCTGCGCTTGATTAGTGAGCGCGCCAACTGCGCCCAGCAGGTGGCACACGTTAAACTTGCTCAAGATAAAGACGCCATATTTTATCGTCCTGAGCGGGAGGCGCAGGTGTTGCGCCGGATTATGTCGTTGAACCAAGGCCCGCTAGATTCAGAGGAAATGGCAAGGCTGTTCCGTGAAATTATGTCAGCGTGCCTTGCGCTGGAGCAGCCTGTCAAAGTTGCTTACTTGGGGCCAGAGGGTACATTTACCCAGCAGGCGGCACTTAAACACTTTGGTGAGAGCGCTGTTAGCTTGCCGATGGCGGCAATTGACGAAGTCTTTCGTGAAGTTGAGGCGGGCGCCGTTCATTACGGGGTGGTGCCGGTAGAGAACTCTACCGAAGGCGTTGTTAATCACACGCTCGACACCTTTATGGACTCGTCGATCAAAATCTGCGGTGAAGTGGTTCTGCGTATTCATCATCATCTGCTAATTAGCGAAACCACGCGGCGCGATAAGGTCTCGCGGATTTATTCTCATCCGCAGTCATTTGGTCAATGCCGTAAATGGCTTGATGCCCATTACCCTCATGCTGAGAGAGTGCCTGTTTCTTCTAACGCAGAAGCAGCCAAACTGGTAAAAACCGAGTGGCACAGCGCGGCAATTGCAGGTGATATGGCGGCAAAGCTGTATGGTTTAGAACGTATAGCTGACAAGATCGAAGATCGGCCTGATAACTCAACGCGTTTTCTGATTATTGGTAATCAAGATGTGCCACTATCAGGCGAGGATAAAACCTCCATTGTTGTTGCTATGCGCAACCAGCCTGGGGCGCTGCATGACTTATTAGAACCGTTTCATCGTCACCGTATTGACTTAACGCGGATCGAAACACGTCCTTCACGTACGGGTGTTTGGAACTACGTGTTCTTTATTGATTTTAAAGGGCATCGTGATGAGCCTCAGGTGGCAGCTGTGCTTGAAGAAGTCAGGCTACGCGCTTCTGAGTTGCGTGTGCTTGGCTCCTATCCGTTAGGCGTGCTGTGACGGCGTGTACCTTTGAGGCGTTGGAAGCTAGCGCTGACGTTTGGCCGCCATGTCAAGAGTCACATCTACTGATTGTTGGCCTTGGTTTGATTGGGGGGTCGCTGGCTGCCGCACTGCGGCAATCAGGCTTCAAAGGCCGCATTTCAGCGTGTGACCCCAGCCCGTCAGAAATCGCCTTGGGGATAAATTTAGGGTTAATAGATAGCGGCGGATCACAATTAACAGAGCTGCTGGACGGTGTCTCTATGGTGGTGCTGGCCGTGCCGGTCTTAGCCATGGAGAGCGTAATGTCGACGTTGTCGGCGGCTCTTCACCGTGCGTCTGAGCACGTGGTCATCACTGACGTAGGCAGTACGAAAGCGACAATCCGTGACTGTGCTGTGCGTACCTTTGGTGAAATGCCCCCTGCAATGGTGCTGGGCCATCCGATTGCTGGTTCTGAAAAAAGTGGTGTTGCAGCCGCTAATGCAGCGCTTTATATCAATCATAAAGTGATTTTGACCCCCGAGCCTACGACAGATTCAGACGCGCTTACGCGGGTTGAGGCGCTGTGGCGCGCTGCTGGCGCAGACGTACTGCAAATGAGTGTAGAGCGGCATGACCAAGTGCTGGCGCGCACTAGTCATTTGCCGCATTTACTAGCATTTTCGTTGGTCGACACGCTGGCGCGCCAAGACGAGCGGTTAGAAATTTTTCGCTATGCTGCCGGTGGGTTTCGTGATTTTACCCGGATTGCTGGCAGCGACCCTGTGATGTGGCGAGATATCTTTATTGCCAACCGCGATGCCGTCTTGTCATCGTTAGATGATTTCGAAGCAGGCCTTGCAAGGTTACGGCAGGCGGTAGAAAGCGGCGATAGCGACACCCTCATTGCAACGTTTGATCGTGCCAGTCATGCACGCCATTATTTTGATACGTTATTGAATAAAACCAGCTATCAGGCGGAATATCATATGCAACCACACGGTAAAGTGACTTATCGGGTGCAGCCCGGCGGCCAGGCGCAAGGTCGTCTTCGCGTGCCAGGGGACAAATCAATGTCCCATCGTTCAATTATGCTGGGCGCCTTGGCAGAGGGTGTTACCGAAGTTAAAGGGTTTTTAGAGGGTGAGGATAGCCTCGCGACTTTGCAGTCCTTCCGTGAAATGGGTGTCGCCATTGAAGGGCCTCATCAGGGGCGGGTTACTATTCACGGCGTGGGCATGCATGGACTGAAAGCCCCAGCAGGCCCGCTTTATGTGGGTAACTCTGGCACTGCCATGCGTTTGTTTGCTGGGCTATTGGCTGGTCAGGCATTTGACAGCGAGCTAACTGGTGATGAGTCGTTAACCAAACGGCCAATGGGACGTGTTGCTGACCCATTGCGTTTGATGGGCGCCACTATCGACACCGCTGAGGGCGGTCGACCGCCGCTCAGGATTAAAGGTGGTGCTGCGCTCAAGGGAATCAATTACGACATGCCCATGGCCAGTGCGCAGGTGAAATCCTGCTTGCTGTTAGCCGGCATGTACGCCGAAGGTGAAACGCGCGTGCGTGAGCCAGCGCCTACTCGCGATCACACTGAACGCATGCTCAATGGCTTTGGCTATAGCGTCTCACGCGAGGGTGATACCTGCTGGTTGCAAGGTGGCGGTAAGCTAACGGCAGGACCGATTGACGTGCCTTCGGATATCTCGTCGGCAACGTTCTTTTTAGTGGCAGCAGCTATTACACCAGGGGCAGATATTACCCTTGAACACGTAGGCATTAATCCTACGCGTATTGGCGTGATTAATATTCTCAGTTTGATGGGTGCTGATTTAACACTTGAAAATGAGCATGAGGTTGGTGGTGAGCCAGTGGCGGATATCCGCATTCGTTACACGCCGTTGAAGGGTATTGATATTCCTGTTGAGCAGGTGCCGCTGGCGATAGATGAATTTCCCGCACTGTTTATTGCCGCTGCCAATGCGCAGGGTAAAACACGCTTGCGCGGCGCTGAGGAGCTGCGGGTCAAAGAGTCTGACCGGATTCAAGCAATGGCCGATGGGCTAGCGATACTAGGCGTTGAACATACAGTGGTTGAAGACGGTATAGATATCATTGGCAATGCTGACGATAACGTTGCTAGCTACGGCGGCGGACGTATTGATAGTTTAGGCGACCACCGTATTGCCATGGCCTTTGCAATTGCCTCATTGCGCGCGAATGAAGAAATCATTATCGATGACTGTGCCAATGTGGCAACTTCTTTCCCTGACTTCGTGGCCCTAGCACAACACATTGGCATGCGTGTCAGCGTGGAGGGTGCTAATGACGCTTAATGTCCCCGTGCTAACGATCGATGGCCCAGGTGGGGCTGGTAAAGGCACCATTAGTGGGTTGGTGGCTGAGCGCTTGGGGTGGCACCTATTAGATAGCGGGGCGTTATATCGGCTTACCGCCCAGGCAGCCTTAAAACATAACGTAGCCTTAGATGATGAGGCATCGTTAGCATCGCTCGCAAGCCAACTTGACGTTGCTTTCCCCGTTAAGGATGGTCAGCCTCGGACACTTTTAGAAGGTGAAGATGTTTCTCGGGAAATACGCACAGAGCACGCTGGGGAGCGTGCTTCTCGTGTAGCAGCGCTACCACAGGTTCGTAAGGCGTTGCTTCAGCGTCAGCAAGATTTTCGGCGATCGCCTGGCTTGGTGGCCGATGGTCGCGATATGGGAACCGTGGTGTTTCCGGAAGCACCATTGAAAATTTTTCTAACCGCCAGTGCCGAAGAACGGGCACGGAGACGGTATCTACAGTTGCAGGAAGCAGGGGTGGGTGCTAGTCTATCGAGTCTTTTAAAGGAGATTCAGGCACGCGATGCACGCGATACGCAGCGCAGTGTGGCTCCTCTCAAGCCGGCAGATGATGCCATAACGCTTGATACCACACGCCTGAGCATACCGGAAGTGGTAGATCAGCTGACCGAATTGCTAATCCAGCGTGGAATGGCAAACGGCATTTGATTCCCCCTTGCGGCGTTTTTGGAAAGGTGTCACGACGTGGCAGGGCGACTACTCCATATCAGAGAGCCCGGTCAGGTCTAACCAGCGCTAACACCTCCAAAAGCTGAATGACATTAGGCCCGTACTTGCTGGTGGTGCGGAGAAGGCAGTTATGCCTCAACAACGTTGATCACGTAGGAAAACCATGAGCGAAAGCTTTGCTGAACTGTTTGAACAGTCTCTTAACGACATCAACATGGAGCCAGGCGCTATTGTCGCGGCTCAAGTTGTCGACATTGACGGTGACTGGGTTACCGTTAACGCTGGTCTGAAATCTGAAGGTCAGATCCCTGCATCACAATTCCGCGATGAGAATGGTGAACTGACCATCGCTATCGGTGATGACGTACACGTTGCTCTAGAAGCTGTAGAAGATGGCTTCGGTGAAACGCGTCTGTCCCGTGAAAAAGCCAAGCGCGCAGAAGCTTGGAAGATTCTGGAAGCGGCCTTCGAGAAAGATGAAGTTATCAAGGGCGTGATCAACGGTAAGGTCAAAGGCGGCTTCACTGTCGACGTCGACTCTATCCGTGCCTTCTTGCCGGGTTCTTTGGTAGATGTTCGCCCTGTTCGCGACACTGCGCACCTAGAGAACAAAGAGCTAGATTTTAAAGTTATCAAGCTTGATCCGAAGCGCAACAACGTTGTTGTTTCGCGTCGTGCCGTGCTAGAAGCAGAAAACAGCGCTGAGCGCGAAGCACTGCTGGCGACCTTGCAGGAAGGTCAGCAAATCAAAGGTATCGTTAAGAACCTGACTGATTACGGTGCTTTTGTTGATTTAGGCGGCGTTGATGGTCTGCTTCACATCACCGACATGGCGTGGAAGCGTATCAAGCATCCGTCTGAAATCGTTGCTGTTGGCGACGAGATCAACGTCAAAGTACTGAAGTTTGACCGTGAGCGTAACCGCGTATCGCTAGGTCTTAAGCAGCTGGGTGAAGATCCTTGGGTCAACATCAAAGACCGTTACCCGGAAGGCACCAAAGTACACGCAGTCGTCACTAACCTGACTGACTACGGCTGCTTTGCTGAGCTGGAAGAGGGCGTTGAAGGTCTGGTTCACGTTTCAGAAATGGACTGGACTAACAAGAATATCCATCCGTCTAAAGTTGTCCAAGTGGGCGACGATGTTGACGTTATGGTTCTTGATATCGACGAAGAGCGTCGTCGTATTTCTCTGGGTATCAAGCAGTGCACTGCTAACCCATGGGAAACATTCAACGCTGAATACAACAAGGGCGACCGTGTTTCCGGTACCATTAAGTCAATCACTGACTTTGGTATCTTTATCGGCCTTGAAGGCGGTATTGATGGTCTGGTTCATCTGTCTGATATCTCTTGGACAGAAACCGGTGAAGAAGCGGTTCGTAACTTCAAGAAGGGTGACGAAGCTGAAGCCGTTATTCTTTCAATCGACCCTGAGCGTGAGCGTATCTCCTTAGGTATTAAGCAAATGGATTCTGATCCGGTTGCTGAATACCTGTCAGTAAATGACAAAGGAAGCATCGTTACTGGTCGTATTGTCGAAGTAGACGCTAAAGAAGCACATGTCGAGCTGGCGACTGATGTTATCGCTATCCTCAAAGCGTCTGAAATCAGTGCTGATCGCATTGAAGACGCACGCAATGTGCTGAATGAAGGCGACAGCGTTGAAGCTCGTATTGTTAGCGTCGATCGTAAGAGCCGCCAGATTAATCTGTCGGTTAAAGCGAAAGAGCAAGACGATACTCGCCAAAACCTGAAGAAACTGCGTGACCAAGAGCCGGAAGTGGGTGGTCCAACCACCATCGGTGATTTGATCAAGCAGCAAATGGGTCAAGACTAATAAATTAGTCGATAGCCTATAAAAACGCCGCCCTAATGGGCGGCGTTTTTTATAAATATGTATGATTTTAAACAGAGATTAGTAATTGTTTTGGCTGAGTGTAAAGCTTGCCCTTTTAGTAATGACTAAGCCTAAGCTATAAAATCGATTAGTAATTAAGCCAAAATCAACTAGACTATTGTCAGTTAGCTCATTTACAGCAATAATATATGCGCATCCTGAACTTGTGCGTGTTGAGTTGGTCAATCGAATAACTCACACAGCTAAACCTACTCTAAAAAGGAATTAGTATGTCGCTATTAAATGAGTATATTCAAAAGGAACAGCAGTTAAAACAACTGCAAGAAGATTTGCAGCGTTTGGAAAGCGACCAGCGCCTGAAAGGCGAGCTTGAGTTTAAAGCTAAGCTTGAAGCACTAATGAATGAGTTTGGTAAGCGTCCTGCTGATGTTATCGCATTGCTTGACCCTAACGCGGAACAACGCGGCTCTAAAGGCACAGCAGTGGCTTCAACACGTCGTAAACGCCGCTTGAAAATTTATAAAAATCCACATACTGGCGAAGTCATTGAAACTCGTGGCGGTAACCATAAAGGCTTGCGTAGCTGGAAAGACGAGCATGGTGATGAAGCCGTTGAATCTTGGCTTGAGCGTATGGAAGACTGAGTAATCGGGGCCGGCATTTCTAATTAGAAGTGCCGGTTTTAGTTTGGATAGTTAGTCTAGTAGCCGTGCTGGACTGACTGATGAAAATGACACATTGCGAATATTTTCGATATCATAGTATTTATAGCCGTCGTATTCACTGCTATCGTATTTACGATGAATCGCTGCTATTGAGTACTTATTCATCCGTTTATTGATGTTATGGCTGTTGTATAAGACTTCTACAAAATTTTATCGATATTTTGCAGATTAGTGTGACGGCTTAGCACCCTAATGATGGATAGTGAAAGCGGTGTTAATCCTTTGGCCATGCCCCGTGTTTTGATAGGCGATTTTTTGAAGGTCTGCTTATGATGAGTAGCTTTTTGACGAGAGGCAGCCTTAAGGGAATTTTCGCATTGTTTAACACAGGCTGTTCGTAAGTGAACTTTAGGTCCTGGCTGCACGATAACGTCTCGTTAGATAATGTGCGATGTGGCTGGCCTAGCATCTATTGTCCAGGCGTACTTTTTTACCCGCCCGCGGCTTTAGGATTTATCTCCGCACCAAACAGCAATTTGCGCTATATTTGGTAAATTGAGTGAAGATAGAGCTGCTTTAGGATGTTCTAGCAGTGAAGGCCGTACGGCACTAAACAGTGTCCAGGGTGATCAAGTGGCTTATCGCCTCTACTTGTGCTGGTTTGCCTAGCCTACACTGCAATTAGCGATGTATGTGTATCGTTTTTAGAAAGCACCAGTGCCTCCTATGTGTATCACCTATAAGACCACTGTCCGGTGATATTAGAGAATGGTGATTGTGAGTTGCTGTTTGATTTGCTAGCAAGATGCTCGCCCACTATGAGAGATAGTCGATTGAGATAGTTGGTTGAGATAGTTGGTTGAGATAGTTGGTTGAGAGAATCGATTAAGAGAGTTGATTGGCTGTTTTTTTCGGAGAGAAGAGAGCAACGTCACGTTTACCCGAAGATTTTATGCGTTTGACCATAGCTCTCTGGAAAGGGCCTAACCAGCAGGCTTGTCGTCCATTTCAAGTAAGGTGTAAATGAAACATCAATGAAATATCAAAAGGTTCAAAAACAGCTCGATGAGCGTGAAAAGCTTCGTAAGTTTCGTGAGTTGGATGATGCCTTCGCTCAGGCGTTGCGTCAGTTAGAAGATCCCAATAGCGGTTTCGATATTCCCACAGGACCGCCAGTACGCTCAATTGCAGCATTAGAAGCTGACGATCAAGCTGCACGCGCGAGTGAGCAGGATCGCTTATTTAATCAACGTCTAAAAGCACTGATTGAAGAGTATGGTTTATCTGAGCGAGATGTCAGTGAGGTCATTCAGATCCTCGTTGACTATCAGCTATGGGAGCTTGATAAGACACCAGTAGCAACTCACTAGGTAGATATATGGCTACCTAGCGATAGCGAAAGACTCTTAGACTTGGTAAGTAAACGTTTTCTTCTAATTTTTCGTCACGCCGCTTGGCTCTAGTTCGCGTTGTTGGAGGCGTTTCGGCAGGTGCTTTGAGGTGCGGCAACCGCCCTTCATTGGCAGGCACTATCAACGGCATGGCAATATTAAGCGCTCGTCGCGTGTGTCCATCATCCAGGGGCTCCACAAAAAACAGATTAGCGCGCATTAATGGTGCCTGAGGTTGTACCTGTGCCAATATTTCTGCACTTGGAAGATTGGCGAGCTTGCGTAGCTGTATACGAATATGGGGTGCGTCGCTATCAAGTTGCAATAACTTTTGTTCTGCTTCCTGAACGCTTATTCTTTTAATTGAGCGACCGCTGCTATACCACGCCAGCCTAACTCTGGACACAGGCGCAGGGGCAATAGGGAGTTGCCGCCAGCACTGCTTTAGATGGAGCCTTGCAAAACCGCTTTTACGCAGTACATCATTAATATGTGGGTGGCGATGGGGCAGGCGCGATTTGGCATCATTCAATGCATTTGGGTGAGCTTGTTTAATATGAGCAAGCAGATCGCTGATGCGCGCTTTTGCATGGTTAATATGATGACACGCATCAATTAATGCAGTATCAGCGGCAATAACAGCTATATAATTACGTGTTTCGCGTCCATCTTGACCTTGCTGATGCCACATATCTAGCAGTGCTTCACGCAGCCAAAAAGAGTTGCTAGAGGCATGCTGAAATCGCCAGGTAGGCGGTTGGTGAGCTTCATACAGCGCTGCGGCCTGCTCAATAGTGGCCACCAGTTGGTCAAAGTGTGTATCAAGCTCATGGAGTAGGTGATACAAAGACAGCGGAGCATCAGTCATGGGCGGGCCTTAATGCGAGTAAAGTGACACTCTATCAGCACCACTTTATCAGCAACACTCTTTCTGATCACCGCTAAAGGAAGTTAAGGTATCAATAATAAAGCACTTATGCTGTTACCTAAGACGTTCCTTAAGCCCTAGGACGTTAGTTAAGCGCTAAGATGATACTTAATACCTAAGTCATTCTTTAAGAAAGTGGCGCATCTCTATCCGCTTGAGCAAGCAGAGTATCCAAGTCTGCTTCGTCCATGGCAGATTCACCTGCAATGCGATGCGACTCTTCCGCCCAAGCACCTAAATCAAGCAGTTGGCAGCGCTTGCTACAAAAAGGGCGATAGGTGCTTTCTGGCCCCCAGATGATTTTTTTGCCGCATTGAGGGCAAGCAACCTCAAGCGGTGAATCGTTTGCCGGTATAGGCATTTAATACTCCTATTTTAAAGCTACTATTATTACTGTGCCAAAAGCTGACGCAAGAATGGAACAGTTGTTAATCACATGTTGCCCGATAACGCTGATCCAGCTTAACGACTTGGCGCATCATATCAGCGTGGTTCCCACTGTTATCGATAACATCATCGCCTTTAGCAAGTCGCTCTTCGCGTGGAAGTTGGGCGGCGAGGATAGCACGCACCTGGTTTTCACTCACGCCATCCCGTGCAAGCGTGCGTTCCAACTGGAGCGATTCGGGGACATCGATGACTAACGTGCGATCAACAAGCTTATCTTGTCCAGATTCAAACAGCAGTGGCGATACAAGTAGAACGTAAGGAGAGTGCTGCTTTAGGCGGTTAATATGCAAAAGTAGACGCTCACGAACCCTGGGATGGGTGACAGATTCTAACCACTGGCGTTGTTGAGGGTCTTCAAAAATGATGGTGCGCAGTGCTGATCTGTTTAGCGTGCCATCGGTATTCAAAACGTGGGTGCCAAAGTGTTCGGCAATGGCTGTTAGCGCAGGTTCACCAAGGGCAACGACTTCTCTTGCCACATCATCGGCATCCACCCAGCCAATACCCAGTTCTGCAAACGCCCGAGCAACGGTAGACTTCCCCGAGCCAATACCACCTGTTAGCCCAATGATCATGCAAGCTCCCAAAAAGGACGAACCAAAATTGGCGTGAGGGTTAATAAAGCAACGACGTATACAGTGCCATTAACTCGTTGCCGACAAGTAAGCAAACCCAGCCCGCCAGGGCGAGAAAGGGGCCAAAGGGGAGAGGTTGTCCACGTAAGCGTGGGGAGAGGGCCTGGGCTACTAATCCAACTATTGCGCCAACGCCTGCCGATAAAATAAGCAACAGCGGTAACATACCCCAACCTAACCAAGCGCCAAGTGCTGCGAGCAATTTGAAATCCCCATAGCCCATGCCTTCTTTACCGGTTACTAGCTTAAACAGCCAATAAAAGCTCCACAGCACAAGATAGCCCGCTATTGCGCCCATGACAGCGCCTGATAGCAACAGAGGCTGAAAAAGTAGCTGGTATACCAAGCCAGCCCATAGCAGTGGCAAGGTCAATATATCAGGCAGTAAATAGGTGCGAAAATCAATGACTGCCAAGGCAAGTAGCGTCAAACAAGCGCCATAAATAAACGCCGCGCTTAGCGTAGCCCCATGTAACATAACAACAACTACGGCAAGCAGTCCGCCCATTAGCTCAACGAGCGGATATTGGGCGCTAATGGTCGTTTGGCAATGCGCGCACTTGCCCCTTCTTTTTAACCAGCCTACCAAGGGAAGATTGTCGTGCCAGGCAATGGGCTGTTCGCAACGCGGGCACATCGATCCAGGGGTCGCAAGATTAAAGCGGGGTGACGACTCTTCGGGTAACTCAAGAGAGGCGCGTGCCTCACTGCGCCAGCTACGCATTAACATCACGGGCAAGCGGGTGATGACAACATTAAGAAAACTGCCAAAACAGAGGCCAATCAGTAACGCAAAAAGAGTAATAACGCTCGGCGGTAAGCCCATGGTGCTCCTGCTATGTGTGAAAATGCCAGTAGAGGGATGATTTATAGAGCGGTGCCAATTTCGAAGATAGGCAAATACATGGAAACGACCACGCCACCGACCAGAGCACCCAGTACTACGATAATAATAGGTTCCATTAACGAGGTCAGGGCATCGACTTTGTTATCAACCTCTTCTTCGTAGTAATCGGCAACACGGTTTAGCATCGCATCCAACGAACCCGCTTCTTCACCAATGCTGACCATTTGTACAGCCAGGGCGGGAAATCGGTTGGTCATACGCATTGCAAAATGTAGCTGTTGCCCGGTAGTCACATCTTGGCGCACCTCATTAATGGCCTTAATGTAAACCCGGTTATCCGCTGCCCCAGCGGCGGTTTCAAGCCCCTCTATCAGTGGAACACCTGATGTAAAGGTAGTCGCTAAGGTGCGGGTAAACCGTGAGACAGCCGACTTATGCAAAATATCGCCAAGGATAGGTAGGTGAAGCATTAGACTGTCCAACCGATAGGCAACGCGGGATGATCGCCGTACAGCAGCTTTAAGGAGTATAAAACTGGCGATTAGCGCGCCTAAGGCGTGTAACCAATATGTCTGGGCTATCTCTGATAAGTTAACAGTGAATTGCGTAAGCGCAGGCAGTTCCGCGCCAAAACCTTGGAACATGCTTTCAAATTCAGGTACGACTTTGATAAGCAACAGCATGGTAACCGCAACGCCAATGGTCATTACTGCTGTAGGGTACCAGAGTGCTTTTTTAACGCGATTTTTGAGCGATTCAACTTTCTCTTTGTAGCTGGCAATGCGCTCTAGCATCTGGTCAAGCGCACCTGCTTGTTCCCCCGCTTCCACTAGGTTAACAAACAGGCGGTCAAATTGTTTGGGGTGTTTTGCCATGGCGCTGGAAAGGCTATCGCCTGAAGAAACGTCTTCCATAATTTGCTGGGTGAGTGCCACCATGGCGGGTTTTTTTAGGCTTTCCGAAACGGCCTGTAGCGCTTGAAGAATAGGTATACCAGCCCGCACCATGGTAGCCATTTGCCGGGCAAAAATCATAATGTCGACGTTTGTGACTTTGCCTCGGCCGCTAAAGCTACTGCGCTTTTGCACCTTTGTAGCGACAATACGCTGCTTAGCCAGCTGTTCAACAATATCGGGTTTAGTGCGCCCAATTAGCTCGCCGCGCATTGCTCGGTCTTGTGGCCCTTTGCCTTCCCACTTCCAGCGATGCAGCGGCGCTGGCTTTATGCGGCGTGCTTTAGCGTTAGCCATGTCGCGCGTTACTCCTTACTAATGCGGTTAACTTCTTCCAGGCTAGTGCTGCCATCCAACACGCGGCTTAAACAGCGCTGATACAGGCTGGGGTAGCCTTCACGGCGGGCTTGCTGGTCAATATCCAGCGCGTTGCCATCGCGCATGATCAACTGGCGCATAGCATCGGTAATTGGCACTACTTCGTAAATGCCAATACGCCCTTTATAACCTTGAGTACACTGTTTGCAGCCAACTGCCGTGTAAATAGTGCCATTACGAATATCCTGCTGGCTAAAACCAGCTTTTCGCAGTGCTTCCGCTGGCATATTGGCGGGCTTTTTACACAGGTTGCATAGCTTACGTGCTAAGCGCTGGGCAATGATTAAACTCACCGAGCTGGCAATGTTATAAGACGCAACGCCCATATTGGCTAAACGGGTTAGTGTTTCAGCCGCTGAGTTAGTGTGTACGGTAGATAGCACCAAGTGGCCTGTTTGGGCTGCTTTCACGGCAATTTCGGCGGTTTCTAAGTCACGAATCTCGCCTACCATCACGACATCCGGGTCTTGACGCAAAAAGGCACGCAGCGCGCTGGCAAAGTTTAGGCCGATTTTAGGAAGAACGTTCACTTGGTTAATGCCGGATACTTTAATTTCGACCGGGTCTTCTGCGGTACAAATATTGCGCTCGATTTGGTTGAGAATATTAATGCCTGTGTAAAGCGTGACGGTTTTACCGCTACCGGTAGGCCCCGTCACCAGAATCATCCCTTGTGGCTTCTTTAGGGCGTGCTCATAGGCGGCCTGCTGTTCAGGGCTAAAGCCTAGCTGTTCGATGCCCAACTGCGCAGAGGCTGGGTCTAGCAGGCGCAATACTATTTTCTCACCAAACACGGTGGGCAGTGAGTTCACCCGGAAATCAATTGAGCGGGTACGGGAAAGCTGTAGCTTAATCGCGCCATCCTGAGGCAGGCGGCGTTCAGAAATATCTAGTCGTGACATGATTTTTAAACGGGCTGCAATACGGTGTCGCAGCGCGAAAGGCGGGCGCGCAATTTCAATTAGCATGCCATCGATACGAAAGCGCACCCGGTACTGGGTTTCATAAGGCTCAAAGTGAATATCGGACGCGCCACGGCTGATGGCATCAAGCAATATTTTGTTAACGAATTTAACCACCGGGGCGTCTTCGCTATCTTTTATTGCCTTATCAAATGTCGCCTCATCTTCGCCAAGCTGAACGATATTGAGTGCGCTGACGGCGTCGTCAACGTTTTCCAGCTCATCCAGCATGCTGCGTTCATTTTGCGCTAGGTACTGCGTCAGAGTGCTCTTTAGCTGGTCAGCGGGTGCCAGTACGCCATCAACACTTAGCCCGGTAGCAAACTGCAGCTCATCAAGCTGGGTAAGCGTTGCGGGGTAGGGCACCGCAACGGTAAGACGATGCCCGTGGCGTGCCAGGGGCAGAATGTCTAATCGTTCTAAAATTTTAACGGGATAGTCGTTGGCGGGTGGCAGGGCATTAATACGAATAGCATCAAGATCCACAACCGGTAAACCGTACTCCCAGGCGGCGGCCAGCGCAGCAGCATGGGTTTCTACCAAGCCGCTGTCCACGACATGCTGAAGTAGCGATATTTCGAGTTCTGCCGCCGTTTGTTCAGCAACGGCTGCCTGCGCATCGGTAAGCGAACCGTGGTTCACAAGTCGTTTAGCAATACCGCGTAGACCACCATGTGAGGTCGCATGACTTAGCGTAGACTCTGGGGCAGGGTGGCTCATGGTGGTCTCGACAGGATGGCGAATGTAAGCCACCTTGTACCATATTTGGCCTATGCACGGTACTTGTGCTCGTCATGATAAAGTGCAGTCTTAACTCGCTCAAAAGGCTGAATAGCGGGCAATAACAGCATGAAATCGCTAATTGCCAAGTTGAAAAGGGTCGGATAATGTTAGCCGAGTTTCTATTAGCTAATGTTGCTGCTCACCAACTAAAAATGATTAACAACTGCAAGGGATTCTTATGATGCAAACTACCCAACCGCACTACCCGCGCCGCTTTAAGCAACGCGGTTTCACCCTGATTGAGCTGCTGATCGTTGTCGCGATCATCGGTATTTTGGCCGCTGTCGGCGTGCCGCAGTATGGGAATTATCTGGATAGGGCGGAGGCGAATGCTTGTGTTGCGGAATTGAATTCGTTCCGTTCGTTGGTTGTTGCTTCAAATGTAGATCCAAATGATCCTAATAACCCGGATAACTACGATTTCCAAGCTTGTGAGCCTACGGATCCTCAGCTCACTTCTTTGGCAACATATTTTTTAGGCACCGCCGCTCCTGATTCTGCGAATCTGGCAATAGAAACTGGCCGCGCCCCGAGTGTATATGTAACTTCACAGGGAAAAATCAGTACTGACACGGCTGATGCACCAGCTACTTGATCTTCCAATAGTTTATTTAAATTAAGCTGCCTTAGGGGCAGCTTAATTTTTGGTGCTATGTATGTATAATAACCGAAAAGTGAGTGGTTTTACTCTCATCGAACTTCTTACAGTTATTGCAATTGTTTCTATTTTGTCAGGCCTAGGCCTTCCCGCCTACTTAACCTACCTTGACCACTCCGCGTTTGGCGCTTGTCAGCGGGAGCTCGGCTCGTTTAAGACCCAGGTCTTAGCAAGTGACCACCTTGACGATACCTTGGTACCGTTTGCGTTTGGTGCTTGCGCCATTGGTGGGGATGGCCAGCCCAATCAAGCGGCTGTGGCCGCAGCGTTTGGTGGCATATTCGAAGGAGAAAATACCGCGCTGCTGATTGATACCCAACGCCAGAGCGTTCAAGCCCAAATCACTCAGCAGGGGCGCGTTGAGCGGGTGGTAGCCCCTTAGCTCACTTTGTTTTTCGCTAGCTCTTTCTAAACCTTCACACTGCCTGCGCATTTGCTCTCTACACTTAACGCTCCTGACCAGAAGGAGCCAATGATGAGATCGATCCCCCTTAGCGCTTGCCTATTAGTTTTCACTCTATTTTGGCAGATAGCGGCTATTGCACAGCCTGCTCACGCACCCGCACATGGTGCTAGAGACAATAACGGTCACCATTCTGAGCGCCAGCGTAATGAGCAAGATTTAGGACGCTACGAGCGTCGCCATCGTGATGAGCGTGGTATAGATCTTCCCCGTATCAACGAGCGTGAGTTGTTGCACCTTCTACGCCAATACGATGCGCCGCGTGCCCAGCCTTTACCGCCCGGCTCACAGCGCAACGTAGAACGCGGTAAGCCGCTGCCCCCAGGCATTGCCAAACGTTTTGATGGCCAACTGGCATCCCAACTGCCCCAATACCCAGGCTACGAGTGGGAGCGGGTTGGGGCCGATGTGGTGCTTATTGAAGCTGCTACCCGCGTTGTTGTCGATGTGTTGGTAAATGCGCTTCGTTAATAATGGATTTGCTTACTGTCATAGTAATGCCAAACGCCACCGCTTATGCTGAGTTGATATTAGCTAACGTGCAACAAGTAAGGAGCGTTAATGACGGCCTATACCCTAGAAGCGCGGCTGGCGCTGGCAGTGCGTATTGCAGAAGAAGCGGGCGACATGATTCGTCGCGCCCGTGAACAGCAAGACTTTAGCCAGCGTTTGAAAGGCGGCATTGAGCTGGTCACTGATGTGGATGTGGCAGTGGATACGCTTATTAGCCAACGCCTGGAAGAGTATTTTCCTGGTGAGGCAAGGTTGAGCGAAGAGTTAAGCCCCGAGCGTGCCTTGCAAACCCCCGCTAAGCAGCTGTGGGTGGTGGACCCCATCGATGGTACCGTTAACTTTGCTCAAGGCCTGCGCCATGTGGCCGTATCGATAGGCTGGATTGAAGATGGCATTGGTAAAGTTGGTGTTGTTCATGCGCCTTTTCTAGGTGATACCTTTAGTGCCGCGCAAGGGCTAGGAGCATTTTGCAATCAGCAGCCGATCAAACCAAGCCAGGCGGAGACGCTTGAAAGTACCCTGGTAGCGACCGGCTTTCCCTATGATAAAGAGGCCCGCAAACAACTCTTGCCTCGTTTAGAAGCCGTATTGACGAACTGCCAGGATGTTCGCCGTAACGGTGCCGCTGCGATTGATTTGTGCGACGTTGCCTGTGGGCGCTTAGATGCGTATTACGAAAGTGTTTCCCCGTGGGACTTTGTTGCGGGCTGGGTAATCGCCCGCGAAGCAGGCGCAAAAGTAGGCCACTTAACAGACGTGCCAGACGGCGTGCCAGCTGACTTGTACCCAAAGCAACTGCTTGTCACCACGCCCAAGGTATATGATGCAATGGCATCGTTACTGAAAAGCATCGATTGAGCGCAAGCGGCAACCAATTGAAAAGAAAGCGCAAAAAGAGCTTTTCATTTGGTTAATAAAACGCTAGTATACGCACCGTCTTGAAGCAAACGATGTTGGTTAACAGTCGTTGCTAATTAAGACACCGGAGTGTGGCGCAGCTTGGTAGCGCGTTGCAATGGGGTTGCAAAGGTCGCAGGTTCGAATCCTGTCACTCCGACCAGTTAAATCAAGGACTTACGAGAAGTAGAGAGTCAGGAAAATCACTCAAATTCAGGTCGTGAATCCATATAGAATCCAAAATCACCGGTTCACAACACCCTCTGATTTTGAAATCTAGCCAAGAAACCAGTCCAAACGGGCTGGTTTTTTTGTGCGTGTCAAAAACATCGTGTTTGATTTTCTTAAGGCTCGTCTAGAAATAAATTTAAATAAAATCAGTTGCTTGAGGTTGTTTTGCAATTATTCATTAACATGCTAGTAGTCAATGCTTTGTAGCCATATAGTGCCTAGTCTCTGCAAGAGACCCTGTCCAATAGACTTGCTTGTAAGTGACACGCAGTGGTTGCCTAAGTAGACTCTAATAAAAATGCACTAAAGCTCAGTGAGAGCTAGCAGTAGGGGAGATGTGGGCGCATGGCTTTTGATCAGACTTATTGTATGGATACGCTGAAAGCGGCAACGAAGCCAGATGCCGACAAAAGTGAGTTTATTTATGCATTCCTTGACGCTTACGGCTTTCCAAAGGCAACCATCACGCAAGTTCGTAATGGCGGGCAGCGAAACGTCGCCAGCCGAATGGGCGAGGGCCATGTTGCGTTAAAAAACTGGCTTTACTTCATGCCGGTGCAGCAGGGCGAGAGTGTCCATGAAGCGCTGCAAGTGTTGGCAGATGAAGATGAGCCAGCCCGACACAAATGCCGCTTTCTGGTTATTACAGACTTTCACGAGCTGACAGCGTTGGATACCAAGTCCAGTGAGCGTCTGGAAGTGCCGTTTAGCGATTTGGCCACGCAATACCTATTCTTTGCGCCTATGGCGGGGTTAGAACGCACCAAACACTTCACTGAAGCCTCGGCAGACCTGAAGGCGGCGGCCAAGATGGGGCGGCTGTTCGACCGTCTGAAGGAGATCAACGAGTTCAACACGCCGGAGCAGCTGCACGGACTTAATGTCTTCCTGACACGCCTGCTGTTCTGCTACTTCGCCGAGGATACGGGGATCTTTCCCAAGAACGCCTTCACCAAGGTGGTTACGGAAGCCAGCGGCGAGAGCGGTGAGGGGTTGTCGGATCTGCTTGTCCAGCTTTTCCGTATTATGAATCAGCCCGAGGAAGAGCGTCCGGCTGACCTGCCTGCCCACGTCACGCAGTTCCCCTACGTCAACGGCGGTCTTTTCCGCGATGACCTTCCCGTGCCAGAAATTCGCGGCAAAGGCCGTCGGATGATGATCGAGTGTGGTCAACTCGCTTGGGAAGCAGTAAATCCTGATATTTTCGGTTCGATGTTCCAGGCGGTGGTAGATGAAGAAAGTCGCGATTCGCTAGGCCAGCACTATACCTCTGTGCCGAATATCATGAAGGTGATCCGCCCTCTGTTCCTCGACAAGCTCTACGCAGAGCTGCAGAAGGCGAAGGGCAACCGTAAGAAGTTGGAAGCCTTGTTGGAGCGACTGGCACGTATCAAGGTGTTTGACCCGGCGATGGGGTCGGGCAATTTTCTGATCATTGCCTACAAAGAGTTAAGACGTTTGGAGATGGCTATATTCCGAGCACTTCAGGAGTTGTCTGGCCAACAAGAAATATTTATGAGTGGAATTCGGCTAAGTCAGTTCTACGGTATTGAAATTGACGACTTTGCCCATGAGATAGCACAGCTATCTCTGTGGCTTTCTGAGCATCAAATGAATTCACTATTTGCGAAAGAATTTGGTCATGTAGAGCCTCTTCTACCGCTAAAAGATTCAGCCAATTTAGTTCATGCAAACAGTCTGACAGTTGAATGGGCTGATGTGTGTAAGCAGGATAGTGAGACCGACATCTATGTATGTGGCAATCCACCCTTTCATGGCACTACCGGAAGGTCGGAAGAGCAAACAAAAGATATGAAAAACATCTTTAAAAGCTTCAGCTCAATTGGATATCTTGACTATGTAGCTTGCTGGGTTTGGCTAGCGGCACGATATATATGTAATGGTGGTGAGGCAGCATTTGTTACAACAAATTCTCTTTTCCAAGGACAGCAAGTAGCTACGCTTTGGCCGAAGGTTATCCAATCAAACATCGAGATTTCCTTTGCCTATCAGACCTTTCCGTGGCGCAACAGTGCGCAAGTTAACGCAGGGGTTCATGTGGCTATAATTGGACTCAGTAGGTTGGGAGCAAGAAAAAATAAAAGCCTTTATCAATTGTTAGAAGGAGAATGGAGGCTGCGTAAGGTTGATAATATCAGTCCTTATCTTACTGAGGGTGGGAACACTATTATTTCAAGCAGAACTCAACCAATATCCGGCGCAATTAAAATGATTCGGGGAAGCCAGCCAACTGATGGTGGCAATTTTATTTTATCTAAACTTGAAAAAGAGGAGATGGTCAATAGCGAGCCTTCTCTATCAACATGGATACGACCATTAATAGGGTCTCAGGAGTTTTTTCGGGGGAGTCAACGATGGTGTTTATGGCTAGTCGATGCCCCAGAAGAAATAAAATCAATCCCAATTATAAAAAAAAGAATTGATGCAGTTCGAAATATTCGAATCAAAGCTGGACATTCAGCAGCCTTGAAAGGTGCTGAAAGACCTCATCTGTTTTTGCAAGTGGCTCAGCCGAAGGAAGGGGATTATATTCTCATTCCAAAGGTTTCTTCAGCACGTAGACATTACGCGCCAGTGGGGATTTTTCACCACTCAATTATTGCTACTGACCTTGTATTTACTATTCCAAACGGCAAGGTATACGACTTTTCAATTTTATCGTCCCTGATGCACTCTGAGTGGCTTCGCTTAGTTGGTGGGCGTCTTAAGAGTGACTATCGTTATTCTGCGTCGCTCGTATATAACAATTTTCCATGGCCAGAGGCCTCTCAGTCTCAGCAAAAAGAAATAGAAAAGCTCGGACGAGCTGTCGTTCTAGCACGAGCTGCCCATCCTGATAAAACAATTGCACATCTCTACGACCCTGACAAAATGCCCGAAAATCTTTTAGAAGCGCATCAGGCACTCGATCGGGCTGTTGAAAAGCTGTATAGGGATCGTCCCTTCCGTGATGCGGCTGAACGCCAGGAATACTTGCTGGTCCGCTATGAAAAACTGATTGAGGCGGAAAAGGTCGCCAAGGCCGGAACTACCAAGAAAACAAGTAAAACCACTACCACGGAGGGATAAGGTATGGCTGAGCTGATCAAGGTTGAATACGCCCGCAATGGAAAGAGTGCTACCAGCAATGCCCTGGGTATGCGCGAAATGCAGGCGAGAGCCTATGAAAAGCGCGATAGCCAATATCTGCTACTGAAAGCGCCGCCTGCCTCCGGTAAATCCCGTGCCTTGATGTTTCTGGCGTTATACAAGTTGCATCATCTAGGGTTGCGCAAGGCCATTGTTGCCGTGCCAGAGATGTCGATTGGCGCATCTTTTAAGAACACCGACCTGACGTTCCACGGCTTTGATGCTGACTGGCATGTCGATGATCGCTACGATCTATGCCGAGCGGGCAGTGATAGCGGCAAGGTGGATACCTTCTGTCGCTTCCTGGATGACCCTAACGCCCGCACCCTGGTCTGCACTCACGCTACTTTGCGGTATGCGTTTGCCAAGCTGAAAGCCTCTGATTTTGATGGCTGTCTGGTCGCCATTGATGAATTCCACCATGTTTCCGTCGATGAAGGGAACCGGCTGGGGGGCTTGATTGATGACCTCATGCGCGGCTCCGATGCGCATATTGTCGCCATGACAGGCAGCTATTTCCGTGGTGATGCTGCTCCCATTTTGCTTCCTGATGATGAAGCCGCGTTCGATAAGGTGACCTACACCTATTACGAGCAGCTAAACGGCTACCGTTACCTCAAATCGCTAGGTATTGGCTACCACTTCTATCAAGGTGGCTATCTGGATGCCATTCGGGAGGTGCTTGATCCTAACAAAAAGACCATCGTTCATATTCCCAATGTTAATAGCATGGAAAGCACCAAAGACAAGTATGGCGAGGTCGACCACATTCTGGATGCCCTGGGTGAAGTAGAAGTGCAGGACAGTCAGACGGGTATCGTGACGGTGCGACACCCTAGCGGCAAAGTATTAAAGGTCGCTGACCTAGTGACTGATACGCCTGTCCGTCGAGATGTCCAAGAATATCTCCGCAATGTTGAGCGTCCTGAAGATGTTGATGTGATCATCGCCCTGGGAATGGCTAAAGAAGGTTTTGACTGGCCTTATTGCGAGCATGTGTTGACCATCGGCTACCGTAATTCAATGACTGAAATCGTCCAGATCATTGGACGGGCTACTCGTGATAGTGAAGGTAAAACTCACGCCCAATTTACCAACCTGATCGCCGAGCCGAATGCTGACGACAAGGATGTAAAAGTCAGCGTCAATAATTTGCTCAAGGCTATAACGGTGTCGCTCTTAATGGAGCAGGTGCTGGCTCCTAGCGTGTCCTTCAAGCCACGTTCACGCATGAGGCCAAATGAAGAGGTCGCTCCAAATACAGTCATCATTGATGACACCCAGAAGCCAGTATCCGACAGGGTAATGGGAATTTTGGAGTCTGGAGGCCAGGAAGACATCATTGCGGCTTTGCTACAAAAGCCGGAAGTAGCCGCTACAGCCGTTAAAGAAGACGCCGAGCCAGAAGTTATCAATCAGGTTGAGCTACCGAAGATCATCGAGCGGATGCACCCTGATTTAGATGAGGGCGAGCAGGAGTTATTGCGCGAGACTGTCCTGACCACCATTGGTGCTCGTTCATCAGGCGGCTTGTTTAGTGAAGAAGATCTACCGGACGGGGCTGAAATCCACGAGCCAAATCAAGTTTATAAGACTGATAGTGATGGTCAGCCGGTAGATCCTGATCAGGCACCAGATGGCCGAGAATTTGCGGATAACGCTGGAAATGACCAAGTTAAGGGTAGCCGTCAGTTCATCAAGATCGGCGAAAAATTCGTCAATATCGAACATCTTAATGTCGACCTGATTAATCAAATCAACCCCTTCCAGGGTGCCTACGAGATCCTGTCCAAAGCGTTAACCGCACCTGTGCTGAAAGTCATTCAGGATACGGTGGTCGGGAATCGGACGCAGATGTCCGAGGAGGAAGCTGTTGTTTTGTGGCCGAAGATTGTTGCTTTTACTCAAGAGAAAGGGCAGCCGCCTTCGATTCACAGCGATGACCACATGGAGGTTCGTTACGCAGAAGCACTGGCCTATATCCAAAAGAAGAAGCGAGAGAGGATGCGCGGGGCGTCGGCATGATCAGAACCCGTCGGGAGCCGTTAAAACGTCGAACGCTAGATGACATTTTTTCAGATAGTGATGAGTTGGGGTTGTTGGATGTTTCAGCTATCTCTTCCTCTGTGCCTTCTGCTGACCAGCGTTTGGTGGCAACACTGAAGGCGGTCGAGTCCTTTGTTACACAGAATGAGCGTGAGCCGGACCAAGCTGCTGATGACTTGTCCGAAGCTACGTTAGCGGTTCATTTAGCAGCGCTAAGGCGCGATCCCGAACATGTTAGGGCTTTGGCAGAGGTTGATTCGCTCGGGCTTTTAGATAGCGCTAAGAAGGATATGGGGGAGACGGCACAACGTGATGCTGAAGCCTTGCAATATGAGGAAGGTGGGCTAGTTGAGGCCGAGGCGACTAAACCTGCAACGACGGATGAGTCCCTGTCTCCTGAGAGCGTTACTTCGCTTGATGACATTTGGAACAGTGATGCTCTAGGGCTGTTGAGCAGCGGTGACGAGGGCGTCGAGTCAATCTTTGATATGACTCATATTCCCGAACGCAGCGAGCGAGACTCGCCTGATGAGATCGCACAACGAACGCATTGCTCTGATTTCTATCAGTTCTCAGGCTTATTTGACCAAGTTCGTGACGAACTCACCGAAGGTGATGCCGAGGCCATCCGTTTTCAGCGTGAATCGCAAATCGAGAAGGGCGACTTCTTCGTTGTTAACGGCATGATGTGTTTGGTGGATGAAGTGGGGGCTAATGAGGGGGAGAATGGCCGCTACAATCCCCGTCTGCGAGTGATCTTTGATAACGGCACCGAATCCAACCTGCTACTTCGTTCGCTTGCCAGAGCGCTTTATAAGGACACAACAGGGCGTCGTATCTTGCGTCCCGATAGCACATTCGACTCGATGCAAGGCATTACCCATCATGATAAGCGGACTGGCGTCATCTACATTTTACGCTCGCTGAGTAAAGATCCAGCACTAGCGGGCATCCGTAACCTCCACAAGATTGGCTACTCAGAAAAAGCGTTGGAGAAGCGCCTTGCCGGAGCGGAAAGGCAACAGACGTATTTGGAAGCGCCAGTGCAGATTGTCGCTTCTTTTGAGTGCTACAACCTCGATCCGAGAAGGTTTGAGCGTTTAGTGCATGCCATGCTTCATCAGCAGCGAGTGAATGTCTTGTTGCACAGCCGCGATGGCAGCACCTACCGGCCCCGAGAATGGTTTGATGTGGAGCTTGATGCGGCTAGAGAAGTGGTGAGGCGGATTGTAGACGGGACAATCGCCCAGTATCGGATGGATAACACGACAGGAAAAATAATTAAAAAGTAAATTGGACTTGAGGTCGATATATGAAATTAAAGCGGTTTCGCGTTACTAATTTTCGCTCTGTCACTGACAGTGGCTGGATAGATGCATCGGACGTTACCGCCTTAATAGGCGAGAATGAATCTGGCAAGACGAATCTCCTGTTACCGCTTTGGAAGCTTAATCCTTCGGGAGGCGGGGAAATTAGTCCGTTGGACGATATGCCGCGTTCGCGGTTTGCTGAAATGCGTAAGGAACCAGAGCGCCACGATTTCATAAGATGCATTTTCGAACTTGATGATGCTGAACGAGATTTGGCTGCAAAATTCGGAATTGACCGCAATAAAACAGAAACAGTTGAGGTTGTTAAAGACTTCGCCAGCCGCTATCTGTGGCGGTTTTCAGAAGAACCTGGGGTAAACCTAAATAATGTATATGAGCAGCTAGATTGCCCAGAGGCTCAAGATAATGAAGAGGAAAGTGATGCTGAGAAGGATCTTGGGCCGAGCCTGCATGAGACGTTGAGTCGGTGGCTTCCAAAATTCGTTTACTACTCCAATTACGGAAATCTGGACGCTCAAATTTATCTGCCACATGTTGTTGATAACCTGGGGCGGGATGAATTGGGTGACAAAGAAGCGGCCAAAGCTCGGACACTCAAAGTTCTCTTTAAGCTTGTAGATCTAGGTCCTGAGGAGGTCTTGGAGCTTGGGCGCGCAACTGTCGTAACTGAGCGGGTCAATCCGCAGGGTAGGGCCGTATCAGTTAGTGAAAAAACCGAAGCGCAAATCCAAATTGATGATGAGCAGCTCAGAACACGAGCCGCCTTATTGCAGTCAGCATCCTCAACGCTAACCAGAAGCTTCAAAGATTGGTGGAAGCAAGGCGACTACAAATTTCGACTTCACGCTGATGGATACTATTTCAGGATTTGGGTTTCTGACGACAGGCGTCCCGATGAGATTGAACTTGAGCACCGCAGCACAGGTCTTCAATGGTTCCTGAGCTTCTTTCTCGTTTTTAAATACGAAAGCGAAGACACTCATGAAAATGCCATTGTGCTACTTGATGAACCGGGCCATTCTCTTCACCCGCTCGCTCAACGCGATCTGTCAGCTTTCTTCGATAGTTTGTCTGAAACGCACCAAATCTTCTTCACAACACATTCCCCTTTCATGATAGATGCAAACCGTCTGGATCGCGTGCGAAAGGTTCATCTTGACGATGACGGGGCAACTGTTGCATCAAGCAACCTCGCTGCAGGGCAAGGCAAAAAAAATGATCGTGGAG
Source organism: Halomonas qaidamensis (assembly GCF_025917315.1). Taxonomy (NCBI): domain Bacteria; kingdom Pseudomonadati; phylum Pseudomonadota; class Gammaproteobacteria; order Oceanospirillales; family Halomonadaceae; genus Halomonas; species Halomonas qaidamensis. Next base: position 1,906,890 of record NZ_CP080627.1, on the reverse strand, counting down.
CAGGTGCAAGCTATGCAGTCCATTCAGCTTTGAATCTTACAGTCGCTGAAAGTCTTTTGTTGGGATGCTCTCCCGTCATCGTCGAGGGTCCATCTGATCAGCATTACCTGTCTGCAATTAAGACGATCTTGATATCAAAAGGAAAAATTCAGCCAGTTGGTGAATTGGTCTTCCCGCCTTCAGGAGGCGCCAAGACTGCGAAGATAATTGCTGGAATTTTAATGGGGCGCGACGATACTTTGCCGTTCGTCCTATTGGATGGTGATACAGCCGGAAAACAAGCTGTGAAGTCGCTAGTGGAGGGGTTGTATCAGGGTTCAGAGGATCGGGTGCTATCAACTGACGAATTTATAGACGGTATTACAAATACCGAAATTGAAGATTTGCTGCCAGCAGAGCTTATAGTCCAGGTTATGGATCGCATCGAACGGCGGGCAGAACGGGATTTCGAAGATGTTTATGAAACTGGAAAGCCGATAGTTCCTCAAATTAAGAATTGGGCGAAAACAGAAGGTGTTGAGCTTCGCCATGACTGGAAAGTTCAGCTTGCGCTTGGCGTAAAAACAAAGTTGCTAGCTAATCCAGACAAACATATTGATGAAAAATGCTTGTCGAACTGGGTCAATCTATTTGAAAGACTGGCTTGATCCATCAGCGATGCATAAGATTATTATTTTTCTATGGCTTAGTTGAAAAATTAGGCGTGATCCTTATGAAATCCGTTAAGCCTAGGTCGAAGTTGACGGATTTACCCATGTGCAGATCAGAGCGTGTGTTGGATTTCTTAACCGCGAAGTAGCCGAACTAGAGTTCCAGTGATTCTCTTGATGGGCCCGCTCCGGCTCGCTACTTCAATGACGATCAGAAAAAGAAAGCGGTTGAATTGATTGGCAAGAGTCGTATGACGCTGCCGCTGACCGGACAGTTGTTTATGAATTTAGTCAGGGGCGCATCTACTTTGACAACTCCCTTTCGATAAACCTCTGAGACCGTATCGATATGGCCAAGATAGCCGCTGGGTTATATTAAAAGAAAAGCCAAAGCAAGGCCGCTTATGCCTGTTAAGCGTATTTCTGAGCGCCTGGACTATTGTGGTTCTGACTGGATACCAAAGGACGCCATCAAAGGCTATTGCTGGCAGAAATGAAATTCTCATAAGCTGGAAAAAGAGAAGGCATCGTCAAGACTATATTCGCTGGCAATATATGCCGAAGTGTCTCTCTTAACAAACAGTATATGCTTAAATAACGAGTCTTCATGGAAGAAGATGTCAGGAGAAGAGCCACCTCTGGTGATCGACCATGAAGATAGATATGGCACGAACAACCGCTGGGACTATCTGCGTGATGAAGCCGGACGTAATTACCTGAACATGACCAAGCATAGCAACAACACCATCTGTGTGACGGGAGAGAGCTGATCAAAGACGAAGTTAAATTAGCATATCAAGCGCCTTGACGGTGAAACGAAGAGTTGCGGCTACTTCGATCGTGATGATAGCGCAGTAAAGGTAGTGCCAACGTTCGGAATAAGACTGCCTACAATTCACGTCATTGACAGGAGCTTGCACCCTATGCAACTGCAATTGCCGGAATACGCCAGAGCTAAGCGCTGAGTTTTTACGTATCGTAGCAAGGCTCTTGGGCGGTGTTTTAATAGAGGCTTATGTAGGGGCTATGCTCTTTCAGCCCAGTTCAAGATATTGGCCCAATCAGGTTTCTGTGGCAGTCTTGGCTAAGTTATTACAAAAAGGCCAAATAAAATGTCTGACAGGTCAAAAGAAATACACCGGCAATCCGAGCGTATGTGGCTATTGGTCAGAGCATTTCTTGATGGCCTCGATAGAATAGGGGCTACAATTTTCGCGGTAAGCTTTGTTGGAGGTCTTCTTGCTCCCAAAACTAGCGCTATGACCACCTCCTCTGCAGTGCTAGGGCTTCTTTTTGGCACAATTACCATTTTGATTGGTGGCTACTTCAAAGTGCGGGTAGATACTATAATTACCGATGTCAAGAAGCTTCTAGCTTCCCCAGAAGATATCGAAGGTGATAAATCATGACTCTTCAGAATTGGCTAATGATCTCACCAGCTTTACTCATACTTGCGATAGCGGTGGGTTTAATCCCGTTTATCATCAAGGCTGGCGAAAAGTATTCAAGGTTAGCATCTGAGCTGGGCGAGAGTAGATCGCAAAGCACAGATAGAGAAAAGCCTGCCGTAAACCATGTCGATCTGGATCGAAATACAAGACGTCTAGCAGAGGCCATCGAGGAGCTTTCAGCCAATATCAAACAAGGGACTACAACCTCTAAGGATGCCGATCTAATTGATGATATGCGGAAAAAGTTTTCAAAAATGAAAACTCAGTCACCTGATGATCCAACCACTCACTTAGCGAGTGATGAATTGATGGACGTCTTTGTCAAAATAAAAACGGATTTTGAGGCTAATAACCCATCAGTTAAAGTTAAGCTGCCTGAAATAAAGCCTTACCTCAGACATAGACGTTAAAAAGTTAAGGTAATGTTATCAAGCCCGCTATGAGCGGGCTTTCGCAGTTTGAAACAACGGACAAAAGGCTGGTTCCGGTCATTAACGACGTGTTTTCGATAGGCTATCTTAATCGTAACTATCGGCAAGAAGGCTGGAGAGCGTTCGTTCATCTCCCTGTATATGTGGTCAGGGATTTTCAATTTGCCTTGGTAAATGGACTAGCGCCCTACGTCTGCCTGAATTTTATGCGCATAGAAAAGAGCCGAATGATCAAAACCATCCAATACGATTCATCAGAGGCTTACAATGATAACCGCTGATACTTGGCTGCTATGACCTGCATGTAGTTGCCATCGGCGGTGGCCATTCAGTTATCAGGCTACTCATTTGATAACGTCGGCAGAGTTTCATGACGCCTCTAGGAAGCTCCAGGGGCGTTTTTTTCGTCTTTCTACATAATGATATATCCCAAGCGCTAAGACGTCTTAAGCGCGCAATTTGAGCGTTATAGGGGGTGTTTAGGGGTGCTGTTAGAGGAGGGTGGCGAGCACCGTAAGCGGTGTTAATTTGCCGTGCTATACATGACTGACTTGGTGGGTTGTTGCCCGCCGACATAGCGTATAGCGCCATTTCCGTGTCTGTCGTTAAGGTGAGCGTTAGAGAGCTATTTTGCCCTGGCGTTATCGAGCGTTTTTCAGCAACATTAAGCGCCTGCTGTTTCATAAAGGCGTCAAGCTCAGTATCCGATACAGCCGGGTCAGTTGGAGCCTGCCATAAAAGCTCTTCCTGGCGGTATTGCTCAATATCACTGCTGATTTCCTGCATTAGCGCTTCGTATTGGCCTTCCGATAATGAGCGTGCTTTCTCTTGCTCCTTAGCGATCACAGCAATTTCCGACATCAGCCAGTCGTATTCGCCTTCTGTCATTTCCCCAGTAGGGGCACTTTGATCTATAAAGCGTTCTGCCTCTTCGACCACACGGTCATATTCACCCTCTGACAGTCCTTCCGCTATTTCTTGCTCGGCGTCAAAGTAGGAGGCATCAACTGATGGATCATTTTCCTCATACTGCCAATCATACGAGGGTTCGCTGTTGCGGAAATGCTCCCATGCTAAGGCGTTATCTATGTCTATGATGCGCTGCTCATCAAGGCGAGCCTGGTCAGGGTCTATCGTCTCTGGCACCCAACCCTTCAACATGTAGGTCAACGCCTGATGGCAGTTCAATGTCGTGGTGTCGAAAGTTGCACTTCGAAAACGGTTTTGTTTACTGCGCATTTCTTCATAGCGTGACTTTGCTGCTGAACGCAGCTCGTTAGGCACATAAACGCGGCATTTGCCTGCTTTCATATAGCTGCTAATCTTCTCCAGAGCCTTTGATATATAATCCGCAGCACAGACGTCAATATTGCATCTAGCTGATTTCGTTGTAGCCGCTGTGTGACTGCTTAAAGAAGATCGCTTTTTACGAGGCAGCCTGTAAGAAGTCTGCAACCGAATACCTGAATCCATATCGGTGTCTACTTTGAGGCACTGCTTTATTTTGGCCTCATCATCTTTATGAAACCCAATTAAGCCGTGGCTGTGCAGGTTGCCTTTGTAATCTTCAAGCACCCCGAACCATTCCGCTCTGACATTGAGTTTGCGGAACCTTCGGTTGATGCAATTGGCGTATACACCTGCGGGCGAGCGCGTGTTGTTATTAGCGAGCCTCTGGGTGAGCGCTTGAGAGAAGTTGACGGTTAGAAAACCCAGTGTCCAGCCATCTCGTTGATCTATTCTTTCGCGAAGAACCATGCAATAGAACCGCAACTCCAGGGAAATGCTGCGGCCATTTAACTCTTGCCGGAGCGGCTGATCCTTCCAACGTTTGATGACAAGGCTATCGGCAGTCATCCTGAATTGACCAAAATGCTGGCCGATGGCATATAGAAGGTGCCAGCGTCTTACTCGATCTGCATTTGAAGAGCTAGTAAATAATGGGTTACTTACTTTTTTTACCGGTGTTTTGACGGTGCGTGAAGCGCACTTTATTGCTTTTTCCATGTTACAATTCATCTCTGCTTATTAATTGCCGGCCCTTATCGGGTCGGCATTTTTTTGTCTCTTAAGAGCGCTTTAATTTATATGCGTGCATGCTCTTTAGTTGAGCGTGACTTGTCACGTATAAAATATAATTATTTAAAAAGTCACGCTGTCTTATAGTGGTTGTATCAAAAGGTTCACTTTAAGATCCAGTTTGAAAAGTGCATGACTGCCAGGCTCTTATACGTAAAAATAGCTTTGATCCATATATAATACTGCTAACCCAAGTTGTGAGCTATATGCCGAAGGAGTTTTTATGGGTGCTATTGTCGGTTATTTAAGAGTGAGCACTGACGATCAACAGACTGGTTCGCAAAAAAGTGAAATAGAGTCTCGCTACTCAGTTGATCGTTGGTTTGAAGATGCTGCTGTCTCTGGTGTTGTTAAAACGGAGAAGCGTGAGGGCTTTAGCAATTTAATGAACTATGTGCGCGAGGGTGACACTTTGGTTGTTTATGCCATCGATAGGTTAGGGCGCGATACCATCGATGTTTTAAACACCGTCGAATCCCTGCACGCGAAAGGAGTGGCTGTTATCTCAATTAGAGAGGGGTTTGAGTTGGGCACCCCGATAGGTAAGGCGATGTTAACGATGCTAGCCGCAATTGCCGAATTAGAACGGAGCAACATAAAGGCGCGGCAAATGGCCGGTATCGCGCGGGCAAAGAAAGACGGCTTACAGTTTGGTCGTGAGAAGGTCATAGATGATCGAGCAGTGGCGCTGTGGCGATCACAAAACAAGCAGTCGATAGCCAAGACTGCCAAGCATTTTGGAATTTCCACTCCATCGGTGAAGCGAGCTTGCCGTAAGGCTGCTGAGGAGGGGTGGTTGGATGAAGCTAACCTGCAAATGAGTAAGCAAGCAAGTTGACACCGGTATAAATAATGCCCTCAAGCGCTCAGATTTGCATCGTGAGCGCTTTTTCCTCTCTACGTTGTGAACCCCTTCAGTGCAATGCTACGTGCTTTTAAACATCTTTTTCGAAGTGTTTAGCCACAGGTTTTGGCGTCAGCAAGAAGAACCACTAATCCCGATGATGGCAGGATGATCAGCATTGCTGGTCTCTGTAAAACGCTCTGCATGCAGTGTCTGTCAGCCAGCCTTCAACAACGCTGTTTCCATTTGGATTTCAGGAAAGGCGGAAGCTGGTGGCTAATATGAACATTTAGTTATCGACATGGTTTGTGTTCGTTGCCTATCTCTGTCAATACTGGTGGCACTCAAGATGACCAACCTATTCGTAATTTACCGAGGTGGGCATGAGCCAGAAAATTGAAAAAAGCCATTGGGCGAGGCTCATTCAACTGCTCAGCCAGCATAAACGTAAGACGGCTGCCTTGGTGGCACTTTTAATTGGGCTAGTGCTGGCGATAGTGTTGCTGGTCAATGGACAGCTAGAAGTCGGCACGTTTGTTTCATTGCTTGGCCTATCGCTTCTGGCTGGAGTTGTCATCGCCCTTTGGGGCGGCTTTTCAGAATTAAAAATTTTCGGTGGCGGCATCAGGCTCAAAGAGCTTACCGGAGGGGCTGAAAGGGGTATCAAAAGCCTTGAGGAAGGCCGAGTGACCGTTTATCGACAGATGTTGACCTTGACTATGCGTAAGCACGGCGGAGCTTCGGGTTACTACGATAAGCGTATACCGGAGTTTCTCTTGGTCATTGACGAAATCAAGCAACAAGGGCTATTCGCGGAACTATCTAGCCAGGTGGATGAATTGGCAGGTCAGCTCTTAAATCAGCAGCAACGAAATTTGACACTGATGATTAACCCCATGACCGGTGAGGGGATTAGTGGCGTTTCAGTCGAGCAACAAATTGACGAGCTGAAAGGGTGGCTACGTCAGATGGAAGGCAGCAATGTCAGCAGTTTGTCGAGGGAGGGTTACCTACTTTATTTCGATATCCTAGGTATCATTGAAAACCTGGAACGGCTTGTTGATTTTAGCGCAGGCACACATCGCGCAAGTTAGCACCTCACTATAAGCGCGTAATGGTCGATATACGCTCCGTTTCATTTTCCCTATGTCATCTATTGTGTCAGATGCGAACTCGCCCAGGGAAGCTTCTCTGCTCGATCTAGCCCTAGCCAGAGAGCTGACGCTCAGCTTCTACGTATAAGGGTGTCGCTTGTTGCAGTGGGGCACCAGAAAATCCGCCCCCTTGGTTCTATAAGGGAGGCGCCTATTTCGTCTCTCGAATAGGCAGCACTCCCCACAGCATCCGCGAAAAAACCTAGGGGTTTCAGTTCAGGCCCGTCTCATTGGCGAACTCTTCTCCGGCAAAGTGTCCCCGACGTCGGCGCGCGCGTTCGCGAATTTCAGTTCTGACTTGGTAGTTAGGATTAGCGGCTGTTGAACGGTTACTTTCAGGTTGGTCAGTAGGTCAGTTAGGCAGAGAGCAGAGAGGCTAAAATGACTTGGTGTAAGGACTTAGTGTTGGGTGTCTAGTGCGCTTGTTGGCTAAGAGCAAGGCTTGAGAGGTAAAGTGATTTTCAGTGATAAGCAGAGGTATTCGGTTATCGTCGATTTTTTCGGGTTTATTCGTTTTTTTCTATAAAAGTAGTGTTTTTAATAGTCTTTTTAATATGGCATCCGGTGGGGAGGGTGGAAAACTCCTTACCAGAGCAGACGCTATTCGCATCAAGGCTCCGGTAAGGCTTTTCCCCTCCAGCCACCCATGCTTAGATAAGATCAAACGATCCGACATCCGTATGGGGCCATCCCTCACTGCACTGAACAACGTCACATGGATCTGTGAGATCCGGGCGATCCCATGTAACGCCCGCAACGCCCCGTTCAGTGACCCCTGATGGTGATCAGGAGAACCTCTTCAGGCACAGCCTATTGTCGCGGATCTCTTCTGGCTGTCGTCGGTAAGTTTATCGCTGTCTGCGTAGGTCACCTTTCGTCGGCTCCCTCTGGCATGAATCACTGATAACTTCACTGACTTTTCACCTGTGGCCGAACGTATGTTTCTCCGATACCTCCGCAGGTGTGTGCATTCCGAACTGGCTGCATGCACAGTGATATTATCTACAGGAGATGGAGACATGGCAAGCAGATTATTGCTTCGGAGAGGTAGATCGTAAGTGGCTGATTAAATTGAGCCAATGGCGCTTATACTTGACTGTTCTTATACTTGGTGCGGGATGTGAATGTAGTAGCGAGGCCGAAACTCGCGAACCTCAACACCCGCATTGATCAGGGAAGCCTGGAGCATAGCATTGCTGGCCATGGATGAGGCTTGCACTCACTACCTCTAGGCTTTTTCCTCGCCGAATATTTCTTTTGCTTGATCACCCGTAAGCGGTGCGTCCCAGCCTTCCACGTAAGTGATTTGATCTTTCATCACGCCGAATATTGACTGCCAGCCATGGTCATCACCATTCGCTGTCGTCGGGATCTTCGTGAGTTTCACGGTGCCTGCGTCCCCGCTGATGGTGATGTCATGTCCTTGCTGTGCCAACGCGATGACCTCTTCTAACTGTTGCTGCGCCTCATCAACTGAGATTTTCATTTGCTTAAGCTCCTTACTTACTTCGCCTGATTCAAGAATAGCCTAAGTCGGGGTGGCAGCGAGCTGAGTTGATTGAGTCTAAGCTTTAAACAGCTCTAAAGTTGCGTTTTGAGAGGCGTGAGCGACAGGGTGTAGGTTGGTATTGGCTTGCTAGTTAAAGCACTTTAAAGGGCTTTACTGAAGGTTTTTGGACATGCTTTTATCATCAGCAGGCCTAGGGTTGGCTTTACCTGCTAATTTGAAAGAAAACCTCGGATTATCCAGCGAGTGAGGTGACCAAGGCCAAAAGCTAAAGCAGGCGGGAGCAAGCCGGCACCTAAGGTGAAAATAATGATTTTGCCAACGCTCGCGTGAGAGCTTTGACCAATCGCAACAAGCAAAATGAATAAAAAGTAAACACCACTTGCTACAAGCCACAGGCGTATCCAGCCCGGTGACACTAACGCTTTTTCGATTTTATCTTTCAACGGTCTGCTTCCTGACTTGGCTGCTCAAGTTATTTTAGGACGCACCTTTCTAATCTAAATTTACTTTATTGTCTACAGCGGCGAGTGACTCATCAGTGAAAGGGTGAGTGTGACTAGTGACGTGAAAATTCTAGGCCAGCAGTAACTTGATTCGAGCTGTTGTCTGAAAGTGCCGAGCTTATTAACTGGAAAGTCGTAGGAGAACGCTAGGCAAACTAATCCTAGTGATTTCAGCAAACACTCCTTCAAGCAAACGGAAAACCTAATCCCGTAGCTGCTCACCGAAGCAGAGAGTGGGGTCAACGCTGAGCAAGACCGTTATCGTTAAGAAAATAGTCTTTGCTACTTCGGAGACGGGATTGCTCTGCACCTTTCATGCTGAAAGGCTAAAGCGTAGCTAGCTACGTGAGATACGAAGAGGGTGAAGGTCAGTATCAATACGTTGGTGCTGGAGAGGCTGGATCGGACATGAAAGGGTGATCAGCTCTATCTGACGAGCGCCGCGCCGCGCGCTCATTCCCTCACTCCCCTCATCTTCAATGCTTTCACAGTAGAGAGTGAGTCACTGACCTCGGTTGTTCAGTCTCTTTTTCAATCACGTTTTCAAGGTTTTTACAGTAGAGAGTGAGTAACTGACCTCGGTTGTTCAGTCTCTTTTTCAATCACGTTTTCAAGGTTTTTACAGTAGAGAGTGAGTCACTGACCTCGGTTGTTTAGTCTCTTTTTCAATCACGTTTATTACCTGTTAGTTAGTGTAATTAAACAGCTACTACACTAACTGATGCGTAGATGGTCGAAAGCCAGCAGTGGTGCGGGCTTCGTGAGGGTTTTGTTGCTTTGATTGGTTGCATTTTTTCCACTCCGTATTTGCCCGAAATGGGCAGTAAAGTCATCGGCTGCACCTGCATTGACATAGCGGGTATCCAGTTAGGCGTTGTGGTGGCGGTAAACTTATTCGCCCCTTTTGTGATGACGCCTTGCCACTACAAGCTATAAGCCTTCCGCATGGGTATTCTCATGAACGTGACCGATGGTTCCAGAGACGACTTGAAATCGGTCACGGTATAACGGGATACGAGATCATGTTCAAACGGAATGGGCGGTTCCGGTAGGACGGAATACACATCACATGGATGCGAGGGCAGGGCCTAGAGCCATAGCCGGTGTTTATTGTGAAGCTTTCGATCTCACGCCAACCGCTCTGTAGTGCGTTTAAAGGCGCGATAGCAGAAAACTAAGACCACCTAGCTATCTGCGTGAGAAAACGTCTTGGTGAGTGAATTTGGTGGGTCTTGAAGTGGAAAAGGCCAGAGGAACAAATGTGTTGTGATCGTTCAAGGTGAAGAAAGCACCGCTGGATGGTCTAGCTGTCGATTGCCTAAGTAAGATCCTGGAGAGCGACGATGACAAATGACCTCGCCGAAATTACCGTCTACATGACCAAGCACCCTGAGAGAGGGCCAAGGTTGTTCGTTAAGGCGAAGGGTGCGAGGTTAAAGGTTAGCCGCAGCGTCACTATGGCCGAGGCGATTGCCATCTGGAGAGGCGAATTTCCTGAGAGTCTAAGTGACATGATGACCGAGGCTCAGTTCCGAGGTTATCAGGCTGAGTTTGTGTTCCAGGCGGACATGTATTTTCAGCACCTTGGGGCTGAGATCGACCTGAGTCAGTAGGTTAAGATGGGCAAATGTTCATAGTGAATGGACGTAACCAGAAATAAGCGAGAGGCGATATGGAAACATTGCTCATCCTTCTGCACCAATGCCAATCAAGGTTAAATGATATTGGTGTTGATGCGGGTGATTTTTTGGCCGGGATCTTTACTCTGGGTGGAGCCGCGCTAGGTGCATACCTTGGTGGGAAAGTTGCTTTTCGCGGAACGATAAAAGCAAACAACCAAGCGCTTACTCGCAGCAAGCTGGAGGAAGCCTTTTCTGCACTTGCTGAAGTCACAACCGTCCGAACTGATCAAATGGTTTTGGTGCGAGATATGCTCAAAAACACAGACGCTATTGAGGTGCGCCGATATGCAAAGGAAGAGCTGGAAATTCATAACCACCTTCCAGCAGCAAGCCGACTGTCAGCTCTGACTAATTTCTACCTTCCTTCTGCTGAGCAACAAGTCTTCGAGCTTTCAGGTATTCAGTTTTTATTCGACCGATTCGTCCGTGATCTTGACGAAAACCAAGGCAGGGAAGCTCAAGCAAGCCAACATGCTAATGAGCAGCTTCTTGAATTTTACAAACTATCGGGCCGCTTGAAGGAAGTGATCCGTCAAGCACATGCCGAACTTGGCTGATCATTAATTCACTTGGGTGTTAGGCAGGCTTTGCGGTGCCTTGGCGACTCCAGTGATATCGCTATCTTGGCAGATGCCTTGGCGACCACTGCTTCATGTAGGCAGAGCCTTTCCCGATCCCACGGTCATTAGGGAGACGCCTTGGCAGCTTCAGGTGAATGTCGGCAGAGCCGTTTTCAATGCCGAGCTAATCAGGTAGCGGCAGGTCGGCAGACCCGCAGCGCCGTGGCTCTCTCGAAAAATCTAGGCAAAGCCTTTCCCGAAGTGCCTTGGCTTGGTGAGCGTATGTAGGCAAAGCCTTTCCCAATGGTGGGCGGCCAAGGTTCGGTGTAAGAGCGTGGCGATGGCAGAGGCGGCATTCCCGCCAAATTCTCCTCCCTAACGCTTTCGCCACTCTCAGTCTTTCCTACACGGTCTCTGCCTACGAGCAAAACTCACAAGGCTCTGCCACTTACACGGCGTAAACAGTTCTCACCGGTGAATAATCGGGCTTCTGTGAGTAGGCTGCTGCTTACACGGCTCTCTCATAGGCTGGTGTCTCCGCGATCAGATTCCTTTTCTCTGGCTTCAAGCTTCTCCATGAGCGGTTGATTCTCCGGTTCTGGTCTTGTTGTTTTGCTCTCTTGGCATTTTGTTTCTATCTGAGGTTCTTCGGTTTGATTCGCTGTGCCTTGAAAAAACCGGTCTGCTTTCCCTGAGCCTGCGAGGGGAGAAACCTCTGTTCCGAGGATTTCAGCTTAGGCAGAGTTCTTGTATTGAATGCCTCACTCCATCTATATAAAACCCCTATTCCGAAGGACTTGTATTACTTGTAAGCAGAAAATAGGTTGAGAAATTGGAGCTGCGGCTTTCACCTCATTTCCGAGGATCGTGTTGAGGCTGAGTTCTTGTATTGAATGCCTCATTCCCTCTATATAAATATCCTCTCCGAAGTAATTAGTATTAATACAAGTAAGGGAAATTGGTCGGAGTGAGCGGGCGGCCGCCGAGCCTTCTGTCTGGATGTTCGTCTCTCTGAGCGCTTTTGAGCATGATCGGGGTGCTGTTCTTTCCTGCTGCTCACGTTGGATGCTTGAGTGTGTCGGGAAGCTGTCAAATTTCGTCTGTGAGACGTTTCCCAGCTCGATGCTAGTCAACGTATATGTCGGATCGGGAAACGTCTTAAAACGCTTCTTTTGAGCTTAACTATAAGTCTTGAAAATTCGCCCAAAAATGTGACGTTACGTTGACGTTGTTTTTGGCGTTTTGAGGGTATCTTGAGCAAAAGAAAACCCCCGTATCATGGGGGTTTGAGGGTGTTTCAGAGGGTCAAAACAAAACGTCACATTTACTCTTATACTTGGCTTACAAACGTCACATTTTTCGGCCTTAGTATAAGTGGCGAAACGTCACATTATTGCTGTGAAAACTTCCGCTCACATTGGGCTGACTACGCCGCTAACTTTCCGTTTCACACCAGTCCTCAGCGGAAAATAATGCTCATGTCCATTAACGAAGGAGCATTGCGATGTTGAACGGTAGCAGCGTGTCGGATTTTGTTGTGAAGCGTCAGAAAGAGCTGGGTTTGGCGAATGCAGATTTAGCCAACGCGCTTGGTTACAGCAACCATAACGTCATCACCATGATAAGAAGCGGTAAGACAAGGCTGCCACTGGATAAGGTTCGGCCAATGGCGAGCATATTAGATGTCGACCTGGCGTGGTTATTCCGAGCAGTGATGAGCGAATATGTGCCGGATACGTTGGCAGCTATTGAGCAGAGTCTTGGAGCGCTTACGTCGCAGAATGAACGTAATCTACTTGAGGTTTGGCGTCATGCTACCGACAGTAGCGATCCTGAGATAACCGAAGAGTTGAGAAAGGGTTTTATGAGCATTATGCGGCTCAAGGAGGAGCTTGCTAAGCCCTAACGAAGTAGGCAGCAGCACCGAAGCTGGACGTCAGCTTCGGTGTGTATTCATTGTTCCGCTTAAGAATGGACTGCGCTTACCAATTGTTACATCTTTATTGAACTCAATAATATTGATTAAGACGCTTAGCGGTAGCCTGCAGACCTGATCATTGAGCGACAACTTGACCTTGACCTCACCAACCAAGACATCGCAAACCGCATCGGCTACGCAAACCCAAACGTCATCAGCATGATCAAGAAGAGCAGAACCAAACTGCCAATCGATAAAGTAATCAAGATGGCTGACGCTCTTCATGTCGACAGAGCGCGTCTGATGCGTATGGCGTTGAGCGAATACATGCCGGATGCCTACCATGATATCAAGCAATGTCTTGGCGAACCCATTACTCAAAACGAGCGGGTGGTTTTGGAAGTGTGGCGTGACTCAACAAATGGCGAAGACCCTGCGATTCCAGAACATGCAATTAAAGGTCTTCATCAGGGCTTCCAGTTAATCATGGCCCAAGCTAACAATAGCTGATCCGCCCATCCATACATAAGGGCGGCGTTAGCCGCCTTTTTCTATGGAACTTCAAAACCCCATTTGTAGCGCAAAAAGTGGGGTTTTTTTACGTGAATCCGACATCCCTCAATAGCGTTGTAAATCAGATGCTTATGGAGGCATACGTGAATCCACCGAGAATCCAACGTTGCAACCTCCACGCCATTTTTAGCCGAGAATCCAACGTGAATCCAAAGAATGATGTATATTCGGTATTCGCTGATGTTTGGCGTGATCTTAGTAAGTGGTTGTTTTGTTGGTTTTTTAGCATGAATTTGCTGATATCCAAGACATCGGAGTGTGGCGCAGCTTGGTAGCGCGTTGCAATGGGGTTGCAAAGGTCGCAGGTTCGAATCCTGTCACTCCGACCAAGAATTTCTAATGAAACCGCCGCTTACGGGTAACACCGAGCGGCGGTTTTTTGTGCATGTCCAAAACGTTGTATCTGGCTTGTTTAGATAATGGGCGCAGTCACAGTGGGGGATCCATTCACGATCATGTTGGCTTGGTCTTGATGGCCTTGGCGAGAATAGCCTAGAGGGAAAGTCAGTCGGAGCGGACTGTTTTTATTTTGACTTGTTTCGCGCATTCAGCACCGTTGCGACCAATATACATACAAGTGCAGGTAGAAGTACGTCAAGAGCGGAATCAAGTGTCCAGCCCCGCCACACGCCCTCGAACATGCCTACTGGTAAAGTTTCCCCCCATTTCCACCCACGTTGTATACCCAGTTTATATTCGTGTTGTGCAATTTCCCGTCCTAAAAAAAGAGTAATAGCAATAGCGCCTGCTGCCCGGGGGGTAAAAAAGGGGAGAAGGGCAAGCTGAATGCATAGGGCGATCACAACATGCTCTAAATGGGTAACGTTCAAGCATTAGCTCCAAGAGTAAGCGTGAGGTTGACGTTTGCTATCGTAGGGTAGATGTCAACCTTATGCATACCCAGTCATTGGCAGCATATCGCCAGCTTCATAGCGTCAACAGCACTCGCTTTACTAAAAACAAAACTTCATTTAACCCTAGCTACTGCCCATTAGCTTATTATGAGGGAAGGATCGGGTGCGGGTTTTTTGCGTTGCATCATTTCCTCGGTACTTTATAAATAATGACAGTACTGCAGCGCAACAACCTGCTGTAAGCTGACGATATATTCATTAAGGGAGCTTATGGATGGAAAACCCTCAATCACCTGCTAAGCCATCGCGTGACTGGCACAGTGCTTCAGCGGATCAAGCGCTGGAGTGGCAATCTACGTCAGTGGACGGGCTATCGAGCACTGAAGCGCAGACGCGTCTGCAGCGCTATGGGCCAAATAAACTTCAGCAGGCTCAAGGGCGTCCCTGGTATCGACGTTTACTGGATCAGCTGAATAATATTTTAATTCTTATTTTGTTGGTTGCTGCTGTTGCTAGCTTTTTGTTAGGGCATACGATCGACGCAGCGGCGATTGTTGCCGTGGTGGCTATCATTGCGTTGATTGGGTTTATCCAGGAGGGAAAAGCTGAACAAGCACTTGATAGCATTCGCAATATGTTATCTCCCCAGGCGAATGTCTTGCGTGATGGAAAGCGTTCCACCATTCCTGCAGAGGAGTTAGTGCCAGGGGATATTGTATTGGTCGAAAGTGGTGACCGTGTGCCAGCAGATCTGCGGCTGATTGAAGCGCGGCGTTTTCGTACGGATGAGGCGGCATTAACAGGCGAGTCGGTGCCTGTGGAAAAGTTGTCTGACCCCGTGAAAGCAGATACAGACCTTGCTGAGCGAAGTAGTATGGCGTTTGCCAGCACGATCGTAGTGCAAGGTAATGCCCGTGGTTTGGTGGTTGAGACAGGCCGTTATACTGAAATCGGCAAAATTTCTGAACTCCTGCGTGGCGTAGAACAAATCAAAACGCCGCTGATCCAGCAGCTTGATCGGGCAGGCAGGGTGCTGGCGATTTTTATCTTAGCAGCGGCAGCCATCACTGCCTTGCTAGGCACCTTAATCCATGACCAGCCCGCTGCAGATATGTTTATGGCGGCGGTTGGGCTGGCGGTAGCCGCTATCCCAGAAGGCTTGCCGGCCATTGTGACGATTGGACTTGCACTTGGCGTGCAGAGCATGGCTAAGCGCAACGCTATTATCCGCCGGCTTCCTGCGGTAGAAACGCTGGGGTCTATTTCGACTATTTTTTCCGATAAGACAGGTACCTTAACACGTAATGAAATGACCGCTCAGGCGATTTGGTTAGGTGACGAGCAGTTCCAAATCGATGGTATTGGCTTTGAACCAAAGGGACGCTTTTATCGTGTTCAGCCGGATGGTGAAAAAGAACCTGATCACGTCGATCTCGCCAGTGCGCCAGGCTTAAGTGATTTTTTGCGTGCAGGCGTATTGTGCAACGACACCGAATTGCACCAGCAGTCAGGTCAGTATCAGATATATGGCGACCCAACAGAGGGTGCGCTGGTGGTCGCTGGTGAAAAAGCGGGTGTAAAAACATTAGAGGTGCGCCAGCAATTTCCGCGCCTGGATGCGATCCCTTTCGAGTCAGAGTTTAAGTACATGGCCACGCTGCATACAGAAAATGACGGGCAGCGTGTCATTGTGAAGGGGGCGCCTGATCGCTTGATAGAAATGTGCGATAGCGTCGCTACTAAGGAAGGCTCGGTCGAAATTGACCGTCATGAGTGGGAGCACCGCATTCACGAGCTATCTTCCCGTGGTTTACGCGTTCTGGCCATTGCAGATAAACCAGCGGCGGCGATTGATGCACTTGATCATCACCATATTGAAGGCAAGCTGCGCTTGTTGGGTATTATCGGCCTGCTGGATCCACCCAGAGCAGAAGTGATTGAAGCGGTTAAGCGTTGCCAACAAGCCGGTATTCGCCCCGTTATGATTACTGGTGACCATGCGTCGACAGCGCTTGCTATTGCTAAGCAGTTAGGCTTTTCACAAACGGAAAAGGCGCTAACTGGAAGAGAAATTGAAGCAATGAGCGATCAGGCGCTCGAGGAGATTATTTTAGATATTGATGTGTTCGCTCGCGCATCGCCCGAGCATAAACTGCGTTTGGTTAAGGCCATGCAGGCTCGAGGCGGGGTTTGTTCGATGACGGGGGATGGCGTTAACGATGGCCCGGCCTTAAAACGTGCTGATGTTGGTGTTGCCATGGGCGTGCAAGGGACTGAAGCGGCTAAAGATGCTTCTGAAATGGTATTGGCTGATGATAACTTTGCAACGATTGTTAGTGCGATCGAAGAAGGGCGTAAGGTTTACGATAATATTCGTAAAACAATTACGTTTATTCTTCCTACTAACGGCGCTCAGGGCTTGGCGATTATGCTGGCCGTGCTGTCAGGCTCGGTGCTACCGGTAACGCCGTTACAGGCATTATGGGTGAATATGGTGGTAGCGATTACGCTAGGCTTGGCATTGGCGTTTGAGAAAGGGGAAAAAGATTTAATGGCGCGCCAGCCAAGAGACCCGAAAGCACCGCTGCTTGATCTGTTTTTACTGTGGCGGGTGATTTTTGTGTCTGTGCTGCTACTTATCGGCGTCTTCGGCATGTTCTCTTGGATACTCAACCAAGGGGGTAGTGAAGCGTTAGCGCGAGCTGGGGCGGTCAATATGCTGGTTACAGGCAGTGCCGCTTATTTAATCAATAGCCGCTTTTTAATCAACAGCACGCTGTCGTTTGCCGGTATTTTTGGCAGTCGGCCGGTATGGATTGCCATTATGATGGTGATGTTGCTCCAAATGGCGTTTACGTATCTGCCCTTTATGCAGCTTATTTTTGGAAGTGAAGGGTTAAGCCTTACGCATTGGTTCGCTATCTTAATCGGTAGTTTGGCGATTTATCTGTTCATTGAGATTGAAAAAAAGGTGTGGCGCTTACTTGAATCTAAGCAAACCCACGCTAAGGTAAATTAATTATGTGCAGACTGATGATCGTACAAACTGGTCTAAGCACTTTGGGTCTAAGCACTTTTGGTCTAAGTACAGCTGGCATAAATACAAAAGGTAAGTAAAACAGCAAGACCCAAAAAAACGCCACCTACGTTAAGCGAGTAGCTAATGTAGGTGGCGTTTTTAATATAATCACAGGTGCCGCTTATTTAGCCTTGCGCTTTGTGATCTGCGAGCGCAGTTGCAACGGCTTCTTCCCATTGGCCTGCGGTAATTTCCCAGTGCGCCATTTCATCTTGATCTGGTGCGCCTTCTGAAGCGGCATTTAGCTCTTCAGGCGAATAGCGTTCAAAGCAGTGCTTGGCGAATGCTTTGGTTTTGCCGTCTTGAAGCTGATTAATCATTTCCATTCTGTTTATCCTTTCCTTGGTGGGTGGTCTCCCGCTTGCTTATGCTGGCAAGGTTTGAGTACTGCACCATGAGTGTAGCGGTTTGACGCCATGTTTGCCCAAGGGTGAAGCGCTCGTACATTAAAGTACAGCATCTACAATGATTTTTACCGCAATACTCGCTAACAGCAGCATGATGAGATTATCGAACCAGCGATGTGGTAGGCGTTTGCCGAGCCGCGCGCCAATTGGCATGGCGGCAAGAATGATGAATAGTGCTATGAAACTGTAATATGCGCGTTCCAGTGTGAGTATTTCCGCACTTAGTAGTGCCGGTATTTGAACGCAGGTAATCGCGACAAAAAAGACTGAAATAGAGCCAATAAATACCTGACGCTCTAGCTGCATGGCGTTAAGAAATGTTACGGATGCGGGCGCAGACATGCCCGCCGCGCCTTGCAGTACGCCAGCTAGCAAACCGACAGGCATTACAACGCGCTTAGCGGTAGTGAAAGGAAGAATTACCTGACGATTAGCCAGTTTAACTACTAAATAGAGCACAATCGCAGTCGCGACACCCAGTGATAAAAGCGTGGGTGATAGCACGACTAGCCCCCAGGTGCCGAGTACAATGCCTAACCCACCTGATAGAGAGAAAGCGGCAAGAAAACGCAGCGGTAACAGATGGTGCCGATATTGCCATACCTGTAAAACATTGCTAAACAAATTGGGCGCAATCAACACAGCAATCGCCAGCTTCACGTCATATAGCATGGTAAGTACAGGTACTACGAGAACGGGTACACCGGAACCGATAGCACCTTTGACGATGCCTGCTGCAACTAGCGTTAAAAGAGCAATAATCACTGGGAGTTTCCTGACGGATCAGGCACAGCGGTTACTGTGCCTAACAGATAATGATTTTGCTAAATGCGTCACTTTAGAACTGTACGTTACTTTAAAACAGTACGTTACTTTAGAACATAGCAGGGTGTATAAGCTTGCCCGTCAAGCTTCATGCGTCCTTGGGCGACAAACGAAGTTAACAGCTCATCTAAGCGCTGCATGAGTGCTGGTTCAGCGGTTAGCTTAAAGGGGCCATGGGCTGCAATGGCGCGAATGCCGGGCTCTTTAACATTACCTGCCACTATGCCTGAAAAGGCGCGTCGCAGGTTAGCTGCCAGCTCATGGGTAGGCTGTTGGCGGTGAAGGGCAAGGCCGCGCATGGCTTCATGGGTGGGTTCAAAGGGTGCCTGGAAGTCGCGGGCAATGGTTAACCGCCAGTTGTAATAGAATGCATCCTGGTGCGTACGGCGGAAGTTAGCAACTTCGTCGATTTCCTGGCGCATCTTGCGTGCAACGGCCACTGGGTCACCGGTAATAATGGTGTAGTAGCGGCGGATATCCTCGCCCAATGTATAAACCAAAAATTCATCAATTTTCTGGAAATAGGCAGCGGAGTCGGCTGGGCCGGTAAATACGAGAGGGAAGGGAATGTCGTGGTTGCTGGGGTGAAGCAGAATGCCCAGCAAGTATAGAATTTCTTCTGCTGTGCCAACGCCACCAGGAAAGACAATAATGCCATGTCCTAAGCGCACAAAGGCTTCCAGGCGCTTTTCGATATCAGGCATAACAACCAGTTCGTTAACAATCGGGTTGGGCGCTTCAGCGGCGATAATGCCAGGCTCAGAAATGCCTAAATAGCGACCATCCTTGCGACGCTGTTTGGCATGGGCAACGTTAGCTCCTTTCATGGGGCCTTTCATAGCACCCGGTCCGCAGCCCGTACAGATATCTAACTCCCGCAGACCTAGGTGATAACCGACATCTTTAGTGTATTCATACTCTTCCCTGGAAATGGAGTGGCCGCCCCAGCACACCACCAAACTGGGTTCAAGGCCGGGTTTTAGGGTGCCGGCCTTACGTAAGATATGAAACACCGCGTTGGTGGTGCCTTCTCCGGTGGTCAGGTCAAAACGCTTGTGGTGCTGGATTTCGTTGTAAACATAAACAATGTCGCGCAGAACCGATGAGAGATGTTCGCGAATACCGCGAATCATACGTCCGTCTACAAACGCCTCGGCAGGCGCGTTGGTCAGCTTAAGACGAATGCCACGGTCTTGTTGTAGAACTTCAATATCGAAGTCCTTGTAAGCTTCCATTATGGCTACGCTATCATCGGTTGGGCTGCCGCAATTAAGTACTGCAAGTGCACAGCGGCGCAGTAAATCGTGCAAGCCACTCTTAGAGGTGCTTTTTAAGCGATTAACCTCATGCTGAGAAAGTACTTCAAGGCTTCCCTCTGGGGAAATAATGCTGGAAATAGTTGCCCGTGGCTCTGGGAGTTGCGTCATTAGTCTGGCTGTCCCTAATCATAGTATTAATGAATCTACATACTATCATGACCATTACCGACTGAATTCAAGCAAAAGTGCCGCGATCCAGCCTAGCATCCGTTTAGTAGGTGGTTTGTGCTACCCTGTACGTTCGTTGAAAGCACATGGTGGCTAGTTAAGATGGCGCTTTATTATGTTTAATGCCCAGTATTTTCGGACGTTTATAACGTTGGTAGAAACGGGGAGCTTCACACGTACCGCGCGCCGTTTGGAGATGACGCAGCCTGGCGTCAGCCAGCACATTCGTAAGTTGGAAAGCTATTTAGATAAACCACTGATTGAAAGAAAGGGGCGAAGTTTTACGTTAACAGAGTCTGGCCGCAGGGCTTATGATTACGCCTTAAAACTGTTTGCTGAACATGAACAGTTTCGCCATGGGTTAGATGATGACTCGCTTGATAGCGGCGAGTGCCGGATTGCCTCCCCTGGAAGCGTTGGGCTTATGTTTTATCCTTTTATTCTTGGCCAGCAGCAGATGCATCCCAACTTAACGGTCAATTACAGTTTTGCGTTTAATCATGAAATCGTTAATGACTTGCTTGAAGGCCGCTACGATATTGGTATCGTGACTGAGCAGGTTAATCATACTGAGCTTACCTGTACGGTATGGCATAAAGAGCCACTATGCTTAGTCGTACCCGCTGATTTTGCTGGCAGCACGCTATCCGATCTAATGGGTATTGGTTTTCTTAATTACTACGACGGTATTAATCACGCCAATGCACTGTTGCGCGCCAATTATCCAGACGAATTTCGTTCAATGACTCATTTTCGTCATCAAGGGTTTACCAACGAAGTGAGCATGGTGCTAGATGCGGTTGCGCGTGGTCTCGGTTTTACCGTGGTGTCTCGTTTGGTATTGGAAACTTCTCCTTGGCAGCGCCAGGTAAAAGCATTGGCATTACCCCAAGGGATCAATGAAGTGCTTTACTTGTTGCGTCGACGAGACTCCGTGTTGCCAAAACGGTATGAAAAACTGTTAGAGGGTTTTCATCGTCAACGTCTGCAAGAAAAAACGCCCCTGATGCCCGAATAACGAGCGTCAGGAGCGTTTAGAGTTCGCCAGTATTAAGTATTAGCGGCGGTATTCGTCAATGCTTGGGCAAGAGCAGATGAGCTGCCGATCACCAAATACGTTGTCAACGCGGTTAACCGCAGGCCAATACTTAGACGCAGCGACGGCGTCTGTTGGGAAAGCGCCAAGTTTGCGGTCATAGGGGCGCTGCCATTCGCTGTCCATCAAATCTGCTTGAGTATGAGGGGCATTCACTAACGGATTATTATCCAGCGGCCACTCACCACTCTCTACACGAGCAACTTCTTCGCGTATTGCAATCATGGCATCACAGAAACGATCGATTTCGTAGAGTGACTCAGACTCTGTTGGCTCGATCATTAACGTTCCTGGAACGGGGAACGACATAGTGGGCGCATGGAAACCGTAATCCATCAAACGCTTGGCAATATCTTCCTCACTAATACCAGACGCACTTTTCAGCGGACGAATGTCGATAATGCACTCGTGTGCCACATTGCCGTTCTGACCGCGGTAGAGAATCGGGTAGGCATTCTCTAATCGCTTGGCAATATAGTTGGCATTAAGAATAGCCAGTTCGGTTGCTTCACGAAGCCCACGTGCGCCCATCATCTTAATGTAAGCCCACGAAATGGGTAGAATCGACGCGCTGCCAAATGCCGCAGCGGAGACAGCACCGTTTTCAGGGTTAACGCCATTAATAGGCGTGACCACATGATTGGAGACGAAAGGTGCAAGATGAGCTTTGACGCCAATTGGCCCCATGCCTGGGCCACCGCCACCATGGGGAATGCAGAATGTTTTGTGCAGGTTGAGGTGAGAAACATCGCCACCAAAATCACCGGGGCGCGTTAAACCAACCTGAGCATTCATGTTAGCGCCGTCTACGTACACTTGTCCGCCGTGCTGATGAACCACATCACACACCTTACGCACATGGGACTCAAATACGCCATGGGTAGACGGATACGTAATCATCACCGCAGAAAGTCGATCACTGTGCTGCTCGGCTTTGCGTGTCAGATCATCTAGGTCAATGTTACCGTTAGCGTCACACTCAACCACCACCACGTCCATGCTAAGCATAGCCGCAGAGGCAGGGTTAGTGCCGTGGGCTGAGCTGGGAATCAAGCACACGTCGCGATGGGCTTCCCCTTGGGCTGCCTGATAGCGGCGAATGGCCAGCAAGCCCGCATATTCACCCTGGGCACCTGAGTTGGGTTGCATAGAAATATGATCGTAACCCGTTACTTCCACTAAGAAAGCGGCTAGCTCATCAATCATTTGATGATAGCCTGCCACCTGATCGCGAGGAGCGAATGGGTGGAGGTGCGCAAACGCAGGCCAGGAGACCGGGATCATTTCACTGGTAGCATTTAGCTTCATAGTGCACGATCCCAGCGGGATCATGGCATGGGCCAAGGAAAGATCTTTATTCTCGAGACGTTTCAAGTAACGCAGCATCTCAGTTTCGCTGCGATAGCGCTTAAAGGTGGGGTGTTGCAAAAAGCTGCTATCACGATGGTATGCCGCTGGAATGCCACTGATCTTGTCGTTAATGACTTTTTCATCGAGCGCTGCCACTGACAAGCCGTGCTCATCGCCTAACAGGACATCAAGTAGCGTCGCGACGTCATGAGCCGTCGTGGTTTCATCCAAGCTAATGCCCACATCGCCATTGGCGAAATAGTGTAGGTTGATGTCATGGGTCATGGCACGGCCATGAATCTTACCGGCATCCACTTGGGTAAGACGCAGCGTGTCAAACCAGCTGTCGTTAGCTAATGTGATACCCGCTTGCTTAAGACCTTCTGCTAGCAAGGTAGTGAGGCGATGCACGCGGCCTGCAATTTTGCGTAAGCCTTCAGCACCATGGTAAGTGGCGTAGAAGCCAGCAATATTGGCCAGTAATGCCTGAGCAGTACAGATATTAGAGGTCGCTTTTTCGCGGCGAATATGCTGCTCGCGGGTCTGCATGGCCATGCGTAATGCAGTGTTACCGCGGCTATCTTTAGATACACCGATAATGCGGCCAGGAATTGAGCGTTTTAATTTGTCCGATGTGGCGAAGAAGGCAGCGTGCGGGCCACCAAAGCCCATGGGAACCCCAAAACGTTGAGAGTTACCGACGACGATATCAGCCCCCATTGCTCCTGGCTCTTTAAGTAGTACTAGGCTCAGTAGGTCCGTGGCGACGCAAGTCATGATGCCGTGTTCTTTGGCAGCGCTTAGCAGAGGCGAGATATCGGTAATATTGCCACTGGCGGAGGGGTACTGTACCAGTGCGCCAAACACATCATGTTCTGCCAGCGTAGCGGCAGGGCCACTGATAAGCTCAAAACCAAAGAACTCCGCGCGAGTTTTTATCACGTCTAGCGTTTGCGGAAACAGGTCATCGGCAACAAAAAAAGCATTGGACTTACTTTTTTTATTGCTACGCTTGCAAAGTGCCATTGCTTCAGCAGCGGCGGTTGCTTCGTCAAGTAGTGAAGCATTGGCAAGCTCCATGCCGGTTAAATCCATAATGACCTGCTGAAAGTTAAGCAGGCCTTCTAGGCGGCCTTGGGAAATTTCTGGTTGGTAGGGCGTATAGGCGGTATACCAGCCTGGGTTCTCCAGCACATTGCGCTGTATGACGGCGGGCATGTGAGTGCCGTAATAGCCTTGACCAATATAATTTTTGGCAACGCGGTTTTGGCGCGCTAGCTGGCTTAAGTAGTCTAGCGCTTCTGCTTCGCTGCGCGGGTCGTCTAAGGCTAACTCGCGGCCCAGGCGAATATCGCTAGGCACGGTTTGCTCAATTAGGTCTTCCATGCGCTGCATATTGAGCGCTTTTAACATGGTGTCGACGTCAGCGGGGCTAGGCCCATTGTGGCGTTTGATAAAAGCATCGTGGTCGGCCAGTTCGGCCAAACGGCGTGTTTCAAATGGCATGGGAAGGTTCCGAACGTAATGAGAAAACCGTGCAGCGGCAAAACTAGAAAGCCTGCAGGATGCAGGCTTTCCGGCTAATTAATCGTCTGAACTAAGCGTCGCTTGATAAGCGTCTGCGTCTAACAAGCCGTCAAGGGCTGTGTCTGCCAAGCGCACTTTCATGATCCAGCCGCCTTCATAAGGGGCTTCGTTAACGGTTTCAGGTGAATCTTCAAGCGCTTCGTTAACTTCGATAACTTCGCCGTTTACTGGCGAGTATAAATCAGAGGCTGCTTTAACAGATTCAATGACGCCAAACTCAACACCTTTATTGAGTTCTTGGCCGACTTCTGGCAACTCAACAAAAACAACGTCGCCCAGTGCTTCTTGGGCATGATCAGTAATGCCGATTGTGACGGTACCATCTTGATGGTCGAGTACCCATTCGTGGCTTTCGGCATAACGAAGATTAGCAGGAAGATTGCTCATGATGATTCCCTTTATGAAACAGTTGTCTGGACAGGAGCATACTAACGTCTGTCGTTCGCCTTGGCGACTATTGGCCTGCTCTGAGTAAGGCGATTGGTGTCCTATATTAACGTGTTTCCAATCGGAAACAAATTTCTTAAACACCCCATGGTGGTAAATTCATTACGTCGCGTTGCCAGTTGCTTTGTGACTGTCGCAAGTTGTAAAAACAGATGCTTTCTCTGCCAAGTTGCGACATTACGATGGATGCGCACTAGGAAAATGGTGTAAAACATGCAGATCATGCGTTTTTTCAAAGCGCGAGACGCGCTATGGTGGGAACGTTTGATGATACAGCGACATTGAATGAAGGCAGCCTGACTGCCCGACACCCATAATAAATCAGCTAATGAACAGGGTAAGGAGAATTGAGTGGAAACTTTAACTAGCCTCTTGGGGGCGATTAACGGCGTCGTTTGGGGACCGTTAATGTTGATCTTGTTGCTAGGTGTGGGGATATACCTACAGATTGGCTTGAAACTAATGCCGATTAGAAAGCTCGGTGTAGGTTTCAAGCTAATGTGGCAAGGTCGAGACCCGAAACCTGGCACCGCTGATGCTGATAAAGCAACAACAAGCAAAGCAGACAGTGACGGTGAAATTTCGCCTTTTGATGCGCTAATGACGGCGCTTTCTGCAACGATTGGCACCGGTAATATTGCTGGCGTGGCAACCGCTATTGCGCTGGGTGGCCCCGGTGCAGTGTTCTGGATGTGGATCACTGCGTTAGTTGGCATGGCCACTAAGTTTGCCGAAGCCGTTTTGGCAGTGCGTTACCGTGAAACCGACAGTACCGGGTACCACGTGGGTGGCCCGATGTTCTACATCAAAAATGGCTTGGGCAAAAAGTGGCTATGGCTAGGTGGTTTATTCTCATTTTTTGGGGCAATCGCTGCCTTTGGTATCGGTAATACCGTACAGTCTAACTCGGTGGCAGATGCCATGGACTCCACCTTTGGGGTGCCACACTGGCTAACCGGCGTCATTATCATGGTGCTAGCGGGTGCTGTCATTCTGGGTGGCATTAAGCGCATTGCAAAAGTAGCCGGTAAGCTAGTGCCAATTATGGGTATTGCTTACGTGATTGCTGGGCTATTAGTACTGATCGTTAACGCAAGCCAAATTGGCGAAGCGTTTGGTTTGATTTTCTATTACGCCTTTAATCCGATGGCAGCAGCGGGTGGTTTTGCTGGCGCGGCAGTAATGGCAGCTATTCGGTTTGGTGTGGCACGCGGTATTTTCTCGAACGAAGCAGGTTTAGGTAGCGCGCCAATTGCACACGCAGCAGCGCAAACCAAAAACCCCGTTCGCCAAGGTCTTATCGCCATGCTGGGTACCTTTATCGATACCATCATCGTTTGTACCATTACGGCATTGGTTATTTTGACCTCCACAGTGTGGATTGATGGTGAGGCAGGCGCATCGCTAACCGCTCTTTCGTTTGATGCTGCATTGCCCGGTTTTGGAAATCAGATTGTTGCAGTGGCCTTGGCGGTGTTTGCGTTTACCACTATCCTTGGCTGGTCTTTTTATGGTGAGAAGTGCTTTCAGTTCCTGTTCGGCACACGTTCGATTATGCTGTATCGCGTGCTGTTCGTTTTGGCAATTCCGCTGGGCGCTATCGCGCAGCTTGGTTTTATTTGGCTGATGGCCGATACCTTCAACGCTATGATGGCCATTCCGAACTTAATCGCGTTGGCGCTACTTTCACCGGTAGTATTCAAACTGACGCGTGATTACTTTGCTGGTAAAGAAGTGCTGCCAGGCGAAGCACTTGATCATGATAAGTAAGCCCTGTTCAATGTAATCGGGGTCAGTAAGTTGTAATAGAGCCGGGAAGCCAGTCATGGCTTCCCGTTTCTCTTTCTCGACCAAGGAAATCCCATGACCAACCTTAAGCAGACGCCCCTCCATGAATTGCATCTTTCGCTAGGGGCCAAAATGGTACCTTTCGCGGGTTATGACATGCCGGTGCAATATCCATTAGGTGTCAAAAAAGAGCATGAACACACGCGCAAGCAATGTGGGCTGTTTGATGTTTCTCATATGGGTCAAATAATTGTTTCTGGCGACAAGGTAGCCGAGGCGCTTGAGTCACTGATTCCAGCAGATCTTGTGGGATTAAATAAAGGTGAGCAGCGCTATGGTCTACTAACTAGCACTGAGGGCGGAATAATTGATGACCTCATGGTCGTCAATGCTGGTGATCACTTTTATCTGGTCGTTAATGCGGCCTGCAAAGAGCAGGATATCGCTCATTTGCGCACCAATCTTGGCTCCACACATCACATCGAAGTGGTAGATCGTGGCTTACTGGCCTTGCAGGGCCCGCAAGCACGAGAGGTGATGCAGCGCTTGTGTCCAGCCGCCTGTGATTTAACGTTTATGCAGCATGGGCGTTTCACGATAGCTGGTCAGGAAGTGTGGGTCAGTCGCAGCGGTTATACCGGGGAAGACGGCTTTGAGATATCAGTTGCTGCTGATGCCTGTCAGGCATTCGCCGAGCAGTTATTGGCAGCGCCGGAAGTAGAAGCCATTGGCTTGGGAGCACGGGATTCGCTTCGGTTAGAGGCAGGGCTGTGTTTATACGGGCACGATATGGATATGACGACAACGCCTGTGGAAGCTGGACTTATCTGGGCAATTGGTAAGCCGCGGCGTCATGGTGGTGAGCGTCCAGCAGGTTTCCCGGGGGCGGATCTTATTCTGCACCAAGTAGAGGCCAAAGATCATACGCGTAAGCGGGTAGGATTGTTAGCAGAAGGGCGTGCGCCCGTAAGAGAAGGAGCTTCGTTAGTGGATGCCGAGGGCAACCAAATTGGTGAAGTCACCTCGGGTGGTTTTGGGCCAAGTGTTGGTAAGCCGATTGCTATGGGCTATGTGGGTCGTGAATGGGAAGTGCCAGGAACAACGGTTTATGCGGTAGTACGTGGTAAACAGTTGCCTATGACGGTGGCGGCAACGCCGTTTGTTAAGCCCAATTACTATCGCGGGTAATGTAAAAAATCGATAATACGAAAAGCCCCACACCAGGGGCTTTTTTGTAGTTTAAGGTTTTTTGCTTGAGGTTTTTTGCGCAATGGCTGTTTCAATAGCAATCTTAAAACTGTCTCAACACTTGGTTCAACAGCTATCTCAACAGCTATTTCAACACCTGTCGTGGGTCAATCGGTTTGCCGCCTTGGCGTAAGTCGAAAAGAAGGTCATAACGCTGGCTAGCGCTGCTTTGGCCGACATCGCATAGAGCGTCTCCGGTGCTTACTTGTTGGCCGACGCTGACCAGGATCCGTTCGCATAGCGCATACACCGTTTGTAAGTTGTCTGCGTGATGCACAATGACCACGTCACCCAGTTGGCGCATACCATCTGCAAAGCGTACTTCGCCTGGCGCCACTGCTTGGGCTTTCGCACCCGCCTGAGTAGCGAGCAACATGGGTTGTAGCGTGCCACGGCTATCGGCTCCAAAGCGCCGCACAATACGGTAATCTTCCAGCGGCCAAGGCCAACGGCGTGCAGAAGCCGGTAAGCTAGCGCTAGGGGCAGGCGCTGGCTGGCTAGTTTGGTTACTGCTTGCTGTGGAACGGTTGGTAGTTCCGCTGCCGCTTAAGGGCACACTGACAATTTGCCCTACTCTAAGGGCGGTTGGAGATGTACCTGGATTGGCACTCTGTATGCGCCCAGAGGTAGTGCCAAAGTGGCGGGCGATACTTGAGTATGTGTCGCCGGGACGAATTTGGTATCGATATGGCCCGCCAGAGGGGGCGCGCTCTTGCTGGGTAGGTATTAATAGACGTTGTCCAACGTTTAAGCGTTGCGCATTTGTTCCAGGGTTGAAGCGTTCAAGACGCTCCAGTGGAACGTTTGCTCGGTTCGCAAGTTTCCCCAACGTATCACCACGCTGTACCTCTATCCATTCGCCGTTTATTTGGCCGGCGGTACTGCTTGGCATGGGGTTATTTTGGCTGTTCGAAGAAGGCGAGCCAGCACACCCGACTAATACCGTAGCCAGTAAACAGACCGCTAGCCAATGGGCTAGTCGTGGTTGGTTTGCTTTGCTAGTAAGGCGTCTTTTTCCTGCCAGAGTGAGTTGATCCATGCGTGGAAACGTTCCTTGTGCTGCTGTTCTTCATGATAGTTGGCTTCGTTCATCCACTGGGGAATAGCGAGTTGCCTTGCGTTAAGTGTAATGCCAGCTTCTTTTCCGCATAGAAAACCCCAAAAGGTGGGTGTTGGATTTTCATAGCTGATGGTTACATCCAAAATGCCATCTAGTTTGTCGCCAAGCAGGCTGAGTACCTGTGACACACCGCCTGCTTTAGGCCTGAGCAAATGCTGAAAAGGACTTTGCTGCTTTTCCCGTTTTTCTACGGTAAATCGTGTTCCCTCAACAAAATTAAATATAGCAATTGGTGAATTTCTAGCTTGCCTACAAACGCGCTCGGTGGATTCACGATCGATGGTGGCAAGTTTTGGATTCTTGGCTATTTGCTCGCGACTGAAGCGTCGCATAAAAGGGAATTCTAACGCCCAAAATGCCAGTCCGACGATAGGAATCCAGATTAATTGATGTTTTAAAAAAAACCTAGGCATGGGAATACGACGATGCAGTGCCATAAAAAGGATAAATATATCTGTCCAGCTACGATGATTAGAAATAACCAGCCACCATTGATGTGGGCTGAGTGATTCGGGAATCGTGATGCTGACGTGAGGTTTTATCCAGCGGCGCATCCACCATAGGTTTGCACCGATCCAATTGAGTGCCACGCTGCATAACCCTTTAAGCACCCACTGTTTTTGGTGCCGCCCAGGAATAATAACTTTTAATAGCGTTAATAAAATGAGCGGCACGCCCCAAAACAGCGTCGTTAGCGTCAGCAATAATAAGCTGATGACTCCTTTGGCAGTAGACATACCCCATTTCCTTTTACAAATGATGACAGCAGTGACGCAATGCTAGTTATTGTGGCTCGATATACGCAACCCGATACGTAACCTAGCGTAAATGCTAAAGGATCTCGCTCATGCTGCCCAGCACATTACGAAACCTTTGCATTGGCAGTAGTATTAGGACAGAGATCAGGACGCGAGCACAGGTGTATTAATGTTTTCGATAAGCACCTTACGCAGGGCCTGTGCAGCAACCGATAGCTCGTGATGTGTCAGAATTCCAACCCGACAGGCAATGCTCGGTGAGGTTAGGGGCACACAGCGAGCGCCGAGTTGGTGCATTTGCTGAAAACACATAGAAGGCACCGCACTTGCACCTAAACCATCTGCCACCATTCTACCAACGGTCGACAGCTGATGGCTTTCAAAAGCAACCGGGAATTCAATGTGCTGTTTGGCAAGCTCTTGTTCTAACAATCGCCGTACCATTGAGGGGCGCTGCAAGGTAATAAAATCTTGTTGCAACAAGGTCGCCCAACTGAGCGTGCTAGCCTTAGCCAAAACGGAATGCGGTGGGACCACTGCAATAAACTGATCTTCAAAAAGTGGCGTAAACGTTAGGCTGTTGTCTCCTTCAGGCGAAAAGGCAATACCGATTTCCACTTGGCGTGAGCGCACCATGTCGATGACTTCTTCATTGATAACATCATGAACAGTAATATTAATCTTAGGGTATTGCCGCCGGAAGGTTACTAGCGCGCTTGGCAGTAAATTGCACGCAAAAGAAGGCATGGCTGCTACGCTTAAACGACCAAGCTGGAGTGTAAAGCGCTGGCGTAATCGCTCTTCGGTATTGTCCCACTGGGCGAGCAGGTGCTTTGCCAGGGGGAGAAGTGACTCGCCTTCGGGAGTGAGCCGAACACTACGGGTACTGCGTATTAACAGTTTCCCCCCGAGGGAGTCCTCAAGCCCTTTGATGGCTAAGCTAAGCGCTGGTTGAGATAGGTGCAGGCGTTCACAGGCTTGGGTAAAGCTCAGGGTTTGCGCTACCGCAAGAAAAGCTCGAAGTTGCTTGACGGTCATACTGACCCTTTTATAAGTTATTTATATAAATTGATAAGAAAAACAAACTTAACAAATATATCATCTAGTACAACACTGGCTACACAGATCCAACCGCATCATAACGACGCGTGCAACGTACCACCGATAACAATGCGAGGCATAACAATGGCAGGATTTGATAAGCGTGTATCTTCCTATGAGGAAGCAATGGAAGGAATCGAAAGCGGCATGACCGTCATTGCTGGCGGTTTCGGCCTCTGTGGCATTCCTGAAAACCTGATTGCTGAGATTAAACGTCGGGCTGTCACCGATCTAACGGTTGTATCCAATAATTGCGGCGTTGATGGTTTTGGCCTTGGTGTGCTGCTTGAAGATCGTCAGATCCGTAAAATTCTCGCTTCTTATGTCGGCGAGAACGCTATGTTTGAACAGCAAATGCTGAATGATGAAATTGAAGTTGTGCTTACCCCTCAAGGTACGTTAGCCGAGAAAATGCGCGCTGGTGGTGCCGGTATACCCGCCTTTTACACTGCCACTGGTTACGGCACGCCTATTGGTGAAGGTAAAGAGGTGCGTGAATTTAACGGCCGGCACTATATTCTAGAAGAAGCCATTACCGGTGACTTTGCGATTGTTAAAGGCTGGAAAGCAGATCGGTACGGCAACGTCATGTATCGGCATACGGCCCAGAACTTTAATCCCATGGCAGCCACCGCGGGAAAAATAACGGTTGTAGAAGTTGAGGAAATTGTTGAGCCAGGCGAATTGGAGCCGAGTCAGATCCATACTCCCGGTATTTATGTGGATCGCATTATCCAAGGCTCCTTCGAGAAGCGAATCGAGAAACGTACGGTGCGTAGCTGATCGCTCTTTGGTTTAGACACTTTCACTCATTAAGAGGTATACACCATGGCTTTAACACGTGAGCAAATGGCACAACGCGTCGCACGTGAACTTGAAGATGGCTTTTACGTCAATTTAGGTATCGGTATTCCCACGTTGGTTGCTAACTACGTGCCTGACGGCATTGATGTCATGCTGCAGTCTGAAAATGGTCTGTTGGGAATGGGGCGTTTCCCCACCGAGGAAGAAGTGGATGCAGATATGATCAACGCTGGCAAGCAAACGGTCACTGCTCGTCCAGGTGCTGCTATTTTTTCTTCTGCAGAATCATTTGCCATGATTCGTGGTGGTCATGTTGATTTGACCGTATTGGGTGCTTTTGAAGTAGATCAAGAAGGCAACATTGCATCATGGATGGTGCCTGGCAAGCTCATCAAAGGGATGGGGGGTGCCATGGACTTAGTTGCTGGCGCAGAAAATATTATTTGCACCATGACACATGCCTCGAAGCATGGCGAGTCCAAGCTACTTGAGAAGTGCACGCTTCCTTTAACGGGAGCAGGCTGCATCAATCGAGTGTTGACCGATCTCGCTTACCTGGAAATTAAAGACGGTGCTTTTGTCCTTAAAGAACGCGCACCAGGTGTCAGTGTCGAAGAAATTGTTGAAAAAACAGCGGGTAAACTGATTGTGCCTGATCACGTACCTGAAATGACGTTCGACGCTGAATAATCTTTAGCCGGATAAACCCTGCTAGGCGTGAGCTAATCAGCTCACGCCATTTCACAGCGAGTGTGGAAGGGGAGCAGGATTTCTGCAATACGTTCATGGTCATCGCCAACATGCTTTTGTACAAGTGCTAAACCGCCTAAACAAAGGCGATGCTCGTCTCCTAAGCTAAAAACAGTTTTTTGCGGCATCGCAGGATAAAACCGATGTTCAAGGAGTGGTGAAACGGAAAACACGCCATTTTGTTGGCCTTCAAAGCTCGGCATGCCGCAAGCCTCAAGTTGGTTATGCAGCGTATCTAAAGATTCGCCAATGGTTGAGCAGTCAAAGCCTGCATGATGCAGTCTGGGACCCATAATCGCCAGCCAAGCAGCAAGGGGATGTGCTTGTTGCAGCTGCTGATAAAGTGCCCAAGAGGGCATTGGCCATGGACGACCTCGGCATAACAGATTTTGTCCTTTGCAGTCGGCAGGGTGGCTTTGCAGGATGAGTTGCGTCAGTGCTTCACGCGGTGCTTTTGAAAGAGTACCAAGCTGTAACTCTGCTAATACCAGCCAGCTGCTATTGTCGTTGGGTGACAGCAAGTGCACTAACAGACCTTTGTCGGCCATAGCGTAATGGCCTACTGAGCGATAACCCATGTGGGCAAGGTTGGTATTGAGTTCGCTGGCTGCAAAAGGTCCGTAGTTTAAGGTGACCAAGGTTAAATATTCAGCTGACGTACTTAGTGGCCACAATCTAAGTCCACCGAGATCTGGATGCGTGTGGACATAATCTAGCCAAAGCTGTTGAACAAACTCCTTTTGCTGCATTGGGGTACCCTCGCCGCCTAATCGAACGTCACATGAGCCGTTATATGAACTGTCATATAATCTGTGCTACTTCAGTATAGGCAAGCGAAGATTTCGGTGTTCAACGGGTATAAACGCCAGTTTTAACGTCTGGGTTAAGAGGCCAGAAGCTGTTGTTGACGCACAAAATGGTCGAATTCGGTAAATCCGCCTATGTGCTGTTGGTCGACAAATATTTGGGGAACGGTATGAATAGGTTTGCCAGCCGTTTTTGCAATATCCTCTTTGGTGACGCCTTCTGAGGGCATATCAACGTAACGATACCCCTCTATCTTTCCATTGCTTTCTAAATATTCAGCAAGACGCTTTGCACGAACGCAGAAAGGGCATGACATACGGCCAAAAATTACCACAAACATCGCATAAACTCCTTTAGGATGATGGTCTATGAAAGATTGATTACCCATTGTGGCTTAGCCTGCTGTATTTGGCTAATAGTGCCACGCTACATGGGCTATTAAGCCGCGTTATGGGCGGCTGTTACATAATCGGACAAACATTATGCGAACTTTAGCTCCTCACGACTATGAACGCTTAGCCGATCTAGCGGTGCATTATCGAGATATACACTTACGTTCAATGAAGCAGAAGCATCATTTTAATCCCCGCCTCGGTGTTGATGCCTTGTGTTTCCAGTTCTTAGAAGCGCCCTTTAAGGAGCAGCAAGAGTCGTTGCTGGTAGGTGCGTTAATTACGCCATGTGCAATGTGGTTAGTGGCCTTGCCAGGTGCTATTCAGCAGGAGCTACTAACCACTACGCTGCGTCTAAAACTTCCTTCTGGTGTCTATTCGCTCACACTGGAGCAACTGCCTGACGGCAATGCACTCTATAAACGCATTGTCCTTGAAGATTTAACGGATCTTGACAGTATGCAGGAAGCGGCGCGGTTGGCTCAGCGTATGATGGGGCAATTAATGGTACCTCCCGACGCTTCTCCAGAGGTTGAATAGGCAGAAATGTCAGCCACTATCTACACTGTCTGTTCTTATATGATGACAACTTACATTATCACTTTGAATAATCTCAACAAAAGGAACGTTTATGTCCTCTGAAAAAGCTGTTACCCCCCGTGTTGCAGTGGTCACTGGCACCAGCAGCGGTATCGGTGAAGCGGTGGTGAAGCATTTCTGTGAACAGGGTTTTCAAGTGTTAGCAGTAGACTTTAATCCTGCTGGAAAAGAAGTAGCGGATGCGGCTGGCGCAGCGTTTTATCAAGGGGATTTAACCGACCCCGATGCGTGTCGTGGAGCCATTGCTGATGCGGTTAAGCGCTTCGGTGGCGTCGATATTTTGGTAAATAATGCGGGTATTCAACACGTCGCTTCTATTGAAACGTTCCCTGAAGAGAAGTGGCGTCAAATTATTGATCTAATGCTAACGGCGCCTTTTTTGCTTACCCAGGCCGCCTGGCCCCATATGCGTAAAAAAGGCTGGGGGCGCGTGATTAATATTGCGTCTGTTCATGCGCAAGTGGCTTCACCAGGTAAAGCCGCTTATATCAGCGCCAAGCATGGCATGATAGGGCTGACCAAAACCGCTGCACTGGAAGGTGGCGAGCAGGGGATTACCGCTAATACTATTTGTCCAGCCTATGTGAAAACACCGTTGGTAGATAACCAAATTGCTGACCAAGCCAAGCTTCATGGCATGGATGAGCAAGAAGTCATTGAAAAAATTATGCTGAAAAACGCCGCGGTTAAGCGCCTGATTGAACCTTCCGAGGTTGCTCAGTTAGTCGCCTATTTGGCATCCGACGCAGCAGGAGCTGTGACAGGCTCCAGTTGGAACATTGATCTAGGATGGACCGCCCAATAACATCAAGTTGAAGTCCACTCTTTGCGGCGTTGTTGCGCAAAGAGTGGAGAATTATCGGCGTACCGGGCGCTTCTGTAATTTACGTTGTAACGTTCGCCGATGCATACCAAGTGCCCTAGCCGTGGCTGAAATATTGCCATCATGCTCTTGCAGCACCTTCTGAATATGCTCCCAGGTAATACGGTTGATAGAGGGAGGGTTGTCGGCTAATTCAATATTTGGGTCGCCCCCCTGGTGCTCAAAGGCAGCAATAACATCGTCAGCATCTGCTGGCTTACATAGGTAGTTAACAGCACCAAGTTTGATTGCTTCTACTGCTGTGGCAATACTTGAATATCCTGTTAACACAACAATACGGCAGTTCGGCGCACTTGCCAGCATATCCGGTAGCAACTTAAGGCCAGAGCTGTGCTCAAGTTTTAGATCAAGTGTTGCCATTGTTGGCATAAATTGCGCTACAAGTGCCATTGCTTGTTCAGCATCGTGAGCAACGTTGACCTCAAAACCACGGCGTATAAGTGCTCTGCTCAACACGTGACAAAACATTTCATCATCGTCGACGATTAAAAGGCGTTGGTCTTGCGTCTGCATGATGTCCTCGTTTTTCTTACGAATGCTTGCCACGGTTACTTGTCAGGGGCGGAACAAAGAGGCAGCGTTACTTCTGTTAACGTACCGCCTTCAGGATGATTGTACAGGCTTACTCCACCACCGAAACGATTAATGGTGGCATGGGTTAAAAACAGACCAATTCCCATGCCTTTGCTTTTAGTGGAAATAAATGTGTCGCCTAGCTGATCAGCAATCGACATCGCGATGCCGGGCCCATGGTCGCGTATATCAATGACAACGCTTTCATCTTGCCAATCCAAGCGAATAGCTATTTGCTCTGGGTTGGCGTCGGCAGCGTTATTCAGCAAATTGGTTAGCGCTTGATCTAATGTGGCATCTACGGCTATCCAGGGTCGGCCACGTTTTTCGGCAACTTCAAAAAAGTGGCTAACATCAGGCCTAATAACCAGCCAGCGTTGCACCACAGCGGCTAGCCATACTTCAGCGTCTAGTACTTCTGGTTCTGCCATGCGCCGACGGTCAGCTGTTGTAACAAGGTGCTGTAAACGTGATTTGCACACATCTACTTGCTGACGAAGTATGGCTATATCTTGTTGCAAAGTAGAGCCATCGGGCGCGTCCTGGTGCATTTCATTGAGCAGCACGGCCATGGTTGAAAGCGGCGTGCCAAGCTCATGGGCCGTGCCAGCGGCCTGAGTGGCAACCGCCAGCACTTGTTCATTGCGCAGCGCAGCCTCTCTGGTTCGAGATAGAGCTTTGTCTCGATTACGCAGGGCGTGTGCCATTTTATAGATAAAAAATGTGACCAAGCCGGCGGACAGGCCGAAATTAAGCCACATCCCCAATACGTGAAGGCTTAATGGGCCGTCGCTATTAATGTGCCCTAGCTGTGGTATTGGGTGGTAAAAGAACATCAAATAGGTATAACCCGCCATTGCGCAAGCGGCAATGATCCAAGCGTGGCGCCATGGGAGGGTTGCTGCGGCAATAGTGACAGGCACTAAATAGTAAGTAATAAAGGGATTTGTTGACCCACCTGAAAAATAAAATAGCAGCGTTAAGCCAGCAATATCCGCCAATAAGTGGGCAAGATATTCGAAATGATTAACCGCTTTGGGTCTACCTAACCGCCACCAAGTGGCGATATTGAGTATGCCCATGGCTATCACGACGCTGACAACTGCAGTTACGGGCAAATCGAAAGTGAGTAGTTCAATGCCAACAATAATGGCCAGTAAAAAGCCGGTCCAGGTAATGCCTCGTACGATTGTTAGTCTAACGAGGTTGCGGTTCGGCGTCGAAAGTGGAAGAGGAAGGGCGGTAGGCATAGCGTTGCTATTTGCTCGATGTTTTCACGTTGTGAATAACAAATTTAATAAATAATGTCATAACAAACGTCAGCCATCCCGCAGAGGCGAGTAAGTTGAACAACAGTATTTTAGGAGGAAGCCAAGCGCTGCCTAGTATGGCTTCTAGCATAATATGGAAAAACATGGCGAGCAGGAGTGGCAACGCCAGCGTGTGAATCCACATGTCAGTACGGCGTTTACGCACATGATAACGTTTTAATAAATAACGCATCGGACGATGTGCCCAGCCGAATAAGACCAGTGCACCCACAACGAAGATAACTGCCAGCGTCGGTTCGGTACTCCCAAAATGCATCGAAAAAGATATCGACCAGGCAAGACCTAGCCATAGTAAACCCTCGATGCTGGCGATAATGTCCGCATAGCGACGCACATTCTGCATAACAAACTTAATCCTTGATCTTACAAAGTGCCGCCATGATACGACACTTGGGAACGGCTGTGGGATGGATAGGGGAGATTTATCCCTTACCGGTATTGGGTATACTGTTCTAACCCTTTTACTTAATTCATTTCTGCACAGGACTTGCCGTGGACGCTATTACGTTGACTCGCCCCGATGATTGGCATCTTCATTTACGTGATGATGAGGCGCTAAGCGCTGTGGTAGGTCATACCGCCGCCCAAATGGGGCGTGCGATTATAATGCCTAATCTAAAGCCGCCGGTAACGACTACCGCTCAAGCACAAGCGTATCGTCAGAGAATTTTAGCAGCGTTGCCTGAAGGGAGTGCTTTTGAGCCATTGATGACGCTCTATTTAACAGACACAACGCCCCCTGAAGAAATTGAGCGCGCTGCTGAAAGTGGTGTCGTAAAAGCCGTAAAGCTCTATCCTGCCGGTGCTACTACTAACTCTGCATCGGGTGTCACTGACATTGCGCACTGCGATGACACTATTGCC
Source organism: Halomonas qaidamensis (assembly GCF_025917315.1). Taxonomy (NCBI): domain Bacteria; kingdom Pseudomonadati; phylum Pseudomonadota; class Gammaproteobacteria; order Oceanospirillales; family Halomonadaceae; genus Halomonas; species Halomonas qaidamensis. The sequence goes on along the minus strand of NZ_CP080627.1, from coordinate 1,869,384 downwards.
ATGCTAGCAAAAGTTGGTATGCCCTTGTTGGTGCATGGTGAAGTGACCGATCATGCAATTGATATTTTTGATCGCGAGGCGGTGTTTATTGAGCAGATCATGAAACCGCTTTTGGCTCGTCATCCTAGCCTAAACGTGGTATTTGAGCACATTACCACCCAGCAAGCCGCCGAGTTTGTCGCCGCTGCACCTGATAACATTGCCGCTACGATTACGGCTCATCACCTGTTGTTTAACCGCAACAAAATGCTGGCGGGTGGTATTCGTCCGCATTATTACTGCCTACCTATTTTGAAGCGTGAACAGCATCGTCAAGCACTGTTAAAAGCGGCGACCAGTGGTAGCCCCAAATTCTTTTTGGGCACCGATAGTGCTCCTCATGCTCAGGGCGATAAGGAATCGAGTTGTGGCTGCGCAGGCGCGTATACAGCTCCAGCTGCCATTGAGCTGTATGCAGCAGCCTTTGAAGAAATGGATGCCTTGGACAAGTTAGAAGCGTTTGCCAGCCTAAACGGACCGCGTTTTTATGGATTACCAACTAATGCCGATAGCGTGACGTTGGAGCGTCGTTCCTGGAGTCTGCCAGCACATTATCCCTATACGGCTGGTCAGCATATTATCCCGTTAATGGCAGGTGAGAGCTTGGCATGGAAGCTGAAAGCGTAGCTCGAACATCTGAACAGTAGTGTAGCTGAACAAAAAACGGAGCCGATGGGCTCCGTTTTTTAGTAGAAATTTATAAATGCTGTTTATGAATGCTGTTTTAAAAAGCTATTCATTAAGGCGTGTTTCTTGAGGTCTATTGCTTGCCAAGGTCGATGAGCATCTGGTCTACCATGCGTGATGAGTGATCAGCGGCTACGTCCAAAAATTGCTCGAATGATAGGTGGTTATCACCACTGCCGGGAATGTCGGAAAGTGCGCGAATGACTACAAACGGACAGTTATAAAGATGGCACGTTTGTGCAATAGCGGCGCCTTCCATTTCGACGGCTAGCATGGTTGGAAACTGTGCACGGGTAGTAGCGACACGATCGGGGTCGGCCATGAAGGCATCGCCTGTGGCGATGAGCCCCTCACGTACATTGACTTCACCTAATGCGACAATGGCGTTGCGGGCGATATCACGAAGTTGCTTGTCTGCTTGGTAGGCTGCAGGCATCCCTGGAACCTGGCCAAGCTCGTAGCCAAAGACCACCGCATCTACGTCATGGTGGCGTACTTCATCCGAGATGATGACATCACCAATAGTGAGGTCGGTCGCAAAGCCGCCTGCGGAGCCGGTATTAATGATTGCATCTGGCTGGTGCCGCTCAAGTAGAATCGCAGTGCCTACCGCCGCGTTGACCTTGCCTATCCCCGACTGCAGCACAATGATTTCCAAGCCATGACGCGTACCTGTATAAAAAACAAAGCCAGCGTGCTCGTAGCGTTGAGCGTCTTCTAACTGACCAGCTAGTTGCTTCACTTCCTGCGCCATAGCGCCAATAATTCCAATGCGTCGCACGCGTCATTACTCCTTAAGAAAGCGTTATTTACAGTAGCGTTAAGAAGAGACTACTGGCCTTGGCTTTGATCGTGACGTTCAGCAGCCTCTAGAGTGTTCTCAAGCAGCGTCGCCACTGTCATTGGGCCCACCCCTCCAGGCACTGGGGTAATAAAGCTGGCGCGCTCTGCTGCGGCGTTAAAATCAACATCACCGATGAGGGTGCCATCTTCTTGGCGGTTAATGCCGACATCAATCACGATAGCACCGGGTTTGATCCATTCGCCCTTAACAATACCAGGCTTGCCGACTGCCACCACAACTAGGTCTGCACGGCGAACATGGGTCTCAAGCTGCTGAGTAAAGCGATGACATACCGTCGTTGTGCAGCCTGCTAGCATCAGTTCCAAAGCCATAGGTCGGCCGACAATGTTAGAAGCGCCTACAACAGTGGCGTCTAAGCCTCGAACAGCGATGCCGCTGTGGGCCAGCATGGTCATAATGCCTTTGGGCGTACAAGGCCTTAGTGATGGCATGCGTTGAGCTAGTCGCCCAATGTTGTAGGGGTGAAAGCCATCAACGTCCTTATCAGGTCGAATTCGCTCAAGAATGGGGCGAGAGTCTAAGTGCTCTGGCAAAGGCAGCTGAACAAGAATGCCGTCGACTGTTGCATCGTCGTTTAACTGATCGACCAGCGCTTCTAGTTCGTGCTGCTGCGTATCGGCTGATAGTGCATGCTGAAAGGAGAGGATGCCCGCCTGCTCACAGGCGCGGTGTTTGTTACTGACATAGACATGAGAAGCTGGGTCTTGCCCGACCACAACAACAGCTAGTCCAGGTGCCCGCTCGCCGGCCTTCTGGCGTGCGCTGATTTTCTCGGCAACTTGCTGGCGGACATTAGCGGCGATGGCTTTACCATCGATGAGTTGGGCGGTCATGTAATAGAATCCCTGTGAAGGTTAGGTGCGGAACAAAGTGACTACTGTTCTAAAATTGCTCGCCAGAGCGCAGGCGGTCACGGGCTTTCAAGTAGGGCTAATTTTCGCACGCTAGGGCGGTAAGGCAAAGCATCTAACGAATCATTCATTTTAGGTGTTGACTTTAAACTCAGAAATAGTAATATATGCCTCGCTTGAGACGGGACATGCAGCAGCGTCTAAGGTAAGAAATCGGGATGTAGCGCAGTCTGGTAGCGCGCCTGCTTTGGGAGCAGGATGTCGGGGGTTCGAATCCCTCCATCCCGACCACATACCTAGCGCGGAAGGTAGTAATTTGCTTTTCCAAACATTGGTTGTGGTCAAGTGCTCATCAGTATTCAGTCTCTTAGAATGCTTTATGTGCGCCCATAGCTCAACCGGATAGAGCAACGGCCTTCTAAGCCGTAGGTTGCGGGTTCGAGTCCTGCTGGGCGTGCCACTAAAAGCTTTTAAGTGGACGCATTCGGTAAGACATGCAAATCAGTACTTCATCAATGGTGGATGTAGCTCAGTGGTAGAGCCCCGGATTGTGGCTCCGGTGGTCGTGGGTTCGATCCCCATCATCCACCCCATTTGATGTAACGTATTATTTATGTGTAGTTTTAGGTTGTGGTGGATGTAGCTCAGTGGTAGAGCCCCGGATTGTGGCTCCGGTGGTCGTGGGTTCGATCCCCATCATCCACCCCATTAACCTCACTGTCGTTTTGAAAATTCCCTCTTTACTCCGTTTTTCCTCCCTTACTAACTCCTCTGTTTTTTTAATTAAACTACTCTTTTTTTAAGCCAAGCTGACTCATATTCGGCTTTTTCGCTTTGATCGCTCGTGTTTTAAACATCTGTTATTTTATTTGCTGGGCAATGCCTGTCTATCTTTTGATTGATCCCGCCAAAAACATGTCCTGTCTACCTGACGTTACTGAGATTCTTTTCTAACCTTCTTATCGCGATGTTGCCTTAATCGCGTGCGCAGCTTGCGCCTGATGAGCCACTTAAAAAGCTCTTTAATAAGGTGTATGAGTGCATTTTGATAATGTTAACGTCACAGATAGTAAAGTCATCTATATTCATTATTTATTTGGCATTTATTGCTGCTGGCTGGCCTGAAAACAGTTTTTTTAGCTATATTAAAGCTGTTTGGTTAGTGATATTTTTTAGCAGGTTATTTGTTGAAAACAATTATCTGAACTTTAGTTGGTATTTTCTTTCAGGGAGTGCAACACAATGGCGTGTCAAACGGTGGTTTTAGGGGCAGGTATGGTTGGTGTCAGTATTGCTTGGCACCTACAGCAGCGTGGTCATCAAGTAACGTTGGTTGATCGCCGCCAACCAGGCCGTGAAACCTCTTTCGGCAATGCCGGTATTATTCAGCGGGAAGCGGTGCGTCCTTATCCTTTTCCACGGGATATGAAAACGATACTGAGTGTACTGCCAAACAATCGTGTTGATATCCGCTATCGTCCTGCCGGTATGATTAACGCAGCATCGCCATTGCTCAGTTACTGGCATAATTCGTCTAGCCGACTTTATAAAAAAATAGTGCCTGAATACGCATCATTGATACAGCTCTGTTTGAAAACTCATGCGCCTATGATTGAGGCGGCTAAGGCGGATCATTTGGTTCGCCGCGAAGGGTGGCTGGAGATTTATCGCACGCCAAGCAAGCTCTCCCAGCGAGTGAAAGAAGCAGAAGAGGCGCGGGACCTTTACGGTGTCCAGTTCTCAGTTTTAGACCGTGACACACTAGTTGAAAAAGAGCCTGATATAAGCAGTGACATTATCGGCGCTATTCATTGGCTTGACCCTTGGACGGTTGCAGATCCCGGTGGTTTAGTTGCTGCTTATGCAGAAGCATTTACTCAGTTAGGCGGACGTATTCTACAAACAGATATCCAAGGGTTGAAGCAGCAGGGAGAGCGTTGGCAAGTTGATACCGCCGCTGAGTGTCTTGAAGCAGACAATGTTGCTGTTGCATTAGGGCCTTGGGCAGGCAGCTGGATGAAAGGGCTGGGCTATCATTTTCCGACGTTTGTTAAACGTGGCTATCATATGCACTACGCCACCCAAGCACCTGCGAAGCTTCATTACTGGCTGATGGATGCTGAGGTGGGGTATTTACTTGCGCCAATGAACGCAGGCGTTCGGTTAACAACAGGGGCTGAGCTTGATCGCCTTGAGTCACCGGCAGATGAGCAGCAGTTAGGAGCTGCAGAAAAAGTGGCTCGTTCAGTATTTCCGCTTGGTGAACGGCGAGATGCATCTGCTTGGAAGGGTGCGCGGCCATGCTTGCCTGACATGAAGCCTGTTATAGGTCCGGCTCCTAAGCATCGTGGTCTATGGCTAGCTTTTGGACATGGGCATCAGGGATTCACCTTAGGCCCTGCTACTGGGCAATTGTTGGCGGATATGATTGAAGGTAAGCCGACTGAGATTGATATGACCCCTTTTAGGGCTGATCGTTTCTAAAGCAGTGAGTGATGGTTGCCTAAGTGTTTAAGGGGAGAGACTCTTGGTAGTAAAGCATGATGTTTGCTATCTTGGTAAAACATGCAGCCAATCGTGAGGTGAAAGATGGATGTTGCCGTAAGCAACGCAGTGAGCACCGCACTTTATATGAATCAAGCGCAATCTGCTGAGCAAGCACAGATGCAGATTTTTAAGCAGTCTCTTGATATGCAGGCTCAGCAAGTATCTGAAGTGCTTGCCTCTGCTAATATGGGGGCCCAGCCAGACCTTGCCCAAGAGGGCAGCGTAGGCACGCAAGTTAATACTTACGCCTAGCCAAACAGAAATCAGTACGAGAAAAGCGCCGACAAGTTCGGCGCTTTTTTTAAGAGTTCACTTAACGACTTTACTAGCGTATGCCGAAGCTTTTCTTTTTACTCCGCAAGTGGTTACTTTCTTGATCCCCCCTTTGCTATCCATGGTATGCCGCAGCGGCCTAGTTGCGTTACCATATATCCATGTAAACGCCGATATTTAAGGCGCCACCCCAGTCATAACGTTGTACCATTTTTAGAGAACTCCATGTCTGACGCCAAATTAGCGCGCGAAGCTGAACTACGCCGTACGTTTGCGATTATTTCGCACCCTGACGCTGGTAAGACCACCATCACCGAAAAAATGCTGTTGTTTGGAAATGCGATTCAGTTAGCTGGCTCTGTTAAGAGTAAGCGCAATGATCGGCATGCGACATCAGACTGGATGAAGATGGAGCAAGAGCGGGGGATCTCGGTCACAACGTCGGTGATGCAGTTCCCCTACGGCGGCCGTATCGTGAACTTGCTGGATACTCCGGGGCACGAAGACTTTTCCGAAGATACTTACCGAACGTTAACCGCGGTGGATTCCGCGTTAATGGTGATTGATGGTGCAAAAGGTGTTGAGGATCGTACCATCAAGCTGATGGAAGTCTGCCGTTTGCGCACGACACCTATTCTAACGTTCATCAACAAAATGGATCGTGATATTCGCGATCCCATCGAAGTTATGGACGAGGTGGAGACAGTGCTCAACATTCAATGCGCGCCCATGACATGGCCAATTGGTATGGGGCGGCACTTTAAGGGTGTGTATCACCTCTATAATGATGTCATTCATTTATATACCCAGGGTCAAGGCAGCCGCATTCCAGACGACAAGCGGATTGAGGGCTTAGATAACCCGGAAGTTGAAGCTGTGCTTGGCGAGGAGCAAGCCGAAGAATTACGCATGGAAGTCGAGTTGGTTCGCGGTGCTTCTCATGAGTTTGATCTGGAAGCCTATCGTCGTGGTGAGCTGTCACCTGTGTACTTCGGCACCGCGATGGGTAACTTCGGCGTGCGAGAAATGATGGATGGATTTGTCGAGTATGCGCCGCCGCCCCAGCCGCGTGAGACTGATACCCGTGAAGTAACCGCTCAAGATGACCGCTTTACTGGTTTCGTGTTTAAAATTCAGGCGAATATGGATCCGAACCATCGTGACCGTATTGCCTTTTTGCGTGTGTGTTCCGGTAAGTACGAAAAGAATATGAAGATGCGCCACGTACGCATAGGCAAAGACGTGAAAATTGCTGATGCGCTAACGTTTATGGCATCAGACCGTTCTCAGGTAGAGGAAGCTTGGCCAGGCGATATTATTGGCTTGCACAATCACGGCACGATTCAGATTGGTGATACTTTCACTGTGGGTGAGGATATGCGCTTTACCGGCATTCCCCACTTTGCGCCAGAATTGTTCAAACGGGTTCGTTTAAAAGATCCGTTAAAAATGAAAGCGTTGCAAAAAGGGCTCCAGCAGCTCTCTGAAGAAGGCGCTACTCAGGTCTTTATGCCGATGGATAATAACGACCTGATTCTTGGCGCTGTCGGTACGCTGCAGTTTGACGTTGTTGCTCACCGTTTGAAGGAAGAGTACAAAGTTGACTGCCTGTATGAAGGGGTCAATGTACAAACCGCACGCTGGGTCTATTGCGAAGATGCCAAGATGTTGGAAGAGTTTAAGCGTAAAGCGAGTTCCAACCTTGCCATCGATGGCGGTGGATACTTGACCTATATCGCACCAACGCGAGTTAACCTTCAGATGACCCAAGAGCGTTGGCCGGATATTCGTTTCCAGCCCACTCGCGAGCACTGATCTAGCGTTCCTTGCTATGTTGATTGATGCCCACTGCCACCTGGATTTTACAGCGTTTGATGATGATCGCGATGCGGTTATCGAAAATGCCAAGGCGGTGGGTGTTGAACACTTTGTCGTGCCAGCAACGACACGTTCCCATTGGCCGAATGTGCTGGCGCTGGGCTCACGAACGGATGTAAGCCTGTGTGTCGGTTTACACCCTTACTTTATTGATGCGCACTCTGACCACGATTTAGTCGCCCTTGAAACGCTGTTAGCTAAGCACGAAGCTGAGGCGGGAAAACGCTTTGTGGCAGTAGGTGAGTGCGGTATCGATGGCCGTTTTACTGAGTCATTAGAAGAGCAGTGGAAGTACTTCAACGCGCAGCTCCGCTTAGCTAAACAATTTGATTTGCCTGTCGTGGTGCACTGCGTAAAAGCTAATGATCAGGTGAGTAAACGGCTGCGTCAGCTGGCGCTTCCTCGTGGTGGGCTCATTCACGCGTTTTCAGGTTCTTATGAGCAGGCTGCTAAGTTTCTCGATCTAGGATTTACTCTTGGCTTGGGGGGAGCGATTACTTACGAGCGCGCGCAGCGTCTTCGTGAGGTGGTGGCACGCTTACCTGACAATGGGTTTGTGTTGGAAACTGACAGCCCCGATATGCCGCTGAGCGGCTATCAGGGCCAACGTAATGAACCGTGCAGGGTGGCGAAGGTAGGTAACGTGGTGGCAGCGCTACGACATCAGCCATTTGAAAGGATAGCAGCACTAAGTAGTGCAAATGCTATTCGGTTATTTGACCTGCCATTACGATGTGAGAGTGTTAACTAACTCTTCAGGATCTAGGCGCTCAACAGCATAAGGCAAATCGCAGAGTGTTATCGAATGTCCTTGCCAATAAAGGGGGGTTAGCGCTTCAGTGACCTTAGTATTTGCTACCGCGAGCATCTCAATTTGCTGTTTATCGCTAAACGCGCTGCTAACCACTTCCCCTACGGTTTTATCCTGCTCATCCACTAACGTGTCACCAACACGGGGTAAAGTGTCAGCGGTGGTTGTAACGCGCACCAAGCGTTTTTTCACTTGGCCACGAAAATGCGCCCGAGCGACAACTTCTTGTCCTGTATAACAACCTTTCTTAAAGCTAATCCCCCCTAGCGCTTCCCAGTTGAGCATTTGTGGCAAAAAGTGGTCTTGTTGAGAGGCTGTTAACCACGCCAAACCACTGCGGATATCTTCTAATAGCCACGTGTTGAACGCATCTTCATTATCATTAACTTCAATGGCGTGTTGTTCAGCAGCATTCTCTATAGTGATTAACCAACGCCCGTGACCTGGCTGGCACAAGGCTGTCGCTTGGGCATTACTATGATGGGTAAAGGGTTGGTTAGGAAGAGCTAAATCAAACGCCTGGGCGGCCTTGTTGGCACTTTCGCTAGCGCCCACGATAAGCATTGATGACTGAGTCTGCAATTCGACGCGATAGAAAGCGGCAAACTTAGCTAAATGACTGGCAAGCATCTCTATCAATGACGTGCTCAGCAGTAGTCTATAATGCCCGTCACTGACTTTTAGCAGTTGAGCATTCGCCAGCATTCTTCCTTTTGGCGTACAAAAGCAGGTAAGAGGGGCAAAAAAGCCATCAGCTAACGCTACTTGAGCACTTGTTTGTCCTTGCAGGAATTTCTCAGCATCTGCTCCTTTGATATCTAAGGCGGCGAGGTGAGGCAAACGGACGCAGCCGTTTATGTTGAGTAGCGAAGAGGCAGTCGCCATATAAACTCCATAAGAGGCAAGGTAGGGTAAATGTAACGTAATCGTATTTGTACCAAAGGTGCGGGCAATGCTTGCAGATTGCAAGGGTTCTAGTGCGTGCTAGAATTTTACGTCCGTATCAGTTTTGCATAGCTTTTAGTTGTCTACTTACACTAACGTAGTGACTTCAATCCAGCGTAGAAAAGGGCAAGGAATGGCGTATCAATCATTGACGTTTCAAGGTGTCAAAACAGCAGATCAGGTAAATAAGATTACCACGGCACTGATGATGCTGGATGGGGTCGATAGTGCCGAGGTAGGTCGCTACGGTGCCGAGGTGGAGGGGCGGGCGAAGCGTGAAGCACTTATAAAAGCGGTCGATAAATTAAATCTCGGCATAAAGGTATCCTGATGCATAAGCCAATTACGATTATCAGTGAACGAAACCATACCTTTCGTCAGCGTATTGAAGTGGATGGTTTGGAAGACCTCTATGGGGACGTGCCTCCGGTAGTAGGCGGAGACGGTAGTGCACCAGATCCGCATGATTACTTTGATATTGCACTAGGTACCTGCAAAGCAATTACCGTGCAAATGTATGCCAAGCGCAAAGAGTGGCCTCTAGAAGGCATCACCGTTAAAGTTCAGCGCGATGATAGTGAGGAAAGAAAAGGAGTCTATAAGTTAGCCGTGACGATGACTTTCCACGGTATTGATGACCCTGAACAGCGGGCAAAGCTCGAAGATATTAGCCACCGCTGCCCAATACAGCGGTTGATGACCCAGGCAACGGTAGAAATTTCCACGTTTACCGAGTAGTTCACTTTCCCTCTGAAGGAGTCATGATGAGCAAGGAATTCCGGCTGCAGTCCAAATTTAAGCCTGCTGGTGATCAGCCCGCCGCGATACGCAGCCTGATTAGCGGGCTTGAGTCGGGGCTTGCCCATCAGACCTTGTTAGGGGTGACTGGCTCGGGTAAGACGTTCACGATGGCAAATGTTGTGCAGCAGCAGCAGCGACCAACGATCGTCATGGCTCCCAATAAAACGCTAGCTGCCCAGCTATATGGCGAGTTCAAAGCATTTTTCCCGGATAACGCAGTAGAGTACTTTGTCTCTTACTATGACTATTATCAGCCAGAAGCCTATGTCCCTTCTTCAGACACCTTTATCGAGAAAGACGCTTCTATCAATGACCATATCGAGCAAATGCGCTTATCTGCTACGAAAGCGCTGCTGGAGCGTCGTGATGCGCTTATCGTTGTCTCGGTATCGGCGATCTATGGTCTAGGTGATCCGGATCAGTATCTCAAAATGCGGCTGCATTTTACCCGCGGGGAGCTGATTGACCAGCGTGCATTTTTACGCCGCTTAGCCGAGCTGCAATATACCCGTAACGATATGGATTTCCGCCGAGGTACCTATCGGGTACGTGGCGATGTCATCGATATTTTTCCTGCGGACGCTGACGAGGAAGCGGTGAGGGTCGAATTGTTTGACAACGAAGTTGATTCTATTCGCCTATTTGACCCCTTAACCGGCGAGGTGCGTACCCACGTGCCTCGCATGACTATCTATCCAAAATCGCACTATGTCACACCGCGAGAAACTATTTTAGGCGCGATTGATGCGATTAAATCAGAGCTTAAAGAGCGTCTTGAGTGGATGCGCAAACATGAGCGTTTAGTTGAAGCGCAGCGATTAGAACAGCGCACTCTCTACGATATCGAAATGATGCTGGAACTCGGCTACTGCAACGGTATTGAAAACTACTCACGCTACCTTTCAGGCCGCGCGCCTGGCGAGCCACCCCCGACGTTCTTCGACTATCTGCCGGATGACGCGTTGCTGTTTATTGATGAGTCTCATGTAAGCGTACCCCAGGTTGGCGGTATGTATAAGGGCGACCGTTCTAGAAAAGAGACCCTGGTTGAATATGGCTTTCGGCTACCCTCAGCGCTAGATAACCGCCCAATGAAATTTGAAGAGTGGGAATCTATTTCGCCACAAACCATCTTTGTGTCGGCAACACCAGGCAAGTATGAAGCCGAGCATGCCAGTCAAATTGTTGAACAGGTGGTGCGTCCAACGGGGTTGTTAGACCCGGAAATAGAGGTTCGCCCTGCCAGCACCCAGGTTGATGACCTGCTCTCAGAAATTGGCTTACGTACCGCTGTTGGTGAGCGTGTTCTTGTAACTACGCTGACCAAGCGCATGGCAGAAGATCTGACCGAGTACTTTGATGAGCACGGTATCCGCGTGCGTTATTTGCACTCGGATATTGATACCGTTGAGCGTGTAGAAATCATTCGCGATCTGCGTCTTGGTAAGTTCGATGTATTAGTCGGCATTAACTTACTTCGAGAAGGCTTGGATATTCCTGAAGTGTCGCTGGTTGCCATCTTAGATGCGGATAAAGAGGGCTTTTTACGCGCTGAGCGCTCACTGATTCAAACCATTGGCCGTGCAGCACGTAACGCTCATGGTAAAGCTATTTTATACGGTGACAAAATCACTGATTCAATGCGAAAGGCAATTGATGAAACTGAGCGTCGCCGTGCCAAGCAGACCGCTCATAATGAAGAGCATGGTATTACCCCAACGACGGTGACACGCTCGGTAGCGGATATTCTTGAAGCCGCTCAAGCACCGGGCAAAAAGAGTAGTCGTCGGCGTGGCAACGACCGGAAAGTAGCTGAAAATACGGCTGAGTATGATGTTGCCACGATGAGCAAGCATGATTTGCTGGGCGCTATTAGTAAGTTAGAGGATGCCATGTTCGAGGCTGCGCAAAATTTGGAGTTTGAAGAAGCAGCGAGGCTTCGTGATCAGCTTCATCAGATGAAAGAAAAACAGCTGGCGCTAGGATAAATAATGCCTGAAGGTCCTGAGATTCGTCGTGCTGCGGATAAAATACAGAAACAGATAGGCGGCAAGCACCTTGATGATGTCTGGTTTGCATTTCCTGAACTCGCCCAGCAAGCAGGAACGCTGATTGGTCAGCGGGTTCAGGCAGTCGATACGTGGGGCAAAGCCATGCTCATTCGTTTTGCAGACCATCGTGTGCTGTATTCCCACAATCAGCTCTATGGCGTATGGAAGCTGCATAGCGAAGATAAGCTGCCAAGCACGAAAAGATCGTTACGTGTTCGGCTGGTTGCCGAGGGCAGGGCGGCCAGTCTTTACAGTGCGTCTGATATTTCGCTGTGGCATGAGAGCGAGCTAAACCAACATCCTTTCTTGTCGCGCCTTGGGCCTGATTTATTAAGTCAAAACATATCTCCTGATGATGTGAAACAACGTCTTACTGATCCAGTATTTATGCGTAGAAGCCTCGGCGCATTGTTACTTGATCAAGGGCTTGTCGCTGGGCTAGGAAACTACCTGCGCTCTGAAATTCTTTTTCTAGCTAATTTGCACCCTAAAAAGCGCCCCGTTGACTTAACTGAAAATCAGTTAAGCCAGCTCGCCGCTATGATCGTGGAAACGACCCGTCAAGCGTATTTAGAAGCAGGTGTTACTAATCGCGAGGCATGGATTAAACAGGCCATTGCCGCCGGTGAGCCACGCCGACAATGGCGTTTTAGCGTGTTTGAACGCGCTGGTCTTTCCTGTCATCGCTGTGGCTCAGTGATAGAGCGGATGATGGTTGGTTCTCGTCGGCTGTATTTGTGCCCAGTGTGCCAGTCTTTGGATTAATATTTTATACCGTTATCTTTTTAATTCGATTAATTGCATCAGACTAATGCCGTAGATGTTACCAACAGGTTCACCGCCTATGTGGCTGCCGCATAAAGGCCAATACGGTATACTTACTACACATCTAGACGGCCATTACAAAGGTCGCAGCCAAGACGATAACCGAGGAGTTGTTAGTCCATGACCGTGATTCGCCAGGACGACGTCATTCAGAGCGTTGCCGATGCTCTACAGTACATCTCTTACTACCACCCAAAAGATTTTATTGATGCAATGTCAGCCGCTTACGAGCGTGAAGAGAACCCTGCTGCAAAAGATGCAATAGCACAAATCTTAATTAACTCGAGAATGTGCGCTACTGGCCATCGTCCGATTTGCCAAGATACCGGCATTGTGACGGTATTTGTCCATGTGGGTATGAACGTCACTTGGGACGCCGAACTTAGCCTTGACGATATGATTAACGAAGGCGTTCGGCGTGCATACAAGCTGCCGGATAACGTGCTGCGTGCCTCCGTTCTAGCAGATCCAGACGGTAAGCGAGCAAACACTAAAGACAACACGCCAGCGATTATTCATCACTCAATTGTGCCTGGCGATAAGGTTGATATCCATGTGGCCGCTAAGGGCGGTGGCAGTGAAGCAAAATCTAAGTTCGCGATGTTAAACCCCTCTGATAGTGTGGTTGATTGGGTGATGGAGCAATTGCCCAAAATGGGTGCTGGTTGGTGCCCGCCCGGTATGCTGGGTATTGGCATCGGTGGCACTGCTGAAAAGGCAATGATGATTGCCAAAGAGGCGTTGCTGGATCCTATCGATATTCAAGATTTACAAGCGCGTGGTCCTAGCAATCGCGCTGAAGAGCTGCGTCTTGAACTGTTTGATAAAGTTAATAAAAGCGGTATTGGGGCTCAAGGTTTAGGTGGTTTAACCACGGTGCTGGATATCAAAGTTAAAGACTATCCGACCCATGCGGCCAATAAACCCGTGGCGATCATCCCGAACTGTGCAGCTACCCGCCACGCACATTTCACACTTGATGGCAGTGGCCCAGTGGCTCTTCCTGCTCCTAAACTTGAAGATTGGCCAGAAATTACTCGGGAAACGGGCGACAACGTTAAACGCGTTAACCTTGATACGGTTACTCCTGAAGAAGTGAAAACCTGGCAGCCAGGTGATACGTTACTGCTGAACGGCAAGTTATTAACTGGCCGAGATGCAGCACATAAACGTATGGTAGATATGATTGCAAAAGGCGAGCCGCTTCCCGTTGATATGAAAGGAAGGTTTATATACTACGTGGGGCCTGTTGATCCAATCGGTGATGAAGTGGTTGGCCCTGCTGGCCCAACTACCGCTACTCGGATGGATAAATTTACCCGTACTATGCTTGAAGAGACTGGCTTGCTTGGTATGGTCGGTAAAGCTGAACGTGGTCAGACTGCGATTGATGCCATTCGTGACAACAATGCGGTTTACCTGATGGCCGTTGGTGGTTCTGCTTACCTTGTTGCCCAAGCAATTAAAAAATCCCGTGTCGTTGGCTTTGAAGATTTAGGCATGGAAGCCATCTACGAATTTGAGGTTGAAGATATGCCGGTTACCGTCGCTGTCGACAGCCAAGGTACGTCTGTTCATCAAACAGGTCCGGCTAAGTGGAAGGAAATTATCGCCCAAAAGGCGTAGCACAATGACGGCGTAAAGCTGCTATCGGTTGCAAATAAGCCCCGTCTCGCACGGGGCTTTTGTGCATTAGCGGTGAAATAACCCAGTAAACAGCTCACTACATACGAGGAAAAGTCAATGACCTCATGGTTGCTAGGGACCAGCATTATGCTGATACATCTATTGGGTATTGTGTCAGCGGTCATGGCGCTTATGTCAAGCCGAACGTCCCAGGGTGCTGTGGCGTGGATTATTTCACTGTTAACGTTTCCTTATGTGGCGCTACCCGCCTATTGGTTTTTCGGACGGCCGCGCTTTTATGGCTATGTAACAGCAAGGGGTGCACGAGATAATGTGTTACGCCGAGTGTTAGTGCGTTATCGCCATAATATTAAGCCCCACCTTTCATTACCAACTAGCACTGATATCCAGGCAGTAGAGCAACTAGCTATGATGCCGTTGACTAAGGGCAACAGTGCCGACTTATTAATTGATGGTGAAGCGACCTTTGCAAGTCTTTTTGAAGGAATCGATCAGGCTAAAGATTATTTGTTGCTACAATTTTTTATTGTGCGTAATGATGCCTTAGGTAAACGATTGCAGCATCATTTGATAAAAGCGGCACAGCGCGGCGTGCGTGTTTATTTTCTTTACGATGAAGTGGGTAGCCGAAAGTTAAATGATGGTTTTTTAAACGAAATGGTGAAAGAAGGCGTTGAGGTTAAAGCATTTCGTTCTTCTCGTGGCTTTAAACATCGCTTTCAGCTTAATTTTCGTAATCATAGAAAAATAGCAGTAGTGGATGGGAAGCAGGGATGGGTAGGTGGATTTAATGTAGGTGTTGAATATCTTGGGCAAAATCCCCGCCATGGTCCTTGGCGTGATACCCATTTAGCCCTGAGCGGCCCTTGTGTGCTGGGGTTACAGGAAGCTTTTTGGGAAGACTGGCACTGGGCTACAGGTGAAGTCATTACCCTAAACTGGCATGCAGAGAGTCATCCACAAGATGACCATCACGTAGTGATTGTGCCATCTGGCCCTGCCGATAAACAGGACACGGCTAGTCTTTTAATTCAACAATTAATTCATAGTGCCAATGAACGACTCTGGGTAACTAGCCCGTATTTTGTTCCTGATCAGGGAGTACAGGATGCGCTGAGATTGGCAGCAATGCGAGGCGTCGATGTTCGTGTGATGATTCCCGAACGGCCTGATCATTTGCTTGTGTTTTTATCAGCATTTTCATTTCTACCGGATATGTTAAGAGCAGGCGTAAAAATATACCGTTATCTCCCTGGGTTTTTACACCAAAAAGTGATGCTGATTGATAGCAGTGCCGCGACAGTCGGCACAATAAACCTGGATAATCGGTCTTTTAGGCTTAACTTTGAGATAACAGCTTTCATCCCAAGCACAGTGTTTGCTAGTAAAGTACATGCCATGCTAGAGCAAGATTTTGCTCAATGTCGTCGCGTTACCATTGACGAAATTAGCCAGCGCCCAATGTGGAAAAAAGTGATTTCACGTGCGGCATATTTAACCGCGCCTATTCAGTAATTAACAGTCCCCCCTGCACGCTGCTAACAATGATTAGTCACAAGGAGTTTTGGGTGAATTTAGAAACAAAATGGCTCGAAGATTTCGTTGCGTTAGCAAACACACGAAGCTTTTCGGCATCTGCCAGGCAGCGCCACGTCACACAGCCTGCCTTTAGCCGTCGTATTCGTGCGCTAGAACAAGCAGTGGGGGTCACCTTGGTTGATCGCTCTACGACTCCAATTGGCCTTACATCAGAGGGGCAGTTATTTTTAATCACCGCGCGGAACCTAGTAGAGCAATTAAATGAATCCTTAAGCCACCTCAGAGGCGTTTCGATTGCTAATGAAGCGCTTGATATCGTAGCCGCTCATTCGTTAGCGTTAAGTTTTTATCCCCCTTGGATTTCTCGCCTACAAAAAGGGTTAGGTGAACTACCTACTCGGTTAGTCGCCATGAACGTTGGCGAGGCCATTCATGTTCTGCGCGAAGGTAACTGTGATCTGATGTTGGCATATTATGACCCCTTTGCCACTATGCAGCTGGACGCAGAAGTCTTTCCCTCTTTTTCTATTGGCCAAGTGAAAATGTTGCCGGTTTCATTGCCGGATGAACAAGGCAAACCACTGTTCTCAATTCAAAACGACAGTTCAATTCCTTATCTAGCATATACGCAGGGGGCATTTCTGGGGCGAAGCGTACGCATGCTGCTCAAAAACGATCCATTGCGACTCAAGCTTCGTACGGTTTATGAAACAGCCATGGCAGAAGGTTTGAAAGGTATGGTGCTGCAAGGAGTGGGGATCGCTTGGATTCCTGATTTTTGTATCCGTGAAGAGCTCAAAACCGGCAAATTAGTAAGAGCTGGCGATGAAAATTGGGATATTCCTCTAGAAATAAGACTTTACCGCTGTTCGTTAGTCCATAAGCCTGGCGTTGAGCGTCTTTGGCGTCAAATGATGAAGCTGCCCCGCGATTTTCTGCAGGCATAGCCTGCAGAATAATAGCTAGAAAATTGATGTGAGAAAGCGCCAGGATACTAAAATGTACTTAAATCTGCCGGCAAACCGAGGAAGTTTTGAATAATAAAAAAGTGATCTTCAAACAAACTTTCAGGTTCCAAGTCTGCGAGAGCAACCCAGCGAGCATGGTCACCACCTTTGACTGGTTTTAAGCGGGGCAACTGCTGGTCAGGTCTAAGGGCAAAATAGAAAGCTTCCGCTAGTGTTCTTCCTCGCCAACTTCGATGAGGCTCATCAAACAATCGTTGTCCGCGCAGCGAGCCTTTCAAAACTGGTTCGGGTACTTTCAGCCTTAAACGTTCGCGAAGCTCTCTCAGACAAGCATCTAATAAACGCTCATGGGGATTTATGAAGCCACCCGGTAATGCAAAAAGCCCTTTTCCTGGCGCAGCCGTTCGCTTCACCAGCAGAATATGGCCCGATTGGACAACAACCGCATTAACGGTTACAAAAATTGGCGGGTAGGGGGCTTGTGCCCACGCTTGCTTATACTGATCCAGTAACTGCTGCTCTTCTAATAGGCAATGGTAGTCAATACCTTTACAAAATTTATCAACGCTTTTAACAACTTCTGGTGGTAAATCATGGTAAGCCCCCGTGCTCAAATAGTCATCAGTAGAGCCGAGAGAACGGAATAGGCGCTCACGTATTTGGCTCGCCGAGATACCTTCAACGAGTGGAACACTGACGGATTCCCATTGGGGGAATAGCGATAAGTAGTAGCTTGATTGTCCCCTGCTGGCACCAATCAAACCAATACGGGGTAAGCGAGCGTTCGCAGGCGAAGCTAAGTCGCGCACTTTACGTTGCACGTCTCGTACCCACACATCATCGTTGTAAAGCGCATCAAGTAATGGCGTAATCTCTAGGCGTTGATTGTCTAGATCATCAAATCCAGAGCGAATCATTGCTTGACGCTCATCAAACTTCCACGGGTTGCGTAAAGAGCGCGCCTGCCAGGCAGACCCCACTAATACAATGACTTGACGTGCCTGTTTTAACGCCTCACGGATAATAGCAAGATGGCCAAGATGAGGCGGCTGAAAACGACCAATAAACACCAAGCAATCAAAGTCGTAAGCCGTAGCAGGTGTAACAGCATCCGAATTCATAACGCTTCCTTGGTCGTAAGAGAGAAAGGAGAGCCATTATGAAGTGGGTAGTTAAGGGGCGCAATGTGTCTCCACCTGCGCTCAACGTTTTAGTTCGGTATGATTGTCAGATGTAGCTTATGTGAGTGCTTAATAGGGACACTTTTTGTTAAGGGAATGAATATGCTGAAAAAAACGATCATTTTTTGGTGGAATGTGGTTCAAGATGCAACAGCGTTATGGCTTGAACGAAATGCCTTCAGCTATGCAGGATCATTAGCGTTTTACACACTGTTCTCTTTAGCACCCACCGTCATCATAGCGGTGACTGTTATTGGAGTCGTCCTGGGGGAAGAGGCTGCTCAAGGTCAGATTGTTGCTCAGCTTCAGGGTACATTAGGCGCTGAAGCTGCACTTGCGATTGAGCAGGCCGTTGCCCAATCACGTATCGAAGAGTCAGGTATCTTACCAACAATACTTGGCTTTGTGGCCTTATTGGTAGGGGCCACGACCGTATTTGCGCAAATGCAATTTTCGCTTAATACCATATGGGGCGTCACTGCAAAGCCCACCTCTAATAGTGCTCTTATCTTTATAAAAAATCGTTTACTGTCTTTAACGGTTGTTTTGTCTATTGGCTTCATCCTACTAGTATCGTTAGTGTTAGGAGTTATCTTGCGGGGTATGCTCCATGGAGCCGGTAATTTATTACCCTATGCTAGCTTATTAACTACATCGCTTGAGTCATTAATTTCACTGGCGATGGTAGCGCTATTGTTCGCTACTATTTTCAAAGTGTTGCCAGATGTTGTTCTCCGTTGGCAAGATGTACTAATTGGTGCGGTAGTGACCGCCGTGCTATTTACGATTGGTCGCAGCGTCATTGCTATCTATTTGGCATATACCGCTACAGCATCTACCTATGGAGCAGCGGGGTCTGTTGTGATGATTTTGCTATGGGTATATTACAGTTCATTAATATTGTTATTTGGCGCTGCGTTTACTCGCTCTTTGTTACTCCGTCGTGGACGACCATTGGTACCGCGTAATAGTGCAGTGCTGGTGAAACGAGAGTTGTTATAAAGCGTGTGTTGATTTAAAAATGTTGTTTTAAAACAGATAGGTAGATGGTCCTAGAAAAGGTTTGTTTTAGAAGTACGGGTATCAACAGAGTTCAGTTTGCATCTTTATCAGGCTGAATTCTAAAAGCACTGTTCTTATAAGCACTGATTTATAAACACTGGGAGGACAGTTTATGTCGACTTGTTGTGTGCGTGCCTATGTAACGGGGAAAGTGCAGGGAGTATGGTTTCGGCGATCAACACAAGAGCAAGCGCTACAACGAGGCCTAACGGGGTATGCTAAAAATCTACCTGACGGGCATGTTGAAGTCGTTCTATGCGGTGATTCAGCGGCTGTGTCTGCTCTAACAGAGTGGCTATGGCAGGGGCCAGAAGGAGCGCGAGTCACCCATGTCACAATTGAAGTACTGGATGATCACCGCGCTCCTGATCATTTCGCTACTTATTAAGCGGCGCTCGATTAATTCGCCTCACTTTGCCACTGTTTTATATTATCAGCTGTGAGGGCCACAATATTTTGGCGAGCCTCTGGCGTAATCCAGGCATTATGAGGAGTCACTATCAAATTGAGTGCCTCGCCTTCTGCTAACGCAGTTAATAGAGGATGGCCTTCTTTCGGCGGCTCTGTGGGAAGCACATCAACCGCTAGCCCGCCAATTTTTCCATCGCGAAGCGCTTCAAGCGCGGCTTCCTCGTCAATAATGCCACCACGAGCACAGTTAATAAGTAGTAGTGATGGCTTTGCGCTTGCCAATCGTGTGCGATTGATAAGGTGCTTGGTTGTTTCGTTAAGCGGGCAATGCAAGCTAATAATATCTGCCGTCGGTAATAAGTCGTCGAGAGAGGGGCGTTTGTCGTCTGTTTCATTTCCAGGTCGAGCAGCAAAGGTTACTTTCATACCAAACGCTTCAGCTAAGCGCGCCACCTCGGTTCCTAGCTCCCCTTGGCCGACCATTACTAAATGCTTATCCGACAGTTGTAGCGTTGGGTGGCCTTGTAAGCAAAAGAAATCGCTGCGCTGCCATTCACCTTGAGCAATGTCGGCTTGATAGCGTGGCAACCGATTTGCCAATGCCAGCATTAGCATTAACGTATGCTGAGAGACACTAGCTGTTCCGTAGGCAGTGACGTTTTTTACCATTATGTTCTGGGCTTTAGCTGTGTGAAGGTCAATGTTGTTAAGCCCAGTAGCTAGCACACATATCAGCTTCAGTTTAGGCAGTGTTGCTAGTGTTTCTGCGTTCAGTACAACCTTGTTGACAATCGCTATGTCCGCCTCCGCCAAGCGCTCACTTGCTTGCTCGTAGGTACTTTGCTGATACACCTCTAAATGATTAACAATGTGACGAATTGCTGTGAGATCGATATCCGCACCTAAGCTCTCGGCATCTAGCATTACCGCATTGGGCATTTTTCTTTTCTCCATTATCTGTCGAAAGGCGCTTGGCCTTGCTCAGCAGGGGGCACAAAAGGGTATAATGTGTCGCTCTATCAACCGCAGTCTTGGAATTTATCCCGGTAGGCCACATATTCTTTGCCTGGCAACCGTTATATTTGCCGCTAGTCTATACAAACTTAGCCTGTCGGAGTTGAGCTTTTCAGGAGTTATCAACATGCCCATCTATGAGTACGAGTGCAAGGCCTGCGGTCATCGCATGGAAAAATTGCAGAAAATCAGCGCGGATCCGCTGAAGGATTGCCCCGCGTGCCAGGGAGCCAGTCTTGAGCGCTTGGTCTCAGCAGCTGGTTTCCGCCTTGCTGGCGGCGGTTGGTATGAAACCGATTTTAAAACAGGAAGTAAGAAAAACTTGGCGGCAGATGGCCAATCTACTTCCAGCGCTGGTGCTACAAACGATACCAGTAGCGCATCAACGAAAAAGGGCGCCGCGGCTTAGCCGCGGTTGTCAGGGTCAGAAAGACCCACGACAATCTCATTGCCACGTAACAGAACAGGATTAGACATGCGCAGCCATTATTGCGGCCAGCTTAACGAAACTTTGGTGGAACAAACGGTCACTGTCTGCGGTTGGGTTCATCGCCGCCGTGATCATGGTGGGGTCATCTTTCTAGATATGCGCGATCGCGATGGCATCGCTCAGTTCGTTGTCGACCCTGACACTGCCGAAGCATTTGCTAATGCTGACCGTGCTCGCAGTGAGTACGTACTTCGTATTACTGGCCGTGTCCGGCTGCGCCCTGAAGGAACGCAAAACCCCAATATGCCAACGGGCATGATTGAGGTATTAGCTAAAGAGGTGGAAGTACTCAACACTGCTGCCACACCCCCTTTTCAGCTGGATGAACATAACAAAGTAGGCGAGGAAGTTCGCTTAAAGCATCGTTATATCGATCTTCGTCGTCCGGATATGATTGAGAAGCTACGCTTGCGTTCGCGTATTTCTCATAACGTTCGCGCCTATTTGGAAAACCAAGGCTTCTTGGATATCGAGACGCCGGTATTAACTCGCGCTACGCCCGAAGGTGCCCGCGACTACCTAGTTCCTAGCCGAACTCATGCAGGCAGCTTCTTTGCACTACCACAGTCACCACAGTTGTTTAAACAGCTGTTAATGGTGGCTGGTTTTGACCGTTACTACCAAATAGCAAAATGTTTCCGTGATGAAGATTTGCGCGCTGACCGTCAGCCCGAATTCACGCAAATTGATATCGAAGCCTCTTTTGTCGAAGAAGACGACATCATGGACATTACCGAAGCCATGATTCGTCAACTCTTCCAAGAAGTGATGAGCGTTGAGCTGCCTGAGTTTCCACGCATGACGTGGCAAGAAGCCATGGATCGTTTTGGTTCTGATAAGCCGGATCTACGCATTCCGCTAGAGTTGACCGATGTTGACGATCTGATGAAGCAGGTTGACTTCAAGGTTTTCTCAGGTCCAGCAAGTGCTGAAGATGGCCGTGTAGCGGCATTGAAAGTGCCCGGTGGTGCCAAACTGTCGCGTAAAGAAATCGATGAATACACTAAGTTCGTTGGTATTTACGGTGCAAAAGGCCTGGCATGGATTAAAGTCAATGAGCGCGCAAAAGGGCTTGAGGGTCTGCAGTCGCCGATTGTTAAGTTCATGGAAAACATCGTTGAAGAGCTGCTTGATCGGGTCGGAGCTGAAGATGGCGACATCATTTTCTTCGGTGCCGACAAAGCGCGCATCGTCAATGAGGCAATTGGTGCATTACGCGTCAAGTTAGGTGCCGACCTTGAGCTTTACACCCAGGCGTGGGCACCATTATGGGTTGTTGATTTCCCGATGTTTGAAGCGGATGACAACGGTCGTCTTAGCCCGCTACACCATCCATTCACAGCCCCTTCTTGCTCGCCAGAAGCGCTGAAAGCTGACCCTGCAAGCGCACTTTCACGCGCTTACGATATGGTGCTTAACGGTACCGAGCTAGGCGGTGGTTCCATTCGTATTCACGATCAAACCATGCAGAGCACAGTGTTTGAAATTTTGGGAATTGGCCAAGAAGAAGCGCAAGAAAAATTTGGCTTCTTGCTGGATGCACTCCAGTATGGCGCACCTCCCCATGGCGGCCTAGCGTTCGGTTTAGATCGCCTAGTCATGCTGATGGCCGGCGCTAAGACAATTCGTGAAGTCATTGCCTTCCCGAAAACCCAAAGTGCCGGCTGCTTAATGACCGACGCACCGGGTGAAGTCAGCGCAGACCAGTTGAAAGACCTAAATATCCGCCTGCGCCAAAAAGCAAAAGCAGAAACCACCAGCGAATAATTGCTCAGCTCTGCTTGTCGTTCAGTAACGAATGGTTCAGCAACAATTAGGTCAATGATGAGTAGTTCAGCACCGACGTTTAGGCGTCGGTGTTTTTGTTTGAACAGCTCGCAATTATAGGAAAGGTGACATGGATGAAAAGCAGCCCGTCCCTGCGATTAGAATTTTGGGTATCGATCCAGGTTCGCGTATCACAGGCTATGGTGTCATCGATTTAGTGGGTGTTAAGCCTCATTATGTCTCCAGTGGCTGTATTAGAACCACCGATGGCCCTTTAGAGCAGCGCTTAGCGCAAATTTATGCAGGCTTGAGCGAAGTGGTCGGGTTACATCGACCCAATACAGTGGCAATTGAGCGCGTCTTTATGGCTAAAAACCCTGATTCAGCGCTGAAGCTTGGTCAAGCACGGGGCACAGCACTTGTTTGCATTGCGAATCACGGCTTAAACATTGCGGAATACGCAGCAAGACAGATCAAACAAGCCGTTACAGGTCAGGGCGGTGCGGATAAAAGCCAAGTTCAGCATATGGTAACCGCCATTCTCCAGCTATCATCAACGCCACAGGCTGACGCTGCGGACGCGCTAGCAATCGCGCTTACCCATGCCTACGCTGGGCATGGTCTTTTACCAGTATCGTCTACTGCTAGAGGTGGCCGTAGGCGCAGTACCGGTCGATGGCGGCTTTAGCCGTCTACTGGTCATTTGTACAGAGTATCTTTATAGTAAATAACAGCTTTTTATTATTGTGAGCGTGCTTATGATCGGTCGTATCAATGGTTTTTTATTAGAAAAGCATCCCCCTTGGATAGTAGTAGATGTACATGGCGTCGGTTACGAGCTAGAAGCCTCCATGAACACATTAATAGCGCTCCCTGCTGTGGGAGAGAGCGTATCTATGTATACGCACCTTACGATTCGTGATGATGCCCATTTGCTTTACGGTTTCGGGCGTGAGCAAGAGCGCGCATTGTTTCGGGCCTTAATTAAAGTCAACGGCGTAGGGCCTAAACTAGCATTAGCCATCCTTTCTGGTATGGACGAAGCCGCGTTTATGCGCTGTATCCGTGACGACGATAGCAAAGCACTGACGAAACTTCCTGGCGTTGGTAAAAAAACCGCAGAGCGGTTAATTATTGAAATGCGTGATCGCTTCCCTGAATGGGAAAACGGGGCGGATGCGCCCCTAGCTTTAGAAGCGACCAATGGTGAACCTGCTCCACGCGACACACTGGCAGATGCAGAAGCTGCCCTGGTAAGTTTGGGCTATAAGCTCACTGAAGCATCAAAGATGTTGGCTGATATCAACCCTAAGCAGTCAACAGAGGCAATTATTAAAGCCGCGCTGACCAAACGCATGGCTGGGTAACAACGTAGGTTATTTCATGGAACGACGGATAGTGCGCACCTTATGTTAGAACATGACCGATTAATTGCAGCACAGCCCGAGCACGGGGAAGGGCGTATTGATCATGCGATTCGTCCTAAACATCTCAAGGATTATATTGGGCAACCACGCGTACGTGAGCAGCTCGAAATCTTCATGGGGGCTGCAAAACTACGTCAGGAAAGCCTAGATCATACCTTGGTATTTGGCCCGCCAGGGCTTGGTAAAACAACGCTTGCTAATATTATTGCTACTGAGATGGGGGTAGGGCTGAAATCAACTTCTGGCCCCGTGCTTGAGCGTGCAGGTGATTTGGCAGCCATGCTGACAAATCTAGAACCCGGTGATGTACTGTTTATTGATGAAATTCATCGCCTGTCCCCTGTGGTAGAGGAAGTACTGTACCCGGCGATGGAAGATTTTCAGTTAGACATTATGATTGGCGAGGGGCCAGCAGCCCGTTCAATCAAGCTCGATTTGCCTCGTTTTACCTTGGTGGGCGCGACAACGCGCGCAGGCCTACTAACTTCCCCCCTACGTGACCGCTTTGGCATTGTACAGCGGCTGGAGTTTTACAATCTCGAAGAACTTACTGAGATTGTCACGCGCTCGGCTCGCTTGCTTGGTGTAGAAACCAGCTATGAAGGAGCAGTAGAAGTCGCACGACGCTCAAGAGGGACCCCTCGTATCGCCAATAGACTGCTGCGTCGGGTGCGTGACTACGCAGAAATAAAGGGCAATGGCATCGTTGATGTAACGCTCGCCGATGCAGCCCTTAATATGCTAAATGTCGATCACCATGGGCTGGATCATATGGATCGGCGCCTTTTACTGGCAATGATCGATAAATTTGATGGCGGCCCTGTCGGGGTAGATTCGATTTCAGCGGCTATCAGTGAAGAGCGCGGCACCATTGAAGATGTCATCGAGCCTTACTTGATCCAGCAAGGACTAATGATGCGCACACCAAGAGGACGTGTAGTGACGCGACAAGCATGGTTACACTTCAATAAAACGCCTCACGAGAATGCTATTGACCCAGAGGGAGAGCGTCGCCCATGAAAAATGGGGCCACGATGCCGGTGCGAGTATATATGGAAGATACTGACGCCGGCGGAATTGTCTACTACGTTAACTATTTGAAGTTTATGGAGCGTGCTCGTAGCGAGTGGTTGCGTACATTAGGGCTTAATCAGCAAACGTTACTAGACGCAGGTACCCAGCTAGTGGTATATCGCCTAGCCTGCCACTACAGCAAGCCAGCTCGCTTAGATGACTCGCTTATTGTCAGCACAACTGTTGAGAGTGTTGGCAAATGCCGCATGACTTTTTTACAGCAAGTTCAGCGAGATGAGGAACTCTTATGCGCTGCTACAGTCGAGATAGCCTGCCTGTGCGCAGACAAGATGCGGCCTAAGGCATGGCCACAAGCATTGAAAGCACTTAGATGATTCATTTTAGGCGAACGCTGATAACTTGCGTAAATCTATGAAGTAGTGCGATGTAGCGCGCTACCTCATTACCTTTAGACACCACCACTGTTCGGAACTTCCGACGCTAATAGCTTGACGAGGGTAACTGTGAACGATAACACCATGTCTATTCCCCACTTGATAATGAGTGCCAGCACGGTTGTTCAGCTGGTGATGTTGCTGCTGGTGGTGGGTTCAATCCTCTCATGGGTGGTTATTTTCCAACGTAGCATTGCCCTACGTAGGGCAAAACAGGAATACAACCAATTTGAAGAATCGTTTTGGTCGGGGGTCGATTTAAACGAGCTGTATCGAGAAATTCCCGCGGATGACCCGCACTATGGTGCAGAACATATCTTTCAGGCAGGCTTCCGTGAATTTAATCGCTTAATGCCAAAAACACGTAACCCCGACACAATCTTGGAAGGTGTGCAGCGTAGTATGCGCGTTGCCTGGTCTCGAGAAGAAGATCGCCTAACTCAGCACTTGGTGTTTCTTGCCACCGTCGCGTCAGCGAGCCCTTACATTGGCTTGTTTGGCACGGTGTGGGGAATCATGGGTTCCTTTCAATCCCTTTCGATGACACAACAAGCTACGCTGGCTACCGTTGCCCCGTGGATTGCTGAGGCGCTAATCGCAACAGCAATGGGTCTTTTTGCAGCTATCCCAGCGGTGATTTTCTATAACCGCCTATCTAATGATGCTGCACGCTTGCTGGGTAAGTACGAAGACTTTGCCGAGGAATTTCACGCCATTTTGCATCGTAATTTGCAAGGCCGTGAAAGTAAGTCCAGCGCTAGCTAAGGGAGTACGCTATGCAAGGCCCGTTTAATCGTAGCGGCAATAAAAAGCCGATGGCGGAAATCAACGTAGTGCCCTTCATTGATGTCATGCTGGTTTTGCTGGTGATCTTCATGATTACCGCACCGATGCTGACGCAAGGGGTACAAGTAGACCTTCCACAAGTCACCTCAGAGCCGATTGAAAGCCAAGAAGAAAGTGACCCAATCATCATTTCAGTTGATCGAGAGGGTGGTTATTTCATTACGTTAGGTGAAGACTCAACGTCTGTTTCGCTTGAACAAATGTCCGAACGGGTAGTAGCAATATTGCAGCGTCGACCTGGCACGCCAGTCATGGTGCGTGGTGACCGCAATGTGCCTTATGGACAAATAGTGTTATTGATGAGCACACTACAACGTTCAGGTGTTGCTAATGTAGGGCTGTTATCTGAGCCACCACAAGATGGTTAAAGGTAGCGCGCAAATGGCAGTTAAACCACCACGTGACCCGCAGGATGTTGGCTATACTTGGCCTACCGTTCTAGCGGTTGCAGTGCATCTATTAGTAGTGTTTTTTAGTTTAGTGAGTTTGCCAAGCTCTACAACAGAACCAGACTCTTCGTCTATTGTGCAAGCTACCTTCGTCAGTACTGAGACATTTACCGATCAGGCCCAGCAGGCAACGGAGCAACAGGCTGCACTTAATAGTTCGAGTGAACCTGACGAAGCTGAACCAGCGCCTGAACCTGATACAAGTGAACAAGAAGCCTTACAACAGCAAGCCGATGAAGCTGCTGCGAGAGAAGAGGCTCAAGCGCAGGCAGAAGAGCAAGCACGCGAGCTTCAAGAGGCTCAAGCTCAGGCCGAAGCTGAAGCGCAGCGAAGGGCAGAAGAAGCCCAGCGTCTAGCCGAACAGCAAGAGGTAGAAGCTCAAGCTCGGGAAGACGCTCAACGTGAAGCTGAGGCAGAAGCCCAACGCCAGCGTGAAGCCGAGGCAGAAGCCCAACGCCAACGTGAGGCCGAGGCAGAAGCCCAACGCCAGCGTGAAGCCGAGGCAGAAGCCCAACGCCAGCGTGAAGCCGAGGCAGAAGCCCAACGCCAGCGTGAAGCCGAGGCAGAAGCCCAACGCCAGCGTGAAGCCGAGGCAGAAGCCCAGCGCCAACGTGAAGCTGAGGCAGAAGCCCAGCGCCAGCGTGAAGCCGAGGCAGAAGCCCAACGCCAGCGTGAAGCCGAGGCAGAAGCCCAACGCCAGCGTGAAGCTGAGGCAGAAGCCCAACGCCAGCGTGAAGCTGAGGCAGAAGCCCAACGCCAGCGTGAAGCCGAGGCAGCTAGGCAGCGTCAGCTAGAAGGGGAAGCTCAGGCTGCCGCTAATGCACAGCAGGCTCAGCAAGCCGCGAATAGTTTTATTAATATTGTGCGTCGTGCGGTAGAGCAAGCATGGTTAATTCCAGCGGGAGCTAGTGACACGATGAGTGCTACGATTCAAGTAAGGCTTGGCCCGTCAGGAGAAGTCCTTTTAACCACTATCGCCTCATCGAGCGGTGATAGCGCCTTTGACCGATCTGCGATGCAGGCCGTAGAACACGCTGCACCGTTCAGCGAGCTGAGGGACTTGCCCGCAGAGCAGCAGCGCAATTTACGTCAATTTAATCTGCGATTTACCCCGGGGGATGTTCGCTGATGCAAACCATAAGCAAAGTATGGCTATTGTGTGTACTGCTTTTTGTGAGTAGTTACGCAAATGCAAACCTAACGATCGAGATAACACGAGGGAGTGATCAGGCCTTACCGATCGGTGTTGTACCCTTTGCAGGAGGCGACAATATGCCTGAGGACGTCGCTCAAATCATTCAGGATAATCTCGAACGCAGTGGCTTTTTTGCGCCCTTAGAACGCGATGCCATGTTTGATAGGCCAAACCAAGCGGATGACGTTGAATTTGGAACTTGGCGTTCGCTAGACGTGCGATATTTAGTGGTAGGTCGTGCGCAACAAACGGATAGCGGTTATCAGATTCAGTTTGAGCTAATGGATATTAGTGGGCAGCGTCGCATGATTAGTGAAACGGTTACTGCGAGCACAAATGATTTACGTGGAGCCGCACACTATATTAGTGATCAAATTTTTGAAGAGATCACCGATATCCGAGGAGCTTTCTCTACTCGGATTGCCTATGTCACCGCGCAAGGGCTTGGCGATAACATGCAATTTGGCCTGTATGTTGCCGATGCTGATGGGCGTAATAGCCAACAGATACTTACTTCAGACCAGCCGATTATGTCGCCCGCTTGGTCTCCTGATGGTCGTAAGCTTGCTTATGTTTCTTTCGAAACAGAGCGCCCAGCGATCTATATTCAAGATGTCTCGACTGGTCAGCGGGTCCAGGCTACGTCTTTTGAAGGCATTAATGGCGCCCCAACATGGTCACCGGATGGCCGCCGCATCGCGATGTCATTGTCTAAAGATGGACAACCTGAAATTTATATTCTAGATATCAATAATCGCTCGGTAGAACGTATTACTCAAAATAGCAGTATTGATACCGAGCCCGCTTGGGCACCGGATGGGCGTAGCTTACTATTTACCTCTGACCGTAGCGGCGGACCACAAATTTATGAGTATTCACTAGGTAGCGGTGAGGCAAACCGCATAACGTTTACAGGCAACTATAATGCCCGCGCGCGTTACTCTCCTGATGGTGAGTACATCTTTTTGATTCACCGCTCTAGCCGTGGTTATCAAGTTGCACGGCAAGAACGTGATGGAGGACGCCTTGTTGTCATAAGTGAAACAACAAGAGATGAATCTCCTAGTGTTGCCCCGAACGGGACCATGGTAATCTTCGCTACCCAACAGGGTAGCAATGGGGTATTAAGTGCCGTTTCAGCGGATGGCCGCTCGTCATTTAGATTACCCGCAGCGCAGGGTGATGTCCGTGATCCCGCGTGGTCACCTTTTTTAAATTAATTGACGAAAAGTATTAATTTTTTGTTTTCAGGCAAGGAGTCTGATTATGCAACTCAAACCGTTGGCTCGCTCATTGGCAGTAGCGCTATCTATCGTAGTTATCGCTGGCTGTTCCAGCACCGGCGGCACCCAGGACGGTGATTCTTATGGAAGCCAGGATGGCAGCAGCATGGGGTCTAGTACCTCCGGTGCGGGCGCTGGTGGTCAGTATGGCTCCACATCTGGTTCAGGTGCCGGCTCTAATCAACAAGCAGACTCACGCATTCCAGAAGTACGCACCATCTATTTTGATTTTGACCGCGATACAATCAAAAGCGATTACGAATCAGTAGTGATGGCCCATGCTCGCTACCTACGCGCCAACCCCAGCGCTCAAGTTGTTCTGCATGGTCACACCGACGAGCGTGGTACTCGCGAATACAACATGGCCCTTGGTGAGCGTCGTGCCGGAGCTGTTCAGCGTTTCTTGAATATTCAAGGCGTATCTCCTTCGCAAATGAGCGTGGTGAGCTACGGTGAAGAGCGCCCAGCCGCTAGTGGCCAAGGTGAGAGTGCCTACTCTCAAAACCGTCGCGTTGTCTTTAACTACTGATGGCATTGGTGTACCTAGTGCTGAACATTAAGTACGCGTTATTAGGCGCTAGGTACGCTAACTGAGTAATGATTGGAGTCATCATGAATCACAGTCTCAAACGTTATTTTGAGAGGCTGTGCGGTGCGGGAGCCATAGTGCTCCCGCTGTCCGTATTGCCCCTGACGGCCTTTGGTCAGCAGCCCCTCGTTCAAGATTTATCCAGCGGTTCGAGTGGCTTTTATCAGCAAACTCAACGTCAGGAATCATCTGGCGGAAACCTTGTATTGTTTAATCAAGTACAAGAGCATCAGAAGGAAATTCAGCAACTACGTGGCCAGATCGAAGAACTACGGCATCAGCTAGAGCAGCTTCGTCGACAATCCCAGCAACAGTACCTAGACATTGAAGATCGCTTAATGAATAGCGCTTCAAATCAAATTGAGCAATCCACACCGGAAGTAGAGCCAGAAGCAGCTGAGCAAGTAGTCAATGCTCCTTCTAGCCGTAACGTCAGTGAAGATGCTCAGGCTGACTATCAGGCGGCCTTCGCCCATGTTCAAGCACGTCAATTTGAAGATGCTATCGATGCGTTCAAAGCTTTTGTCAGCGATCATCCCGACAGTAGTTTGACGGCTAACGGTTATTACTGGCTGGGTGAGCTCTATGCGGCGGAAGGCGAACTTAGCGCAGCTGATGCGTCGTTTAGTCGCGTCATTGAGCAGTACAACGGTAGTAGCAAAGTGCCCGACGCGCTCTATAAACTGGGGTTAGTGAAAGCACGCCAAGGCGAGGCTGAACGCAGCCGTGAATTGCTGGAACAAGTACGTGATGATTATCCGCAGAGTAGCGCTGCAGGGCTTGCAAATGACTTTTTACGTCAGTCTGCAGGATAATATTGATTACACTTTCGCATCAAGGAAACCTCATGAGCTGCAAAATCGACTATCAACCAGCGTCCAATCTTTTGGAAAACCGCGTCGTGTTGGTAACCGGTGCGGGTGATGGTATTGGACGTGCTGCGGCACTTAGCTACGCCCGTCATGGGGCAACTGTAATACTGCTTGGCCGTACAATTGCAAAACTTGAACGTGTTTATGATGAAATTGAAGCAGAAGGTGGGCCTCAGCCCGCAATTTTTCCGCTCAATTTTGAAGGTGCAACGCTTAAAGACTTCCACGACATGGCTGAAACCCTCGATAAGGAATTTGGCCGTTTAGATGGGTTGCTTCATAACGCTGGCTTACTGGGAAGAATTACCCCTTTTGAGCAATACAACCCAGAGCTGTGGGAGCAAGTCATGCAGGTCAATATCAATGGACCTATTTGGATGACCCAAGCGTTGTTGCCACTGCTTCAGCAGTCAAAAGATGCCTCTGTCATTTTCACTTCATCAAGCGTTGGGCGAAAAGGCCGAGCTTATTGGGGGGCGTACTCAGTGTCCAAGTTCGCCACTGAAGGCTTCGTGGAAGTGCTTGCTGACGAACTTGATAACCAGTCAACTGTAAGGGTTAACACCCTAAACCCAGGTGCAACACGTACTCAAATGCGTCGCACTGCTTATCCTGGTGAAGACCCTCTTACTCTGCGTACTCCCGAAGAGATAATGCCCACCTACTTATGGTTGATGGGTCCTGATAGTGCCGGCACCAGTGGTCAAAAATTTGATGCTCAACCACCACGTGCATGAGCGTACGCTTCCCATAGCTTTTTGATACATAGTTTTTTGATACATAGTTTTTTGATACATAGTTTTTTGATACATAGCTTTTGACGTGCCGCTTGTCGATGTTCTACGCATTTTCATCAAATAGCGTTTCCCAATAACCCTACCGATGAAAGGTCGTTAGGGCATCGACTAAGTCTTTACAGGTTTCAAACCATAAGTCAGCTGGCCACTGATGGTAATCGTCTTCCTCACTGATATACCCGTACCCAACTGCGACAGCCGTCATTCCCGCTGCTTTTGCCGCCTCAATATCACGGATATGGTCACCAACGTACCAACACGCTTGCGGCGCCACGTTAAGCCTGCGCGCGGCTTCCCACAGAGGTTCAGGGGCAGGTTTTTTAACCGCAAGATCATCCGCACATAAAAGCGCACCTGGCGTCAGTGCCAAGGCTTCAAGCAGTGGAAGGGTATAGCGCCGAGGCTTGTTCGTTACAATTCCCCATAAGCGTGATTCGGCATGCCAGCGGACGAGCCATTGATCAAGGGGTTCAAATAGTCGACTGTGGACAGCAACGGCCTGTTCGTAAGCATCTAGCAAATACTGGCGCGCTGTATCATGCTCAGTAGAACCACTTTCGATACCAATAGCCAGGGTAACTAAGGCGCTACCCCCATTAGATACTTGACCACGTATTTGGCTGTAAGGCAGTGATACCAGACCATGATGCCGTCTCAATGCATTTGTCGCTTCAGCAAGGTCTGGGGCTGTGTCAACGAGAGTTCCGTCTAGATCAAACAGTATGGCTTCAGGGAGAGACGTTGACATTTATTGACTCGCTTTACGGCAATACATCATATAGTTAACCGACACATCATTAGCTACTAAACGGTAGTGACGAGTTATGGGATTATATGTGAGCCCGGTTTGTTCGTTAATCTCAAGATCGGCAGCTCTTGCCCAAGCAGCCATCTCAGAAGGGCGTATAAATTTCGCATAATCATGGGTGCCACGGGGCAACAGTTTAAGCACGTACTCAGCACCTAAAATCGCAAAAGCATAGGATTTAGGGGTGCGATTTAAGGTCGAGAAGAAAATATATCCCCCTGGACGAACCAGTTTACTGCAAGCGCGGATAACAGATGCCGGGTCTGGGACGTGCTCAAGCATTTCCATACAAGTGACAACATCATAATGCCCTGGCTTTTCTGCTGCTAAGGCTTCAACACTTATCAATCGATAATCTACTGTTACGCCACTTTCTGCAGCATGTAAACGAGCAACACTCAGAGGGGCATCTCCAAGATCAATGCCAGTAACGTTGGCCCCACGATGGGCCATAGACTCGCTTAAGATGCCGCCACCACATCCAACATCCACTACGCGTTTGCCGGCTAGCCCTGCGCGAGCGTCGATAAAATCAAGACGTAAAGGGTTAATCTCATGCAGTGGTTTAAATTCACCCTCTAAGTCCCACCAACGGCTAGCAAGTGCTTCAAATTTAGCAACTTCTGCTGCGTCGACATTGTCGTGGTTGCGATGAGTAGTGCTATCCTGAGATATCGCTTGCATATTCTGACTCCCGTCGTCGTTATGTTGGCATGAAGGTGGCATCCAACCAGCCGTTCAGTATGATGTCATTCTAACCACTCCTGGAGCACAACGCATGAAAAGGAACGCGACATGATTTTTAACCTTCTACTTTCGCGGCTTTTATCTTCTCAGGGAGCGTAATGAATGCAAGTGTTACTCCATGGTAGTGAATTAAGTGCCGCCACCGCCGCCGCTGCATTAGCCTGGGTGGGACATCAAGTTGAGTGGTTGCCTCATAAGAGCGCACCATGGTCAGCGCTTTCAAAGGCAGACTGGCTACGCCGCGAACCCGAATTAATGACTCATATTGATCAGGCGATAGCGGGCGGAACACTTAAGATTATTGACACTCCGGATCAGGCAAGTTCCCCTGATATTGTGTGGCTGGCACTTTCTCCAGACCAGCGTCCAGCGGCTAAACAGCTGCTCAAAATACCTATTTTTGAACACCATCCCGGTGCGGTCTTAATTAATAATTCTACTTTTCCTGTAGGAGAGACAGAAAAGCTGCATGCGCTTATGGGAGCTCAGCACAGTAGTGTTGCTTTACCCGACACGCTTGAAGAAGGACGAGCTTGGATAGCATTTACTCGCCCCACACGTTGGCTTTTGGGCTGTGATGATGCCGTCGGTGAGCAAGTGGCACGTGAACTTTTGCGCGCTTTTAATCGTCGCAATGATGTATTTCAGCGCATGCCTTGTAGAGCTGCTGAGCTCACTAAGCTAGCTATTAATGGCATGCTGGCAACACGCATCAGCTATATGAACGAAATTGCAGGACTGGCAGACACGTTGGGCGTAGACGTTGAGCATGTGCGTCGTGGTATGGGAGCGGACACACGTATTGGCTATGAGTATTTATATCCTGGCTGTGGCTTTGGTGGCCCTAATTTCTCTCGCGATCTGATGCGCTTAGCGGACGTTCAGTCAGCCAGTGGTCGTAATTCGGCGTTATTAGAGCAAGTAATGGACATTAATGAGCAGAAAAAAGAGACCTTGTTCAGGAAATTATGGACATT
Organism: Halomonas qaidamensis; assembly: GCF_025917315.1. Lineage (NCBI taxonomy): Bacteria > Pseudomonadati > Pseudomonadota > Gammaproteobacteria > Oceanospirillales > Halomonadaceae > Halomonas > Halomonas qaidamensis. Next base: position 1,835,273 of record NZ_CP080627.1, on the reverse strand, counting down.
CTTTGAGGGAGATTTAGCAGGCAAAACGGTTGCTATATGGGGGGCTGCTTTTAAACCTGGCACCACTCGAATCGATCATGCGCCAGTACTCACGCTTCTTGCCGCTTTATGGGCACAAGGAGTAAAGGTAAACCTTCATGATCCAGCGGCAACCCCAGCGCTTCATGAAGCAGTAGGCCAGCGAAACGATCTAACTACGTTTACCAGTGATCCTTACCAAGCATGTGAAGGTGCAGATGCACTGATGTTAGTAACTGAGTGGAAATCTTATTGGAACCCAGACTGGCATCGTTTAGCCTCATTATTGAGCGCTAAGTTAGTATTGGATGGGCGTAATATCTATGATCCAGCCTTCGTAGCTAGCTGTGGCTTAAGGTATAGAGGAATTGGTCGCCGTGCCGACCCTACAACGCATTGAGGAAAAAACATGCCCAATAGCACTGGGTCTTCTCGCATTGTTCCCGATGTGGATCAAAGCTTGACTGCACAACACTTGCGTCATCGCAAGGGGCCTACATTGTGGCCATTGTGGCTATTTATAGTGCTTATCATTATTTCATTATGTGCCGCAGGGGTAGGTCTTTGGTATGAAAGAGAACGTTTACTAGAGGAGGTTCATCGAGTAAGTGGAGAAGTATCAAACCTACATGCAAGGCTGGACTCAGGTGACACGGATACGCAAGATGCGATAGCCTTTGTACAAGCTCAAATGACAACACTGTTCCAAGAACAGGAGATGCTGGCTGTCGCAGTAACGGACACTCGTGAAGAACTGTATGGGCTTTTAACGTCTAACGAAGAGCTTGTAAATAACGATGCGCTCAGCAGTATTGCAGAGCGTATCAACCAATTAGAAGAGCAGGCAGCACTGCGTGACCAACAACTCGCTGCCATTAGGACGTCGCTTGATGCACTTGAGCAAGCTGGTATTGCTGGGCGCCAAAACCTAGCCGAAGAGGTTACTTACCTCGAAGAGGTGCTATCACAGCGCTTAGCAGCTACTTCAAGCCGATTAGAAGACATTGAGCAGTTGGAAAATGAGAGCACTGAATTGGTAACAAAAGTTACCGCATGGCAAGAAGAGATTGATCAGCGCTTTAGTGAGGTAAACTCAACACTTGAGACTCTAAGCAGTACTGACACTCCAGCAACTGTGGAAGCTCTAGAAGCGCTTGAGCAACAATGGGCACAACAGCTTAACACCTTAGAGAGTGATATCCGTCAAGTGCGGCAAGCTCAGCTGGCATTTAGTGCCCAAATGGAGATGCTCCGCTAGAAATGAAACGCTAGGAATTGTCCGTTATGGGGCAATTGGTAATGAAGCCACCGAGTCGCTGATTTGGTTAGGGATGAACTGCATGGAAAGTAAACGGCGATGGCCTACCGTCAAAAAAGCGACTTGTGGGGTGGTTTTACCACTTTTTATAACGTGGGCCGCTCCCGGATGGGCGCTTAATGCCTCCATCAATGGTGTCAGCAGTGAAGTGGAAGCTAATATTGATGCGTATTTACAAAATATTGATGAGGGCCAGTACACCGATGTCAGGTTAGAAGGTGAAATACGTAAACGTACGCGAGAAGCAATGCGTGTTTTCGGCTATTACGAACCTGACATTACAGTTGACGTTGAAAGCTCTCCCATCACGCTTCGCATTGAACCTGGTTCACAGGTCAAAATCGACGTGCTGTCTATCAATATCGCCGGCGAAGCAAGAGATGACCCGCCCTTCCAGGAAGCGCTCGACGCATTTCCCTTAGCTGAGGGAGATACATTACGCCATGCACCCTGGGATCGCCTGCGTAATCAATTTTCAGGCTTAGCGCTGGAACGTGGCTATTTTGATTGGGGGTTCACCGACCGCCGTATGGAAATAAGGCCATATCTTGAAAGTGCGCGCCTCTACATGGATTTCGATAGTGGACCACGTTATCAATTTGGCAATACGTTTATTTCAGGCAGTCATATTGAGCCTGAACGCTTGCATAAAATGCAGACCTTTGCGGAAGGGGAGCCTTATCTAGCGGAATCAGTAGCACTTTATAATCAACGCTTAGCCGAGACAGGTTGGTTTAGCTCGGTAACGGTTCGACCACGCTTAGAGACAGCACGTGAGCTGGCCCTATCACCGCCAACAGGTGGCTCGCCGTGGTGGGATGAGGCAACGGCGTCGCAGCCTAAGCGCCCCCGACTTTCTAGTGCTGCGTTCGCAAGTGCACTAAGTGTCACTCAGCGCGACGATACACGCCTACCTATTGACGTAAGTGTAGAGCCTGCTGACCGTCATCAATTCGAAGTGGGGGTTGGCTTTGCTACCGATGTAGGGCCACGTTTGCGCTTTGGTTGGCAACAACCATGGATTAATCGTTTTGGTCATAGCTTAAATCATGATTTATATATTTCAGCACCCGACCAACGTTTTACAGGTAACTACAATATTCCGCTAGACGATCCCTTACGTGATAGCTACCGGCTGCAGTATGGCCTGCGTAACCTAGATGATGGCGATACTCAGTCGTTAGAAGGCACCGTAGAAATCGCGAGGCGCTGGGAATTTGAAAACCGCTGGGTACAAACACTTTACTTCCGTAGCACCTTCGAAGACTTTACCCAAGGTGGGGTATCCGATGAAGTGTTGCTCTTTTATCCAGGCATTCAATGGTCACGCACAAGAACGCGTCCGCAGCGGTTCCCCCTATGGGGAGACCGACAACAGCTATCAATCGAATATTCAGACCCTTTATGGGGATCTGACGCACAATTTACACGTTTAACAGGCGATACCGAATGGATCCGAACCATCGGCAATGACAACCGTTTTTCAGCAAGACTAAGCATTGGCGCTATTGAAACAGATAATTTCGATAAACTGCCTCCATCGCTACGCTTTTTTGCAGGCGGTGACCGAAGTGTTCGGGGTTACTCTTACGAAAGCCTATCCCCGCGAAATGAAGAAGGGCGCTTACGTGGTGGCCAACAAATGTTGACCTCGACATTCGAGTACCAGCGCAGAGTCTCTGGGGATTGGTGGGGAGCCACTTTTATTGATAGCGGTGACGCCTTCGATAACTGGGGCCCTGAGGAGTTGAAAACAGGCGCAGGGCTTGGCGTACGCTGGATTTCACCAGTTGGGCCTATCCGACTAGACGTAGCACATCCCTTTGACGATGAAGATGATTGGCGCCTGCATTTTTCCATCGGACCGGAATTCTAGGAGAGCACTTTGGCTAAGGTTGCAACAGCGGCATCTACTAAGCGTCAACCGCTCTCAGTTCAACATCGCTTTGGATTATTATTGTGGAGTTTAGTGCGGCTAGTTATTGTACTGCCACTATGGTTATTTGGTTTGATTGCGCTACTGCTCGGCGTTGCGCTTTCGCCCTGGGGTACTGGCCAGCTATTCTCTCAGGGCGAGCAGCGAGGCTATTTCACCTATGAACATCAAGCAGGCGCACTGCTTGATCACTTTGAATTGCAAGGTTTTCAGCTGTCGCTTGGTGAGACACGAATCAACGTTGACAGCCTAGCGCTAGCCTGGGCTGAAGATTGTGTGCTGTCAGGTAAGCTGTGCCTGGACAAATTTCATCTAGAAGGTGCGGATATTCGTTTGGGCGAGAGCACCGAATCGGCGCCAGAATCAACTGAATCGGAAGGGATGCCTAGCATCCAACTTCCTTTTCCTATTGAACTACGCTCGGTTGAGTTGAATAACGTTCAGCTGCAGCTGGCTGACGGAACACGTATCGGCTGGGAATCGTTTTCAACCGCAATGACTGCACAGCAGCATCTTGTTAATGTCGCGCCCACCACGCTCATGCGTCCAACACTCTATTTACCTACCTCTGCTGGCACTCAACTGACTGAAGGTATCCAAACGCCGTTACATGCATCTGGCATTGATGGTGCTATTAAGTCTACCCAGCCTATCAAAGCAGAATCTGATGAAGCGTCCGAAGCATTGGCCGCACGGGAACGAATTGAACTACCCGAGATAGTGCTACCTATTGATATCGACTTAGCATCTCTTACCGTGGCCGACGTCACTATCAGCGGATCAGTTGATTACCAAGTCGAACGATTAGCTGTCGTTGCTAGTGCCGAGGGTAGCCAAATAAACCTCCGGTCGTTAGAGTTGCTTACGCCTGATGCTGAGGCCAATTTAACAGCCAGTGCTACATTATCAGGCAGTTATCCGCTAGATGCCCAATTAACGTCAACCTTGTTTTTACCCGAGATATTTCCTGAGCTAAGTGGCGAAGAGCTTGTTCTCGAGCTATCGGGATCACTAGAAGCGCTTACAGCCAATTTAGAAGCATCCGGTGTCGTTGATGCGTCACTGGAGGCTCAAGTTGATGCGTTAGCGCCGACGCTACCCTTCGATTTACGACTACAGAGTAGCCGCCTGCAGTGGCCACTCACCCAGCCTAATAGTGATGAGTCAACGGCAGAGCCCTATATTGCTGAAGATATAGATATCATTGCCAGTGGCAGTTTGGAGGCGTACCAAACGACGCTTTCCTTGAACGCTCAAGGTCCTCAAGTACCAGCCACCACTATCCGACTCAGTGGCGACGGCGATCTTTCATCATTCCGTTGGACGCCGCTAACCCTAGCGATTGATGACAGTTCACTTAGCAGTGAAGGGGAAGTTAACTGGGCTTCGACACTTCGGGTTGACACCACCATCAAGCTGGAGCAGTTCGACCCTTCACACTTTATCGAACAACTTAACGGCAATCTCAATGGTAATATTACGGCTAGCGTGCGCCAAACCGGTGATCTGTGGGAAGTCAGTCTACCGGTGCTTGATATTGACGGGCAGCTTCAGGAATATCCTTTAACGTTACAGGCCGCTTTAGAGGCTAACAGTGCTCTCGAAGTTGATATTCAAGAACTTCTTTTCACTCAAGGAGACAACCGATTAACGGCCTCTGGCCAGATGAGTGAGCAAGCAATGTCGCTAGATACCGAGATTGCATTGCGACAATTACAGACGCTGCATCCAGATTTGGCGGGTACATTAACGGGTAATATTCTCGCTAGGGGTAGCTTTAGCCAACCTCGAGTGGAAGCCGAATTGACTGGTCGTGATTTACAGTTTGCCGAAAACCGGATTGACGCCTTATCACTGACCAGCAATATCGACGGGATCGAAGACCCGTCGCTAGACATTGACCTTGGCTTGCAGCAAGTCAGTGCAAGTGGTCAGGCATTTTCAAATATTGCCCTGGAGCTTAACGGTCGTTTATCACAGCATGCAATGACTGTCAGTGTCGATGGCCAAGCCGATAACATGCTAAGCCGTGCATTTGTCTCTTTAGAGGGAGGTTTTGATCAGCAAGCACAGCAGTATCAGGGTCAGCTCACACCGCTGGAAGTTGACTCCGAGTTTGGCAATCTACGTTTAGAAGCCCCCCTTGATATTCGTTACAGCCTTGCTGACGGCCAAGCACAGCTTTCACCTTTTTGTATACGTCGCGAAGAAGGAGGGATCGTTTGTTCGGAAGAACCGATTGGCGCATCGGCTGACCAAGGACGAGCGGTACTAAGCATTAGAGAAGTACCAATGGAAGCAGTGGAGCCGGTACTGCCAGAAGCGTGGAGCTTAGAAGGTGACACGACGGCAGACATCGTTGCAGCTTGGCGCCAGGGCGGAACACAGTGGCAGGCGGATGTTCAAGTATTAAGTGAGTTGGAGATTACTGCGGTTAACGATTACGGCCAGCCAGTACAGCTTCCCGTGATTCGCTTGGATACACAGCTGGAAGCCAACCAAGCTCAGGCCGATGCCAATATTGTGCTGTCGTTTGAAGAAGCAGGTGAACTTACCCTTGATCTTACTGTTAGCGACCCCCTTGGCAGTGGTGGTTTAAATGGCGAGCTACGAGCCCAGCAAGTTTCTTTAACCCCATATCGTCCATTAGTGGTAGGCATGGATCGCTTAGAAGGCGATTTAAATGGCAGTATACAGATTTCTGGAACAACCAATCAGCCAGACTTACAAGGTCAGCTTGCACTTCGTAACCTAAGCGTTCATGGTCCAGATATTCCTATCGATATCAAAGATGGCGAGCTGGTCGTTGCATTTGATGGTGAGCAAGGCGACATAAATGGGTTTGTTGCTGCTGAACGTGGCCGCTTAAATATCACCGGGGATGCCTACTGGCCCGCGGGTGACGATTGGCGTATTGGGGTCGATGTTAATGCTATCCAAGAGCCATTATTAATCGTGCTGCCACAGTTTGGACGTTTAGAAGCAGCGCCTGATATTCGTATCCGGGTAACGCCAGATCGCCTGCAAGTGCGAGGTAATGTGGATTTACCGTGGGCGCGCTTGGAGGTTGGTGATCTTCCTGCTTCGGCTGTTAGTCCAAGCTCTGATGAAGTCATTATCACGGAACGTGACGACCAAGAAGCTGAGCGGCTAGCCCAGCAACGGGCAACGAATGGTGAGCCAAGTGCTGCTGACGAATTATCACAGTCAGGCATGGCCCTTGATGTGCTCATTACTCTAACGTTAGGCCGTGATATGCAGATCTCAGCATATGGGCTTAATTCTGGCTTAGGTGGTACGTTAGAAATTCGTCAAGACAGTGGGGCACTTCAGCTATTTGGTGATGTCAACCTAGTTGATGGGCGTTTTCAAGCCTTTGGTCAAGACCTTTTGATCCGTAGGGGGCAGCTCATTTTCAGTGGCCCTCCGGGGCTTCCAATTCTCGATTTCGAAGCAATTCGCAATCCAGATATCACCGAAGATGAAGTTATTGCCGGTCTTCGGGTCAGTGGTAATGCAGAAGAACCCAACGTATTAATTTTTTCTGAACCAGGTATGGATGAAACTCGAGCGCTGTCATATTTATTAAGAGGGCGTGCACCCGATGCGTCTGGTGGGGGGATTGATAGTGCGCTGACGACTGCGCTAATTGGGATGTCACTCGGCCGAACGGGGGGCGCTGTTGGCTCTATTGGGGAAGCATTCGGTATTAGCGATTTAACGTTAGATACCACAGGTGCAGGTGATAATAGCCAAGTAGCACTTACTGGGCAGTTAACCGATGATATTCGCATTAGCTATGGCGTCGGCATTTTCTCTCCTATCGCAGAATTAACACTTCGCTATACCCTTTGGCGTAACTTGTACGTTCAAGCAGTATCGGGCGCTAACCAAGCAGTTGACTTAATTTATACCTTCACTCGTTCAGGTGACCCTACTATTTTTCCACGGCAGTAAGAGGGCGTTATGACGCTATTTTCTAAAGCAAGTTCAGCACCACTTGGCCGCTTAACGCCGATTGAAACGAGTCATACACATACCGTTAACGGACATTCACTTCATCCTCCTTTTCCAGCAGGGTATGAAGAAATCGTGTTAGGAATGGGATGCTTTTGGGGAGTTGAGCGTCTATTTTGGCAAGTGCCAGGGGTTTATGTTACCGCTGCAGGCTATGCCGGAGGCGAAACACAAAACCCCACTTATCAAGAAACCTGTACGGGCCAAACCGGTCATACCGAAGTCGTCAGGGTAGTCTACGACCCAAGCACCACTGCTCTAGAAACACTGTTGCAAATTTTTTGGGAACAACACGACCCTACTCAAGGGAATCGTCAAGGCAACGATGTGGGTAGCCAATACCGTTCGGCTATTTTTACGACAACAGCTGCACAGTTAATTGCCGCTGAAAAAAGCGCCGACGCCTATCAAAAAGCTCTTGATAGTGCGGGGCGTGGTGCGATTACCACCGAGATCAAACCCCTGGACGTTTTTTATTATGCGGAAGCTTATCACCAGCAGTATTTGGACAAGAATCCTAATGGATACTGTGGTCTCAAAGGTACCGGCGTCACGTGCCCAATTCAATCGTGGTGAAATCGGCAAAATAACCCATCACAAGGCCATTAACATGCCACACACATTTAAACGCCTATGGCTCATACCTTCGGTGTGGTTCGTGGTTATCTCTGGTGGCATTGCTACCGATGCTATGGCAGAAGAAATGGTAGCCGAAAATACTGTGCCGCCGATGCCACAAACGATTGAAGACAGCCCCTTTGCAAGTGAGAGAGAAGCTGTTATTTGGCGCCAAGACGAGCTTAAGGAGTTAGAAAGGCTTCTTCGTCAGCTGCGTTTTGACTTGGTCAATAACCAAGATGCGCGCGGGGCTGCCCCACGTCTAGTAATGCTCCAAGAGCGAGCTACCCAAGCACATTTTTTACCCGCGTTTATCGTCGGCACTCATGGGCGCGGATCTGATGCCCGTCCAGAAATTTGGGAAGAGTGGGAAGATTTTGCTGAGGGCTTCACAGATCTTGAGCAAAAAGTGGAAACGCTAGTGGATGCCGCCGAGCAAGAGGATTATCGCGCTGCCACGCAAGCATTTTCGGATGTTGGTTTGAGCTGTAAAAGCTGTCATCGCGCCTATCGCTATAACTAGCCGGGGGGGGTTATAACTAATAGAGATAGACCTCACAGAGATAGACGCGGCTATTGTCAGTCGCTTTGCTGAAGGCGGTCGATACGGTAAAGGGTTTCAACCTGTTCCAGACCAGTTATGGTGCAATTGAGATCCTTTACTCGGCCATCGCTTAACCCGTAAACCCAGCCGTGAACTGAGATATCTTGGCCCCTTTGCCATGCGCGTTGTAAGATTTTAGTCCGGCATAGGCTATTAACCTGAGCTTTAACGTTCAATTCGCACATGCGATTGATTTGATCTTCAAGTGGGAGATGCTCAAGCGCATCGCGATGGCGATTATATTGTTCGCGAACCGAGTGAAGCCAATAGTCCACCACGCCGCACTCACCACCAGTCACTGCTGCTTTAATACCACCGCAACCATAATGCCCCACAATCATTATGTGACTAACGTGAAGTACATCCACCGCATATTGGACAACAGACAAGGCATTCATGTCGGTATGATGGAGAAGGTTAGCGACGTTACGGTGGACAAACACTTCGCCCGGTGGAAGTGCGATTATCTGATTAGCGGGCACACGACTATCTGAACAACCAATCCATAAATAGTCAGGGTTCTGTTGGTTAGAAAGGCGCTTGAAATATTCCGGGTCTTCATCGCACATACGCTCAGCCCAGGCACGATTATTATCCAGGAGCGTCGCAATAGGGTTTGACATTGAATCTCCGCTACAGGTTAAAAGCTGTTAGGTTCAAGATAGAGCACACTAGGTTACAGAGAGAGCGTTTTTAACCTTCTCAGAATCTAAGGTCAATCTTTGTGCTTAGTGCTCGTTAGTGCTAAGCAGATGATGGCAAGTATATGCAGTGGTTTAGGACAGGAGTAGCACATGTCGGAAAATGCGCAATATGAATTCGATTTACTGGTGATAGGAGCAGGTTCAGGCGGTGTTCGCGCTGCGCGAATGGCCGCTGCAGCAGGAGCCAGAGTCGCCATAGCAGAAGATCGTTACTTAGGCGGCACGTGTGTCAATGTCGGCTGTGTTCCAAAAAAGCTTTACTCTTATGCTGCCCATTTTCACGATAGTTTTGATGATGCTGAAGGCTTTGGTTGGCATTTACCAGGTCCTGCAACATTTGAATGGTCCGTTTTACGTGACAATAAAACCAGCGAAATAAAAAGATTAAATGGCATTTATCAACGGATGTTGGAAGGCGCTGGAGTGATGTTATTAAATGCCAGAGCAACGGTAACGGGGCCGCACACCGTTGCGTTGACTTCGGAAGAGGGTGTTAACCAGGTCACCGCGCAAAAGATACTACTCGCCACGGGTGGCTGGCCATGGGTTCCTGACTTTCCTGGCAGTGAACACACCGTCACTTCTAACCAAATATTTGACCTAGATGCATTTCCAGAGCGCTTTTTGGTTTTAGGTGGTGGCTATATTGCAGTCGAGTTTGCAAGTATTTTTAACGGCCTCGGTAGCGATACTCACTTGATTTATCGGGGCGACTTGTTTCTGAAGGGCTTTGATGAGGAAGTTCGAGCGTTTACTCGCGATGAAATGATTAAAAAGGGTGTCAACCTCCATTTCAATACTAATATTGAGCGTATTGAACCGCATGGTTCTGCGTTTAAGGTGTATTTAACTAACGGTGAGTGCCAAGAAGTAGATGCCGTTTTAGCCGCAACAGGACGTAATGCCAATACGCAGGGACTGGGCCTTGAAGCGTTAGGAATTCACCTCGACAGCAGTGGAAAAATCCCTGTCAACGAGCGTTATGAGACGGCGATTCCTTCCATTTTGGCGCTTGGCGATTTAACTCAAGGGCCTGAATTAACCCCTGTCGCTTTAGCCGAAGCAATGCAACTAGTGGACATCCACTACACAAAGACACTGCCCAAACCACTGGACTACGCCACTATTCCTACCGCTATTTTTTGCCATCCTAACATCGGAACCGTAGGGCTATCTGAGGAGGCTGCCAGAAAAAAAATTGGCAACATACGCGTCTATTGTACGAATTTCAAAGCAATGAAACACACGTTGTCAGGTAGCCAAGAACGAACCCTAATGAAATTGATTGTGGATGATGCGTCGGATGTTGTCGTAGGGGCGCATATGGTAGGGGATGAGGCTGGTGAATTAATACAAGGGATTGCAATTGCGGTCAGGGCTGGTCTTACAAAAGAAGATTTTGATCGCACCATCGGTATCCATCCAACAGGCGCAGAAGAGTTTGTCACAATGAGAACACCTGCACGCAATTGATATTTTAGCAACACTATTTATGGCGAGCCTTAGCTCGCCTTTTTTTATCTCGCACTATGGCAGGTTGATCTAAACTCCTTCAGTACGACTGTTTTCTATCACCAGTAATTTTTACCGCAACTGTTTTTTTACCCCCCTAGCCTTTCGGCATACCACACGGCGTTTGATAACCAAAAATTATGGAAAACGTAAGGATGAATAATATTATTTTTGAATTGCTCATAATCAGCTGTTATAATGATTCTCAAATTCGCTACAGCGAAGCATAACCATGAGTACGCCAATAACACCTTTTACCCCTTCTGCGGATCTTGCACGCCCGACAGTTGCAGATGCTGTAGTGGGTCATGCGTCTACGCCGCTATTTATTCGTAAGCCAAATGCAGATGATGGCTGGGGCGTTTATGAATTAATCAAAGCATGCCCACCACTTGATGTTAACTCTGCTTATGCCTATCTATTGCTGGCAACTCAGTTTCGTGACACCTGTGCCGTTGCGACAAATGAAGAGGGCGAAATAGTAGGTTTTGTATCTGGTTATGTGAAAGACAACGCACCAGACACCTACTTCTTATGGCAAGTTGCCGTTGGTGAGAAAGCGCGTGGTACAGGCCTAGCACGCCGTTTAGTTGAAGCCATCATGTCGCGTCCAGAACTCGACAATGTGCATCACCTAGAAACCACCATCACACCAGATAACCAGGCTTCATGGGGGTTGTTTCGCCGTCTAGCAGCACGTTGGCAAGCCCCATTAAACAGCCGAGAATATTTCTCTACCGAACAGCTAGGTGGAGAACATGATCCAGAAAATCTAGTTCGTATAGGTCCATTTCAAACTGACAGCATGTAACAAAGCTGATCAGCTCAACTCAACTATTCCCGCTGACCCACATTTTGAATAGATTCTGCTATTTCTGCCAGTTTGTCTCACGCTTGGCTCAATGATTAAAAAAGGAGGTCGTTAATGCAGACCCAGACGCTTGAACGCATGGAATCCAACGTACGTACTTATTCGCGCTCATTTCCCGTTGTGTTTACGAAAGCCCAGAATGCTCGTTTAACTGACGAGAATGGACGTGAGTACATTGATTTCCTAGCCGGCGCCGGTACGCTTAATTACGGTCATAATAACCCGCATCTCAAACAAGCGATGATTGACTATCTGTCTACAGATGGCATCGTGCATGGTTTGGATATGTGGACCGCAGCAAAACGTGATTATTTAGAGACCTTAGAAGAGGTTATCTTCAAACCACGCGGCTTAGATTACAAGGTACACCTACCTGGGCCAACAGGGACTAACGCAGTCGAAGCGGCCATCCGATTGGCCCGTGTTGCTAAAGGTCGCCATAATATTGTGACCTTCACCAACGGCTTCCACGGCGTTACTATGGGCGCATTAGCGACTACGGGTAACCGTAAGTTCCGTGAAGCGACCGGCGGCATTCCCACCCAGGGCGCAAGTTTTCTACCCTTTGATGGCTATATGGGTGAACACGCAGATACGCTGGACTACTTTGAAAAACTGCTTAATGATAAGTCTGGCGGGCTAGATATTCCCGCGGGCGTTATTGTTGAAACCGTGCAAGGCGAGGGCGGTATTAACGTGGCAGGCCTTGAGTGGCTCAAACGCCTAGAAGGTATTTGTCACGCCCACGACATTTTATTAATCGTTGATGACATCCAGGCAGGTTGTGGCCGTACAGGTAAATTCTTTAGTTTCGAACATGCCGGTATTACGCCAGATATCATCACCAATTCGAAATCTCTTTCTGGTTTTGGGCTGCCTTTTGCCCACGTATTGATGCGCCCTGAACTAGATAAATGGAAGCCCGGTCAATACAACGGCACTTTCCGTGGCTTCAGTTTGGCGATGGTAACTGCCACCGCTGCACTTAAAAAATATTGGTCAAACGACATCTTTGAGCGTGATATTCAGCGTAAAGCGCGTATCGTTGAAGAACGTTTCCAGAAGCTAGCGGCCTTACTTAGTGAGAACGGCATGCCGGCAACCGAGCGTGGCCGCGGCCTTATGCGTGGTATTGATGTTGTCTCAGGTGATATTGCTGACAAGATCACCAGCAAAGCGTTTGAGCATGGGCTCATTATTGAAACCAGCGGCCAAGATGGCGAAGTAGTGAAGTGCCTATGTCCGCTAACAATTAGTGATGAAGATCTACTGGAAGCACTGGATATTCTTGAAGCGTCGGTTAATGCTGTTATCCAAGAGTAATGCAGTTTTAGGCTACTTTTTCAGTCACTTGAATAAGTGGCATCGATTCAGTACTGGGCCGTTGAGCGACTCAGCTAAACGCCTCACTATGGAGTACTTCTATGATCGTTCGCAATATTGAAGAAGCACGCAAAACGGATCGTTTGGTAACCGCAGAAAATGGCAACTGGGATAGTACGCGCCTAGTGCTTGCCAATGATGGCGGAAACTTCTCGTTCCACATCACTCGTATCTTTGAAGGTACTGAGACTCATATTCATTACAAGCATCACTACGAATCCGTATACTGCATCGAAGGTGAAGGCGAAGTAGAGACGTTGGCAGATGGTAAAATCTGGCCAATCAAGCCAGGCGATATTTATATCCTGGACCAGCATGATGAACATCTGCTGCGTGCGCACAAAACGATGCATTTAGCATGTGTGTTTACGCCACCTATTACTGGCAATGAAGTACATCAGGAAGACGGTTCTTACGCACCTGCAAGTGAATAAAACCTTAATTAGATTAATGGCTTATAAAAACAGCCTGCTTAACTAGCAGGCTGTTTTTTTGATCAACAATTGAGACAAGGTTGATGGAGAGCAAGTAAAAGGTCGCTAAGTTGGTCGTTTAAGGAACAATCTGCTCAAAAACCAGCGTGATTTCTCCTAATGTAAGGCCAAATTTACGCATGGCAGTCCGATTAATTAAACGCCCATCAGGCTGTAAGTACATCCAATCATCCATGGTAAAACGAATAGTGCGACCACTGACTTCAATATCAAGCGGATAGCGCATATGAAAGGCATGCCCATACTGACGAGCATCTACTTGACCCTCCACATCATTAGCCGTGCCAATCCAGTGGTGATCGTCAACACGCTCAAATACCCAGACCCGACGATCTGTTTCACCATCCGCAAACACAAAGGCTTCATCAAGCGTTAGCGTGTTGTTTTCATAAGTACCAACAATATCGACTGTAAAACGGCGCTGTACTTCACCAGAGTAGTCTTGCACCATGCCCCAGGCCCGGGTGTCACCAGTGAAGTACTCAGCGATATCTAAACGGGGCGTTGTGCTGGCATAATTTTCGATGTCGACATTGGCACAGCCTGCTAGTACAAACGCAGTGGCAATATAGATAAGCTTGCGCATGCTAATCATTATAAATCCCTTACATAGAGAATGGTTTTCGTATAGCTATTGTAGGAGAAAAAAGTGAGGCAAAGTACCAGCAGCGTATAAAATTGTCTTCATCGTAGTTCGCATAATATATATTATGTTAAATTGGTAAATAAAGGTATCAAAACGCCATGCTCAGGTTGGACAATACAATGTCCTTCTCCTTATCATTCCTTCTCTTATTGTTTAAGGATATCTCTCGTTATGCGCTCAGGTGTATTGTGGCTAATGGCTGGTTTGTCGCTTTCGTTTGCAGGCTGTGCTGTGACGCCGCCAGAAACGAATGAACCACCGCCATTAAGCGAAGCGTCATTTAACACTCGTATCCTTGAGCTTGAAACCTCTCTTATCAGGCAGTGTGCTTCCTCTTCGGCCTTGCATGAGCAACAGCTCAGCCAACAGCAGGGTTTAACGGCTGATGTTCGCGAAGTTGGCAGCTTGCTGCGCAATTTGCGTCAAGACGTGGCCAACCTCCAAGCACGGGGTGAAGAACCGGTTATTGTTCGCGAAGAGTGTGATATTGATCCCACTCATGACACCAAAACTCTGCTCGGCCGCAGTGAATGGGTTGGGCTGCCCAGTATCGGCACTTATTTGAAAGCACGGGTTGATTCCGGTGCAAACACATCCTCTCTATCAGCATCGGATATTACCCGCTTTGAGCGTGATGGTGAAAACTGGGTGCGTTTTAAACTGGCACTTAATGACGATGACGTGGTGGTAGATCGTGTTCGCGATGAGTGGATTGAAGCTCCTATTGTTCGCCGCGTGCGAATTGTGCAAGCGTTAGGTGAAGAATCTCGTCCGGTAATCTCACTGTTAATGACCCTAGGCCCGATACGCGAAAATGTTGAGTTCACACTTAATGACCGCTCTCATCTGGACTATCCAGTGCTATTAGGACGGCGATTTATGATGGATATTGCCACTATCGATGTGGCTCAAACGTATCTCTACGAACGCCCAGAATTCCCGGGTGGCGAACCCGCCGATCAAGCCGCTGAAGATGAAGCCGCTGATCAGGACGACACTGAAGAATAACAGCTCTCCCTCGCCGTTTTTCGCTGAAAGGAATCATGATGTCACGGTTGCCGTTTTATTTGATTGTAGGATTACTATTGCTGGTTGGCATTGCGGCCAGTGTGCATCGACACATTCAATTCGAAATTCCTTGGCTGCCTGGTGAACAGCGCCAAGTGTGGGAAATTGAAGCGGTTATCAACTTTAATGCCCAAAACGGCCCTGTCCAAGTTGACTTGGCGCTACCTTCTCATCAGGCCGGCTACCGGGTTTTAACGGAAAACACCGCTTCCTCAGGTTATGGACTTGCCTATAAAGCGGATGAATTAGGTCGCCAGGCTGAATGGACGATTCGGGAGGCAGCTGGTAGTCAACAGCTTTACTATTCCGTCCAAATGCTCGTTTCGCCTGATGCACGTTCGCCGGTGCAAACGCCGCCAGAATTATCAACTATACCTCCCTGGGAAAGCCCTTATGACACAGCGGCCAGCCAGCTCATTGATAGAGCTTGGTCACGCAGTGCCAATAATGCCACCTTTGCCAGAGAGTTGATTTTAGATATCAATAGTGAAAGACAAGGTGAAAACGCGCGGCTGCTTTTGACACAAGAGCAGCCTTCGGCACTGATTGTGCGCTTGTTAAATCAAGCCGGTGTGCAAGCAAGAGAAGTTAGTGGGCTGTTGATGGAAGATGGCCGTCGACGCCAAACCCTGAGCAGCTGGATTCAGGTGTTCGATGAAGCTGCTGAATCGTGGACACTATTTAACCCTGCCACTGGAGAACAAGGAAAGCCAGATAACTTGCTGCTTTGGGAAACGGGTGGTCGTGCTGTCCTAGAGGTTCAAGGCGGCACCAATTCTCGCGTCACTTTTTCTATGCTGACGCACTATCAGCCTGCCTCTGCTGCGGTTCGTAATCACTATTCCGACGACACGCTACTTAACTTCTCTATCCATAGCCTTCCTTTGGAAGAGCAAGCGCTTTTCCAAACGATTCTACTGATTCCCATTGGTGCACTGGTAGTGGTGTTCTTGCGAGTGCTAGTTGGGGTGAAAACGTCGGGCACATTTATGCCGGTGCTTATTGCATTAGCATTTATTCAAACGACGCTGCTGACTGGCTTGATAGGGTTTCTGCTCATCGTGGCGATGGGACTGATTATTCGCAACTACCTCTCCTACCTTAATTTACTTTTGGTAGCGAGGGTTTCAGCGGTCATCATTACCGTAATAGCAATTATCTCAATTTTCACTGTCATTGCTTATCGTATGGGCCTAAGCGCGGGGTTAACCGTCACTTTTTTCCCGATGATTATTCTAGCTTGGACGATTGAGCGGATGTCGATTCTTTGGGAAGAGGAAGGGCCAAAGCAGGTATTGATTCAAGGTGGGGGCAGTCTTCTAACGGCTGTATTAGCGTTCCTCGCCATGAACAACCCCTGGATCCGTCATATCACCTTCAATTTCCTTGGTGTTCAGTTCATTCTGATGGCGCTGATCTTATTGTTAGGTAATTACACCGGTTATCGTCTATTAGAGTTACGTCGCTTTAAGCCCATTACCGATGAAGAGAAATCCTCATGAGTTGGCTAAAGAACTGGACGTGGCCCTCTCGGCTCAGAGATAAGGGAATTATCGGCATGAACCGGCGAAACATTCGCTACATTGGCCGCTATAATTCACGTCGCCTGTACCCACTTGTTGATGATAAGTTGAAAACCAAGCTGATTGCTCAACGCTACGGCATCACGACACCTGAGCTCATCGGTACGGTAACAACTCAGTTTGGTGTGAAACATATCGATGAGATGCTGAGTGGCCACTCAGGCTTTGTGATCAAGCCAGCCAAAGGCAGTGGCGGCAAAGGAATCCTCGTTATAGAGAAAGTACACGAGGGTGCCTTTATCAAGCCCAGCGGTGTCAGCTTGACGATTGAAGACATTGAGCGCCACGTTTCAAACATACTTTCTGGGCTGTACTCACTAGGCGGCTCACCAGATGTCGCGGTCATCGAAACACTGATCAATTTTGATGAAAGCTTGATGGCTTATACCTACGAAGGTGTACCAGACATCCGTGTCATTGTGTTTAAAGGCTACCCCGTCATGGCGATGATGCGGCTTTCTACTGCCGCCTCAGATGGTAAGGCCAACCTTCACCAAGGTGCTGTTGGGGTGGGTTTAAACATTGCGACAGGGGCGGCATTGCGCGGCGTACAGTTTGATAGGCCCTGTTATAGCCACCCTGATACAGGCCACGATTTAGCAAGCTTGGTCGTGCCTCAGTGGGACACCCTACTTCACCTTGCCGCTAGCTGCTACGAGATGACTGGGCTTGGCTACCTAGGTACCGACATGGTACTTGATCGTCAGCATGGCCCTATGCTGCTAGAGCTTAATGCACGCCCAGGTCTTGCTATTCAAATGACAAACGGTGAAGGGCTGAGGCGTCGGCTCGATCTAATCGAACAACAGCCAGACGGTGTTCCTGTTGCTAAGCGGGTGGCGTTTGCACAACATTATTTCGCCCGACAAAGTGAGCTCGTCGAAACCCCTGACACGCCTTCGGTAACGGCGTAGACTACGCCTAAGACGTTCAACGAGTTACCTAATGACAGAAGCTAATACGCTATTACAACAAGCGGAGTCTCAGTGCCATACCCGTGGCGTCAGGTTTACGCCTATTCGTCGCAGGGTGTTGGAACTGATTGCGGAAAATGGTGGCGGCTTAAAAGCATATGATTTGCTAGATCAACTATCTACTGAGCATGCTGCTGCCCGCCCTCCAACCGTTTATCGCGCTCTCGATTTTCTGATTGAGCAAGGCCTAGTACATCGCATTGAGTCTCAGAATGCTTACGTGGCCTGCGCCTGCCCCGAGCATGTCCACGGCTTTCAACTATTGATTTGTCGCAAATGCGGTTATGTTGAAGAGCTTCACTTAGATGAAATAAGTGACCAGCTGGCTGCGTTAGCTAAGCATCAAGGGTTTAATGTCGAGCGTCAAACCATAGAGCTTCAAGGCTTGTGTCAACAATGTCGAACTGCGAGTAATGAGTGATGTCCCGTTTTGATCAATTACCCCCTGGTGATCTCTTCAAGGCATTGGAAGTTGCCAGCCCTTCTGATGATCTGCCCCAGATAAATGCCTTGTTAGATGCCGTACGATTTAATGAAGGCGGATTGCTTCCTGCCATCGCCCAACAGTTTGATTCAGGCGAAGTGCTAATGATGGCATGGATGAACCGCGAGGCACTCGAAGAAACGCTAACCACTCAGCGTGTTTGCTACTACTCCCGTTCGCGTCAAAAGCTGTGGCGTAAAGGTGAAACCTCTGGCCAGCAGCAGCAACTAAAAAGCGCTGCGCTTGACTGTGATGGCGACACGCTGCTACTCCAAGTTGACCAAACGGGTCCTGCCTGTCACACCGGCCGACGCAGTTGCTTCTACGTATCGCTTAGTAATGAGCACGCAGCGATTACCAGTGAACCGCTTATCGATCCAGCGACCCTTTACGGCAAAAAATAGTGTTACGCCTGCTAACGTTAATAAAGCACTGGACTTTGAACACACTTTCATTGGTGATGATAGGCTTTATTAAAGTCTACCAATACACTATTAGCCCACTGCTGGGGCCTCGCTGCCGATTCTGGCCTAGCTGCTCTTCCTATACCGTTGAAGCCATCCAAGTACATGGCCCTTTTAAAGGGGGCTGGATGGCGATAAAACGCATTGTAAAGTGTCACCCAGGCAGTGCTGGCGGTATTGACCCGGTTCCCGGCGGTAGAAGCGAACGATTATGCCAGGAAGATCCCGACCTAGCCGAGGCGCCGTGCTCAACCTGCAATCACCGGCGCTGATATACCTCAAGTCGATTGTTCTTTAGCTTCTTATTCTGGCTGCTTTGCCACTTGGTAAATACGCTCCAACATGGCATGTAAGCCGTTGCTGCGGGTCGGTGATAAGTGCTTATCTAAGCCTAAATCTTTCAAGAAGTGTGGCTGGGTATGATTAATCTCATCGGGTGTGCGATCGCTATAGATTCTCAGCAGCAGCGCAATTAAGCCAGACACGATGGCAGCATCTGAGGTTGCCTTGAAGACCAGCTTGTCGCCCTTCTCTTCATGACACATCCATACGTTGGATTGACAGCCTTGAATCTTAAACTCCTCGGTTCGCTGCTCCTCGGGGAAGTCAGGCAGTTGCTTCCCCATATCGATGATGTATTGATAACGATCCATCCAGTTATCAAAAATTTCAAACTCTTCGACCAACTCTTGCTGGGCCAGCTCAGCGCCTGAAGTTGCCATGGCGTTACCTTTGGGTTGATGTCTAATGTGGTTGATATTATAACGGTTTAGAGGGGGTTTTGGGGGCTGATTTCAAGCGATGGCGTTGCTGCTCTTGGTGCCATTCGTTGTCCTCGATATGCAAATAGCGGCTTGTTGTATCTAGCTTAGAGTGACGGGCACTTTCAGATAAATAGCGCAGACTTACCCCCGACTGCGCCTGATGAGTGATCGCCGTGTGCCGTAGCCAGTGGGGAGTCGCCCTACGCAGCGCACTAACATAAGCGAGCTTGCCATTTTGCGCCTCTAGCGCATCAGCGGCTTCGCTAAATGTGCTTTTAAGCAACCGGTAGAGCTGGTTATCGCTAATGCCACGATGCTTATCAAGCGCGCGAATGAGTGGAGTAGGCTCGTGGTAACTGGGCAATCCTTGTAACTCAAGCGCTCCTCGCCACTCGATTAAGCATTCCAGCATGTCGTTGGGCACCGGAATGCGCGCAAGCTTACTGCCCTTGCCAACCACTACCCACCACCAGCGCCCCTCTCTTTCCTGAAAATCATCCATCCGTGCGTTAGCCATTTCACTAATCCGAGGGGCTAACAGATAAGCGAAGCTGACGATAAACCGTCGCCGCGCTTGCTCGTAAGCTTCTCGCTCACTAGTGAGCTTTGCTGGTGCATTTAGCCACTGCCAAAACCAGGCCCAGAGATCGCCTTCTAAATAGCGCTCAATGGTTTGAGTCTGGTTATTTAGCCGCCTTGCCTTGTCACGCATCAGCACAAATGGGTTGTGCCTTACCCACCCAGCTTCTACCAACCAGCTATATAGGCCCTGCAGAATAATCAGGCTTTGACGCCGGCTTGCCGGTGAAAGCCCGCCACGAAAAGGCCGCCATTGGGCATGATAACGAGGCTTACTTGGCCCCACCCACTGCTCAGCTGGCTGTGGATCTTCCAAAAAAGCCTCGTATTGGCGCAACAATTCACGATTCATATCGCGTAACTGATTGTTTTGGCTAGCCAGCCAAAGCAACAGTCGCTCTGCTTCCCGGCGGTAACTTTTCAGCGTTTGAGGGCTATCTTGATACTCCTGCAGCCACGCAGCCACCGCCTCGACATCGTTTTGGGCGTCAATTAACAAAACGTCAGTTTGTGGCGCATCAAGCAAGGAGAGCTTAGGCAACAAATCAGACCAGCTGTCCTTTTCTAGACGCTTACTCCCTAGCGATCGCTGTTTTGTTACCTCTGTGGGCATCGCTACGCCTCCCTCTATGAGTGCTTCTTCAATAGGTTAAGTGTGACGTTACGAGCGAAGAAATTCAAGATAATAGGGGTAATCTTGAATTTATAGCGCTAAGTGTAAATAATATTACGTTTTATGTATTACGTAATTATTGTAATTTTAACCAAATGCTATGAAAATAGTGCTATCAATCTGATAAGGATAAGCGCCATGGCTCGCAGCGGGATTCAATACAGTGATGTTCAGCAAGCAGTCGATACCCTGCTCGCTCGTGGCGATACCCCAAGCGTTCAACGCATTCGGGAAGTACTGGGCACAGGCAGCTTCACCACGATCAGTGAGCATTTCCGTAGTTGGCGTATTGAGCGAGAGCAAAATCGTGACGTTCCGCCACCTAAGGGCGTTCCAGAAGTCATCGTTAATGTGGCAAGCGAGCTGTGGAGAGAAGCGCAAGAAGTCGCTAACCAGGCTCTCATCCACTATCGCGAGGATGCCAATCGACAAGTGGAGAACGCCCAGCAGGAAGCCGCTGAAGCCCTTCAGCAAGCGGCAAATGCCGAACAACGTGAAAGCGCCCTTGCGGAGCATTTGAGACATACAGAGCAGCGCCTGGAAACGCTAAACCGGGAGCTGGCGGCTAGCCAAGCCAATGAGCATCAATGGCAACACCAGGCAGAACAAGCCGCTAAAGATGTCAAGCAGTATCAGCAGCTGTTAACGAAATCTGAGTATGAAGTAGCTACACTTAAAGAGCGCTTTGCTGAAGAGCAGCAACAGCGACAAGCCGTTTGGGAACAGCGTCTTACGCAGGAAGAGCAGCGTAACGAAGCAGCAGAAGGAAAACTGATGGCGCTGCTAGATACGTTAAGGCAAGAGCGGGCCCAAGAAGAAAAAGCACTGCAAAAACGCCTGCAACAGACGGAGCAACGTGCAGACACGCTTACGAAGGAGCTTCAGCTAAAAAAAGAGACGCTACAGCACTACCAGTTAGACAACAGTAGCTTGCAACAGCGCATTGATGAACTTGAGCGCATGAACGCATCGCTTGAAGAGCAGCACAACAGCCTAAAAAATGATCTTAATAAGGCCTACCAAGCATTAGAAAAACAGCATCAAACAGCGCTTAAGGATGATAACTGGCAGCAGCAGCTTTGGCAGCGTATGGAAGCGCTTCAGGAACAGCTAACGGCTTTGCCAAAGACGCTCTCTTTCCAAGAAAAAGAGAACAGAACAAACGACGAGTGACCGTTCACTCATAAAAAAGCCCAGCAAATTACTGCTGGGCTTTTGGAGCGAACACAATGTCACTACTATAACGTTAGCGGTAATAGGCGTTCGTTGTATCGGTATGGTCAGTCACATCACGGATGCCTGCTAATTCGGGAATCCGCTCCATGAGTGTTTTCTCAACACCATCTTTTAGCGTTAGATCGACCGCAGCACAGCCTTGGCAACCGCCACCGAAGGCAAGAATTGCCACGTTGTCTTCAGTGAGTTCGACCAGTTTGATTTCACCGCCATGAGCTGCCAACCCAGGGTTAATCTCACTGTAAAGCGTATAATTGATACGGTCTTCCAGCGGACTATTGGCATTGACTTTAGGCATTTTCGCGTTAGGAGCCTTAATGGTTAACTGGCCTCCCATACGATCTGCATTAAAATCAACTACTGCTTCATCTAGAAACGCCAGGCTGTTTTTATCAAGAAATACGTTAATCTTTTCAAGCTCAAGCTTAACGTCAGTTGGCTCTTCTTCACCTGGGCGGCAATACGCTAGGCAGGTTTCTGCGTAGGGTGTGCCTGGCTGGGTGATAAAAATGCGTACAGCGATACCCTCAACGTTCTGTTTTTCCAGCAGCTCAGCAAGATACTCCTGAGCACTGTCAGTAATATCAATACCTTGAGTTTCAGTTTCGGTAGTCGCGGTCATAAGGGATGTTATCCTCCCGTGGTTGTGGCGTGGCCACATCACATGTCATTTATAACTATTTCATTAACGCCTATGGTAAGCAAAAGTGCTCGCCAGCACAATCCCGACCATTTTAGTAGGCTATTGGCTAGGTATATGAACGTGCCTAATGCAGATACTGCAATAACTTCACGCCCTTACTTGCTGCCCTATGGTGTGCCCTTTGTTATGATAGTGGCCGCTCACACTATAACGACGACTATAAAAATATCCTTTTTTGACCGAGACGCTGGAGATTCCCCCCTGCCATGGCTGCTAGTGATTTGACTGCTTCCCTCACCCAACGCCTTGCCCAACGCATCCTGATTTTGGACGGCGGCATGGGCACCATGTTGCAGAACGCCGAACTCAGCGAGGACGATTTTCGTAGTGACCGTTTCCGTAACTGGCCATCGGATCTTAAGGGTAATAACGATTTATTAGCACTTACCTGCCCTGATTTAGTAGCGCGTATCCACCGCGATTACTTAGAAGCTGGCGCAGACATCATCGAAACCAATACGTTTAACAGCACGCGTCTTTCCCAGTCAGACTATGGCATGGAAGACCTAGTGCCCGAGTTAAACCGCGAGTCGGCGCGCCTGGCGCGTAACGTTTGTGACGCCGTAGCTGCCGAAACGGATATCCCGCGTTATGTTGCCGGGGTACTTGGGCCAACTTCGCGCACCGCGTCGCTGTCGCCGGATGTGAACGATCCATCGAAACGCAACGTCACCTTTGATGAGCTTCGCGAGAACTATTATGAAGCTGCTAGTGCGTTAATCGAAGGCGGTGCCGATCTTATTATGATCGAAACCATCTTCGACACACTTAATGCCAAAGCCGCTATTTACGCTCTTGAAGAGCTATTTGATGATCTGGGCACACGGCTACCGGTGATGATTTCCGGTACGATCACTGATGCGTCAGGTCGTACGCTTTCTGGCCAAACTACCGAAGCATTCTGGAACTCAGTTCGCCATGCCCAGCCGCTCTCAGTTGGCTTGAACTGTGCCCTAGGTGCTGAAGAGCTGCGCCCGTATATCGAAGAGCTTTCCACTAAAGCCGATACTTTTGTCTCTGCGCATCCTAATGCGGGTCTGCCCAATGAGTTTGGTGAGTATGACCAAACACCAGAGGAAATGGCCGCTATTGTCAGCGAATTCGCACAAAGCGGACTGGTCAATATTATTGGTGGCTGCTGTGGTTCAACCCCTGAGCATATTCGAGCCATTGCTGAGGCTGTTAGCTCCATGGCGCCTCGTAACGTGGCTAAGCGCAGCCATGCCTGCCGCCTATCTGGCTTAGAGCCCTTCAACATTGAAGCCGACTCTCTGTTCGTCAACGTGGGCGAGCGCACTAACGTGACAGGCTCTGCGCGCTTCAAGCGGTTAATCGTCGAAGAAGATTTCACTACCGCGCTTGAAGTTGCCCTTGAGCAAGTCGAAAACGGCGCACAAATTATTGACATCAACATGGATGAAGGCATGTTGGAGTCCCAGGAAGCGATGGTTCGTTTCCTGAATTTAATCGCTGGCGAACCCGATATCGCTCGCGTGCCGATCATGATCGACTCCTCTAAGTGGGACATCATCGAAGCGGGTTTAAAGTGTGTTCAAGGCAAAGCGGTGGTGAACTCTATCTCGCTAAAAGAAGGCGAAGCCGCGTTCCGTGAACAAGCCACTAAGTGTCGCCGCTTTGGTGCCGCCATCGTGGTCATGGCGTTTGATGAAGAAGGTCAGGCGGATACTTTCGCTCGCAAAACTGAAATATGTGAGCGCGCCTATCGCTTACTGGTCGATGACATCGGCTTCCCTGCCGAAGATATTATTTTTGACCCTAATATCTTTGCCATTGCTACCGGCATAGACGAGCACAATAACTACGCCGTCGATTTTATTGAGGCCACCCAGTGGATTCGTGAACACCTGCCCCATGCGATGATTTCCGGCGGCGTATCGAACGTCTCGTTTTCATTTCGGGGTAATAATCCCGTTCGTGAAGCCATCCACTCGGTGTTTCTCTACCACGCCATTCGCGCTGGCCTCTCCATGGGCATCGTCAATGCGGGCCAATTGGCGGTGTATGACGACCTACCCGCCGAGCTGCGTGATGCCGTAGAAGACGTTGTACTTAACCGTCGTAGCGATGGCACCGAGCGGCTACTTGACCTTGCCGACAAGTACAAGGGCGACGGCAGCGGCGCGGCCAAAAAAGAGGATCTGGAGTGGCGCAGCTGGCCAGTTAATAAGCGTATCGAGCACGCGTTAGTAAAAGGCGTAACGGCGTACATAGAAGAGGATACCGAAGAAGCTCGCGCCCAGGCTGCAAGACCTATAGAAGTGATTGAAGGCCCGTTGATGGACGGCATGAACGTGGTTGGCGACCTGTTTGGCGCAGGAAAAATGTTCCTTCCCCAGGTGGTTAAGTCGGCCCGTGTCATGAAACAGGCAGTCGCCTATCTGATTCCCTATATCGAAGCGGAAAAAAGCGAAGAGACCAAAGCCAAAGGCAAAATCGTAATGGCCACGGTTAAAGGCGATGTTCACGATATTGGCAAAAACATTGTCGGCGTGGTGCTGCAGTGTAATAACTATGAAGTTATCGATCTAGGCGTGATGGTGCCCACCGAAAAAATCCTCCAGGCAGCGCTGGATCATAACGCCGATATTATTGGGCTTTCTGGGCTAATCACCCCATCGCTTGATGAAATGGTGCACGTTGCCAAAGAAATGAAGCGTAGAGGAATGGATTTGCCGCTGCTAATTGGCGGTGCCACCACCTCTAAAGCGCATACCGCGGTAAAAATTGAGCCACAGTACGATCACCCGGTGATTTACGTGACAGATGCTTCCCGAGCCGTTGGGGTAGCGGGTCGCTTGCTGGCACCTAATCTGAAAGAAGCCTACGTTAGCGAAATTCGTGAAGAGTATGAAAAAGTACGCGAGCGTAACGCCAAACGTCGCCCGAAAGCGGCGGATTTGGATTACACCCAAGCTCGAAAACGGCGCTTTCGTACCGACTGGAGCAGCCATACCCCGGTTAAGCCCCAAATATTGGGTCTAAAAACCTTTGATAACTACGACCTTGAAGAGCTGGTGGAGCGAATCGACTGGACGCCATTCTTTATGAGCTGGCAGTTGGCCGGTAAGTACCCCAAAATCCTTGAAGATGAAATAGTTGGCGATGCTGCACGCAATTTGTTTGCCGATGCTAAAGTAATGCTGCGCAAGCTAATCGACGAAAAACGTGTACAGGCGCGTGGTGTGATTGGCTTATGGCCCGCTAACAGCGTTGATGACGATGTCATTGAAGTCTATGCCGATGAAAGCCGCAGCGAGGTTATTGAGCGTTTACATCACATTCGCCAGCAGACCACCAAAGGGCGTGATGGTATTTGCTACAGCCTAGCAGATTTTATTGCGCCTAAAGAGAGCGGCAAAGCCGACTGGATTGGGGGCTTTGCGGTTACCACAGGCCATGGGGTTGATGAACTTTCCAAAGCCTATGAAGCAGCTGGTGACGATTACAACGCCATCATGGTGCAAGCATTAACTGACCGTTTGGCAGAGGCGTTTGCCGAACGCATGCACGAGCGTGTGCGCAAAGAGTTTTGGGGCTACGTACCGGAAGAAACACTAGATAACGACGCCCTAATTGCCGAGAAATACCAGGGTATCCGCCCTGCTCCCGGCTACCCAGCCTGCCCTGACCATACCGAAAAGGCCACGCTGTTCCGGCTGCTTGATGCGACACAAAACACCGGCTTGGCACTGACCGAAAACTTTGCCATGTGGCCTGCGGCGGCAGTATCTGGTTGGTACTTCGCCCACCCACAGTCAAAATACTTCTCTACGGGCAAAATCACTCGGGATCAAGTGGAAGCGATTGCACAGCGTAAGCAAATGCCACTAGTAGAAATGGAGCGCTGGCTCTCTCCGGTGCTTTCCTACGATCCTAGCTAACGTTTAGCTGATGTCGCCAGTGGGTCGCCGCCAAGGTAAGGTAATGCGCCTAGCCTTACCCATCATGTTGGGCATGCTCTCACAAAGCATGCTCAACCTTATTGACGCTGCATTGGTCGGGCATTTAGGACAAGAAGCCTTGGCAGGGGTTGGTATCGGCGGCTATGCCATGTTTATGATGACAGCGCTGGTATTTGGCCTCTCCTCCAGCGTCCAGTCACAAACCTCTCAGGACCTGGGCGCAAGACACTTCCCACTGACTCGCTCACTTCACTCGGGCTTGCTTATCGCGGTAATCGTCGCCCTTCCACTCTCGTGCCTGGCATGGTGGCAAGCGCCTTGGCTAATACAAGTGATTGCGCCTGCCGATGATGTGACGGCCATTGCCGTGGAGTATTTCCGCTGGCGCGTGGTGTCGTTAACAGCGATTGCCCTGACACTTTGCTTTCGTGGTTACTGGAACGGGCGACAGCACACGCACCTTTACCTCCGCATTATTGTGATTGTGCATGTGTTTAACGTAATTGCCAGCGCCGGGCTAATTTACGGCATCGGCGGCCTTCCGGCGCTGGGTATCAGTGGCGCGGGTATTGGTACAACGCTTTCTTTACTGCTTGGGCTACTCATTTGGGCGGGCGTAACGTATCACGCTGGTGCGCTTACCCAACAGAAGCAGACGTTGCACTCACTAAAAACAACGCTATTACTCGCCTTTCCCCACTCCATGCAACAAGTGTGGTTCGCAGCAGGTTATGTGGTGTTGTTCTGGCTATTAGGCAGGATGGGCACGGAAAGTGTCGCTGTTGGCCATGTGTTAGTGAATTTATCGTTGCTGCTTATTTTACCTGGGGTCGGTGTTGGCATCGCAGCGATGAGTTTGGTGGGAGAAGCATTAGGTCGAGATGATCTACAGGCGGCTCACCGCTGGGGGATCGACGCTTTAAGTGTCGCTGGCGTGATGCTAACCGTGTTGGCACTCCCCATGCTCTTGTTCCCTGCAGCGGTTCTGACTATTTTCTTCGAAGACCCTTCGCTCATTCAGCTGGGTACTCTACCGTTACAAATTACTGGCCTTATGATTGTGCTAGATGCAGCCGCCCTGGTGCTGGCTCAGGCATTAATGGGCGCCGGAGCCCAGCGAACAGTGATGCTGCTTACTTTGAGTATACAGTGGTTGGTATTCTTACCAATGGCTTGGTGGGTAGGTATTGAACTGGGCTATGGGCTACTCGGTGTTTGGTTAGTGCAACTCTTTTACCGCTCGCTCAATTCCGGCAGCTTCTTATGGGTTTGGCAGCGTCGACGCTGGTTAGCACAAGCGCTATGACTTATGAACCATAAATACCATTTAGCGATAAAAAGATAATTATATATTCTTTTGTAGAATATGACGCCCGCGTTAAGGTGGCGGCACATTACCGTCCGTCTCGACGTGACCATTTCGCTTTTAGCAGGATCGTGCCACATGTACCGTTATGATATTCACGACCAAACGTTGGTTGACGAGCGTGTTGCTCAGTTTCGTGACCAGATGGACCGCTACCGCGCCGGGCGTTTGGGAGAAGAAGAGTTTCGCCCATTGCGGCTCCAGAACGGCCTCTATATTCAGAAGCATGCGCCCATGCTACGTATTGCCATTCCTTACGGCATGTTGGCAGGCAAACAGCTTCGTGCATTAGCGGACATTACCCGTCGTTATGACCGTGGTTATGGTCACTTCACGACTCGGCAAAACTTGCAGTTGAACTGGCCCGCCTTGGAAGATGTGCCCGATATTTTGGCAGACCTAGCCAAAGTACAAATGCACGCCATTCAAACCAGTGGCAACTGTATCCGTAATACCACCAGTGACCAATTTGCCGGTATCGCGGGTGATGAAGTCGAAGATCCACGCCCTTGGTGTGAGTTAATTCGCCAATGGTCGACGTTACATCCTGAGTTTGCCTATCTGCCGCGCAAATTTAAAATTGCCGTCAGCGGTGCCGCACAGGATCGTGCAGCCATCCAAGTGCATGATATCGGCCTACGGTTATGGCATAACGCAGACGGTGAAGTACGCATTAAAGTGTTAGCCGGTGGTGGTCTTGGCCGTACGCCGATGATTGGCGACGTAGTGCGCGAGGACTTGCCCTGGCAGCATTTGCTAACATATTTGGAAGCGTGTGTTCGCGTTTATAACCAATTTGGTCGTCGCGATAACAAGTTTAAAGCACGTATTAAAATACTGGTCAAAGCGCTCGGTATTGAAGAGTTCCGTCGTCGCGTTGATGAAGAGTGGGCGCACCTTAAAGATGGCCCACAAACACTCAACCAAGCAGCGGTTGATGCGGCCAAGATCCATTTCCCCGAGCCAGCGCGTCGTCCGGTTACTGATAGCGCCATTGCCGAATTCGAACGACTACGCGGCGAAAATCGCAGCTTAGCTCGCTTTGTGACAAATAACGTCACCGACCACAAAGTTTCGGGCTATAAAGCCGTGACCCTTTCGCTTAAGCGCCGCGAGCACGCGCCTGGCGACGTCACTGCAGACCAGATGGAAGCCGTCGCCGACTTGGCAGATCGCTATAGCTTTGGTGAAGTCCGCGTGACCCACGAACAGAATCTGGTGCTGTCTGACGTTCCCGTCGACGAACTGGAAGCACTTTGGAAAGAGCTTGATGCACTGGGCATGGCTAACCCAACAGTGGGTACGCTGAACGATATTATCTGCTGCCCTGGTGGCGACTACTGCGGCTTGGCCAATGCGGTCTCCATTCCTATCGCTCAAGCACTACAGGAGCGGTTTGAAGACCTGGATTTTCTCTACGATCTCGGTCCCTTGGATCTCAACATCTCAGGCTGCATGAACGCCTGTGGGCACCACCATGTTGGTCACATCGGCATACTTGGCGTTGATAAAAAAGGCGAAGAGTATTACCAGATCTCAATTGGCGGTAACTCAACAGACGATGCGTCATTAGGCAAAATCCTTGGGCCCTCCTTCTTCCGCGAAGATGTACCAGACGTGGTCGATAAAGTACTTCAAGTCTATGTGGCCGAACGCCATGAAGACGAGCGATTCCTCGACACCTATCGCCGTATTGGCTTAAAACCCTTTAAGGAGCGTGTTTATGCCCAGCAATGACACTCAAACTGACGCGGTTGAGCTTACGCCAGTACATGTCGACCATCTGATCGCTGATGGTGAGCTGGCCGCCGAAAATGCTTGGTGTGTCTCTTATGACACAGAAACACTTCCTGAACAGCGTCCTGCCTTTGTGCCGTTGGCACTCTGGCAAGCGAACCAAGACGATGTCGAGCTAGCACCGCTGCTTTCAAGTGATACCGAGTTAACCACTGAACTTGGCCAGCAGCTGAGCGGAACCAACGCTATTGCCGTTGATTTCCCAGCATTCACTGACGGACGTGGCTATACCCTGGCCCGTTTGCTGCGCGAACGCTATGGCTATACCGGTGAAATACGTGCTGTCGGTGATGTTCTAGTCGATCAGTTGGATTACATGCGCCGCTGTGGTTTTACCGCTATGGCCTTGCGTGATGACCAGCACCCTGATGATGCTATCCGTGCGCTTAATATGTTCAGCGTTCGCTATCAAACTGACGTTGAACAGCGCCAAGCACTGTTCGAACGCCGCTTATTGGCCAGTGAATAGTAACAAGCAATAACGCTGTCAATGCATAGGTCGACGCAAAGACAGAGCTAGCAACAAAAGGGCAGCCACAGCTGCCCTTTTGCTTCATAATAACGAGTTTATTAACCGCGACGTTTTTGCTGGCGCTCACGATTATTCATTTTAGCCCGATCGCTTTTACGCAACATGACCCAGGTAGCCCCCAGGCCGCCCTCTGAAGGCTGCGCAGAGACATACGCTTGTACTTCATCAAACTGACTAAGCCACTTGGCTAGGTAAGAGCGTAGGACATTTGCAGGGCTGTCTACCTCTCGCCCTCTCCCATGCACAATTAGCACAGAACGAAGGTCATGGGCGTAAGCTTCTTGAATAAACGGAAAAAGCATTCTGCGGCACTCTGACAACGGCCTTCGTAAAAGATGCAGCTGCGCCTGAACACTGTAACCTCCGTGTTTCAGTTTATCGACGACCCCTTGTTGAATACCTTCCCGGCGGAATTCCATTGGATCAAAAGGCGGCAAAAGATCAACAAAATCGTCAGATAAGAAATTGCGCTCTTCTAGCTGCTCTTGGGCGCTGTCACGGCGAGCTAGCTGAGCCTCAGACGGCTGATGACGCTGAGTGCCTGTGTCTGCGCGGTTACGCTTGGTTAGTGGTTTAACATCACCAACTAACGCACGGAAATCCATATCGCCATGAAGTGACTGGTTCATAACAGGCTCCTCCGGTAGGGTCTAATGCCTAAGCGTCTACTGCCTATCCTAGCAAACCCACTGACATTGCTTAAGACTTGTTTTCATTAACATCTGACACGACGCGGATCGCCAGCCCAATGGAAGGAGGTTATATGAAGTGGTTAAAACGATTAGCGGCACTCGGTATATTACTTACCGTTGGTAGCGCGGGCTGGTTATGGTTAACCATGCTCAGCCCATGGTTTTATGAACGCCCCGCTCACCTACCGGTCATCGAACAACGTACCCACCATGTGTTTGTGTACGGTACATTGCGCTACTCGCCAGTGCGCTGGGTGGTGATGGGCAGCTCAGGTAACCCACAGCCAGCTCGGCTTGAAGGCTTTACAAAAGAGGGCCTTGATCTGGCTCCCGATGCCAATAGCGTTGTAGAGGGTTTACGGTTAGCAGTCACCGCCGATCAGTTAGCGCGTTTAGACCGATATGAGCGTTTGGGCATCCGTTATGAGCGTATAAAGCAAACCTTATCCGATGGTTCAACGGTTTGGGTTTATGTTCGATTGCCAACGCTGAGTCAATTGACCTCTCCTGTCCAACAAGCAGCTCTGATAACATAGACAACCATTACAGTAATGCCTTTTTAGCCCTTACCCCTGGGATATCTCATGAGTGATTCGACGCCGTTTGTTCTGATTCTTTATTATTCGCGCTCTGGAGCCACTGCGGATATGGCACGCCAAATAGCGGCGGGTGTCGAAAGCATGCCCGGCATAGAAGCCCGCCTGCGCACTGTGCCGCCTGTCTCCACTACCTGTGAAGCCGTTGCCCCTGAGATTCCGGAAGAAGGAGCCGTTTATGCAGATCTTGATAATTTGCGCCACTGCAGTGCTTTAGCATTGGGCAGCCCTACACGCTTTGGCAATATGGCCGCGCCGCTTAAATACTTCCTTGATACTACAAGTAGTTTGTGGATGAACGGGGCATTAATCGACAAACCTGCCTGTGCGTTTACGTCCACTTCAAGCCTTCACGGCGGCCAGGAAAGCACACTACTTACTATGCTTATTCCACTGCTGCACCATGGCATGGTCTACGCAGGCATCCCTTATAATGAAACCGCCCTGCTGAATACCCAAACGGGAGGCACACCCTATGGGGCTAGCCATGTCGCTGGTGCGCGAAGCGACCGTTCTGTTGATGAACACGAGCGCGCCTTATGTCTTGCCCAAGGTAAACGGTTAGCTAAATTGGCGCTTGCGCTACATGCAATGCGTCAGGAGGAATCTGCATGAGGCAGTGGTTAGAAGGTCTAGAAGCCCAACACGGACTAGATAAGCTCACACGGCAAGCAAGGCAGTTAGTCCTGGTCAGCTTTGTTATTTTACTGCTACTGGTTATTTACCGAGGCTTTTTTATCCAAGGAGACACCTTTAACTGGCGTCCTGTGGTCGCTTTTGTATTGCCATTGTTACTATTTCTCCCCTCTATCATTGGTCAGCGTGCTAGGGGTCATGCTTGGTTAGCGTTTGTCAGCCTGCTCTACTTTACCCAAGGCGTCATGTTAGCCACCTTGCCTGGGCAAGGTATGCGCGGTGTACTTGAGGCGGTTATCTCGCTGGCGCTGTTCACTGGTTGCATGGCGTACGCACGTTTTCGCAGCCGCCAACAGCGCCAAGGGTAAGCTTAGCGAGCGCTAAGAGTAAAAGAGATGCGCTAGTAGGGATAAAACCATAACCAGCCACATATGCCTGCCGCTACTAAAAAAGCACCTAGCGCAAACAGGTGGTGTTTAGTTCGGTGGGTCTGTTTTATATCAACCGGTTCACTCGTAAAACGTTTGATGCCCGTCACCATCGCCGCTACTAAATTCTCTCCCTGCAGAGCATGCACCACGACACCCACAAGATGAAGCCCTATGAGAATAAGCAATACATCGCTATTGAGTGCATGCAAGCTGGCTAGTTCGCCACTTATGTCTCGGTCTAGCAAACCGTAAAGCGGTCCCTGAAAAAAGATATCGTCACTAAGAAACAGCCCACTCACCGCTTGAAAGCTCAGTGAGAGTAATAAAAGCACTACCATCCAGCCACCTAGTGGGTTGTGGCTTGCATAGCGTGGCGCACGGCGCTTGAACAGCGCCTTGGTATACACTGCCGTGTCTCTAGGCCCGTATACAAAGGTGCTAAAGCGCGCATAAGTAGTGCCTAAGACGCCCCAAATGATGCGAAAAATCAGCAAACCAATAATGAGGTAGCCGGCTTGGGCATGCACCTCAATGGGAAACAAAAACGGAATGCCGTCAGTTTTTGTGGTGTAGAAAGAAACGGCTACGGCCACCACCAGACACCAATGAAATAAACGTACAAAGACATCCCAAACGGCTACCTGTTTTCTATCGTGCTGCATTAAATTGCCCTTTGTCTGTAGTTCATACATTTTCTCATTTCTTCTATGTTTCTGATAGAACGCATTACAGAAGGTGGTCAACGCGTTATACAATCAAACAGCTTAAGGTTGGTCATGTATCTCCATCCTCTGATTAAGGCTTCTAAGCAGGGCCACGAGACAGAGCTTGAGCTTTGCAAAAAGACCAGCGAATATGAACAAAACTTAAAGGGAGCAGCATTCAATGACACGCAATATAGCTGACATTAGGCGCGATTATGAAGGTGGCCGCCTTGACGAAGATCAGGCCCCCGACAACCCTTTTGTTCTGTTTGATGAGTGGTTTAGCCTAGCGCTAGAAACAGAAGGAAAAGATGGCAACGCGATGACCCTTTCTACTGTAGATAGCCAGGGCCGTCCTCATGCCCGGGTTGTGCTACTAAAAGGATTTGATGAGCGCGGCATGGTGTTTTTCACCAACTATCACAGCCATAAAGGCAGCGAGCTAAGCAATGTACCTTATGCAGCAATGACTTTTTGGTGGCCTTCGCTGTCGCGCCAGATCCGTATTGAGGGGCCTGTCGAGCAAGTAAGCCATGAAGAGTCTGATGACTACTTTTCGAGCCGCCCACGCGGCAGCCAACTCGGCGCTTGGATTGCCACACAAAGCGTAGTAATCCCCGATCGCAACTGGATTGAAGAGCGTCAAAAGCGCTTTGAACAAGCCTACGAAGGCCAAGATATACCGCGTCCGAATCATTGGGGTGGTTATCGAGTTAATCCGGAAATGATTGAGTTCTGGCAAGGGCAACCCAGTCGTCTTCACGACCGCCTCCGCTTTGAACGGCGTGACGGCGGCGATTGGAGCCGCTTTCGCTTAGCTCCTTAATTTAGCCCTTTGATGTAGCGCTGTTGCCATTTCATGATTAGGCCCGCCTCAAAAGAGTCGGGCCTAATCATGTCAGCATGTAATCTAATCAGGCAGACTCTCCAACCGATGTCTCTGCCATTCACTTTCCGGTTCGTTAAGCTTCAGTACAGCATCAATGACCTGCTCTTCCATGTTGTAACGGCATCTAAAGCCCAAGTGTTTCATCAAAGCGCGCATGGGATGATTATCGACCATAATTTTGCCGATCATTTCGAGCGTGCCAATGTTGGTGCAGTAATCGATCATCTTTTTCATCAACAGACTACCGATGCCCAGCCCCTGTAAATCGTCACGGATGATGACCGAAAATTCCGTACGAATATTGTCGGGGTCGTTCCACACACGTACAACGCCTAACATCTCTTTGCTACCGTCATCGTGTTGATGTTCAGCAATAAAAGCCATCTGACGATCGTAGTTAATATGTGACAGAATCGACAAATCACGCTGGGTTAAATTAGATTTATTGTGGAAGTAGCGAAAACGAATGCTCTCCTCTGACAACTGCTTGTGAAACGTTGTAATTAGGGGCGCGTCTTCCGCGCGGATGGGGCGAACCTCTACACGCCATCCATTTTTGAGCGTTACCCACTCACGTAACTCTTCAGGGTAAGGCATGATGGCAAATCGCGCAGGTGTGCCTAGATCCATCGCAAAATCTACTGCTAACATCCCATCACGGTTCAGCAGTAGTGGATTGAGCTCCAGTCCTCTCAAGTCGCCTAAGTCGGACGCCATCTGTGACAGCTTGACCAACAGCTGACATAGCCGTTGAATATCCCGCTCAGGATCAGCCGAATGCTCGCGAATCAATGAAGCCGCATGGGTTCTGCCTACTACGTCAGCGGCCAAGCTCATGTTCAGTGGTGGCAATGCTACCTGACGATCTGCCAACACATTCACTTTGTAACCACCAATGCCAAACACAATAAGTGGACCAAATACAGGATCACGAGTAATACCCGCACAAATCTGCATTGAATGTTTACCACGTTGCATGGGCTGTAAACAGTATTCGCGAATGGCATATTCGGGAAATTTCTCGCGAACCTTGTCGCCTAGCTGGCGGATACCTTCCGCAATTTGTTCCGGCGTTTCTAAATCCTGGAGCAACCCTGCGGAAATTTTATGAGGATGTTTGCGATAACGATAAGGTCGACAGTTACCTTCGTGAATGACTTTTAGTGCCTTATGCCCAGGAAAATGATCCGCCATTGCCAATGCTTCTTCAGGGTTTGCCAGGTAGACACTAGGCGCAGCAGGAATGCCGTAGGCTTCTAATACCTGAGCCGTTTCGGAATGGGTCAACGTTTGTCGCCCCTCCGCTTTGGCGTTTTTAATCAGTGCGCGACACTCCGCACGAATCTCTACGCTGGTGGAAAAGGGTAAGCTAGGCGGAATTTCATGCAGTAGCGCTTGAACACGCTGGTAGTCCACCATATGCATAAATGCTTTCACCGTCTTTTCTGGCGACGTATAGGTAGGAATACCAGCCAAATTGCAAATATGCCGGGCGTTCAATGCTTCTTTCAGCCCCATCCAGCTTGTCAGCAAATTGCGCTTAAACGACTTTCGGTGATCAATTAACGCCTGGGCGGTGGCCAATGAGGGGGCTAAACGGGTAGGCGCGTGTACCACCAGAACTGCATCTACATGAGGATCCGCAGTAACAATTTTTAGCGCTTCAACAAACCGCTCTGGCGTCGCATTGCCTCCTAGATCCACCGGGTTTTCACCGGGTTTGCTCATATCTACCTGACTTTTATGCAGAGCGCGCTGGGTCTCTTCGGTAAACTCTGCCAGCTTCCCACCAGCGCTAATCAGTTTATCGATTGCTAGCATGGCAGGCCCTAACCCATTAGAGACAATTGCCAAGCGATCACCGCGTAGCGGTTTCATTCGCGATAAAGTTTCAAGCGCATCCAGCAGCTCATCATAGTCATTAACACGAACAACACCCGCGCGGGCAAAAGCCGCGTCAAACACCACGTCACGATTAGCAATACCCGGGGTTGGCGCCATGCCAGAAATATCAGATTGTGGCGTTCGACCGCTTTTAATAGCGACAACCAAGCGGTTACGCGAGGCATCACGTACCGAGGTCATAAAATGTTGAGCGTCCATTACTCGCTCGAGGTGTAGCAAAATGGCTTGCGCTGGAGAGAACTGATTTACGTAGTCAATTAAATCTGGCAGCAATACATCGACACTGTCGCCTACCGTTATTAGGTGCGAAAACCCAACGTCACGACCAGCCGCCCAATCGATCATGGCATTGGCTAGCATCCCCGACTGCCCTAAATAAGCCACTCTGCCCGCTTTTACAGGCTGACTAGCATAGGAGGCATTCAGCTTTTTGCCAGGCACAATCAAGCCCATGCACTCTGGCCCTAACACACGAATACCGGACTCTATCGCTGATTGCAGCATACGCTGCCGGATAGACCCTTTATTACCCGTTTCACGATCAAGGTAAGCACCACCTGAAAGTACCAGAGCTGCTTTTACACCAAACTGGCCAAGCTTTTTGATAAGGCTAGGAACGCCATCAATAGGAGAACAAATAACTGCTAGATCAGGAATTTCAGGCAGCTCATTTACCGTACGGAAACAATTTACGCCAAAAACCTTGTCGTACCCTTTAAGATTGACTGCCCATATTTTTCCTTTGAACCCGCCCTCCTGAAGGTTATTAAGCACTAACCCCCCTAACGACGCTGGCTTTTCAGAGGCACCGAACACGGCCACTGTGCGCGGTTCGAAAAAATGATGCAAAAAGCGTGTACTCACGAATGCGTCTCCCCTGAAATTAATAGCCACTATGTACGACTTATTGACACTGTCGCGCAAGCCCCCGGGACGATTAAGGTGTCGATATTGTCTTCGGAGCACTTGCATGATTACTGCCTACCTTACCCACCCCGACTGCTCATTGCATCATATGGGGCCTGAACATCCTGAAAGTCCGCAGCGGCTTGAGGCGATACGCGCGCGCCTATCCCTAGCGGGACTTCTTCAACAAACCATGCAAGCAGATGCCAAAGAAGCGTGTGACGAAGCATTAGCAAGAGTGCATCCGGTCAGGCATCTTAACGCACTCAAGAAGTGCGTTCCCGATGAAGGCATTGTTACGCTCGATAGCGACACAATGATGAACCCCGATAGCTTAAAAGCGGCAAAAGTAGCCGCAGGTGCCGTTATCCGTGGTGTTGATCAGGTTTTTAAACGCCAAGCAGATAATGTTTTTTGTGCAGTACGACCACCTGGTCATCATGCAGAAGCAGCTGATGCAATGGGATTTTGCTTTTATAACAACGTTGCCGTTGGTGCTGCCCACGCTAAAGCTAAATATGGCGCTAGGCGTATTGCAATTCTCGATTTTGATGTCCATCAATGTAACGGCACTATCGATATTTTCAAAAACGATCCTGAGGTATTGATATGCACCAGCTTCCAATATCCATTTTACCCATGGCGCTATTTACGCAGTGAATGGCAAAACGTAGTTAATACACCGCTAGAAGTAGGCACTGACAGTACTGAGTTTAGACGCATTATAGAACGACAGTGGCTTCCTGCTCTTCATGCGTTCAAACCAGATTTGGTGATGCTTTCTGCTGGTTTCGATGCTCACCGTGACGATCCAATGGGAGACATTTGTTTAGAAGATGAAGATTTCTATTGGGTAACGCACTTAGCAATGGAGATTGCGGCCCTTTATGCAGAAAACCGTGTGGTTTCTGTGCTTGAAGGAGGCTATAACCCTAAGACGCTTGCCAGTGGTGCAGAAGCCCACTTAAAAGCTTTATTGGGTTTACCTTTTATGGATGTTCCATAAAGGGTACCAACAACTACAGCAGCTCGTTGCACTGTATTGCTTGAAAACTGTGCCACATTAAAACTGGACGAGTGTGATAACATGCGGCTCTATTGACGTTTACTCACGTGACTTTTATGACCGCTACTTCTGAAGAGCATGCTGCGCTGCGCATAGCCTCAGGGCGTAAGCCCTTTGTCGAACCTTTACGGTTGGGTGAACGATTAAAACAGATTCGCCTTGCTAACCAGTGGACACTGGAGGACGTTAGCCAGCGCACAGGCTTAGCACGGTCAACGCTTTCTAAGATCGAAAATGATCAGGTGTCGCCAACATTCAGTGTGGTTCAAAAGCTAATTACAGGGCTGAACATCGATTTGCCCCAGCTTTTTACTCCGCCAAAGCGTGAACGCTATACCATGGGGCGTAGAGACCTTACCCGTAAAGGTAAAGGTCAGCTACACCCCACCCCAACGTACGAACATGAATTACTAGGGCATCAGCTTGCTCAAAAGCGCATGATTCCCTTTAAAACTATTGTCAGAGCACGCAGTTTTGATGAGTATCATCAGTGGGTACGCCACGATGGCGAAGAATTCCTAATGATTTTGCAGGGTGACATCATGCTTTACACGGAGTTTTATGCCCCGCTGGTGTTAGCCGAAGGCGATAGTATTTATTTTGATAGTGATATGGGCCATGCCCTTGTGTCTACCAGCCCAGAAGATGCAGTCGTGCTTTCCGTTTGTACCCGGGGCGACTTAGTGTAGGCTGCTTAAAGCAAGCAGCACTACAAACAATTTGTTGGCTTAGGCAAGCCAGCAATACGAGCAATACGTTTTGGTGGGCTACCTGGGAACAGCGTCATTAAATAAATCGAATTTCCTTTATCGTCACCCAGGGTCTGTTTAGTTGCTTTGACCAATGGGCGCATCGCGGGTGCCATCTCATATCGGTTATAGAAATCGCGTACTAACTGAATAATTTCCCAGTGCTTTTCTGTGAGGGTTAGCCCTTCGTCTTCAGCAAGTAAATTAGCAATTTCAATGTTCCATTGCTGTTGATTAACAAGATACCCTTCAGGGTCTAACTTAATTTTTTCAGATGAATCAAGATAACGGTATAACTTTTGATTGCTCATGTTTAGTGCCAAGAAATAATCTGTTCATTTTGCTCAGTTAGCGCAATAAAACCATCAACCTCTATCAAAGGCATCTCATGAATAGCAGCAATGGTATGCACCCCCCTTGAAATAGCATCTTCCGCTAATAAGTAAATCGAAACTGTACTTACTAGCCAGCCTTGCCATTCAGGATAAAACGCTGCCTGAACACCATCCTCAATCAGCACAACAGCATCGCCACTGCTGAGGGCATTAAGCATTTGTAGCGCTGAATCGCTATAAGGAGGTTTATTCAAAATATGCAGCATGTTTGACTACTCTATTAAAAATTGAGTACATAAGGATAACGCTGAAATAGTTCCGGTATCTCTGCGGTTGTTACTAAGGTAACTCCCTCGACCAGCTGCTCAGCCCTTATGTTAAAAGCCATCAGTGTCTCTAAGGGCACTAGAATATTTTCTATATCATACATCTCTAACATATCAATCGTCGGCAGTGTCGCTTTTTGGCCCGGAGCGCCGGACTTCTGTTCTTTAAGCAACGCAAGTACGCCCTGCCCTAGAAATAGCAGGCTAACAGACTGCCCAAAAGCAGCGGCCACTAGCGCTACATCCAGCCCTTCTCGCAATGCGTTTGAGCTATAGGGTGCATGCCGTATAACAATGAGCTGCTCATTTGCTCTAGCCATTTGTAATCCCTATGCAAATGTAATCAACCGATCACAGCACTGCTGTAACTCAAGCAACTGCCCTAGCCCGGTTAGTTCAAAGGGGGCCTCAAGGTTGAAATTCACCTGCCCGTGCCGCTTAGCTTCTGATTCACTCATTACACCACGGCGTAATGCCGCTGCGATACAGACGTCTAGAGCCACTCCATGTTGGCGATGCAATTCTACCCATGCGTCTCGCATATTAAGCTCATCTTGCGGAGGAGCCATCAGTTGAGAGGCATTCTGAACGCCATCCTGGTAGAAAAAAACACCCTTAATTTGATGCCCTTTATTTAGAACCGCTTGAGCAAAGCGCAGCGCAGAATGAGGAGCTGAACTACTATACGGTGCCCCCATGATCAATAAGCCGTACTGCATCGCAGTCATCTCGTACATGGTTGTCATAAAAAAACAGACCCTACCAAGTAGGGCCTGCTATGAAACGTACTACTGATTTAATCAGTCGTTGCTCATGATGCCCAATATCGCAAGCAGACTGACAAACAAGTTATAGATAGATACGTAGAGTGTGACAGTCGCGAGAATGTAGTTAGTTTCTCCTGCCCGGTGAACGATTTCACTGGTTTGATAAAGAATCGCTGCTGACGCAAATAGCACAAAACCAGCGGAAACCATTAAAGAAAGCGCAGGAATATTAAAGATCAGGCCAGCGACCATGGCCAAAATCAGCACAATGGCACCTGCCATTAGGAAATTGCCTAAAAAGCTGAAATCTTTCTTGGTGGTTAATGCAATTGCAGAAAGA
This sequence comes from Halomonas qaidamensis, assembly GCF_025917315.1. Taxonomy (NCBI): domain Bacteria; kingdom Pseudomonadati; phylum Pseudomonadota; class Gammaproteobacteria; order Oceanospirillales; family Halomonadaceae; genus Halomonas; species Halomonas qaidamensis. The sequence goes on along the minus strand of NZ_CP080627.1, from coordinate 1,794,664 downwards.
CCAATGAACGTCAGCCCTGTCATTGCCAACGCATTCATAATCAAAGCGCCACCGTTAGGCAACGTAAGATAAGCGGAGATGATAGGGCCAAGCGTAAAGCCCATAAAACCGGTGAATGCGAAAGTAGACAATAAACCAACAGCAGAATTAGCCGTCTTGTGTACCAGGAACATCAGCCCATACGCGCCGATAAAGAACACAAAAATGTTCATTTGTTGGATGCCCATTGCGACAGAAGCACCCGCAGTGACCGCAGAAAATAGCAGTGTCATGGCCAACAGTGCATAGGTGTTACGCAACACTTTATTAGCGCTAACACTGCTTACTCCGCTGCGCGTTTGCGCTCTCGCCGTGCTCGAATCGTTAAAAGCCATTTTTCTATGCTCCCTAATAGTAATACTAACAACGGACAAGAATGCCGTTACCAAGTTCCAGACGCAAGTATTTGTCTTCCACGTAAATAACTGCTTTTTGGGGCAGTCGCTCCCCCAGCGTTGACTATGCTTAACATTTTACGCTGTTTTGGACATGAAAATGCCCTATGGAATTCCCCTGACCGTCAACACATTTAGCTTGATTGTCTTCATCTCTACCGAAGGCTGCGGCATTGGAAATGAAGATATTCGCTACGAAATGGTTGTCGATCCTAACGAGGCTACTTTATATCTGCTGGCGAGAATACAAAAGGCAGCGTGCTAATCATTCACGGCGGGGGCAGCATTGAAACTAAGGAACGACAACTTGCAAGCAAGCGCTCTTTGAAAAATTCAAACAGTGGTGAAATGGAAGGCTGTAAAACGTTTAGAAAACAACGGCGGCGGCAGCTAAAATCGCTATCCATCGCCGCTTATTTTCTATGTCAGTGAAACGTTATCGTCATCGTCTTCTCTGTTGTGAGGCAAATGCTGTGTTGTCGCTGCCTGACGCACATCCTGAGCGTTGTAAAGCCGCGCATCAAGTACGCTCAACACCGCCAACTGTGCAAATAGCACTGCGAAACAAATAATAAGGCCTTTCAACATGGCAGCATTCCTTAGTAGGCTAACAACATTGTCGTTAGTAGCGAATAATAGCCCTGAGCTGAAAGAAAGCAATGGGGGTTGAAAAATAATTTACCCTGTCATCACCTGATCCTTTTCCCCCACGCTTTTAAGACCTTTTATAAGTCATCGCTCACCTATTAACCTGCAAATTCTTCGGTATCAATATCAGCTTGTTGCGCATCATTATAACGAGCACCAGCCACTTGATTCGGTAACATCATTCCATTGAGCTGAACCACGGTTGCATCTTCTAACTTGATCGTTTCAGCGCTTAAATTCTCGCGCATATGCGTTACTAAACGGGTTCCTGGTATGGGGATAATATGATTCCCTTGGGCGTTTAACCATGCCAACGCCAGCTGTGCAGGAGACACCTCCAAACGAGTAGCCAGTGCCTTGAAGTCAGTTAATAAAGATAGATTATTAGGTAAGTTTTCTTTGCTAAACCGGGGCATTCCTGCGCGCATGTCACCCGTTGAAAACTCCGTATTTTCCTCCATTAACCCCGTCAAAAAGCCACGCCCTAAGGGGCTAAACGCAACCAAGGCTACACCTAATTCTAGACATACCTCCTTAAGAGCAATCTCGGGATTACGTGTCCAGAGTGAGTACTCTGACTGAACTGCTGCTATAGGATACTCCGCATTGCCCTTGCGAAGTGTTTCTGCTGATATCTCAGATAAACCAACCGCACCGACTTTACCCTCTTCGACGAGTCGGCCAATCGCACCCACACTCTCTTCGATGGCAACATTACGATCTAAGCGATGTAGATAATAGATGTCTAGATGATCCGTTTTCAGTCGTTTTAGGCTCTCCTCACACTGACGGCGCAGCGTATTAGGCCGTCCATCGATCACGCGATTTCCCGTTTTAGCGTCCAATGCCATACCACATTTACTGGCAAGAAGCAGTTGATGTCGCTTTGTCTTTAAGGCAAGCCCTAACAGGCGTTCATTAGCGGTTCCACCATAGAGTGTCGCCGTATCAAAATGGCGGTACCCCATCTCAAAGGCTTCTTCTAACACCTGAAGCGCCTCCTTTTCTGGCACATACTGTCCATAGCCATGAGAAAGGTTCATACACCCCAGGCCAATACGAGGAGATGAAACATCATTTAATCGGTCAAAAAACGCAGACATAGCAACCTCTAAGTGATTGTCTTTAGTTAGAATAATAACCCTTCAGTGTTATCCGCTTCACTAAGATTGAAAACCTGCGAACGTAGCCAGTCGGGCAAGCGGTGCTCAAGATAATAACGCGGCCGCCAAGGAGGGCCTTCGACAAACCCCACATGCCCCCCAGAAGCATGCAACTCCAGGGTGACATAACTTGGCAGGGCCTTAGCATCAGGAATACTGTGAGGATAGATAAAGGGGTCATCTTGTGCATGCACCATGAGCGTTGGAATACGTAGGCGCTCAACAAAAAAGGCACTGCTACAGCGGCGATAATAGTCATCGGCACTTTCAAAGCCGTGTAGTGGCGCAGTTACACGGCCATCAAAATCCCAAAATGTTTTCATACCATCTAGCGTTTCCAGCGCCGCTAAATGCGCCAGCTCCTTATGACGGCCTTGATGTGAAAGTGCGCGCTGTTTGCTTTGAACATAATGGCGTAGGTCACGCAGGAAACGTGCTTGATAAATCTTGGACACCCCTTTGTTTATTCGATCTGCACAGTGATCTAGCCGAAACGGCACCGATACCGCTACTGCCGCCCTCAGCGGTGTATTACTACCCTCCTCACCTAAATACTTAAGCAGCACGTTCCCGCCTAGTGAATAACCCACGGCGGTAAATAGTTTAGTGGGGTAGCGTGAGGTCAGTTGATTAACCACTTCTGCCAAGTCATCACTCGCCCCTGAGTGGTACCCCCTCGCACGCTGGTTTGGCTCACCAGAGCAACCGCGCCAATTAACGGCCACGCTTTGCCAACCATACGCCGCTAATGCCTGCTGCTGCCCTAGGATATACAAAGAAGAAGAACTGCCGGTTAGCCCATGGAGCAGCAGCACGCAATGGCCCGATGCTCCCTCAGGCCCATACCAATCCATGTCGATAAAATCGCCGTCTTCCAGCGTTAACCGCTCTCGCTGACGGCGCAATTGAGGCGGCTTGCGACATAAAGGACTGTAAAGCGTTTGCAAATGTCCGCCAGGCAACCAGCGCGAAGCACGAAATGGGAATGCGGATCGAAACGGGATCATAGAGGGAAAGTGCCAGCAAAAAACAGCTGGCTAGCTTAGCAAAATTTTTAGGCCGTTTGCTCTAGAAGAACTACCCGCCCTGGGGCTGGTAATGGCTTGTTTTAACTAATGCATCTTACACAGACACAAGCAAGGCTCGCCTAAAATAGACAAGCCTTGTTTACCACGCCACGTTAGTGGTGCTCTTTCAGAATTTTTCAGCTTCTTTATTCAATTAACAGTGAAGAGGCTTCCAGATAACGTTCACCGTGGCTTGCTACACGCTCCTGATCGAGTGTTTCCGACCCTAGATGGACTTCCTCCAGCAGCACAGCCATAGCACTGACTTCTTCATCGACTTTCTGCAAAGCATTTTCTAGCGTGTACGTGAGCATATGAATATCACTCATTTGCGCATCTGTGATCTCATCTTGTGAAAGTAATTCTGCTAGCTGCTGATTCCCTTCGGTCAAATTTGCAAAAGCCTGTTCCAAGGTATCGGAAGCTTTCCCTTCAAAATGATCCAGACGTTCATTGTCACTGGCCACCACGAGTCCACTGCTCAATAGACCGGCCAATAAAAGTGAAGCAGTTCGTTTCATCGAGAGTTCCTTTTCAAACGTTAACGTATCAAGCATTGGCCATTAAAAATTGGCGAATTGATCACTTCTTCATCATTCATCTGATTACGAAAACCAATTTAGCACCCTCAAATCTAAAATAGAAGTAAAAGCGTATAATAATGAGAATATTTACCATTGATAAAGATGCGACAATACGCCATGCGTCATAGGGTACTTTCAACTTACGGCGTAAAGCAGTTTCAACTATCATGAATCAAGAAAGAAATATAACCATAGCTTTTAAGAATATAGCTTCTGCGACAATCAATGCCTGTCAAATTTTCATGTCACACGATCTAGGAGGTCGCCATGGAATTAGATCCTCTGTTACTTTCAAGGCTGCAGTTCGCCTTTGTTGTTTCTTTTCACGCCATTTTCCCGGTGTTTACTATCGGTTTGGCTTCCTACATTGCGCTGCTGCATGGCTTGTTCTACAAAACGGAAAACCCTGCTTGGGATCGCTTGGCGCTCTTCTGGACAAAAGTGTTTGCCGTCGTATTTGGCATGGGTGTGGTATCAGGCATTGTTATGTCATTTCAGTTTGGTACCAACTGGAGCAACTTTGCCTACGCGACGTCTAACTTCTTAGGCCCAGTACTCAGCTATGAAGTAGTAACGGCCTTTTTCTTAGAAGCTGCTTTTTTAGGCGTGCTCTTGTTTGGCCGCAATAAAGTGCCTGAAGGCGTGCACTTGTTTGCCGCCATCATGGTCGCAGTTGGCACGTTCATCTCTTCTTTCTGGATACTTTCCGCTAACAGCTGGATGCAAACACCGGCAGGTTTTGAGCTAATTGATGGTCGCTTTCATATCACTTCCTGGATGGAAGCACTCTTTAACCCCTCCTTCTGGTACCGCTTCGTTCACATGGGCATGGCGTCTTTCCTCACCGGTGGGTTCGTGGTTGCGGGCGTTAGCGCTTGGTTCTTACTACGCAAGCGTGATGTAGAAGCCAACAAAAAAGCATTATCCATGTGCTTATGGTTATTATTGATCTTAGCGCCTGCACAGGCAGTGGTAGGGGATTTTCACGGCTTAAACACGCTAGAGCATCAACCAACTAAAGTAGCTGCCATGGAAGGTAACTGGGAAACGCAAACCAACGTACCGCTGCTACTATTCGCGATTCCTGATCAAGAATCACAAACCAACCACTTTGAAATTGGTATTCCTAACTTGGCTAGCTTAATTCTAACTCACCGTGCTGATGGTGAAGTTCCTGGGCTTAACGCAGTCCCGGTAGAAGAGCAGCCACCGGTAGCGATTGTTTTTTGGTCGTTCCGCGTCATGGTAGGTATTGGCTTACTGATGATTGCTGTTGCACTAGTAGGCTTGTTGCTACGTCGTAAGGGCCGTGTCTATGAAAACCGCCTGTTCCTAAAAACGCTGACTGTCATGATTATTTCCCCCTTCCTAGCAGTTCTGGGTGGCTGGATCGTTACTGAATCCGGACGTGCCCCATGGTTAGTGTATGGCGTTATGACCCATGCAGAAGGGTTAACGCCTTCACTGACAGGTGGTATGGCTCTATTTACTTTAATTGGCTACATCGCTGTTTACAGCGTAGTGTTTTTAACAGGGATTTATTACCTCACGCGTGTTGTACGCAACGGTATGCACGAAGAGCAAATAGAAGTGGAAGGCGAAGTTGAACGCCCGAAACGTCCGTTGTCCGCTGCACACACTCCCTTTGACGATGATTTGGAAGGAGCCAACGCATGAGTATTGATCTTTCGCTCATTTGGGCTGCCATCATTGGTTTCGGCGTCATTATGTACGTCTTAATGGATGGCTTTGATCTAGGGTTAGGCATTTTGTTTCCCTTCGCACCTGATGAAGAGTCACGTGATGTCATGATGAACTCTGTTGCCCCTGTGTGGGATGGCAATGAGACGTGGCTGGTGTTGGGCGGAGCGGGTCTACTTGGCGCGTTTCCCCTGGTTTATTCTGTGTTTTTACCCGCGCTCTATATCGGTGTTTTTCTGATGTTAGCTGGGTTAATTTTTCGCGGGATCTCGTTTGAGTTTCGTTTCAAGTCTAAGAAAAATCGCCGCTGGTGGAACCGTGCTTTCTGTTGGGGCTCTGCCATAGCCACCTTCGCACAAGGCGCAGTAGTTGGTGCTTATATTCAAGGATTTGCTGTTGAAGATTTCCGCTATGTCGGTGGTGCACTGGATTGGCTGACACCTTTCACTATACTGACAGGGCTTGGACTAATGGCAGGCTATGCGCTGCTTGGCTCTACTTGGCTAATCTTGAAGTCTGAAGGTCATGTCCAACAGTGGGCTTATCGTATTACACCAAAACTGCTTTTAGCAGTACTGGTAGTATTCGGTATTGTTAGCTTATGGACACCACTGGTTAGCCCCGAAGTGCGCGACCGCTGGATGAACCAGATTCACTTAATTTGGTTCTTCCCGATTCTTGCAATGGTGTGCGCTGGAGCTCTTTATCGCGCAGTAAAACGCCAGCAGGAAGGTTTACCTTTTGTCGCAACGCTGGGCCTATTTATCTTTACCTACCTGGGCCTAATCGCTAGCAAATGGCCGGTTATCGTACCGCCTAACTATACGATTTGGGATGCCGCATCGGCACCTGAGTCACAGCTATTTTTATTAGTCGGCGTGCTGTTTGTTATCCCTATTGTGCTGGCATACACCGCTTGGACCTACTGGGTGTTCCGTGGCAAGGTAAAAGTAGGCGAAGGATATCACTGAAGCGTCACTATTTAGCCTATTGACTGCTTTTTCACGATAAAAAGGGGTGCCTACATGGCACCCCTTTTTGATACAACATCGAAAGCGAATATATCAATTAAGCTAAATGTATCAGCAATAAAACAGGCCTAAATGAAGGAGGCTTAAAGCTTGACGGTAGGGTCAGCAAAGCCATTCGGCACATAAAGGTTATGAGGGCCTAAACGGCTGACGTCTGTTTCACCGCACAGCGCCATAGTGGTATCAAGCTCTTTATGAATAATCTGGAGCGCCTTGGTCACCCCCTCTTCGCCAGCAGCCCCTAAACCATAGGTGAAAGCGCGTCCAATGTAGGTCCCCTTGGCACCCAGCGCCAATGCTTTGAGTACATCCTGGCCTGAACGAATACCAGAATCGAGATGCACTTCAATCTCATTGCCTACCTCGTCCATAATACTTGGCAGCATACGAATTGAACTCATTGCGCCATCCAGCTGACGACCACCATGATTAGAAACAATAATGGCATCGGCACCAATTTCTACGGCGCAGCGCGCATCTTCCGGGGTCATAATCCCCTTCACAATCAACTTGCCACCCCACCACTCTTTAAATTGAGCAATCCGCTTCCAGTCTAGCGATACATCAAATGCCTCTGCTGTCCATGCTGATAATGAAGAAGGGTCGGTAACACCTTTTGCATGCCCAACAATATTACCAAACGATCGACGTTTGGTTTTCAACATCTCCAACCCCCAAGGAATTTTCGTCGCCATATTAGCGATTGATTTTGCAGTCAATTTAGGCGGTGCAGATAACCCATTTTTAAGATCTTTGTGGCGTTGCCCCAGGACTTGCAAATCGACAGTGACCACCACAGCAGAACAGTTAGCCGCTTTTGCGCGCTCAAACAAGCGACGCATAAAGTCATCGTCTTTTAAGGTATACACTTGGAACCAGAAAGGTTGCGTGGTGTGTTCTGCAACATCCTCAATCGAACAAATCGACATGGTCGAAAGTGTAAACGGCACACCGAATTTTTCAGCGGCGCGCGCTGTTTTAATTTCACCATCCGCCGACTGCATTCCCGTTAGTCCCACTGGCGCCAGCGCAACCGGCATTGCAACATCTTCGCCAATCATAGAACTTCGGGTAGAGCGCCCTGACATATCGACCGCCACGCGCTGTTTCAAATGAATATGCTGGAAGTCGCTGGTATTTTCGCGAAAGGTTTGTTCTGTCCAGCTACCCGACTCGGCATAGTCGTAGAACATTTTTGGCGTACGGCGAACATAATGGCGACGAAGATCTTCAATGCTGGTATAGATCGGCATGGCACACCCTCAAGAGAGATTGTTTTCCTAAACATCTAGAACAGACAATCACTATAGTTAAAAAATAAATATACAAAAACAAAATCAACTACAAGATTCGTACAAGCAATCAACAAGTTGGTATAGTAATAATCACCAAGATAGTGAGCATTAATGCTGGGAGATACTTATGTTACCCCCCCTGTTAGCCCTGCATCAGATAAGCAAAACCTTCAGCACTCCGCAAGGCTCACTACACGTGCTCAACGAGATAAATCTCACCCTTTCCCAAGGAGAAAGCCTTGCGTTGATGGGCGAGTCGGGCAGTGGTAAATCTACCTTGCTACACATCGCTGCAGGACTAGAAATGCCTAATCAGGGAGAGGTCGCTATCGCTGGGCAAGCTTTGTCATCGCTCAACGAACCAGCCCGAGCGAGACTGCGCCGCCAGCAATTGGGGCTTATTTTTCAGCAATTTCACCTTGTGCCAAGTCTCAACGTCATCGATAACCTCTCGCTGCAAGCTCGGCTTGCACGCACTGAAAATGCTGAATGGAGTGCGTATTTGCTTGATCGGCTAGGGCTTTCTGGTCGTGAAGAGCACTACCCCGAGCAGCTATCAGGCGGCCAGCAACAACGTTTAGCAATTGGCCGTGCCCTAGCAGTACGCCCAGCCTTATTACTTGCCGACGAACCGACCGGTAACCTTGACGAACAAAGTGCCGATACCGTGCTAACTTTATTGCTGGATTTGGTCAAAGAGACTCAATGCGCACTGCTGATGGTTACCCATAGCGCACGGGTAGCGGCCCCATTGAACCGCACGTTTCGCCTTCACTTAGGTCAGCTGAAGGAAACAAGGCAATGATACTGCGGGTGTTAATGACTCTGTTGGCTCATTACCGACGTCACCCTGGCCAGCTTGCTATGCTGTTGGTAGGCCTTTGGGTTGCCAGTGCCCTTTGGAGTAGCGTGCAAGCCATTAACGCCACCGCCAAAGAGAGCTATGCCCGTTCTAACGCGCTGCTGAGCGTAGAAACCGACCAGCTTACCCGTCGCGATGGCAACGCCCTTAGCATCGATGACTACTTATCACTCCGTCACGCAGGTCTCCCCGTATCACCGCTACTGGAGAGCTCACTGACAATAAGAAATACTCAGGTGACGGTACTTGGCATCGACCCATTAACACTACCCTCTTCAAATGAAAGCAACCGTGCCAATGGAAACGGCGGTTCACTGACCCAGTTTTTATCGCCACCTTGGCAAACTCAGCTCGCTCCAGATACGTTAGAAGTCTTCAAACTAAACCGTCAACAGGCTACCGGCGCTACCCCTGCTATTGGTAATCAGCGGCTACCACCGTTAGCACTCCGCAACGACCTTCCCCCTAACACACTGGTAATGGATATCGCCGCTGTATCTGCACTTTTTGGCGATCAGTCCACACTCAGTTTGGTCACCGCAGCAGGAGCATTGACTCAGCCGCCAGAAGGCTATCGCCTTACTCGCGCGGCCAATCTTGCTTCGCCTGAACAGCTCACTGATAGCTTTCATCTCAACTTGACGGCACTAGCACTGCTTTCGCTGGTGGTTGGGATGTTTATTGTCCAAGCCGCCTTAGGGCTAGCTATGGAACAGCGTATGGCGACTCTACGCACACTGCGAGCCATCGGCGTGCCCGGCAAAACAATCACTCTCGCCATTCTTATAGAGCTACTGATCTTTGGTCTGGTTGGCGCTGTGCTTGGACTCATCAGCGGCCTATGGCTGGCCGGCAAGCTGCTACCTGATGTGGCCAGCACACTTACCTCGCTGTATCAGACTGACGTTCAGCACTCGCTAGCACTGCCCTGGCATTATTGGCTTGGCAGTGTAGCCGTCACTTTGGGTGGTTTGCTATTAGCAGGTAGTGGCGTGCTGTGGCGTGCTTCCAAGCTACAAGTCTTGGCCCTTGGGCAGTCTTACGCCTGGCGATACAGCTATCAGCGCCAGCTAGTGCGCATGCTGCAAGCGGGCGGATTAGCCGGAGTGTTAACGTTAGGGTTAGCCGCTTGGTTGAAGATGCTTCCAGCCGGCGAGGGGTTAGTGGTCAGTTTCAGCTTAGTCGCTGCGTTACTTTTCAGCTGTGCACTGTGTCTACCACCAGCTCTCAATACCTTACTACGGTTGTTGCAACGGCGATTGCAGCGCTACCCGCTGGGTCAATGGGCAACTGCGGATATGCAACAACAGCTGCCCCGTTTATCCCTCGCGATGATGGCCTTATTCATTGCATTGGCAACTAATTTGGGCGTTAGCAGTATGGTAGGAGGTTTCCGGCTAACGTTTTTAGAATGGCTAGACCAGCGATTAGTAGCACCGCTATACATCAATGCAACACCAGCAACGCTCATTACTCTCAATGAGTGGCTAATCTCACAGCCAGAGGTGCTGGAAACCTTACCTACCGCGCGCGGTAACACTGAGTTGCTGGCTATTAATTCTTCGTCTCACGAAAACATCTCGACCCAAATGGCATCGCTTGGGTCCCTTGCCCTTTTTGGTATCAGCACGGTGCCAACACTAACCTCCCAGTGGCCGTTGCTAAAGACACTTAATGGGGCACCGCAAGCTTGGGAAGCCCTGAACAATCAAAGCGTATTCATCAATGAACAAATGGCGGTAGCCCGAAAACTTCAACCTGGCGACAGCGTTCTTCTTGAAACACTACAAGGCGCTGAATGGTTGACGGTAGCGGCCATTTACCCTGATTACGGTAACCCACAGCAGCAGCTATTGGTTACTGTTGATACGCTTACACAGCGCTTTGAAGGCGAACTAGCATCAACAGGCATCGCATTACATGATGAGGCCGATGCAGATACATTTCGCCAAGCGTTAATCACGACATTTGACCTTTCACCTGATGCCTTAATAAACCAACATGAGGTGAAGAAGGTAGCCACACAAATTTTTGAGCGTACCTTCAGCATCACCCGGGCATTGAATGGCTTAACGCTGGCTGTGGCTGCACTCGCACTTCTGGCAACACTACTGGCCCAAGCGCAACATCGACAGCGGCAACTTGCTACACTGTGGGCGCTAGGCGTACCGCGTGCCACCCTTGCGCTGCTGCCACTGGTTCAGTTGGGTGGGCTGGCGTTACTTACTGGCTTACTGGCTGTACCGCTTGGCATCTCAATCACCTGGCTCCTGGTGGCCGTAATTAATGTCGCCGCTTTTGGCTGGCGGCTACCACTTCAGCTATTTCCCCTGGATATACTGGTCATGCTGTTTACCGCATTTAGCGTTGCCCTTGTCGCTGCGGCGTTACCGGCCCTGCAGCTTTGGCGAACATCGCCTCGTGCGTTGCTTAACGAAGGTGCCCAATGATCTACGGTTGGGTTAACGCATTCGCAGCTATCGCTATCGGCCTTGGGCTTGCATCCTGCAGTGACGCGCCGTCCACTGAAAGCACACAGACTCAACAGCCATCACACAACGGCTTTGCGGGCCTGGGCGCGCAGGCACAAGGATTTGCTCAAGCAGATGCTTCCGTGTCTTTGGTGTTTCCACATGATCACGGCCCCCATCCAGACTACCGCATTGAATGGTGGTATCTCACAGCTAACCTTGAAGATAGCCAAGGTGAACCGCTAGGCCTTCAATGGACCCTGTTCCGGCAGGCCCTTATGCCACCACAGCAACGCCCGACTCCTGCCCCCTGGGCCACCGATCAAGTTTGGATGGCTCATATGGGCATCTCTCAGCACGCAACCCATGTTGCTGCCGAGCGCTTTGCCCGTAGCCACAGTGGTGAATCGTCTTCCAAACTTGTTCAGCAACGGGGGCAAGCGGGTGTGGTGGCTACTCCTTTTCATGCGTGGATTGATGATTGGTTCTTTAGAAGCCCGTTAGAGGCTAACTTCGAACGTTTTACTCTAAGCGCTTATAGTGGTCACGGAAACGAACGGTTTGGCTACGATCTCACACTTAGCGCGGAAGGCCCTTTGGTGTGGCATGGTGAAAACGGGTTTAACGCCAAAACAGTTCAGGGCCAGGGTTCTCACTACTACAGCCAGCCGTTTTTACACATTGAAGGAAGCGTCACCCTAAATGGTGAATCCCGGCACGTGCAAGGCAGCGGTTGGTTAGACAGGGAATGGAGCAGCCAGCTACTCAACGCCGAACAAACGGGCTGGGATTGGTTTTCCCTGCACCTGGATGATGGCCGCAAGCTGATGGCTTACCGGTTGCGCGGCGGTGGCGAAAATGGCTCGGACTATCGCTTTGCACACCTGTTTAACGCAGATGGCCAGACAGAACTGATCGGGCCAGACAGCGTTATGCTCTTACCTCTTGCCACTGAACGTGTAGCAGAAAGAGACATTCCCACCCAATGGCAGTTAACGCTCCCCGACGCCAATCTTGAACTCACCATAGAAGCGCGGCACCCCAATCGCTGGATGCCCACCACCGTGCCCTATTGGGAAGGTGATGTAGTGGTGCGCAACACGTCCACCCAACAACAGATTGGTGTAGGCTACTTAGAAATGACTGGCTATTAACCAAGACCGACGGCAATAAAAGCCGTTTGCTGCTCTTGGTTACTGCTTTTATAGTACTCCGCCTTTAGCGAATTCATTATCTAAAAGCAGCGGTGCTGGCGGGCCGTTCTTCTGAGTGCTAGCCTAATAAGTAGCTAAATAATCTTATATTCATCTTATTTCGAGGCAATTTAATAGCAAAAAACACTGATTAAATTGATGACACTGCTAATTAATGTGTAGAGTTTGCACTTATAACAACTAAAAACAGTGCCTTGACCTGGGCAAATAAAAACGACTCACATAGGCAGGTATTTCAAATTCTCCCCCCGCCCAGCACCAGAATTCTTCAGCCAATATAATTCGCTCGCTGCTACAGCACACGAATGAAAAACCGCAACGTGTTTCCTAGCGAGATTTTATACGATTGCGTCGATACGCTTCGCTATCTAATCGCACAGGATCGCAAAGCCTTTCTGTATGCCCTAGCGTTTCTAAGAGGAGAACCGGATTGGGTCAGACATGCCGTTCAGGTAACAGGACTGCTGACTGACTTACTACTGCTACGCGACCCACATGACCCTCAGCTACGTGAGGCGATGCTCGGCGTAATGCTACATACCGCTGGCAAACCATTGCTCGTCAGCGAAGCGTTACCGTCGTTGAACGTGAATATGAACCCTGTGCAAAAGCTGATGCTGAGTGGCCATGTAGAAGAGCTGATCAAAAAACTGAACACATTAGGCTGAGAGCCAAGCCCAACCTGCCGGGATGTGATTGAGAATGCTAATGAACGATTAGACGGTTCTGGCTATCCCGCATCCAAACACTACAGTGTGAAAGTGCTTAAACTTTAGGGTCGATCCACTAACGATCGGCACTGAAGAGCTGACTTGACGCTAGCAGACCGCTTACGCCACGCTCTGCTGCTTCAATAGCGCCTGCTAAATAGCCAGGGTACTGCTGCCCCCATTCACTACCAATGCCTATTAAACGATGCTGCCAAGGCCCTTCTAAAGCGCTCGCGGGCGGCGGCGTACTATGCTCACCGAGGTGGCAATCTGAGGCTGTCGCCGTTAACGGCTCTACAGCCCAATCCTTAATAATATCGATAACAGGCGTACCTGCCTGCGGGCCAAATACCCTGATCAATTGATCACGGCAGCGTTGCCGCAAGACGTTTTCTCTACTCTTTTTTCTCGCGCTTGCAGGCACGCTAAAAAAGCCAAAGAGCGCCCCATGACCACTGGGATCAGACGCATCGTGTATTTCACCTAATGGGCCAATCAAACTACGTGCCTCGCCAGAAAGACCACGTTCACGCCAGAAAGGTGTTGGGAAAAGAGCGACATATTTAGCGTGTGGGGCCATCCATGTTGCTGTGTGCCGCCATTGATGGGCAAGACTTACTGGTAACGCTGGCGAGAACGTAATACGTTGCTCAGCAAGTCTTGGCGGTACCGCCAGAAGAACATGATCTGCGTAATAGCGTTGTATAAGCCCACCTTTATCTTCACTTAATAGTTCAACTGCCTCACCATTGAACGACAAACGCTCAACCGTTTGACCTGTCACTATCCTCTGAGAATCGACACGCTGGCGCAAAGCTTCAATTAACACGCTCATGCCACCTTTTAAACGCATTGAAGGCGGCGTATTCACAAACCCCTGCATGCGAACTGGGGTTCCATTAAGCGTACGTTCAACCAACATATCCCCCGTTTCAAACTGGGCAAAAGAAACGATACCCAGAGACTCCACCAATGCACCAAGAGCATGCTGAAAGCCTGGCCAAAACCACGAAGGCCCCATATCAAATGCCTCAGGTTGTTGTCCTGGCGCCGACTTGCCTTCTGGCGTTACTGATGCAATACGACCACCTAGCTCGTCACGCCCTTCTAACAATACAAAGTCACTAATTCCCTGCTGCTCTAACAGGTAAGCGGCGTAAAGACCTGCTAACCCACCGCCGACAATAGCGATACGTGTTGTGTGCATCAGTCACCTCAGAATAATTAAAGAAGTAATGGTAAAGAGACAGAAAATGACCTAGTCAGTCACACAGGACGAAGCGCTACTCTGGATAACATGTCTGAATAGCTTGTCTGAATAACCTCTACACATCCTATACCAATGAAGTTTTCAGGTTTAAAAAAAATAAAATAATGATAAATTCAAAAGCGTCGCCCTAACAACAGCCACCTATAAAGACTCTTTAGGGTTAAGCATGTGATAGACAGCGGTCGCTTGCATAAAAATGCATAAAAAACAAAAGGATACTTTCCATGCAACATACCATAGATAAGTCATCAACCGTTCAGCAACACGTTGTTGTGCAAGAATTTACTAACAGTGTGCTAGACCCCAATGCCCCCATGTTGGGACCAGTTAAAAATGGGGGGACCATCACAGCCAACACTGCACCTGGCTGTTGGGGACCGATGATTACCCCACGTCTTCGCGGCGGACATGAGGTGACTACTCCCGTGTTTATTGAGGGCGCAGAAGTAGGTGATGGTGTTGCCATCCGTATTCGCGATATTGCCGTTACCTCTATCGCGACCGCGTCTGGACATGATAGCTCGCCCGAAGGATTTTGCCTTGGCGACCCCTATGTTGCCGCTCGCTGCCCTGTTTGTGACACACTGTGGCCCGAGACCCATATCGATGGCATCGGGCAAGATGCCGTAAAGTGTGATGCCTGCAATAACCCTGTAAAACCCTTCGAAATAGTCCATGGCTACACCGTCACCTTTGACGATGACCGAACAATCGGGCTTACCGTACCTAGCAATGTGGCAACTACCATCGCCCAACGCGCTGACCATTACTCAGCTTTACCCCCAGGCAGCCGACAGCACTCTATTCTTAACTATGCACCATCAGATATGCCTGGAACGCTAATTCGCACGCGGCCATTTATGGGGCAGCTTGGTACTTGCCCGTCAATGCCAATGCCAGACAGCCACAACGCTGGTGATTTTGGTGCTTTCTTGATCGGGGCGCCACATGAGTATGCTATTACGCCCGAGCAATTAGCTACGCACAAAACCGACGGACACATGGATATTGATGCTGTTCGTGCCGGCGCCATCCTTATTGCCCCTGTTAAGGTGCCAGGCGCAGGGGTTTATATGGGAGATATGCATGCAGGCCAGGGTGATGGCGAAATTGCTGGGCACACTATGGATGTAGCAGGAAGCGTCACGCTTCAGGTAGAAGTCGTGAAAAACTACCCACTGGACGGCCCCGTTTTATTCCCGCTGCTGGAAGATCTGCCACCATTAGCCAAACCGTTTAGTGCATCTGAAAAGGCCAAAGGCCAGCAATTGGCAGAAAAATGGGGAGTAGAAAACATTGAGCCGCTAGCGCCAATCTCGGTGATTGGAACCGCTGCTAACCTCAATGAGGCAATTGAAGACGGCCTTCAGCGAGCGGCTACCCTACTTGATATGAGTGTCGCTGAAATCCGTAATCGAGCCACCATTAACGGTGCTATAGAAATTGGCCGTGCACCGGGCGTGATACAAGTGACTTTCCTTGCCCCCCTATCTCGCCTAGATGCTATTGGCCTTGGGGGCTATGCCCGGGAACAGTACGACCTTTAGTGCTGCACAACACTAACCAACAGTACTTGAAGACATACTGCACTTGGTTGTAAGCCAGCTCGCTTCTCGGTTGCTAAGCTCTTAGATAACTAAACTCTTAGATGACTAAGCTCTTAGGTTGCTAAACTCTGTTATCCAAGAAGCGAGTCTAAACAACCTTTTAACCGTGCATTTTCCGATGATGCCGCGTCATTAGACGCGGCTAGCTTTATGGAAAAATACTCAGTGCAAAACACAGCACAAAAACACAGTAGATAAAAAAACAAGCAGATCTTAAACAGACGCTTCGCGTTGCAAAGAGGTCGCCGTTTCTTCCATTTCAAGCGACGTGCTCGTCAACTGTTCTGCAAGTTTTGAAATATCTTGCGCGCCTTGGTACAGCTCGTAAGTCGCCTTATTGATCTGCTCGATACCTAACGACTGTTCCTGGCTGCTGCTGGCAATATCGCGCACTAATTGAGCAGTCCGTTCGATGGCAGGTACTAATCCCTTAATACGCTCGCCTGCTTGTTCTGCCGTAATTACCGACTGGGTAGAAGTTGCACCAATGTCCTGAGCAGCCAGCCGACTTCCTTCTGCCAGCTTACGCACTTCAGAGGCTACGACAGCAAAACCACGGCCGTGCTCCCCTGCCCTTGCCGCCTCCACCGAGGCATTAAGAGCCAGTAAGTTCGTCTGAAACGCAATGTCATCAATGATTTTGACTTTACTGGCAATATCACGCATGGCTTGAATAGTTTGTAAAACGGCAGCGCTTCCGTCACTTGCATCCCTAGCGGCTTGATTGGCAACACTTTCTGTTTCTACGGCGTTTTCAGCATTTTGCGCAACAGTGGCACTTAATTCATCCAGTGATGCCGTTGTCTGTTCAACGCTAGCCGCCTGCTGTGTGGTCGCTGATGATAGGCTTTCAGAGGCCGACGAGACTCGGCTTGAGAGGCCTGCCATATTATTAATGGCTTGCTCAACTTCACTTAATAATGCCGCACGCTGGCGTTGCAACTCACTTCCCAGCCGATCGCTTTCATTAAGTGCACCTTGCGAACGGATAAATTCACCCGCCATAATGTTAGCAAGTGCCACGAGCACAGCCGCTTCAAATGCTAAATAACCACCATGAACAAGGACCATCTTCAGACTCGCTTCAGGC
The DNA here is from genome assembly GCF_025917315.1 of Halomonas qaidamensis. Classification (NCBI taxonomy): domain Bacteria; kingdom Pseudomonadati; phylum Pseudomonadota; class Gammaproteobacteria; order Oceanospirillales; family Halomonadaceae; genus Halomonas; species Halomonas qaidamensis. The sequence goes on along the minus strand of NZ_CP080627.1, from coordinate 1,777,517 downwards.
ATGACATAAATGCCTATATCCATGCTTTGTAAGACATGAAAAGAAAGGTGATGGATAAGCGCCACAACAGCAGCTGCAGCAATGACACGCCAGTCGCGGTAATAAAGAAGGATCGCTAACAGCACAAACAATCCAAAGTGTACTTCAATAAGCCCATGGGTTTGGTGGATATGCAGCCCAGTCATCACCATAAATGCCGCGCCCAAGTAAAGACGCGTTAGTAAGTCACTTCCTTGTGAATAGGTTAAGTAACCACCTAGTATTACTGTCGGCACGCTAATAATGAGCGCCTCCAGCCAGGTGGAATACCAACTAGCAAGTGCCAGTGCTAGCACTCCCTGGGCAATGAGGATTTTAAACATGAGGAGGCTCGCATCTTGCCACTGCTCATGAAAAAGATCCTTATCGAGTCTATTCAACTGCATGAAAGAAGTGTCCCTGTCGTTAGGTAGATATGGGGGTTAATGATTAGCTTATTAATGATTTTTAATTAGGCCAATCGCAATAACAGCCAAAAGTGGACAAATTAAGCCATGGTGTCACGCTTTGCTGGGTAATGGCGCTATCTAGCACCTGTTCAACGGGAGTGCTCCCATCACTTGAACAGAAGGCACCATCGCTATAAGGACCGAAATAGACCAACGTATTTTGTGAATCAAAGATAACCGCCGAGGGACTGCTAAGCCCCTCTAGATTATTAATAACAATTACATCAGATACCCCTGGGAACGTAGTTAACGCTCTATCAACTAAGCTCTGGTTTGGCACTGCCACGACAAAATCAATACCCTGTTTTTCGTAGCTCGTTATGATTTCTTCAACATGGCTTTGGCTAAAGCGACTGCAACGACAGGCGGGATTCCAAAAATGAATAAGACGCCCGATAGATTGAGTTGGCAAAGGACCAATGCTCGTCATGGATTGAGCAACATCCGCCGGAAATTGAGCTAATACGTCTTGTTCGTCAGCAAACAGGCGAAGATTTTTGTAAGTAAATAGCCAAAAAGCAATCACAATAAACGTACCCCAGCCTAGCACTAGGCTGAATCCAACCAACTTCCGGGGCATAAAACGATCCTGCTGACAGTCAATAACGTGACGATGCCGCAAAATACTATGAAAAACTGTTTAGCTACTACAAAAATTCTTCTATTTACCAAAGAATATCGACATTTCTTGATCTATTGACGTATTAACTCTGGTTAAATATTAGCATGCTCACTAAAAGACTAATGTCGCGTTGCCACTATTCACCTCGTAAGCTACTTGAAAATTACTTCATTTAATAAGTGACGGGGTTTCAATCGGCAAGCACAGGCTGCCAGCCCTGCGGCGTATAGCACTCTACGCCCTCATCACCTATCCGTGTTAGCCACAACCAACGGTGGTTTATCAAATCAGCCACCACGGGCTGGCGCTTCAAAATTGCTTCAATACGCTCTTTAGGCGCATCGATCACCACGGTTAAGCGCAACGGCTCATGATGCAATTTTTCACCATCGCGAAGCGACTGCTCGGGCAACCCAATCCGCAACTGTGGCGAGTTACCTTCAATGACACCAACATGCCCTCCCACGACTGAATGCAGCAGCTTGTTGCCTGCGCCATACAGCTCTGGCACCACAGTGGATGCGTAGTACTGCAGATTGATCCAGCTAGCCACTAGCATGGGCGCCATCATCAGCCCTTCTAACACCTTGCCATCGGGGTCTTCGGAAGGGTGGTAGTCATGCAAAAATGCACGCCCTTCGAGCATTTTTCCTTGGGTAAGCGACCGCGGAGCTAAAATCAAGGCAGCATTATTCACCAGCCCCCACTCTGGCCGGGGCTGCGACCAATCGGCACCGCGCATTGCCAGGGTTTTCAGGCGCGCAACGTGAGTAGTTTCATCCACGCCCAATGCCGAAGCACGCTCAAGCCGAGTGGCTTCGCCAGCACGTTGCACACCGCTTTCAAACGTAGTGAGTGCAGCCTCTAGCCCCACAGGCATTTGCTTATCCCGATAAATATGTACCCTATCCGTTAGGGTGCAGTGGGTCGCCGCCAGTACATAAAACGCACTAGGTAATGAAATGCCCATTTGTTGAACAGATTGCTGCACGTCCGGATCATTCAGTAGCGCAGCGGCTACCCGAGCATTCATTCCGCCGCCCTGCCCGCCACACGCACCGCAAGTTAGCCCGGCGTGGTGTGGGTTATTTTCACTTTGAGACTCATGACCCACTAGCACCAGCAGCGGTGCAGTGAGGTTGCCAAGCAGGGTGAGTAGGTTTTTGGCTAGCGCTATTTTTTCGTGACGCGCGATTGGCTCCCCATCGTAAGTATGGAACAACCCAGCAGGCGCATCGCACTGTGCCACCGGTGCTTGCTTGCGCAGGCTATCCTTAATCAGCTTCCAGCCCCAGGCAATGCCAGTAGTCTCGACCAAAGTAAAGGTTGAAAGCGGCGCGTACTTCGCATGCCGTACGCTTTGGCGCTGACTCTCTTTCTGATAGCGCTTGACACCCTGCTGCTGAGGCCGTGTAGCCCCTACCCGATAGGTGGGCTTTAACAAACCAGGCACACGGGGAAGAGCGCGTTCAGGTCCGATCGCGGCATCGGTTACCGGCATAGCAAAAAAACCCGCCACCCCAAGCGTTGCCACAGTGGGGGCAGCTTGTTCTAAATGGCGACGAAACCGCTCAGAACGCACATCAATGCAAAACGCTGCCTGCACCTGTGCAGCCGGAGGTGACGACGTACTAGGCGCAGTCAATGTAGCGGCTAACATCCGCTGATAACCCACTTCGTAGGCGTGTTGCCAACACCATAGCGCTTCATGATCATAATGAGCGGTCAAAGCAGCATCCGCTGCTTGCCACTGGGCAAACCATTCACTTTTCTGTTGTTGATTAAGCTGGCGAACCCCTAGCCACTCCCAAGCCAACACCATTGCCACCAGCTGGCTAATGCCAGCCTCCTGCTGCTGTTCAGGCGTGTGCCAGCTAATTCCTTGACACCATGAGGCCCAGCCATTCACCCGTAACAGTAGCGTATGAGCTAACACTTCAAATGCATCGGGAGTTAATTCCCAATCCGCTGCTACCTGCTCACTAGCTGCAGCGGCGTTATCTGGCAGCGACTGCAACGAGCATCGCTGCTCTGTTGACCAGCGCAAATCGTGTTGTACCGTTTTTTTCCAAGCATAATAAAGTGAAGGCACAGAACAGCTTGCCCAGCGCTGCTGATGTTGATCGAAGTAGCTAGCGCAGCTCTCCGCAATAGGGTCAAATCCCGTATGCGCTTCTAGAATGTCCCAAGCGCTACATAGCGGCGTAATAGGTTTAGCGGGCAATGCCAAGTAATCCACTAAGCGCTGCTCACTAAAGGCGTAACTACCCTGGCGCAGGGCCTGGCGCAAGTCATGCGGTGTAATCCGACCGGTTTCCCAAGCATGACGATAAAACTGAGCAGGCATGGTCATCGGCTGCCCAGCCCGACGATTCAGATCATGGCTGACCTGTTCGATGGGCTGATGTTTCAAGCCCCACCAAGGATTCACCGCAATCCACTGATCAAGCGGCCAAACGGGTGCAATAGCATCGGTCGCCCGCTTTAGTGCGTCACGATACTGAAAAGACTGTTGGCTTGTAGAGGTAGTCGCATCCATTGCAGCGGGCTCTCCCATAAATTGCTTCATGGACTCTCTCATAGTCGCTCTCATGACCACTCTCCTTTTAAATCTGGCGCAGGCGATGAGGCACGCCGCCAAACACGAATGGGGGCAACTGCGTCCACCACGCGCTGAAACGGCAGCGCAAGATACAACCCTTGACTAAAGTGGACGCGCCAACGGGCAACCCACGCCGCTTGAGGAAAGAGCGTGACCAATCCAGCGACTAGCACCATGCTTACCAGCACCATGCCACCAAGAAGGCCTGCCGAGAAAGTTAAAGGGGTGTAAGCGCTTGGCAGCGCAGGCGCTAGTAAGCTATGTAGCAAGGCATACAAGGGCACCAAGGCCAGCGCCATGACAAACATTCCCAAGCGATTAAGTTTGGCGGTACCTAGCGGCATGCCCAGCAGCGTACTGCCTACTGCTAAGCTCAGTAGCGCACCTAACAGCGGGTTGTGGCTGACGAGCGCAGGCCAAACGACCAAAACCCCCGCCGCTAGTGCTGCAGCGGGTAGCGCCAGAGAGAGCCGCTGACGCAGCGACGCAAGCGGCAAACGTACACAGCGCGATGCTCTAACAGTACGCCCAGAGGCCAGGAAGGAGTGCGCTTTGTAGAGCGAGTGCGCCAGCAAATGGGCCAGCGCCAAGGTATACGCTCCAACGCCAATCTCGAACAGCATAAAGCCCATCTGCGCACAGGTTGACCATGCAAGGGCATGCTTTACAGAGGCTTGGGTCAACATCGTCATGACGGCTACCAACGCAGTAAAGCCACCGATGACAATTAGCAGATAGTGCCCAAGCGTCAGGCCATCGAAGACCGGAAACAGCCGTAGCCACACAAAGCCTCCCAGGTTAATCACCCCCGCATGAAGCAGTGCGGAGACCGGCGTAGGCGCTTCCATTACTTTGATTAACCAGCCATGCATCGGCACCTGAGCACATTTGCACAGCGCAGCAATAGCTAATGCCACCGAGGCTGCTTCGACTTGCCAGCCGCCAGGAGTTAAGGCCGCCGCGGCAAACAGCTCAGGTAATTGAAAAGTACCGAAACGAGCGTATAGCAGCGCCACCGCGACGATCAGCGCGGCATCCCCCAAGCGGCTTACTATGAATTTTTGCCATGCCGCCCGCTGCGCTTCCACCCGCTCTGGGTAAAGGGTGAGTAGATGATGCAGCGCCACACTAATGCCTACCCAGGCAATCAACATGACGACCAAATGGTGGGTAAAGACCAGCAACATAACGCTCGCTAACACCACCAAACACCAGGGCAAGAAACGACGTTCGCCGCGGTCGCCCTTTAAGTAGTTCTCTGCAAAACGCAACAACACCGTCCCTAACAAGCTAATCAACAGCGCCATCCACACCGCCAAGCCATCAGGATATAGCCCCAGTGGCTGGGCCGCTTCAGGCAGGCCTGTGGGCACACCCTGTGCATCGAGCAACAGCAGCACACCCACCGCTAGGCTGGCAGCCAAAGCACTTGCCGTTAACCAGCGGCTGATTTTCCAAGCGCGCTGCAGCGATTCTGACGTGCTGGCGCGTGCGCTAATCCCCGCCATCAGCAGTAGCGATATCGGGACCAGCAACCATAGCAACAGCAATGAAAACACCGTTATATCGACGACATTTGGCATAGCCTTTCCCCCCTAATCGTTTGCCAACGACTATGCCCCTCTCGTCATCATATAAAAAATAGTTTATTTCTGATAAAACGTTCTTTAAAAAAGAACGAAAGGCTAAACCGCTGCTGAAGGCACACCTCCATGAAGCTCAATTACCACCATCTTTACTATTTCTGGCAAGTTGCTAAATCAGGCCACCTGACCCGTACTGCCAATGCGCTACATGTGTCTCAGTCATCGCTCTCACAACAAATTCGCCAGCTGGAAGAGCGCCTAGGACAACCTCTTTTTTTACGCGAGGGTCGGCAGCTACATCTTTCAGAAGCGGGCAGACTAGCGTTTGATTATGCCGACACTATCTTCACCCAAGGCGAAGAGCTAAGCGCGCTGTTTGCTGAAGGTGGTCACGCCCACCGAGAGGTAGTGCGAGTGGGAGCAGTAGCGACGCTGTCACGTAATTTTCAAGAGGGTTTTGTACGGCCGCTATTGGGCCGAGACGACTTGGACTTAATACTGCAAAGCGGTGGGCTAGATGATCTACTGCGGAGGCTTTCCGCCCATAAGCTAGACGTAGTGCTCTCGAACCAGCCTGTACGTGGCGATAGCGAGCACCCTTGGCGCTCGCAGCGCTTGGCGCGCCAGCCAGTGAGTTTAATTGCATCGCCCCACCTCTCGCCGCCACCGGTATTTCCTAGCGGTCTAAAGGAACATGCTTTTATTCTGCCAGGCGTTGAAAATGCCACCCGCCACGCCTTTGACCAGCTCTGTAGCCATTACCGGGTTTCACCTAAGATTGCTGCCGAGGTAGACGACATGGCCATGATGCGACTATTGGCCAGAGACACCCAGCACATTGCCATCATGCCGCCGGTTGTTGTACGCGATGAACTGCATAACGGCACGCTAACCGATTACGGCGCACTACCCGGCGTTTGGGAGGAGTTTTACGCGATTACTATTCAACGGCGATTTGAATCACCGAGCCTAAAAGCACTGCTGACACGTTCGGGCGAATCGCTACTGGATTAGCGCCATTCACTTCAGCTAGAGCTTTTCAAAGGCTATCTAATATTCAGCACTAGATGCAGGAAAGGCACATGAATATAGCGACCCGCTTAACCCTGCCCGCTGGCGTCGCCATCTCGACAAATTGCTCGCTAAGCTGTCAAGGATCCAAAAGGTGAACCACCACCCTGCTATGCCTTATGACCAGGTAGCGACATTTATAGGTTCTGTTCAGCTTTACAACAGTATGTCATTAAAAATACTTCAGTTTTTGATACTGACGGCCACACGTACCTCAGAGGTGCTCAACGCTGAGCGGCATAAGAACGACATTGGAAAAGCTACGTGGCAAATACCAGCACTTGTCACATTTAGGCGCTGTTTAAGGCAGCGCCTAAAAGCATTCAGAACTCGTCGGTGACTTGCTTCTGTACCTTCTTCCACTCCACACCAGACGGCGGATTGGAAAGCATGTAGTCAAAGCGCCCGCCAGCTGGTCGTCGGAAAGCGTATTGCTTTAACCAGCATATCGCCCTTGCAGATGGCGTAGGACTCGGGGTTCAGCTCTTGCCCATGCAGCGAGACCGTCACACCCACGCTGACCTACTGAACGTACTCGTCGCTTTAAGAGACCCGCCAGTGCCCGCCGTTGGGTCATACACGGTAACAATGCTATTGGGCTTGAGCTTTTCTTCCTGGCCTGTCAGCACTAGTGAGGTCGTCAGGTGGACGATATCGCGAGGCGTGAAGTACTCCCCGGCGGTTTCGTTGGAGCTTTCGGCGAACTTGCGAATCAGTTCTTCAAAGATGCCGCCCATGCCGTGGTTGCTAACTTGCGCGGGGCTTAGGTCAATCGCCGCGTAATAGGGCAGCGACCGACTAGATCAAAGTAGCAAGCTGAGAGTGACTTTCCGTGTTCACAGAGGCTTCCCCAAATTTAGTGAAAATTAATGGGTACTATCATACACATCTGTGCCGCCAACCGAGCACCTTCGATGTTTCACAGCAATGGCTAAATTACAGACACAAAAAAGCCGCTGAAATCAGCGGCTTATTCGTAATACTTGGCGGAGGGACAGTCCGTATATTAAATATCCAACAGCATCCAATGCCTTCCACCAAGCTACTGATTTAAAATAAAAAAACAGCTAAAGCAGTCCAGTCCCATCCATTCTTATATTACGTAAAACAGAGACCAAGTATGGGCTGGAGTATGGGCTGGGATATGGTACGCTGAAAACCTACTACGGGGATAGCGGCTATGGGAAAACTGACGACTAAAGGCGTTCAAAAGCTGGTCAGGGAATCAAACCCTGGCATGACCAATGATGGGGATGGGCTGTACCTCAAAATTGGTAAAGGTGGCGGCGCAAGCTGGATTTACCGTTTCCGCTGGGATGGCAAGCTGAGAGATATGGGTCTTGGTAGCTATGCAGATACATCTCTATCTGAGGCAAGAGATGTAGCTTCTGAGCAACGCAAGCTCGTTAAGCAGGGTATCGACCCGCTGTCAGCTCGTGAACAGAAAGCTGATACAGAAGCGGGGCCTGTGACGTTTACGCACTGCGCAGCACGCTATATCCAGTCGCACCGCCGCAGCTGGCGGAATGCTAAACATGCGCGTCAATGGGTAAGCACGCTTAAAACATACGTGCGCCCGGTAATAGGCAACCTTCCAGTAGAGGAGGTCACCACGCAGGATATATTGAAGATTTTAACGCCTATCTGGACGGCCAAAAACGAGACCGCTAAGCGTGTACAAGGGCGTATTGAAAACGTATTAGACTTCGCAGCAGCACATGAATATCGCGACCCGGTTAATCCTGCCCGCTGGCGTGGCCATCTCGACAAGCTGCTGGCTAAGCCATCACGGATACAAAAGGTGAATCACCACCCTGCTATGCCTTACGAGCAAGTAACGGCGTTTATGAACTCAATTCAGCATTACAACAGCATGTCTTCTAAGGCGCTGCAGTTCCTCATATTGACCGCTACTCGCACGTCAGAAGTACTCAATGCTGAGTGGCATGAAATCGACATAGCAAAATCAACTTGGCAGATACCCGCCACACGTATGAAAGCGAATCGTGAGCACAGGGTGCCATTATCTAGTCAAACAGTAGATCTGCTTCTTACTCTCCCGCGCATGAAAGGTAACAACCATATTTTTCCAGGCATGAAAACTGGCCGCCCACTTTCCAATATGTCTCTTTTACAGTTCATGCGGGGGCTGGGGTACGGACCAAACGGCGAGCAAGGTTACTTTGTACCCCACGGTTTCCGCTCAAGCTTTAGGGATTGGACAGGCGAGGTAACGAGCTACCCTAGGGATGTAGCTGAAATGGCGTTAGCACATGCCATTGAAAACAAAGTGGAAGCCGCCTATCGACGTGGAGATCTGTTTGAAAAGCGTAGAGCAATGATGCAGGAATGGGCGGATTACATCCTTTAAGGAACAACTGTCATATTTAGGCGCTGCTTGGCACAGCGCCTAAAATCCTTCAGAACGAGTAGAATTGTGTTTTACAGCCCATCGCGGGAGAGTCAACACTTGGCAGTGCTGCCGCAGAGCCACGACTTGGAAGCTCCACACGCTTACCATCATCTGTCACAGCAATAATACTTGTGGCTTTACGCATGCGTTCCCAAGCATAAAGGAACCCTTCAGCGTGCGCGCGTGAATTAGTGAAATGTGGAATGGATATTTCATAACCATCCAGTACAAGATTGAACTCACCCTGCCGGTCATTCCCGTAAGCGATACCGTCAATAGTCAGCGTCATGCTCACTGGGTTTTCATCATTACATGCAATGTACAACTCAGCAGAGCCGTCAGAACTTACCGCCATATACTCTGCCGTTCCTTGGCCCCAACCACTTGCCCAGGTACCAGGCTCACCAAAGTAGGCATTGGCAGTAACAGGCATAGCCGCCAATCCAATCACGCACGAAACTGCCATAGCAGTTGCTAATTTCATTGCAAATCCTTTTTTAGCTTTTGAATGCTGCAATAGAGCTATCGGCCAGAATTAAATTATATTTAATCATATTTTTATTTTTTGAGCTGTTCTATGGCAGTCAGCCAAGCATCAAAGCGAGGGCAAGCTGCCCTCGCCTCCTGCAAACCATCTTCTAACGTCACTGGACCATGGAATTTTTTATCATACTGAGGGGCAATCGCTTTAATACGCCGTGAGGGGCAGGTTTCATAACCATCGTTGACTTGTTCAGCCCCACCACACTGATCAACTATCTGACGAATCTTATCTCCCAGGCCATTGATGCCAATGACACTTTCCGCACGGTCAGGCACTGCGAGTACCAGCGCTTCAAATTCATACTGCTGAACGTATGGCGTGAATCGATGCCGTTTATCGGCTGGTATCAAATCGTTGATCGCTGCTTCTAACGCATCAACACTACCCTCTGGCCGTTTATGAAATCCATAGAAATCGTAGAATGTGGTCACATGGTCAAACATCGCAAGCAGCTTGCTAAGCTCTTTTTCAACACGCTCTAGCGAAACACGCCCATGCATATCAATGGGATACACAAACACGTTGTTATGTGCCAATACCGGTGCCAATACCCGCGTCACAAACTCGCGTTCCGTTGCCCCTTCAACACTAATACCCAATCGAATCATGCTGGCGTACCTCCCAGCAGATTTTTCTCCCAAAGGTCTCCTAGACGGTAGTCATCAAGCCACGCTTCTAGCGCGCCCGCATCTAATCGTTTAAAAGTCGATCGATTTTCGTAATGCTCCACAACGACCACATCGTCAGCGCCAAACTCATTAGCCAACGAGACTGACTGCGTAGAGATAATAATTTGAGTTGATTGGCTAACCAGCCTAAGCATGGAACCCAATAGCTGTATGGCATACGGGTGCAAACCTAGCTCAGGTTCATCTAACAATATCAGGGAAGGTAGGCTGGGCTGTAGCAGTAAGGTAGCCATACAAATAAAGCGCAGCGTACCGTCTGAAAGTGCATGCGCATCAAAATAGGCGTCGCTGCCTTTATGTTTCCAACGCAGCCGAATTTTGCTGTCGTTATGCCGTTCAGGTGCCAGTATGAAATCGTGAAAAAACGGCGCAACCCGCTGGATCGTAGATACAATTCGCTTATAGACATCTGGGTTGTGCGTCTGAATGTCATAAAGGAAAGCCGCTAAGTTTTCGCCCTGCTCGCGTAATCGGTCACTGTCCAACAGCTCTCCCGCTTGCTTCATAGGCGCACTGCTGCTGGTGTCATGAAAGTGATATACCTTCCAGTCAGAAATGTGCTTAGCCACATTACCTGCAATAGTCATACCCTGCGGGGCTGGCAAGGCTGATTCGTCAGCACCAGGCTTAGCAAGCGCTTTTTTTTTGTCGCCACCTGAAAAGCCTATGGCGTCAGCAAAAAACTCGCAAAACTCCTCTTTAAAGACTAAGCGTCCATCTTGTGATGGAATCAAGGTTGCCCCATAGCTGTTTGGGTCAAAGCGCAAGTACGTTGAAAGCGTGGGAGTCTGTTTTCGGCCAAAATGAAGCAGCGCATCCGCCCCGCCCTGTTCCGCCACATATAGCTGCAAATCTTTTTGAAGCAGCTTATTCATGAAGCGAAAAAAATTGATGAAGTTCGACTTCCCCGCACCATTGGGGCCAATTAGCACGTTCAGTGGCTTGAGCTCTAGCGATGTAGACTCGATAGAGCGAAAACCATTAATTTCTAGGTGCGTGAGGTAGCCAACTTTAGCCATTCACCGTGTCCTCCAACCCATGTGATGTAAATCATCCACCTGACGCAGGCAGTAAAATCTTTGCAGTGTCGTGATGAGACCACCACGTTTGAAGCCACTATCATACGCTAGATTCGACCATCAAGCTGCCGACCTGTGAGTAGCTTCAAGATCAGTAGCGCAAACTGCCTGCCGGTTTCTTCGTTCTCCAGTAACGGCATACTGAGCTTTTCATGGTCGTTCATGGCATCTAACACGGCGTCAGTGACGCGTTTGGGAAACAGCCCGTGCATTACTTGGGCCTCATCATGGTGATTGATCTGGGCCATGACAGCATCATCATGTTCAATACGGTCGGCAATACCGTTGGCAAAATGCAGCTTATCTCCATCGCTGATATCTGCGCCGTAGAGGTCATTTAAACGCTCGATGATCTCATTAAGGAGCTGTGTCTCTGGGTCATGAGGCTTGCCCGAACCCACCTCGGTGATCGGTTTCAAACCGTAGTCGCCGCTCTCTTCTTCAAGCGAGAGGCGCTGTTCAGCGCGTTTGGTCAGCCGATAGCTGTCCAGCTCAAGTTCGCTGACATCAATAGGGTCGCCAATTAATAACCGATCAATACGTAGCAAGGGGTACAAGTGCTTGGCATACACGCACAGCTGCTCTAATTCAGCATCATCGAAGTGGATGATCTGACTGAGAAATTCATAGGTGCGCACAAAGCTTTGTAAGTTTTTACGGAACAGGTCAAGCTCATCGCGGGTCTTGCCTGCGTCTTCCAGCTCCTGCACGGCACGCTTTATGCCTTTGTCATCGCCCTGCTGCTCCGCTTGGTAGCGGGCTTCCTTCCAGGTTTGCTGTTGCTCGACGGTGACTTCATAGCGCTTTTTGAAGCGATCTTGAGCGGGCTGGCAGTAGTAACTTAATCGTGAGGCGGGTGCTTTGGGGTCAAAGAAAGCAGTAGCAAACGCTTCTACCTCTGGCCAGTGATAAATGCCACCCGCATCCAATGTGCGTTTAAGGTCATACACCACCTGGGGATCGGACACATCTGCCAACGTCGCTTTCCGATAGTACGGCGCAAACGCTTCTAAAATTTCTTGTGGTTCATTGAAGAAATCGAGGATAAACGTCTGTTTGCCGGGAAACAGACGGTTCAGCCGCGAGAGCGTCTGCACGCAATCTACGCCCTGCAGCTTCTTGTCCACGTACATGGCACATAGCTTGGGCTGATCAAAGCCGGTCTGATATTTGTTGGCCGCAATCATCACGTTGAAATCGTCGGTATCTAACGCCGCTGCTAAATCACGCCCACGCACGCCGGGATTGAGTAGCTTGCTGGTTTCGCTGACTTCTTCAGGAATGATCTCATCTGCCGGTACGCTGCCGGAAAAGGCCACCAAGGGATGCACGTCGCTATAGCCTTGAGCTTCCACATACTGGCGCATAGCCAGCTGGTAGCGCACCGCCTCTTGGCGGCTGGCGGTAACCACCATCGCTTTGGCTTGGCCATCTAGCAGGTGGCGCACATTGGCGCGAAAGTGCTCAACAATGACCTCTACGCGCTGGGCAATGTTGTAAGGATGCAGGCGCACCCACTTGGCTAATGCACGGGAGGCTTTCTTGGCGTCTACTTCCTGCTCTTCATCTTCTAAATGGGCCAGTTTCCAGGCGGTGCTGTAAGTCACATAGTTGCGCAGCACATCAAGAATGAAGCCTTCCTCGATAGCCTGGCGCATTGAGTAGAGATGAAATGGCTCAGGTTTGTTGTCCGCACTTGGCGGCAAGCTTAGGTCTGGTACACGGCCAAACAGTTCTAATGTTTTGGCTTTGGGTGTGGCAGTAAAGGCGTAGTAGCTGATGCGCTCATTAGGGCGACGCGTAGACACGGCTGCATCCAGCATTGCTTCTGCACTGATTTCCTCATCATCTTCCGCGCTCTCGCCAGCAGCCGCTAACAGCGCCTTGAGCTTGCGCGCAGAATCACCCGCTTGTGAAGAGTGAGCTTCGTCAGCAATCACCGCATAGCGACCTTCGGCAAGCGTAGGCCGCTTATCCAGCGCATCGAACAGTGCAGGAAAGGTCTGGATCGTGACGATGATGATGCGGGTATTGCTCGCCAGCGCCTCCGCCAGCTGTTCAGATTTGCTCTGGTTGCCGACATCGCGGGTGATCGGGCAGACCACGCCATGGGCATGTTCAAACTGGTAAATGGTGTTTTGCAGCTGGCTATCCAGCACGGTGCGGTCGGTCACCACAATCACTGAGTTGAAGCGCTTGTGCTGGCCGCTTTCGTCATAGAGGTTGGCGAGCTGGTGGGCCAGCCAGGCAATCGAGTTGGATTTACCCGAACCAGCGCTGTGCTGAACTAGATAGCGCTGGCCGCCATCTTCGGCTTGGGTGGTCTCAATCAGCTGATTAACCACTTCCCATTGGTGGTAGCGCGGGAAAATCAGCGTTTCTTTCGTTTTGCGTCGACCGTGAAAGTCTTCGGTGGTTTTCTGCTCCAGGTGCAAAAAGCGCCCGAGAATCTTCAGCCATGCATCCGGCAATAGCACACGCTCCCACAAGTAGCTTGTGGCGTAGCTATTGTCATCTTTTGCGGGTGGATTACCGGCACCGCCGCCTTCGCTGCCCAGGTTGAACGGCAGAAAAAACGTCTCTTTGCCCGCCAACTTGGTGGTCATCGCCACTTCTGCTTGGCTAACGGCAAAATGCACCAGCGCGCCGCGCTTAAACGCCAGCAGCGGCTCGATCTTGCGCGTGATGGGGTCTTTCAGCGGGCGGTCATTGCGGTACTGGCGCTTGGCGTTTTCTACCGACTGCTTGAACTCACTTTTTAGCTCCAGTGTTGCGGTCGGAATACCGTTTACAAACAAGACCAAGTCTAAACGTGGGTTGTAGCTCTGACCACCGTTCCCTTTTTCACGCGCATGGGGCGAGTAAGATACTTCCGGTACCACGCGCAAGCGGTTGGCACGATAGCGAGAAAGCGCTTCAGGGTTCATGCCGTGATCTGGTTTGAAGCTGCACAGGTCGAACGTCACGCCCGGCACTTTAAAGCCATGGCGCAGCACCTCTAGCGTGCCCGCCTGTTCCAGCTCGCGTACCACCTTCTGCACAAACACCGTTTCAGACGATTGCGGGTTAGCCTTACAGAACTTCTCCCACCGCTCGGGCCAGGCTTCCTGCACATACCCCAGCAGATCTTCGGTATAAAGTGCTGTGGTACGGTCATAGCCGCTGGCAGTGCCCACTGCCCAACCACCGGTGGCCATGGCGTCGATGATGTCTTGTTGAAACTGGGCTTCCCTGCAGTCCGCCATTTAAAATCCTTACATGCTTTGAGAGTCTGCTTGCCTAAACCGTTCACAATGGCTTTTCAATGAATCGCCGCCCGTCGTGCGTAACTGGGTGTAAGTGCTGACTAATGGCACATGATAACCCGCCGCATCTCGCAACTCTGAAGGACTAACACTACGCTCAAGCCGATAGAATGGCGATAACGTCACGAAATGCTCTTGATGATGATCTTCAAGTGCGTGTGGTGGTGCCTTTAAAGAAGGCGTTTCTGACTGGCATTTACCGTAAGCCACTACCCCGTGCCCACTATAGTAGAGAAATACCCAATCCCCTTTCTCGATATTATCTATCTTGTTTTTCCAGGGTGTATAAAAGGCAGCGGCGCGCCCCTCATCCAGCATGTAATGATGCGAAATGGGATCATTGCTGTGATTGGTATTAACCAGGTGATAACGCATTGGGCGATCCTCGTGGGGATCGTCTTCTTGCCCAAATGCATTGATATCCAAGAAAGGCTGCCCGTTAATCTCGTAAACCCGATATATCCAGGCACGAATGTTAATCCCTTTGCTATTCCAATATTTAATCGCTTTTCGCGTCGCATAGTCGAGTCCATTGGTGATCACCACTAACACTTGATCATGGTTCCATGCAGCCCTTTCTAAGGGATTTGAAAGCCCGAAGACCTCTTGATGAACTTCGCTTAGCTGTCCTTCTGACTTATTCAGCTTTTGATATAGCTTGTTGAGATGCTCGTAGCCACACTGGCTGGAAATTTGGGCATAACGCATGACTTGTAAAAGGTTTTCAGAGTGTGCCTCCCAGCGCTTTAACTCAAAAATAAAAAGTCGTCCGCTAGCATCTACGGCAGTAATATCAGCTTCTTCACCTCTAGTGGCTTGCTGAATAGGGAGCAACTCATCCGTGCGCAAAACCGAATCTAAATGGTGGAAAATCCACCGCTGCAAGTCAGCTTCTTTGTAATGGGAAGATAACGATTGAAGCGTCGTAGCATTATGACGTTCGAGATATCCGGTCTCATCATCGTTTTGAATGCGATAGAGCATTTGCTGTCCTTTTTGCTCGTGACCCTTAACTTAGGGCGGCATTAACTTGCTGGTCTTGCCATTCACCGTATGTCTTTCGGCTGTGTCTTTCTACCCAGACCGTGCGGCCATTGGCAGGACGCCCAGATACTACGGCAGCCGCAGCGCTGGGGCTTGAGAAAGCATGATCGCGAGAAAAGCTGACTATTCCCTGCTCATCACAAGCCAAAACACCTTCTTCCGTCAACTGCTCATACAGTGGCCGATAACTGGCATAGTCAGTATTACTCGCCCAGCGTTCCCGTGCCTTACTACCGGACAGCACAATAAATTCACCGTCTATCTCCTGCGCCCAGGCGGTGATTTTGTATTTGGGTATCTTCAATTCAAACGTGGTTAAGGGGACAGACTGAACAGGCTCTACCCTGATTTGTGTAAGCGGATGCTGACGCTGACGCAA
Source organism: Halomonas qaidamensis (assembly GCF_025917315.1). NCBI lineage: Bacteria > Pseudomonadati > Pseudomonadota > Gammaproteobacteria > Oceanospirillales > Halomonadaceae > Halomonas > Halomonas qaidamensis. The sequence goes on along the minus strand of NZ_CP080627.1, from coordinate 1,761,695 downwards.
AAAATCCAGCCCAAGTACCGGCAGTACCGTACGGATCTGCTCCATAAAAAAAGCCATATCGGCGCGGTCGGATTCGGGCAAGTTGATGTATTCGTGCGCGGTGCCGTTGGCTAGCTTGCAGCGCCCTAGCTCGCCTGCTGACTGGATCAGCAGGCTTTCCAGATATTTGACGTGGGCTTTGGTAAGGTTTTGATCCTTGCTGGTCACTAAACAGACTTTCTCCCAGAAGTCCTTGCCACCTTTATCTTCTGGCCGGTTATGCTGTTTTAGTCGTGTTCCCACATCATCACTTTCCCCGATATACACCTGTGGGCGTGGGCTGCCTTCCAGGTCAGGCCCCACCAGAAAATAGATCCCGGTGCGGCCGCACTCGGGCCGCTGGACTAGCTCTGTCAGCTTTGTGCGCGGGCCGGTCAGCACATGGCCTGTCCAGTTCATGATTTCGGCGGTAAGCAAGCCATTGGGCGTGCCATCCACTAGAAACAGCCGGATGCTGCGTCCCTGTGTCATTAATTACATACCTGTCAAAAAGAAATACATTCATAAGCAGTTGATTTAAATGATCCATAACCCATTCTTGCTTATAAAAAGGCACTGCTTATCAAATACCCGTCAAATAAAAAAGCAGAGCGATACCAATACATGACGATTACTGCGCTGATCAACTAATGAGTGATCACTGTCGCGTCTTGGCCTGCTGATTATCGTCGGGGGTTGTGACGTTAGGATGTGACGGTGCGTCTTCACCGATTAAAACAGGCTTGCCATCCTGCCAAAACACCGCGTATTGCCCCAGACGGCGCTTGCGCTCTAAGGTTTCAGCCACGGCGGTGCGAAGGCTATTGAGCATTTCTTGAGTATCAGGTGGAAGTTGGGTCATACAACCTCCATCCGAGAGGCCTCACCAGTCAACACCGAATCCTCTGGTGGCTGCCAACCACGCACGTCAATCTTGCCAGTGACAGCAGCGGAGATGAGTGCAGAACGGCGCTCTTGGAGTAAATTGATAGTTTCTATACTCTCTTGCATCAGATCATCTAATCGAGCAGCCTCAATAGCAAGGAAATCCAGCACTTGCCGTTGCTCCTGAACAGGAGGAAGTGGCAATGGACATGACATTACGCTACTTGAAGATATTGATGCCAAATTCGTGCTTTGCTTGGAATAGAGGTAAAAGTAAGCGCGAGCTGTATTGGAGCGAGTGAACATAGAGAGCCATTGTGGCAATAAATAGTGGTTCGGCCGAATAGCAAAAACATGGTTTTGGTGGAGGCAATCAGTAATTTCCCCCTTCCAAACAGTACCACGACCAAGCTTGTCGTTATCTCCACCTTCATTCATCAATACATCACCTTCTTGAAGGCGATAACGGTCTACCTCAGAAACAGCAACTTCCACTGTTTTAACCGTTGATAGGTCTACGTAACCGTCCTGAACATTCGCTACGCGAAGATAAGGGAGCTCTACAGTTGGTGTTTCAGCATCATAACTCTTACCTTTGGCGATGCCTCCTTGGATCGTTGCATACCAACGAAGTGGACCTACAGCCCAATGCTCAGGCACTTCCCCCAGCCACTCCACCCCAGAGTCTTTCATCGGCACATCAGGGTCGAGCCCTTTTGTGACGGCATGAGAAATCACCGCCTGGCGCTTTTCCTTGAGCAACGCGATCAGGCGCTGCTGCTCTTCCACCAAGGCGTCGATGCGGGCGGTTTCGTGGCCGAGGAAGGCGGCTATTTGGGACTGCTCACTCAGAGGAGGCTTCGGGGTGAAAAGATTTTTTATCTTCTCAACTGCAAGACCAGGCTGGGCTGCTGTAATCGAGTACTGGTTGAGATCCATGGCACGCAGCAGCTCACCTAGCCAAACTGGAGAAACATCATCATCCGGCGATGCAACAACTGCATGCTCAGAAGCCCAGAATTTTCCTTTTGCATAATTTACATTTCCACAAAGCGCCCCTTGCCTTCCTACAAGCGGGTATAGCCCATTGTGTGTATAGCTTGGGGTAAATCCTCGGTGCCCGTTACCTCCATAAACAGGGTATTCACCATCTTCTTCAATATCTGAAGGGGAAATGAAGTCGCCACTTTGCATGTGGCACAGCCTCTTGAGCTTTACCACCTCCCAAAGCACCGGCACTTCCCCCAGCCACTCGATGCCTGAGTCTTTGTATTCAGGATACTGCGGAAAAGTACTCGGGATATCCCTGCCCTCGCTCTTCGGGCCAGTCGCTTCGCGCTTGTTCAAATTTGCTCCAGACAAATTTGTCATGCCGATAGCTCCTCGATCATCTGCTTGATCTTGTCGGTGCAGGCCTTCAGGTCGGCGTCGATCTCTTCCAGTGGGCGCGGGGGCGTAAACTGGTAGAAGTGACGGTTAAAGGGTATCTCGAAGCCGACAATGCCGATGCGGCCATCCAGCTCATCACGCTTGTTGTCGTCGATCCAGGCATCCGGTACGTGGGGTTTTACCTCACGTTCGAAGTAGTCATATACCGATTCACCATAGGGCACGTTTTCGTTATCGCGCAGGCTGGTGTCTGGCTCGGGGTTGCCTTGCTTGTCCAGGCAAATATCGGCGTCCGGATCGCGCTCAGAAAGCGCATTAAGAATGGCCTTCTGCACTGGTGCGCCGATTTTCAGCCCTTCGGCCTTGAGGGCACCCTTCAGCGCCTTGGTGAATGCATCGCGGTTAGTGTAGCGTTGTTCACCGAGTGACTCACAGGCGGTTTTAAGCGCGGCTTGCTCGGCATCTGCCAGCTTCTGAATAGGCTTCTCGTCATCCAGCCGGGCCAGGCGTTCTGCGCTGGCATCAAAATTCAAGCGTAGCGGCCGCTCGACGGTAATGCGACGATAGCCAAAGGCTTCTACTGGGAAGAGCTTGCTTTCGTCGTTTTCCTCATAAGCGCCATACAAGCGGACGATATCGTCAATATCGCGGTCGGTAATGTACTGGCGTTTGCTGCCTAGCGACTTGCGCATCTTGCTGGCCCGGCCGGTGGCGTTAATCAGCTGTACTTTGCCTTTACGCTCGGCGGGCTTGTTGTTGGAAAGCACCCATATATAGGTAGCAATGCCGGTGTTGTAGAACATATCCGTGGGCAGGCCAACGATGGCTTCCACCATGTCATGTTGTAGCAGGTAACGGCGAATTTCAGATTCCCCACTACCCGCCCCGCCGGTAAACAGCGGCGAGCCGTTAAGGATGATGCCTATGCGCGAGCCACCGTCTTGGCGGGAACGCATTTTGGCCACCAGATGCATCAGAAACAGCAGCGAGCCATCAGAGACACGCGGTAAGCCAGGGCCAAAGCGGCCATCATAGCCACGGTGCTTGTGCTCGTCAGTGACTTGCTTCTGTACCTTCTTCCACTCAACGCCAAACGGCGGATTGGAGAGCATGTAGTCAAATCGCTCCCCCGCCAGTTGGTCGTCCGAGAGCGTGTTGCCCAGTTTGATCTGTTCGACCTCCTGCCCCTTGACCAGCATATCGCCCTTACAAATGGCGTAGGACTCGGGGTTCAGCTCCTGCCCGTGCAGCGAGACGGTGACATTCTGGCTGACCTGCTGAATGTAATCGTCGCTTTCGGAAAGAAACCCGCCAGTGCCCGCTGTCGGGTCATACACGGTGACGATGCTATTGGGCTTGAGTTTGGCTTCTTGCCCGGTCAGCACTAGTGAGGTAGTCAAGTGAACGATATCGCGAGGCGTAAAGTGCTCCCCGGCGGTTTCGTTGGAGCTTTCGGCAAACTTGCGAATCAGTTCTTCAAAGATGCCGCCCATACCGTGATTGCTTACCCGCGCTGGACTCAGATCAATCGCCGCAAACTGCTGCACGACCTTGTAGAGCAGATTATTGGCGCTGAGCTGTTGAACAAAGCTCTCGAACTCAAAGTGCTCGAAAATCTCCCGCGCGCTCTGGCTGAACGACTGCACATAGCTCATCAGGTCGTCGCTGGTCTGGGTGTCAGACAGGCTGATCAGGCTAAAGGGTGACGCATTGAAAAACGGCTGGTTGGCTGCGCGAAGCAACAGCTTCTCACGCACTGCCTCAGGCTTGTTCTGATGGTCTTCAGCGGCTTTCAGCACATCGGCCTTGGTAGGCTCTAAGACGCACTCCAGGCGGCGCAGCAGCGTAAACGGCAGAATGATGCGGCCATACTGGGACTGCTTGAAATCGCCGCGTAGAAGATCAGCGACCGACCAGATAAAAGCAGCAAGCTGAGAGTGACTTTCCGTGTTCACGGATGCTTCCCCATGTTTAATGAAAATAATTGGGTACTATCATACACATCTGTGCCTCCAGCCGAGCACCTTCTATGCTTCACAGCAAAGGCTAGAGTAGCGAACAGAGGTATTTTAAATTCATAGCTCTGAACGTGGCAAAAATCCACTTACTCTTTAAATACAATCACTTAAAATCACAAAATAGTAAAAGAAAAAGTCAAATTTGGCATGCCTGATGGATCTTTCCCCTTTATACCCTCATGTCAGGAATGCTGGGTTGGCTTGATGGATCGAGTGCGCCCATCATTAATATCAGGTTTTATGTTAATGATTAGCACCGTGCAATTAAATCTCGTATTGATATTCATATTTTTACATGGCTTGATATGCAAATCTGCATAATAGAGCAACAAACTAGCCATGACCTACCCACTGAATGCTATACACTTAAGGCCAGAATCATCTAAATACCCTACCCCCGTTATGGTTGTAGATGACCTTTACCATGTAAAATCGAAGATATCTTTATCTGAGCACATCGAAGACGCGAAGATAGTTTTGAAAAATGCTTATTTTTCAGGCAATCATATCAATAGCGACCTACCTCCTGAAGAAAACCAAGACCCTGCATTTTTAGATGCGTACCAAACAGCCTTGAAAGCGTTAAAAAGCGGCCAAAGTGGAACATCCTGCGAAGAGCATATAAAAAACACACTTAGCACTGCGTTTCAGAGCCCCTATTTACAAAGCTATTTCTCTCAAGCAATGACCTGGTTGCTGTGTTCTGACTTACTTTTCCAATCAGGACGTGAGCTAAATGCATGGTCTACTCTCATCGAATACAAAAAGTCAGAGTTTAAAATAGAGATAGCTCTATATGAGGAAGACAAACTTTCAGTATCGAATCGTAATAGAGCCTCTGGACAGAATAATCACCAAGAACGGCGATACTTAAAACCTTATTTTTTCGAGCTTTTAGCATCTCAAGCACCTGTCAATGGTTGGAAAGCTATGAAAACTGCGGCAAGCAAACTAGCGCCGCTCATATTTGAGCGGCACATGAACAGTGGAATTGACGCAGATCCGGATACAACAGTCACTGATATTGAAACTTGGCTAACTACCTGGTTAAAAAATGATGAGCAATGTAGAAAGCAATATTTTACTCACCGCCGTAAGTAGCCTTTACCAAACATCTAAACCATTTATGCATGACGCTGCATAAGCCATTGATTGATATCACTTTCAAACCATCCCACTGCCGATTTTCCTAGTTTGAAAGGCCGCGGGAATGTCTTATCGTAGCGAGGTGATTTGGGATTCATTTTTTCGTACACAGAAGAACGGCTGATGCCAATTTTCTTTACTAATTGCTTCATACGTAGAACAGTGATGGGTGGTTCGATATTACTCATGGTCGAGCTCCTTGTGAGTTGATGTCGACAGTGTAGATCCGCTCAACACCACCAGTCTCGCAATGGAAATAATTAGCTTTTTGGAAAAATAAGACAACAAAAACAGCTATGTAAAAAAATACTAGGGCTTTAGCTGCGAAATTTTTTATAAAAATAATCTCTTTGCATCTTTGTGATTTTCCTCCAAAACGAAATCAATTGGGCGCAAGCGCCTATCTTGCCGTGGTTCGTCGAAACCGCCATGTTGCGCATCCGAGTCGACCAGCTTTGCGACATCGATACCAAACCAGCCGTCTCTGAAGCGGGGATATAATCTGCCGTTAGGTTTTTTGAAAACGTACAATGATAAAGAGTAGAAGCATGAAGCGCCTACATCATCAGCACTGATTGAGGCGTATCTTGAACGGGGGGATGACTTTGGGGAAAGATCAATAGATGATTCGATTTCATTCAAAGCGTAGATAATGCAAAACATCGAACCATCTTTAGAAACAGCTTAATATCAGCATTTAGGCTATAAAGATGTATTGGTAATCCCCCCATTTTTAGAGGGCTTCAAAAGTAGACCTCAGGCCATCATGGCCAACTTCTGTTGAGGAGTGATTCCTCCGAGTCCCATGTTGGGCCGTTCGTGATTGTAGTGCCAGAGCCAGCGAGTCGCATAATCCTGGACTTCTTCGGTGCTATCGAACAAATACTGTGCCAGCCAGTCGTAACGCACGGTACGGTTGTAGCGTTCAATGTAGGCATTTTGCTGCGGTTTGCCTGGCTGGATAAATGCCAGCTTGATATCGTGTTTCTCTGCCCAGGCTGATAGCTTACCGCTGATGTATTCAGGTCCGTTGTCACAGCGGATAGAGCGCGGTTTTCCCCGCCATTCAATGATCTGCTCCAATGACCGGATAACCCGCTCTACCGGAAGAGAGAAGTCCACTTCGATACCAAGACCTTCGCGGTTGAAGTCATCAATCACATTCAGCAGCCGGTAACTGCGACCATTGTTGAGCTGATCGTGCATGAAACCCATCGACCAACTCTCATTGATCATTTCCGGCACGACCAACGGCTCAGGCTTTTCACGAACGAGACGTTTCTTGGGTTTGATCCGCAGGTTCAGCTCCAGCTCTCGGTAAATCCGGTAAACCCGCTTGTGGTTCCACCTAAAGCCTTTCACATTGCGCAGATGCAGGAAGCACAGACCAAAGCCCCAGTTCCGCTGGTTATGGGTCAGTCGGATCAGCCAGTCCGCGATTTCGGCATTCTCGTTGCTGAGCTTCGCCTGATAGCGGTAGCAGGTCTCGCTGATACTGAACATCCAACACGCCAGGCGAATACTGGCACGCTTCTCATTGACGGCTGTCTGCGCCATCTCACGGCGTCGAGACGGCTTCACCACTTTTTTTCGATGGCCTCCTTGAGAATATCCGCTTTCAAGCGTTCCTCTGCGTACATCTTCTTGAGCCGCCGGTTTTCATCTTCCAGCTCTTTCAGCCGGGCCATCATTGACGCATCCATGCCGCCGAATTTAGCTCGCCATTTGTAGAAAGTCGCACTGCTCATGCCATGCTCACGACATAGCTCTGGAACCGGTGCGCCGCCTTCGGCTTGCTTGAGAATTGACAGTATTTGGCTGTCAGAAAAACGTGATTTTTTCATGCAGAATCTCCCTGCGTTTAGCTTACGGAAAATTCTACTTTTGAGCACCCTGGTTTTTCGGGGGGGTTACCTATTTACCCTGGTTCCAGGATACCTACCTGTATCGCCTGTACTGAAATACTGTGATTCGTAACTCGGGAGCTCTTCAATATAATAGTCAATACCATTTTTCAAGACGCTATTTACACCATAAAAAATCATCTCGGAAAATTGAAAATTAGCATGACTAGCACATTTTACATGCCCCAGCTTTATAAGCAGCTGTAAACCTTGGTCAAGTTTTTTACGGTTGCGGGATTTGCCACGGCCATTTTGAAGAAACAATGTCTTGTTAAAGTTAAAAACATCTTCTCCAATCGGATAACCCAGGCGCCGGATTTCTCTAATAAGTTCATTAGTTATGGTAACAATTTCAGGCTCGCCTGCTAAATATTTAAGGTATTGGTTAGAATGACATTTACAAAGCCGATAAGCATATTCAAGGACATGACTTTCAATGTCTCCTTCATACCCCTCGAACGTGTGAAGAATAGCGGCAACACGGGTGACGTTATCAATCAGCTTTGAAGCATGATCCCGTGCATGGTAATACTTACCATGCTCTGCCATATCTTGCTCAATGCTTAGTTGAATTTGTTGCCAAAGTGTTTTGGCTGATGAGCTAAACCTTAAAACCTTCCGTTGTCGGCTTTTACTGTCCAATATAGCAAACGCCTCAGTAAGCAAATTTGTTACTCTATCGCTAAACTCCTTGCTTTTTTTGGCATCAACAGAAGACCCACCTTTCCGATTCCCTATGAATGATACAGGCTTGATTACGATCAGACGCGATAGAAAGCCATTGTCTCTGGCTTCACTACCCCGCTTTTCTAAAAATCGATCAATTACTTTCGGCTGCGCCATCAAAGCCAGACTTAATCGTGGATTTTCTAATGTGAAACTTTCAGAACTACGGCGTGATACATCCAGGGTGGAACCACTCCACATCGAATTAAACATAGGTAAATCTTGAAATGCACGGCCTTCAAAAATGTTGCCTGCTTCGCTAGAAACCAGACAAGCTAACGGAATATTTTCGTACAAACTAAATGCGAGGGCACTTGGTGTTACATTTTCATATATCAGCTGCCGAAGACGCGAAGGTTGAGGTTTTTGATCATCTAACTCGGCTTGTTGCCGCTCAATCTCTTCAATGGATTCACCATTCAAGTAAGTTTGGGTCCGCTTTTTTTCAAGTGCTTTTTCCGCATTTCTCCAGTTTTTAAGATTTCGTTGATATACCTGAATGGATAGCTGCCGCTCCTTTTTTTGTGCTGACTGAAAATCACGAATGGGTTGAAAGAACCAATTTTCTAAGGCTGTTTTTCTTTCGCCACTCTCAGCAATAGTCAGAAGGTTCAACGAAGTAGGAACCACATGTCCATTAGGAAAAGCTACATCAACAACTCCTTGACATGCCATTGCCATTGCACCAAGCGCAGTCGTTCGTGCCATTTCCGGAGCCACCTCGACATGCTGGCTCACCTCACGGCTCATAGCCTCGAATAGTGATTGTTCATCAAAGGCTGGCCATTCTTCTTCACTATTTATATTTGTCTGCATTGTGTTTCTCACTGTGAATAATTATAAAAATTAATAATTTTACATGCTATTTCTGCTAGTAATAGCAAAAATAGCAAGCTTTCATAACATATTTTTTTATTTTTATCTGAATTCATGGACACTACCCATGTTTGGTTCTGAGTCTTTTTGATGATGGCCAAGGTGTACCCACGCCTGGGCGGAATGCTCTGAAGAAAATCATTAGAACGATTTTTAAGGTGTATTGCCGAATCAGATTAATCAGGGAGAGCGAATAATAATTAATTGCTTAGCTAACGATATAGGCGCACTTAGGTACTAAGTACAGCAAAGTAATCGAGCGTTCGAACCACGCTCGAACGCTCGATTTTAGTCGAGTTGGGATATTGCGACTTATGACTAATGAAGGATTACGTGGCTATCGTCTGCTTCCCTCAAAACAATGGATACTTTGTCCGATCGGCTTCGAATATTCTTTACACATGTAGCTAGCCCCATGAAATACTTCTTCAAAAGTAGCTTGGTCATTTCTTTGGTAATGCCAAGTGTACGCATGTTTAGTCATGTCATCGGTGGCTATATGTACTAACCCTTTCATATTTTCTAGTGGCCAGCCTATCGCGACTGACCAAGCCCGGACAATTCGGTGGAAAAGATTGTCACGCTTAAAGCTTCCACCAGTTGAATGAGTATAATTTCCCAGGCTTCTATACGCATCCCCGCTTAACAGCAGTAGTACGTGGTAGTGATGGTGGATGCTGGTCACTTGCTCGCGACACCATACGTAGCGCATTTTGTGAGGATATTTGGTTCCTGCGATATCTAGTTCCCACTGCAAATGATTTATAAAGTTGCGAATATAGGAATTATCATTGCCTGTATTGCTAATATAATTCCGTGCAGGAAAGCGCGGGTCGATGCGTACGGCGAATATTCGTGGACATTCTCGGCGGGCATTCTCCATTACGCGAAGCAAGGTTGCTAGGTAGTTTTCAATTAAAGGGCCTTTCTCAATATTTACCCTCATGTTTTGGTAATACATATCCCACCAGAGCTTAAGGGCTGGGTTACATTGATGACGTTTACGTGGGTGTTGTCCTACGTACTGTATAGTGGTGTTCATTATCAAACTCCTAAAACTCACGCACGGTAATAGACACAGCGTTGATGCCGTGCCATGCCTGTAGCAAAAATGTGATCATGGGATTAATAGAAAACGCTGAAATGTTAACGCATTAGTAAACGCGGTTATCATCGGCGTAACAGGAAATGCCTTAGCAGGTATTTGTGAACATCATGCGAGCGCTGTCACACTGTCTTCTTATCGCTTTAGCATTGTAGGGCTATTCGTTAGGCGTGCCTTTAACACGCCTTGCTTAGCGTTACATGACACTTGACTGCTTTGTCATGAAGAGATGTGCTAGTTTTACTAGGACTTAACGGCTATCTTCTTGAGGAAAGGGCGTCGGCTTAAAGGCCCCCTTGATGGATACTATTTCTAATCCCTCAAAGGAGCATAATACTATTACCGTCATTTAAAGCGGATCGATGGTTTAGTATTTAGAATACTAAACCCGCATGGTAAGCGGGTTTCTGCCGACCATGACAACTTTATCCATCTTTCCTTTCAATAAAAATAATTCCATTTTTTCAACAAGATAACTAGAAGCCTTTTGGGCTCGGCATCTGCTCAGATAATGATACCAGTCAGTATTTTCTTTCTAAAATGGCACTTCCCCTAGCATGACCAGCACCATACAAGCGTGTTAGGCCTACTTAACGACCAACAGCTCGTTCCACTTGGTAGTGTAACGAGGCGTTCTCCGCTCACTGCGCAGCGCCCAGGCATTTCCTTTACGGGGCAGGCCCAACTGTACCGTTCCCTTACCCAGCTCACGGTTGAGCTTGTCCATCGTCATCATCAGGCGTTCGCTGCGCTTAGCCGCTTCGTCAGTTTGCGGGGTTTCAAGGGTGAGCTGTCGGTTAGCTTTGGGGGATAGATCAAGCAGCATTAGGCCGACTTTGTGATAGGCGTATCCTTTTCGCCAGAGACGGCGTAGCCCTTGCACTGCGGCGGCAATAATCTCCCGACTGTCGTCAGTTGGTCGCTCCAGGGATATCACCACGCGTTGGCGATATTGGGGTAAATCTTTACGAAACGGGTTGGTGCGGATAAACACCATAATGGCGCTGGTGACGCTTCGCTGTTTGCGAAGCTTTTCACCCGCCCTGGCGGCATGATGCCGTAGCGCCTCCCTTAGCTGACGGGGATCGTTAGTAAGTCGCCCAAACGAACGAGAAACCATGATCTGTTGTCTGGGCTGGCTCATGTCATCTAGCTGAATGGAAGGTTGCCCCCGCAACTCCCAGACGATGCGCTCCTGCATCACACTAAAGCGCTGCCTAATACGCTTAGGGTCTGCTTCGCGCAGATCCCAGGCAGACTCAATACCCATCACCCTTAAACGTTCACCGGTACGGCGCGCCACGCCCCACAGCTCGGTCACCGGCAACTGCTTAAGCAGTGCCTTGGTCGTTTCACTATCAGCGGTCAGCTTACACACCCCGTGCTGTTTGTAGGCGGGATGTTTTTTAGCCGCTTGGTTCGCCACTTTGGCCAATACGCGGGTAGGTGCAAACCCCACGCATACGGGAATGCCTGTCCACTGTCAAACGGTATCGCGCATGGCTTGGCCCCGTGCCTCCAGGGTCTTATGTTCGAAGCCTTGAAACCCTACAAAGCTTTCATCAATGGAGTAAATCTCAACATGGGGTGAAAACTCGCCTAGCACTTCGGTGACCCGCTGGGACATATCGCCATACAGGGCGTAATTACTGGAGAGCAACACCGCTTGGCGACGAATATGCGGTGCAAGCAGATGCATGGCCGTCCCCATCTCCACACCTAGGGCTTTGAGTTCGTTACTGCGAGCCACTACGCAACCATCGTTATTTGATAGCACTCCCACTGGACGCCCTTCGAGCGCCGGGTTAAATACCCGCTCGCAAGAGACATAGAAGTTATTGCAGTCGACTAAGGCGATCATTGCACCGTAGCCCCTGGCAAGCTGTGAATCACATGGGTGACGACACCCCAAACATGGGATTCGCGGCCATCAATAGGAATGGGCGGGTAAGCGGCGTTACTCGCACAGAGATAAGTACGTTGGCCCACACGTTCAAGACGTTTCACCGTGAGTTCTCCATCTACACAGATTACGATAATTCGCCCCGGCAACGCTTCCAAGCTGCGATCAACCACCAACAAATCTCCATGATGAATACCGTCACCGATCATGGAGTCACCTTCGGAGCGCACAAAGTAGGTTGCTGCCGGTCGCTTAACGACGTACGTGTGCAGATCCAAATCGGTATCTAGGTGGTCATCCGCTGGTGAGGGGAACCCTGCACGCACGGCGCTAGAGTAAAACGGTAAGGGACTGGGCAAGGCCATGGCATCCGCTTGGCCTATGAGGGAAACAGGTAAAGACATAAGGGCACCTCTTTTTACTGTATATAAAGACAGTATTAATAAAGCAGCCAGAGGGCGCAAGCCCCTAAAGGTCAAAGCCAAAAAAATTCAGACCTATATCACTCCTATGCATCCACCACCCTGAAACCTTTTCCTCTGCATAGGAGCGCTGTTTATGCCCCAATCCTGCACACGCTGTGCGTCACCGCGCACATTGAACCTTGAGGCTGCCCAACGCGTTGGCGTGGTGGGTAGCACCCTGTTAGGCGGTGCCATCGGTGCCTGGCGTGCGACGGCCATGACCGGCCCACTTGCGGTTGCTGTCACTCGCTTTCCCCTTGCAAAGCTGCCTGCTGCATTGATGGGCGCGGTTGCCGGTGGCCAAACCGGCTCCCGTATCGCCCACTCGCTGCTTAAACAGTGGCTGCCCTTGGGTAACGGCACCCCATGGCTATGCCTGTCGTGCGGTCAAGCGTTTCGCTATCCCTATCCTCCCTTAGCGTCTGCCCACTAACCCCAGCTTTTACCTTCGCCTATGGGCGGCTCCCTTACTTAACCACTTATTTGCGCTGGCGATTCGTCAGCGTTTTTTTATATCTGGAGAATGACTCATGGCACATCTAGTTGAACAAATGGCTTACGTTGGCGATACCCCTTGGCATGGCCTGGGGCAGCAGCTTTCACGTCATCAACCGTTGGAAATCTGGCAGCAACAGGCCGGTATGAATTGGCATATTGAAGAAGCGCCAGTGCGGTTTATTGCCGAGGGTGCCAGCCACTTGGGTAGCATCCACTCGTTCCCAGAACAGAAGGTGCTCTATCGCTCGGATACCAAGGCTCCCCTTTCCGTAGTATCTCAGCGTTATAAGGTGGTGCAGCCTGAGGAGATTCTGGAGTTTTACCGCGACCTAACGGAATACGCCGGTTATGAGCTGGAGACAGCGGGCGTGCTTAAAGGTGGGCGTAAATTCTGGGCGTTGGCCCGTAGCGGCTTAAGCACCTCGCTGAAAGGCCAGGATGAGGTGAACGACTACTTGCTGTTGGCGACGTCGTGCGATGGCACCCTAGCCACTATGGCGACCCCCACCACGGTGCGGGTAGTGTGCAATAACACGCTACAAATTGTCGTGGATGGTACGTCGCAGGCGGTGAAGGTGCCCCACCGTTCGGAGTTCGACCCCCGTGCAGTGAAACGCCAACTGGGTATTTCTGTTTCTCAGTGGAACGACTTCATGTATCGCATGAAGGCGTTAGCGGAACGCAAGGTCGACCACGGCGAGGCACAGCAGTATTTTCAGTCGGTACTCTGCGGTATTGATAAGGCGATAGACGATCCTTCCAAACTGCCCAACTATCGGGCGCTTAACAAGGTACAGAAGCTCTACCACGGCGAAGGCCGCGGTTCTCATCTCGACACTGCCAAAGATACTGCGTGGGGCTTGCTCAATGCTATTACCGAGTACGTGGATCACGACAAGCGTGCGCGTAGTAACGATACTCGATTGGATTCAGCGTGGTTTGGTCAAGGGGCTCAGTTAAAGCAGGAGGCATTGCAAACGGCCCTTGCCCTGGTGAGCTGACATGCTGTTTCTCATCATCTTACTACTAATTCTTTTGGTTTTTATCTTACCCCTTATTGGATAGCGCGATCAGCCCAGCCATCTACACGGCTGGGCTTTTTGCATTTTACGTGGAGCACACCATGGCCAATCTTAGCCTTGATTTAGATATCGCATTAACCCAACTAACGGAACGACTGCTTACCCAAGACCAAACCTATGCCAAGACCTACGTCATGGCAAAGGGGCAGCTCTATCGCACCGAGCTGCGCTTATGCCCCGTTTCACCTAGTGAGCTTCCTGCCGATCTTTAATCCTTATTGAAGGTACTTCGTCATGGCAACTAAAACTAATGTGGTAAATCACGACTTATCTGCACCCTCTTTACAAGCTGTTCCTACGGTGCCTGCCCCTCACCTTGCAGAAAGCACGGCCATCATTCAGGTCATCGAGCGTGCGGCGCTTAACCCAGACGTTGATATCGACAAGATGGAACGCTTATTACAGATGCAGGAGCGGGTGATGGATCGCCAGGCCATGATGGCCTATAGCGCGGCCATGGCGGCCATGCAGACCGAGTTACCCAGCATCGAAGAACATGGCCAAGGCAATAACGGTAAGTACGCCACGCTGGAAGATATCGTCGATACCGTGCGACCCATTATGCAGAAGCACGGCTTTGCAGTGAGCTTCCGGATTCAGACGCAAGAACGTGGCATTCAGGTCACCGGTGTGTTGATGCACAAGGACGGTCACCGTGAAGAGACCAGCATGCTACTGCCTGCGGACATGAGCGGTAACAAAAACGCGGTACAGGCTTTTGGCTCGTCTACTAGCTATGGCAAACGTTACGTGCTGAGTGCCCTGCTAAACATCACCACGCGAGGCCAGGACGATAACGGCAACACCTGCACTAGAGTAAAGCTAGTAACACCCTTTCAGGCGGGACAGATTCAGCGGCTGATTAGCCAATGCCCCGCCACGACCCAGGAGTGGTTCAGCGGCAAATACGGTTCCGCCGTTCAGGTGCCTCAGACGGACTTTGACAAGCTGCGGGCATCCCTCACCAAGCGAGCGGTTAAGTAAAACGGCGTACAACCCTACCTGAGTAAAGGAGGCATCCATGCAGGTACTCAACATGGAGCAAGGCTCCCCTGAATGGCTTGCGGCGCGCTTAGGGCGCGTCACCATGTCGGAGCTAAAAACGTTGCTGGTCAACGGCAAAGGCCCTGGTGGATTCGGCACCGGGGCCTTTTCGTATATGCATCAGCTGATTGGCGAGCGGATTACCGGCGAACTGGACGAGCCGTTTCAGGGCAATGCGCATACCCGACGGGGCCACGAGCTAGAAAGTGTAGCAAGAGAGCTCTACCGCGACACCACTGGTGAACCGGAGCCACAGGAAGTGGGCATTATCCTCAATCACGAGGTGGGCTACTCACCTGACAGTTTGGTGGGTGATAACGGCTTGCTGGAAATCAAAACCAAATTGCCTAAGTACCAGATAGAAGTGCTACTGAGCGGGGAGATTCCCGCCGAGCATGTTGCACAATGCCAAGGAGGGCTGTGGGTTAGCGAGCGGGAGTGGATCGACTTTGTGAGCTATTGGCCTGGCATGCCGCTGTTTATTAAGCGTGCCTACCGTGACGACATCATGATCCGCACGATTGCCGAGCGCGTCGAGGCATTCCACGAAGAAATGGAGCGGCGCATGAGTCAAGTGATGGCAGCGTGATCTGCCCCCTGACCCAAAACACCCACTCACTATCAACGACATAGACGCCGGGGCCACCACCCCGGCATTTTTATTTTTTGGAGGTAACCATGACTCATTCCAAACTTAAAGCCGGTGAAGTGGCGGGCACCTACTTAGTCACTTCACTGGTTACCGAAACCGACATCATTACCATGGCCAAGCACTTCGCACGGCGTAAACTCGCTAAAGGCCGTAAGATATCCCAGCCTTCGCAAGCGTTTGAGCATCTGCAGCTACTGCTGCAGGACTATGAGCATGAGGTGTTCAGCGTGCTGTTCCTCGACAGCCAACACCGCGTGATACGCTTTGAAGAATTGTTTCGAGGCACCATCGACGCGGCCAGCGTGTACCCACGGGAAGTGCTGAAAGCGGCACTAGCCTGCAACGCAGCTGCTGTTATCCTCGTTCACAACCACCCCAGCGGCGATCCTGAGCCTAGCAATGCAGATCGGCGCATTACCGAGCGACTCAAAGAGGCCCTGGGGCTAATGGATATTCGAGTGATTGATCACGTAGTAGTGGGGAGTGATGGTTGTAGGTCGTTCGCCGAAATGGGGTATTTGTAGAGCCCCAGATTCATATAACGGAGCTGCCGGAAAGGCAGCTCCATCCGTCAAACTGGCTTTATTTTTTCGTTACTTCAGCAAACCGCCAAGAGCGGATGTTAAAGAGTTTTCAGATTAATGATGTTCACAACATCTATTCCACGCCCCTTCCCTAAAACGCGGAGCGTGGCGGGCTGGGAATGTCAGTTTCCGTCCTTGAATTTTGCTTTGCAATTGCCGCTCATGCACATGGTACAGTAGTGCTCTCTATCCTCGTGCTGGGTACCCTCAGCGATGATAATGCCGCAGCCGTTGCAGAACAGGGTGGCAATCCCGTCTTCGAATTTCACAATTGCATGTTCGTAGTCCATAAAGTTCTCCGCGAAGACCCCATCCTGCAAGAACGGGTAGTAATAGCTTGTCAGCAAAAGCCGACCTTTATCTGATATTTCCTTCGATGGCGCTATCAGGCGTCAGTTCAATTTCCTCTCGACCATCAGGTTGATACAGATAATAACAACACACCTAAACAGCACAGGCTAAGCAATTCTCTCCCTGGCACCAGATGCATTCAGTGCCATGATTCTCGGATATGCAACTCTGCATCACCAAAGTTAGCTTGGCCGCTATCGGCCAAGAGCAGTTTTTTAAAGTATTCTAATATAATTCTCTTTCAGCGCTTTTTTAAAATTCAGTTAATAATTGGAGGGCTGCAAAGCGTTCGAGAGGAGCCTGCATACCCTAGCTAATCGGCACACTCAATACACTTCAGTACTAGCGGATCCCAAGTGAGGCGTTTGGCTCCGATCCATTCGCCGCACTCGATACACTCACCGAAGCTCTCACTCTCAATGCGTTGCAGGGCAGCGGCAATCTGCTTTAGCTTTAACTGGCGGCGCTGCTCGCCTGCTTTGGCCATCGCTTGCCCCTGCATTGCATCCATACGCGACAGCCGACCTACCGATGTTTGATCCAACATTACAGTATCGCGTGAGTCTTCACTGCTTGCGCTCTCCTCACGAAGCGTGGTGTCGAGTGTCATCAGCTTCTCACGGATAACGGCTATATCCACCTCGGGGTGATTCATCTGCGTCTCCAGTTAGCCTACAATCGTTACCCTACTAATTTGTTTGATCGCGTAAGGGACTATTCGATGGGCTATCGCACCCTGCTGCGCGATCACCGCAGCGTACTCAGTATCGCTTTTTTGGCCATGTTTAGCTCAAGCCTTGGGCAGAGTTATTTCATTGGCCTCTTTCAAGCCCCTCTTTCAGACCACCTTGGGCTTAGTGTCAGCCAGTTTGGCACCGCTTATGCTGTGGTTACTCTGATAGCGGGCTTCTGCATGCTGCGCTTTGGGCCATCTGTTGATTGGATAAACCCACGACGTTTCGCAGCAATCATATTATTACTGCTATTAACCGGCGTTGTGCTGCTTACCTTATCGCCCTGGTGGTGGTTAGGGATAGTCGGCCTTGGCATAGTACGGCTATGCGGTCAGGGTATGTTGACCCATTTGGGTAACACGCTCGCCGCCCGAGAGTTTTCCACCATGCGTGGCCGCGCCATTGGGTTGGCAAACTTAGGCATTCCACTGGGTGAAGCGCTGCTACCACCGTTGGTTGCTGCGGCGCTTATCTGGAGCAGTTGGCAAACTTTTTGGTGGATAATGTGCGGGACTATTGCACTGCCATGGCTGTGGCTGCTAATGAAAGCCCCCTGGCCCAGCGCGCCGGGCGTTAAACCCACGAAACTAACACCCCACGGCCCTCGCCCCTTTCGAGATAAACGCTTCTGGTTGTTATTGCCCCTGTTAATGTCACTGCCTATCACCATGACGGGGCTATTTATTTATCAAGCCCAATTAACCGAAGCCCTCGACAGCTCGCTGGCGGTTTATGCACTGGCGCTGACCGGCATGGGTTTCGCCAAACTGCCGGGTGCGTTACTAGGCGGTCGATGGATCGATAAATTGGGGCCCGTGAAGCTAGCGCGCCTTTACTTGTTACCCTACGCCATCGCCATGGTGATGGCGTTAACCATCGGTGGGAACATCAGCATTTGGGCACTAATGGTAGGCGGCGGGTTGGCCATGGGCGCTCAGGAGCTTATCGCCTCTGGTCTGTTGATCAAGCTATGGGGCGCTGAGCATCTTGGCAAGGTACGCTCAGCACTTAGCGCATCCATGGTGTTCTCCACCGGCATAGCGCCTGCGGTACTAGGGTTAGCACTTGGAGTGGGTGTACCCTTTTACTCGCTTTTAATAGGTATGCTGGTGTTCATCGTTGTCGGATGGCTACTGGCACAGCGCGTACTGCGGGAAGCAGCCAACTGCACGGCGGAGCAGTAAGTAGAAAGCAATGAAAGCAATGAAAGCAAGTGTTCAGCGCAAAGTTAATACCGGCAGTTGGGTGTTACGCTGCATCGAGGTCGTAGTACTACTCACTAGAAGGTGGCGAATGCGCGAGTGGCCATAGGCGCCCATTACCAGCATATCGATATTATAGGTACGCAGCTTCTCTGCCACTTCGCCCGCGCCTTCGCAGTGCACGTAACGTTTCCAACGCCCAGGTAAGCTGCGAGCGGTGTTCAGCTGTTTCTGCGCCCACAATGACGGCATGACAAGTAGTGCCTTCAAACAAGGGACTTTTAGCTAGCATTTCCCCCCCTTTACGGACCGGTTACTACCGTCAAACGCGATCATCATGTTGTGCGGTGCCGTAAACTGTTTCGGTACCATGAGTAATGGTTGATTTATCTCTCGTACCATAGAGGAAGTACTGAAGATACTCGACCAAACGCTGGAAGACGTTTTAACGGCTACCGAAGTACCCGCTTGCAACGAAATGCAGTGCGGCTGGGCCGCCAGTCATAGCCTGAAAGGCGCTCAAGCTCTTGCCAGCGATCTGCTTGAAAAACGTGATGAATGGACACAAGTCTTTGCTTAAAACGATTCTATCCTGAACTTAAGTTCATCTAGCTCACTGACCATCAACTTAGGGTATGAACCAAGCGCTTGACGAATTCACACCATCGCGCTTGGCCTACTCTAGTGGTAACAACATCCTACGGAACACAAAAACTTACTAGCGGTCAATCGTGGTAAGATTATGCTTCAACCTACCCCAGATACCTTTACTTAAGGTCGCTGGTAACTGCATGAGGAAACTCAATGACACGGTTACACAACGGCTTCTGCCCTACCCCGCCCTAGCGCTATTCCCTCCAGACAACGCTATGCAATCGTTGCGTTTCGGAACGCAATGACTTTGCCAAAACCGACCTGTGAGTGGAATGACCATGCAAGTACAAGATGCTTTTATCCCCAACATTGATGAATTAACTAAATCCAGCGAGTGGACTAGTGTTCACAGCTATTTACCCACGAATGCCAAAACACCCTTACTGGTGGTTTATCGCGATATTCATGGGGCTGGTGTGACATCGGCTATTTTAGAGCGCGGGCGATTTCTTAGCGTTACTAATCGCGCATTGGTTCGTGGCGTTCAGGCTTGGCGTTACATGGATGAATGATTCAATCCACGTTTACTCTTCGCCAAACCACATCACGAGGTCAATATGGAAAACGCCGCTCTTGCAGCTCAGTTCCCCATTGAACAAGAAGTAAAACGTCGTCGTACCTTCGCCATCATTTCGCACCCTGATGCGGGCAAAACCACCTTAACCGAAAAGCTATTGATGTACGGTGGCGCAATCCGTACAGCGGGTACCGTAAAAGCCAAAAAGAGCCAGCAGTTTGCCACCTCCGACTGGATGGAAGTGGAGAAGCAGCGGGGTATTTCAGTAGCAAGCTCTGTCATGCAGTTTGAGCACGAAGGGTGTGTAATTAATCTGCTCGATACGCCAGGCCACAAGGATTTTTCCGAAGATACATACCGCGTGCTAACCGCTGTAGATGCCGCATTAATGGTCATTGACGCGGCTAAAGGGGTAGAAGCACAAACCATAAAATTATTAGAAGTTTGTCGTCAGCGTAAAACCCCGATTATCACCTTTATCAATAAAATGGATCGTGAAGTTCGTGAACCATTAGACGTCATTGATGAAATTGAGCAAATTCTAGGTATCACCTGTGCCCCCATTACTTGGCCTGTAGGCATGGGAAAAGAATTTGCAGGTGTCTTCGACTTGCGTCGCCACCACATGCTTAAATTCACCCCAGGCGATAACACTGCTCATCAGGCAGTGGAAGTGCTAGAAAGCGTGGATGATCCTTACCTCACCAAGAATTTTCCAATTGCCCACGCCACTTTCAAAGAGGAGTTGGAAATTGTTCAAGAAGCAGCTGATCCTTTTAACCAGGAAGCTTTTCTAGCAGGTGACTTATCGCCGGTATTTTTCGGTTCAGCGATTAACAACTTCGGCGTGCGCGATATTCTAGAGGCGCTTACCCAGTGGGCACCTTCTCCACGTCCTAGAGAAGCGAAAGAAACAACCGTCTATCCTGATGGGAAACAATTTTCAGGTATCGTGTTTAAGATTCAAGCCAATATGAATCCGCAACATCGCGACCGAATTGCGTTCTTACGTATATGCTCCGGCGTCTATCGGCAGGGATTAAAAGTTAACCACGCGCGAAGTGCCAAGCCTATTCGACTCGACCACGCTATTACCTTTATGGCTCAAGAACGCGCACACCTTACCACCGCCTATGCAGGTGACATTATTGGCATCCCCAACCACGGCAAGCTGCGTATTGGCGATGTGCTAAGTGAAGGCGAGCTATTGGCCATGGCAGGCATCCCTCACTTTTCACCTGAAATTTTCAAAACGGCGCGTCTAAACGATCCACTCCGTTCAAAGCAGTTAAACAAAGCGCTTAAAGAGCTAGGTGAAGAAGGCACTATCCAGGTATTCGAACCGCTAGAAAAGACCGGGATGATTATGGGCGCTGTTGGGCAGCTACAGTTTGAAACCGTCGCTCATCGCTTACTTACGGAATACAACATAGACGCTACCTTTGAAAGCGTGCCAGTGCATAAAGCGCTCTGGGTATCGAGTGAGGATATACACCAGCTAAAGCGATTTACCCAAACTAGCTCTGTACGATTAGCCTACGACGCAGCGGGCGCCCTGGCCTTTATGCCCCCTACTCGCGCAGCACTGGACATTACTATTGAAAGATGGCCAGAGCTTACGTTTCACACTACCCGCGAAATAAATGCTTTTTGAATTAAGTCTTTCTTTACAAGACGTTAAGAAGTAAATACTCCCCATTTAACAGGCACTATGGATACCAAAACCAACATCTCTCAACGCGACGCTGAACACCGACAGTTAATGCACACCCTTGAACGCATTGATCTAAACATAGAAGACATTAACCAACGTCTAGCGGCTTATGCAGAGGACATACAGGCCCAGAAAGAGTATTTATGGACAAGCCGGGATGAGATGGATCACATCGAGAAAATCTCCGCTCGCGAGTCAATTGAGCAAGCGGTGATGACTGGCGACAATGCCTTGGCACGCCGCCATAAACTCGAAAAGCTCAGGCACTCACCCTATTTTGGTCGCTTCGATTTTGCCCAGCGGGGCGCCTCTGAAGCGACTCCCGCCCCCATTTATATCGGCATCCACCACTTTTACGACGATCTGGCCGGTCAAAGCCGTATACATGATTGGCGTGCGCCCATTGCATCACTTTTTTACGATTACGAAACAGGCCCCGCCAGCTATCATAGCCCGAGAGGCGAGATTAGCGGCCACATTACTCTTAAGCGACAGTTCAGAATAAAGAAAGCCAGCATTGAACTGATGATCGATAGCGATGTTCACGTGGTCGATGATGTACTCCAGGACACGCTGAGCCAAGCGTCTGACGACACGATGAAGAACATCGTTGCCACCATTCAGCGTGATCAAAATGCGATTATCCGTAACGACGAAGCCCACACTCTGATTATTCAAGGCGTGGCGGGCTCTGGAAAGACCTCGATTGCGCTGCACCGGATTGCTTTTCTGCTTTATCGATTTAAAGACACCCTCACCTCAGAAGATATCTTAATTATCTCGCCCAACCAGGTCTTTTCCGACTACATCGCCAACGTGCTGCCCGAGCTAGGCGAAGAGACCGTAAATCAAGTGGGTATGGAAACACTGGCTGACGAGTTGCTCGACAGCCAGTACCGGTTTGAAACATTTTTTGAACAAACCACGGCGCTACTGGAAAAGAACGACGAGGCTATGAAGGCGCGCCTGCATTTCAAAGCCTCACCCGAGTTTCTTAAAGAGCTTGATCGTTACGCGGCCGACGTAGAAGCGAAACGCTTTAAGGCTAAGGATATTTGGATTGCTCGGCGATTAGTGCCTGGCTGGCTACTGGAAGAAGTGTTTAAAAAGCATCGCAACCTACCTACCAATGAGCGCCTAAAACAGGTGAGCTGGGAAATAGAGCAGAAAATTGGCAATCAATATAATTATGATTTAGCGCCTGACGAGCGCAAGACACTCAAAGCCACTATTAAGGGCATGCTGCAGCAGAAAACCCTGCGCGAAACCTACAAGGCGTTTTACACCTGGCTGGGTAACCCCGAACTGTTCAAGACAGCTTCCAGGGGGCGGCTTGAGTACGCCGACGTATTCCCGCTGATCTATTTAAAGATGCGCTTGGAGGGAGTCCATTCACGGTGGCGGAATGCCAAGCATCTATTAATCGATGAAATGCAGGACTATACCCCCGTACAGTACGCGGTTATCGGCCAGCTGTTTCGTTGCAAAAAAACCGTGCTAGGCGATAGCTACCAATCGGTTAACCCTTATAGCGCCTCGAAAGCCGAGCAGATACGCCAAGTGCTGCGTCAATCCATGTACGTGACACTCAACAAAAGCTACCGCTCCAGTATTGAAATAACTCGCTTCGCCCAGCATATCGCCTATAACCCCGATTTAGAGCCGATTGAGCGTCATGGCAAATCGCCTGCTATTCACCGCTGCGCCTCACGCAAGCAGTCGCACACAGCCATTCAGCAGCTAGCCCAAGAGTTTGCAGCCTCAACACATAATACCTTGGGTATTGTGTGCAAAACCCAAAAGCAGGCCAGCCTTGTTTTTAAAGCGTTAGAAGGACAATTCGATAAGATACAGTTGCTCACTGAACAAAGCACCGCGTTTGGACAGGGCATTATTATCTGTACCGCCCATATGGCGAAGGGCTTGGAATTTGACCGTGTTATTGTGCCCGAGGTAACGGCCACCCATTACGCAACGGATATGGAGCGCAACTTACTCTACGTGGCCTGTACACGGGCAATGCATCAGCTTGACCTTACTTACCACGATCAGCCCTCGCCGTTTATCGAAGAGCTAGAAAGCCATCAATTTCAAGCGGCCTAATACCCAGACGGCTAGATTAGGACGTTGAGTTGAATAATGCCCATACGCTCTCTTCATCGGAAGCATAAAGGTGTAAGTGTTGCAGATGTTTCGAGTGTTGCAGTTGATCACTCAATGCGAAGACAGCTTCCCGTACTGCCTCTTCAACGCCTTGAACATGGGGGTTGGCGCCGGGTAGAGGAATAGAGAGCGTAGTAAGCTCTTCTCGCTCTGACACAATAATAATTTTACGGTAGCACTTGGCCCATAAAGCCAGCGTTTTAGTATCACCATCACTACTTTGGGGTGGTGCAAATTTAATCATCGTTGGCCCTTCCTGAAAAGGTTGCGAGACCATCCAAGCTTCACCAATCACTCCGCTGCCCAAGGCTTTTATATGCTCTTGGGTAGCAGGTTTTGCATACGCATTTTCTAGCAATAAAGGTACGTCCGTCTGGTGAACCGATATCTCCGTTTTATTGAGCTGCCAAGTCTTCATTAGCCTCTCCTTAGAACAAAAAAGCCGGCTCACTCAAGAAGCGAGGGCCGGCTGCGGGTAACAAGTCGCAATGCGAGCTAAATATTTATGCGCTGTTGCTCTTACCAAAACTCAGCGCAAAATCAGCACCGGTATGCGGCTACCACGTAGCATGGCCGTGGTTGTACTACCTACCAGTAAGTGGCGAATACGGGAATGCCCGTAGGCGCCCATCACCAGCAGGTCAATGATGTGCTCTTTTTCGTAGGCTTGTAGCGCTTCGTCTACCTCGCCAGCACGAATAGCGCCTTCGGCTTGGTGGCCCGCTTCACGCAACGTGCTTAACGCCCATTCAAGCTCAGAGCGGCGTTCAGCCGTTTCTGCACCGATGATCAGCACATGGCACTCGGTGCCTACGAAGAGCGGTGAACGGGCCAGCATCTCGACGCCTTTACGGGCTGTTTTACTGCCGTCAAAGGCCATCAATATTTTTTCAGGCCGCTTGAAGGTTTTCGGCACCATCAGGATCGGGCGGTGCATCTCACGCACTACCCGCTCAAGGTTAGAGCCAAGATGGCCACTGGCCTGGTGAGCGGTTTCACCGCGCTTACCCACCACCAGCAATCGCACGTCTTTTTCAAGCTCTACTAACGTTTCAACTAGGGTACCGTTGAGCTGGCGAGTGATGGGGTCGCTGACCCCATCCTTTATCGCCCGTTCTTTGGCCGCCTCCAGCATTAGCTTGCCCTGCTCGCGATTCACCTTGGCGCGCTGCTCATCAAGGTCGGAAAGCTCTTTCATTAACCGTTCGCGGGCACCGAATCGCAGGTTGCCGGAAAGATTCTGCTCTTCGGGTATTTCAGAATGGTTGTCGACCACATGCACAAAGGTTAACGGTGCATCCATGGCCAAGCTTGCCCAGGCGGCGTAATCGCAGACGCCTTCTGCATACTGGGAGCCGTCAATCGCGGCTAATACTTGATCAGTCATATCGCTCTCCTTCATTGGTTAGTGGCCGCCCATCAGTTTTTCAACTGCTTCGGGGTCGTTATGAACCGCATAGCGATCCACCACGGTCGCGCTGGCTTCGCTCAAACCGATCATTTCCACCTCGGTACCTTCACGGCGGAATTTAATCACCACGCGATCCAGCGCCTGTACGGCAGTAATGTCCCAGAAGTGCGCGCGGGAAAGGTTGATGGTGACTTTATCGATACTCTCTTTGAAGTCGAACGCACCTATAAAGCGCTCGGATGAGGCAAAAAAAACCTGACCGACGACTTCATATTCACGCTCTTTACCCGGTTCGATTTCTTTAGAGCCGATATACATAATGTTGCCGACTTTGTTAGCAAAGAACATCGCCGCCAATAGCACACCAACAAAGACGCCTATTGCCAAGTTGTGAGTACCTACGGTCACGATAACCGTCGCCACCATGACGAAATTGGTACTCATGGGGTGCTTTTTCAGGTCGCGAATCGATTCCCAGCTAAACGTGCCGATCGCCACCATGATCATTACCGCAACCAATGCCGCCATGGGAATCTGAGATACCCAATCCGCCAAGAACACCACCATCAGTAGTAGTGATATACCGGCAATCAAGGTAGAGGTACGACGACGACCGCCCGATTTAATGTTGATCACTGACTGGCCTATCATGGCGCACCCCGCCATACCACCAATGAGGCCTGAACCAATATTGGCAATGCCCTGACCTTTACACTCACGGTTCTTATCGCTTTTGGTATCAGTGAGATCATCGATGATCGTTGCGGTCATCATCGACTCCAGCAGACCCACCACAGTCAGCATCAGCGCTGTTGGCAGAATGATCATCAACGTTTCGAGGTTCAGCGGCACATCAGGCCACAAGAACATCGGTAGGCTATCGGGCAGTTCACCCATATCACCAACGCTGCGAATTTCCATGCCGGTCATCATGTACACGACGGTGAGAACGACAATACATACCAGTGGCGAAGGAATGGCTTTACCTATCACCGGTACATAGGGGAAGCCATAAATGATGGCTAAGCCAGCCAGGGTCATGGCATAAACGTGCCAGGTAACGTCAGTTAACTCGGGCAACTGAGCCATAAAAATCAGGATGGCCAGCGCGTTAACGAAGCCAGTCACCACCGAGCGCGACACAAAGCGCATCAGCTCAGCAAGCTTTAGATAACCTGCAATAATTTGCAGCACACCAGTTAAAATTGTAGTGGCTAGCAGGTATTCCAACCCGTGTTCTTTCACCAGGGTAATCATCAAAAGTGCCATGGCGCCGGTTGCTGCCGACACCATGCCAGAGCGACCGCCGGTAAAGGCGATAATCACACAGATAGCGAACGAGGCGTACAGGCCGACCTTGGGGTCAACACCGGCAATAATTGAGAACGCAATGGCTTCAGGTATTAGCGCTAGCGCAACGACAATCCCCGCAAGGGTGTCGCCCTTGAGGTTAGAGAGCCAAGATTGTTTAAACTTTTCGTACATGCGAGGGGTCCATGATTGTGGGATAACGATAAGCCAAAAACGGGCTAACAGCGCAGCCAACAATAGGAAGCACCGCCAACACATTGGCACGCTGGGGTAATCAGCTTGTAGTTTTTAAATAGTGAAAAGCTAGCGTTAGGTACGGCTACGTTCATGTACCAGAAAATCAGGTACTGCAGGCTTAAGTACCAGAAAGCGATGACAGCACAGTGGAAGCGCTATCAGCACCTCAGGGGGGGGCTTGGAGCTAGGGTGGAGTCATCAACCCTAAAAAATGATGTGTAAATACAGTCATTGGCAGAGATTCTTTTACAGCTGGGAAAAAGAAAGAGTAGTGCAAAAACGGGCTATATCTTAGCAGCAAACCTGCTGCATTGCACCTAGCGTCTAGTGCTACCCTTCGGGTTTCATAACTTCGACATATCAATCCACTACTTTAGGCAGGGTGATCTTACCCCCGCATCTGGCGTACCATTACGCCGTTTAAGACGACATTTATCGCCTGAGTCAATCATACAGATTCGCCTATTCAAACATCCTAGCTGAAGGGTGAATCGCCCCGGGTTTTTTAGACACTACCTGGTCTTATACTTGGGGTTTGAGAGGGTAGCCTGAATGGTCGACTTTAGTTCTTGGATAGATTAAGTGGTGTTACATTAGCTTTAATCAATTGACCGCTTTGGGTCGTTACCAGCCAGTGGCTACCATTCAAAACTCTTCAGAGGACATTATCTGAAAGAAGAGAGGCTGTCACCTCGCCCTCACGAGCGTGCATCAGTGAAGCTTTTGAGGGAGTTGAGCCATGGAGGTGAGTATCAAAAAACGACTTACGAAGAGAGAGCGTCCAGAGAGGTTTGTTTCTATTCAGTGAAAGCCAAAACCAAAGTATGGGCTGAGGTATGGGCTGACTAAATTACAGACACAAAAAAGCCGCTGAAATCAGCGGCTTATTCGTAATACTTGGCGGAGGGACAGGGATTCGAACCCTGGATAGGCTATTAACCTATGCCGGTTTTCAAGACCGGTGCATTCAACCGCTCTGCCATCCCTCCGGCTTATGGGTGCGTATAATAACAGCTTTCCCTTGGAAGTCAACGCCTTTACGGTTAATTAGTAGAGCCTTAAGCCGACACGGGTAATGTTCCCGCCTTCCATTTCACTTACCACCCAGTGAATGCCATGCCAGTCGACATCGTCACCAACCACAGGGTGACCGCCGACACGTAGCGAGATAAATTCTGCAAGCGTCATGTCTTGCTCGCCTGGGCTTAAGGTTAAACCATAGGCTTGGGCAATATCTTGCATTTTCGCCTCGCCATCTAAAGTGAAGGTGCCGAAGAAGGCTCGCTCTTGTTTGAGCTTTGCATCTCCATTGAATAAGCGATTAAGCGCGACGAGATCTTCAGTACGGCCAATAACGCAAATGACGTCATTTAACTTCAGTCGCGTGCTTCCTTTCGGGTGGAGCATAACGTGGTTGCGAAATAGTGCCGAAATCAACGCGCCTGAGGGGAAACGCAGTAGCCGAATGGGAACGTCTTCTAAGTCTTCATTTTCGACCACATAGACAAACATCTCAAAATCGTTATCTGGCAGTATGCCAAGAGGACCTCGGCGATTTGGCGTCGTGCCTATAGGCACTTCTACTTTTAACCACCGCGCCATAAAGGTTAGCGAGCCGCCCTGGATAAGCAGCGACATAAGTACCACCGCGAACGCCACGTTAAAGTACAACGACGCATTCTCTACCCCGCCGATTAAGGGGAAGATAGCCAGCACGATAGGCACCGCACCGCGCAAGCCAACCCAGGCAATAAAGAAAGTCTCTCGCCAGCGGAATTTGAAAAACGGCTTAATGGTGATCAATACCGCCAGCGGCCGTGCAACAAAAATCAGAGCTAGCGCGACTAGCCCTGCTGGCAAGGCCACTTCCCAGAGCTGGCTTGGCGTAACGAGTAAGCCCAACACCAGGAATAAACCAATCTGGCTCAACCAGGCCAATCCATCGTGTACCGGAAGAATAAAGTTAAGGTGCCGCCCAGGCTGATTACCAATCATCAACCCTGCTAAATAAATTGCCAGGAAGCCGCTGCCACCAAGCACACTGGTTAATCCAAATACGCTAAACCCAAGCGCCAGCGCTAGCATGGCATAAAGACCGGGGGCTAGATCTAACCAACGCAGCAGCTTAGCGCTTATCCAGCCACCGCCAATACCAACCACTAAACCAATACCAAACTGGGAAATGAAGAACAGCAGTGTTTCAGCAATGCCACCAATATCACCAACCAACAGTTCGACCAACATCAGCGTAAGGAAAATAGCCATCGGGTCGTTGGTACCCGATTCAATTTCGAGCGTGGCCCCTACCCGCTCGTTAAGGTTGACCCCACGGCCACTCAACATTGAGAACACGGCTGCAGCATCGGTAGAACCGACAATCGCACCAACAAGTAACCCTTGCGCTAAAGAGAGATCAAACACCCACATAGCAATAACACCAACAATAGCGCTGGTGATAAAGACGCCAAAGGTGGCTAATGAGAGTGCTGGCCTAAAGCCGACGCGAAAGGTTTTTAATCGGGTACGAAGGCCGCCATCTAGCAAAATCATGGCAAGCGCCAGATGACCAATCGTGAACGCCATGGAGTAATCGTCAAACTCGACTCCTAGCAGGCCCTCTTCCCCCGCTAGCATGCCAAGCCCTAGGAAAATCAGTAGTAGCGGAACACCCATCATGGAGGAAAGGCGACTCGCAAGAATACTGAGCGCCATCAAGGAACCGCCTACTAAGAAGAACGTGTAAATTGCGTCCATGTCTCTCCATCTCACCATCAATGCCGTTCTATTATTGCATGCCACCGTAAAATTTACTGAGCTTGTTAGGCTTGTCGCTTACGGGGGCTAGCCAGATCCTTCACCTCAACGCTAAACTCCGCCGTCATACCATGGGGAGTTAAGGTTATGTTGAACGCTTTTTGGCGTGTCCGTTCACTAGTATTTATTACATTGAGCTTCTTTTTATTATTTTCAATTTCAGCCACTTACGCAAACACAGAAAACGAGTCGGTTAATAACAGTGAACCATTAACGCTTGATGGCGAAATATCTCTGCCCCCTGAGCTGTGGACACACTCTGACAATGAAACAGCAGCGGAAATGGGCGAACAAGGAGAACAACAGGAAGAGGCGCCCAGTATGGCTCTTGCACCACCTCCGCCATTGGACCCACCGCCCTTAAAGCAGCTCCTTTTAATGCTAGATTGGTATGTTAGCCCGCAACACGCTGCCTTAATTGTGGCAAAGCAGCGCGGTTTGTTTGCTGCCCAAGGTCTCGAGCTTGAATTATTAACGCCTGCAGACCCCTCCATTGCGATCAAGCTATTGACTGCGGGAGAGGTCGATCTGGCGTTAACGCGCCAGCCGTTGTTGCATTTACACGCTCACGATGGCGCTGCTATTACCCGCATAGGAACGCTGATTGAGACACCGCTAAATGCTGTCATCGTGGCGGGAGATGTCCCAACAAACGAAACTACCGACCAACTTGCAGGCTTGCACTATGGCTTTTCTACCCGCGAAGGGCGTGATGTGCTAGTGGATCAACTGGTGCCTACCTCACTTCGCCAAATCGACGATTTTAACCCGCCTGAAAGTGTCCATTTCGATGCTGCCAGTGCCCTACGCGAAGGGCGCGTTAATGCCATTGCCGATGGCTTTTATCTCACGCTGCCACAACAACTGGCGTCAGAGGGCATTGTCACCCACACCGTGCGTTATCACGATATTGATGTGCCACGTCATGACGGCTTGATACTGCTGGCAAATAGCGACACAGTCACAAGACGAGCAGCCACTTGGTCAAGGGTACTTATTGCCCTGGAAGAAGCCAGCAATTGGATTATTGAAAACCCAGAAGCCGCGTGGTCACTGCTAATTAGCAGCCACCCTGTACTGGATAATGCAATTAACGAAGCCGCCTGGGACGATCTAATGCGACGTATAGCCATTAGTCCGGCAGCACTTGATGCCCGGCGTTATGCAGCTTTCGAGCGCTATCTTCAACAGTCAGGTATTACCGAAACGGCACTGCCGATATCACGACTGGCCGTTAACCCCCATGCGTTGATCGATATACGCTGACGAAAGCACAATGCATATGCACAATGAGAAATATGCCGCTGATTTTTATTGATATCGAGACAACAGGCACTCGTGCGACGAGGGATCGAATAACCGAAATTGCGGCCTTCAAGGTAGTGAACGGTCACATAACGGATCGCTGGGTCAGCCTGATTAATCCTGGCACTAGCGTGCCCTCTCACATCTGCCAACTCACCGGCATTTATGATGACATGCTAATTGATGCACCCTCGTTTTATACCATTGCTCCCAGCTTGCGCGAATGGCTTGGTGAAGATTGCTTGGTAGCCCACAATGCGCGATTTGACGCCAGCTTTTTGCGCAACGAATTCAAACGTGTCGGTATCAACTACCAGCCGCAGCTGCGCTGCACACTGCGCATTTCCCGCCGTTTAATGCCTGAACTGCCTAAGCACAATCTCCGAAGCTTATTGGCTCACTTCAATATTCATCAAGCCCGCCAGCACCGAGCAGAGGATGATGCCACTGCCCTTTGGCAGCTGTGGAAAGTCTGGCAGCAGCAATTTGACGCTGCCAGTTGGCAAGCCGCCCTTGCTGATGAACAACGCCACCGCAGCCTACCCGCCCACTTAGCCAGCGAACAGCTAACTGGGCTGCCTGCCTCGCCTGGGGTTTATTTGTTTTATGGCCACAACCGCCTTCCGCTGTACGTTGGCAAAAGCATTAATTTACGCAGCCGAGTTCTTGGCCATTTCCAACGCGACCACCAAGACGACAAAGAAATGCGCCTTGTCCAGCAAATACAGCATATTGAATGGGAGGAAACCCCTGGCGACTTAAGCGCCCAGCTAAGAGAAGCTGAACTGGTTAAAGAGCTGATGCCGATTATGAATCGCCAACTGCGCCGTCAGGGGCATTTAAAAACATGGTACTGGCCAACTGACCAACCTTGCCCAACGCTGGTCAGCGGCAAGGCGATCAGCCAGCCTCAGTCGGGAAAGCTGTTTGGGCTGTTTCGCAGCGCCAAAGAAGCTAAAGCTGCGCTACGCAGTATTGCCGAAACACATCAGCTTTGCCCGCAAGTGCTAGGAATAGATAAAGGAACAGGACGGTGTTTTGCTAACCAGTTAGGCAAATGTAGAGGCGCCTGCTGTGGACAGGAGCCCCTTGAAAGCCACTCACAGCGCGCCCAAGAAGCACTAGCATCTTTTCAAGTCAACACATGGCCTTGGCCAGGCCGCATTATTATTCGCGAGAAAAGCCGTAAAAACGGCCCAACCAGCCATCATGTAATCGACCACTGGTGCTATTTAGGCAGCGCCACAACCAAACAGCGTGCCCTTGGGCTAAAAGGCGTCGCTGCCAAATTTGATGTAGATACCTATCGCATTCTAAACCGCTTTTTACGTGAACCAGAGCGACACAACCTGACAATATCGCCGCTCTAACTTTGCCTGCCCCCGCTACGAGTGGGCAGCAATAAACGTATCAACGGCTTGCTGAAACGCCTCTGGCTGATCAGCGTGAAGCCAATGCCCAGCGTTTTTAAGTGCCACTACTCTTGCGCGGGGCAGTACTTCGCGCAGCGCTGGCAACATATCATCAGCCACGTAGTGCGAATCAGCGCCTTTAAGTACCAGTGTCGGCCCTTCAAAAGCGCGGTCACCATCAGGTTTGCCAATAATCGCTTCATAACCACGTTGAATTTCATCTAACCCAACCCGCACCTCCATCTCACCTTGCTCATTGCGCACTAAATTGGTGGCAAGAAACAGTCGAGTTGGACGGGAGTCGACATGCTCAGCCAACAAGGCGTCAGCTTCACGGCGATTAGTGGGCTTACCCGCTTTTACCCGTTCGAGTGCAGCAAATACATCGTCGTGGCCATGCTGATAAGCTACCGGGGCGATATCTGCCACCATCAGTGACGCACAGCGTTCAGGGTTCATACGCGCCAGCGTAATAGCCACCTTCCCGCCCATGGAGTGACCCAGTACATGCGCGCGTTCGATCCCAAGCTTATCGAGCGCCGCCAACACATCTTGGCTCATAGCGGTATAGCTCATACCTTCTGCATGAGGTGAACGGCCGTGGTTACGAAGATCCACAGCAATGACCCGCCTACTGCGCTGCCAAACCTTTAAATGCGAACGCCAGTTATCGGCACTACCCAATAAACCGTGGATCACCACAATAGGTAGTTGATCGTCGCTACCTGATTCGTCGGGCAAATCGATAATATAAAGATCAACACGGGCATCATCAGTCATGCAGGCTCCTCAGTCGTTACGCTTGATTTTTATGCTTGGTCGCTCAACCTAGCCATTATGCGGTCCGGGGCGATGCGTCAGTTTGCCCTGTCCACACCACTAGTCGACGCGTTAACCACGCGAGCAACAAGCCATATAATGGCAGGAAGAACAAGAGACTAATGCCGAGCTTAATGGCGTAGTCAACCACTGCTATTTCTACCCAATGTTCCGCCATAAAAGGGTCTGGACTGTTGTAAAACGCGGTAGAAAAGAAAGCAAACGTATCCGCTAGGTTGCCTAGCACGGTAGAACACACGGGAGCTACCCACCACGCCCACTGACGCAGCCGATCAAACACTTGAACATCGAGTAACTGGCCTAGCACGTAAGCAAGGAAGCTAGCTAACGCAATACGGGCAACAAATAAGTTCCACTCACCTAAGGCTTCGATACCGGCAAAACTTCCCCGCGGAAAAATTACCGAAACAACGTAGGAAATCACCAGCGCTGGAAACATAACGCGCAATATAATGGAGCGAGCAGGCCCTTTACCGAACAAACGAACCGTTAAGTCAGTTGCCAGGAAAATAAAGGGGAAACTGAACGCGCCCCAAGTGGTATGAAAACCAAACAAGGTAAATGGCAACTGAACCAGATAATTACTGGCGGCAATTATACCAATATGAAATGCAACCATTACCAGGAGGCAACGGCGGTGCTGGGTGTCGGTTAATGCAAACATGCAGGTTGGCCTTTTTTTGCAAGTCCGAGGGGTTAGGGAACCCTCATTTAAGCGCGGTTAACGCCACTGGGGCGCGCATTATACGCCTTCCGTTGGGTAATTAAAGTCGCCCACCTGCCTGGGCGACTCCATTCATCACGCTATTAGCTATGTTTTAAACTAAGCGTCTAGCGACTTAGCTTGATCCGCTGCCCCGACAGAGCGATCACGCATCGCGGCATGCACATCTTCTAAGCTGGTCGGATCATCAATAGTTGAAGGAATACCGAACGATTTACCGTCAGCAATATTACGCAGCAACTTACGCAATATTTTACCAGAACGGGTTTTAGGCAATCGATTGACGACCAACACCTGCTTAAAGCAAGCAATTGGCCCAATGTGTTCTCGCACGCGGCTGATAAGCTCTTCTTCCAGCATCGCTTCATCGCCATCGAAACCATCTTTGGTAATCACCAGCCCAATAGGCAGTTGACCTTTTAGCTCATCATGAATACCAATCACAGCACACTCAGCCACTGCAGGGTGCGCACCGACGATCTCTTCCATTTCGCCGGTAGAAAGACGATGCCCAGCAACGTTGATCACGTCATCGGTTCTACCCATGATGAACAAATACCCCTCTTCATCAAAGTAGCCACCATCGCCAGTGAGATAATAACCTGGATAGGCAGCCATATAGGCACTATGAAAACGCTGAGGATCACGCCAAATACCAGTGAGACAGCCAGGTGGAAGTGGTTGTTTTATAACCACACTGCCCTGATGCATTGACGCTGTTTCTTCACCATCACGATCCAAAATTTGTACATTAAAGCCAGGTACTGGAAAAGTAGCCGAGCCCGCTTTAGTAGGCGCAGATTCAATACCAGGCAAGTTTGCCGCAATCGGCCAGCCCGTTTCTGTTTGCCACCAATGATCAATCACCGGCACATCTAACAAATCATCAAGCCAATGAAAGGTTGGAGGATCTAAACGCTCGCCTGCTACATATAAGTGCTCAAGGCTGCTGATGTCATAATTAGCCAAGAGCTTCGCATCAGGATCCTCTTTTTTGATCGCCCGGAAGGCCGTAGGGGCAGTGAAAAAGCTTTTTACTTTGTACTCGTCAATTAACCGCCAAAAACCACCAGCATCCGGTGTTCTAACAGGTTTTCCCTCGTACACTACAGTAGTACACCCTCTTAATAGCGGCGCATACACAATATAAGAGTGCCCTACCACCCAACCTACATCTGACGCTGTGAACATCACATCGCCAGGATTTAAGGCATAAATTGCTTCCATTGAGTAGGCTAACGCCACGGCATAGCCACCGGTATCGCGCATTACCCCCTTAGGTTTACCGGTCGTCCCAGAGGTATATAGAACATAAAGTGGGTCGGTCGCTTTTACGGGCACACAATCAGCAAAAGGAGCATCCGCTACCAACGCCTGCCAATCATGATCGCCTTCGTGAAGTTCCGCGCGATGAGCATCACGCTGAAAAACAACACAGGCATCCGGCTTAAAACTACTAAGCGCAATAGCCTGGTCAACAATAGGCTTATAGGGAAGGACTTTATCTACTTCAATGCCACAAGAAGCGGCGATCACTACTTTTGGCTCAGCATCCTCAATACGCACAGCTAGCTCGTGGGGTGCGAATCCACCAAAAACCACCGAATGTACTGCCCCCAAGCGAGCACAGGCATACATGGCAATGAGCGCCTCTGGCACCATCGGCATATAAATGACGACTCGGTCGCCTTTCGTCACACCCAGACGAGAAAGCCCACCAGCAAAGTGCGCAACGCGATCACGCAGCGCCTGATAAGTAATGGTTTGTTTCGATTGAGTAACGGGAGAGTCCCAGAAAATGGCTGGCTGCTCGCCCCTGCCTTGTTCTACGTGATAATCAATCGCCGCATAACAAATATTTAACTCGCCATCTCCAAACCAACGCGCATGCTGCTGATCGTCGTAGCTAAGGATGGTGGAGGGGAATTTGTACCAAGGTAGACGCTGGGCCTGCTCAGCCCAGAACATTTCGGGATGCTCAATCGATTGCTGATAGGTCTCTTGATAGCTCTTTTGTTGGAGGCTCATGGTCGACATGCCTTTTATTGTGTCAGTGAAAGTAGCCAATTGTTGACACTTTATAAAGTAAATGGCCTTCATACCCTCATACTATGGGATAAATCGCGACTAAAGCGCTATATGCCCAGCAACATTGTCGACAAAAAAGAGCTTCACTACCATTGATAGATCGTTAAAGCAGCGTTTGGACAAACTCCGCTAAATTACTGATCATTCAACAACTGATCCTCGCGACGCGACGATGCCTAAATAAACCTATAACAACGCTGTCATAACAGCGTGGGCAAGGAGATTCTCATGTCTGCTTCTACTAGCGCCGCTGCTCGTTTGCTAGAACATGATTGTCACGCCATTGAGGCGGGTACCAATCTGTTGAAAGCCTTAGCAAATGAAAAACGCCTTCAAATACTCTGCCTTCTGGCTGAAAAAGAACTCTCAGTTACTCAAATTAACCAGGAACTTGCGCTTAGCCAGTCAGCATTAAGCCAACACTTAGCCATTTTGCGCCGCGATCAGTTGGTCGATACCCGCCGTGAATCGCAAACTATTTACTACTCATTAAGCAGCGAAAGCGCCAAGGCAATTATTGACACCCTGGCGCATCACTACGCTGCTTAACCGTTATGCATTTATCAACATAAGTTGCTAATGTTGGCTAACCACTATCGACGCTGCCAACCCGCCGCTTCGATTAAACCAAGTCCTTTCACAATGGCTTGCTCAATACCTGCTGATACAGCCAACCCGACCTTGCGGCTGAAAGTTTTTGGTGGCTCAAGCCTCACGCTATACACGTGGGCCTGTGCCATGCGCTCCACCAAATACGCTTCGCTGGTGCCTACGCTATCTGTTAACTTTTGTTCTAATGCTTCACTGCCATACCAAATTTCGCCTGTTGCTAACGCATCAATATCCATTTCCGGCCGATGTTGAGAAACGTACTGTTTAAACAACCGGTGGGTATTTTCTAAGTCGTCTATGAATTTTTCGCGGCCCTCTTCGGTGTTTTTCCCCAACACTGTCAGGGTCCGTTTGTACTTACCAGCTGTCAGTAGCTCAACATCAATATCATTGCGTTTCAGTAGTCGATGAATGTTAGGCACCTGCGCCACCACGCCAATAGAACCAATCACAGCAAAAGGTGCAGCTTTGATATGGTTAGCTGTACACGCCATCATATAACCACCGCTAGCAGCAACTTTGTCGATGCACACGGTGGTAGTTAAGCCTGCAGTTTGAAGCCGATCTAGCTGTGCTGCCGCTAACCCATAGGCATGAACAAGCCCGCCCGCTGACTCTAATCGCACAACAACTTCATCTTCCGCAGCGGCAACATCAATAATGGCAGACACTTCCTGAGCAAATTTCTCAGTTTGTGATGCCTTAAGATCACCGTGAAAATCCAATACCCACACCTTCTGGACAGCCTGAGCTTTTCCTTTACCTTGCTTAGCAGCTTTGTGTTTTGCCTTCTCTTCCTGGCGAAACGCTTTTACCAATTTTTTGCGCGCGCCATGTTCGGTGGTGGTAACACGCAGTTTGCGGCCACGTGAGCGTCGCTGGTCGTTGAGAGACTCTACGGTCAGTTTAAGGCTATGTTCTTCACTCTCTTTATTGCGTAACACTATTGCCAGCACCATGCCAACGATCGCCATTAGCAAGACGGTTTGTATCAAAAATGTGCCTATCTCTATCAACCACTCACTCATACGTTCTCTCCTGTCACTGTTTTTAAACGTTTATACCGATTAACGTTTTGCCAAATGACGGTTTAAGTCATTAAGATTGACAAACTCGCTTGATTAAAACACTTGTTTAAAATAACCTCGTTTGTCGCATTGTGAGAACCTCACCTAACGCCTTGCCTACGCTGGGCTAACGACCAAATAATTTTTGAGAATTTATTATGTCATCGAATACGTTAGATAAGCTGCAATCCCGCTTCAGCCCAGAAGCCGCCAAGGGCATGAATGAGGTGTTTCAATTCCATTTTTCTGATGCAGGCAGCCATTACCTGAATATTCAAGATGGAACACTAGGTGTACACGAAGGAGAACATGATGACCCCTCAGTCAGCCTAAGCATGACCACAGATACGCTAAAAGGCATTATGAGTGGCGATATCAATGGTATGACAGCCTTCATGACAGGTAAGCTAAAAGCTACTGGCAATGTCATGCTGGCCACTAAACTGACCAGCCTGTTTCCCAGCAAATAACGCCCATTCTCGCCCGCGTGCTGTTACCGCCAGCGGGCGAGATGTGTTTCGATAAGTTCACGTGAAATAGAGTACGGTGGCGGCAGCGAAGGCAATTGCCTTGGCGAAAACCAAGCGGCATCGCTAATTTCCACACCATCAATATGAATGCGCCGCGTCGTCGCTTCGGCAAAAAAACCAAACATTAGCGAATGCGGAAATGGCCACGCTTGGCTTTGATGATAACGAAGCTTTTCCACATGCACGCCTACCTCTTCGTATATCTCACGATGCACCGCTTCTTCAGCAGACTCTCCAGGCTCAATAAAGCCCGCAAGCGTCGAGTAACGTCCGGGTGGAAATCTTGGGCTTCGTGCTAACAACATCGCCTCTCCACTGGTGACTAGCGTAATAATGCAGGGAGAAATACGCGGATAGTTGCGATGCCCGCAAGCATGGCAGTGCATAGCAAACTCAGCTTCCAACTTGGTGGCCTTCTCGCCACAACGCCCACAAAAACGATGGTTCTCTAACCAAGCACCGACTTGAAGTGCCGTCGATAGGAGGCTAAACCAGGAAGCAGGTAACTCCCCT
Source organism: Halomonas qaidamensis (assembly GCF_025917315.1). Taxonomy (NCBI): domain Bacteria; kingdom Pseudomonadati; phylum Pseudomonadota; class Gammaproteobacteria; order Oceanospirillales; family Halomonadaceae; genus Halomonas; species Halomonas qaidamensis. Next base: position 1,723,202 of record NZ_CP080627.1, on the reverse strand, counting down.
AGCCACTGCCGTCCATCTATCCAGTCCTCACCCGGCTTACTTTCCACAAAGAGCGCCACCGGCTCATCGTGCCAATAGCACAGCGGCTGCATACGTTCATCCCATGGTTGAGTCGGTTGTAACGGCGTTAACTCGCCGCTTTCAGCCAGTGGTGCTGGCGCTAGATGACTTCGGGACACACGAATAACACGACCTTCTCGCGCATAATGGGGAATTTCACGTCTAAGCATCGCCACGATTACCTTCAGTCAAACCACTCTCGAACCAATGTAACTGATGTGCTTGGCACTTAGCTTGGTGGGCTGCGCGCTCTTCTTCACTAGGCCGGACGACCCTCAACTGCCCTGGCGTCAGCGCTAAACGCTTTACCGATAGCCCTTCATTGGCTTGATTACTTTGCTGCTCACCGGACGATGATTCTGAATCAAGCGTCAGCGCCGTTTGTCCGCCGGTCATCGCCAGATAGACGTCGGCTAAGATCTCAGCATCAAGCAATGCGCCGTGCAACACACGATGGCCATTATCAATATCGTAGCGCTTGCATAACGCATCGAGGCTATTACGCTGGCCGGGGTGCATCTGACGGGCCATCACCAGCGTATCAAGAATACGGCAATGCTCACTAACAGGGCCTAATGCGGGTGACCGTCGCCGCTGGTTTAACATGGTTAACTCATGATCAATAAACCCCACATCAAAGGGGGCGTTATGAATCACCAGCTCGGCCCCTGCTATAAATGCCCAGAAGTCATCCGCTATATCGGCAAACACCGGCTCATTAGCCACCTTGGCGTCATCAATACCGTGAACCGCCACGACTTCAGCATCAATATGCCGTTCAGGATTGATATATTGATGATAGGAGCGCCCTGTAAACCGCCGGTTGATCATTTCGACGGCGCCAATTTCCACTAATCGGTGGCCATCTTTTGGGTCAATACCAGTTGTTTCAGTATCCAAGATTACTTGGCGCATGCTGCTCTCCTGTTATGCTCATCAATAGCTTCGTTGGCCAACGCGTCGGCGCGCTCATTGCCGGGGTGCCCGCTATGCCCCTTCACCCAATGCCACTCGACACGATGTCGCTGCGTTTCCTCGTGGAGAGTCTTCCAAAGCTCAGCGTTTTTAACCGGTTGTTTGGCCGCTGTCTTCCAGCCTCGCTTAATCCAATTGTGAATCCATTGAGTAATTCCCTGGCGCACATACTGAGAATCAGTCCAGAGAGCTACTTCACAAGGCTTGTTCAAGGTACGCAATGCCATAATCGCCGCTATTAACTCCATGCGGTTATTGGTGGTATCTGCTTCAAAGCCTTTTAATGTCTTCTCGTGCTGCCCGCTTGACAGCACAACTCCCCAGCCGCCTGGGCCTGGATTTCCTCGGCAGGCCCCATCGGTATACACCGTAACGCGAGGCAACCCATCGGTTGCTTGCTTACTCACTTTCACTATCCTTTTCTAAACGACGTTGACCTGAGTGGTATCGCGCAGAAACACCGGTTCGTGTGGCTCCCAAAGAGGAGGATGTAACCGGTGCGCGCAACCCAAATTTAAGACGCTCTATCGGCGCATGACGCTGCCGCCGCTGCGCTTGAATCATATAACTTTCACCCAACGGTAAATTGTGCCTGCGTCCCAATGCTTCCCAGCGCTCTCCACAGGTGGTGCTCATCGGCCCCCGAAAGCAGCAATAGTCTACGCGTTCCACGTCAAAATCGACAAATGCCAACCAGTCACGCAAACGACTAGCAGTACGCCACTGGCCGCTCCAGGGGTAGTTTGCCTGCTGCTTACGCCAACGCTGGGTTAACCCGTTCAATCCGATTGGATTAAACCCAAAAAGCACTAACACACCATTGTCTGATGTTACCCGAGCGGCTTCTTGTAAGACATGATGGGCGTCTGACAGATGCTCTAGCCAGTGATGAATAACCACTACCTCCAAACTGCGATCTGGTAAGGCAAGGTGATCTGGTGGACAGACTAACGTAGACGAGGACTCTGCCGCTGCTCTCGTCGGCGACCAGCGAATGACATGCGGAATGGCCGACATCGTCATCAATGTGGGCCCCATGCTCATCTCTAAACTGTGGCCACCTTTGCGCCCTTCAACCAGCGGCCCCAAACACGCTCGCTGCGTTTCCCATAGCGAACGGCCTGCTTCTGTTTGCCAGTACGCTTGGCTTTCTGCCATCTGCTGGGCGAGCCGGGTTGCCATTGACGAAGTTGACATGAACAGCGCTTCCCTCCACAGTAACTGCTTTTTAACGTTTTGAGCGCCAGCATTGGCGCACAGAAAAGCGTTTCATTAAGCGTCTATTTTGAACTTCAAAGGATCTCGCCCATGATGAGCGTGACACCGATTCCCGCACTTAGCGATAACTACATTTGGCTATTAAGACAGGATACCAGTCAAAGCGTTTGCGTGGTGGATCCCGGTGAAGCAACGCCTGTGATTGAGCTTCTTGAGCGAGAATCCTTAACGCTTGATACGATTTTAATCACTCACCATCATCATGATCATACCGGTGGCCTTTCAGAGCTGATTAAACGCTTCTCGCCTCGGGTGATTGGCCCCTCCAACCCGACCATTGAAGGCATTGATGAACAGGTAGGACATGGCGATGAAGTACGTATCATGGGCCGTCTGTTTGAAGTTATAGCAACGCCAGGGCATACATTAGATCATGTGAGCTACTTCACCCCAGGCATTCCTGCGCTACTTTTCTGCGGCGACACCCTATTTTGTGGTGGATGTGGTCGGCTGTTTGAAGGGTCGCCAGAGCAAATGTTTGCATCTCTTCAAACATTAGCGGAACTCCCAGAGGATACGCTGGTCTTTGCAGCGCATGAATATACGCAAGCGAATCTAACCTTTGCTCGTGCTGCAGACCCTGATAACGAAGACGTTAAATATGCATTGCAGGAGTGTGAGAAGGCTCGGGCATTAGACCGACCTACCTTACCCAGCACGATAGGACGCGAGCTGAAGATCAACCCCTACTTGCGTGTGAGCACCAATAGTGTGCGTCAAGCAGTAGGTACCCAAGGGGCCAATGATGATGATCTCGCCACGTTCTCCACGTTACGTGAGTGGAAGAACCGTTTTTAAAAACGCTATCGAGTAAAACGAACCGACTATGACTTATCGAACGATTCGCCAGCGCTTATTACTAAGCGCTGGAAGCACTGTTATTGTGAGCCTATTTTTAGCCGCAGCGGCCAGCTCTCAAGCCTCTACTACCGAAGCATACCAATCTGAAAGCGCCCTTATGGACGCGCCTGCTTCACCCAACTTCCGCCCCACTGCCTTTCAGCATCACTTCTGGGAAGCACTAGAACTGCAACCCCAAGATGCGTGGAGCACACTACGTGACAGCTTCCAGTGGCAGGAAAAACAGTTACCTGCCGATGCGCAAGCACGTGTCGATAAATGGATAGAGCACTATCGTTCCAGCCCGCAAAATATTGCCGCTATCACTGAGCGCGCGACGCCCTGGCTTGCTTGGATCACCCAGCAAGTAACTGAACGCGGTCTTCCTGGTGAAATTGCACTGATTCCGTTTGTTGAGAGTTCTTTCGATCCAAGCGCCCGAAGCCATCGAGGAGCCGCTGGGCTTTGGCAGTTCATGCCAGGTACAGGAGATGCATTAGGCTTGGTTCGCAACGGCAATTACGATGGTCGTTTAGACGTAGTAACGTCTACTGCAGCAGCGCTTGATTACCTGGAAATGCAGGCTGATGAGTGGTACGAGGGCGACCTGATGCTCTCGCTGGCCGCTTACAACGCCGGTGCTGGCACCGTTAACCGTGCGCAACGCCAAGCTCAGGGCCAAGGCCTTGCAGGCGACTACTGGGAACTATCCCTACCCCACGAAACGATGTATTATGTTCCTAAACTTAAAGCAATTGCGACGATCATCAATGATCCAGAACAGTATGGCGTTGCACTGCCCGACATTCACCCTGATCCCGCTTTTGCCAAAGTTCAGCTGGAGCAACCAGTTAGCCTAGCGCAAGCCTCTCAGCTTCTTGATGTCAGCCAAACCGCGCTGGCCGAGCTAAACCCTGGCCTGCTAAATGGCAGCCTTGACCCACGCAGCGCGCAGACGTTACTTGTGCCTGAAGAAGTTGACACTCAGGTATTAGCTCAGCTTTCGCAATCAAGCAGCACCTCATTAGCATCGACCAACACGCCTGACGTTCACCGCGTTGAAAGTGGCGATAACCTTTCTGTGATTGCAGCCCGCTATAATGTCGCTCAGCAAGACTTAATCAGATGGAATGCTATCGAACGCCCAGAGGCTCTGAAGCCAGGCCAACTGCTGTCGCTTTCAGGACGGTAACATGGGGGAAACCAACCAGGCTTTGTTAACTAGGTTTAAAAGTAGTCTTTATTAGTCTTTTGTGGCTATGTCTCAGTTATTATCATCGCCATAACATTGTCTTATCAGCTGCGCCTCAGTTTCTAAGGCCAGTTATCCAGTTATTAAGACTAGGCTACTAAGACTCAACTACCAAGACTCAACTACTAAGCCTTTGTTGTTACAGGAAGTTACCAATGCTACGTAGTGTGTTGTTTACCAAAGCACTTTTGTTAACCAGCGGCTTGCTGCTAAGCCTGTCGCTGTTGGCTTCTGAAAACGTCGCCGACAACAACACTTCTACACCCGTTGAGACTGTGCACGGGCTATCTCTTTACAATAGCCCACAGCTTCCTCCCGACTTTGCCTACTTCCCCCACGTGAACCCTTCCGCCCCCAAGGGTGGAACAATTACACATACCGCTGTGGGCGGCAGCTTCGACTCTACCAACCCGTTTATTATTCGTGGCACGCCTGTTACCGGCATTTTTCAGATTTACGACTCGCTGATGGCGAGTAATCCTGGCGAGCCCTTCAGTTTGTACGGTCTGCTGGCTGAAGGCGTTCGCTTAGCCCCAGATCGCCAGTGGATAGAGTTTGATTTGCGTCCAGAGGCACGCTTTCAGGACGGTGAACCAGTAACTGCCTATGACGTAGTATTCTCTCTAAATTTGTTACGTGAAGAAGGTAACCCCTTCTACAGCAGCTACTATTCAGGTGTCGAGAGAGTTGTCGCCTTAAACGATCATTTGGTCCGTTTTGAATTTAACGACACAGAATCACGTGAGTTGCCACTGATTGTTGCACAACTCCCTATTTTACCTCGCCACTACTGGGAACCGCGCGATTTCACGTCTCCCACCTTAGAGGCTCACCCGGGGTCTGGGCCTTATCGCATTAGCGAAGTAGATCCTGGGCGGCGCATTGTCTATCAGCGAGATGACAACTATTGGGGTAAGCACTTACCCGTCAATGTTGGCCGTTACAATATTGACCGTGTTGTGTACGAGTATTACCGTGACCGGGATATTGCTTGGGAAGCCTTCAAAGCAGGACTTACCGACTATCGGACAGATGCACGCGCCGCCACTTGGGCGATTGGCTATAATTTCCCAGCTTATCGTGACGGTTTGATAAAGCGAATTACTGTACCCGATGTTAACCCATCCATGATGCAGGCGTTTGTCTTCAACTTACGTAAAGAAAAATTTCAAGACCCAAGGGTCCGAGAAGCACTGAGCCTTACGTTCGATTTTCCCTGGCTTAACACTAACATTTTCTATGATACCTATCGGCGCACGGAAAGTTTCTTTCAAAACTCTGAAATGGAAGCGATTGGAACACCGTCAGAGGAAGAGTTTGCGCTGCTCGAACCGTTCCGTGAAGCGTTGATTGACTCCCATCATTCAGAACGACTATTCACTGACCCGCTGCCCATCGAACACCCTACCGACCTACGTGAGCGTTTGCGGCTTGCGCTTGATCTGCTGCGTGATGCTGGCTATCGCATAGAAAATGGTGTGCTAGTGAACAGCGAGACAGGCCGACCGCTTACACTAGAAGTACTGCTATACGACTCGGGACTTGAGCGTGTTGTGCAACCCATGCTGCGCAATATGGCGCGTCTTGGGGTTCAAACGTCGCTACGCATTGTCGATATCAATCAGTATCTTAACCGGGTACGCAGCTACGATTACGATATGGTCATCAGCCACTTCCCGCAGTCTAACAACCCTGGTAATGAGCAGCGCGACTACTGGACCAGTGCTGCCGCAGAGGCGCCACAAAGTCGTAATCGCATGGCCCTTGCCCACCCTGCTGTTGATGCACTAGTGGAGCAGCTCATTCGTGCTAACGACCGCGAAACGCTGGACACCATTGCAAAAGCGCTTGATCGAGTACTGCGTTGGGGATTTTATGTCATCCCTCATTATCATTCAGGCGAGACACGGATTGCCGTGTGGGATAAATTTGGCTATCCAGAGCCGTTTCCAGCTTATGCCATGGATCTAGACGCTTGGTGGGTAGATGCCGAACGTGAAGCAGCGTTGCAGCGTCGTAATCGTCGCCGTTGAAAACCTGAGACTGCTTATTAACTAATGGCTTATCTACACTAACGCTTGGCTAGCCGTTTTTCATGGCCTGCACTTACTCATGGAGCGCACTGTGGCACGCTACACCTTACGCCGACTGCTACTGATGATTCCGACTCTGCTCGGCATCATGCTGCTTAACTTCATGATCGTTCAAGCGGCCCCCGGAGGCCCCATTGATCAAATGCTAGCCCGCTTTGAAGGAGCGGATGCTATGGCAAGCACACGCCTGGATATGGGTGGTGCGGATGTGCAGGTTAGCGATGATTCTCGAGGTGCACGAGGGATTGATCCGCGCTTTATTGAGCAGTTAGAGCAGCAGTTTGGCTTTGACAAACCCGCTCACGAACGATTTATCGGCATGATGGTGGATTATCTCACCTTCGATTTCGGCACCAGTTTTTTTCGCGACCGTCCTGTCATTGAACTAATGATCGAACGCCTGCCCGTGTCTATTTCACTGGGCTTATGGACAACGCTGTTGGTCTATCTCATTTCTATCCCGTTAGGTATCAGCAAAGCGCTACGACATGGATCTCGCTTTGATGTCTGGACCTCAGGTCTAGTAATCGTGGGCTACGCCATCCCAGGTTTTTTATTCGCCATCCTCCTTATTGTTGTATTTGCTGGGGGTACTTACCTAGATTGGTTTCCTCTTCGCGGCCTAACATCACCCGATTTCTCCGAGCTATCTGCATGGGGCAAAATTAAAGATTACTTCTGGCATATCACCCTGCCAGTGCTGGCTGCTGCGATTGGCAGTTTTGCCACCCTCACCATGCTGACGAAAAACAGTTTTTTAGATGAAATTCATAAGCAGTACGTACTGACAGCCCGAGCCAAAGGCGCTGACGAGCAGCGTATTCTGTATGGCCATGTTTTCCGCAACGCTATGCTAATTATCATTGCTGGCTTGCCCTCTGCAATGATTGGCATTTTCTTTACTGGCGCACTGCTCATCGAAGTAATTTTTTCCTTGGATGGCCTCGGCTTGTTAGGTTTTGAGGCGGTAATGCAGCGTGATTACCCCGTCATTTTCGGAACACTATTTCTATATACAGTGATCGGTCTGCTGCTCAAGCTAGTATCCGACTTGACCTATGTGTGGGTTGACCCACGCATTGATTTTGCGTCGAGGGAGTCATAAATATGACATTTATTAGCTCGCGTCTTTCACCGATTACGTTACGCCGTCTGGCGGCATTTAAAGCCAATCGCCGCGCTCGGGTGTCGTTGTGGCTGTTTAGCGTTCTGTTTATTGTCAGCTTATTTGCCGAACTCATCGCCAACGATAAGCCCCTTGTAATGAAATATGATGGGCAGTGGTATGTGCCGTTACTGGTCGATTATCCGGAAACCGAATTCGGTGGCTTTTTACCCACTCGTACCGACTACTTAGACCCCTTTGTTCAACAGCAAATTAGCGATCACGGTTGGGCGCTTTGGCCGATCGTTCCCTACTCCTATCAAACCCTCGATATGCAGATGACACAACCTTCGCCTGCACCGCCAGATAGGCGCCATTGGCTGGGGACCGACGATCAGGGCCGTGATGTATTAGCGCGAGTCATTTACGGGTTTCGACTGTCGGTTGCCTTTGCCTTGGTGCTCACCGCCGGCTCTTTGGTACTGGGCGTGCTGGTAGGCGGTGTGCAGGGATACTTCGGCGGAAAAGTAGACCTTATCGGCCAGCGCATCACTGAAATCTGGTCTGGGTTACCTGTGCTATTTCTACTGATTATTTTAGCTAGTTTTGTGCAGCCAGGCTTCTGGTGGTTACTGGGGATAATGTTACTGTTTTCGTGGCTAGGGCTGGTTGATATCGTACGCGCCGAGTTTTTGCGTGCACGCAATCTTGAGTACGTTCGTGCAGCGAAGGCCATGGGGCTCCCTTCTAGGCTGATTATGTGGCGGCACGTTTTACCTAACGCTATGGTAGCCACACTGACGTTTATCCCTTTCCTGTTCACTGGTGCCATTGGCACGCTCACTGCGCTGGACTTCTTAGGCTTTGGCCTGCCGCCTGGAGCTCCTTCACTGGGCGAACTGGCAGCACAGGGCAAAAACAACCTGCACGCCCCGTGGCTCGGCATCACCGCGTTTATGACGCTTGCCATCATGCTCTCACTGTTGGTGTTTATTGGTGAAGGATTACGCGACGCCTTCGACCCACGCCATGTGAAGCAGCATCAGTCACCTGTTCAGGAAACCAAACATGCCTAATCACGCAAACAGCGCTATACCATTACTGCGCTTGAACGAGTTTTCGGTTTCCTTCGATGGCAACGTAGTTGTCGATTCCCTTTCGCTCACCGTCAATGCCGGTGAAACCCTCGCTATCGTGGGGGAATCTGGCTCTGGAAAGTCGGTTTCGGCACTAGGGGCAATTAATTTATTGCCGGACAATGCCTCGGTAAGTGGTCAACGTTGGTTAGAAGAAACGGATCTCAGTCAGCTAGGCAAACGCGATTGGAACGGGATACGCGGCAATCGGGTAGGTTTTATTTTTCAAGAGCCAATGACATCGCTAAACCCGCTGCACCGTATTGGCAAACAAATTGGCGAAACCCTGCGTTTACACCAGGGCCTTAGCGGGAACGCTGCACGCTCCAGGGCCAAAGTACTATTAGAACATGTCAAACTACCGCGCCCCGACGAACTGCTTGACGCATGGCCACATCAACTTTCAGGCGGCCAGCGCCAGCGGGTAATGATTGCCATGGCCATTGCCAACAATCCGGCACTATTGATTGCAGATGAGCCGACTACAGCACTCGATGTGACCGTTCAGCAAGAAATTTTAGCGCTGCTGAAAGAACTCCGTGATCAACACGGCATGGGCGTACTGTTTATCAGTCATGACTTAAACTTGGTGCGTCGCCATGCAGACCGTGTTTGTGTCATGTATCAAGGAAAAATCCAGGAAACTGGTAGCGTTGCCGATGTATTTAATAATCCCCAAAGCGACTACACCAAAGCCCTCATTGCCGCCGAACCAGAAGGACGGCCTGATGAACCTGCCGACGCTACGCCGCTTTTGATCACACGCCAGCTTAGCGTGAGCTTCAAGCGCCCGAGGGCAGGTCTTTTTCAGCGTCAGCCGCCGCCATTTGAGGCCTTAAAAGCTACCGACTTAACGATTGCCCCTGGCGAAACGCTTGGCATTGTTGGCGAATCAGGCTCTGGAAAAACAACGCTGGCTTCGGCGGTTATGCGCTTAGTCGCTAGCCAAGGCGAGGTGACACTGGGCAGCGCCATCTTAAGCCAACTCTCTGGCGACGCGCTTCGACGCCAGCGCCATCGGCTGCAAATGGTTTTTCAAGATCCATACGGGGCGCTTTCCCCACGTATGCCAGTGTTTGATATTGTCAGTGAAGGCCTACGGTTTCACTACCCCAGCCTAAGCAATGCCGAAGTCACCGAGCACGTGCATCGCACACTGAGCGAAGTGGGCCTACCGGAAAGCTGTGCTGCCCGTTATCCTCATGAGTTCTCGGGAGGCCAACGCCAGCGCATAGCGGTGGCCCGAGCAATTATCTTAGAGCCTGAGTTACTGGTACTCGACGAACCAACCTCTGCATTAGACCGTACAGTGCAAAAGCAGCTGGTCACACTGCTACGCGAACTTCAGGCACGCCGCCAGCTAAGCTATCTATTTATTAGCCACGACCTTGCCGTAGTGCGCGCTATGGCCCACCGCATTATGGTGTTAAAAGATGGTGAGGTAGTAGAACAAGGAGACTGCCTGGAAGTGCTCGCTGCGCCGCAGCATCCCTATACCAAAGCGTTGATAGAAGCTGCCCACTTGCACTAGCTACCTAGTTAACATAAACGTTTGTCTCGGCAACTTTTTCAAGTTGGCTACGTATGAACGTAGAAACAAGATAACGGTATAAAAATTCATTACTCATAATAAAAACGCCCCGGCCTTGGCACGGGTGTGCTAACCGGGGCGTTTTATCCACTAGCAGTGACGCTAAGTGTGTTTAGAAGCTGGCAATTTCTTCAGGCGTTAGCTCCCGCCATTCGCCAGGCGCTAGATCATCTGGTAAGGCTACATCACCAATCGACTGGCGATGCAATGCATTGACATGATTCCCCAACGCAGCAAACATGCGTTTCACTTGATGATAGCGACCTTCAGTGATCGTCAGCTCTGCTTGCTGTGGAGTAATAAATCTTAGCACGGCAGGTTGCGTTGGCGTTTCCTCGCCGTCGAGAAGAACCCCTTCCGCGACTTGGTTAATCGCCCACTGAGCAGCCTCTCCTTCCATAGGTTCCGCCAACTCGGCTATATACACCTTGGCGCAGCGATGGCGCGGCGAGGTAACACGATGGGACCATTGGCCATCATCAGTGAGCAATAACAAGCCGGTAGTATCTACATCCAACCGTCCTACCGGCTGCAGTCGCTCTACTTTGGGTAAATCAATTAGGTCAATCACCCTTGGGTAGAGCCCTCGGCGGGCGGTACACTCTGCTTCCAGCGGCTTATGCATCATCAGGTAACGTAACCCAACTAGCGCTAGCGTCTCACCGTTAAGTTTCACCTCATCGTGCTGGGTGTTAACTTGAGTCGCAGACTGCTTAATGGGTTCGCCATTCAGGGTCACCTCGCCATTCTTTAACGCACGCTTTGCTAGGCTGCGCGTCAACGGGGTTGTTTCACTCAAAAAGCGATCAAGGCGCATTATTGACCCACTCCTGGCAGAAGCGAAAAGCGGTCGGCATCTTGCCAGGCAGGAAATTTTTCTCGAAAAGCATCTAGGTCCGTTTTATTTAGCGTCCCCGTTTCAATAAACGGAGAGTTTGCAGGGTGGTCGATCATCGGTTCCCCTTTGAAATCGACCAGCATGGAATCGCCGCTATAGGCGAGTCCTTTGGCATCTTCACCGACGCGATTTACACCCACTACATAAACTAGGTTTTCAACGGCACGCGCTTGTAAAAGCGTGCGCCAAGGGTGACGCCGGGGTGCAGGCCAGTTCGCTACACACAACGCGGCATCATACTCGAAATGTTCGCCCTCTGCTGGCTGCTGGCGCATCCAAACCGGAAACCTCAGGTCGTAGCATACGCTCAATAGCAGCCTGAAGCCTTTCAGTTCTACTATCTTCCGGCTGTTGCCCATACCATAGCGTTCATGCTCTCCGGCCATACGAAATAAATGGCGCTTATCGTAGTACTGCAAGTCGCCGCTGGGGGTAGCCCATACCATACGGTTGTAGTATTGGCCTCCATCCATAATTGCCACACTGCCGGTCATGACACAGCCTCTCGCTTTGGCCTGCATCTGTAACCAGGCAACGCTCTGGCTCACGTTCATGGGCTGGGCCATTTCCCGAGAGTTCATGGTGAAACCAGTCGCAAACATTTCTGGCAACACAATTAAATCGGTATCGCGACTATCTAACTCGCCCAATAGCCGTTCAAGATGCGCATGGTTGGCCTGAGGATCTTCCCAGCGCAAATCGCACTGCACTAAGCTCGTTTTCAGTTGGCTCATGCCATGTCTCCTTTGCATCAGTGTGTTCGTCAATAGTGTGCTAGATTAGCATTTTTAATTAATGAGGCTGCTATGCTTTCACCTGCATCAAGGGATCCTGAAGCGGTCAAGGGCGTTATGTTTGGCTTAACTGCTTACACCATGTGGGGCTGTTTTCCGCTATTTTTCGCTCTTTTTGACGGCATTCCCGCGTTTGAAATCCTGACACACAGGATCCTGTGGTCGTGTATTTTCCTGGTAGGCCTAATCAGCCTTTTACGCCGGTGGCCACCAGTAATCGCAGCCCTTATTGAGCCTAAGCGCTTAGGGCGCGTGCTCGCTTGCGCGCTACTAATTGCCTTTAATTGGGGGCTCTATATCTACGCTGTCGAAAGTAAGCAGGTATTACAAGCCAGTTTAGGCTACTTTTTAACCCCACTGGTCAACGTTGCCTTAGGTGTGTTGGTGCTACGTGAAGTAATGGCACGCCTCCAGCTAATCGCCCTTGGCTTGGCAAGTTTAGCAATTGCAATACAGTTCGTTATGCTTGGGGAGCTGCCTTGGATCAGCCTAGCGCTTGCTCTCAGCTTTGGTAGCTACGGATTATTTCGCAAGCAGGTGCCACTCGATGGGCTCTCAGGCCTATTCGTAGAGACACTGTTGCTTTTTCCACTAGCCTTAATAGCGCTCACGTGGCTCAGCTGGCAGGGGGAGTCTCACTTTATATCTGATGTGCCGATGAGCGTATTGCTAATGATTAGTGGCGTGTTAACCGCCCTACCATTGATGGCCTTTGCTGGAGCAGCACGACGCCTGCGGCTGGCAACGCTGGGATTTCTAATGTACATCAACCCCAGCATTCAATTTTTAATTGCGATTATTATTTTCGATGAGCCTCTAGGACTCATCCAGTTAATTACCTTTGCAATGATCTGGACAGGCTTAGCACTGTATTCTTGGTCCTCTTGGCAGTCACGTCCGCGCCAAAAGGCGGCTATTTGAGGCTTCTGACACTACTTGTTTTTCAACAGCTGAGACACTGGTATCGGCTGACTGCTCAGGCTGATAACCCACGCGAAAGCCTCCCCAATGTTTACCATGAATGTAAATAGGCACCGAAAGATCGTGCATAATTTCGCCAGTATCTCGCTTGTAGGTTTGTAGCAGCAGCGGTTTCTCGTGGGCGCCGCAACGGCTACCAGTTGGGTCATCAAAAATGCGTTTGCTGCGGCAATACTTGAGGTCGTGATCGTAATCACCGGTAGGCTCGCGGCTGACAGCAGCATTGTGAGTAGGCACATACCCATTACGGTCACAGGCAATAGCGTAACTTAACCCATGCCCAATAAGTAAAGGTTCTTGTAAACTGGGTAGCCGTTGGTCTGTGAACGTATCAAAGCCGGTGTGGTAAAGCGGTGGCTGTGTCCCTGGCATGACCCTGTAATCAGGTTGAAACAGCGACGTTTCTGATAACTCACCGGAGGCAATCGCTTTCTCAAACAGTTTTCCAATACGGTCAGCTGCTTGGCGAGCAGCGCTAAATACGTGCTGGTGCCGCCCCTGTAAACGCTGCTGTGCCAACTCGCCATCAACCCCTTCTGCAGCCTCCATTAACGCCCTAGCTTGCTGGGCTAAATCGCGCATATCGCGATTGCCCTCATCAACATCATCTTCCAGCTGGCGAAGGCTATCGGCAACCGTTTGGCTATGCGTTTTAGTACTTTCCATGGCTTCTGCGACGCTAGTAATTTCCTGCTCAACGTGATCAAACTGCTCGGTAATAGTAGCCAGGCTACTGCCGACCTTCTGCATCCCTTGAGAACGCTCCCGAACCCGGCTCATTAGCGCTCCCATTGTACTAACAACACTTTGCCCGCTTTGATGCATATCTTTTACAAGTTCATCGACGCTTTGCGTTGCCGTTGAGGTCTTCAGTGCCAAATTGCGTACTTCACCCGCGACAACAGCAAAACCACGGCCATGTTCGCCCGCCCGTGCCGCTTCAATGGAAGCATTTAGCGATAGCAGGTGGGTCTGTTCAGCAATACCCTCTATCATGGAGGTGACATTGCGCACACGCTCGATTTTGTCATTTAACGCAGATAGCATCTCAAGCGCCTGATTAGAACGTTCCGCAACATCGCTCATATCATGGATGATATCGGCCAACTCATCATGATTGTGATGGCTTGCCTGACGGGCACTTTCCGCAAGTGAAGCAACCTGAGAAGCACTGGCGCTCACCTGCATAATGGCAGTATTAATGGCACTCATGCTCGATGAGGCCTCACTGGCCATGGTTTCCTGTTTGGCAAGCCGCTGGGCCATGAGGTCGGCATAGTGAGATACCTCTGCCGATGCAATTGCCGTGCTACTAGCTCGATTCATTAATCGATAAGCCATCGACCGAAGCGAGCCATAATCACGAATGGGCTTTGGACCGTGAATAGGTTTGATTAAACGCGCTTGATCGGCTGAATAAACCGTTGTGATTGGAACGAGCATCAAGCTCGCTCCAGCCCCCGTCGCCAGAAGAAGTGCAATATAAGATAGCGCACCAGGGTGAGAGATCATCCAGGCAGAAACGCTAAGCAATATTAGAGGCACTAACAGCCGAAATAGTCGCATGTGAAGGTGTACTCTTTTTTATTTGACGTTATTGAGCGGTGGATCAACATGGATCGAAAGAGCCAGGCGCTGCTTTTGAACCAGATTAGCGGTTTACACTAATTAATGAAGTAGCACTTTCGGGGGAGAACCTCTCTGTAGCCTAAACCCAAGATAGAAAGCAAAAGCCGTCAGATGCTGTGCAACGCGTTAAACTGGCGGTTTCAACTACTCTAAAAGATAAGGCTGACGCCAGGAGCTTATGTTTAAGCGCTATTTTCCTATTCTTACATGGTTGCCCCACTACCATAAGCGCCTGTTAGGAGCCGATGTAGTAGCGGGACTCATCGTAACTGCAATGGTAATTCCTCAGTCGTTAGCCTATGCCCTACTTGCGGGTTTACCTGCAGCTGTAGGCTTGTATGCCAGCATCTTGCCTCAACTGCTGTACACCTTGTTAGGTACAAGCCGCACTTTGGCCGTTGGTCCGGTGGCCATCATTGCATTAATGACGGGTGCTGCGCTCTCTTCTGTCGCCATGCCCGGTAGCCCTGAGTATTTACAAGCTGCGCTGGTGCTTTCGTTACTTTCTGGCGGCCTACTGGTTGCGATGGGCGCACTGAAGATGGGCTTTTTTAGCAATTTTTTAAGTCATCCGGTTATCTCTGGCTTTTTAACAGCGTCCGGCATTCTTATTGCCGTCAGCCAGTTGGGCAGCCTAATGGGCGTCTCTAGTAGTGGCTTTACGTTAATCGAACGCATCATGACACTCCTGCCTAATCTCTCCACTGTAAACCCTTACACCTTTGCTATCGGTGTTGGCACACTATTGTTTCTCGTCATTGTGCGTCGTTTTGGTAAGCAAAGCCTTCGTGCCATTGGCTTGTCTAAAACGCTTGCTGATTTAATTACCAAAGCTGGGCCTGTCTTTGCGGTTGTTATCACCACCCTGGTGACCTGGCATTGGCAGTTGGCCGATCAAGGCGTTGCTGTTGTCGGCACGATACCCAGTGGTTTGCCTGCGCTGAGCCTTCCGTGGGGTGATGCTTCACTCTGGCGCGCACTGCTGATTCCAGCACTGCTTATCAGCCTGGTAGGGTTTGTAGAGTCTGTCTCCATGGGTCAAATGTTGGCCGCGAAAAGGCGCCAGCGTATTTCTCCCAATCAAGAGCTGATTGGCTTAGGTGCCGCCAATCTAGCGGCTGGGTTTACCAGTGGGATGCCAGTCACCGGTGGCCTTTCGCGCACGGTCATCAACTATGATGCAGGTGCACAGACACCAGCTGCTGGTGCCTTTGCAGCACTCGGGATCGGCATAGTAACGCTGACCTTTACCGGCTGGCTCTACTACCTACCGATTGCAACGTTAGCGGCAACCATCACTGTATCTATTTTGACCCTGGTCGATATCCCCATGCTGCGCCAAACGTGGCGCTATTCTCGCAGTGATTTCGCCGCAATGGCTGTCACAATTCTACTGACACTGGTCGAAGGAGTAGAAGCCGGGATCATTGGCGGCGTAAGCCTCTCTATCGCGTTATTTTTGTACCGCACTAGTCGCCCTCATAGCGCACTGGTAGGCCGAGTGCCGGACACTGAGCACTTCCGTAATACAGAACGCCATGATGTTGAAACCGTCAATAATGTGGCGCTACTGCGAATCGATGAAAGTCTCTATTTTGCTAACGCCCGCTATCTTGAGGATACCGTCTATAATTTAGTTGCCAGTTATCCAGAACTTGAGCATGTCGTCCTTATTTGTTCAGCCGTTAATTTAATTGATGCGTCTGCGCTTGAGAGCCTGGATGCCATCAACGCCCGTTTAAAAGATTCCGATGTAAAACTACACCTATCCGAAGTGAAAGGTCCCGTCATGGACCAGCTTAAAAAAAGCGATTTTTTAGACGCTCTGACTGGGCGCGTTTTTCTTAGCACTTATGCGGCTTGGCGCGAATTTTCATAGAGTTGATTTGCCTAGGTTTGTTGATGCAACTTTAACTAACGCTTGTTTGAATGCATCATAGTGTTTTCACTATTGTGAATGACGATGAGGAGCAAGGATGCCAAACGAATGGATAACACGCGACAGCGGCACTCTATCGCTCCAGCATGAGTGGACCCTTGTTCATTATCAGGCGCTTAAATCGTTAGTGGCACAGCATAGAAATACTGCCAACAATTTCACGATCTCTTTGGAAGGTATTACCCAACTCGACACAGCGGGTGCCGCGTTAATCGTTGAGCTATTGGGCATCGAAAACGCCAAACAGCAAGCAGAAAGCTCATTACCTAAAAAGCAGCAGGCGCTTTTAGTGCGGGTTGCTGAGGCGATGGAGACGCCTCTCGATGTCACACCCCCTAAGCACAATCGAATAACCGATGCATTGGCAACAGTTGGCCAGCAAATGATGGGGTTATGGTCGCAACAGCGCCAGCTATTAGCGTTTATTGGGCTTGTGCTAGCAACACTATTTTCTCTACTACTTCGCCCTCATCGCTGGCGTTTCACTGCGACAGTGGCCCACATTCATTCAAGCGGGCTAAATGCAGTACCGATTGTTGCGCTGCTGACCTTTATGGTGGGCGCGGTAGTGGCTTTTCTGGGTGCTACCGTGCTTCAAGACTTTGGTGCCACGGTCTACACAATTGATTTAGTGGCTTTCTCTTTTTTACGTGAATTTGGTGTGTTGCTCGCGGCAATTTTGTTAGCAGGCCGCACTGCCAGTGCCTTTACCGCCCAACTTGGAGCCATGAAATCTAATGAAGAAATTGATGCGCTTCAAACTCAAGGGCTTGATCCTATAGAGCTTTTAGTACTTCCCCGAGTCATCGCCCTACTGATTAGCCTGCCGCTGCTCGCGTTCGTGGGAATGCTCAGCGGACTCATAGGCGGGGCCATGGTGGCTACGCTTTCGTTGGATATCTCGATTAGCCAGTTTATGACCACGCTACAAAAAGATGTATCCGTCAACCATTTCTTGGTAGGCCTCAGCAAAGCACCCGTGTTTGCGTTTGTTATTGCCGTCATTGGGTGTCTAGAAGGCTTTAAAGTTAGCGGTAGCGCGCAATCGGTTGGTGCCCACACTACCTCAAGCGTCGTGCAATCCATTTTTATGGTCATCCTTATTGATGCGCTAGCTGCACTGTTTTTTATGGAGCTGGGATGGTGACAACGACACATACTCAGCACGCACAAAATGACCAAACCGTTATCCATGTTAAAGGGTTAATCAATCGCTTTGGCCCGGTGGTGGTTCATGACGACCTCGACTTGTCGTTAAAGCGGGGGGAGATTCTCGGTGTAGTGGGCGGCTCAGGAACCGGCAAGTCTGTGCTGTTAAGAAGTATTGTGGGCTTAAAGCGCCCAAACGGAGGTACGATTGATGTACTGGGTAACCGTCTTAATGAGTTAAACAATGAGCAACGTAGCCAGATAGAACGCCGTTTTGGCGTGCTGTTTCAACGAGGCGCATTATTTAGCTCGCTAAATTTACAAGAAAATGTCGCCCTGCCACTGATTGAACACGCCAAACTGTCGCGAAAAGATGCAGAATACCTCGCACGCATCAAACTCTCATTAGTTGGGCTGCCCACCAAGGCAGCGCTTCAGTTTCCTGAGTCTCTTTCTGGCGGCATGGTAAAACGTGCAGCACTCGCAAGAGCGCTGGCGCTTGATCCCGATATTTTGTTTCTTGATGAGCCAACAGCGGGTCTTGACCCTATCGGTGCTGCCGCCTTTGATCAGCTATTAGTTACGCTGCGCGACGCGTTAGGCTTTAGCGTTTTTTTAGTTACCCACGATTTAGATACGCTTTATGCTACCTGCGACCGAGTCGCCGTGCTTTCTCAGAAACGCGTGTTAGTAGCAGATACGCTTGAAAATGTCGCTAATACTGACGATGAGTGGGTGCAAGCCTACTTTAAGGGACCTCGCGGACGTGCCGCTCAATACGCCACTAACGCATCAACGGCCGGTTTAAAGGAGTAAGTTAACAATGGAAACCCGTGCCCATCACGTCGTTATAGGGTTATTTACCCTATTATCTGCCGCAGCAGCACTGCTGTTTGCGCTGTGGATGAGCTACGCCGCTGGGGAACGCGATTACCAACCCTACCGGATACTGTTTGAGCGCAATGTCAGTGGTTTATCGATTGGCAGTAAGGTGCAGTACAACGGTATTGAAGTTGGCGATGTCACCGAACTGACGCTGAATCCTGACGACCCCCGCCAAGTGATTGCCAGCGTGCGTGTCTATGAAGACACCCCCGTCAAAACAGATACCCGTGCCAAGCTAGCGTTTGCCAGCATTACCGGCAGTATGTCAGTTCAGCTATATGGTGGCACACCCGAAAGCCCGCGTTTGATAAATCAAACTGACGAGTTTGCACCATTTATTAGTGCTGATCCTTCGCCTATCGCTACGCTGTTTGATGAAGGTGAAGCAGTGATTCAAAACATCAATGCTATTCTGCAAAACGTTAATGAACTCTTTAATGACGGCAATCGCGAACAAGCTGGCACTATTTTAACGAGTATTGCGCAAATCACTGAGATGATCGCGTCGCAACAGACAGCGCTTGATCAAAATATGGCTCTGTTTGGTGAGGTATCACGCCAAGCAACCGCTACGCTAGCAAGCATCGACACCCTCAGCCAAGAGGCGACCCTGCTATTGCGACAAGATGGTCAGCAAATGATGCAAAGCGCTGAAAGCGCCAGTCGTGATGTCGCCAGCGCCGCCCGACGAATTGAACAGCTCGTTAACGACAATGCCGGTGCTGTCGACAGTACGCTACAGGGGGCACAAGACATAGCCCCAGCGCTTTCAGCCCTGCGCTCTACACTTACTAATCTTGACCGCATTACTCGTCAGCTTGAGGAGAGCCCCGCGGACTTTTTCTTGGGCCGGGATCAGATAGAGGAGTTTCGTCCATGAGTTTGCGCATAACGTTGGGTAGCATCACATTAGCGGTGCTGTTATTAAACACAGGCTGTTCAATACTGCCCGAAAGTAATCCTGCAACGCTCTATCGGCTGCCATCGGCTGCCACGCTGTCTGAACACACGGCCGCCACCTTCCCTGTAAGACTAGGCATTGCTACCCCGGGGGCAGGCCACTTGCTTAACAGCAACCGTATTGTGGTATATCCAGAAGGCAATGTAGTTAATGTCTATGAGGGTGTACGCTGGCATGAAGACGCCCCTGAAATGCTTCAAGCACGCTTAATTTCTGACCTGCAGCAGCGCCAGCTATTCACTGGTGTGAGTAGCGACCGATTGCCCCACGATGTACTTCTACTGAGCGAGCTGCGCCATTTTCAAAGTGAGTACGACACCTCTCCACCAAGTGTTCATCTCCAGCTAGATGTACAGTTATTAACGACACAGCAGCGAAAACCGCTAGCAGCGAGCAGTTTTGTTATCCGCACCCGTGCGGAAAGTACAGAAATACCGGATGTTGTGAATGCGTTTGGGAACGCAAGCGACATGCTAGCAGAGCAGCTTTCGGCATGGCTCGTGGCACAATCAAGCGATCTGAGAACCGCCGATTGACGGCGTCCTTCTTAAAAAATCACGCGGGTCTTTAGGATAAAAGTGCTCAGGTTGACGCTCTAGATGGGTAAAAAATCGCGTATCCTTATAGGGCATTTTCATAAAGCCGGACACGCCCAGCCCTTCTATCTGGCTTACCGACGCCAGCATTCGCGCCAGCAAGGCACGAAACTCTGACTCTCGGCTAGGGTCTAGAAGTCGATAATAGCTATGGATTTTAAGATGCTTCGGCAGTGCCTCAAAAATAATCATGCCGGTGTGATGAATCTCATTCAGCCGTTGCAGTATGTGCATAATAGTGTCAGGCAGGACAAGTAGCTCTTCTGGATCAGGGCCGTCTTCAAAGTAACTATGCTGGCGGGTGCGGTCTTCCATTTCCGGAACCGCGCTCAGCTCATAGTCAATAGCCGTGCCAGGCTCACAATTAAAAGGTTCTTCTACACTCGCACGCTCTAAATGCAGCGTTTGTCGCGCATTAAATAAGCAGCTTTTAAACACCCCTTGGCGGTGAATAGCACGTGCTAAATGAACCATATTATTGACCGCTTGAATAAACGCCGGTTTTAACGCCGGGTCATGCAGGTTCAGCGACGAGTCGATATACACGCCTTCCCGCTCCCAGCGCACGGCTAAGCCACCTACAACCGGGTATTTTCCTAAACGACTCACCGAGGCCAAAAAAGCCTTTTCGGTTTCCCCCATGCCCTGCATAAACTGTTTGTAATAACGGTCTAGCTGCACGTCATTGACATCATTTAGCGTCTCTTCGGCGTTAGCTTCGCGCAAAAACGCCTTCCGAGAACTGTACACCACTGTATCAATTTCTTGGTGTGCCGGCCGGCCCCAGACTGGCACTAGCGGCACTTGTGGTGGGATGGGTAAATCTAACATCACCACCTTTGCCATCCGGGACATTGCCTGTAAATAGTGATCTCCTGCTTTATGGCGTATGTGGGGATCAGGATCAAGCATGCCATCCAGGGTACGGGCAAATTCTAAGGGTAGCCCCAACGAACTAGCGGGAATAGCACGATGACCAAAACGGCAAGATTGCGCCGAAGCTAATGCATATAGCGTTCCTGCAGCCCCTTGCTCATCGAAGCGGGGCGATGATAGCGCTCCATTGAGCTGCTCTTCACCAATAAAGTAGACATCGCCCAGCCGGGCGTTGGTTTGCTGCAGATTATCGGACATCAACTCCATCACATTTGCCCCAACAAACTGGAGCTTTTCATCTAACTGGGCAAACACAGATGAGCCCCAGTCAATTAATGCAATGGCCTCAGTAGCAGGATCAAATACCAGGTTTGAGGGTTTGATGTCGCCATGCACCACAGGACGCGCATTAGGGCCTGACTCTCGGCGCAACGCTGAGAGAATATCGGCTAACTGGTTGGCAATGTGGACCACCAAACGAGGAGAAAGACGTCCTTCTTTCAGCGACACCTGCTCAAGGTTCCAGCCAGGCGCACGCTCCATCACCAGAATCGACTGACCGCGGGAACGTTGATAAGCCACTAACTTTGGTATGCGGGGGTGGGAAACCTGATCAAGCATAAACGCCTCCTCTTCGAGGCGTTCTTGTAAATGAGTAGGTAGCGTAATGCGTGAGAATTTGAACACGTAGTGGGCAGGCACACCCTGCTGTTGTGCACTGCCCGCAAAAACAAAACCATAGGCACCTTTACCGACCAGCTCAATCCCCGCGTAGCCCAACTGGGCAAGCTGTGCCTGACACAGTGCAACCCAGTCTTTAAGCTTACGGGCATCGTGATGGCTTAGCAGGTATACCGACTGCTCTTCTGGTATATAAAACTGCTGGAGCGGTGCCTGAGACATTTCTCATTCCTTTCTCACCAACCTCTGGCTATTTAACCTCTGGCTCTTTAACCTCTGGCTCTTTAACCTCTGGGTGCTCAACTTCTGACAACCTTACCCCAAGTGCAGCAGCATGGTTTCAGGCGCTTCCAGGTAGCCTTTCCAGGCATTGCAGAACCTGGCGATGGTGCCGCCATCAATAAAGCGGTGATCGCCTGCCCAGGTAATGGTCATGATCGCCCGCCGCTGAACCTCACCTTGCTCGTCAAAGCGCGGTAACCATTGAGTTTTACCAATGGCCACTATCGCCGCTTCCGGCGCATTGATGATAGGCGCCGTATAGGTTCCGCCAAGCGCACCAATGTTAGAAATACTAATGGTGCCCCCTTTGAGATCCGCCTGATCGACACGCCCTTCTCGTGCTGCAATGGTCAAACGACCCACTTCACGAGCAATTTCCAGCAGCGTTAGGCGCTCAACACTTTTCACATTAGGCACCAGCAAACCGGCTTTGCTATCCACTGCCATGCCAATATTGCACTGTTCGAAGTAGTGCAGCTCATTAGCTTCCGCATTTAGTTGAGCATTGATGATCGGCGTCTCATTTACCGCAAGCGCCATGGCTTTCATAAAAAAAGGCATGAGTGTTAGCCGCTCACCAAGAGCCTCTACCCGTGGCTTTAGGCGCTCGCGCAATGCCAGCAGATCGGTCACATCAATCTCTTCGCCATAGTGAAAATGCGGAATAGAGCTGGCTGCCTCAACCATTCTTTTCGCCATCACCGCGCGTACACCGCGAAGCGGTTCAACCCTAGGCGGCTGGGTTACTTGAGATGATGCTTGGGCAGGGGCTTTGGAAGGTTGATTCAGGTGCGCCAGCACGTCTTCTTTTAATACCCGGCCATCTTTCCCACTGCCAGCAATGGCGCTTAACTCAAGTTGATGTTCACGCACAAGACGCCGCACGGCTGGGCTGGCAGGCACCTTGCCAGCACTCGTCCAAGTGGTGCTAGTGCTGGTCGCCACAGTGGTTGGCTCACTTACCTTGGGTGAACTATCAACCGTGACAGTTTCGGGTGTTTTCGGCTCATTAGCTTGATCCGTCGTGCCCGCTTCTTGCGTGTCGTTTTCTGCTTGGTAGGCATACAGTGGTGCGTGGACTTTGGCAATTTGCCCTTGGGCAACATACAGTTTGGTAACAACGCCTGCTTCGGGAGCGGTAATTTCCACTAGCGCTTTGTCGGTCATCACTTCAACAATTGGCTGATCCTCCTCAATCCGATCACCTTCCGCAACGCGCCACTCCACCACTTCACACTCGACAATGCCTTCGCCAATATCCGGCAGCATAAAATCGCTCATTATTTTTCTCCCTGGCGTCAAAAGTTAACGCTTTCGCGAATCGCTTCAAAAATTTTCAGATGATCGGGCAGATACTCTTTTTCCAGCACTAGCGGGAAAGGCGTATCTAATCCCGTTACCCGAGTAATCGGCGATTCCAGGTAGAGAAAACAGCGCTCTTGAATTGTCGCAGCGATCTCACCCGCGAAGCCCCCCGTTAACGGCGCTTCATGACTAACGACCAAACGTCCTGTTTTTAACACAGACTCAACAACGGTATCGGCGTCCCAAGGCAGTAGCGAACGCAGGTCAATCACTTCACAGGCAATGCCCTGCTCTTCAGCGAGCTCAACGGCTTTGCCAATGACTTCCATTTGCGCCCCCCAGCCTACCAGGGTGATATCCGTACCTTCTTTGACGACCTCCGCTTCACCAATAGGAAGCTGATAATCTTCTTGGGGCACCTCACCCACCGAGGCCCGGTATAGGCGTTTAGGTTCTAGGAAAAGTACCGGATCTGGGTCACGAATTGCGGCAAGTAGTAACCCTTTCGCTTGGTAGGGGTTACGCGGCACTACAACTTTTAAGCCAGGTGTATGTGTGAAGTAAGCTTCTGGTGATTGTGAATGATAGAGACCACCTGCGATGCCACCGCCATAGGGTGTGCGGATAGTTAATCCACCCACATTGAATAAATCTCCAGAGCGGTAGCGAAATTTCGCTGACTCATTAACGATTTGATCAAAGGCGGGAAAAATGTAGTCGGCAAACTGTATTTCAGCAACGGGCACTGAGCCTTGGGCCGCCAACCCATTGGCAAAACCAATAATGCCTTGTTCTACCAGCGGCGTGTTAAAGCAGCGCGCTTTACCGTACTTTTCCTGCAAATGGCTAGTGGCACGGAAAACACCACCAAAGACGCCCACGTCTTCACCAAAACAGATAACTTTTTCATCTTCAGCCATGGCGATATCAAGGGCATTATTAATCGCCTGCAGCATATTCATAGTGGGCATATTACGCCTCCCCCTGGGATTCTGTGGACGTGTTCACCTCAAGGTCTAGCGACCGCGCGCCACGCGGATAGGCGTCTGGGTAGCGACGAATATGACGCTTAAGTTGGTCGTATTGACGCTGTAGCTCTGGGGTTATGTCGGCGTAGACATCAGTAATTAGCGAGTCCAGGGAGGGTGGAGAGCGTTTTTCTGCCCGTTTCATGGTGTCCAATACTTCTCGGCGCAGCGTTTCCTGTTCGCTGGCTTCCTCCTCGTCACTCCACCAACCTTTTTTTGTTAGCCACTTTTGCATGCGCAGTATGGGGTCTTTTAAGCGCCAAGCTTCTTCTTCACTCTTAGCCCGGTAACCAGAAGGATCATCAGAAGAAGAGTGGGCAGCAAGCCGATAAGACATTGCTTCAATGAGTACCGGCTGATTCTGCTCAACGGCAATCTTGCGCGCTTGACGTGTCGCTTCATAGACCGCTAAAGCATCGTTGCCATCCACACGAATAACGTGCATGTGGTAGCCAAATGCTCTGGGGGCAATGCCGTCAGCGGCAAACTGCTCGTTAGAAGGCGTCGAAATGGCATAGCCATTGTTACGGCAGAAAAAAATCACCGGCACTTGATGAACGGACGCCATATTCAGTGCGGCATGAAAATCCCCTTCAGAGGCAGCGCCTTCACCAAAAAACGTTAAGGTACAGTGCCCATCACCCGCTAGTTTTTGACCGTAAGCGTAACCTGTCGCCTGGGGAATCTGCGTTGCAAGCGGCGAAGAGATAGTCATGTAGTGCAGTTTGCGCGAACCATAATGAATCGGCATTTGACGGCCTTTGCCGTAATCCAGCTCATTGCCGAACAGCTGATTCATGAACTCATCAATGGTGAAGCCGCGGTACATTAGTGCGCCTTGCTCGCGATATTGCGCCATGATCATATCGGCATCGTCTAACGCAGCCGCTGTACCAACAACGGCGGCTTCTTCTCCCGTACTTTGCATATAAAAACTAAGCCGCCCCTGGCGTTGGGCAGCCATCATACGCTCATCTAAGATGCGGGTGCCCAGCATGGCTTGATAGAGCCGTCGAGCATGATCACGTGGGAGGTCTGGCTCTTTGGCACCTTCATAAAGCTCACCCTCTGGATCGAGCAGGCTGAAGGTAGCTATTGAGAATTCGTCGCCGGTCATAAAGAGCGGCTGATGTACGTACTTTGTCATGTTTATTATCCTTGTATTACCCCTTTTGAGGGCAGTGTTGTTGGTGTTGACCATTTGTGCCAGTGGATTTATCTAGCATAGGTCAAGCCTGACGAGGTTAGTGCCACCTCGATCAACGCAACACAAGGACAGTAACGCAGTACGCTACTTTTAGGGATACAACTTAAGACGCAGAGAGACGCATGCGCAAACGCTGTTGGATTGCCTCAAACAGGCTATCCACTGCCAACGCGAGTAATGCAATCAGTATTGCACCTTGAACGACGTAGGCCACATTACTATTAACGATACCCGCAATAATGGGGTCACCTAAGTTACTAGCCCCAACTGTCGCTCCTAACGCTGCTGTGGCAATGTTAATAGTGACCGATGTGCGAATGCCGGCCAAAATTACAGGCGCAGCAAGCGGTAGTTCAACGCGGGTTAACACTTGCCACGATGTCATTCCCATGGCAATCGCCGCTTGTTTAAGGCTGGCATCGACATCTTGCAGTCCTGCTAGCGTGTTTCGCACAATGGGCAATAAGCCATAGAGAGTTAACGCCACGATAATAGGAATGGTGCCAAAGCCCAAAATAGGAACCGCTAACGCAAGCACAGCCACAGGCGGAAATGTCTGCCCAAGCGAGGCTACCTGCCCAACGAGAGGTAAGAAGTCTTGCCCCCACTGCCTCGTTACCGCGATGCCTGCCAAGACCCCCACACTTATCGTGACAATAGCCGCTATTCCTACAACAAACACATGCCTAGTCAGCAGTGAAATAAAATCAGCGCGAGAGTATATAACTTGACGCGCTTCGGGCTCTAACCAACGAAAACTGGGTTCTAGCATCGGCATCCCCCAGATGCCTGCCATCAGTAGGAGCGCCCACCCAGCAGGCCAGAGCCATGGAGATCCAGTCATTATTGGCGGGTTACCACGAAAGCCGCTACGCATCACGATGGCTTACCAACAAGCTGAGCCTCTTTCACAATCTTACGCAGAGATAGCTCACCAATTGGCATATCTTGTTGATCAACCACTGTTAACCTATCGCAATGATCACGCAGCATCATAGAAAGCGCTTGGCGCAATGAAAAATCGGCGGGAATGCGTGACTGAGCGGGCAAAGACTGTCCAAGCGATGACATATGATCTTTCACACGGGTTAATGCTGCCTGCTTTAAACCACGCTCCAACCCTCCTAGTAAGGACTCCACAAACGGGTCGACAGGGGTTTGAAGCAGTTCCAGCGGCGTCCCCTGCTGAACAATACGGCCTTCACGCATCACGACGAGATGATCAGCAAGCTTTAGCGCTTCATCCATATCGTGAGTTACGAACAGCACCGTTTTATGTAGCCGCGCCTGCAGCTTTGCCAGCTCATCTTGAAGCTTTTCTCTGGTAATGGGGTCTAGCGCCCCAAAAGGCTCATCCATCAACAAAATATCGGGATCTGCCGCCAATGCACGGGCAACGCCAACCCGTTGCGCCTGTCCACCAGAGAGCTGGTGAGGGTACTTATGGGCAAATTCGTGCGTGGGGAGGCCTAACAAACGCATGAGCTCTTCGACACGGGCATTGACATCAGCGGCCGACCATTTAAGTAAACGCGGCACCAGCCCAATATTACGAGCTACGTTCCAATGGGGAAATAGGCCGGTACTCTGGATCACATAACCAATACGACGACGAAGCTTAACCGGGTCATAATGCTCTATTGATTGGCTGTCGATGATAATGTCGCCGCTAGTATGCTCAATCAAGCGATTGAGCATACGTAGCGTTGTTGATTTTCCGCAGCCAGATGTTCCTACCAGCGCACAGAACTTTCCTTTCGCGACGTGTAAGGATATATCGTCAACCGCTGTGTCTTCTCCAAAGTGCTTTGACACATGGGAAAGTTCTATCATTCATGTTCTCCAGGGCGCAGCGCGTCGGCTAATGCCCCTAAACTAGCATCTACAATAAGAGCCATCACTAAAATAGGTAGTGCACCTAACAGCACCATATCCATGGCCGCTTGACCCAACCCTTGAAAGATAAACGTACCTAGTCCACCTGCCCCTATCAACGCGGCAACGGCAGTTAATCCAATCGCTTGCACGGCCGTAATCCGCACGCCTTCTAGCAGTATTGGCAGCGCCAGCGGAAACCTCACCTGCCAGAAGCGCTGACGGGCACGCATCCCCATCGCCTTTGCTGCCTCTAGAACGTCAGGATCTACCTCATCAAGCGCAATATAGGTATTACGCACCATAGGCAATAAGCTATAGGCAATTAGCGCAATTAGCGCGGGGGTAGTGCCAATACCACTGACGCCTAATTGTGCTAAAAAAGGCACGTTGGCGGCTAACCAGGCAAGGGGGGCTAGCAATAAACCAAACAAGGCTAAGCTCGGAATCGTTTGCAGGAAATTTAGCAGGCCAAAAGCTGTTCGTTGCAGCCCTTGGTAGCGTCGCATAAGCATAGCGAGAACTAAGCCTATCACCACACTAACGCTAACCGCCGTACCGACCAGCAACACATGTTGCAGCATGGCATCATAAAACTGCTGGTCTCGCGCCTGAAATTCCTGCACTAGGGCTAAGCTATCAAGCCATAACACCGCACAAACCAGCCATGCGCCCGCTACGCTGCTCAGCAATAAGGTGGTCCAAAGACGCGACAACCCCAAGCGTAGGCGTAGCTCCACCAAGCACAACAAAAGCAAAAAAAGCACAACCCAATAGGCACCACCAATACCTAAACGCGCTTGCGGCATAGCCGGATCAATCAGCCAGTGACCAGCCACCATAAGCCCAAACGGCATCAATAGCAGGGTAAGGATGACAATGCATAACTGAGCGTAGTAGTGAAGACGACTTGGCCTAATAGCCAAGCCGCCCATAGCGATAAATAGCAAGGAGACAAGCAGCGCGCCGGGCCACCCAACCGCGGGCACTAGGCCATAAGAGGTACCCGCTACAATTCTATTGGGCGCGATACTAACAAGACTTAATAGCCAAGAAGCACCTAACATAGCGGCACTTAAACATATCAGTACTGAATTTAAATGCCCATATTGACGGGTTGGCAATGGCAAGGCGTCTATCTGTGACATTCATTAGTCATCCAGGCTATCAAGATAGTCGCTTGCGACTTGATCAGGAGAGAAACCATTCACCGCTACATCAGCGTTCAACGTTTGCAACGTCTCAAGGTCAAGCGTTGCAAATACGTCATTGAGTAGCGTCTCAATCTCAGGGTAGGCATCCAGCACCTCGGCACGCACCACTGGCGACGGCTGATATACCGGCTGAACACCCTGACTATCTTCTAAAACAACTAGCCCCAGAGCACTCAAGCCACCATCGGTTCCATAGGTCATGGCACCATTAACACCGCTCGTTTGTTGGGCAGCAGCACGCATAGTCGCCGCCGTGTTCCCTCCGGAGAGCACGAGTAATTGGTCATCGCTAAGCTCGAAACCGTAGGCATCCTGGAATGCAGGTAATGCCTGAGCAGACTCTACAAATTCTGCACTCGCTGCGAATTTAAATTCACCGCCTTTATTAACGTAGTTGGCAAGGTCATCAAGAGTCGTTAAGTCGTTGGCGTTAGCCACGTCTTCACGAACACTCATCGCCCACGTGTTATTAGCACTGGCAGGCTTTAGCCATACTAACCCTCGCTCTGCGTCACGCTCCCGCACAGTCTGATAAGCATCATCAGCGTTATTCCAAACTGGGCTATCGGTCATATCAAAAAAGAAAGCACCGTTACCAGTATACTCAGGATAAAGGTCAATCTCTCCAGCCTCAAGCGCACTTCGCACAACACTGGTGCCACCTAGCTGTAGGCGGTCTTCCGTATCCACGCCACCTCGTTCCAGCGTTTGAATAATCAGCTCACCCAGCACGGCACCTTCAGTGTCGATTTTAGAAGACACGACAACAGGGTCTCTTGCATAAGCGGTTGAGACAGCAAAGGCGAATAAGCAAGTGACAATGGTCGGTTTTAAAATAAAGCGCATAGTGGTCATCCTATTATTTAGCGTCTTGAAAGTATCATCTTAGTATAAGAGCCAATAACGCTGACGTCAGACGCCCTATTAACGGCGCCTAACGTCTACGGTGCTTTTATTTGATGATACTCGTCTTGAATA
Organism: Halomonas qaidamensis; assembly: GCF_025917315.1. Taxonomy (NCBI): domain Bacteria; kingdom Pseudomonadati; phylum Pseudomonadota; class Gammaproteobacteria; order Oceanospirillales; family Halomonadaceae; genus Halomonas; species Halomonas qaidamensis. Next base: position 1,693,594 of record NZ_CP080627.1, on the reverse strand, counting down.
ACACGCTTAACATTGATAACGCTTAAGGCGCTTCAATTACCCACGTTGTTCCCTCACGGGAATCTTTCAAAATAATGCCCATGCCCGCTAACTCGTCACGAATAGCATCTGCTTGAGCAAAGTCTTTGTTTACTTTCGCTTCCTTGCGCTGCGCTATCTTAGCTTCAATGTCAGCGTCGCTCAGCGCCACCTGCTGCTGCGCTCCCTTTAAAAAGGTTTGCGGAACCTGCTGCAAAAGCCCCAATACACTTGCCAAGCGCTTTAACTCAACCGCTAAACCCTGTGCTTTCTCGGGCGATTCACTCTTGGCACGATTAAGCTCCCGAGCCAAGTCGAATAATACCGCTAACGCCTCAGGCGTATTGAAGTCATCGTCCATTGCCGTTGCGAAACGTTCGGCATATCCACCACTGTCGCTGCTTAGCCCATTAAACGCCTCGACACCTTCAAGAGCGGTATAAAAACGTGTCAGTGATTTACGAGCCTCATGGAGAGAATCGACTGAATAGTTAATGGGGCTGCGGTAGTGGCTAGCGACCAGCAAGTAGCGCACCACTTCCGGATCATGCTCAGCAAGTACATCACGGATGGTAAAAAAGTTACCCAGCGACTTTGACATTTTTTCCTGGTTAACCCGCACAGCCCCAGCATGCATCCAGGTGTTAACGTAGGTTTTACCAGTCGCGGCCTCTGATTGGGCAATTTCGTTTTCATGATGTGGAAATGTAAGGTCAGGCCCACCTCCATGAATATCGAAAGTATCGCCTAGGCAACACGTCGACATAGCCGAGCACTCAATGTGCCACCCTGGTCGGCCATCGCCCCAGGGGGAGTGCCAGTGAGCTTCGCCCGGTTTCGCGGCTTTCCAAAGCACAAAATCGAGCGGGTCTTCTTTATGAACATCAACCTCAACCCGGGCACCCGAGCGCATATCATCCAGCTGGCGATTATTCAATTTGCCGTAATCAGCGAACTTGCGAACGCGGTAATACACATCACCATTACTCGCGGCATAGGCAAAGCCTTTTTCAATCAGCGTCTCAATCATGGCAATAATATCGTCGATATGCCCCGTCGCCCTTGGCTCATGGCTTGGCGGCAATACATTAAGACGTGCTTCGTCTTCATGCATCGCCTGGATCATACGCTCGGTAAGCTCACTAATGGATTCGCCATTTTCCTCGGCCCGCTTGAGGATTTTATCGTCGATATCAGTGATGTTACGCACATAAGTAACATCATAGCCACGATGACGCAGGTAGCGAGTTATCACATCAAAAGCCACCATCACCCGCGCGTGGCCAAGGTGACAGTAGTCATACACCGTCATGCCGCAGACATACATGCTGACTTTACCCGCCACTAGCGGAGTAAACGGTTCTTTGCGACGTGTCAGCGTATTATAAATGTGCATATGACGATTCCTTAGCCCTTCTGTTTGATTTTCGCCCAGCTATCTTTCAACCCAACGGTACGATTAAACACTAGTTGCCCTGGCTTAGACGCATGACGGTCAGCACAGAAATAGCCCACCCGCTCAAACTGAAAACGGTCTTCTGGAGCAGCATTCGCTAAGCTTGGCTCACCAATAGCGTGGCACACCGTCAAAGAGTCTGGATTTAAGTGTTCAAGGAAGTCGACATCTTTATCACGGTCCGGCTGTTCAACCGTGAATAAATTGTCATACAGGCGCACTTCCATCGGTACACCATGGGCTGCACTCACCCAGTGAATCACGCCTTTCACTTTACGGCCTTCCGGATTTTTGCCCAGAGTATCGAAATCAACTGAACAGTGCAGCTCTGTTACATCTCCGGCTTCGTTCTTAACAACGTCATCACAGCGAATCACATAGCTGTTACGCAGGCGAACTTCTTTGCCGGGCGCTAAACGAAAGAACTTTTTGGGTGCGTCTTCCATAAAGTCGTCTTGGTCAATGTACAGCTCGCGACTAAATGGCACTTTACGCACAGCCATATCTTCACGTGCGGGGTGACCAGGCACGTCATATACTTCTTCATGATCTTCAGGAACGTTAGTCAGAACCACCTTAAGGGGGTTCAATACGCACATTGCCCGCGGCGCATTGTCCTCAAGATCTGAGCGAATCGCATGGGTTAGCATGGCAATATCCACCAAGCCACCATCGGCGCGAGTAACGCCAATCATCTCACAGAACTTGCGAATAGATGCTGGGGTATAACCGCGACGACGCATACCTGAAATGGTTGGCATACGCGGGTCGTCCCAGCCATCGACGATCTGTTCATCAACCAGCAGCTTTAACTTACGCTTCGACGTGAGGGTGTAATCCAAATTAAGTCGAGCAAACTCGATTTGGCGCGGCTTAGCGGGGACTGGCAAGTTATTCAAAAACCACTCGTAAAGCGGACGGTGGTCTTCAAACTCCAGCGTACAAATGGAGTGCGTTATGCCTTCAATGGCATCCGACTGGCCGTGGGTAAAATCATACGACGGGTATATTTTCCACTTATCGCCTGTTTGATGGTGGCTTGCGTGGCGAATACGATAAAGGATCGGGTCGCGAAGATTGATATTGGGCGACGCCATATCAATTTTAGCCCGAAGCACTTTTTCACCTTCACCAAACTCACCGTTACGCATGCGCTCAAGCAAGTCTAGATTTTCATCTACACTACGCTCGCGGTAGGGGCTTGGCTTACCTGGTGCCGTAAGCGTGCCGCGGTATTCACGAATTTCATCCGGTGAAAGATCATCAACATAGGCTTTATCTTCGCGGATCAGGTGCTGTGCCCAGGCATAAAGCTGGTCAAAGTAATCTGACGCAAAACGCACAGGTCCTGCCCATTGGAAGCCTAACCAGCTAACGTCTTCCTTAATCGCGTCGATATATGCCTGCTCTTCCTTCGCTGGGTTGGTATCATCGAAGCGTAGATGACAGTCACCCCCTAGCTGTTCCGCCAACCCGAAGTTCAAACAGATCGATTTTGCATGTCCAATATGCAAAAAACCGTTGGGTTCAGGGGGAAAGCGCGTCACAATTTTGGTGACCTGGCCGCCCTCTATCTCGTCGCGTACTTGGTTGCGAATGAAGTTCGGCGCTGGGGTGGTCTCGTTGGTCATGGTGGTGTTGATAACCTCATGGTGGATGGCGTACTAGGCAACCAATGCCTACGCTATTAGGGTTTGCGCTTCGCGGTGCCAAGCAAAACCGCTATTATAACGTGACGCCGATGCACAGCGCCAAGGCGAACGCCTTTATTGAACAGGAATTTATTTATGATCGTATTACAGACCAACCACGGTGACATCACTATTGCGCTTAATCACGAAAAAGCGCCGATAACTGCCGCTAACTTTGAGCAATATGTCCGTGATGGTTTTTATGATGGCACTCTGTTTCATCGTGTTATCGATGGTTTCATGGTGCAAGGCGGCGGTTTCGATCAAGAGTTCAACCAAAAGCCAACACGGGACCCAATCGAAAACGAAGCCGACAATGGATTACAAAACACCGTTGGCACACTTGCAATGGCGCGCACCCAAGACCCTCACTCTGCTACCGCGCAATTTTTTATCAATGTTGGCAACAATAGCTTCTTGAACCATAGCGGTAAAAGCCTTCAAGGTTGGGGCTATGCAGTGTTTGGAGAAGTTGTCGAGGGTATGGACGTCGTAGACGCCATTCGTGGTGTCAGCACTACCCGACGCGGCATGCACGCCGACGTACCTGCTGACGATGTCATTATTGAGCGCGCTTACGTAAAAGAAACCGACTAATTTTAGGAATCCTATGCGCACTCTGCTGATAGCTGACATGCATCTAAGCAGTGATACCCCTGAGATTAATCAGGGGTTTTATCGCTACTTAGAGCACACCGCTACAGGGTCTGATGCTCTGTATCTATTAGGCGACTTATTTGACGCCTGGATCGGAGATGATCTTCTTGATACACCACACCCTCTTGGCGACGTTGCCTGGGAAGTGGTCAAGCGGTTACGCAAATTGAGCAGTAACGGAACCGCCGTTTACTTCTTACACGGCAACCGAGACTTTCTGATTGGCGAGCGCTTCATCCATGAGTGCCAAGCCTCCCTGCTACCCGAAAGCCAAACGGTGGAACTCCAGGGCGTGCCAGCCGTTATTCTACACGGCGATAGCCTTTGCACTAGAGATGAAGCCTACATGGCATTCCGCCAACAATCGAGAGACCCTCAGTGGCAAGCGCAAATCTTATCGTTGCCTCTTGATCAGAGGTTAGAACTTGCTAAGAGTCTCCGTATGCAGTCAGGCGATGCTAACGCAAGCAAAGCAGAGGCGATCATGGATGTAACGCCTGAAGAAGTAGTGACACTGATGTCGCACGCCGGTGTCACCACTATGATTCATGGCCACACTCACCGGCCTAAGGTACATGATTTAACGGTCGAAGATGTGCCGGCAAAACGATTTGTACTTGGTGACTGGGATGATCAGCACGGCTGGGATATTGTAGTTGAGCGCACCGCAGACCATGACCCCATGCCTGTTTTACGCCAATTCACCTTAGATAACCCACCTTAATTGCTAACATTTGCAACATCATCAAAAAAGCCGACCAAAAAAAGATGGCCGGCTTTTTTATCGTGCTGATATAGCTTTAATTAACGTTCAATTTCCGCATCACTAAGCAGATCGTCAACCAAGCCCTGGATAACAGACTGGGCACGAAGCTGTTCAGCCATTTGCGCGACAAAAGAGGTAAGCTGCTCGTCAACGTCACCCACCGAGACGCTATCAAGCGCTATGATCGCGACACTTTCTGGCAGTGACACTGAGCGATAAACGCTACCACCCTCGGGGCGAGGCATTCGAAATACCTCCTGCACCAATGTTTGGGGAAGCACACTGTTAGATTGGCGTGAGATATTGTTAGCCTCAAGCCATTCAATGTTATTGGCTTCACCTGATGTTAATGCTGCAATCATACGAGCTGCTTCTTGCTCAAGCGCTTCTTGACGCTGTTGAGCAGCAACCGCGTTAGCGACTTCATCACGCACATCATCTAGTGCCAGCTGTGTTGTTTCACGATGCTCTGCAACACGCAGCACAAGACGACGATCATCATCAAGCTCGATTACTTCGCTGTTGTAGCCTTCCTCTAGCACGTCATCACTAAAGGCTTCATCAAGTACGCCCGGTTCAGAAAGTACCCCTTCGCCCTCGCCACGTGCCAACCAGTCGGTTTTGTTCAGCGTTAGACCAAGATCATCTGCCACACTCTGTAGGTCATCTGCGGCAAAACTCTCATCAATTAAGCGCTGCACTTTTTGATTAAATTCATCACTGACATCACGCAGTGCAACATCTTGCTGAAGTGCTTCACGCTGCTCCTCAAAAGGTGGCGCTGAAAGCTCAGTTACCTGGAGAATATGAAATGCACCATCCATCTCTACCAACTGAGATGTCTCTCCCTCATCAAGAGCAAAAGCAGCTTCATCAAAAGCATCGCCAAAGAAACCGCGGCTAATAACGCCTAAGTCACCCCCCTCTTCGGCACTTGCCGTGTCATCTGAGTAACGCAATGCGGTATCGGCAAACGATTCACCGTTGTTCAACGCATCAAATGCTTCGTTAGCTTCTGCTTGCGCTTCTTCACGGCTACGTTCATCACCAAACGTCACCATGATATGAGAAACACGACGATCAGCATTGCGATTCTGTTCACGCCACGCATCGCGCAACTTTTCCTCATCAATGTCAACGCCCTCCGCCATGGCTTGGCGGTCAACTAACACATACTCAACGCGCACCTGTTCAGGTCGTTCGAAACGTGCTTGATTGACATCGAAATATTCCTGCATTTGCGCATCAGTAACCTCTACGTCAACACTTACATCATCAGCATCTAATAAAACATACCGAAAGCTACGCTGCTGACGTTGTAACTCAGCTAAACGCTCCTGCTCGCTTTCCAGGCTGAAGTCGCTAAACGCAAGGCCTTGTTGTAAATGTTGGCGTTTGATGTCAGCACGCAGCTCTTCACGAAACGCCACTGGGGTATACCCTGCGCCGGCGAGACGGTTGCGAAATATCTCAGATGAAAAACGACCATCTTGATCATGGAACTCTGGCAAACCAACAATCATTTGATCTAGTTGAGCATCGGAGACGAACACACCACCGTCTTCAGCATACTGCGTTAGCAGTTGCTGAGTTATCAACTGGTCAAGGACATCATTGCGAAGCGCCCGTTCTTGCTCTGGTGGTACCTGTCCAGAGCGAAGTGCACGTTGCACCTCAAGCTCAATTTGCTGGCGCATGATTGGCTCGCCATTAACGCTCGCCACTTGATTAGGATCGTCGCCAAAAACACTAAACAGCGACTCCACACCAAAAAGTGCCATGGCAGCAACCATAACACCAATAATTATTTTGGCACCCCAGCTTCTGGAGCCATCTCGAATACTTTGCAGCATGCTAGCCTCAGATCATCACAGCCATCTATCGCCCCAACTATCGGGCCAGAAAAAAACATGGGCGCATCGCGGATGCGATGCGCCCATTAGCTTACAGCAAACGCGAGCCAATTAGTTGACGGCGTCTTTCAGCGCTTTACCGGCTTTAAAGCTAGGTACTTTCGCAGCGCTAATTTCAATCGGCTGACCAGTCTGCGGGTTACGACCAGTACGTGCAGCACGCTCTTTAATAGCGAAAGTGCCAAAGCCTACCAGTGAAACACTTTCGCCCTTTTTGAGGCTATCGGTGACAGACTCCACCATGGCATCCAATGCGCGGGTTGCCACTGCTTTGGGAATATCAGCAGACGCGGCAATAGCTTCAATCAGCTCAGACTTATTCACACTTCACCCCTTGACTATTTCAAAAAAATGGCTCTGAACGGCACTGCCACCGTAAGATATAACTTCAAAGCATGGCTGCGATTTATAGCAATGCATTGAAACACCTGTCAAGCGACAGAGCCGTGAAATGCCCAAAACTCAATGTCTTGGACAAACTTATTAATTAATGTCAAAAACTCAACGGAGCATTAACGCTTAATGGGTACTTGCTACAGTGGTTGAACCAAAAGCTGCGTCAGAACTTTTTAACGCAGAACTCTCATCAACCGGATCATTATGCAAGGCTACCGCTAGTACCTCATCTATCCACTGCACTGGGCGAATATCAAGGGCCCCTTTGATATTTTCTGGCACTTCCTTAAGATCTCGACGATTTTCCTCGGGGATCAAGACTATCTTTATACCACCGCGACGAGCTGCCAGCAATTTCTCCTTCAGCCCCCCAATAGGCATCACTTCACCACGCAGGTTAACTTCTCCAGTCATCGCCACATCACAGCGTACAGGGCGTTGAGTGTAGGCAGAAACAATAGCGGTTACCATGGCAACGCCTGCACTAGGGCCATCTTTTGGCGTGGCTCCTTCTGGCACATGAATATGCAAGTCTTCGTTCTCAAATCTCTGAGGGTCAATCCCATACTCTTTCGCACGGGCCTTAACGACCGTTTGCGCCGCACTCACTGACTCTTTCATAACATCGCCCAGCGAGCCGGTTTTGTTAATACGCCCCTTACCAGGTGTCACAACAGATTCGATATTCAGTAATTCGCCGCCAACTGATGTCCATGCTAGCCCCGTCACGCGACCAACTTGATCTTCCTGTTCAGCCAACCCGTAGCTATAACGACGTACGCCCGCATAGGCTTCAATATCTTCAGCTGCTAGTACCTGCTGTGCCTGTAGTTGGCTACCCTGCTTACCACCAGTTGTCTGCTCGGCTTCTAGACGTTCACGCAGCACTTTACGGCATACTTTAGCGATCTGACGCTCTAGCTCTCGCACCCCAGCTTCACGGGTGTAATAACGCACTAGTTCTAACAATGCGTCGTCGTTAAGTGCCAGCTCTTCCGTCTTTAGGCCATTCGCTTCCTGCTGCTTCGGCAACAAATATCGTCTCGCGATTGCTAGCTTTTCATCTTCTGTGTAACCCGGCAAACGAATTATTTCCATGCGATCCAAAAGCGGGCCTGGAATATTCATCGAGTTAGCAGTACAGATGAATAGGGTTTCAGACAAGTCGTAGTCCAATTCCAGATAGTGATCACTGAAGCTATTATTTTGCTCTGGATCAAGCACTTCTAGCAGCGCTGAGGCAGGATCACCACGATGATCCATCCCTAGCTTATCGACTTCATCCAGTAAGAAAAGCGGGTTTTTAACACCAGCACGGCTCATCCGCTGCATTAACTTACCCGGCAATGAGCCAATGTAGGTGCGGCGGTGACCACGAATCTCAGACTCGTCACGAACACCGCCTAACGCCAAACGAACATACTTACGATTTGTTGCCCGAGCGATAGATTGTCCAAGAGAGGTTTTCCCCACCCCTGGCGGCCCTACCAAACATAATACAGGCCCTTTCATCTTACGAACACGCTTCTGCACAGCAAGATATTCAAGAATACGTGCTTTTACTTCTTCTAAACCGTAGTGATCCTGATCGAGCACTTCCTGTGCTTTCACTAGGTCGTGCTTTACACGTGTGCGCTTCTTCCACGGGACCGCAATTAGCCAGTCAAGATAGGAGCGAACAACCGTTGCTTCGGCAGAATTAGCAGCCATCATCTTGAGCTTATTAAGCTCCTGGGTCGCTTTATCAGCTGCCTCTTTAGGCATTCCAGAAGCGGCAATGGCCTGCTCGTATTTTTCAGCTTCATTTGGCACATTTTCCAGCTCACCCATTTCTTTCTGGATGGCCTTCATCTGCTCATTGAGATAATACTCGCGCTGGGTCTTTTCCATCTGCTCTTTTACGCGTGAGCGGATGCGCTTTTCAACCTGCAACAAATCAATTTCTGATTCAATAAGTGCCATTAAGTGCTCGATACGGTCGCGGACACGATCCATTTCAAGCAGCTCTTGCTTATCACCTATCTTTAACGACAGGTGTGCGCAAATGGTGTCCACCAAGCGGCTTGGATCTTCAATTCCAGAAAGCGAATTGAGAACCTCGTTAGGCACTTTTTTGGACAGTTTGACGTATTGCTCAAATTGATTGAGCAATACGCGTACTAACGCTTCTTGCTCACGACTAGTCAATGGCTGACTCTCACGCGGCACTAGATGTGCCTGGGTGTAACCAGCTTCGTTTTCTTCAATCTTCATGACATCGGCGCGAAAATCACCTTCTATCAGCACTTTCACCGTGCCATCGGGTAATTTTAGCAACTGCATGATATCAGCCACGGTGCCCATGGCATAAAGATCAGCATTGTCAGGCTCGTCCTGTGAGGCCTCGCGCTGAGCTACCAGCAGCACACGTTTGTCGGCATCCATCGCTGCTTCCAATGCTTGGATGGATTTCTCGCGACCAACAAAAAGTGGAATAACCATTTGCGGATACACAACGACATCCCGCAAAGGCAACAGGGGTAGACATTGTGTCTGATCGGCGTTCTGCTGCATCGCAGACGTTCCTCAAAATCGGATGAGTACTTGAAAGGGTACTTAATCAAGTACCTCACAGTATGAAAAGCATGGCGCTGGGCAACTAGGCAGAAACTTTACGAGTAACAGATGAATAACGAGGGGCCGCCTAGGCGACCCCTTTGTTTGGCGCAAGCAAGCAAGACTAGGCCATCGTAAATGCTTAACCACTAGCCATCGGTGCCATCAACACGTGTTTCTTCCTGCTTTGAATAAATCAGCAACGGTTCGCTTTCACCAGCAATCACTGAACTATCAATTACCACTTTGCTAACACCTTCAAGCGAAGGAATTTCATACATGGTATCTAGCAGAACGGACTCAAGGATAGAACGCAGCCCTCGCGCTCCGGTCTTACGCTCCATCGCTTTGATAGCCACTGCACGCAGCGCATCATCTCTAAACTCCAGCGTAACATCTTCCATTTCGAAGAGCTTAGCGTATTGCTTAACCAGTGAGTTCTTTGGCTCAGTTAAGATTTGTACCAGTGCATCTTCTGTTAGCTCGGTGAGTGTTGCAATCACTGGCAAACGGCCAACAAATTCAGGTATTAACCCAAACTTCACCAAGTCGTCTGGTTCTACATCAGCCAGCAGCTCACCAACGCCACGCGAGGACTCTTTGCTCTTCACGCTGGCATTAAAGCCAATGCCACCTTTCTCAGCCCGATCACGGATAACTTTATCAAGTCCCGCGAAAGCCCCCCCCACAATAAACAGAATGTTGGCCGTATTGACCTGAACAAACTCTTGCTGGGGATGTTTACGACCACCTTGGGGCGGCACAGAGGCGGTTGTCCCTTCAATCAACTTGAGCAGCGCCTGTTGAACGCCCTCACCCGACACATCACGTGTGATGGAAGGGTTATCGGATTTGCGTGAAATCTTATCAATTTCATCGATATAGACAATGCCACGCTCAGCCTTCTCAACGTCGTAATCACACTTTTGCAGAAGCTTTTGGATGATATTTTCAACATCTTCACCCACGTAACCCGCTTCTGTCAGCGTGGTGGCATCGGCAATGGTAAAAGGTACATTAAGTAGCCGTGCCATGGTTTCCGCTAGCAGCGTTTTACCACTACCTGTAGGACCAATAAGCAGAATATTTGATTTACCTAACTCTACATCGCCTTCGCGCACTTCTGACTTGAGACGTTTGTAGTGGTTATAAACCGCCACAGAAAGCACCATTTTGGCGCGATCCTGTCCGATGACGTAGTCGTCTAACGTATGACGTATTTCGCGCGGCGTAGGTAAACGCTCTTCATCGCTCTCGGCATCGGCTTCGAGAACTTCTTCGCGAATGATGTCATTACATAAGTCGACACACTCATCGCAGATATACACGGACGGGCCTGCAATTAGCTTGCGCACTTCGTTTTGGTTTTTACCACAAAACGAGCAGTATAAAAGCTTGCCACCTTCGTCCTTGCCTTTGCCGTCGGCCATTCGCGTACCTCTATCACTGCGGCGGCTTACGCCGCCGGAAAAGCTCGTTAGAAAAGCAGAATCCTATCACGCTATCAGGATGTAGGCCGCTTATCCAGCACTGCGTCAATCAAGCCATATTCTTGGGCTTTCGTGGCGCTCATAAAGTTGTCACGGTCAGTATCCCGAGCAACGGTATCAAGATCTTGGCCAGTGTGGTGCGCTAAAATTTGATTCAACTTTTCACGAATACCTAGAATTTCACGGGTGTGAATTTCAATATCAGACGCTTGACCTTGATAGCCACCCAACGGCTGATGAATCATTACACGGGAATTAGGTAAGCAGTAACGTTTACCCGCAGCACCCGCTGTTAACAACAACGCACCCATGCTAGCCGCTTGGCCAATACATACCGTTGATACATCCGGCTTAATAAACTGCATGGTGTCATAAATAGACATACCAGCCGTAACCGATCCACCAGGCGAATTGATGTAAAGATGGATATCTTTATCAGGATTTTCTGACTCAAGAAATAGCAGCTGCGCCACCACTAAATTTGCCATGTAATCTTCAACTGGTCCTACCAGGAAAATAACACGCTCTTTTAGAAGCCGTGAGTAGATGTCGTAGGCTCTTTCCCCTTTGGCGCTCTGCTCAACCACCATGGGCACTAAACCGCCGGCGTTTTGAATATCAAACTCACTCATTCGTGATTCCTTGCGTCCGGTAAGGGAAAGCGCACCCGATGAAAGGGTGCGCCACTCGATGAAGTTAGGCGCTAGCTTGCTCGCTTTCTTCAACATCTTCATCTTGCTCGGCTTGTTGCTGAGCTGCTGCCAATGCCTGTTGATAGGACATTTCAACGTCTTTAACGTTCGTCTGCTCTAATAGCTTATCAACTGCTTTCTCTTCCAGAATGGCAGACTTCACTTGAGTTTTGAGTTGCTCATTACTCATGTAGTACTCAACCACCTCGGAAGGATCCTGGTACTGCTCTGCCAGTTCTTCAACTTTAGCTTTAATCGCGTCATCGTCAGCGTCCAACTCATTCGCTTTGATAACCTCAGCCAACAACAAGCCTACCTGAACACGGCCTTTCGCTTGCGCTTCGAACAATTCATTTGGCAGTTGACTAACGTCAAAGTCTTCACCCAAACCAAACTGCTGCGCTGCTTGGCGTTTCATGCCATCAGTTTCCTGCTGAACAAGCGCACTAGGCACAGGGATATCATTCGCTTTTTTCAGTGCATCTAGCACTTGCTGCTTAACACGGTTATCAACCGCTTGAGCAGCTTCGCGCGTCATGTTCTTTTTGATTTCAGCACGGAACTTGTCTTCATCACCATCTTCAACGCCAAAGCGAGCAATAAACTCAGCGTCTACGGCCGGCAGCGTTTGGCTGCTGACTTTATGAACAGTAACTTTAAAAGTCGCCTCTTGGCCTGCAAGATGCTCCGCCTGATAATCGTCAGGGAACGTAACAGTTATCGTTTTCTCATCACCTGCTTTCGCACCGATTAACTGCTCTTCAAAGCCTGGAATGAAGCTGTTAGAGCCAATCACCAGAGCATGGCCTTCTGCACTTCCACCTTCGAACGGCTCATCGCCCAGGAAGCCCTGGAAATCGATAGTGACCTGATCGCCATCAGCGGCAGCAGCGTCTACTTCTTCCCAGGCAGCGTTTTGCTTACGCAGTGTGTCGATCATTTCATCAACATCACTATCGCTAACAGTTACTACTGGGCGCTCAACCTCAGTCCCTTCGATAGAAGCAAGCTCGACCTGCGGATAAATTTCCATTACCGCTACAAACTCTAAATCTTTACCAGTTTGATTTACTTTTGGCTCAATCTGGGGGAAACCGGCAGGATTAAGGCCTTCCTCTGTGATGGCGCGCACATAGCGCTCACGCATCACTTCACCTACCACTTCGTTGCGCACGCTGTCGCCATAGCGCTGACGAACTACAGCCATCGGCACTCGGCCCTGGCGAAAACCATTCAAGCGAACGTTTTTCGCGGTGTCTTTCAAGCGAGCGCTGACGGCCTCGTCGATTTCGGCGGCCGGCACCTGAATAGTGATACGGCGTTCGATCTGGGAGGTCGTCTCGACGGAAACTTGCATGAATTGTCCTCTAGCGGCTGGGCGTTATGTTGATTGCGTAAAATAAGTTCAAGGGGGCAATTTTAAGAACCCTAGCGCATCGTGGCAAGCGCCATACTCGCAAGATGGGGGCACAACCCACAAATACAAGAGTAATTACTAGCAAAACGGCCGTTTTAGGCCGTTTTTTTGGTTGCAAGGCAACCAAAACCCTTTCGAAACGTTAAAGATAGCGTTGTAGCCTAATTAGCTAACCCAACGCAATGGTCTTTACTCGCGTTTTCCCCACCATAGGGAAATGGCATGAAATAGTAGCCCGCACGTCGCTGCGTGCGAAATAAATACTTGCCAACTAATCCAGTCAGTGAATAAAGCATGCCATGCCCCCATCACGAGGGCACCCATTAGCAACATCAACGCTAAACGCTGACATAACTTAGGTAACTCTTTTCGTGCACTAACAGAGAGCATTTTCCACTGAACAGCAGCGGCCCCTAGTACGATAGCGAGTGCGATAAGCAGCAGTGTTTGGCGTGTTTCATGCCCTTCTACCATATAGCGTGGTATAGCTGCCAACATTACGATGCAAAGTCCGATGGCAACACTTATACGTTCCGGAGAATAAGGGACCCGCTGCATTATTAGGCAACCTTTAGCTGCTGAGCCACTATCCACTCTTCCACCCATGGAACAGCGGCGTCATCTGCCATGAAGGTTTCCATTGCATCGACTTCAAGACGATCTCCTAGACGCGTGGCACCGTGCTCTTCTAATAGAGCATCTAGTGCCCTTCCCGCTCCACAGAAAGTTTCTCCATACGAGCTATCGCCCAACGCAATCAAGCCGTAGCGTAACGATGCGAGTGAAGGACTTTTTTCCTGCAAACCACGCACAAAGGAAACAAAATTACCTGGAAAATCGCCACTCCCCGTTGTCGACACGCAAAAAAGCGTGAGATCTGCAGAATGAGTCAAGTCATTGATGGTTGGCTGTTCTGAAATATCAACTTTGTAGCCCGCCTGTTCAAACAACGGTTTTACTTGCTCTGCGACATCTAACGCACCACCGTACATAGTACCGACTAAGATTGTTAGCGTTGGCATGCTCGTACTCCTCTGTAAAAGTGTCGCACTACACGTCGTTCAGTCGACAAATACCCGATTAATTTGGTCAAATATTAACACGACTTGTAAAGACGGCACACGCCTCCCCAGGTGGGATCATTAATTTTGCACAGGAAATGTTATGCAACAACTTTTTGAGGCATGGATCACACCCATTATGGTTGGTGGTCTAATCGTATTTATGTGTTTTATTATTTGGGATTTAGCGAAAAAATCGAACGCTGGAAAATTCGGCACCATCATGCTTTTTGTTGTTTTGGGAGCTGGCATGCTGGGCTACGTTATTAAGGTGGTGATTACCTGGCTGATCGAAGGGCGTGGCGTTTAGCCAACAGATGAAAAAGGAGTGCCGTTCGGCACTCCTTTTTACTTACTTAACCAATCAATAGCTACTTGTAGCGTTCTACCTGTTGCTTCAGTTTTTGGCCGGGACGGAAAGTAACGACGCGGCGGGCAGAAATTGGAATTTCCTCACCTGTCTTGGGGTTACGCCCTGGTCTTTCGCGCTTATCACGCAAGTCGAAGTTTCCGAAACCCGACAGCTTAACTTGCTCATTTTCGCGTAAGCAGGCACGAATCTCTTCAAAAAAAGCCTCAACCATGGCTTTTGCTTCTCGCTTCGACAGCGCAAGCTCAGTGTGTAAATGTTCTGCTAGCTCTGCTTTGGTCAACGCACCCATAAGGCCCCCTCCATGTAGCAAACGCATTGCCAAGAACGTGATAAGCGTCGCGTTATGGCGCTATTTAGTTATTCGCAAGAACTGATCCCAAACATCACCTACCGTCCTGGCTACAACGGCTATGCTCGTAGCTCGGCGCCTAGTTCAGATCGTACTTGCGCTATGATGGAATCTACCAACAGGTTGATTTCATCATCATTTAGCGTGCGCGATGCATGCTGCCACGTCAAGCCCAACGCAATACTCTTGTCACCATCGGCCACGCCCTTACCAGCATAGACATCAAACAGTCTAATGTCTTTTAAGTAATCGCCCGCTTGTGCTTTTGCACAATCAAGCAGTGCCTGAACTGGTGTTTCTGCCTTGACGGTGAAAGCCAAGTCGCGACGAACCTCTGGATAGCGAGACAGTGGCTCAAACGCTGGAATGGCGCCCTCACTGAGTGCATCTAGGCGAACTTCGAACATAACAGCATCAACCTTCAGTCCCAACTTAGCTCGCACCTGAGGATGTAACGCACCAATCCAACCAGCAGGCTTACCATTGTGCAACAGCTTAGCCGTTTGCCCAGGATGTAGCGAAGGGTGCTCATCTGGCTCAAAGCGCCAAGCATCAAACGCGCCACCAAGCGCTAATAGACTTTCTAAATCCCCTTTTAGGTCATAAAAGTCGACCTGAGCCTTAGCCCCGCTCCAGCCTTCTGGCTCACGACTCCCACACACCAGGGCTCCCATCATGGGCACCTGCGACAGGTTGTCTAAATGACCATTAAATACTAAACCGGTTTCAAACAATCTGACACGGGTCTGCTGGCGGTTAAGATTATGTTCAAGCGCACGCACCAAGCCCGGGAACAGGCTAGCGCGCATCACTGACAAATCTGACGAAATCGGGTTTGCCAACACTGGCGATACCGCGTCTGGCAGCAGCGCCGTCTGTAGGTCAGGCGCAACGAAACTATAGGTTATCGCCTCCTGAAAACCACGCGCCACCATCTGATTACGCAATTGAGCCTGTGTCAGCATTGCTTCGTTAGCGGGACGTAGCGCTAAACGCGCTGCGGGGCGCCGGACAGGCAGATTATTATAGCCATGAATCCGGGCAATCTCTTCAATGAGATCTTCTTCAATTGCCAAATCAAAGCGCCAACTTGGTGCTGTAACGGACCAGCCATCTCCCTGTTTATCAACCGCTAGCCCTAAACGCTGAAGAATGTCAGTTACATCTTCAGCTGGCAGCCGCTTTGAAAGCGCACTTTCTAGACGTGCTTCGCGCAGTACGATGTTGCCTGGCGCTGGCAAGTATTCACTACTAGATGACTCAACAACGGGCCCTGCCTGGCCGCCACATATCTCCATCAAAAGCTTGGTGGCTCGCTCAATTGCCACTCTGGCAAGTGCCGGGTCAACGCCACGCTCAAACCGGTGAGATGCATCCGTATGAAGACCATATGAACGCGCTTGCCCTGCGATAGCCAACGGCGTGAAATAGGCAGACTCCAAGAAAATCGTGTCTGTTTTCTCGTTTACACCTGAGTTCTCACCCCCCATGACACCAGCCATTGCTAGCGGGCCATTATCGTCTGCAATAACCAGCGTCTCCGACCTCAGCGCTACTTCTTGCCCATCCAGCAAAGTCAAACGCTCATCCTTGCCCGCCAACCGAACGGTGATACCGCCATGAAGGTTATCGCGGTCGAATGCATGCAGCGGCTGACCAAGCTCCAGCATCACATAGTTAGTGACATCAACCACAGGATCAATAGATCGAACACCACTGCGACGTAAACGTTCTACCATCCACAACGGGGTTTCGGCACTAACATCAACGTCTTTAATAATACGCCCCAAGTAGCGCGGGCACTGTTCTGGCGCCTCAATACGCACTGAAAAAGTATCACTGATACTAGCATCAACAGTGGCCATTTCAGGCCCACTTACCGGAAGACGATTGAGCACACCCACTTCTCGGGCTAGCCCCTTAATACTGAGGCAATCACCACGGTTCGGCGTGAGATCAACTTCAATAGTCATATCATCGAGTTGCATGTACTCACGAAAATTTACGCCTACCGGCGCGGAGGCAGGTAGCACAAAAATACCTGGTGACACCTCCTCCGCCAAACCTAACTCAGAGGCGGAGCAAATCATTCCGCGAGACTCTACGCCACGCAATTTGGCTTTCTTGATCTTGAAGTCGCCAGGTAACACACCACCCACTTGAGCAAATGGAATTTTTTGGCCCACATCAACGTTGGGAGCGCCGCAAACCACCTGCACAGGTTCACCCGTACCATCATTAACGGTACAGACGTTGAGTTTATCCGCGTCTGGGTGCTTCGCCTTGGTCAATACCTCTGCGACCACTACCCCGCTAAATGGGGATGCAACGGCCTCAATGCCATCAACCTCAAGGCCTGCCATGGTGATCTGATCGGCGATTGCCTGTGTATCAAGCTGCGGTGCCACCCAATCACGCAGCCACTGTTCTGAAAATTTCATAAGGGTTCCCGTCGTTGGCAGCGGTCTTAGGTAAATTGGCGAAGAAAACGCAGATCGTTCTCAAAGAACAAACGCAGGTCGTTAACACCGTAGCGCAACATTGCAAGCCGCTCGGCACCCATTCCAAATGCAAACCCTGTGTAGCGCTCAGCATCAATACCTGAGTGCCGAAATACCTCGGGATGCACCATGCCACAGCCCATCACTTCCAACCAGCCGCTATGCGAGCAAACACGACAGCCATCACCGCTACACATCACGCACTGAATATCGACCTCTGCAGAAGGTTCAGTGAATGGAAAGTAAGAGGGACGGAAGCGCACTGAAAGATCATTGCGTTCAAAAAAAGCTTGGAGGAAATCTTCAATCGTGCCTTTAAGATCTGCAAAACTCACACCTTCGTCAACCAACAGACCCTCCACTTGATGGAACATTGGCGTATGGGTGAGATCTGAATCGCTACGGTAGACGCGACCGGGGCAGACAATGCGAATTGGCGGCTCGCTACTCTTCATCGTACGCACTTGAACTGGCGACGTATGGGTACGCAACAGGCGGGTAGCATCGAAATAGAAGGTATCGGCCATACCGCGCGCCGGGTGATGGGCAGGTATATTTAGCGCCTCAAAATTGTGATAATCATCTTCAATTTCTGGCCCTACCGCCACATCGTAGCCAATCCTGGTAAATAAGCCCTCAATGCGCTCAAGCGTGCGGGTAACAGGGTGCAGACCACCACTCTCTTGACCACGACCGGGTAATGTTACATCAATTCTCTCTGCCGCCAAGCGAGCGTTGAGTGCTTGGCTTTCAAGCTGTTGACGCTTTGTATCAATTTCAGTAGCCAGGGTCTGTTTTGCCTGATTAATTTGCTCACCGGCGGCAGGACGCTCTTCTGCTGATAGCTTTCCTAAGCCTTTCAACAAGGCCGTCACTTCGCCTTTTTTACCTAAGTAACGTACGCGCAACTCATCTAGGGCAGAGACACTTTGCGCTGCCTGAATCGCATCGCGGGCCTCTGTGACCAGAGTAGGAAGATGGTCCATCCGATTCACTCCGAATTAAGCGGTTTCCATCTCTAAAGATGGCTGGCATGTTGAAGGTGACAAAAAAACAGGGGAAGAGCGGCTGCTCTTCCCCTGCATGGGTCACACTAAAATGACCTCAGACACATCACACTGATTTAGCTCAGCGTTATATGCTTTATTGGGCAGCCTTGGCTTTTTCCACGATAGCTGCAAACGCGGCTTTTTCGTGTACTGCCAGGTCGGCCAATACTTTACGGTCAATTTCAATACCGGCTTTCTTCAGACCGCCAACAAAGCGGCTGTAAGACATGCCATTGATACGCGCGCCAGCGTTAATACGCTGGATCCACAAAGCGCGGAATTGACGCTTGCGGTTGCGACGGTCACGGTAAGCATACTGACCGGCTTTGATAACAGCCTGTTTGGCTACGCGGAAAACACGCGAACGGGCACCGTAGTAACCTTTGGCCTGCTTCAATACTTTTTTATGGCGACGACGGGCAACTACGCCACGCTTAACACGGGTCATAACACACTCCTGACTTTATGACTGAGGCTGAATGCTCTCAGATAAGAAAATTCGACCTTACAGATTCGGCAGCATGCGCTGGATCAGCGCTTTATCAGAAGCATGAATCTGTTTCATGCCACGCAGCTGACGCTTACGCTTGGTCGACTTCTTGGTCAAGATGTGGCTACGGAAAGACTGCTTGTGCTTGAAGCCATTCGCGGTCTTTTTGAAGCGCTTGGCAGCGCCGCTGTTGCTTTTGATTTTCGGCATGAGAAAACTCCGCTCGATATTTTTTAGAAAACCCAGGGCCGATCAGCGCTTTCGCGCTGATCCGTTAACTTCGCCGTTGGATCACTTCTTTTTCGGGGCAATAATCATGATCATCTGGCGTCCTTCCATTTTGGGGAAAGACTCAACCGCTCCGATCTCTTCCAGGTCTGCCGCGATCCTTTCCATTAGCTTACGGCCAATGTCTTGATGCGCCATTTCACGACCACGGAAGCGCAATGTGACTTTGCCCTTATCACCACCTTCTAGAAAGCGTGTCAGGTTTTTAAGCTTGACCTGATAATCGCCTTCATCGGTGCCAGGACGGAACTTAACTTCCTTAACCTGGATTTGCTTTTGCTTTTTCTTTTGAGCCGCTTTTTGTTTCTTCGTCTCAAAAACAAATTTGCCATAATCCATGATCTTACACACGATCGGATCGGCATTCGAAATTTGTACGAGGTCTAAACCGGCAGCTTCGGCACGCTCAAGTGCTTCGGTGGTGGGCACAACACCCAACTGCTCACCTTCAGCATCGATTAAACGTACTTCTTCTTCGATAATTCTCTCGTTCATTGGTGGGCGTTTGTCTTGTGGACGCCCGCGCTGATTGCTTCGCTTGATTGCTCCGTCTCCTTAGGCAATTGACGATGTCGCCAGGGCTGCTCGCTCCGCACTGCAACGGTCAATGAATTCATCGACTGTCATTGTGCCGAGGTTTTCGCCGCTGCGAGTTCGCACGGCCACTGAGTCAGCTTCGACTTCCTTATCTCCCACCACAAGGAGATAGGGAACTTTCTGTAATGTGTGTTCACGGATTTTAAAGCCGATCTTCTCGTTCCTCAAGTCCGCTTTGACACGTAAACCATTTTTTTGCAGCCGTTGCTCCAACTCAAGCGCATAATCACGCTGCGCATCAGTAATGGTCATCAAAACGACTTGCTGAGGCGCCAACCACAATGGCATAGCACCAGCATAGTGCTCAATTAGGATTCCCAAAAACCGCTCAAAGGACCCTAAGATAGCACGATGAAGCATAACAGGGGTCTTACGCGTCCCATCTTCATCTACATATTGCGCGCCTAACCGCCCTGGCAAATTAAAATCTAACTGTAGAGTACCACATTGCCAAACACGATTCAGGCAATCACGCAGGGCAAATTCAATTTTCGGCCCATAAAAAGCCCCTTCTCCTGGCTGAAGCTCCCAATCAAGCCCCGTTGCATTAAGTGCAGCCTCAAGCCCATGCTCTGCTCGATCCCACATCTCTGCTTCGCCAAGAAAATCTTCAGGCCGTGTTGAGAGTTTAAGCTCAACGTCTTCAAAGCCGAGCGTTTTATAAACCTGCAAGGTAAGCACAATAAATGCTTCTGCTTCTGCCTGAATTTGGCTTTCAGTACAAAAGATATGCGCATCATCTTGAGTAAAACCACGAACACGCATCAGACCATGTAAGGAACCCGATGGTTCATTTCGGTGGCAGCTACCAAACTCTGCTAGGCGCAACGGCAAATCGCGGTAGCTTTTCAACCCCTGATTAAATACCTGCACATGACAGGGGCAATTCATCGGTTTAACGGCATATTCACGCTTTTCCGACTCAGTGGTAAACATGAGTTCACTATAATGCCCCCAATGACCAGATTTCTTCCACAATGAAAGATCTACCACCTGCGGCGTTTTAATCTCTTGATAGCCATGCGCACGCTGAATTTTACGCATGTAATCTTCCAAGGCCTGGTACATCGTCCAGCCATTGGGGTGCCAAAACACCATTCCAGGCGCTTCTTCTTGCAAATGGAAAAGATCCATTTTTCGCGCCAGTTTACGGTGATCTCGTTTTTCAGCTTCTTCTAGGCGTTTTAAATAAGCCTTGAGCTGCTTCTTATCGCCCCATGCGGTGCCATAAATACGTGTCAGCATTGGGTTAGAAGCATCACCACGCCAATAGGCACCCGCCAACTTTGTCAGCTTAAAAGCTTTAAGGTGTCGCGTATTTGGCACGTGCGGCCCACGACACATATCCGTATATTCTTCATGGTGATACAAACGAATTGTTGCATCTTTGGGTATATCGCGAACAATTTCTTGCTTGAATGTCTCGCCACGCTCAACAAATGTACTCATCGCTTTGTCGCGATCAACGTACTCGCGTATCACATCGTAGTCACGCTCAATGAGCGATTGCATACGTTTTTCAATGGCATCTAAGTCTTCAGGCGTTACAGACTTACCAAAGTCAATATCGTAATAAAAACCATCATCAATCACCGGCCCAATGGCCATTTTAGCATCAGGATATAGCTGTTTAACCGCATGCCCAATCAGGTGAGCGCAAGAGTGACGAATAATCTCCAGGCCCTCTGGATCACGGGCGGTAATTATCGCTATTTCAGCATCATGCTCGATTAAATCAGCAGCATCGACCAACACACCATCAATCTTGCCAGCCACACAGGCCTTGGCCAAACCAGGGCCAATCGATTCTGCGAGCTGCATGATAGAAAGTGGTGTTTCGAACGTTCTTTGGCTGCCATCAGGCAATGTTACTATGGGCATTAAGGTATTCCTTGAGCGCAGTGGTGATCCATACCAAGGATCACATTTCGCTATCAATGGTGGAAAGTGTTGAGTTTTTTAAAGTCGTTCAGCCTACCAGAATTTAGCAAGCCGTAAAATAAAACGGGAGGCAAAAAGCCTCCCGTTTCGTACTTAAAGGGCAAGTATCAACAGCCGTATTTAGCCCCTTAATAAAGATGAATCAATGAGTAGCTTAGTTCCACTCATCCAATTCAACACGGCGGTTCTGGAAGCGACCTTCTTCTGTGTCATTAGAAGCAACCGGACGCTCTTCGCCATAACCAATGGCGCGCATACGGTTTGCACTTACGCCACGCTGAGCCAGGTAAGCAGCAACCGACTCTGCACGACGCTGTGAAAGGTTCTTGTTGTACTGATCAGAACCACGCGAATCAGTGTGGCCTTCGATGCTTACGCGTACGTTCGGGTTGTTAACCAAACGCTCGGCAACACCGTTGAGCACGTTCTGCGCGTTCGGCGTTAGCTGAGCAGAGTCAAATTCAAAATTAACATCACGAAGCACTAGACTCTCTGGGCAGCCAAGTGAGTTAACTTCAACACCTGCAGGGGTGTTAGGGCACTGATCACGATAATCCGGCACGCCATCATTATCAGAGTCCAGCGGGCAACCATTGGCATCAACAGATACGCCAGCAGGCGTTCCTGGGCACTGGTCACGGTAATCAGGAACACCATCACCATCGGAGTCCAGCGGGCAGCCTTCAGCATCAACTGCAACGCCTGCAGGCACTTCACCATAGCTCGGACACTGCGGAGCCACTGGCTCAGGCGTGCGGTCTGCACATAGCAAGCCCCCAATTGCTGCACCAGCTGTTGCACCAATAGCGGTATTTTCATCTTCATCAGAGTTGCCACTAGTAGCGTAGGCAATACTGCCGCCGATGACACTGCCAGCTAAGCCACAAACGAAAGGATGTTGATACCAATCGCGGTCACTATTTGCGCTGGTTTGGCCAGATGATTGTGATGCTGAGCTGGCGCAGCCTGATAAGCCTACTACCAGTGCGGAACCGATTAGCAAGCCAGTCGTTGATTTTTTCATGCAAGACTCCTTCTTGATCCAATGCTGACATGGTCATGAGACCAAATCTATCCAATGCTTCTTATTGCGAGAGCATCCATTTTTCGCTGCCCAGCGCTATGGAGATATTCTACGGTCACCGTAAGGCTGGGCGTTTGCCTATGATTAACCTTTAATCACGAGAAGGCAACAATGCCGAGATATCAACTTCTTGCCAATACCGACAATTTCAGCATAGCAAAGCTGACGCAATAAGCGTCAAAAAACGTAGGGTAACGCATTTACTAATCATAACGCTCGTTAAACAACGTTAATGAAGCCCTGCTCCCCCTTTAGATCTCCAGTTGATTACCTGCTGCGCTGCTGCCAGAACTGCAGAACGCATTTCATCCTCAACAGCAAGCCGCTCTTTGTCTTCTTGCATCCGTTCTCGTGGTGTTAGCTGATTTCGTGCAGAGTGTGTTTTTAGATGACGTGTACGGTTATATACTTCTGCAAATGCTTGAAATTCCGGCCGCTCCGCTAGGCTTGGATCGACAATCTCCAGCAGCACCTTGCAGCGCCAAGAACCTTCCGTAATGTCGACTTGCTCTTGAACAAGCGCACTGACGACGTAATCGAGATTTTCCAAGCTATTTTGGTGGGCTCGTCGGTCTTCATCGATTCTGAAGGCTTCTCGACGCTTTACTTCTTGACGAAGTTTAAAGGCATAAATACCAAGAGCCACAATCATCGCTACTGCAGCCGCAAGCAATATTAACGCTAGCGTGGTACTCATAACGGTCCTCGCAAAGTCTTAAAAGAATTTGACAATAACTATACACCCTATTGAACCAAGTAGACTAATTTCAAATCTTGAAACACATTCGTTAGATTAACAACCATGAAGCACACTTAATAAAAATTATTTTTTCATTGATGCAAGCAAATTTTATGCCGCATGATAAAAATAAAAAATATTAGTTAACGGCAACTCGGCCTACTTATCATTAGCCAGCAATTTATGGGTATATAAAAATGCGCGCTGCCCATAATATGGGGGCTTACAGCTCTTACAAGCCGTCCCGTGGTTCAGTCGGTATTATCTTGATAACGCCAGCACCAAACCGCCCACCCCATGCTTATTGTCAATGCAACCGCACCAGCGGTATGTAACAGCGCCAGCCATAACGGCAGCCACAACAAAACGTTGGCAACGCCAAGTATGACTTGTATAACGTAAGCCATAACCACCAGCGTAAGCGCTCGACCAACAGAGACAGTCGTTCGATAGCGCCACCATAATACCAATAGCGCTATCCCAAGAAGAAGTGCTCCAAGGCGATGCATCATGTGTATTGCAGTACGTGCGTCGGCATGTAACTGCCCATGTAAATAATTAGGTCCAACAGTTTGTGTCAGGTGAAAGCCTTCACTTATATCCATTTCTGGCCACCACTGCGTATTGCAGGTCGGGAACCCTTGACAAGCAATGCCTGAATAGTTGCTGGTTACCCAGCCACCTAAGGCAAGCTGCAAAATCAATGCCGATACCCCTATCACCCAAAGTAAATTCATGCTGCTAGTTGGGGAGACATAGCTTTTGGGAGATGAAATAGCATTGCTAGGGGTAGTCAAATGCCTCGTTAAGCTAAGGCGAATTCGCATATGCACCCAAAAAAATAGCGTTAGCACACTTAGCCCGCCCAACAAATGCAGAGTAACCACCTGCGGCCAAAGCTTTAAAGTAACGGTAAAAGCCCCAAATGCTCCTTGAAGCAATATAACCACTAGTAGAGCAAGACTAACTTTCCATGGGTATCCTGAACTCTTGCGTAGTGACCAGCCTATCGCCACGACGCTTAGCACGATAAGCCCTAAAAAACTCGCCACATAGCGATGAGCCATCTCTACCCACGCCTTAAAAGGCTCAAGAGGCACATCAGGATGGCGTAGCGCAGCATGTTCATTATCAGGGACTAGCAACCGTCCATAACACCCTGGCCAGTCTGGGCAACCTAAACCAGCGTCAACTAAGCGCGTCCATGCGCCGACTAGAATCACTAGCGCTGTCAGTGCCGTACCGGCCAAGGTGATGTATTTCAGCCATTGTAAACGCCGCTCAGTAGAATGTGGCACGTTGTTTCCTTACGACCTATTAGGTCGAGCATCCAGAATAGCAATAGGGTATTAATTACAGCGGATTAACCTTAAACAAATGCCGTATATCATCGAGAATATCAGCTGCAGGTACTGCATTGTTAAATGACAGCGCGGGTCTGCCGAATGGATCCATTAGCCATACACCATTTTCTTCGCGCCATTCAGGCTCCACTAGCCATCGATTAACGACCTCCCCAGGTAGCGCTTGTGCACTCCCACCTATTCTAAGACGCTCTAAGCGTGAGGCCTCTCGACCCAACGCACGATGCAAACGCCACAATTCATCCATTCGCTCATCACAGAGCGAAGTGCAGTCAAATACTAATATCCACACATCGTTTTTTTGAGGTTTATCGCTTAAAGGCCAATCATCCAGCAATGGTGCTCCGACGTGTACTTGCCCATGGGCAGTATCATTACTAGGTATGCCTATTTGCCATGTCAACATCGCCCACGCAGTCACAATAGGCGCAGCGAATGCTGCAAAAATAAGCAACAGCTTAACTCGCGGGTAACGAACTGGCTGGCGTTGTTCCATGCTTTCCCCTCAGTAACCAGTAAGACTGTCTTTGTGCAAGCGATAACCTCCTAATACCATGATTACTGCCGCAGCAAGCGCTAGCCCCCACCATTGAAATGCATACCCAAGATGACGACTAGGAGGCATTACGTTAGCTTCCCACCAAGGCGAAAACACTCCATCGCCTTGCTCAGCATGTAACCATCCGGAGTAAGTAAATTCAGGCAATGTTGACTCCCAAGGGGTTAAGCTGATCTGCTGCAGTCTTTTCCCTTCCCTGTTTTCGCCATACAACGGCCCACCTGGGCGAGCAACCTGCCACTCTCCTGAGACTGTCACGCTGCCCTCAGGAGTATTTGCTTCAGGCTCTGCTCTACTTGGCCCTGTTTCAATAAACCCCCGCTGAACAAGCCACAATTGATCAAAACTGTCTCGGAAAGGCGTCAGCACAGCAACGCCTAGACGTCCATCTACAATGCGGTTATCTAAATAGAGAGTGTGATCAGCAAGGTATTCTCCTTGTAAATGCAGCTCAGACCCTTCTTCTGGCATAACAGTAGGCGATTTAACAAAAGGTGCTGCTTCTCGAGCAGCTAACAAAACACGCTTGTCAGCGGCACGCTCCCACTGCCATAGTCCTAGTAAGATACCCAGCGAAACTAATACGCCCCAAAATACACACCAGACGTATAAACGTTGCGGCCCAGAAGAGGTTTTCGTCATGTGGTTAAAGCTGCTCATTGGCCTAGTTTTTATTGGAATAGTCGCTAGTATAGCGGCCGGCGCGGGCTTCCTCTTGAAGGATGACAGCAACTCTCGACGGCTACTAGCATCCCTTAAATGGCGCATTGGACTAACATGCTTACTCATGGCTTTGTTAGTGATTGGCTTCTGGTCTGGAGAATTAGGCTGATTGTTTAAAAAACGTATACAAAAATAAATAACCCAACCCAGACAACATCGACAAAATGCCAATACCAACAAGATGCTTCAAAACCAAAGTGATGGTCGTTAGCAAAGTGCCCTTTCCATATCCGTACTAACATGCACGCCAGGATAATCGTGCCGACAATAACGTGGACTCCATGAAAACCGGTCAGAATAAAGAAGGTGGCTCCAAAAATTCCTGCTTCCAGCGTGATACCGTAGTGATGATAGGCTTCGTAGTATTCGACCCCCTGTATGACAATAAAGCAGCAGCCCAGTAATACTGTACCCGCCAGCCAATGCCTGCATGTCTTACGCTCGCCTGATTTCAACGCCTCATGAGCAACCGTCAATGTAATACTAGAGGTAACTAATATCAGTGTATTGACCAACGGCAATTGCCAAGGACTAAATACCCGCTCAGGCCCAATTACGGAGCTGTCTGGCGGGTTAAACAACGGCCATTGTGCAACAAATTCTGGCCAAAGCAGCGCAGACACCCCCTTGGCCCCTTCCCCTCCTAACCAAGGAATGGCAAACGTTCTCACGTAAAATAGCGCACCAAAGAAAGCCGCAAAAAACATAACTTCAGAAAAAATAAACCAGCCCATTCCCCACCGGAATGAGCGATCCATCTGGGCATCGTACAAGCCACTCATTGATTCGCGAATAACCTCTCTGAACCAAAGACCCATGACAATAATCACGCTAGCCATACCGATTAGCATTAGCGGAGTACCCGTGTCGTATACCAACTTGATCCCTGTACCCACCATCATAGCCCCGAGCGCCAGCGATCCTAGAATAGGCCATCGACTCGTTGCTGGAACATAGTAGCCGCCACTCATATTGAATCCCCTATTGTCTTGTTGTCATTCTTTGAGATGTCTTTTACTAAGTGATGAACTGGGTACAAGGTATACACTAGCGTTATCGTATTAATGTCCTCTGGGAGATCCCGCGCCAGCTGGAATATTAGAGGAATCGTCAAACGCTCATCCCCTTGTAGCTGCTGCTCTTGGAAACAGAAACAGCTGACTTTTCTTAAATGAGTCGTAGCGCTTGAAGGGGAAACACTAGGCACAGCCCGTCCCCAACTTTCAACCCGACTATTGTTGGTAAAGGTAAAATCGACCTCCGCTGTTTGGCCAGGGTGCACGCGCATTTGGCGATTTTCGACGCTCATTCTCCATGGTAAGCCTGCGCTACCTCGGGTAATGAACTGCACGGTGACATAGCGAGATTGATCAACTTCTTCATGAATAATGGCCTTAGCCGTCGTATCCACTTTGCCATTAAGACCCGTTACACGGCAAAACACGTCATAAAGAGGGACAAGTGCAAATGCGAAGGCAAACATCCCTATTAGCGCCGCTACCGTGCGAATGACCGTCCGTTTTACCCCCACTGATTGCACCGCATTACTTGATGCCATATATCCCCCTAGACCATTCACTGAGGCACAGCTTATTGGTCATGGTGATGGGTACGGTTAAAAATTGGTGGTGTCTCGAAGGTGTGCAGCGGTGCGGGACTTGGAACGCTCCACTCAAGGTCTTCTGCACCTTCCCAAGCTTTTGCAGGCGCTTTTTTTCCTCCCCTCACACACATCACCACCACCACTACAAAAATCAGCTGCGAAGCGCCAAAAAAGAATGCGCCAATGCTGGAAAGCAAGTTGAAGTCTGCAAACTGTAACGCATAGTCAGGAATGCGCCTTGGCATACCCGCCAAGCCTGCGAAATGCATGGGGAAAAACGTTAGGTTAACGCCAATGATAGAGCACCAAAAATGGCATTGAGCCAGACGCTCGTTAGGGTAATAACCGGTCCATTTGGGTAGCCAATAGTAGACGCCAGCCATAATGGCAAAAATAGCGCCTGGTACTAATACATAATGAAAATGCGCCACGACAAAGTAGGTATCGTGGTATTGGAAATCTGCAGGTGCAATTGCCAACATCAGCCCTGAGAAACCGCCAATGGTGAACAGAACGACAAAAGCCAAAGCAAACAGCATGGGCGGCTCAAAACTGATCGAGCCACGAAACAGCGTGGTCACCCAGTTAAACACTTTCACACCTGTTGGCACGGCAATCAGCATGGTCGAGTACATGAAAAATAGCTCTGCCGTTAACGGAAGTCCGACAATGAACATATGATGCGCCCATACTAAAAACGACAGCAGTGCGATAGCTGCCGTGGCGTACACCATAGACGCATAGCCAAATAAAGGCTTACGCGCGAAAGTGGGAATAATAGCTGAGACAATACCGAAGGCCGGCAAAATCATGATGTAAACTTCAGGATGGCCAAAGAACCAAAATAAGTGTTGGAAAAGCACAGGATCGCCGCCACCCGCGGCGTCAAAAAAACTGGTCCCAAAGTTAATATCCATGAGCATCATGGTGATGACGCCTGCTAGAACGGGCATTACTGCAATCAGTAGAAAAGCCGTAATTAACCATGTCCATACAAACAGCGGCATATCCATCATGCGCATACCAGGTGCGCGCATGTTCAAAATGGTCGCAATAATATTGATAGCCCCAAGAATTGAGCTAATACCTGCGATGTGCAGAGCTAGAATAAAAAATGTCGTAGAGGCGGGAGCATAAGTCGTTGATAGAGGAGCATAAAACGTCCAGCCAAAATTTGGCCCGCCGCCCGGCATTAAAAGCGTAGAAAGTAGCAATGTAAACGCCACCGGAAGTAGCCAGAAACTAAAATTATTAAGCCTGGGCAGCGCCATATCCGGCGCACCAATCTGAAGCGGAATCATCCAGTTGGCTAGCCCAGTAAACGCTGGCATTACAGCAGCGAACACCATGATTAGACCATGCATGGTGGTCATTTGATTGAAAAATTCTGGCTCTATAAGCTGTAAACCCGGCTGAAATAGCTCGGCTCTCACTACTAAGGCAAATATGCCGCCAACAAAAAACATGGTGAGAGAAAAAATCAGGTACAGAGAACCAATTTCTTTATGGTTGGTCGTCAGTACCCATCGCAATATCCCTTTGGGCTGAGCCGCATGGTCGTGATGAGAATGACCGCCAGCGGCTGCAGTAGAGCTATGTTGCAGCGGGTGTTGAGGAGGTAGTTTGGGCACCATGAGCATCTCCGCCTGATTTATTGTTGTAAGTACCTTAAATTATTGTGCAATACGTTCGGCCACCGCAGCTGGCTGCACCACATCACCTGTCTCGTTGCCCCAGGCATTACGAGTAAAAGTGACAACAGCGGCTATTTCGACAGGATTTAAGGTACTGCGGAACGCTGGCATTGCAGCACCGGAAACGCCGTTGACAATTCGATCGATATGCCAATCTAGGTCGTTAATTAATTGGTCGTTGTTGGCTAGTGCTGGAAATGCCGGCGGAGCTCCCTGACCTTCGCTTTGATGACATGAAGAACAGATGGATTGGTACACAGACTCACCTCGCGCCATCAAATCCTCCATCTCCCACTCTCGGTCAATCCCCATTGCCTCTTGCTCTGCTGCTTCTTTACGTTCTGCCAACCATGCTTCGAACTCTTCTTCCTCCATCGCATGCACAACCACTGGCATAAACCCGTGGTTAACGCCGCAAAGCTCAGCACACTGACCACGATAGATTCCCGGCTCGTTGATTTTCACCCAGTTTTCATTGATAAATCCCGGTATCGTATCCTGCTTAACGGCAAGTTCTGGCACCCACCAAGAGTGAATGACATCGTCCGATGTCATTAAAAAACGTACTTTCCGGTTAATCGGTAGAACCAATGGCTCATCTACGTCTAGCAGGTAGTGCTCATCTCTAGCTTCGCTTCCTCGAATTTGCTCCCTTGAGGTACTCATGTTCGATGTAAATGCAACATCTTCACCCAGGTATTCGTAGCGCCAGCGCCACTGTTGGCCGGTAATCATCACGTCTAAATCCGCTTCTGAAGAGTCGTACATACTCTTCAATGTCGCGGTCGCGGGCACAGCCATTCCAATCAAAATCAAAATCGGGATAGCGGTCCAAAGAATCTCGACAGAGGTATGCTCATGAAAATGTGCTGCTTTTGCCCCTTTTGAGTGTCTGTATCTAAATAATGAGTAAAACATTACCCCAAACACAACCACACCGATCACCACACACACCCAAAAAATGGCCATATGCAGGCCAAAAATATCTCGACTGATATCAGTGACACCTACCGGCATATTCCAGCCATTGGCATAAACCTGTGAGATACTTGAGGCACTGATAATGGTTAGCAGCCATTGCCACGTTAGGCGCATAGAAACCTCCTTTATTATTGTTGTTCTCGCCAACCCTTTTATTAGCTCAGGATTAACTGATTAACGTCAGTATAGAAAACATGTGGCATTCGTCACGAACAACCGTCGTGTTTGACTCAACGCTTCAGCGCGAGGCGATCATTGCGACCCCCACCAAGATCAAAACAAAGAGAAAAGTGATCGCAATTCCCGTCAAAATAAAGACAGTAGGCTTACCAGTTGAAAAATCTTGCTGACGCTGGTGATCATTTTGTACACCCAAAAGTGCTGACAAAACTGACTTGACGACTGACCACATTAAATTGCTCCTCGATGCCAAGTATTTCGTTGCCAAATAGCCAACTGTTCCTCATTGCTTAGCTATAGTTGAAGATAGGCAACGTAGTAAAAAATGCCTCATAAATCGTATAACGTGTTAGGAGCAAGCGATGAACA
Organism: Halomonas qaidamensis; assembly: GCF_025917315.1. Lineage (NCBI taxonomy): Bacteria > Pseudomonadati > Pseudomonadota > Gammaproteobacteria > Oceanospirillales > Halomonadaceae > Halomonas > Halomonas qaidamensis. The sequence continues at coordinate 1,662,558 of NZ_CP080627.1, read as the reverse complement.
GTTCAAACAAACAACAGGCCAACTCCGCTACTGAAACAAATCAAGATTTGTTGACTTGGTGGCACCGTTATTGGCTTTTGAGCACCATGCCTATAGTGCGTTGTCAGATTGCATGGCTTGAGAACGTGACGCAGGCTATGGCGTTAGAAGCTGAGCTTTTTCAAGCTATTGCCAAAAGCAATGAAAAACTGACGCTGTGCCTAACCGACAGCAAAGAAAACTGCACAGCTCAGGAACTCACTGAACATTACCAAGAAATGGTTAAAACACTGACTGACGCTAATCTTGAGCGCTTATCCAACGTGTCTCAACTTTCCCACGAATTTAGACGTAGTCTGTGGGAAGAAATTTAACCCGTTTGGATTAAGCTTGCGGCTGACTGTCGTGCCATTCACACTATGCCTGCTTTTTATAAGCAGCATTGGACTGGTGATGGAGCCTAATATGCCCAAATGTCGTGGATTTTTTTCGTTGTTCCCATTAATAGTCGTGGGCTTACTACCCTTGGCTGGATGCACTACTTATACATGGCCAGATGGGTCTCAAGAAACGGTGCTGGGAGTGCCCCCAGAGGAAGAAAACCGTCGCTATGAAGAGCAGCGCGCTGACGGGGTTCGTTATCGGCTACCGGGAGAAAATCCTGACACTCAAAAAGAGTGATCTTATCGTTGCTATGTTTTTACTATCAGGCGATATTTTTAATCTAAACGACGCTTGGTTAGCGATGTTGCCTGCGCAGTCAATGGATCTTCTGGCCAGGGGTGCTTAGGGTAACGACCACGCATCTCTTTACGCACCTCTGGATAGCCGTTCAACCAAAAACTGCGTAAATCCTGAGTCACTTGAAGCGGTCTTTTGGCTGGTGAAAGCAAGTGAATGACGACGGGTATATGGCCATCCGCAACGAGGGGAGTATCCTGCCAACCAAACGCTTCCTGTAACTTCAGAGCAAGCACTGGAGGTCTCCCCACTAGGCACGGTCTATAATCAATTGATGCCTGATTACCGCTAGGCACCGTTATCGATGACGGCGTTAAATATTCAAAGCGCGTCTGTTCATCCCAACTTAGCGTTGACATTAAATAAGTATGGAACTGCATTTTTTCTAACTGGCTGAAGCGTGTTATACCCGCTAGGTAAGGAGCCAGCCAAACGTCTAAACTTTCTAGCAGCGCACATTCGGACCAATCAGGCCATTCACCAGGATAAGTACTCTCCAACAGCGTCATTCGGCCCTGCAACTGCTTAAACCTGTCATTAAAAAGCACCCCAGGTCGCTGCTTTAGTGCCTGAAGCAATGCTTGCTGTACAGCTTCTGCAGATAGCTCCGTCAAAGGACGGCTTGCCAACATAAGCTCACCATGACGCTGAACAGCTTCGCCGAGAAGCTTTCCTTGTGCATCTGACCAAGTAATTCGCTCTTCCCACTGTTGAGTTGCAGGATAAAGGTCAATAAGCGTTGCCAACGCAAGAGGTTCAGCGAGATAAATAGCGGCTTCACTACTGGCGCTTTCGACGCTAATGGCGACAATGTACGCTTCGTTCGCCAGAGGATGGTGAATAGACAGTGTAGCCGTTTTGCCATTGGCAAGCTTGAACCGGCCAGGGCTAATAAGCTGGCCAATACGATCAGGGTAAGACAGCGCCAGTAGCGCTCCTAACGGCTCTTCGGCTATGCCTCGCGGCAACGCCGTATCGGCGATGCCTGCCAAGCGCTTTGCATCACGCAGCCATTTGGGAAAGCGCGAAGGTTGACTAAACCGCTGAACTAACGCAGCTCTCAGCGAGCCATTAATACGCTCCCTGCCTTCTAACAAAGCCGCTAAAGCACAGGCAAGTGGCAATGTATTGAGCTGTTCAGCTTTCGATAGCATTACCGCTAAACGCGGTTCAACCGGCCAACGCGCACTTTGCTTGCCTAGCGGCGTTAACAGGCCCGCTGGATCCAGCATACCCAACTGACGAAGCAAAGCCTGACTACTTTGCCATGCGCCGTTAGGCGGCGATGTCATCCAACTGAGCTCATCTGGCGAACGCGCTCCCCACATAGCAACTTCAAGCGTTAATCTTGATAAATCAGCCTGTAGTATCTCAGGCTCACCGTAAGCTACAAGAGGCTGCTCCTGAGACCACAAGCGATAACATACCCCCGGCTGCTGTCTCCCTGCGCGCCCCCGGCGCTGATCAGCGCTGGCTCGGTTAACCCGCCGCGTGGTTAGATGAGTTAGTCCAGTGCGCGGCTGAAACAGAGGAACCCGCTCTAATCCAGCATCGATGACGACATTCACACCATCCACCGTTACGCTGGACTCTGCAATGGCCGTTGACACGATGACACGTTGGCGCTCTGCATGTGGTTTGAGGGCGGCTTGCTGTATTTCTATTGGCATGCTGCCATGCAGAGCCCGCACTTCAATCTCTCGTGGGCTGTTATCCAGCGCATGAACCAGCTGGTTAATTTCAGCCATCCCAGGAAGAATAACTAATAGATCGCGACTATCTGACCTTGCCAGCGCTTCATCAACGACCCGTAAAGCGGCCGATGCGACACTTTCATCACCGGAGGCCGGCCGATAATACGTTTCCACAGGAAATTGCCGCCCAGTACTTTCAATCACTGGCGTTTCTTCGCCCAGCACCTTTTTTAAGGCTGCGACATCCATCGTGGCAGACATCACAATCAATCGTAAGTCATCGCGAATGCTTTGTTGGATATCCAGCGATAGCGCCAACCCTAGATCCGCTTCAATACTACGCTCATGAAATTCATCAAAGATAATCCCGGCAACACCTTCCAACAGCGGGTCATCCTGCAGCATTCGGGTAAGCACGCCCTGGGTAATAATTTCCAGGCGTGTTTGCGTGCTTACCTTACTGTCACCACGCATACGATAGCCCACTGTACCACCAACGGGCTCATTCAGCTGTTGAGCCATAAACGTTGCCGCCAGACGCGCCGCCACACGACGAGGCTCCAGCAATAAGAGCTTTTGCCCTTGCGCCCACGGGCACTCCAATAGTGTCAACGGAACACGTGTCGTCTTCCCAGCGCCAGGCTGTGCAACGAGTATGAGCCGGTTATGCGCACTCAAAGCAGCTTGTAGTGGCACCAGATGCTGTTCAATTGGAAGCGTAGGCATAGAAATGGTTTCTGTGGAGCTAAAGCGCTGTGGCAATAAGTGCCGTAAAGTAAGTACGGTCAAATAATGAAGATGATCGCTGACAGTGGCTAACTACTTGATATATTTGGCGGCTGGATACCGCACCCTTTCAAAATGACCTGTTCTAAAAATTGGCAAATAGATTCAAGATCCATTTCACTAAGCGCCTCTGAGCCTAAAATGCCGTTTACTTGTGCACTATATTCTGTGTAGTGCTGGGTAGCCGACCAAATCAGAAAGATAAGCCAGCGTGGGTCGACGTTATCCATTTTCCCCTGGATAGACCACTGCCTAATAATCATCGCACGTGAAGCAACCCACTCTTTCAACTCACCTGATAAATAGTCACTTAAAAACGGCGCACCGGCCAAAATCTCAGCGGCAAACAGCTTTGAACCTTCAGGATAGCGCTGCCCAAGTACCATTTTGGTGCGAATAAAATCACTGAGCACCTGGCCGGGGTCACTTTCTGGCGTGATATCTTCAAGTACCGCGTTCCAGCGGCGCATCATCCGGTTGAGCAAACGTACATATAGCGCCTGCTTACTACCCATGTAATATAAAATATTTGCTTTAGGTAACCCTGCTTGGTCAGCAATCGCCTGAAGGCTGGCGCCTCGATAGCCATATTGGGCAAATACCTGTTCGGCAGCACTTAGTATGGATTGCTCAATACGATCCCTGCTGGCGTTCTCATGATTAGCGGTATCAACCGTCATTGAGTAAGCTCCTGTAATAAGCACCGCTGATTAAGTGTCGTGGTCATTTCACTTAGTATATCGCTCCTATGGCGAACTAACGCTGCAAAATAGGGCGTATACGCATTTATTGCACTTTCAAAGTGCAATAAACAAAGCCTTGCAAGGCGCGTCATTTTGTCCCAAGCTCAACAATATTGACCGATCGGTCAGAACAATCATAACGGAGTTTGGCATGGCTACGATCGAGTTTCTACTCAACGGCACTCCTCACCAAAGAGACGTGTCTCCAGATACCAGTATTCTAACGCTGTTGCGTGATTATTTGGGCATTACCGGTACGAAAGAGGGCTGCGCATCGGGCGATTGCGGTGCTTGCACAGTAGCGATTAACAACCCAAGCGACGCGCAAAGCCGTTTTTTAAGTGTCAACGCGTGTATTACTCCCGCTCATCAACTGCACGGCCAGCACGTAATTACCGTCGAAGGATTAGCAACCGAGGGCAACTTACACCCCGCTCAGCGAGCAATGGTTGAGTGCCACGGCAGCCAGTGTGGTTTTTGCACGCCTGGGATTGTTATGTCGCTATTTACATTGCATGCCAACCAGCAGCAGCGCCCCTCGCCTCTTACACCAGAGACACTTGAAGCCACATTAGGCGGAAATTTATGCCGCTGCACGGGATACCGCCCTATCCGTGACGCCGCATTGAGTATGCAAGACTTCTCTTGGAAAGCACCACAGTGGTTTGAGGCATCCCAACAAGCCAGTCGACCGCTTCAGTCGCCCGAGCCAATCGCCGAAGATGAAGCGCTCTTTATACAGCCAACCACGTTAGCTGAGTTGACTGATGCAAGACATTGTTACCCTGCTGCACGCCTTGTCGCTGGCGCAACCGATCTATGGCTGGAAAACACTCAGCGCCTTACCCCATTGCACCAGCTGATTGATATCACTCGTGTGGAAGAGCTATGCCGTATTGAAGAGGCGTCTTTTCAAGCTCAACCAGGTTGGTGGGTAGGCGCTGGGGTTACGTACTCACAGCTTGAACCCTTATTAAATAGTCACTTTCCTGCGTTTGCACACCTCCTTCACAGGCTCGGTTCCCAACAAGTTCGTAACCGAGGAACGCTTGGCGGCAACATCGCCAACGCCTCGCCAATTGGAGATACTCCCCCTGTACTGTTGGCGCTCAATGCATGGGTAGAACTTACCAGTCATAACAATACTCGCCAGCTTTTACTGAGCGACTTCTTTATAAACTATAAAAAAACGGCACTGGCTGATAATGAAGTTATCAGTCGTATTTTTATTCCTCAAATGCCTGAACCCGCCACACTAAGGGTGTGGAAGCTTTCCAAACGACGCGAGGATGACATCACAGCGGTATTAGGCGCGTTTTGCTACCGTGTTAATAACGGTGTGATGGAGGATGTGCGCATTGCCTTTGGCGGTATGGCTGCTACTCCCAAGCGAGCTAGTCAAACAGAAGCTGCGCTAGAGGGCCAGCCCGTTTCTAAAGCTAATTTTCAAGCAGCCCAGCGAGCCCTTGCTGAAGAATTTCAGCCAATGAGCGATGTACGGGGTAGCCAATATTACCGAGAACAGGCTGCACTCAACCTACTAGAACGCCTCTACTTATCGCTTTCTTCACCCAACCAGGAGGTGATGCTCCATGCGTACGCTCACTAAACTTGATGGCGACAGCAGCCGAGCTCGTCGTGAGCTACATGACCATATTCAAGGGTCGGGCCCACTTGCCCGCCATACTGTCGATAGCCACGGTCAGCGACAAGCAGGCACCTCTAGCTTTCATGAAAGCGCTGAAAAACACGTTACCGGCAAGGCCACCTATATTGATGACCTTAAAGCACCGGCCGATGCACTGCATGTAGCTTTAGGGCTTTCTCCTGTTGCACACGGTACATTAACCGCGCTTGATCTCGAAGCAGTTAAACAAGCGTCTGGCGTTGTCGATGTCATCACCTTTCAAGACGTACCTGGCCATACGGATATCGGCCCAGTATTCCCTGGCGACCCTATTTTTGTTGATCATGAAATCAGCTACGCAGGTCAGTGTATTTTTGCCGTTGCGGCCACCTCGCTCCAGGCTGCTCGCCGAGCGGTAACGCTAGCCAAACTAAGTATTGATGAACAACAGACAAACCTCGACCCCGTTGCTGCCGCTGAACGCGATGACGTGGTTCGCCCTACCCATATTCAAGAGCGCGGTGATTGGCAAGCAGAGCTGCGCCAAGCCGAGCAAACGATTGAAGGCGAACTTTTCGTCGGAGGACAAGAGCATTTTTACCTGGAGGGCCAAGCATGCTTGGTTATACCCACCGAAGATGAAGGGGTCATTGTTCATACCTCTAACCAGCACCCCAGCGAGACTCAAAAACTTGTCGCTGAAGTACTGGGTATCCCCTTTCATGCGGTTACCGTTGAAGTGCGTCGGATGGGCGGTGGGTTTGGCGGCAAAGAAACCCAAGCATCCCCTTGGGCCTGTATAGCAGCCATCATTGCCCGCAGAACCGGAAAGGCCACCCGTTTACGTCTACCGCGAAGTGATGATATGCGCGCAACCGGTAAGCGCCACCCCTTCCATAATCGCTACCGACTAGCGATTGATTCCCAGGGCATTATTCAGGGCGGCGAGATAACGGTTATTGGGGACTGTGGCTACTCGCCTGATCTATCAGATGCCATTGTTGATCGTGCAATGTTCCATGCCGACAACGCTTACTCATTAGGCAGTGCACGCGTGACCGGACATCGTGCTAAGACCCATACCGCTTCTAACACGGCTTTTAGGGGCTTCGGCGGCCCCCAGGGCATGATGATTATCGAAGCTGCAATGGACGATATCGCGCGCAACGTCGGTGAAGACCCTCTCACCATACGCAAACGCAACTTCTATCGCGAAGGACGTGATGTTACCCACTACGGCCAGCAAGTGGATCAAAAACAACTGTTACATACGCTGGTAGACACACTGGAAACAAGTAGCGACTACTGGGCGCGCCGCGCGGCGATTAAGGCATTTAATACCCACAGCCCCATTATTAAAAAAGGGCTTGCGCTAACGCCTGTTAAATTTGGCATCTCATTTACCGCCCAGCATCTTAACCAAGCCGGTGCTCTGCTGCATGTATATACCGATGGCAGCATCATGATCAATCACGGCGGCACCGAAATGGGGCAAGGTCTACACACCAAGATTTGCCAAGTGGTCGCTCGCGAGCTTGGCTTGGATTTAGATAGCGTACGGATTAGTGCCACTCGCACGGATAAAGTACCCAATACGTCCCCTACGGCGGCCTCAAGCGGTGCCGACCTTAATGGCATGGCCGCGCGAGACGCTGCCAGCAAATTACGCGAAAGGTTGTTCGACTTTGCCGCGATGCATTTTGAGGGCGGCTTAGACCGAGAAGGCATGCGCCTGGAAGATGGCCTGCTAATTGCTGGTATTGGAGAGAGCGAGCATCGCATCCCCTGGGGAGAGCTTATACAAACAGCCTATCTCAATCGCATCTCGCTTTCAGAAAAAGGCTTTTATGCCACACCACTGATTCATTACAACCGCGCGACGGGCCAAGGCCGCCCTTTTTATTATTACGCGTTTGGAGCAGCCGTTGCTGAAGTAAGTGTTGATACATTGAGCGGCGAATACTTAGTCGACCGTGTTGATGTGCTGCATGACGTTGGCAATTCGCTCAACCCAGCGATTGATATTGGCCAGGTAGAAGGCGGCTTTATCCAGGGAATGGGCTGGCTCACCAGTGAAGAGCTTAAGTGGAACGAAAAAGGTGTGCTAGTGAGTGACGGTCCTGCAACTTACAAGATACCTACGTTTGGCGACCTTCCCGATATTTTTAACGTTGAGCTACTGGAAGGCCACCCTAACTCCATGGCAAGCCTGTATCGCTCCAAAGCTGTTGGTGAGCCACCATTTATGCTTGGTATCTGTGTATGGTCTGCACTACGTGATGCCCTTTCAAGCTTAACCAATTACCAAGCTTCTCCCCATCTGGATACTCCAGCAACCCCTGAGCGGGTAATGCTGGCTGCCAACGCAATTAGAGAAAAGGCGCTATGACTTTACACGCGTCTGAAACTTGGCACGCGGCGCTCGATCGACTGCAGCGCAGTGGTGCTCCCCATGTATTAGCCACCCAGGTAACCAGCGCGGGTTCCACCCCGCGCGAGCCTGGCGCACGCATGGTAATCACCCAGGAGACGGTTTATGACACGCTAGGCGGGGGCACTTTTGAGTGGCAAACCATCAACGCTGCCCGAGAGTTTTTGCAGCAAGGTCGTACAGGTTTTCACTTAGAGTCATTTTCCCTAGGTGGGCGCAGCGGCCAGTGCTGTGGTGGTTTTGTTAATGTGCTGCTGGAAGTGTTCCCTGGCGCTACTGTGAATATCGCCCTGTTTGGTGCAGGCCATGTAGGGCGTGAAATCGTTAAGCTTAGCGCCCCGCTACCCTGGCAAATACACTGGTTCGATAGCCGTGCTGATGTATTTCACGAACAGGATAGGCGGCAAGCCCGACTCAGCTGCCACACGCTAAGTAGTACACAGGAAGGCACTGCAGCCCTGCCTCCCTACTGTCATACACTGGTATTAACTCACAATCATGATGAAGATTATGCCCTTATCACTGCTTTACTGCAGCGCCGTGATATTGCCTCGATAGGATTAATCGGCTCGGATAGTAAGTGGGCAAGCTTTCGGGGACGGCTGCAGCGCGAGGGCTACTCCGCTGAGGAAATCGAGCGCGTACGCAGTCCCATTGGCGCTGTTCATAACACTAAGCTTAGCAATAAAACCCCCTATGCCATTGCTTTGACGGTAGTAACCGAACTGCTATGGCTCACAGACAAGCCAGCCTCACTAGAAACGCGCGGCCTTGAGCCTAACGCTTTACGTACACTTATTGACGATACGAAAACGACCTAGAGTTAATATGAATTCCCCAATCGATACGTTTATTCGCGCTGAAGTTGTCAGTTTTACACGTGACCCAGGTGATGATGATCTGCCCCAGTCAGGTAGCCTTGAGCATTATGGCGACGGGTTACTTTGGCTAAAAGGCAGTCATGTTCATGCTGTCGGCCACTATGGTGATATCTCTCAACAACTGCCAAGTGGCGCCCACGTCATTGATTATCGCGGCAAGTTGATTATGCCTGGCTTTATCGATACCCACGTACACTATGTGCAGCTAGATATCATGGCTTCTTATGGCCGACAGTTACTTGATTGGCTAAATGATTATACGTTTCCTGAAGAGTGCCGTTTTGCCAATCATGCGCATGCAGAAGCGCTATCGAACGCTTTTCTAGATGAAATGCTTCGCGCAGGAACGACAACAGCCCAAGTATTTGGCTCCAGTCACCCTGGCTCAGTGGATGCGTTTTTCACCGCCTGCCAAAAACGCCAATTACGTATGCTGGTCGGCAAGGTATTGATGGACCGTAACGCGCCAAATGCTCTGATGGATGGCGTGTCGGGAATTGCAGACAGTGAGCGCCTTATTCAAGACTGGCATGGCAATGGACGACTGGGCTATAGCGTCACACCACGCTTTGCGCCTACCTCCACCAAAATGCAAATGGACGCTGCCGGCGCCCTTCTGCGTAATGACCCAAGCCTTTGGCTACAAACTCATTTAGCTGAAAATAGCGGGGAATTAGACTGGGTAGCCGAGTTATTTCCCGGCAGCCGAGACTATTTAGCCGTTTATGAAGAAGCAGGGTTAGTTGGTCCTCGTAGCACCTTCGCCCACGGCATACACCTGGATAATGGTATGCGTAAACGCTTGGCTGATCGAGGCGCCAATATTGCCTTTTGCCCAAGCTCCAATCTTTTCTTGGGCAGCGGATTATTTGACCGAGAAGCCGCCAAACAGACCGGCATGGCATTTACCTATGCCAGCGATATCGGCGCAGGCACCGATTTATCAGGGTTTGGAACGCTGAAAGCAGCTTATCAAGTGGGCCAATTAGGCGGACAGCCGCTTACCGCATGGCAAGGTTTTTATGGTTTAACCCATGGCAATGCAAAAGCGCTCTCCCTAGATACCCATATCGGTCAACTTGCACCGTCTTATGAAGCAGATTTTGTAGTGATTGACCCTCATGCGACACCACTGCTGACACGCCGCATCCAACATTGCACAACGCTTGGCGAACGATTATTTGCACTGATGATGCTCGCTGATGATCGCGCTATCTATGAAACTTGGGCAAATGGGCAGTGCCAACACCAACGGGATTAATTTTAAAATTTAGAATCCTCCAAACGGATACCTTTAAGGATTTCCAGACGGCACTCGTCATTCCCGCAGGCCAGGTCAAGGTCAAGGTGGATTCCCGATACCCCCACTCGGGAATGACGGTGTGGTGACTCGGGAACGACGTGCGGTGACTGAATGACGTATGGTGCACGCGTCGGGAGGGGGCCACGTTGTTAGAGAAGGCTAGGGGTGTTTTTTCTTTCTGAACGCAAAAAACCCAGCCGGGTGGCTGGGTTTTTTGTTTAATAAGTGCCTGACGATGGCCTACTCTCGCATGGGGAGACCCCACACTACCATCGGCGCTAAGCGGTTTCACTGCTGAGTTCGGCATGGGATCAGGTGGTTCACGCTCGCTATGGTCGTCAGGCGTAACAGGTAATGCATATCATGCTGACAGTGTTTTGTGTCGTCTCTTTTGTCTTAAGCCTGTCGTGTATCACGGTGGGCTTAATCCGCGTATCCGGTTTTCTGAGTGTTGTCACACTCGTTTCGTTATCACTACGACCAGACCCCTTGGGTGTTATAGGGTCAAGCCTCACGGGCCATTAGTACACGTTAGCTCAACGCCTTGCAGCGCTTCCACACCGTGCCTATCAACCAGCTGGTCTCGCTGGGCCCTTCAGGAGGCTCTAGGCCTCAGGGATGTCTCATCTTGAAGGGGGCTTCCCGCTTAGATGCTTTCAGCGGTTATCCCGTCCGCACATAGCTACCCGGCAATGCCACTGGCGTGACAACCGGAACACCAGAGGTGCGTCCACTCCGGTCCTCTCGTACTAGGAGCAGCCCTTCTCAAACATCCAACGCCCACGGCAGATAGGGACCGAACTGTCTCACGACGTTCTAAACCCAGCTCGCGTACCACTTTAAATGGCGAACAGCCATACCCTTGGGACCGACTTCAGCCCCAGGATGTGATGAGCCGACATCGAGGTGCCAAACACCGCCGTCGATGTGAACTCTTGGGCGGTATCAGCCTGTTATCCCCGGAGTACCTTTTATCCGTTGAGCGATGGCCCTTCCATACAGAACCACCGGATCACTAGAACCTGCTTTCGCACCTGCTCGACGTGTCTGTCTCGCAGTCAAGCACCCTTATGCTCTTGCACTCACTGCACGATGTCCGACCGTGCTGAGGGTACCTTCGTGCTCCTCCGTTACTCTTTGGGAGGAGACCGCCCCAGTCAAACTACCCACCACACACTGTCCTCGATCCGGATAACGGACCTGAGTGAGAACGCCAATGATGCCAGGCTGGTATTTCAAGGTTGGCTCCGCTCGAACTGGCGTCCGAGGTTCAAAGCCTCCCAGCTATCCTACACAGGCAACATCAGCGTCCAGTGTGAAGCTATAGTAAAGGTTCACGGGGTCTTTCCGTCTAGCCGCGGGTACACCGCATCTTCACGGCGATTTCAATTTCACTGAGTCTCGGGTGGAGACAGCGTGGCCATCATTACGCCATTCGTGCAGGTCGGAACTTACCCGACAAGGAATTTCGCTACCTTAGGACCGTTATAGTTACGGCCGCCGTTTACCGGGGCTTCAATCAAGAGCTTCGGCCGAAGCCTAACACCATCATTTAACCTTCCGGCACCGGGCAGGCGTCACACCCTATACGTCCGCTTGCGCGTTAGCAGAGTGCTGTGTTTTTACTAAACAGTTGCAGCCACCTGGTATCTTCGACCGGTTCGGGCTTGGAGAGCAAGTCTCGTCACCCTACGCCGGCGTGCCTTCTCCCGAAGTTACGGCACCATTTTGCCTAGTTCCTTCACCCGAGTTCTCTCAAGCGCCTTGGGATTCTCACCCTGACCACCTGTGTCGGTTTGGGGTACGGTCGCACATGATCTGAAGCTTAGAGGCTTTTCCTGGAAGCGTGGCATCAATGACTTCCTGACCGTAGTCAGTTCGTTTCGTGTCTCGGCCTTAGAGCATCCCGGATTTACCTAGGACACCAGCCTACTCACTTTCACCAGGACAACCAACGCCTGGCTCACCTAGCCTTCTCCGTCCCCCCATCGCAATCATGTCCGGTACGGGAATATTGACCCGTTTCCCATCGACTACGCCTTTCGGCCTCGCCTTAGGGGCCGACTCACTCTGCTCCGATTAGCGTCGAACAGAAACCCTTGGTCTTCCGGCGAGGGAGTTTTTCACTCCCTTTATCGTTACTCATGTCAGCATTCGCACTCGTGATACCTCCAGCGAACTTCTCAATTCACCTTCATTGGCTTACACGACGCTCCTCTACCGCTCATCCAGAGGATGAACCCGTAGCTTCGGTACCTGGTTTAGCCCCGTTACATCTTCCGCGCAGGCCGACTCGACTAGTGAGCTATTACGCTTTCTTTAAAGGATGGCTGCTTCTAAGCCAACCTCCTAGCTGTCTGAGCCTTCCCACATCGTTTCCCACTTAACCAGGATTTCGGGACCTTAGCTGACGGTCTGGGTTGTTTCCCTTTTCACGACGGACGTTAGCACCCGCCGTGTGTCTCCCACGCTTGCACTCGCCGGTATTCGGAGTTTGCCTCGGGTTGGTAAGTCGGGATGACCCCCTAGCCGAAACAGTGCTCTACCCCCGGTGGTGATACGTGAGGCGCTACCTAAATAGCTTTCGAGGAGAACCAGCTATCTCCGAGCTTGATTAGCCTTTCACTCCGATCCACAAGTCATCCAAATCTTTTTCAACAGATCCTGGTTCGGGCCTCCAGTTGATGTTACTCAACCTTCACCCTGCTCATGGATAGATCGCTCGGTTTCGGGTCTATATCCAGCGACTGTGTCGCCCAGTTAAGACTCGGTTTCCCTACGGCTCCCCTAAACGGTTAACCTCGCCACTGAATATAAGTCGCTGACCCATTATACAAAAGGTACGCAGTCACAGAACAAGTCTGCTCCTACTGCTTGTACGCACACGGTTTCAGGATCTATTTCACTCCCCTCTCCGGGGTTCTTTTCGCCTTTCCCTCACGGTACTGGTTCACTATCGGTCAGCCAGGAGTATTTAGCCTTGGAGGATGGTCCCCCCGTCTTCAGTCAAGGTTTCTCGTGCCCCGACCTACTCGATTTCACATGATCAGATTTTCGACTACGGGGCTATCACCCGCTGCGGCCGAGCTTCCCAGCTCGTTCGTCTAATCAGTCACATGCTTAAGGGCTGGTCCCCGTTCGCTCGCCGCTACTAGGGGAATCTCGGTTGATTTCTTTTCCTCAGGGTACTTAGATGTTTCAGTTCCCCTGGTTCGCCTCTTACGCCTATATATTCAGCGTAAGATACTCATCTTATGATGAGTGGGTTTCCCCATTCAGAGATGCCCGGGTCACAGGTTGTTTGCCACCTCGCCGAGCCTTATCGCAGGCTACCACGTCTTTCATCGCCTCTGGCTGCCTAGGCATCCACCGTGTGCGCTTCATTGCTTGACCCTATAACCCGAAGGAGTCTGGGGTTCGCAATGATAACGATTGCCGGATACGCTTGAGACGTATCACAAAACAATTACGTATAAACGTTTTAAAACGTTTATGTCAGCATGATATACATTGTTAAAGAGCAGCTGTTCAATGAACAGTGATAAGAAGACGTCTAACGTCGTGCTTATCAATGGTCACGAAACAATCACAAACGGGTCTTACACTTAACGTTAAGATAATGGTGGAGCCAAGCGGGATCGAACCGCTGACCTCCTGCGTGCAAGGCAGGCGCTCTCCCAGCTGAGCTATGGCCCCATTGTTTTTGCTGATCTTACCTCTTGCCATTAATTTCTGTGAGACAAGGCAAGATGCGACGACGTATAGCCTGCTATACGAGGAGCATTTTAACGCCGTATCACAGGAATTTGGTGGGTCTGGGCAGACTTGAACTGCCGACCTCACCCTTATCAGGGGTGCGCTCTAACCAACTGAGCTACAGACCCAAGAGGGGATCGTGCTTAAACCGTTTGCTCTATTATCTGATCAGGTAATTCATTGTGAGCGCTTACCGCGAGGGATGATGCATCGTTTAAGGAGGTGATCCAGCCGCAGGTTCCCCTACGGCTACCTTGTTACGACTTCACCCCAGTCATGAACCACACCGTGGTGATCGCCCTCTTGCGTTAGGCTAACCACTTCTGGTGCAGTCCACTCCCATGGTGTGACGGGCGGTGTGTACAAGGCCCGGGAACGTATTCACCGTGACATTCTGATTCACGATTACTAGCGATTCCGACTTCACGGAGTCGAGTTGCAGACTCCGATCCGGACTGAGACCGGCTTTTCGGGATTAGCTGACTCTCGCGAGCTCGCAACCCTTTGTACCGGCCATTGTAGCACGTGTGTAGCCCTACTCGTAAGGGCCATGATGACTTGACGTCGTCCCCACCTTCCTCCGGTTTGTCACCGGCAGTCTCCTTAGAGTTCCCGGCATTACCCGCTGGCAAATAAGGACAAGGGTTGCGCTCGTTACGGGACTTAACCCAACATTTCACAACACGAGCTGACGACAGCCATGCAGCACCTGTCTCTGCGTTCCCGAAGGCACCAAGTGATCTCTCACAAGTTCGCAGGATGTCAAGAGTAGGTAAGGTTCTTCGCGTTGCATCGAATTAAACCACATGCTCCACCGCTTGTGCGGGCCCCCGTCAATTCATTTGAGTTTTAACCTTGCGGCCGTACTCCCCAGGCGGTCGACTTATCGCGTTAACTTCGCCACAAAGTGCGCTAGGCACCCAACGGCTGGTCGACATCGTTTACGGCGTGGACTACCAGGGTATCTAATCCTGTTTGCTACCCACGCTTTCGCACCTCAGTGTCAGTGTCAGTCCAGAAGGCCGCCTTCGCCACTGGTATTCCTCCCGATCTCTACGCATTTCACCGCTACACCGGGAATTCTACCTTCCTCTCCTGCACTCTAGCTTGACAGTTCCGGATGCCGTTCCCAGGTTGAGCCCGGGGCTTTCACAACCGGCTTATCAAGCCACCTACGCGCGCTTTACGCCCAGTAATTCCGATTAACGCTTGCACCCTCCGTATTACCGCGGCTGCTGGCACGGAGTTAGCCGGTGCTTCTTCTGCGAGTGATGTCTTTCCTAATGGGTATTAACCACTAGGCGTTCTTCCTCGCTGAAAGTGCTTTACAACCCGAAGGCCTTCTTCACACACGCGGCATGGCTGGATCAGGGTTCCCCCCATTGTCCAATATTCCCCACTGCTGCCTCCCGTAGGAGTTCGGGCCGTGTCTCAGTCCCGATGTGGCTGATCATCCTCTCAGACCAGCTACGGATCGTTGCCTTGGTGAGCCATTACCTCACCAACTAGCTAATCCGACATAGGCTCATCCGATAGCGGGAGCCGGAGCCCCCTTTCTCCCGTAGGACGTATGCGGTATTAGCCTGGGTTTCCCCAGGTTATCCCCCACTACCGGGTAGATTCCTATGCATTACTCACCCGTCCGCCGCTCGTCAGCATCTAGCAAGCTAGATCTGTTACCGCTCGACTTGCATGTGTTAGGCCTGCCGCCAGCGTTCAATCTGAGCCATGATCAAACTCTTCAGTTTAAAATCATTGTGATGCTTACTCGTCATCCGACAACATAATGTTGACGAACAACAAAAGCGCATCAAACTTGGCTCAAGGTTCAAACGAATTCATTTCAATTTACATTGTCATGACCGCTTGCCTTGATATTTGGTGATTTATCACCCTCATCGGCAAGCGCCCACATGAATTACCTGATCAAATTGTTAAAGAGCTATCGATTGGCGTCGCCGTTCGATGGATGCGTATCATACCGATATTTTTTTCTCGGTCAACCCCTTCTCGGATATTTTAAACACTATGCATTGTTTGTCGCAGTGTTAGGCATCATTCAAGCATTAGCAGCAGAAGCCGCTTGTTCATTACTGACGATGAATTAGAGCGTCAATCAGGCGAAAAACAACCAAAAACGCTAACACCGAACCGAAAACAAACGGCACCAAATAATCGGCACGAGTAAGCTCCCAAAAGTGGTATATACCCAGCCCAGCTGAGAGATAAATAAAGCGATGCAACCAGTGCCATGCCTTCCAACCCATGTGCTGTGGAAACCATTGAAATGATGTTACAGCCAACGGCACCAACAATAGCAACGCTAAAACGCCATATCTGACATAATGTAACGCCCATATATCATGCCAGATCCACTGCCAATCCCAGTATTGATCCCAGCCAAACCAAGTCAGCATATGCACCACCAGCCAAAAAAAAGCCCATAACCCTATTTGTCGCCGCGCTGCCATAACACCACGCCAACCGGTTAATCTGAACGCGGGACTGAACGCAATGGTAATAAGCAGCAAAACCAGGCCTGTTTTACCGGTAAAATGCACTGCTGCTTCGGCAGGGTTAGCTCCCAAACCGCCATTTACCCACAACCAAGCAAAGATGATTCCAGGCGCTATACCTATACAAAGGACAAAGTAGCGAAACAGTAAAACCTTAGATGAATCAAACAACATTAAGAAACCTTCCTCCCGCTACTTTAGGGCATGCTGTAGAGCGGCACGTTCAGCGCCTGCCGATAGAGCATTTCCCATAATCTTGCTGGCATGCCGTCACTGGTTGCGTATTAAAAAATTGCGGAGGTTCGCTTTTTTAAATCAGTAGTGTTTTTGAAGATCAATCCCAGTGTACAACTGGGCTACTTCATCAGCATAGCCATTAAACATTAGCGTTTCTCTGCGCCCACCTTCTCCAATGCGCCGTTCACGCGCCTGTGACCAGCGTGGATGGTCGACCTCTGGGTTTACATTGGCATAAAAACCGTACTCTTCAGGATTTTTAGCCACCCAAGATGGCGTCGGCTTTTCTTCAAGGGCTCGAATCGCCACTACTGACTTGATGCTTTTGAAACCATACTTCCAAGGCACCACCAAGCGCATAGGAGCCCCATTTTGATTGGGCATTTTTTCCCCATACATACCCACCGCGATCATGGTTAAGGGATGCATTGCCTCATCAATTCTTAACGCTTCACGGTAAGGCCAATCAATCATTGAGCGTCGCTGACCACGTAAGTTATCAGGGTCAAAAATGGATTCAAATTCAATGTAATTAGCGCGTGACGTCAACCCATAATGCGTTAGCAAGTTAGCAAGCGGAAAACCTAACCAAGGGATCACCATTGACCATGTTTCAACACAACGAAGGCGGTAAATTCTTTCTTCCAGCATATAGCGACGGAGTATGTCTTCTAAATAGACGCTAGCTGTATTTTCAAACTCGCCTTCAATGCTGACACGCCACGGGTCTGTTTGAAGCTTGTGACCGTACACTTCGGGATCACTTTTACGAACACCAAATTCGTAAAAATTATTGTAAGTCGTTGCATCATTGACTGAAGTTAGCGACTCACCCTCGGCAAAATCTTGATTACTAACGCCTTGCTGTATTTTATCTGCCAATGTTCGCTGCCATGCACTTGCCGTGTTGGGCATTAACATTCCTGGCGCAAAGCTCATGACAGCACCAAATGCAGCACTGTGTTGAAGGAAACGACGGCGATTTTCAAAAACATGTTTGGGAGTGACTTCTGATTCCGCTATTTTTGGATACCTATATCCCTTCATACATAGCCTTCCGAGGTAATAAAGCTAAATTTTTCAAAAGCATCTAGTTGGCAAATAAATATATAAAATGTAGACCGACTCGAATAACAACTAACAACAGGACAAAATAGACTGATAGCCCTCATAAGCACTCTACCGGGGTTATGCCACATCTCAAGACTGTTCGTGAGGGTATAAAATGATCTATGACACAAATTCTTCTAGTGGATGAAAGGCTCCTCAACATTGAATTTCATATGCATCATACACCCAGAACCTTACTAAAATTTTCAGGTATTGCCCTTAGTTTTCATGACCATACTTAATGTAGACATTAAAATACAACCAGTATCTGATCTAGCTCAAGGTTTCCCTTTTTTGACCTGATCACTGGCTTGTTTTTTAACTGAAATTAATCCTTACTAAGGATTAAGGCTAGCTTAACTAGCCAAGCAACTCTCATTAGAGAGTGATTGAGGCAAGGGGGAGATCCATATGAAAAAAATACTACCCGTCGTAGTGGCCGCTGCCGCCATGGTTCCTATCGGCATGGCAACAGCAGATGACGACTTACAAAGCTACAAAGACCGTTTTGAAGCACTACCACATTTGCCGCCGATACCTGCAAATAACTCAATGACGCCCGAAAAAATTGAACTGGGCAATATGCTGTTTTTTGAGCCGCGCATTTCATCTAGTGGCGTCATCAGCTGCGCTACTTGCCATAACCCAGCATTAGGCTGGGCTGACCGTATTCCGCGCGCCACTGGTCATGACGGCCAAGTGGGTGAACGTAACACACCTACCGTACTAAACAGCGGCTTCTTAGGTTCACAATTCTGGGATGGCCGTGAGCCAGACCTAGAGGGTCAAGCATTAGGCCCCATCGAAGCCGACGTTGAAATGGCGATGGACCTTGAGACTGCGCTTGAGCGACTCACCGAATTCGATCTCTATCAGGAAAAATTTGAAGCGGCTTTCCCCAATGACGAAGAGCCGATCAATGCTGATAACTTGGCGCACTCTCTGGCTACATTTCAGCGCACACTAAACACACCAAACTCGCCTTTTGATCGTTACTTGCATGGCGATGCTGAAGCAATAAGCGACGAGGCCAAAGATGGCATGGTTGCTTTCGTTGATAATGGCTGCATCGCTTGTCACCGTGGACCGGCACTGACAGATAGCCAGTTCCATGCTATTCAGGTGCCTGGCTCTACCGACTTAGGCCGCTTTACTGTTACTGGCGAAGAAAGCGACAAATATCGTTTCAGAACGCCCACCTTACGTAATGTTGCGGTTACTTATCCCTACATGAATAACGGCGCTACTGAGACACTGGAAGAAGCTGTTACCATCATGGGACAAGAAATGCTTGGTCGTGAGTTTGATGAAACTACGGTTAATAACATCACTGCGTTTTTGCATACGCTTACCGGCGACATGCCCGATTTTGAAGTGCCAGCCCTTCCATAAACTGGCTGTTATAAACCTTCGCAATTAATCGTAGTGCCTTGAACCCGCCAAGAACTGGCGGGTTCAAGGTACATTAGGCGCTTTCAAGACGATGCATAAGCTCTTTGCGCCGCTGGTCGCTGGTAAAAGCTTCTTCGATAGCATTTCGATTCAGCAAACGGAAGACATCTGCATCCCAACCAAGTGCATCTGCACAAGCAAGATGGTTAGCTAGCAGCCCGCCACCAAAGTAAGCTGGGTCATCAGAACTAATCGTTACCTTCAACCCCTTTTTAAGCAACTGCGGAAGAGGGTGATTTCGAAGATCATCAACCACTTTTAGACTGACGTTAGAGAGTGGGCAAACCGTTAGTACTATTTGGCTCTCCCTTAGCCGCTCAACCACGATGTCGCTTTCAAGACAACGAACTCCATGGTCAATTCGCTGAACGTCAAGGATATCCAGCGCTTCGGCGATATAGTCAGCAGGTCCCTCCTCTCCTGCATGAGCAACCCGTACTAAGCCAATCTCTTTGGCCCGCTTGAAAAGCGCCTGGAACTTTGCCGGAGGGTTATCACGCTCTGCGCTGTCTAAACCAATAGCATCTATAAACTTCCAGTACGGCGCAGCGTTTTCCAGCACTCGAAGCGCTTCTTCAACAGGACGGTCACGCAAAAAAGCCATAATCATACCGACAGACAAATCAAGCGATGCCTCTGCCTCTTCCTTGGCACGAAGTAAGCCCGCCATCACAACCTCAAGGGGAATGCCACGCTGGAGGTGGGCCTGTGGATCAAAATGCATATCAATATGCACTACCCCTTCCCCACGAGCACGTTGGAAATAATCTATCGCCAGGTCATAAAAATCCTGCTCCGTGCGCAGTACATTCATGCCTTGATAGTAAAGATTCAAAAACCCCTGGAGGTCACTAAATTCATAGGCTGCTTTTGCCTCTTTAACCGTCGCATAAGGAAGCTCAATACCATTTCGCTTGGCAAGCTCAAACATTAGCTCAGGCTCAAGAGAGCCTTCGATGTGCAAATGGAGCTCTACCTTAGGGAGCTGGAGAAGAAATTCATGCATACGAGACTCCTAACATTAGGATAAATTATTTCCAATATTATCAAGAGTATCCGTATTTAACTTCCCCTCAGCAAGTCGCCAGTGATAGTTAACGCCGGGCAATAACGCTGGCTCCTCCACCTGGTGAACAAAATAGATCACTGTTCGGCCAATAAGCCAACGATCCAGGGAGTTAGCAATGTGCATGGCTGTTAATGCATCTACTCCAGCAAAGGGTTCGTCTAAAAGGACCACCGCTGGATCGCGCAATAAAACACGAGCCAGAGCCACTCTACGCGCCTGCCCCCCTGAAAGTTGCTGGCCTTTTTCGCCAACTTGGGTCTTAAGCTGCTTTGGCTGCTGCTTTGCCCAATCATCTAGTGCAACTTGAGAGAGAACTTCCCATAGCTGATCATCGCTTGCCTCTGGCTTTGCAATACGAAGATTTGCTGCTAACGAACCATCAAAAAGATCAACCTGCTGCGTGAGCAGCGTAAAATGTTTGGCGCGGCTTTCCACAGTAACGCCTGAAGGCGCACAGCTGGCAACGTAAACCTCTCCCTGTGAAGCCGATATTCTACCCATAATAAGGTTAGCCAACGTTGACTTGCCTGCTCCAGAGATACCCGTTATCACTGCTCGCTCTCCGGCTGGTAAGTGGAATGTAATATCAGACAGCACCGAGTAAGCTGTATCGGGATAACGAAAAGAAACATTATTAAACGCCACTGGATGCCCACGAGAAGCATCAGGCAAAGTCATCGACGGCAACTCACTCACTATAGTAGTTAGTGTATTTAATCGCCGAGCCGCCCCATAGCTGGCACCGGCTTTAAGAAAGGCATTAGGCAGCGAAGTAAAAACCTCATTGATGCCCAGTACTGCGATAACTGCCATAACAACGATGGGCCCTGCTACCTGACCAGCCGCCACGGTGAAGCTGCCTAGCCATAATACGCCAACTACCAACAAACCAGTTACCGCCAATACGAGCGCATTCCCGATGGCCGATTTATAGGCAAGCTGACGCTGATTACTAAGCGCTTGGTCTTCGTGTTGATTAACCCGCATACGATACCAATCGTTGGTCTGGTAGCTCATTAGCTCAGCCGAGGCTTGTACTTGATCAAGCACCAGACGGCGTAACTCGTCTTGATCATTAACCTGCTGATAGCTATTGCCAAAACCAAGCCACGCATAACCAAGCGTTACCACAAGCCATAGCACACTTAATACGGCGGCTATTAAACTGCCCAACAAAGGCAACCAAATAGCGATGAAGCCAGATATAACAAGTATGCTTAACAGACCAGCAACCGGTGGAATTAGCAAACGTAGATACAAGTTATCAAGCGTATCAATATCTGACGTCAAGCGACTTAGCCATTCACTGGCTCGGCGGCGCTTTAGAGCTGCTTCATCCAGTCGTGTTAAATCACTAAACACGCGGTAGCGCAAATCAGCTAACAATGTCAGTACAGTATTATGGTTATAAAGACGCTCCGCGTAACGCGCCACCGTTCGTAACAGTGCAAAAAAACGAATCCCCCCACCAGGAACATAAATATCCAAAGTAGCAGGCAAACCAGCCGCTAGCGCTATGCCGGCCAGCGCACAGGCGGTAATGAACCAACCCGACAGTCCTAATAAGGAAAGCCCTGCCAGCAGCGTTATCCACACCAATAACGCCCCAACAAAAAAACGCAGCCGGCGGCGCAATAATATCAGTAGCCACGGCTTTATATCGCGATAAAGTTGCTTCATACCGCCGCCTCAATAAGCTGACCTGCTTGGCAGATAAAATGGCGATTAGCAACGGCTACCACTGCAGGATGATGTGTTGCAATAACTAGCGTACGACCTTCCTTTGCCCAATCTAACAGCGCTTGAATGACAGCCTGCTCAGTAACAGCATCTAGGCTTGCCGTTGGCTCATCTAACAACACCAGCGGTGCTTCGCTAAGGTATACACGCGCCAATGTAAGGCGTTGCGCTTGACCACCAGACAGGCCAACACCACGCTCACCTACCTGGCTTTGTAGGCCATCAGGCAACTGTGACAACAGCTCACCCAGCCCCGCTCGTTGCAGTGCTCGGACCATTGACGCTTGATCCGCCCCAGGGGCGGCTAAGCGCAAGTTGTCGGCAAGGCTTCCCTGAATGATGCAAGGGGTTTGATCCAGCCAGGCGACTTGCCCACCATGGCGATAGCGGCATTCGCCGCTGCTGGGCATCATAAAACCAGCCATTAATGCTATAAGGGATGATTTACCGCTCCCCGACTCACCAGTGATCGCCACCACATCACCACGCCATATGGTGGCATCAAGAGCGGCCAATACCGTGGCACGCCCCTCATACCCGATGCCAGCTTGGCAAAGCTCAATGACTGCATCCTCAGCATGCGGCGGCGATGGGGCTGAAGGCACTAGATCTTGTTCGTTAAGTACCGCTACTACACTTTCAGCTGCCCCTAATGCTGCCGCGCGATCATGATAATGTTGGGATAGCGTTCGTAAAGGCTGGAAAAACTCTGGTGCTAGCAGCAAAACGGCTAGCCCAGTAAAGAGGGTTAGAGAAGAAGATGGCCCATAGTCGATATAGCCTAACAGGCCAAAGCCGACATACATTGCTACAACAGCAATTGCTACGGATGCAAAAAACTCAAGCACTGCTGATGATAAAAACGCTAATCGCAGTGTGCGCATACTTAGTCGTCGATAATCATCAGTGGCATACCAAACCTCTTTTTGTGCTGATTTGGTATGGCCAAACAACTGGAGCGTCGTCATTCCCCTGACCCGATCTACAAAGTGGGCTGACAAACGCGAAACGGCCATGAATTGATCACGATTCAAGCGTTCAGCGCCCATTCCCACCAACGCCATAAAAAGAGGAATAAGCGGCGCTGAAAGCAATAAAAAGAGGGCTACAAGATAGTCCAACCATCCAACAATGCAAAGAATCAGCAACGGTAATGCGACCACAATCCTCATCTGCGGATAAAAACGCGCGAAATAGCCGTCTAACGCTTCAATATGCTCTACCGCCTGAGTCGCTATCGCGCCACTCTGTTGGCGAGTAAGCCAAACTGGCCCAAGCGCCGCTACTTTATTTAACAACTCCTCCCGCGCATGCTGACGGATACGAAGACTTGCCTCTGCACTATTGGCTTCTTGCATTGCTTGAAATAGTGAGCGAAGCAGCACCACCGCCATCAACCCAAGGAAAAAAACGGTTAGCGATGCTGGCGAGCGGCCATGAATAACGAGCTGATCGACGAGCCACGCCAGCCCCACCACAAGTAGCACCGTATGACTACCCGCCAGTACCCCCCATATCGCTGCTAGCGTAAGTTTTTTTTGCTCATGCCGAGCGAGGGAATTCAACCATGAGCGCGAAGTTATCGGCATTACCTGATCTATATTAGATGTCACCATCACGTTAACGGCACTCCTCACTTATGGTCGCGCCTTGCCAAGAATGGATACACCTAAGACAAATACAACCACAGGAGAACGCCTATCAAACCAGACACACTTAGTCATCATGTTTTGCTTCCGTTTCAAATGGACGTGACAGGTATCATCATTAACGTTCGAGCAGACACTCCAATCGTTAACTCCTTGCCGGGTCAACATCCTCATCAAAAGGCGTATGCGCTGCGGAAAAGGGCCGCATCGGACGTTTGAAATTTTCTGACGTAGTTTCCCGCTTATCTTCAGGCAACATACCGTTGCGCACCACGCGTGTGAGGTAATAAATACCAGCGTAAAACACCACCGCATAGACCAGCACATAGCCGACCAACGTAAACAGCGCCATTGGTCCAGTAAGTGACGGCGTTAAACCTTCCGCATGAGTCATAATGCCGTATACCAACCAAGGCGCCCGTCCGGACTCAGTGACAACCCAACCTGCCAGCACTGCCACAAAAGGCATGGGTATCATGCAGACTAATGCTTTCAAGTAGGCCGAATGCTGATACACCCGTCCTTTACGCCGCATAAGTAAACCAACCAGCGCGGTGGCAATCATTAGCAACCCTATTCCCACCATCACACGAAATGCCCAGAACACGATGAGAACCGGTGGCTGCTCATTTGGTGCCACTTCTGTAATACCAGGAATCTCGCCTTCGGGTGAATGAGTAAGAATAATGCTGGCTAGATTTGGAATACCCAGTTCAAAGTGATTTTTTTGTGCTTCCTGATCAGGAATTGCAAACAACAGGAGGGGCACATTCGCTGAGGTTTCCCAATGGCCCTCCATTGCTGCAACTTTTGTTGGCTGATGCTCTAAGGTATTGAGGCCGTGAAAATCACCCACCACAGCCTGCGCCGGGGCGAGAAACAGTAGTAACCATAAACACATCGACAACGCTCGGCGGTTAGCCTCTAGATCGCGACCACGAAGCAAGAACCAAGCACTTACACCAGCCACCACAAAACCGCCGGTTAAAAATGATGCCATAGCCATATGGGCAAAACGGTAGGGGAAGGACGGATTAAAAATTGCCTGTAGCCATGAGGTCACATGAAAGCGGTTATCAATTAACTCCACCCCGGCTGGCGTGTGCATCCAGCTGTTTGCCGACAAAATCCAGAAAGAGGAAATAAAGGTGCCTACCGCTACCATAATGGCTGCAAATAAGTGGACGCCCTGAGGCACTTTACCGCGCCCAAATAACAGCACACCAAGAAAGGCCGCTTCCAAGAAGAAAGCTGTCACAACTTCATAGCTTAATACCGGACCTAGAAAATTTGACGCCGCTTGCGAAAAGTTACTCCAGTTGGTGCCGAACTGAAACGACATGACAATGCCAGACACCACTCCCATGCCAAAGACAACCGCAAACACCTTTGTCCAGAACAGCGATAGACGATCCCAAGCAGGGTTATTGGTTTTGAAGAAAAGCCCATGGAGTAGCGCTATGTAAGAAGCTAGACCAATGGTGAAAACTGGAAAGATCGCGTGAAATGATACTACGAAGGCAAACTGAATTCGTGATAGCACGAGGGGATCAAGTTCCATCACACTCTCCTAAGACCTGAATAAGTATCCCATTACTGGGTCACACAAGCTTAGTTGAGCATCGCTGGTGCTGCTTTTAAGTGCTAAACCTGATGACAGCGACACGGCTCCAAGCTTGGTCATTGAATGTGTTGCAAGTTGACGTTGTGACAAACGTTATACACCGCTAGTTCTTTTTACAGACTGTGTCGCATTGACGCAGTAAATTATCGGCGGGGCTAAGACATCACCACAATGCTGACCATATAGCCGGTATAAGCAATAAACATAGAGAACAGCATGCCGCCTTCAATACGGTTTATACGCCGTGGGCGACCGCGCCAAGAAAACGCGAAAAACACCATCATCAAGGTCATGAAGGTCATAACACTCCAATCGCGAATTAACACTTCACGCCCCACTTCAATTGGAGTGATGACGCCGGCAAGGCCTACCACTGCCAAGCTATTAAATAAATTAGAACCGACTACATTACCCAACACCATATCATGCTCTTTGCGCCGTAAAGCGCTAATAGAAGATGCAAGCTCTGGTAAGGATGTTCCTATTGCTACGACGGTTAAGCCAATAATTAAGTCACTAACCCCAAACGCTACCGCTATTTCGACCGCTCCCCACACTAAGATGCGCGAGCTTGCGATCAACAGTATCAACCCAATTAACGTCCACATAATCGCTTTGCCACGCGACATGGCCTTACTATCAAGCGCCTCTGCTACTTCACCGACTAGCGGATCATCTTGCTGTCCCCGTGAACGAACAATACTAACCCCAATAAAGAGCGCCAGCGCACCTAGCAATAAGATGGCTTCTCCGCGAGAAATCCAACCGTCATATAGCATATAACCTGTCAGCAGCATGACACCTATCAACAGTGGCATCTCCTTGCGGATCACGCCGGAATGCACCGCTAAAGGAGCAATCAACGCAACAAAACCTAAAACAAGGCCAATATTTGCGATATTTGAACCGTAGGCGTTACCTACCGCTAAACCAGGATTTCCTTGTATGGCCGCTAACACAGACACCATCATTTCGGGTGCAGAGGTGCCAAAACCAATCACCAGCATGCCAATTAACAAAGGCGATAGCCCTAACCATCGGGAGGTAGCTGCGGCGCCATCAATAAATTTTTCAGCGCTCCATACAAGCAGCACCAAACCCACGACCACAGCAAAAAAAGGCAGCAACATTATTTCATTTCCTTAATAACGTAATGTTAGGCACTATCATCAGGCACCATTGCCGAGGCATCCTTGTCTAACTGGTTGGTTAGGTCAAGTGCTGTTTTAATGGAGCGAAGACACTCCTCGATTTGACAGAAGTATCTGCCCACCGTACTACTTTGGGTTCCTCAACGTATTGAGAATTAGCTGTTGCCTCACTTTCAGTTTATCAAACGACCTTCTATGCGGGTAAACACACCACAGGTCGACCGCCACCCTCCAGAAGCACGCGTTCAGCGTAGACGTTTGCGCGCCTGTCATGAGTGTGACTGGGTTTCAGCACTTCCTCCGCTCGGCTCTGGAGAGAAAGCATCCTGTCCGCGATGCTCGCATGTGCTAGTAAAACGGCATCGCTATCCCGCTCAACGTAGTATGGCGCTCGCGCTTTCTTCCCTGATAGCACTATTTGTAGCCGTGTCATTTCCTTTTGTTAGTTTCAGTGTCAGCGGCATTGGTAATCGTATTGAGCTTTCACAGACGGCGACTACATTGATCGCTTTTCATCAGCCTATTGTCGCTATCGCTGTCATTATGACGATTGTGGTCCTTCCCGCGATTTATCTGATTGGCGTTATCTGGCTTCAGTTTGGTTTGCTTCGAGGCCATCCAATGCCGTTTAGCCGAGACATCGCCCGTTCACTCGCAAGGCTGAACCCATGGATGATGGCAGATGTTTTCATCGTTGGGGCACTGGTTAGTTTGATAAAAATAGCGGGTATGGCACAAATCGAGCTAGGCATCTCCTTCTGGGCGTTCAGCGTGTTTGCCATCCTCTTACTGTTAACGACACAATCCATTGATTCGGATTGGATGTGGTTTTCGTTAGAGAAAGAACCGCTCGCACCAGAAGGTACACGTACAGGTGAAACAGCGGCCAGCCAAGGGATAACCGGCTGTCCAACTTGCGGGCTAATTAATCGCCTTCCTGAGCATGGCAAAGGACGCTGTTTGCGTTGCCATGAAAGGCTCCACCCACGGCTCCCTCATAGTTTACAACGCACCTGGGCTCTTCTTTTTGCAGCCGCGGTGATGTATATACCCGCTAATGTATACCCTATTATGACCACCACCAGTTTAGGACACTCGTCACCGTCAACGATCATCGGTGGGGTCGTACAGCTTATGCAAATGGGTTCTTGGCCAGTGGCTGCTGTTATCTTTGTGGCAAGTGTTATCGTGCCGGTTGGCAAACTTGTCGCTTTAGTTTGGCTTTGTATGGTTATAAAACATAGCAACGAACTTAATGCGCAAAGTCGCACACGGCTTTATCGGCTCACTGAATTTATAGGCCGCTGGTCGATGGTTGACGTATTTGTAGTTGCCATATTGGTCGCCTTGATTCGCGCTGGCTCTCTAATGTCAATTACGCCAGGACCTGCAGCGCTCGCATTCGCTGCCGTTGTTGTACTGACAATGCTGGCTGCTATGACATTTGATCCGCGCTTAATTTGGGATACCCCACCTCCTCGCTCTACTCGCCGTAAAACGGCCACCAAGGAAACTGTTGATGGCTAATGATTCAACACCAAAGAAAGCTGATATTAACGACAAAAACAATTTACACCGGGCAAAATCATCGCCCCAAACGCGGCTCTCGCCGATTTGGATTGTACCAATTGTTGCCGTTGTTATTGGGCTATGGCTTGTCTACGACAATTACGCAAGCCGGGGCACGCTCGTTACGCTAACAATGGAAAGTGCAGAAGGCATCGAAGCGGGCAGTACGCTTATTCGAAGCCGAAATGTCGAGATAGGCAGAGTTCAAAATGTTCGCTTATCTGATGATCTTTCCCACGCCGTCATGACCGCCCGTATCCAGCCAGAAGCAGAGGCAATGCTCAGAGAAGATAGCCGATTCTGGGTAGTGAAGCCGCGCATTGGCCGTGAAGGTATCAGCGGCTTGGGCACAGTATTATCTGGTGCTTATATTCAGCTAGAACCAGGACAATCCAATGAGCCTAAACGCGAATTTACGGTAAATGATACACCACCTGTTGCGCCAGCCGGGCAGGCAGGTTTGCAAATCAGCCTGGTCAGCCAGCTAGGTAACTCGCTTCGAATAGGCGACCCTGTTTCTTACCAAGGCTATACCGTTGGACGAGTAGAAGATACTCGGTTTGACGCCAACTCTCGTACCATGCACCACCAAGTATTTATCGAAGAACCTTACGGTCAGTTAGTAACAGATAGCACTCGATTTTGGACATCAAGCGGGGTTGATTTCCAGTTAGATGCCGACGGTGTTCGTGTCAACGTAGAATCCCTTGAAGCATTACTGGGAGGCGGCGTTACGTTTGGCGTGCCAGAAGATTTACCCATGGGGCAACCGGTAGAGCCTAATGCACGCTTTAATCTCTATGCGGATGAAAATACTGCCCGAGAAGGCACTTTTAACCGGTATCTTGAGTATGTGCTGTTGGTCGATGATACCGTTCGCGGCTTATCGAAAGGTGCTCCTGTCGAATTTCGCGGTGTAAGAATCGGCACGGTTGCGTCCGTACCTTGGAATTTTACCGCACCGCAGCCCGACTCGCGCTCTCAGTTTGCCATCCCAGTACTGATTCGAATTGAGCCTCAGCGATTGGGCATTGAGAATACTGATATCGATATCGAAGAGTGGGACTCACGTTTTAAGCGACTTTTTGGCTTGGGGCTCCGTGCCTCGCTCAAAAATGGCAGCTTATTGACAGGCGCACTTTTTGTTGACCTTAACTTTCAACGCGAACTGGCTGACGAATATGTCGCGGAAACATTTTCCGAGCGAACAGTGTTCCCCACAGTCGCTGGCGGCTTTGCACAGATCCAAGCGCAGGTAACCAGCCTGCTTGAGAAATTAAACGCGCTTGACGTTGAGCCACTGCTCACCGGCCTAGACCGAAACTTACAAGCATCTGAAAGCATGCTTATCGAAATACGCCAGGTCAGCACTTCCATCAACCAGCTGCTAAATGACCCAGATACTCAGGCAGTCGGCGGCAACGTTAATGCCACCCTTGAGGAACTGCGTAACACCTTACAAGGTGTTTCACCATCCTCTCCGGCTTACCAAGAATTAACCACCGCTATCCAACGGCTGGATCGCTTAATGCGCGACTTACAACCACTTACTCGCACATTAAATGAAAACCCAAGGGCGCTTTTATTCGATAACCTGGATACCCAAGACCCCGTGCCTCGCGCACCACGCTAAGAAGGAGCTTACTATGCGCAATAAGGTAATCCGTTATTTATCACTATTAGGCCTTTGCAGTCTGCTAAGTGCTTGCGCTAGTAGTGTCACACCACCCACTCGCTATATGCTACCCAGCGAAAACGCAGTAAGCTCGCCAAATCAATCGATTGGCACGCTTCAAGTGCGTTCACCACGTTTAGCCCACTATCTAGATGTGGACGGTATCGTCATGCAGCTTGATGACATTACCCTAAATGAAGCCCGCGAACACCAGTGGGCTGAAAGTATTGCTCGCCAATTAGAACGTGCATTACGTGCTCAACTATCCCAAGAGCTTACATCCGTTCAGATCGTTCATGCTGACGGCAATACGCCTGAAGCGCTCACACTGCTGCTTGAAGTTGACCAGTTTCAGGGGCGACACGACGGGCGAGCAGTCACCAGCGGCCAATGGCAGTTACGCAGTGCAGATAACAACCTACTTGCGCTAAAAAGCTTTTCTGCCGAAACCGAACTTCAGCAGGATGGTTACCCTGCCCTAGTGCGCTCGCTTGGCGAAAGCTGGGATAAGGTAGCACTGCAAATTGCCGAAGAGATTCGCAAAGGAAATTATTTTTAGATCTAGCTTCAACAAGGTGCTTTACCTCTATGTTAAACGCTGAAATGAATGATCCGTGATATACTAAAGGAGTTATCTTTCAGCATTACCACGTCACCCCCGATTCAAGCCAATGTCTATTTCACCGTCTTGATCGGCAAAAAAATGACCATCGCGGCATCGCACTTTATCTGGCAAACTTCGCTGCCGCGAAGGTGTACCATCCTCGCTTTTTGAACATTACGCTCAGTAACGACGGCGCCAAGCGACGTCACTTACTAAGCGATTGCGGAGAACGCATGAGCTTTTCTGAACTTGGTCTGCACGACGATTTACTCCGCGCGGTTACCGCGCAGGGCTATACACAGCCTACCCCTATTCAACAAAAAGCCATTCCCGTCGTGCTTGAAGGACGTGACATGCTTGCCAGTGCGCAAACGGGCACAGGCAAAACCGCTGGTTTTACGTTACCTATGTTACAGCGGTTAGCGAATGGCAAACGACCCGGTAAACGCCAAGTACGCGCGTTAGTACTTACCCCTACGCGTGAGCTTGCTGCCCAAGTAGGCGAAAGCGTGACTGCTTACGGCAAGCATCTCTCTTTGCGCTCGCATATTATTTTCGGCGGCGTTGGCCAACAACCACAAGTTGATGCACTTAAAGCGGGACTTGATGTATTGGTAGCCACCCCAGGCCGGCTGCTCGACTTACAACAACAAGGCCACGTTGATCTCTCAGCCGTGGAGATCCTGGTACTCGATGAAGCTGATCGCATGCTTGATATGGGGTTCATTCATGATATCAAGCGACTATTACGCTTAGTGCCTAAACAGCGTCAAAACCTACTGTTTTCGGCAACATTTTCTAACGAAATACAGTTATTGGCGCAACAGCTGCTCAACAATCCAGCGTTAATAGAAGTCGCACCTCGCAATACGACCGCTGAAAAGATTGAGCAAACTATTTACCGGGTAGATCGCGATAAAAAGCGCGAGCTGTTGGCGCATTTGATTCAGCAGCATGGTTGGTTTCAAGTACTCGTTTTTACGCGTACCAAACATGGCGCAAATCGCTTAGCAGAACAGCTTTCAAAGCAAGACATACCCGCTATGGCCATCCACGGCAATAAAAGCCAAGGTGCTAGAACACGGGCGTTGGGGGCGTTCAAAAGCGGTGATTTACAAGTACTCGTCGCCACCGATATTGCCGCTCGTGGGTTAGATATCAACGAACTTCCCCATGTCGTTAATTTCGACTTACCCAATGTGGCAGAAGACTATGTGCACCGTATTGGACGTACCGGCCGAGCGGGCAGCGATGGAGAAGCAGTCTCACTCGTATGTGTCGACGAACACGGCTTGCTGAGTGGGATTGAGCGGCTTATTAAGCAAAATCTGCCTAAACGTATCGAACCTGGTTTTGAACCTGATCCCAACGCCAAGCCTGAACCAATTGAAAATGGCCGACGTGGCCAAAAACAGCCCCGTGCCAAGCGTAAACCGGAAGGGCAAGCGGCGAACAAAGGCGGTGAACGTCGCCGCGCCCGTCGCTAGCCCTTAGCTTAGGAATATGCGAAGGTTACCGTTCTGCGTATTCCGGCGGTACTGCTTAATTTATTCATGGAGTGATTATGGCGTCGTCTCAACTTATTAACGATTACCGCCAGTGGCTTACCTTTCAACGTCAGGAGCAGCTAAGCCGCGAGCACCAAGGCATTTCTCAGCGGCTGGAAGATGCCCGTGCATCAGCAGGCCAAGTGCTGCAGGCGTATCGTAGCATGGCAGAAAAAGCCTCTACGCAGGGCGCCTGTTATCGCACGCTTTTCTTACGTGAACGCAATAATAACGAATCACTGCCTTGTGAAGGATGGTTGTTTGTTCGTCGCGTCCTTAGCGAAGAGAGCAGTACGCGAGTGCGAGTAACACTACTCGAAACATTTACGCTGGAAGACGGCATTATTGCCCCTGGGGACAAACCCGCGCGTAAATTAACCCTCGAAATCTACGACAAGTTGAATATGGATAAGGGTATGCGTACCGAGGTGCGCGTAGACTGCTTAGATACACAGCAAGATTATCATTTCATTACTCTGCTTGATGCCGTTCGCGGCGATTTACGCCCACATCTCAAGTAATAGTAAACATGGTATCTCGTCGCGCATGCACCTTTATTATTTTGATGTTCGTGGTGGGGCTTAATTTACGCCCCGCCATGTCATCAGTGGCACCTTTGCTTGCCCGACTGCAAGAAACCGCTGGCTTAAGCCCTGCATCAGCGGGCATTTTAACCACCTTGCCCGTGCTTTTTTTAGGCTTATCAGCACCTCTTGCTCCCCTACTGGCTAAGCGTATCGGCAGCGAACGAACCCTAAGCGCTGCACTGTTTCTGTTAGCTTGCGGGTTAATTTTAAGAGGCCTACCAATGTCAGGGGCTCTTTTTATTGGTTCTGCAATGGCTGGCAGCGCAATTGGTATTGGCGGCACCCTCCTTCCTGCACTAGTGAAACGAGAGCTACCTGACAGTGCCGATCTCTTAACGGGTTTATACACCATGGCACTGTGTTTTGGAGGTGCATTAGGTGCTGGTCTTAGTGTTCCACTGATGCAATGGCTAGGCAGCTGGCAGCTGAGTCTCATGAGTTGGTCACTGTTGGCACTTATTGCCTTAGTCCTATGGCTTATCAACATTCCAGCAACTCAGTGCACGCAGCCTAGTCCAGCAACCTCTTCTTCGCTTACACAACTACTACGTAAATCACTTACGTGGCACGTTATGCTGTTCATGGGCATTCAGTCTTCGATGGCTTACATTGTCTTTGGGTGGCTACCAACCTTATTAGTCTATAGAGGTTATGACGAGGCAGCGGCTGGCTGGACGATGGCCATCTCCATCATGTGCCAGCTTGGTTCAGCACTGAGTGCTCCCTGGCTTGGCCGCTTAACCCACGATCAACGCCCCGCCTTACTGCTCGTACTACTGAGTACGGCACTTGGGCTTTGGATGTTGCTTATTGCACCGCTGGCGTGGAAATGGCCAGGAGCTGTGCTACTTGGCATTGGCCAGGGTGGCAGCTTTAGCCTAGCACTTAGCCTACTGGTGTTACGAACGGCTAACTCGCGTCTCGCAGGACAGCTTTCCGGACTAGTACAAGGCGGGGGCTATACGCTGGCAGCGCTAGGGCCATTTGGGGTGGGGCTAATGCTGCAAGCTGGAGCAGAGATACCTCATATCGCATGGCTGCTCATCGTACTGATTGCCCTTTGCTGTGGCTTCGCCTTATTAGCTGGGCGTAACCGTCAACTTGACGATCACAATGGCGAACTAGTCGTGCACCGCGGCTAATAGCTTCCTTCGGAATCAGCTATTTACACGCTTTTTTATACACCTTATTAGTTATAAATATTTAGATACTACGACTTGTGTTCGCCCACTTCAGGAAACGGCTATGAGTATCAATTCCGCCCTAATGAACGCCACTCCCACTCAAGAACGTGTGTTGGTGATTTATACTGGTGGCACAATTGGCATGCAGCCCAATACAACAGGGCTAATCCCGAGGGGAAACTTTCAAGCTCGCATGGCAGACGCATTAAGTCGGCTGCCTTTAGTACATCAGCATGCCCTGCCCGCCTATGACGTCCTTAGCTACCCATCATTAATCGACTCAAGTGCAGCGACGCCGTTGACTTGGCAACAGATTGCCAAAGATATTGCTGCTCGCCTTGCCACCTATCGTGGATTTGTGGTTATCCATGGAACCGATACCCTAAGCTGGTCCGCTTCGAGTCTTGCCTATCAGCTGCAAGGGATTGATCGCCCAGTTGTGTTGACAGGCTCTATGTATCCTCTTGAGACAGCGAATAGCGATGCGCTCGACAACCTTCACGGCGCGTTAAGGTTTGCTGCTAACGCTGAACTAAAGGAGGTGGCGATTTATTTTTCAAACGTCCTTCTGAGAGGCACACGAGCCATCAAACAGCATACGGAAGCCTTTGATGCATTTTTTTCCCCTAGCTATCCCTGTATTGGTGAACGCGTGGGCGACGACTTCATTTATTACCCCAGTAGAGGCTTAGGATTTCAACAGCGTGGCGCACCCCGTTTCGAGCTTGCCGACTATCAAGCGGTTTCCAACGGGGACATTATCCGGCTAACCTTATGGCCAGGTATCGCTGTTTGGCAATTAGAGACCCTGCTTAACGATTCACGCGTCAAGGGCGCTCTACTGCAGCTTTGGGGAGCAGGTAATATACCCAACGATCCTGCAATTATTGATGTTATTGCTAATGCCAGTGGCGAAGGTAAACTGCTGGCTGCAATTAGCCAATGTCCCCAAGGCAGCATTCATATGGGCGAGTACGCAGCGGGCCATGGCCTAGCAGAAGCAGGCCTGCTGTCAGGCGGCAACATGACGCCGGAGGCGGCTTTCACCAAGCTTACCCACCTATTGGCTCAACCCTTATCGCTAGATGATCGCCGGCAACGCTTTTTAACCTCACTTGTTGGCGAGCGATAAAACACACGACAACCTTTATAACCGTGTAACACATACTCGGCACTGGCGTACTCGCTCATACACGCTATGTTTAAACATACGTTCATAACCAAAAAGGAAGGCAACGTATGGAACAACCCGTACACCATTTTAGCGAGCTATTTGAACAACTCGGACTACGCTCGGATGCGGAGTCCATTGAACACTTTATTCAACGCCACTCTCCCCTACCCAAAGAAATGCCGCTAGCTGAGGCTCCCTGCTGGAACGAAGGCCAAGCGGAATTTCTTCGCGAAGCCGTGGAAGAAGACGCCGACTGGGCTGAAGTTGTCGACCACCTTGATGCATCAATGCATAAAGGCAACTAACCACATCACTATCAGACTTAACAGACTATCAGACTTAACAGTTGACTAAGCACGTTTGCTATCACTGACGCGCCGCTTCTACGCGGCGCCTATACCAGCCTCCCACAAAAAGGAGCAGCGTCAACACAACAAGTGGTAAAATCACCTCGATTTGCAACGCATCTTTTTCTTCGACAGCTTCAAGCGCACCGTAAATAGCACTACTGTAAACCGTCCATTTTATCGAAAGCCCGATAGCTGCCGCCATTAAGTAGCGCTTTAAAGGGATACGCCCTAATCCTGCTGCGAAATTAATCACTGAGTGCGGGAAACCCGGCAAAATTCGCAGTGCGCACTGCGTTAACAAATCACTTCTCTCTTTCAGTGTTTCCATCACTTTAAACGTCAACCCTTTTGGCTGCCAACGCCACCCAGCATTTGCGGCTAAAAGATAGGCACCCCACGCACCAGCAACACTACTCAACGTTAACATTAGCGTAGCTACTATAGGAGGATAAAAAGGTGCTATCAGCCATAGTCCGATACTGCCCGGCAAGCCAATTGCCAATGTGATAGCCATTGTGCCCATTATAGCAATCACAACCAGAGGATGATGCGACATCGTCGCCGCCCAACGTTTTACAGCCATCAAGTCCGGCGAATACCATAACCAAACATAGGCAAACATTGCCGCGATAGAAAAACCGGCAGCCCAACGCCAAGAGTGCTTAAAAAAGTTATTCATTTAGCCGCGCTTCAACCCTCTCAAGGATTTGCCTGCTTACCTTACCTACTAATGGCTTTGCAGCACGGTTTACCGCTTTTTCCATTAATCGGTTACGAATGTCATAACTCAGAGTGAGCGATACTTCTGTACCTTCTGGCACTTCACGCAACTGATAACGACCCTGATTTTTTACTCCTTCTAATGATTCCCACGCCAACACATAGGGGGGTGTTATTTCTGTTACCGCTACATCAAAAGACCAATCTACTCCTACCGCACGAACGTGCCAGCGGTAACGGTTATTGCCTAAGGTATCAATTGATTTGATGAGATCAGAATAATCAGCAAAATCTTCTACTCGACGCAGTAAGTCAAACACCCTTTCAGGTGGGGCTTTGATAATTTCACTATGTTGTATGGTGGCCATGAATTCATCCCTTACGACTAGAAGAGTCAGCTTAGCATGTTGACCCATGCACATACCGAACAGAAAATAGTACCAATTACCGTTACTGCTAGCCAGGTAACGCTGCATTGCGTAAACTGCCGCCCTTGCCGGACCGGACCCCGGAAACTTCGCTTAGCACGATGCTAAAAGCACTCAATAAATTCTCCGACCAATGAGTTTCTATTATGTTGTCACCCTCGACCTCTGGCGCAAACGCGCTATCTACCGTTGTGATTTATTCCGGCGGCATGGACTCTTACACCGTTCTTCACCGCGCAATCAAAGAAGGGCTAGAAGTTTATGCTCTGTCATTTGATTACGGCCAACGCCATTCAAAAGAGTTGAACGTAGCAAAAGCAGTGTGTAAGCAGCACAATATTCCCCATCAGATCGTTGATATACGCGCTATTCAGGGCTTAATTGATAACTCAGCGCTGACCAACCCAGACGTATCAATGCCCGAAGGCAACTATGCTGCTGACAACCTACACACCACCGTTGTCCCTAACCGCAACATGATTTTGCTTTCGTTAGCCATTGCTAAAGCGGTTAATATCGGTGCGGCGCGTGTCGATTATGGTGCCCATGGCGGTGACCATATTCTCTACCCTGACTGCCGCCCTGAATTTGTTCATGCAATGAATCACGTCGCTGGCATCGCTAATTTTGACCCCATTAGCTTACATGCCCCTTATTTAGAATCGAGCAAAGCCGATATCTTGCGGGATGGCTTAGCAATGGGCCTAGATTACCGAGATACTTGGACCTGCTATGAAGGGCGTGATCTTGCCTGCGGTAAATGCGGCAGCTGCCATGAGCGTCTAGCAGCGTTTGCAGCCAATAATGTCGCAGACCCTCTGGCGTATGAAATCACTTCTGCACAGGCTAACCACTGATGTATCACGTTAAAGAAGCGTTTTACACCTTACAAGGTGAAGGCGCACAGGCAGGCCGTGCCAGCGTATTTTGTCGTTTTAGCGGCTGCAATCTTTGGTCTGGACGTGAAATTGATCGTGCTAGCGCAAAGTGCTCTTTTTGCGACACCGATTTTATCGGCACGGATGGCGTTAACGGAGGCCGTTTCAGTACACCCAGTGCGCTCGCTCAGCATATAGAGGATCTCTGGCCAGCCGAGGCAAAGCATGCAACGCCCTATGTTGTTTTTACCGGTGGGGAACCACTACTGCAACTTGATTCTTTATTGATCGCAACACTACATAGCGTTGGGTTCGAAGTAGCCGTTGAAACCAATGGTACGGTATTACCACCGCCAGGAATTGATTGGTTATGCGTTAGCCCTAAGGGCAAAAACCCACTGGTGGTCACTCGAGGCGATGAACTAAAATTGGTTTTCCCACAGACTACGGCGCCGCCAACTCAGTTTGCCAACTTGGACTTCAAACACTTTTTTTTGCAGCCAATGGATCACGGCGTTCCAGAGAAAAATCTTGAGACGGTGCAGGCCACTACTGCTTATTGCATGGCTAACCCCCAGTGGCGTTTATCGCTTCAAACGCACAAAATTGCAGGGTTTGAGTAATGGCATTATTTGTAAATCATCTTAGCCATATTGATGTGTCATTATGGTGCCCAACGAAAGGGTTAATAGGCTGTAGTTGGCAAGTGGATGCCCAGTTAGACGGGGAGTTAGGCGAAGACGGCATGCTTTTTGATTTCGGAGAAGTAAAGCCGTGGATTAAGCGCACGCTGGACAATGGTCTAGACCATACGCTGCTCGTACCTATCAACGCGCCCGGCGTGGAGGTTACTGACTGTGATGAAGGTATCTGTATACGCACAGCATCTCCCTACGAAATGGAAGTTCGCGGCCCCGCCCAGGCGTTTAGCTTGCTCCCTTGGGACAACATCACCCTTGAGCGCGTTACACGCTACTTAAGCGCACAGCTAACCGAACAACGACCCAAAAACGTACATAACGTCACGTTAGTACTTAAAGACGAGTGTATTGACGGCGCGGCCTATAGTTATACGCACGGTTTGAAGCGGCATCTTGGTAACTGCCAGCGTATTGCCCATGGTCACCGCTCGCGCTTGTATATTTGGCAACAACAGGCACGGCAACCAGCACTTGAAAACCACTGGGCAGCCTGGCTTGATAATCGCTACCTGCTTGAAAAAGCCGATATTGAAAACCAGATTGACGGGAAGCTAACGTGTCGATACCTCTCAGCACAAGGTACGTTTTCCATCACCCTGCCTCAAGATCGCTGCTGCATACTACCTAAGCCAACAACCGTCGAAAATATTGCTTTATGGCTTGCCAATAACATTGCACAGCACAGCGGCCATAAAACATTGGTTCAGGCATTTGAAGGAATTGATAAAGGAGCTACCGCTGAAGCTTTGCCATGAGTAATCACGTATTTGCCACAGACACCGCCGCCTGCCGAGCAGGCTGCGGTGCTTGCTGTATTGCACCGTCTATCACTTCTTATATACCCGGTATGCCTGATGGCAAACCTGCAGGGGTTCGGTGCGTGCAGTTAAGTGATGACTATTTATGCAAGTTATTTGAAGATCCTAGCCGTCCAGCTGTGTGTGAGCAGTTTAACTATGATACCGATGTATGCGGCGAGCACCGAGAAGAGGCACTCACCACACTTAACTGGCTAGAATCAACGACGCGTTAATAGCTAATTCAGATTTCGTTTTCCACACTTACCGCGTGAGGCAAACGCCTATCAAGCAGACTAACCCAACGGACCAGTACTGGTGCATCGCTGTGACTCACTTCGCTCAATAAGCGCCTAAATGCTTCTTTTGCCTGAAGGTCGCTTGGCGCAATGCGCGTTAACCAAAGTTCAAGTGCCGCCAGCTCCTGATGCCGATTTCCATGCTCCCTGGCCTGATTAATAGCCATTTCAGTTAGCGCTTTCACTTCATTGGCGGGGTGCCCAAGCAAATCACGCACTTTGGCAAGCTGAGTTGCTAAC
The DNA here is from genome assembly GCF_025917315.1 of Halomonas qaidamensis. Taxonomy (NCBI): domain Bacteria; kingdom Pseudomonadati; phylum Pseudomonadota; class Gammaproteobacteria; order Oceanospirillales; family Halomonadaceae; genus Halomonas; species Halomonas qaidamensis. Next base: position 1,623,316 of record NZ_CP080627.1, on the reverse strand, counting down.
TCAGGTAGAAAAAGCGTTGTGCGCTCTTTAGCAATAACAAGACATTGATCCAGGTAATCCTCTGCTGCCTTAAGCTCACCCAACTCAATGCACGCATCGGAATACCATAAAACTGGGCGTTGATAGCGATCCCGTCCGTTCAGCTCTGCCATTTGATCAAGGCTATGTCGCAGCTGGACTAAGCCCGTCTGATCACCCGCAAGTGCTCTCTGCCAGCCAAGAATGCCTTGGGCTGAAATCTGCCAAAGCTGCAAGTCGGGCGTGCCCGTCATTGCCGCCGCACGCTCCGCGTGTCTTGCCGCTAAGTGCACATGGCCTAGTTGGCGATATAAAGCAGCCGCAAACATTAATGCCATAGCAAGCGTGCCAGGATGACCAATTTTCTCTGCTAATCGAATGGCAGAAGAGACATGTCGCTCTGCACGCTGATAATCACCACGCAGACAGAGCGCCCAACCTTGAAAACAAGCAGCGGTTACTTGTGGGTGATCAGAGAATGGCAGCCATTCAATCATCATTGGGGCGTTGAGCGGATCAATTTCATCCAAATGGTCATGTGCTTGTTGTATGCTGCCAGCCCAGTATTCGCAATGCGCTCTCGCATAGTCAGCTAATCTCTGATAACGCGGGTCCTCTAAGCGCCCTGCAATATCTGCCAGGGTCGATGCTAATGCAAAGGCATCAGCGTGCGCATAGCGTTGGCTACGCCCAACCCATAGCCCCCACTTGACCAAGAAGATTTGCTCAAGATCTTCTGGGTCTTCCGTGCTTTCACTGCTTGATTGCCGCAGCAGCTCTCGTGCTCGCACAAAGCTTTCATGAGCAGTAGGCGAACCATGCCCCTCCAGGGCAAACGCCGCCTGACCGCGCACAGTGAGCAGACTCACTTCACGTTCAACTTCATGCTCAACGTGTCTCAGACTGGCTAAGCCAAAATCTGCCATGCGCAAAGCAGTGCGATTAGCACTCACTTTTAAGGCTTCCCGTGCAGACAGCTCAAAGTAACGGGCACCTCTAGCATAGTGGCCGCTACGGCGGAGGTGGGTTGCAAAATCACCAGGATGACGACTAATCCACATAGGAAAGCGCTCTTCGATCAGTGTAACTACCTGCTGATGAAGCTTAACGCGTACATCTCTTGGGCACGAAAGATAAGCAGCTTCTTGCAGCAGCTGGTGGCTAAACTGATGCTCTGGCTCCCCCCCCTCTTTATCTACTGGCTCGATAATTTCCAGCTGTCGCATATGCTCAATAGCTTGAGCCAAACGCGGTTTTTCCCAACCGCTACACTCTTGCAGAAAATCAAGGCGGAACCGCTTACCTAGCACTGCTGCAACATGGGCAATTTCCCGATCGCCTTCAAGCTGGTCAATACGGCTGGCAAGCAGCCCTAATAACCCTTTTGGTAGCTCATCAAACTGCACGCTACGGCCTTCACGACGATCCATATCCAGACGCCGACAAATCTCTTGCATATAGAGCGGCACACCGTCGCAACGCTCAATAATTTGATTACGCAGCCGCGGGCTTAAATGAATGCGGTAACGACGGGATAACTGCGAAAGCAAGCGTGAGGATTGGAGGGCATCCAACCTTCCCAGGGTGACTTGCTGATCCCAATGCAGCTTGACCGGAAGTGACTCTCGACCATGGTGGCTAGCCACTAACATAAAAGCCGTATTAATAGGTAGACGTGCCTGTAAACCAGCAAGCACCTTAAAAGAGGGCTCATCAAGCCACTGCAGGTCGTCAATCATCAATACTAATGTACGTGAACTGGCTTGATAATCTATTAAGCGATGTAAAAGCTTTACTACCAACTCTATTGCTTCACCGTTTTGGATCAGCTGTGCAACTTCCTGAACATCACGAACACCCAGAGCCTCTTCAAGAAGCTGCTGACGCTCATCATCTAAAGGCTCCAATGACAGCGTTTCCTGTAACTGCCGTATAGCCGCACAGGTTGGTGACGCTTCTAAGTACCAAGTAAGTAAAGTGCGAGCAACGCCATAGGGTTCTAATACTGATAACCGCGTTGTTGGCTGCCAACAAATCGCAGCATCGCGGCTAAGCTCTAACTGGCGAAAACCCACCATGAGAGCGGATTTACCCATCCCAGAGGCACCGCGTACTAAAACGCTTTGACGCAGCCCTATACCCGCTCTCGCCAGCGCGTCTCTAAGTGTACGTAGAGATGTTTCTCGCCCCACTAAACTAGGTGGCAGCGCATCCCTACCACCTTCATTGACACCCAACACAAGCGCTCTCAAACGAACACGGCCATCGCTGGCCACCAAGCGAGACACTAGCCGCGGCTGTAAATCCAGCGCAGGCGGCATGTGTTGGCTCGCTTCTTGAGAGATTACCAATTCGCTACCTTCTGCCGCACTCATTAGCTCCAGCGCCACTTGAGTAACCTGGCCCAACGGATCCGCTAACTGTCGCTCTGGAAGGTAAACCACCCTTCCGCTATTAAGACCTGCGGCAAGCTCGAATTTTGGAGGTTCTCCTTCACCACTCCAGTGACGCTGCGACTCTTGAGGTAACGCTTGGCGACAGTGCTCATACAGAGCGACAAGCTCTGCTAGCTGATGTGCTGGTCCATGAGTACCGAAACAGGCCAAACCAAGCCCACCTGTTGCACCAGGCAACCAAAAACCACCTAAGTGATGACATTGCTGTTCTAACCAACGCAGCAACTCTAGCTGGAGCGCCAAGCAATTACGAGTAGCAGCACGATCTTGCCAATCGCCTTGCAATTTAAGCCGAATGGCCATTACCGACAGCTGGCGTAGCTCAATTTCATCTTCGCGAAGCGGTTTACTATCTGCTGCTAACACGCGAGAAAAAGCGCCTTGCGGGCTCATTACGCGCGGATCGTGGTGACCGTCTGACCAATAATTAGCAAGCTGTAGAAAGCTCGGTTCGGGCTGCTGACCAGAAAGCGCTAGTAATTGTAAATAGCTGTTGTACTGCTCATGAGCCGCTGCCATCTGGTTTTGCTCAGCCAATTGGCGAACCCGTCGCTCATGAAAGGGTCCATAGCCTGAAAAACGACTAACTAATCCTTCCAATAAATTGTCAGGCACATCGGTGTGGGCATCTAGTACCTGCTCAGCAAAACGAATAACCCGTTGACGCCATTCATTTCGTACCTGAACTAACCAACGCTGGAATTCGCTGCAGTTGGCGAGTTGAAGCTCTTCTATTAAATCGCCCTGGTAACACGCCATCACCTCTTCGAGGTTGGCTAAATCCCGCGGCCCTTCCAATAATTGTTGCAATTCATGCAAGTCAACCCGCCATTGAGCCGGCAATTGAAATGCGATGGTTTGGCGAGAGACGTTCAATACTTGATCAGCATTATCTCCCATCGATTGCCGCAGACAGTGAAGTGCATGACGCAGATTCGTCCTGCCCGATGACAGCCCTTGATCTGGCCATAGCAATTCCGCGAGCGATGCCCGATTGACAGGTTGCCGGTGTAACAACAAATACACGAGCAGCGCTTTTACTTTGTCATAACTGAAGTGCGTCAGCACATCTTCTCCTTGTGACAAAGAAAAATGGCCAAACAGGGTCAGTTGGTCTGTCTCACGAGCATCGCGCATGATACATATCCTACCTAGACTAGCGATGGCCTACGCTGGCACACCGCTGTGAAAACGAAAAGCCGTATCTGGCGAAGTAATCAACTCCGCTTCACGCGCCACAAAAAAAGCGACTCTGTCATCTATTGATGCCGTTGTTTGCTGTTTAGCAAGCAGCAGATAATCTTCAAAATGACGGCCTTCGGACTTCACCAATGTGCGATAAAACTTTGCAAGCTCTTCATCTAAATAAGGTATCAAGCGTGCAAAGCGTTCGCAGCTACGTGCCTCAATAAGCGCACCAATGATTAACACATCAATCAAGCGGTCCGGGTCGTTACTGCGAAGATGCTTACGTAAGCCTTCGGCATAGCGTGAAGCCGTAAGGTGCGTGTAGGCCACGCCACGCTTCTCCATTAAGCCAACGACCTGCTCAAAATGCAGTAACTCCTCTCGAGCCAGCTGCGACATCTTGCTTAATAATAACGGCTGATCAACATAACGATAGAGCAAGCTCATTGCCGTCGAAGCGGCTTTCTTTTCACACTGAGCGTGATCAACAAGAAGTATCTCAGGGTTATCCAGTGCCCATTGCAGCCATGCATCTGGCGTTGGGCAAGCAAGAAACTGATGGAGACATTCTGGCAATAAATCATCTGCTTGTAGCGAATGTCCCACGGGTTCCAGCGTATTTAATTGTATCGACATAATACCATTACCAAGCGCTTATCTCACTATTGTACAACATATAAACGCCCTTGGCGTTTGTTCCCTGCCATTACATTTGCCATAAGTAGGCCGTAACAGCACTTTTTATATAGCACATTGCTAATATAAAAATACGCTTATATTGAAGCTCCACACTTCAACTTAAGTAATTTTATTGCCGTAGTGATAATAATACGACGAAATGAGCAAACAATAGGGTAACGCGGCATCACAATAATCACACGCGCCCTCCCCTTAAATGACGGCAGTTCGGTAAAAAACTTCCACCCGCAGGATTAATTAAGAAAAAAACGCGTTGTTCAGAAACCTTCTGCCAGCTCCTCAACATAAAGTACAAGGCCCCCAAGAGCTTGTCGTCTTAACATTGTCGACAGTTTCCCGTAGAATCCATTTCATCCACCAGACGCTGTTTGTCAAGCGTATGTCACGTGTCCGGGCACATACTCAATACCGTGTGGGTATGCGCTCGTCACCACTAAGAAGATGAGAGGGCCCCAACGTGCTTGAAGCTTACCGCCAACATGTCGAGGAACGCGCTGCTGAGGGCGTACCGCCCAAGCCCCTGAACGCCGAACAAGTTGCTGCCTTAATTGAGCTACTTAAGAATCCGCCGGCAGGTGAAGAAGAGTTTGTCCTTGATCTAATCACTAACCGAGTCCCCCCAGGCGTTGATGAGGCAGCTTATGTAAAAGCAGGTTTCTTAACTGCGATTGCTAAAGGTGAAGCCACCTCTCCGTTAATCGACAAAATCCATGCCGTCAAACTCCTCGGCACCATGCAAGGCGGTTATAACATCGTCTCCATGGTCGAGCTATTAGACAACGAAGAACTTGCTCGTGAAGCTGGTGAACAGCTCAAGCACACTCTCCTAATGTTTGATGCGTTCCATGACGTTGAAGAGCGCGCCAAGAAAGGCAATACCGTTGCTAAGGACGTTATTCAGTCATGGGCTGAAGCAGAGTGGTTCCTCTCCAAGCCTGCACTGGAAGAGAAGATTACATTAACGGTCTTCAAGGTGCCTGGTGAAACCAACACCGATGATCTATCTCCAGCACCTGATGCATGGTCGCGTCCAGACATCCCGCTACATGCCAACGCTATGCTCAAAAACGAGCGCGAAGGTATTGAGCCTGAAGTTCAAGGAACAACCGGCCCGCTGAAACAAATTGAAGGCGTCAAAGCAAAAGGCTTCCCTGTTGCCTATGTTGGCGATGTTGTAGGTACCGGTTCTTCACGTAAGTCTGCCACCAACTCTGTACTCTGGTTCTTTGGCGACGACATCCCTTACGTACCTAACAAGCGCGCTGGTGGCTTCTGTTTTGGCGGTAAAATCGCGCCCATCTTCTTCAATACGATGGAAGACTCTGGTGCATTGCCGGTTGAAATGGATGTTTCTAACCTGGAAATGGGCGATGTTATCGATGTCTATCCTTACGAAGGTAAAGTGTGCAAGCACGGTACCGACGAAGTACTGACAACATTTGAACTCAAGACCCAGTTAATTCTTGATGAAGTGCGCGCAGGTGGCCGCATTCCGTTAATTATTGGTCGCGGCTTAACGGGTAAGGCCCGTGAATCACTAGGCCTTGAGCCTTCTGATGTTTTCCGCCTACCGGACCAGCCGGTTGATACGGGCAAAGGTTTCACCCTAGCTCAAAAAATGGTCGGTAAGGCTTGCGGTCTGGACGGCGTGCGCCCCGGCATGTACTGCGAACCTAAGATGACCACCGTTGGCTCTCAGGACACGACTGGGCCGATGACTCGTGATGAGTTAAAAGACTTAGCGTGCCTAGGCTTCCAAGCCGACTTGGTCATGCAATCATTCTGTCACACAGCAGCCTATCCAAAGCCTGTCGATGTGGATACGCATCACACATTGCCTGACTTCATCATGAACCGTGGCGGCGTCTCTCTTCGCCCTGGTGACGGCATCATCCACAGCTGGTTGAACCGCATGCTGCTGCCCGACACGGTGGGAACCGGTGGTGACTCTCACACTCGCTTCCCGCTGGGCATTTCGTTCCCAGCAGGTTCTGGTCTAGTGGCATTTGCTGCCGCGACTGGCGTCATGCCGTTGGACATGCCGGAATCTGTGCTGGTTCGCTTTAAAGGTGAGCGCCAACCGGGTGTTACACTGCGCGACCTAGTTCACGCGATTCCACTCTATGCCATCAAAAAGGGCCTGCTAACCGTTGAAAAATCCGGTAAGAAGAACGCTTTCTCTGGTCGCGTCTTAGAAATTGAAGGACTTGAAGACCTGACTGTTGAGCAAGCTTTCGAGCTTTCCGACGCGTCAGCAGAGCGCAGTGCAGCAGGCTGCACAATCACACTGTCTGAAGAAAGCGTCACCGAGTACCTCAAATCCAACATCACACTGCTAAAGTGGATGATGGCGAATGGGTATGGAGATGAACGCACTATCAGCCGTCGTATTGAAGGTATGGAAGCATGGCTTGCCAACCCAAGCTTAATGCGTGCTGATAACGATGCAGAGTATGCTGAAGTTATCGAAATCGATCTGAGTGAAATTAAAGAGCCAGTTCTTTGCGCACCGAACGATCCAGATGATGCCCGTCTGTTATCAGACGTGGCTGGTGAAAAGATTGATGAAGTGTTTATCGGCTCGTGCATGACCAACATCGGCCATTTCCGCGCAGCGGGTAAGTTACTTGAAAAACAGCCTGCGGGTAGCCTGAAAACGCGTCTTTGGTTAGCACCGCCGACCAAGATGGATCAGCACCAACTTACCGAAGAAGGCTATTACGGCATTTATGGCCGTGCTGGCGCCCGTATGGAAATGCCGGGATGCTCACTGTGTATGGGTAACCAGGCACGCGTTGCAGCGAAAAGCACCGTGGTGTCTACGTCTACACGTAACTTCCCGAACCGTCTGGGTGATGGTGCCAATGTTTATCTCGCCTCAGCGGAACTGGCAGCTGTTGCTGCCGTGGAAGGTCGTCTTCCAACTGTAGAAGAGTACCAGCGCTATATGAGTGAATTTGACGCTCTCGCTGGGGAAATATATCGTTACATGAACTTTCACGAAATCGAGGAGTATCAAAAAATCGCCTCGAACGTGATACCGGTTGCTCAAGAAGCGTAACGCTCTTGAAGTACCGAACCTATCGCCGATGCTCGCAACATCGCAAGAAGGTTGGTAACAATCCCTTCTTGAGCCGATGACCGAACGCCCCAGCCTATTTTAGGTTGGGGCGTTTTTTTATAGCATTTGGTTTTCTTAAACTGGTCTTCATAGATAGATTTCTTTAAACAATGCTTTCTAGGAGCGTGCAATGACCACTACACCCCCTGTCGTGACACCGGATTTATGTGATGCGTACCCTGACGTAACAGTGCTTGAACCAATGTTTGCTAACTACGGCGGCATCGACAGCTTTTACGGCCCTATTCGTACTGTTAAGTGTTTTGAAGACAACTCAATGGTTAAGCAAGCCGTTGCCGAACCCGGTGATGGAGCAGTACTGGTTGTAGATGCTGGCGGTTCACACCGTTGCGCCATGCTAGGTGATATGCTCGCCGAACAAGCTGCTAAGAACGGTTGGGCTGGTGTGGTGATGTATGGCTGCGTGCGTGACGTGGATATTCTTGTCACACTACCAATCGGCGTTCAAGCATTAGGTAACCACCCACGTAAAAGCGAAAAACGCGGCGAAGGACAACGTGATATTCCTGTCACGTTTGCTGGTGCCACGCTACACCCCGGACAATGGCTTTACGCAGATAACAACGGCATTATTATCGCCGAAAAACCACTTGAGCTTTCCTAAGGCAATTGCTTGCCAGGCGTGGCACATAGTGCCACCCTGGTAGCTCAAATTCTGACAAAATTGTGACCATGCAGCCGCTAAATCAATTGGGCTACACCCTACTTCGCACCCTACGCGACCATCTTCGTCCTCTCATTGCCTACCATCTACTCTTTACGCTATTAGCTTCTGCCCTTTTAGTGCCGATGATTGCCTGGATTTCTCAGGCATTGTTAGCACAACTCAATCGAACAGTGGTCACCAATGATGCATTACTTGCACTGCTATTTAGCCCCCTAGGCCTAGTGGCAATGCTCGTGGGTCTTGGTTTTGCATTCTTACTAATTTATTGGCAACAAACGGGCATGCTGCTAGTTGCCGTAAGACCTAAAGACAACCATTACCGACTCGCCTTTGAAGCACTTTGGTTGAGCACCCGCCGCTTGCCAGCCCTCGCAGGCCTAGTAATTCTTCAGGTGGGCTCCCACTTGCTACTCCTAGCCCCTTTTATGATGGGCTTAACGTGGCTTTATGATGTGTGGTTAAGCGGTATAGATCCTTACTATTTACAACAAACTCGTCCAGCCTCGCTTTGGTATTTTATTGCTTGCGCATTGCCTTTACTCATTATCTGGCTTGGACTAGCCGCATGGCTCTACCTGCGCTGGTTACTAGCACTCCCTTTAGTCGCACTGGACAACTGTTCACCCTTCCAAGCACTGAGGCGTAGCGTACATTTAACTCGTGGCTGGCATCGATCGATTGGTGCGGCAGTGTTAACACTACTGATCGTCATTATCAGCCTGCCGATAATCTCGACATGGTTATTTGATACTGTTGTGACGCCTCTCTTGTGGGGGCTACCCGAATATAATGCTGTGTTGGTTCCAGCGATGCTGGCTTATTTAACCAGCTACGTACTCGTTACGTTAACCATTACATTTTTAGGTATTGCCACCAATGCGCTGCTAACCGCCTGCCTTTACTTACAGTTAGCCCATCGCGAAATGCGCCCTTCCCCTCGTTCAGAAAACGCTCACCCTGGCCGTCTTGCGTGGGCGATTGAGCTGAGCGTGCTGCTTCTGGCTGGACTTCAAGCTTGGTGGATACTTAATAGCTTTGAAATACGCGATAACGTTGCGGTCATCGCCCATCGTGGAAGCTCAATGGTAGCGCCTGAGAATACCTTATCGGCAATAAGGCAAGCACTTGAAGACGGCTCTGATGCCATAGAACTGGATGTTCGCCTAAGTGCTGACAATCAAGTACTGCTCTACCATGATCGTAGCTTGGCGCGCCTGACTGGCGATCAACGAGAATTTGGTGACCTCACCCGAGCAGAATTGAGCAAATTTGATGTAGGCAGCTGGTTTGGCGACGCCTTTCAAGACGAAAGAATTGCTGGTTTAGATGATGCGTTGGCGCTAGTACGAGGACGTGCTGGCCTGATGATTGATATGAAGCCATCACCAGGCGACGAAGAAAAGCTCGCTCGCGCTGTGATAGCAACCCTTGAGGCAGAAAGCGACATTCGTTACCGCTGCTGGGCAACCCAGAATAACGTGCTCAATGCGAATGCGAACTGTGGGTTTCCAAATGTGTTCCTGGAAATGCGGATGGCAACCATGTCGCCCAGTATGGTTACCTATTTAAAACAACAAGCCCCTGACTTACGCGTCACTTTACTTGCCCAACTAATACTGGCTGGCACATTGGATCGACGCCAATTTGATGCGCTTGGCCTGCGCCATAACCGCATCACAGCGCAAGAAATACGCTTGGCTGCGCTTTATAATTACGAAATACATGCCTGGACAGTTAATGACCGAACGCGCATGTCTACCCTCATAGATCTTGGAGTTGATGCGATCATCACCGACTATCCAGACCGCTTAAGTGAACTAATAGAAGACCGCCGCGCATTAAGCGACGGCGGTCTCATGTTGGTAAAGCTCCGCAACTGGTTACGGCAATAGGTTACCCATCATGATGAGCATTAGTCTCCCATCACAACGCCTTCACGACGCGGGTCGGCGCCCCCGAATAAGCTGCCGTCCTCCAAGCGCATAATGGCTTGCAGTCCGCTAGTAAGCTCACGCTCGTTGACGGTATGCCCACGCTCACGAAGTGCTTCAATCGTCTCCTCAGGAAAGCGCCCCTCCTCAATAAACACATCACCACCCAGAGTGATAGCGTGAGGTAGATTCAGCGCTTCCTGCGCGTTCAACCCCCAGTCGCGCATAGCCACCAAGGTGCGAGCAGTATAATGAATAATGGCGGCACCGCCTGGTGAGCCCAAGCTTGCCACTAGCTCTCCACTTTCTTGATCAAACACTAGCGTTGGACTCATGCTTGAACGAGGCCGCTTGCCAGGCTCAACACGGTTGGCGACAGGTTCACCGTCTATCTCGGGAACAAACGAAAAATCCGTCAGCTCATTATTCAGCAAATAACCACCCGCCAACCCAGTTCCACCGTCGGCTAAAATACGTGAACCAAATGCTTGCTCGATGGTGGTCGTCATTGCAAGTGCGTTGCCCTCTGCATCCACAATGCTAATGTGGCTGGTACCATACTCAGGCTGCTCAGGTTGGCTTGCAACACTAATCGAAAGCTCGCCAGGATTACCTGGTTTAGCACTCCCACCCATGCTTTGCTCATCAATCAATGCACTTCGGTTAGCTAAATAATCAGGTGCTAGCATGAGCGACCAATCACCACCCGGTGCCTCAACAAAGTCAGGGTCGCCGATATAGCGACCACGGTCAGCGAATGCTAAGCGAGACGCCTCTAAAAACTGGTGTAGCCAACCGCTGCTACTCACACCATCCTCTAACGGCGCTTCCAGTAAAGGCTGCTGTTCTAGCATGCCTAAAATTTGCATCACCGTCAGGTGGCCCGACGAAGGTGGCGGGAAACCGCACACTTCCCACTGCTGCCAAGGCGTGCACAGTGGTTCTCTTTCTAGGGCCGCATAACCACTCATGTCATCTGACGTTAGCGTACCTGGGCGCACAGGGTGTGATTGAACACGCTCAACAAGATCTTCTGCAATATCTCCTTCATAAAGCGCGACGCTACCCTCTTCGGCAATACGGCGCAAAATAGCAGCCAATGCAGGATTTTTAAGCGTTTCACCAACGGCTATCGGCTCCCCGTCACCGGTGTAGTAAAAGTCACTTGCCAGCACATTATCACGCAGAGCGGTGTCATTCGCTAAGCTAGTGTGCAAGCGTTGGCTAACTCCAAAACCTTCTTCTGCAAGCGTAATGGCAGGGGTTAGCAGCTCTTTCCAAGGCAACTGGCCATGCTCTGCGTGCGCCATTTCAAGCATACGTACGGTGCCAGGCACACCAACAGATAAACCGCTCGCCACTGCATCGGCAAATTCAAGTGGCTCACCGTTCTCGATAAATAGCTCACCGGTCACTGCCGCAGGTGCGGTTTCACGGCCATCATAAGCCTGTACATCATGCCCATCGTAATGCATCAAAAAGGCACCACCACCGATACCACTCGACTGAGGTTCAACAAGTGTCAGTACCATTTGCACCGCTACGGCGGCATCAATGGCATTGCCACCGGCTTTCAGCACCTGATAACCCGCATCGGTTGCCAACGGATTTGCTGCCGCTACCGCAAATGTCGAAACCTCCCAGCCAGGCTTCTCTTCAAAACCTGATCCTACTTCAGGAGTAATAGAGGGCACTTCATAACTAAACCCCCAGCTATATAGAGGCACTAACATTAAGCCCGTTAGCGATAACATCCGTTTAGGCAACATGCTTTTCTCTCCTACGACAGTGATTTAGCGCGCATGAACCTCACGACGCCCCAACATTCTATAACTCAGTCAAAGCGTAGCCTATAAAACGCACTCGCCCGGCACAATGGCCGGGCGAAGATACGAATTAGATTCGTCATGCTGCTAGAACGTATTATTCAATGGTTTCACCTGCCAGCATAAACCAAGTTTCAAGCACTGCATCTGGGTTTAAAGAGACAGAATCAATTCCCTGCTCCATTAACCACTTGGCCAAATCCGGATGATCAGAAGGGCCTTGGCCACAAATACCAACATACTTGCCTTGTGCTTTGCATGCCTTAATGGCCATGGCTAACAGCTTTTTCACTGCTGGATTTCGCTCATCAAACAGGTGCGCAACGATACCTGAGTCACGATCAAGTCCAAGTGTTAGCTGGGTCAAATCGTTAGAGCCAATAGAGAAACCATCAAAGTACTCAAGGAACTCATCAGCCAGTAGCGCATTAGCTGGCAGCTCACACATCATGATAACTTTTAAGCCATCAGGATGAGACTCACCGCCCCGCGGCAAGCCATTAGCAGCCAACAACTCGACTACCTCGCGCGCTTCATCGGTGGTGCGAACAAAGGGCACCATGATTTCAACGTTATCAAAGCCCATTTCTTCACGAACCCGCTTAAGCGCTCGGCACTCAAGCTCAAAACAGGGTCTAAAGGCATCTGAGATATAACGAGAAGCCCCCCTGAAACCAAGCATTGGGTTCTCTTCACCGGGTTCGTAGAGTTTGCCACCAATAAGGTTTTCGTACTCATTTGATTTAAAATCAGAAAGCCTTACGATCACTCGCTGGGGGTGAAAAGCAGCAGCCAGTGTTGAAATACCTTCGACCAGCTTATCAACATAGAAGCTGACTGGATCATCGTAACCGGCGGTGCGTAAATCGATAACTTGCTGCAGATCGGCAGGCAGCGTGTCGTAATCCAACAGCGCTTTAGGATGCACACCAATCATACGGTTGATGATGAATTCCAACCTGGCGAGACCAACCCCCGCATGGGGCAAACCAGCAAAGCCAAAGGCACGATCCGGATTACCCACATTCATCATAATTTTAAAGGGGATCTCAGGCATTGCATCAACACTTGACACCTTACAATCAAATGCCAAAAGCCCTTCATAGACGTGCCCAGTATCACCTTCAGCACAAGACACCGTGACATCCATGCCTTCTTTGAGCTGAGTGGTCGCATCACCACACCCTACCACTGCGGGAATGCCTAATTCTCGGGCAATGATGGCGGCATGACAGGTTCGTCCACCGCGGTTTGTTACAATCGCTGACGCACGCTTCATGATCGGCTCCCAATCGGGATCGGTCATGTCGGTCACCAGAATATCACCCTCTTGAACCTTGTCCATTTCTTCAGGACTTAGCACTGTTTTTACCGTACCACGCCCAATACGCTGACCAATCGCCCGTCCAGTGATCAGTGTGCGTCCTTTCTCACGCAGGTGAAAGCGTTCTAATTTACCGCCTTCTTGTTGAGAAACAACGGTTTCAGGGCGAGCTTGAACGATGTAAAGCTGACCATCGTCGCCATCTAGCGCCCACTCAATATCCATCGGGCGCTGATAGTGCTTTTCAATGGTTATGGCTTGCCGCGCGAGATCCATAATCTGTTCATCGTTAATACAGAACCGACCACGATCTTTGAGTGGCACGTCAACAGTTTCAACCGACTTACCGGCACTGGCGTCTTGGCCGTAGATCATTTTGATCAACTTAGAGCCCAGTGTGCGACGCAGTACCGCAGGGCGGCCCGCTTCAAGCGTGGGCTTGTGCACATAAAACTCGTCAGGATTAACAGCCCCCTGAACAACCGTTTCGCCAAGCCCCCACGAAGCGGTTACAAACACCGCATCGCGGTAACCAGACTCTGTATCCAAAGTAAACATGACCCCGGAGGCACCGGTCTCGGAACGAACCATCTTCTGCACACCCGCCGACAGCGCTACATTTTCATGGGCATAGCCGCGGTGAACGCGATAGGAGATCGCACGGTCATTAAACAGCGAGGCGAACACTTCGTGCACCGCTTGCTTAATATTGTTAAAGCCTTCGATGTTTAGGAACGTTTCCTGCTGCCCTGCAAAAGATGCATCGGGCAAGTCTTCTGCTGTTGCCGAGCTGCGTACGGCAACTTTCAAGCTAGGATGTTTGGCTTGAAGCTGCTCATAGGCATCACGTAGCGCGTTTTCAAATGCAGGGGGAAGTGGGGTATCAATAACCCATTGGCGGATGGTTTTTCCAGCCTCGGCCAACGCTTTAACATCATCGACATCAAGGCGAGCAAGGGTGGCATTGATACGATCATTTAACCCTTCGTGAGAGAGAAATTCACGATAGGCATGAGCCGTCGTGGCAAAACCACCTGGCACTGTCACACCGACACCCGACAAATTCGATATCATTTCGCCAAGCGAAGCGTTTTTACCACCCACGCGTTCGACGTCTGCCATACCTAGCTGATCGAACCATAGAATGTACTCTTCCACGCAACCCCCTCGCTTTTAGACTGCTTCGCGACCCGGTAGGCCGACTCTTATAGACAATGCCACCCTAGCATTGCCATACAGCATTCGCCATTGGTCTAATAGCGTACGGAGTGGAGGTTTTTTACAACAAAACGCTATAAATAGCTTTTTATGTAGTGGGCACGAAAAGCACGCAGAATTAAGCACCAAATATTGTGCTAATCCGCGGTGCAACCCACAATAGGCGTTCTATTTACTGGTGGACTTGGTTATGAAGCGTACAGCTTTTTTTATTTCAGATGGCACTGGCATTACTGCGGAAAGCCTTGGGCGTAGCCTCTTGGCCCAATTTAGTGATGTTGAAATTAATATGTTAACCAAGCCTTACATCGACACGTTAGAAAAGGCACAGGCATTAGCAGAAATAATCGAGTCTACTGCTAACCGCGATGGTCACCGTCCTATTATTATTGACACCATCGTAGATCAGGACATTCGCAATGTTATTCGGCAAGCCTCTGGATTTAAGGTAGATATTTTCTCCACCTTTCTAGAGCCGCTCGAACAAGAATTAGAAACGCACTCTTCCTATAGTGTTGGCAGGACGCACTCAATTGGTAGCGATGATGTCTATATGGATCGCATCCATTCAGTACACTTTGCACTAGATAATGATGACGGTGCTCGCACCCATCAATACGATAAAGCCGATATTATTTTGGTCGGCGTCTCTCGTTGCGGTAAAACGCCCACGTCTCTTTATTTAGCGCTTCAGTTTGGCATACGAGCAGCTAACTACCCATTGACTGAAGATGACCTGGATGAAGATGGCAGCTTGAAGCTACCTAAAGTGCTAGCACCGCATCGCCATAAATTATTTGGCCTGACAATTGATGCCCGCAGACTAGCAGCGATTCGCAATGAGCGGCGCCCAAATAGCCGTTACAGCTCAATGGATCAATGTTTACAAGAAGTTGGTCAAGCAGAATCGCTTTACCGTTCGATGCATATCCCGTTTATCGATACAACGCGCTTCTCGGTAGAAGAGATTTCAACGCGTATGATTGCCGAAACAGGCTTAACGAGGCGTTTTTCACCTCGCTAAGCCTAAAAAAGTGCCAATGTAATGCACTGGGCTTATTAAGATCTCAACTTAACTACATGCCCTTAGGAGCAAATATCCCAGGGGCGTTACGCCAGTAGCCTTTGTAGTCCATGCCAAAGCCGAAAACGTAACGATCGGCGACTTCAAGGCTACAGTAATCGGCTTTTAAGCCAGGTACTGCTTTACGGTCGTGCTGTTTGTCTACTAGTACAGCCGTGGTAACGCTTGCCGCTTGGGCTTCCTCGCAATAGGCGAGTATGGCCGCCAATGTTGACCCTTCATCAAGAATGTCATCGACGATGACAACGTGGCGCCCTGCCATGGGGATTTCTGGTGAAACGCGCCAGAAAAGCTCGCCACCACGCAATTCGTTGCGGTACCGCGTTGCATGTAAATAGTCTACTTCCAGCGGAAAACCAAGTCGTGTTAACAGATGTCCTGTGGTAATTAAACCACCATTCATAACGCAGTAAAAAACCGGCAGTTTATCTCCTAGATCTTTGCTAATCGCTTCAGCCATTCGATCCAGCGCACGCTCTACCTGCTCTTGGGAAATTAGGCAGTCAGCGTTATCCATCAGCTCACGCATTGAGTCAAGCGACTCAAGCGCCTCTTTATCCAATTTAGACATTGGGTTACTCCAGGACGAGATTAACAATTAAATGATGTTAGAAAGGGTAGGTAACTAGGTAGCCAACGCCTCTAATTTAGCGTGGGTGCGGCGCCAACGACCTAATGCAGTTAGTGCATCTAAATCTGGCCGGGCCCGTCCATAGCGTAGCTTGGTGGGTCGTTTACTTTGCATTCCTTGACATGATTCAACAATTTCTAACGCAGCTGAGCGATCATTACAGACCAGCAACATATCGCAGCCTGCGGCTAGCGCAGCGCTAGCGCGCGCCTTTGGATCACCAGCCTCATGGGCACCTGCCATGCTTAAATCATCGGAAAAAATACAGCCCTTAAATCCTAGGGACTCTCTTAACATACCCAGCCAATTAGGCGAAAAACCAGCCGGACGGGAATCAAATGCGCTGTAAATAACATGGGCAGGCATAACGCCATCAAGCTGTGCCGCCAGCTGACTAAACGGGACAAGGTCATGCTGTTTAATCACTGACAGGGGGCGATCATCTACCGGTAACGCTACATGAGAATCAGCGGCAACACCCCCGTGACCAGGAAAGTGTTTCCCTACCGCAGCCATACCTGCTTCATGCAAGCCATTAATAAAACTCTGCCCCAAAAGCGCGACATGGGCAGGGTCAGTGCTGAAGCTGCGATTCCCAATAACAGTGGATATGCCACTTTCAACATCTAAGACAGGCGCAAAACTAATATCAAGACCACAAGCAGCCATTTCCATACCCAGTAGCCAGCCAGTATCTTTAGCTAACGTGAGTCCTGTCGTTGGATCATCAACAAATTGTTCACCAATACGCGACATAGCAGGAAGATGAGTAACACCTTCTTTGATACGTTGAACCCGGCCACCTTCTTGATCAATGCCAAGCAAAAGCTCGCTGCGGACGCGACGAATATCACTGCAAAGCTTTCGGACCTGGTAAGCATTTTCGACATTTCTAGCAAATAGAATGACACCACCCACTGCAGGGTCCATCAAAAGATGTTTTTCAGCTTGCGTTAATCGTGGCCCTTCTAGGTCGAGCATGACCGGGCCTAAAGAGTGAGTCATTGTGATGGATCCAACAAAAGGGTGACTGATTTTAGTTGATCAGCATCGTGTGTCAAAAAATCAGTAATGAATCGACTAGGCTTGACCATCATGAAGCCAGACAGGTGTACCAGGTCGGGCGTGCTTAAATAGAAAAAGCAGATCACTATTACGCAGCCGGATGCAGCCATGTGACGCAGCGATACCCATTGGTTGGTCGGGTGGCGTGCCATGCAAATAGATATAGCGACGCTGAGAGTCAACACTACCGCCTCGGTTAAGCCCCAGTTCTAAACCACAAAGCCACAAAATACGCGTTAATATCCAATCACGATGAGGAAATTTCTCCGCGAGTGCTGCCGAAAATACCTCTCCCGTCCATCGACGCCCACGAAAAACCGCATTGTCAGGTAGACCGTCACCAACTGACGCACGGATATAGTGCCACCCACGAGGCGTTTGACCACTTCCCTCCTGCTGCCCGACGCCTTTTTCACCCGTTGATACAGCGCACGTATATTGCGGCGTGCGCCCTATCCAATAGCACAATTGCTGTTGCTGGATATTAATTTCTATCCACCCTTCATCCAATGGCGGCAGCTCAGCTAGCGTGGGCGTTCGCATAATGTCCTTCGTCAGCGGCAGGTGGCAGCGGCGCATTCATAGCGGCAACCACCACTGGGCGTAAGCGTCTCACCAAATCTCTTACCGTTACTTGCTCATTATAATCCTTGGCGGCAATGTCTCGCAGTGCATCTAGCCCAGACAGCGTAAAGATCACGGTACCAAGCATAAAATGCAGCCGCCAGAAACGTTCAGCATCAGGCAAATCAGGCGTTGCTTGACGCACAAGTTCTGTAAAGCGGGTAAAGACATCGCCATACTGCTGCTGAATGTAACGTCGCAAATGGCCCTGTGCCTGACTATACGCCAACCCTAAGAGACGCATAAAGACCTTCAGACTATTACGCTCGGCAGGTACCGTCAGCACCGTGCTCGCCATTGTTTCCAACAATACTTCAAGGGGTATTACATCACCGTGATAGTGCGCTTCAAGCTCATCAAGCGCAGTATGAAAGCGCTCAGAAAACGGATCTAAATAACGTGCAAACACCGCTTGGATAAGTGCTTTCTTAGAGCCAAAGTGGTAGTTAACAGCAGCCAAATTGACCCGCGCTTTGCTGGTAATATTGCGCAGCGACGTTTCAGCAAACCCGCGCTCAGCAAATAGTACCTCTGCAGTATCAAGGATACGCGTTACCGTATCAGATTGCGCCATAGCGCCCTCCAGAAAACGAGTGTTTAAAACATCGTTAAATACTATGCCATAACGTAAGCTGGCTCAATCACTTATCGTTGGCTTTTTGTTCAACGCTAACGGACGCTTTAAGCGCATATTCAAACGCCTGCCGAACACTACAATTGATACGCTACTGAGATAACACCACGCTCATTCGTATAGATCTCCTTACCAATAAGAGGCCACCGATAGCGCCACTGTAGGGCGCTCTACCATGTACTGGACAGAGCAACATACTGTATACTTAACCACATACTGTTTAAGCCGACAGGTAGTTACTGTCTTGTCCAATTTTTGGAGGTTGTTATGTCACGCCCACTTACCGCGCGCCAGCAACATGTTTTTGATTTTATTGTTAAAACAATGGGTGAATTTGGCTATCCACCTACCCGAGCGGAAATTGCAAAAGCACTGGGATTCCGCTCACCTAACGCGGCCGAAGAGCATCTGAGAGCACTTGAGCGCAAAGGTGCCATTCGCATTATTCGCAATACCTCGCGAGGGATACGCTTACCTAATCAAGAACCCCAAGAGATAAGCGATGTTCCTGCCACAACACTCCCTGCGCAGGCAGAGCCACTACCACATAACGGCCTGCCCGTTATTGGAGAAGTTGCCGCAGGAAGCCCAATTTTAGCGGCTGAACATATTGATCGTTATTGTCCGCTACCGGCTGAATATTTCACCCCTAAAGCAGACTACCTACTTAGGGTGCGTGGTTTATCCATGAAAGATATCGGCATATTAGAAGGTGATCTGCTTGCTGTGCATCGGACTGATCGCGTTCGTGATGGCCAGATTGTGGTAGCAAGGCTGGAAGATGAAGTGACCGTTAAGCGTTTTAAACGTCAAGGGCATACAGTGACGTTGATGGCAGAAAATAATGATTTCGCACCAATTGAAATTGATCTGCGTACGCAGCAGCTAGATATTGAAGGGGTCGGTGTCGGTGTCATCCGTGGCGGCAATGGCCAAGCGCTTGGATAAGAAAGTGTAAATAATGCTGAGGCAATCGATAGAGGATGCCTCAGCATTACTGGAGTATCATTGAGAATCTATATAGCGGTGGTCATTAAAGGTCGCTACCCAACCCGGGTGGTACACCAGCAAAATGCTCAACAGCATGCCAGTAATGAAGGCTTCCGAGGGCATGAGTAGTGGTAGAAAGCGCGCATACTCTTGAGCTAAATAAATCGCCTCGGGATCAGTACCTGCAACGACTATTAACAATACCGCTGATAAACCGCCACCCAATGTCGCTAGCGCAGCGCCAAAGAAGCCACATGCAAATAGAAACACCATTAGGTTATCCGGCAACCGTCGATCAACTAATCGCCATACCAGCCCGGTAATAACTGCAGGGACAATACCGGTTACCAACACGTTGGCCCCAAGTAATGCCCACTCGTTGCGGCCAATAGCGCACATCGCAACGTTAATCAGTATATTGCTAATTAGCGCAAGCGGCATTTTGAAGACCAGCGTCATTAAGACGGTAAATACTAAGTGTAACGTTAGCCAGTCGACCGCTTGAGCACGCAGCTGCCACATCAACACCACCGTTACCGTTGCTGCTAGCCAGCGGTGCTGAAGTGCCACATCGTCAAACAGAGCCTGCCATGGTCGAAGCCACAGCATCCATACAAGCATGCTAAGCGATAGCAACCAAGTCAATATCAACGCCCAGGGGGCTAAAACACTCTGCGCAAACGACATGGCAGTCCCTATTCGTAATTAACTAAAAACCACCGTTTTATTACCATGGATGAGCACTCGATCTTCTAAGTGCCACCGCAAACCGCGAGCCAACACGGCTTTTTCAACATCGCGCCCAAAACGCACGAGATCTGTTGGCGTATGACAGTGACTTACCCGATGAATATCCTGCTCAATAATCGGCCCAGCATCCAACTCTTCGGTAACATAGTGACAGGTGGCCCCAATCAGCTTAACTCCTCGCTGATAAGCTTGATGATAGGGCTTAGCACCGGCAAAAGAGGGTAAAAAACTGTGGTGAATATTAATCACTCGACCTGCGTATCGTGAGCAGAGAGAAGGCGGCAAAATCTGCATATAACGCGCCAGCACCACACAGTCAGCCCGGGCACTATCAATCTGCGCTTGAACTTGCTCGAAAGCAGCCTGCTTGTTATCAGGATCAACGGGCACATGATGGTATGGAATGCCATACCATTCAGTAAGAGATCGCATATCCTCGTGGTTTGAAATTACCCCAACGATATCACAGTCAAGTTCACCAGCCTGCCAACGGTACAGTAAATCAACTAGGCAGTGAGACTCACGCGACACCATTAACACCACACGCCTGCGTTTTTGAGTATCAACCAGCGACCACTGCATGTGAAAGGCCTCTGCCACTGGCTCAAACGCACTACGCAGCGCCTCTGCTGACATACCTAGCGAATCTGCCAGAATTTCATAACGCATAAAAAAGCGACCAGTCTCAAGATCAGAGTGCTGGCTTGCCTCAGTAATAGAACCACCTTGCTGAGCAATAAAGCTTGAGACACGCGCCACAATGCCCACTTGATCAGGGCAAGAGACCACCAAACGGTAATAATGAGACATAAATAAACACTCTTGACATATTTTAACGGCACGTTCGACAAGCCCCTACCATCAGTAGGAAAACTGTATATAAGTGAAATAGTGTACCTTATGCATAGCAAGGAAGCACCGCAGCTGAGTGCCGTGATGATTGTTACCCGCCCCTGCCTTCCCGTATAGTTAAGGTCTTACTTTTTAGGCTTTTCATTACTGATGCATCCACCACGCGTTCAACTTCGTCCCCGCCGTCGCCCACCGCTGCACTTACTGCCGCTAGGTGGGTGTGGTGAAATTGGAATGAATCTTACGCTGTATGGATACGACGATACGTGGATCGCCGTCGACTGCGGCATGATGATTCGTCAAGATCTACCTAACTCCCCATTGCAGGTGCCCAATACAGAGACACTAGCAGCGTTAAGCATTACCCCTAAGGCTCTCTACATTACTCACGGCCATGAAGATCATATTGGCGCTGTGGCATGGCTTTGGCCTAAGTGGAACTGCCCTATTTTTGCAACACCGCTAGCAGCGGGGTTGCTGCGTCACAAGTTCGCAGAGCACCAGCTTAGCAGCGCTGCCATTCAGGTTGTGGAGCCGGGCGATGCCATGGAACTTGGCCCTTTTACGCTGCGTTACCTTTCGGTCACCCACTCAATTCCTGAAAGCTGCTCAATTCTAATGCAGGCAGGTGACTATCGCGTACTGCACACAGGAGACTGGAAATTAGATCCTAACCCGTTAATCGGCATGCCCATTGACGCTGCTCAATTTCGTGCACTCGCACCTATTGATTTGGTCGTAGGCGATTCCACCAATGCCCCGATGCCCGGTCATTCTGGCAGTGAAGGAGACGTAGCAAAGGCACTTGCCCATACTTTAAGACAGTGCACAGGCCGCGTCGTTGTATCATGTTTTGCGAGCAACCTCGCCCGTGTATTAGCCATTGGGTTGGCTGCGCAACAATGCGGCCGACGGGTCAGTCTTATGGGTCGCTCAATGGAGCGTATGGTGAGTGTGGCAAGAGGGCTGGGGTATCTAGACGACTTTCCGCCGTTAGTGCCGCCCCATGATCTAGGCTATCTGCCGCCAGAAGAAGTTGTGATTATTGCCACAGGCAGCCAAGGCGAACCGCGTGCCGCGCTACAGCGTTTAGCACAGCGCAGGCATCCGTTTGTTGATCTGGAGCCTGGCGATAGTATTATTTTTTCTGCCAAAGCTATACCTGGTAACGAGCGCCCTATTGAACAGCTTAAAAAACGTCTAGCGCAGCTTGGGGTAGTAATTTTCGATGAAATGAACCATCCAGAACTACATGCTACCGGGCATCCTGCTGAAGATGAGCTAAGAAAACTGTATCAATGGGTTCGCCCAAAAACATTGCTGCCAGTTCACGGTGAAGCTCGTCACCAGGCCGCCCATCAGGAAATTGCCGCCAGCCTCGGCATTAACGCTCCGCTCGCTCCGGTAAATGGCGACATGCTGGCGTTCGACAATCTAGGGTTACGTTGCGAAGCTCGCCACCCACAGCCTCCCTGTATCGTGAACCAAAATAGCGTTGTGCCTCATCCAGGGCTTGAGACAGGTTCTCACTCGACACGACGCGGCAGCCTGTTTTTGGCGCTTCCCGTTACGGCTACCGACACTGGCTGGTGCCGGATTGGCCGTTTAATGCTGGATGCTAGCGCGACCAGCCCACTTGACGAAGACAGTTTCAGCGAATGGCTAGATGACCAGCTGGAAGAGATAGAAGCGGCCACCTTGGCTGATTTACGCCAAGCGCTACAGCCAAGATTAATTCACTGGTTAGCCAATCACCTCCAACACATGCCAGACGTGCACTTGCAGATAATGGCAACCGAAATGCCCTCGTCAGAAGCGCTTGGCAGTACGTTTTAGACGGCGAAACTAACGGTCACGGCGGTACTAGCGATCAAAACTAATATCCTTAGCCCGCCATCCCTGGCTTGTTATCCTTAACTACCAACGCTCTGCCGCCTGCTGATCGGTGTGGCGCTCTTTTACCCAGTAAGCACCATCGCGGGAGTGCTCTTTCTTCCAAAATGGCGCCTGGGTTTTTAAAAAATCCATAATAAAGTCACAAGCTTGGAAAGCATCACGGCGATGAGCGCTAGCCACCAGGACACGTACAATAGGGTCTCCCGGGGCCAAATCACCAATACGGTGAATAATCCGTATGGCCTGCAACGCCCAGCGCTGATAAGCCTGTTCACCAATCTGCGTTAATGTGCGCTCAGTCATCCCAGGATAGTGCTCTAGGGTAAGCCTAATGACATCTGGGGTTTCATTAAAATCACGCACAAACCCAGTGAAGGTGACAATAGCACCAATATCGGTACGCTGGCGAAGCGTACTTTCATAGCCATCATCCATTTCAAACGGCGCTTCTTGAACCCTAACGGCAATATCCAACTCAGTCTCTGCGATGTCAGTCATGGACTTACCCCCCCGTCACTGGAGGAAAGAAGGCAACTTCATCCTCATCAGTAAGTCGTGCACTATCGTTTGCCATTACTTGGTTAATAGCGCATAGCGTGCGTTGCTCAGAGAGCACGTTAAAGCGCGAATCCCTAGCGCTTAATGCCGCTTTCAATCCAGCCACATCTCGACTTGGCAGTTGATCAAGCCCTATAGAAAGATCACTTTCTTCCACCCTTTCACGTAATTCAGCAAGGAATTTCACCCGTACACAAGGCGATGAACAGCGCTCACCCAAGCTGACCTCTCCAGCCAAACTACCGCCGGTCACAATAGGCTCTGGCGCACCACGCTGGTAGTCTCCGCGGACTCCCCCTCGCTTACTTTCCAGCTGAATGGCCTCAATGCGCATATCTTTGTCTACCGCTTTACACATATCATAAAGTGTCAGACACGCCACCGACACGGCTGTTAGGGCTTCCATTTCTACCCCTGTTTGCCCATTAAGGCGACATAGCGCTGAGACATGAACACACCCGTTAGCGTGATCGATATCGAAGTCAACGGAGACCTTCGACAGCGCCAATGAATGGCATAGCGGAATCAGCTCGTGAGTACGTTTAGCCGCTTGAATGCCAGCAATACGAGCGGTCGCTAGTACATCGCCTTTCGGTAAATCGCCATCACTCAGCAGCTGCAATGTTTTAGGCTGCATAACGATACGTCCAGACGCCACCGCCTCACGACGGGACTCTCGCTTATCTCCGACGTCAACCATGTTGGCTTCGCCGTGTCTATTGAGGTGAGTTAGCTGCATATCGTTACCTATTTAATCAAGCCATGGTGTTAGGAAGTGGTGATGTTGGGCTGGGCGCTTAACCATTCGAGCACCCACTGCGTGATCGCTTCACTATTATTAAGATCTAGCCGCTTTACGGTTGGACTCAGCGACTCAGGGGACGAACCGCTTAGCGCCACTGCTTGCACCCAATCACCACTCATAATGGAATCATCTCCAATGCCCTCACGATACAGAACTAGCTTTGGAATTGGCCACGTTTTAAACCCCTCTACGATGACCAAATCTGGCGCATGGTAAGCCATCATTGAAACAAGGTGGGCTAAATCTGGCTCCTCTTGGTCAGGCGTCTCTTGCATCAGAGCAAAACGCTCCCGAGATGCAATCAACATCGGCTCAGCGCCCGCCTTACGAAGCTGATAGCTGTCTTTCCCTGGCTGATCCACGTCAAAACTATGGTGGGCATGCTTTATTACTCCCACCCGAAGGCCCACCTCGCGCAGTCGAGGCAACAGCTGCGCTAACAGGGTCGTTTTACCGGTTCCGCTCCATGCGGCAATGCCTAGCACAGGAAATGGACTATCAATGGCCTTTTCCATTAACGACTCCCAATGATGAACAGATAGTAAATGAGCAGACAGTTAAGTAGCTACTCACCCTCTTTTTCAACAGGCAAGAGCCAGTTTAGCGCAATGCCGACCAGCGCGGCTAAGCTCACGCCTTGAAGAGTGAACTGTCCGCCTCCGAACTGCATTCCACCTATCCCAAACACTAAAATTAACGAGACCACCACGAGATTACGCGCCGCTGTTAATGACTGACCAGCACGCACCAGAGTGTTCATACCAATCACCGCAATGGAGCCAAACAGCAGGGTCATAATCCCCCCCATCACAGGGCCTGGAATGGTTTGCAATAACGCACCCAGCTTACCTACAAAGGCCAGTACAATCGCGATAACGGCGGCAATTACCATATACATCGGGTTAAACGCCTTAGTCAGCGTCACCGCCCCCGTGACTTCTGAATAAGTAGTATTGGGAGGTCCACCAAACAAGGCAGCGGTCATGGTCGCCAATCCATCACCTAACAAGGTGCGATGAAGGCCAGGTTTTTCAAGATAGTTTTTACGGGTCACCGAGCCTATCGCCACCATGTCGCCGATATGCTCAACTGCGGGAGCAATTGCAACGGGAATCATGAACAAAATCGCTGCCCAGTGAAAGCTAGGGGCGGTAAAACTAGGCACCGACAACCAAGCAGCATCGCGTACGGAGGTAAAATCGACGACACCCATCACAAGCGCTAAGCCATACCCTACTGCAATGCCGCCCATAATCGGCACCAGACGTAAAATTCCACGCCCAAAAACAGCTAATACAAGCGTCACTAGCAAGCTGGCCATAGAAAGGAAAATCGCTTGACCATAACCAATGTTATCGCTTGTCTCGCCTGTCGCCATACTGACAGCGACTGGCGCCAATGCTAAACCAATCACCATGATAACCGGCCCGACCACAACAGGCGGCAGCAACCTATGTAGCCATGCCGTGCCTTTAACACGCACTGCCTGGGAAATAACAACGTAAACAACCCCCGCAGCCATCAGCCCCCCCAGCGTTGCCGACACGCCAAAACTTGCAATCGAACCCTGAATCGGGGCAATGAATGCAAATGAGGAGGCCAGAAAAACCGGTACCGTTTGTTTAGTAACCCCGTGAAATACTAGGGTGCCAACTCCAGCGGTAAATAGCGCAACACTGGGATCTAACCCGGTCAGTAACGGCACCAATACCAGCGCACCAAACGCGACAAATAGCATTTGCGCGCCTGTTAGCAGCATTTTTGGCCAAGACTCATGACTTGCTGAATTGCTCATTTAAACGCTTCCAATATTTCGTTGTAGGTGGTTAGCAAAAAGTAGGTGGTTAGCCAAAAAAATGCCCCCGACGCAAAGCGTAAGGGGCATTGTTAGTCAGAAAGCTCAGCGCGTCCCGAAAATTTTATCGCCAGCATCTCCCAAGCCAGGCACGATATAGCCGTGCTCATCGAGCCGGTCATCTACTGATGCGGTGTAAATTTCAACATCAGGGTAAGCATCCTGGACTCGTTTGATACCTTCAGGCGCAGCCACTAGCACAATGACTTTCATATGCTCACAACCCCGCTCGCGCAACATATCTAGTGTTGCAACCATTGAACCACCCGTCGCAAGCATAGGGTCAATCACAAGCGCCATGCGCTCTTCGATATCGTTTGCAAACTTAGCGAAATAAGGCACTGGCTGAAGTGTTTCCTCATCACGATAAAGTCCCACAACGCTGACACGAGCACTGGGTATCAGGTCAGTGACTCCCTCCAACATGCCTAAGCCAGCACGTAGGATCGGCACAACCGTCACTTTCTTGCCTTTTAAACGTCGCGTGGCAATTGGCGCATTGTTCCAGCCTTGAATTTCATGATCTTCAAGTTCGAGACCTTTGGTAGCCTCATAAGTAAGCAGTTTCGCCACTTCACCTGCTAGTTCTCGGAAGCTCTTGGTGCTCAAATCAGCTTCGCGCATTAGTCCCAGCTTATGTTGAACAAGCGGATGGTTAATGGCGTAAACACTCATGGGACTTCCTCGCTGCAGGGGATTCAGGATGGCGACCTAGGTCGCATCGACAAGCTTACAAAATTGCGCGCCATTCTACCCGCAACTGACCATTAGGTTAAGGGGTTTCCGGCAATTGCCACTCAATCGGTGAGCGCCCATGTTCGGTTAGAAACTGGTTGGCCCTAGAAAAGTGGTGATTACCAAAAAAGCCTCTATGCGCAGAGAGTGGAGACGGATGCGGAGACTCCAATACCAAGTGGCGCGATTGATCAATCAGTGCTTTCTTCTGACGCGCATGGCTACCCCATAGCAGGAAGACACATGGTTCAGCATGCTGACTGACCGTTTCAATGGCACAATCGGTAAAGTGCTCCCACCCCTTACCACGGTGAGAAGCGGCATTGCCCTGCTCAACCGTTAGCGCAGTGTTCAGTAACAACACTCCCTGAGTCGCCCACGACTCTAAGAAGCCATGACGCACAGGCCTAAAACCCACATCAGACGCTAACTCTTTATAAATATTGACTAAAGAGGGAGGTACCTGAATGCCTGGCTGTACTGAAAAACACAAGCCATGAGCCTGGTTTGGGCCGTGATAAGGGTCTTGCCCTAAAATAACGACTTTTACAGAGGCTAAAGGCGTCAGCTCAAAAGCGCGAAACCAGTGCGATGAGTGCGGATAAATCACCTTTTTTGCTGCTTTCTCTTGGGCCAGAAATGCTTTCAGCGCTGACATATAGTCAGCCTGAAATTCTTGCCCAAGCCATTGCTTCCAGTCGTCGGGTAGCGGGTTAGCCATATTACTTCTTCAGTTGATCCGCTAGCGGCTCAACATACGCAATGCCCATATCCCAAGGAAATTGGATCCAGCACTGCTGAGCCACTTCGGTAAGGTATTGGTCTACCAGAGGACGTCCTTCTGGTTTGGCATAAATTGTCACAAAGTGTGCTTTCGGCAGCATTTCACGAACAGCACGCGCGGTTTTACCAGTGTCCACCAAGTCATCGACTAGCAGCCAGCCATCGCCATCATGATCAACGCCCTTCATGATGTCTAAACCACCTTGATCCATATGATCATAACTTTTAATACAAATAGTATCGATCAAACGGATGTTAAGTTCGCGTGCAATCAGCGCTGCAGGAATTAAACCACCACGGGTAATCGCTACAATGCCTTTAAAGTCCCGTTCTATTAGCTGATGACACAGCTGGCGCACATCGCGATGTAGCTGATCCCAAGAAACGGTGAAGTGTTGATGATAGCGCTCGCTGCTCATAAGGTGCGTTACTCGCTTTCAGTGAAGGAACATACCGCGAATACGCTATAACCAGCATCGCGAATTTTCTGAGAACCACCCAGTTCAGGGAGATCAATAATGGTTGCTGTTTCTACCACTTGACCACCAGAGCGCTGAATAAGATTCGCTGCTGCGAGCATGGTGCCACCTGTTGCAATCAGATCATCCATCAACAGGATGCGATCATTTTCCTGAAAAGCATCGGAATGAAGCTCAACCTCTGAATGACCGTATTCAAGCGTATAAGTCTCACTGATTGTTTTGAACGGCAGCTTGCCCTTCTTACGCACAGGGACAAAGCTACAGCCTAGCTCGTATGCCAGCGGCGCACCAATAATGAAGCCTCGGGCATCAATAGCCGCGATGGCATCTAAGTTCATTTCCTGGTAACGGTGCACAAAGCTGTCGATCAGCTTGCGAAAGGCAGCGCTATTTTGCAGAAGTGGCGTGATATCACGAAAATTTACGCCCTGCTCTGGCCAGTCAGGAACCGTGCGAATAACGGACTTAATGTAGTCGCCGTAGATGCTCATCGCGTCTCTCATTGATTAATAGTAAGACGGGCTTTTAACCCAGGAATAAAAACTTCGCTGCAAACAGTAGTGCCAAAATAATAACGGCTGGATTCAAATCGCTAAAACGACCAGCCAAAGTCTTAATCGCCACATAGCTAATGAAACCTAGCGCGATACCTTCTGCAATAGAGAAGGTCAGCGGCATGGCTAGGGCAGCAATTAGTACCGGCGCGGCGTCAGTAGGATCTTCCCAATTAGCATTAGCCAAGCTGCCCGCCATCAGTACAGCTACATACAGCAGAGCACCTGCGGTCGCATAAGCGGGAATAGACCCTGCTAATGGTGCAAAGAAAAGACTAATCAAGAACAGCAGCCCCACCACAACTGCGGTTAAGCCGGTGCGGCCACCCGAAGCGATACCTGCAGTTGACTCGATATAACTAGTCGTTGTTGAAGTACCCAGTGCAGCACCTGCCATAGACGCGGTACTATCGGCCATCATGGCGCGACCAATGCGTGGCAACTTGCCATCTTCATCCAGCAGCTTGCCACGATGAGCAACCCCTACGAGCGTGCCTGATGTGTCGAACAGATCAACAAACAAAAAGGCAAAGATAACGCTAAGCATTGCCACATCCAGCGCGCCCATTAAATCCATTGCCATAAAAGTAGGTGCAATGGAAGGAGGCATCGACATAATACCGCCATACTGGTTATGACCAAACAACATCGCAAGGATCGTAACACCTAAAATACCTATCATTACCGCGCCGGTTACGCGCAGGTAGGAAAGCGCCGTAATAACGAAAAAGCCCAATAAGGCGTAAAGTGCGGGAGGCTGGGATAGATCACCAAGTGCCACATAGGTGGCTGGATTTGCGACCACAATACCGGCATTTTTAAGTGCAATCATCGCAAGGAATAAGCCAATACCTGCAGCAATGCCTAAACGCAACGAGAGCGGGATTGAATTGATGATCCATTCACGGACTTTAAAAATACTCAGCAAAAAGAAGGCAAAACCAGAGAAAAAGACAGCCCCTAATGCCGCTTCCCAGGTATAGCCCATGCCAAGTACAACGCCATAGGTAAAAAAGGCATTTAGCCCCATTCCCGGTGCTTGTGCGATTGGGTAGTTTGCCCAAAGCCCCATGACAAAACAGCCGATCGCAGCAGCCACACAGGTGGCAACAAACACCGCGCCATAATCCATCCCCGCTTCCGAAAGAATGCTCGGGTTAACGAAAATGATATAAGCCATTGTAAGGAACGTGGTGAATCCAGCGATCACCTCGGTTTTTACAGTGGTCTTCTGCTCAGTGAGCTTGAAGTAGTTGTCCAGAAGTTTCATGTCGTTTTTATCCTTCGCGCTTACGCTGAATGCGTCCCTTGATGCGAGAAAAGCGGCACATATTACCGAAAGGCTCTTCGTCTTGCGAGTACCCCGTGTGCCGCTAGCGTTGATGGGAAGTCGCCCACCCACTTATATGAATAGCAAACTTCAGGCCATGAGCTAACCGATCGGTCAACGGTAGATCAAAATAACCTTCTAAAGACGGCTAGCCAACACCCTTTCTACCGTTTCTACAATCACTTGAGTTTGTGGATCAATCTCGATATTAACTCGGTCACCCAACAATCGGTCTTTTAATACCGTGCGCGCCAGCGTCTCTGGAATCAAATTGACACTGAACTCAACCCCAGCACTATCGCTCGCGGGGCGCACATCACCTACGGTTAAGCTAATACCATCAACACCAATGTAACCCTTCTCAAATACAAACTTAGCGACTTTCTCTGGCAGTGAAAACCATAGCCTGCGATTGTTAGGCGCCTCTTCTATTGCTACTACGCGAGCCATGCAAATAATGTGGCCGGACATGGAATGCCCCCCAATTTCATCACCAAAGCGCGCCGCACGCTCTATGTTGACGCACTGCCCTGGTGCAATTGCACCAAGATTTGTCAAACGCAATGTTTCACGCATCAGGTCAAAGCTGACATTTTCACCCTCTATGGCGGTTACCGTCAGGCAAACACCGTTATGAGCCACCGATGCCCCAATCGACAGCCCTCGGCGCATTTCCTCAGGTAATGCAATAACATGGGTACGAAACTCTTCGAGTTCGTTTACCGCAACAACTTTAGCGACGCCTTGCACAATGCCTGTAAACATATGGCTTGGTCCTCTTATGAAACACTTTCAAGATAAAATAGAGTTAAAAATTTTGTGCAAGCTTACTACTAATGCCTAGGGCTTGTGCAGCCAAAGCCCCAGATACCAGCATTGGAATAGCTTTCCCTGACAGCAACCAACCAAAAAACACATAAAAAAGCACTAACCACTCTTTAAAGTCATTTAGTCAGTAAATAAATCTGCTCCCAAGCACAAAAGCATGAAATAGAAGGGTTCTAATTGACAAGCCAGCCACCACTCTTTAGACTTTCGCCGCAAATGTAATGACGCCGATTTGTACCCAGATTGCGGGCGTCCACCCAGCGAATAGCTTGGTGAAGTGCAGCTAAAAGGGTGTGTCCAGCGTTGATGGCCACCCGTAAGGGTGGCCTTTTTTTATTTCCCGCCCTACGCTTGCTCCCTCGCACTCCGTCTTCGGCCTACCATTAAGGCAGACGCTATGATTGAAATTAGCAATGTAAGTAAAACCTATGGCACCGGTGATAGCACCGTACATGCCCTAAAAGACGTTAATTTAACGATCCCCAAAGGCAAGATTCACGGCGTTATTGGCCTTTCGGGCGCAGGTAAATCGACTCTTATTCGTTGCGTCAACCTGCTTGAGCGGCCAAGCACTGGCAGCGTAGTCGTCGACGGTCAGGAAATGACTCGCCTTAGCCGTGGCGAATTAAACCGCGCCCGCCATCGTATTGGAATGATTTTTCAGCATTTCAACCTGCTAACAACGCGCACAGTATTTGACAATGTGGCCCTCCCACTTGAATTAATGGGTGAAAGTCGCAGCGCTATTAAAAATCGTGTAGCGCCATTATTAGAGCTGGTAGGTTTGTCTGATAAAGCCAAGCAATATCCAGCCCAGCTTTCTGGCGGTCAAAAGCAGCGCGTTGCCATTGCCCGTGCACTGGCCAGTAAACCCAACGTATTGCTGTGCGATGAAGCCACGTCAGCACTGGACCCCCAGACCACTAGCTCTATCCTTGAGCTGCTGAGAGAAATTAATCAGCAGCTTGGTATCACCATTTTGCTGATCACCCACGAAATGGAAGTGGTGAAATCAATTTGCCACCGCGTAAGTCTTATTTCCAATGGCGAGCTTGTTGAAGATGCTGAGGTCGGTGATTTTTTCACTGCGCCTAGAACGCAGTTAGGTCGAGAGTTCCTGAATGACTTTTTGCAGCTCAGTCCGCCTAAAGAGTTGATTGAGCGGTTAAGCGACACGCCGAGTGAGCATACTCACCCTGTTGTTCGACTAACATTTTCCGGCGATGCGGTTTCGACCCCCCTTATTTCTCGCTTAGCACGAGAGTGCAGCGTTGACGTCAGCATACTTCAGGCAAAGGTCGAGTCTATTCAAGACCGTACGCTAGGCCTGATGATTGCTGAGCTGCTCGGCAGCCCCGCACAAACCCAGGAAGCAATGGCTTATTTAGAAGCACATCAACTACAGGTAGAGGTACTCGGCCATGTCCAGCGCAATGTTTGATCTTATTTTACAAGCCACGCTGGATACGCTTTACATGGTGGCCATTTCCGGCGTCATTGCTACCCTACTTGGCCTGCCGCTTGGCGTGATGCTTTACGTTACCCGTCCTCGCCAAATTTTGGCCATGCCGGTGCTTAATCAAGTGCTAGGCATTGTTACCAATATTGGCCGCTCAATCCCCTTTATCATTTTGATGGTAGCGATTATTCCCTTCACGCGCATGCTGGTAGGCACCTCTATTGGCATTAATGCAGCCTCAGTGCCGCTAACTATTGCTGCTATTCCTTTTGTTGCTCGCTTAATAGAAGGTGCACTTAACGAACTATCTCCTGGGCTTATTGAGTCTGCACAATCAATGGGTGCAACGCCCTGGCAAATTATTACCAAAGTTCTCATCCCTGAAGCAAGGGGCGGCATCATCACAGGCCTAACGATTACACTAGTGACACTGGTCAGCTACTCTGCCATGGCAGGAGCAGTAGGTGGCGGCGGGCTTGGTGATTTAGGAATTCGCTATGGTTATAACCGCTTTAACCCAACCATCATGCTAATTACCGTCGTTATTTTAGTGATTATGGTGCAGGGCTTCCAAAGTCTGGGCGACTACTTGGTGCGTAAAAGTGACCGCAAGTGATAATAGCCTGTGCCTTTTATCGGCATAGACGAATATAACCAAAACGCATTAGAATTTTATTCTTTATTACTCCATAATCACATACAACCTTTACTGCGCGACAGGAGCGACACTATGCAAAAACTACTCATCGGCGGCCTAACTGCTTTAGCACTAGCGGTTAATGTTGCTAACGCAGAAACACGCACCATCAAAATGGGCACCGTAGCAGGCCCCGAAACCGAAGTTATGGAAGTGGCTGCTCGGATTGCCAAAGAAGAGTTCGACCTAAACGTCGAAATCATTGAGTTTACTGACTACGTGACGCCTAACGCTGCGCTCGCTGACGGCAGTTTAGACGCTAACGCATACCAGCACGAACCGTACCTACAGGCCATGGTCAATGACCGTGGATATGATCTTGCCATTGCGGGCTACACCTTTGTTTACCCGATCGGCGCTTATTCTGAGAAGTACGACAGCATTGAAGAGCTGCCCGATGGCGCTCAAATCGCACTGCCTAACGATCCGTCTAATGAAGGACGTGCACTCATTCTGATGCATAACCAGGGTCTGATCACACTAAATGATCCGAGCAACCTGGAAGCCACCCCCATTGACATCGCTGAAAATCCGCGTAACTTCCGCTTCCGCGAAATTGAAGCAGCACAGCTACCCCGTGTGCTACCCGATGTGGACATGGCGTTCATTAATAATACGTTCGCTCAACCGGCTGGCTTGAGCCTAGATGACGCGTTAATCAAGGAGGGGCCTGAGTCCCCTTATGTCAATCTAATCGCGGTGCGTGGCGGCGATGAAGAGCGCGAAGAAATCCGTCAACTTGTTGATGCTTACCAGCGCGATGAAGTCATCGAAAAAGCAGAAGAACTGTTTAAGGGTGCGGCAGTTCCTGGCTGGATCGAATAAACAGCACCGATTTTCTAGCAATTTAATCATGCCAGCCTTAGGGCTGGCATGATGCGTTTAATCCCATAAGGAATGCGTATGCATAGTGTTGATTATGCGCTGCTCAATCGGCAGCTTGAAGCCTTACTAGACACCCGAGACTGGCTAACCAATAGCGCTCAAACCTGCGCTTTTATTTATCACACATTAGAAGAGCTAAATTGGGTGGGGGTTTATCTCCAACGCCAGCCCAACCAGCTCAGCCTTGGCCCATTTCAGGGTAAACCCGCCTGCCACCCAATCCCCTTCAACAAAGGTGTTTGCGGAGCTGCGGCACGCCTGCAGGCGACTCAACGCGTTGATGACGTTCACGCCATTGCTGATCATATCGCCTGCGATGCGGATTCACGCTCAGAACTCGTTGTTCCCATCGTGATCGACGGCCACCTATGGGGAGTGCTCGACTTAGATAGCCCCCAGCACGCACGCTTTAGCCAAGAAGATCAGTCAGGCATTGAAGCACTTGTGGCTACGTTTATTCGCCAAACTGACCTACCCTTCTTTATCAACCAATAACAAAAAAGCCCCGTGCATATGCAGGGGGCTTTCAAGTGCAGGTATTTGGTAGGACCAGGCGGATTTGAACCGCCGACCTCCACGATGTCAACGTGGCGCTCTAACCAACTGAGCTATGGTCCTAAATGTAAGCTACATAAAAAGTATAAGTAACTAGTTGCACATAACGTAAATGGTAGGACCAGGCGGATTTGAACCGCCGACCTCCACGATGTCAACGTGGCGCTCTAACCAACTGAGCTATGGTCCTGCTGTGCAACGGATGCGTATTCTACGGCTTCATAGCTGAATTGCAAGTAGTTTTTAGCACTTTGAAATGAGGCTAATAAACTAACACTGCTCAATTGCAAAGTGAGATCGACACATATCTCTTCTTGCCGCTAAGCTGATCATAGCTTAGCGACTATTTCGTAGATTAATAACTATTCACGGTTAAACCAGGAGGTAAACCTTGCTTGGGCCTTTGCTAGGATGCACCGCCATCTCCCTGTTACTTGCCACTCTTATCGCTCGCGTGCCGATGCGCTGGTGGTGGGTGCGCAGTTTTGAATTTCCTCGACTACAAATCGCCGTGCTCGCTTTGGCGTGCGGCTTGGCGAGCCTATTGGTATTAGAACCAGGACAGTGGCAAGTGACAGCAATACTTGTTTCATTCGTTACGTTAGGGCTGCAATTACGCTACATCTTGCCATGGACAAAGCTCTGGCCAGTTCAGGTTAAAACCGCACATAACGCGCCTGAAGACCAGATGATCACCCTACTCATCGCCAATGTACTGACACCAAACCGTCAATCAAAAAAACTCCTGGAGATGATAACGCACCATCAGCCCGATATGATTCTCACTTTAGAGTCAGATCAATGGTGGCAAGATCAATTGGATCCAGCACTAGACGAGCAATGGCCTCATAGCGTTAAGGTTCCACTAGATAACCTTTATGGCATGCATCTTTATTCACGGCTAGCGCTGAAAAATACCGAGGTAAAGTGGCTTATACAAGACGACATACCCTCAATTCACACTCAGGTAGAACTGAAAAGCGGCCAGCATATCCGTCTATTTGCCGTTCATCCAAGGCCACCAGCGCCCAGTGAAAGCGAAAAGTCTCTATGGCGTGATGCGGAGCTTTTATGGATTGGAAAAGAAATCCATCAAGACCCAAAAGCCACTCTTGTCGCAGGAGATCTGAATGACGTTGCCTGGTCACGAACAACTCGGCGCTTCTGCCGTATAGCAGGCATGCTTGATCCACGCCGTGGACGCGGTATGTTCAGTACCTTTCATGCCAGTTACCCCATTCTTCGCTGGCCTCTTGACCACGCATTTGTTAGCGAGCATTTCACTCTCGTTAACATGCAACGCCTTGGGGCGTTTGGGTCTGATCACTTTCCTATATTGGCAACTTTTTGCTACCGCCCCTCACGCCAGGATGAGCACGACACACCTGATGCCAGTGCAGCAGAGCGCCAAGAGGCGAGTGAAACCATTCAAAAGGGCAAAACGGAAAAGCAAGAAACCTAACGTCTGCCCTTTTAACACTCAACAGACCCTTTAACACTCAACAGACCTTTTAACCACTCAACAGAGGCTACTTAGGTATGCCTCCTTTCGTAAGCACAACAGGGTCTAGCAAGCGCTCAAGCGTTGCGCGATCCAGATCAGTTTCTTCTTCGGCGACGTCGATGATTGGCCGCCCAGCTTGATAGGCTTTTTTAGCCACCGCGGCAGCGGCGTTATAGCCAATCACACTATTAAGAGCAGTCACTAAAATAGGATTCCGTGCGAGTGGCCCCTGTAAATTATCATCACGCACGCGGAAGGTGGCGATAGCACGTTCAGCCAGCAAAGTGGCTGTGTTACTCATCAAGGTAATCGATGTAAGAAGATTCGACGCTACTAACGGCAGCATCACGTTGAGCTGAAAGTTACCACTCTGCCCAGCAACCGTTACTGCGGCATCCAGGCCGATGACTTGTGCTGCTGCTTGGGCGGCCGACTCAGGAATCACAGGATTTACCTTACCCGGCATAATGGAACTACCAGGCTGCAGTGCCTCAAGTTCAATCTCGCCCAGCCCTGCCAACGGCCCTGAATTCATCCAGCGCAAATCGTTAGCGATCTTCATAACCACACATGCAAATCCCTTTAACTGACCAGATAACTCTACGGCAGCATCCTGGGAGGCCAAACTGGCAAAAAAGCTCTCGTTAGGCTCAAAGGGCAGCCCGGTTTGCTGACTTAAGTCGCGAGCCATTAGCTCGGAAAACCCTTCAGGCGCATTAATACCGGTGCCTACCGCCGTACCGCCTTGCGCTAATCGACACAATCTTGTCATGGCGCTATCAAAACGCTCAATAGCCTGCCCCACTTGGCTCGACCACGCTCCTAACTCTTGATCCATACGCAGCGGCATGGCATCCATTAGATGGGTACGACCTGTTTTAACAACGTGAGCCAACTCACTAGCCCTACGGTCAATCGTCGCCTGCAGCGACACTAAGGCAGGACGAAGCCTTTCATGAACAGCTATCGCTGCCGACAAGTGAATGGCCGTCGGGATAACGTCGTTGCTCGACTGCCCCATATTAACGTGGTCATTTGGCGTTACGTCGATCCCTTCACGACTCGCAAGCGTCGCTAGCACTTCGTTAACGTTCATATTAGTCGACGTACCAGACCCTGTCTGAAAGACATCGATCGGAAAGTGCTCGTCATGCTGACCCTCAATTACCTCTCCAGCAGCTTTAATGATCGCATCGGCACGAGGCTTATCCAGCAAGTCCAACTGATAGTTACTGCGTGCGGCAGCAAGCTTTATACGCGCGACAGCATGAATAAACGCTGATGGCATGGGAGTATGCGAAACAGGAAAGTTGTTGATAGCCCGCTGTGTTTGAGCACCATAAAGTGCATTCACAGGCACATCAAGCTCACCCATGCTGTCCCGTTCAATACGTGTGTCCATCCTTGCACTCCTTTTAAAACAACCTAAACTAACGCTACCCACATCACTAACATAATGTTTTATAATGATTATTTTAGTGGTAACGGTTATCTATACGCTTAAGCCTAGCGCCATCGACGCGTTAGGTAAATCTACACGCATTATTAACTTCCTCAGCGACAGTTACATATTTTATAAATCCAATCCTCAGCAATGTTGCACTGCACAAAAACCCCTGTTATGCTGCAACGCAAGATAACTAGATATCAGCCGCGGTGAATGCTTAACAAAACCGTTGCTGATCAACCAACACTAACGGCACCGCCAATCATTGGGCCGATTAGTGAGCAATGGAACAGGAGTGTTTACCATGCAAACATTTAACACCAACGAAATGACTCAGCAGTTCGATAACTTCTTCATGGCACCTGTACGTGCCTATATGACGCTAAGTATCGACTATTCTGAAAAAATGCTTAACGCACAGCTTGATGCCAACAAATCTTACGTAGATACCGGCATCGCCCAAATGCGTCAGCTGATGAGCGTTAAAGATGCCAGCGGCCTGCGTAGCTATATGGAAGGTCAGCAGAAAGTGGCTAAAGAACTGGCTGAGCGTGTAAAAGGCGATGCGGATAAAGTGGTCGCTCTTCAGCAAGACTTCTTGCAGAAAGGTCAAAAACTGACTGAAGATAACGTTAAGCAAGCACAAGCAGCAGCCAGCAAAATGAGCAAAACAGCTTAACCTGTTTCGGTTATTGACTTGCTGTTACTAAAACGCCCCTGCCAGTGATCTGGCAGGGGCGTTTTGCTTATTATGTGTTACCAATTAAGCGCCGACTTGACGAAAGGTATAGTCAACTTCCGCTTAGCGGATAGCGACGCTTTATCAAGCGTCTCAAGTGCACGACACAACTCTCCTAGCTCACGTGGCCCACGATGCATAATGTAGCGCCCTACGTCATCAGGCAACTGCATTCCCCGTACGTTAGCACGAAGCTTTAATGCCGCTAAGCGCTCGTTATCATCCAGTGGATGTAGATGAAAGGTAACTCCCCACGTTAATCGTGACGCCAAATCAGGCAAGGCAACGTCTAACTGGCGCGGAGACGTATTAGCAGCGATTACTAAGGCTTTTCCCGCATCGCGCAGCCGATTAAAGGCGTGAAATAGCGCCTCTTCCCAGCGCTTACGACCTATCACATATTCAAGATCATCAATGGCGACAAGGTCCAGACACTCTATATCCTCCAGCATAAGCGGTGGAAAGTGGCCAAGATCTGACAGCGGAAGGTAGAGCGCTCGCTTGTCTGCATCGGAGGCAGCGTGACATGCCGCCTGTAAAAGATGGCTTCGGCCACTGCCCGGCGCGCCCCATAAATACAAGAATGGCTCAGCATCCGACTTAAGCTGTCGGCTCAAGTACTCCATTAATGACGCATTTGCTTGTGAGGCATAGTAATTATTAAATGTCGCGTCGTCTCGCAACCCTACCCCAAGCGGTAGCTGTGCCGGTAATCGGCTCATGGTGACTCCCTTTCATCGTGACGACCCTGTCCATCATTATGATGTTGCTGTTCTGTCGGACGTTGCTCGGCATCATAGAGAGCGCTGCCTTTATAACGATCTTTAACTTCCCTTAAAAGCACCATAATGACCGCTGCGGCAGGCAATGCTAAAAGCACCCCTGTAAGGCCAAACAGATGCCCCCCCGCCAGTACTGCAAAAATAACCGCAACAGGATGCAAACCGATTTTATCGCCTAACAGTTTAGGCTGAAGTATGACACTTTCTGCCGCTTGACCGATACCAAATACCGCGATCACCCCCAGCACAGCCCACCACGTATCAAATTGGAAAAGCGCAACAATGAGGGCCACCACCAAACCCACAATGAAACCCAGGAATGGCACAATACTAACAAGCCCAGACACAACACCAATCAGCAAGCCAAAATTCAAACCCATTAACGTTAAGCCTGCTGCATAAATAATGCCTAAGCACAGCATAACCAGTAGCTGACCACGCAGAAAGGCGGATAGAACTTCATCGCAGCGCTGGGCCAACCGGAAAACATCACTTGTCCATTGACGGGGAACCAAATCAGCAAGGCTTGAAAGCAGCCGGCTCCAATCAAGTAACAAATAAAATGTGACGACTGGGATCAAAGCAACGTAAGTGACCCAGGAAACAAAAGCCATACCCGAACGACCTATTTGACTTAACGCCTGAGCCGCATAGCTACCCGCATCACGCCAATTCTCGACTAATGTTTCCCGAACGTTCGTTAACTCTGCCCCTAGATCATACCCTGTCCACTCTTGTACTTGCGGTGCCAAAATGTTTTCTACCCAATTAAAGACACTCGGTAACGCCTCTCCTAACTGTTTCGTCTGCTGAACAACCAGCGGTATTAAAACGAGCAGGCTTAAGATAAGAATCAGCAACAAAACTAAAAATACGCTACTCACCGCCCAAGGTCGCTTCATGCCTAAGCGCTGAAAATAATTGGTAAGCGGGTCAGCCAGGTAAGCCAAAATTAAACCAGCGATAAATGGCATCAATACCGCATCGAGTAAATACAGGCAGCCCACCAACACCACCAAAAATACAACGCCCCACCATGAATGTCGCATGCTCTTTATATCCCTCCTGGAAAGATGGTTAGCGCCCTTAGCGTACTGAATAGTAACAAAAGTAGCGTATTGAACATCGGTTAACGCCGCACATCGATGCGACTTACGTCTCTGGGT
The DNA here is from genome assembly GCF_025917315.1 of Halomonas qaidamensis. Taxonomy (NCBI): domain Bacteria; kingdom Pseudomonadati; phylum Pseudomonadota; class Gammaproteobacteria; order Oceanospirillales; family Halomonadaceae; genus Halomonas; species Halomonas qaidamensis. The sequence goes on along the minus strand of NZ_CP080627.1, from coordinate 1,583,157 downwards.
GTTACAATCCGTTCCGTTATCGCCCCAGCACTGGCCATTTCGCCAGCACTACCCGTACTGCTATAGGCTTCACAGGATCTGTCATGACCGATACCTCCACTTCTCAGGCCACTCCCTCACTCAGCTATAAAGACGCAGGTGTCGATATTGATGCCGGCAACGCGCTAGTTGATCGCATCAAACACGTTGCCAAACGCACGACACGCCCTGAAGTCCTGGGTGGCCTTGGCGGGTTTGGCGCACTGTGTGAGCTTCCCGCTGGTTATAAGCAGCCAGTCTTGGTCTCCGGCACGGATGGTGTCGGCACAAAGTTGCGTCTTGCCATGGACCTTGGTAAGCATGACACCATTGGCATTGACTTGGTCGCTATGTGTGTCAACGATTTGATCGTTGCCGGTGCTGAACCGCTGCTGTTCCTTGACTACTATGCCACGGGTAAGCTGGATGTGGATATCGCTGCAGATGTAGTAACCGGCATTGGCGCTGGTTGCGAACTGGCTGGTTGCGCATTAGTAGGTGGCGAAACTGCCGAAATGCCCGGTATGTACGAAGGCAATGACTACGATTTGGCCGGCTTCTGCGTAGGTATTGTTGAGAAAGCCGATATCTTAGATGGCAGTAAGGTAGCCGAAGGCGATGTATTACTGGGACTGGCTTCTTCTGGCCCGCACTCTAATGGCTACTCGCTGATTCGCAAAATTCTGGAAGTTAGCAACACTTCACTCAATGATGCTGTAGATGGGCAGCCACTTGGCGACGCGTTAATGGCGCCGACGCGTATTTATGTGAAGTCGTTGCTGTCGATGATGCGTAACACAGACATTCACGTTCACGCGCTCTCCCATATTACCGGTGGTGGTTTGCTGGAAAACATTCCTCGAGTGTTACCCGATAGCCTTGCAGCCCACGTTGACCTTTCAACTTGGCAGCGCCCAGAAGTATTTAACTGGTTACAAGCCCAAGGCAATGTCAGTGAAACGGAGATGCACCGGGTGCTAAATTGCGGCATTGGCATGGTAGTAGTGGTGCCCCAGGCCCACGCTGAAAACGCCATGGAGCATCTACAAGAGCAAGGCGAGACCGTTTATCAAATTGGTCAAATTATTCAGCGCCAGGAGGAAGCCGTCGTTTTGGAGAACCTTCGCGCATGAGCAGCACCGACTTCGATAACGGCATGTTCAACGACACCATAAACGACATGGTGCCAGAGCCAACAGCCGCGCGACGTATTGTGGTATTGATTTCCGGCAGTGGCAGTAATTTACAAGCGCTGATTGATGCGCAAAGCCATGACCAACTTGGCGGGGAAATCGTTGCTGTTATTTCCAACGAGCCAGATGCCTATGGCTTGAAGCGCGCCTTAGAAGCGGACATTGAAGCCGTTGCACTACCTCACCGCGAATATGACAGCCGCGATGCCTATGACGGAGCGCTGATCAAAGTCATCGAGCGCCATGAGCCTGACTTAATTGTCTTAGCAGGTTTTATGCGCATTTTGACACCTCGCTTTGTGCAGCGTTTTTTAGGCAAAATGCTCAATATCCACCCGTCTTTGCTTCCGGCTTATCAAGGGCTAAATACTCATGCTCGAGCGCTGGCAGACGGTGTAAAACAGCATGGCTGTAGCGTGCATTTTGTCACTGAAGAGCTGGATGGTGGCCCCGTTGTGCTGCAAGCGGAACTGAACGTCACTGATGAAGACACCGTTGAGACACTTAAAGAGAAGGTGCACGCTCGTGAGCACCTCATCTTTCCAATTGCGGTTCAGTGGTTCTTGCAAGGTCGCCTGCAATATAACGCTGAAAATGCCACCATGGATGGCCATCCCCTTCCCCCGCATGGCATGCGGCTCTCACACACAGATGCTGCAGAAGAGCTAGACGAAGAACTAGACGAAAATACGTAAACGTTACTGGCCTGACCATAAAAAAACGCCTTACCGCTATTAGCGAGTAAGGCGTTTTTCGCTTGGCTTGCAAAGATTAAGTGCGAGGCAGCGTAACGCCTCGTTGCCCCATATATTTGCCGCCACGATCTTTATAAGACGTTTCACACACCTCATCAGACTCAAGGAACAGCATCTGAGCTACCCCTTCATGCGCATAGATCTTGGCGGGCAGATTGGTAGTATTTGAAAACTCAAGGGTCACATGCCCTTCCCACTCTGGCTCAAGCGGCGTTACGTTGACAATAATGCCGCAGCGCGCGTAAGTGGATTTTCCTAGGCAAATCGTCAGCACACTGCGCGGAATACGAAAGTACTCTACCGTTCGTGCTAATGCGAAGGAGTTTGGCGGGATAATACACACATCGCCCTTAATATCGACGAAGCTTTTGTCATCAAACGCTTTGGGGTCGACAATAGCCGAATGTATGTTGGTAAACACTTTAAATTCATCGGCGCAGCGAACGTCATAACCGTAGCTCGACGTGCCGTAAGAAATTACGCGCTGATCATTCACATAGCGCACCTGCTCAGCTTCAAACGGTTCAATCATGGCATCGCTCTGTGCCATGCGACGAATCCACTTATCAGATTTAATACTCATTTGTTACGTCATCACTCGCTAAAAGAAATAGTCGGACCACCGCTATGGCTGGCACTTACTGATTGCGCCACTTGTTTAGCAATAGCTGCAAACGTGTGGCTCACTGAGCTATCAGGTTCGGAAATTACACTGGGACGACCAGAATCAGCTAACTCACGAATAGAGAGCGTTAACGGTAACCGCCCAAGAACGGTTGTCTCGTACTCTTCTGCGATACGATCACCGCCCCCAGTACCAAAAATTGCCGCTTCATGGCCGCAGTTTTCACAATGATAAAGGCTCATATTCTCTACCACACCAAGCACTGGCACATTGACCTTGCGAAACATCTCTATGCCTTTACGGGCATCCAGCAGCGCAATATCCTGGGGAGTGGTAACAATTACAGCGCCTGAAACAGGCACTTTTTGCGCCAGCGTTAGCTGAATATCACCGGTACCAGGTGGCATATCGATCAACAGAAAATCCAGATTATCCCACTGGGTTTGGGTTAACATTTGCTGAAACGCGCCCACCACCATCGGTCCACGCCATACCATCGCTTCTCGGGTGTTGACCATAAAGGCCATCGACATCGCTTGAAGACCGTGTGCCTCTAGCGGCAGAAATTTATTGTCACCTGATGCCTGAGGCCGCACGCCTTCTTTGACACCCAACATCTGCGCTTGACTGGGGCCATAGATATCGGCATCCAAAACACCAACGCGATAGCCCTGAGCAGAAAGCGCTAGCGCCAAATTGACAGTAACGGTCGATTTACCGACCCCGCCTTTCCCCGATGCCACTGCCACTATATGTTTTACACCGTCCATCAATGGCGCTCCTGTTTTCTTACGGTGAATGTTACGTGATTGAATGATACTCCTAGGCGGCCTATTTCTAAACCAACATACAATCTAAACCAACATACAAAAAGCGGATGCAGGGGCTACCTACATCCGCTTTCTTGCGCTAGCCATCAGCACACATTAAGGGTGCATCTCTCAATTACTGTTTTGTTGTTCCTGATTGTCAGAGCTTGCTTCTTCCACTTGCTCAGTATTATCAGAACTAGAACTATCGGAATCAGCGCTATCAGTATCAGAGCTATCAGAACCAGAGCTATCAGAACCAGAGCTATCAGAACCAGAAGCTGTTTCGTTACTCTCTTCACCCGTTAGCGTGGGCACTTCATCATTAGCCGTATCGTTTACATGCAGGCGACTCTCCAAGGAGGAGAGTTCGTCACGCCAATCACTAAGCTGAGTTTCTAAGCGCGCAAGCTGCTCTTCACGGGCTTCAATATCACTCTCAACATTTGCAACTTCTTCACGACCAATATCTAACGCGACCATGAGATCATCCATCTCCGTGCGTACTTGGTCGAGGCTCTGCTGCTCTTCTTCACGCAGCTCAGTTAACGAATCAACCTCGCTTTGCAGCTCATCCCGCTCACTAGTAAGTGAATCACGCTCACTGCGCAGATTATCTAACTCATCTTGAACAGTTGAAATTTCTTCCTCAATACTAGAAAGCTGTTCATTAGCGTCACTGATCTGTGTATCTAGACTCGACAATTCCTCTTGAGCGGCATTAAGCTCATCTACAGCTTCCTGGCGCTCTTGCTCAGCTTGCTGACGAGCGGACTCAGCTTCCTGGCGGGCTTCTTCGGCACTTTGGCGAGCTTCTTCAACTTCCTGGCGAGCAGTCTCCGCTTCGTCACGAGCGCTTACGACTTGGTCACGCTCTTCTTTTAGCGCCTGCAAGTCAGCCTCAGCACTCTCAACTTGTTCGCTTAATGCATCAACTTCTTGCTGCAGGGTATCGCGCTCAGACTCTAACTCTTCAAGACGCGACTGTACCGCGCTTGTATCACGCTGAGCAGACTCAAGCTCGCTTTGTGACTGGGCCTGCTGCTCTTCCAACGAGGCCATCTCTTCACGCATGGCACTCAAATCAGTCTCAGCTTGCTCAATTTCTGCAATACGCTGACTAAGCTGACTATTATCCTGCTCAACACTAGCTAACTGACCTTCTAACGTCTCAACACGCTCTTGACGTGTGCCTGAGTTAGATTGCGCCATAATTGCCCAAATAACTGCGATCGCGGCAATACCCGCAATTCCTTTGACACGGTTGTCCTTAAAAAGCGTTTTCATGTCCGGCTTATTCGCTGGCGCTTGATGATCCGAGTGGTTTGCTTCTGACATACTGCGTCCCTCTCTTCTTTTTTAGGCTACCGATATCAGCAGCGTTAATAGGCATTTAGTACCTGACATTATTTTACTAGCATACACATCTAGCAACATCTAGCTAGTGACCAACGTGTATGACAAATAGTTCTACTTAGTACATTTAATTGTTAGGGTCCGTCTAATGCTTACCTTTCTGAAAGCCTAACGCACCTGCGCTAGCAACCTCAAACCAAGAAAGCGAAGCGTGCAACGACACAACGCTGCCAATAATCAGTAAGGTAGGCGGCGCAATCTTACCCTGCTTAAATGTTTCAGGCAGCGTTTGCAAACAACCAACGTGCGTACGCTGGTGCTGAGTTGTTCCCTGCTCAATCAGCGCCAAGGGCGTTGTAGGCGCAAGACCATGAGCAATTAATGTTTGGCAAATAAACGCTAAGTTACTCAACCCCATATAAAATACCAAGGTTTGACCAGGGCGTGCTAACGCTTGCCAGTCAAGCGAGCACTCCCCATGCTGCAAATGGCCCGTTACAAAACGAACTGACTGGGCATGATCCCGATGGGTTAATGGAATGCCTGCATAGGCTGCACAACCAGAGGCAGCTGTAATTCCTGGAATAACTTCGACCATCACTTTTTCCGCAACAAGTGTTTCAAGTTCTTCCCCGCCACGGCCAAAAATAAACGGATCGCCGCCTTTAAGGCGTACCACACGCTTCCCCTGTTTAGCCCAAGTTACCAATGTTTGATTAATTTCATCTTGAGGTACGCTGTGCGATGACTTCGCTTTGCCAACGTAAAAACGGGCGGCCTGAGGACCAATTAAGGCCAATACTTCATCGCTAACGAGGCGGTCGTAGAGCACCACTTCTGCGGTTAGAAGTCGCTTATAGGCTTTTAACGTCAATAGTTCCGGATCGCCTGGCCCCGCACCTACTAAGCTGACGGAGCCATCTAAGCTCATAAAGTCATCACTCACTTTTTGAGCATCAGCCAAATGGCTTGCCTTGGCAGTGGCTCCTTTTACTGCATTCAAAAAACACCTCGGTAATAAAAAAAGTATTATATATATCTAAAAGTAATATATTTTCCTATGTGGTGCCAACCTTTCTATAGTAAACCCCTGCCCAACCTCGTTAATTCTATTTTTGAATATACATATATCAATTAAATTTTAAAAAATTTAAAAATGTCAGCAATAACTTACATATTAGTTACGGTTTTAGGGCTAACCTTCACGATTAACTTTTATTTGGCATATGCTTTGGAGCTTCACGCATGCCCGTGAATGACACAGTCACAGCACCGACCAGTGCTGACAGCTTAATATCCCTTATTCCTGGGGTTATCTTTCAATTTTATCGATCACACTGTGGCCGGATGCACTTTCCCTATTTGGAAGGAGGTGGCAAAGCGTTGGCACATATCGATAGACGCCAGTTAGCACAGGAAGCAAATCAATTAATTGAGCGGTTAACCGGTCACGATCATCCAAAAATAATGTCCTCTATTGAGCGCTCAGCCCGCTGGATGCTACCGCTTACAACCCGTTTCCGACTCCCACTACCAAACGGAAAGCCGCACTGGATAGCCGTGAGCGCTAACCCTTTCCCCGCATTAGATGGTGTCCGTTGGAACGGCATCATGATGGATATTACCGATCAAGTTGCTGAAGAGCAGCGCCTAAGAAAACTTTGCGACACTGACCCTTTAACGGGATTACCTAACCGGCGAAAGCTCATGGTGCATTTGACGCACTTAGCTTCACTAAGCACACGGCACGGAACACCGTTATCAATAATGATGGTAGATATTGACCATTTTAAACAGCTCAATGATCGTTGGGGGCACTTACAAGGCGATAGCGTACTCGAACAGCTTGCTGCGCAAACCCAACAGCTCTTACGCTGCGAAGATATGGTGGCAAGGCTTGGAGGTGAAGAGTTTATGGTCGTGTTGCCGCTTACGCCGCTGCAACAATGCCATAAACTCGCGGACCGCATTCGCCACGCCATTGCAAACTATGATTTTGGAATCGGCGCTGGTCAGGTCACGCTAAGCATTGGTATAGCTGAATACCGATGCGGAGAGCCATTGGTCAGTCTAATCGAGCGCGCTGATCAGGCGCTATACAGCGCAAAAGAAGTTGGTCGTGACTGTGTATGCCTTCTACCTTGAATAGAGCATTATGACGAGGAGGAGACCAATGACAACGCTTGCTAAAACAGCCTGTGAACCTTGCGGTGGCAATACTAGCCCACTGTCCTACAGCGAATGCCAAGCCCATTTAGAAGCGCTATCAGAGTGGCAGATTGTCGACCACGATGGCATCATGAAGCTAACGAGACAGTTTACGTTTCGTGACTTCGCTGATGCCCTGGCATTTACCCAGCGCGTTGGTGACATAGCAGAGCAGGCTGGGCACCACCCTGTCATTGTCACTGAGTGGGGTAAAACCACCGTGACATGGTGGTCTCATGAAATAAAAGGCCTGCATCTTAATGACTTCATTCTTGCCGCCAGAACCGACGAGGTAGCCGAATAAATGTTTGAGCAAATTGAGCGAGTCCCAGGAGACGCCATTCTCGGGCTGATCGAAGCTTTCAAAAAAGACACCAATCCACAGAAAGTCGATTTAGGGGTTGGCGTATACCGCGATTCACAAGGCAACACGCCGGTTATGCGTGCAGTCAAGGAAGCAGAAGCTCGCCTGCTCAAGAATGAAACCACCAAAACCTATATTGGCTCTCACGGTGCACCTGCATACGGTGATGCGGTGTTGCCTATGGTATTAGGTGCAGACTCTTCCGTATTAAAAGCCAACCGTGCAAGCGCTACTCAATCTCCTGGTGGCACAGGGGCACTGCGCTTGGCCGCTGACTTTATTGCTAATCAGCTTCCTGGGAAAGGCATTTGGGTGAGCGATCCTACCTGGCCAAACCATCACGGTATTTTTACTGCTGCGGGTATCGAGCTTCACAAGTACCCTTATGTTGACGCCGATAACCGCCTTGATTTCGATGGCATGCTAGCGGCACTGAAGAAAATTCCAGAAGGCGATGTTGTTGTACTTCACGCCTGCTGCCATAACCCAACTGGCTTTGACCTTTCTCAAGATCAATGGCACGAAGTGATGGCGATACTACGCGAGCGCAACCTGCTGCCATTAGTTGACTTCGCCTACCAGGGTTTTGGTGAAGGGTTAGATGAAGACGCCTACGGCGTTCGTCTCCTAGCCGAAAACCTGGATGAAGTTATTATCACCAGTTCCTGTTCAAAGAACTTTGGCATTTATTGTGAACGTACGGGCTGCTTGATTCTGATTGCAAAAGACGCCGAACAGATGGAAAACGTACGCTCCCAAGCAGCGATCGTTGCTCGTGAAAACTATTCCAACCCTCCCGCTCATGGCGGCTCAATTGTTAGCGAAATTCTTCATGATTCTGAGCTGACAACGATGTGGCGTGAAGAGCTAACCGAAATGCGTGATCGCATCAATACACTGCGCCGCGACTTTGTTGAGGCCCTTAAGCCTTACGGCCTTGATGAGAAGTACGCCTGCGTTGCAGAACAGCGCGGCATGTTCTCTTACACCGGTTTAACACCCGAGCAAGTCGATCGCCTACGTGATGAGTTCGGTATTTACATGGTGCGCTCTGGCCGTGCCAACGTTGCAGGCTTCTCTCACGAGAACTTACCTTACCTTGCTAAAGCCATCGCGGCTGTTAATGAGTAATGTAATCTTGTGATAAGTAGATGTAATAGGTAGATGTAATAGCTAGATGCGATTAGCAGAAAAGCCCAGGCAGACAGCCTGGGCTTTTTTGTTATTTAGGTTTGTTAAGCAACTGAACAGACACGCAATTGTTATGTACAATTGCGCGCTTGCCGCCAGAGCCAGGGGCGCCCGTGCGGCGTCCGTTACAACGCAATGCTTGACCGATTAGTCAAACCTTCGGCAAACTCAGCATAGCCTTGTATACAACACACCATAACCAAGAGGCCTAACATGGCGGCTGCTGGCACACACTATCCGTGGTACAAAAAAGAAGATACCGACGCATTTTTCGCTCTGTTCCAAAATAACATTGCTAACTTTGTCATTATCGCAATCACCATGATAGGGATGGGGTTTCCTACCTCTATTGTCTATGGTCAGGTGCTACCGGGTGCTGCGGTAGCGGTTATGGCAGGCAATTTCTATTACGCATGGAGTGCAGCTAGACTTGCGCGAAAGGAAAATCGTAGCGATGTCACCGCACTCTCCTACGGCATCTCTACGCCGGTCATGTTTGTGTTTCTATTCGGCGTATTGCTTCCCGCCAAGCAGTTAACGGGTGACGCAGAGTTAGCCTGGAAAGTTGCCGTAGCCGCTTGCTTTATTAGTGGCGCTATAGAAGCCTTGATTAGCATTATTGGCCGCTGGGTGCAGTATCACCTTCCACGGGCCGCCATGCTGGGCGCCGTGGCAGGCGTTGCACTTACCTTTATTGCCGGTGAAATGCTGTTTAAAACCCTGGAAATGCCGGTGGTTGGCCTCTTGGTACTAGGTATCATTATTGTAGGCTTAGTTGCGCGTGTCAGCATGCCGTTTAAGCTTCCGACATCGCTGTTTGCCATTGTGATCGGAACGGCGATGGCTTATTTAATTGGCGATGCGGGTAGTGAGCGTTTTAGCGATGCGTTTACCCATTTAGGGTTTTATCCCTTACTGCCTAACTTGGCGTGGTATGAAGGGCTAGGCTTGCTATTTACTGGCATGCTGGCAGTGCTTACCGTAGTGCTTCCCATCACTCTCTACAACGCAATTGAAACGATGAATAACGTTGAAGCGATGGAAGCGGCTGGCGATAAATACGATGTACGTGAATGTCAGGCAGTTGATGGGGCAGGCACGATGATTGGCGCATTATTTGGCGGCGTATTTCCAACTACCGTTTATATCGCAACAGTAGGCGCGAAATGGATGGGAGCAGGACGAGGCTACAGCATTTTAAACGGTGCGGTTTATGCGCTCGCCACCATGTTTGGCCTCATCGCTGCCTTAGCGGCCATTATTCCGGTCTCGGTAGTGGCCCCTATCTTGGTATTTGTGGGCATGTCGATGATTGCCACCGCGTTTCAAGCCAACGATACCCGTTACTACCCAGCGATTGCTCTGGCGATGCTGCCCTACTTTGCTAACTACGTGATGACACGCTTCAACCGAGGCGCTGGAGAAGTCGTCAGCGATATTTCAAGTGCCATTGTTATTATGGGTCAAGGCGCAATGTTTATGGCCATCTTCCTAGGTGCAATGACCGTGTCGGTGATCGACCATCAATTCCGTAGGGCAGCCGCGTTTGCCGCCATTGCAGCAGGCTTCTCATTTGTAGGACTGATGCACGCCCCAAAGCTGGCCTTCAACGCCGCGCCTGAATTTGTCATGGGTTACTTGGGCATGGCATTACTGTTCATATACTTCTCCTTTCAGGAAGCCCCAAAGAAACACTAATTGCCCGACTTACTGAATCCCGCCTGCCGATGTGGGCGGGATAAAATACGTCGTAGCACCATCCAAGCAACAATACCTGCCAACACGTTTCCCACCGCTGCACCAGCGGCTAAACCTATCCAACCAAATAAGTGCGTGCCCAACCATAAGCAGGGTAAATAGCAAATAAAAAGCCGTGCGCTCGATAGCAACATTGCCCGAAGGGGCCAACCAAGTGCGTTACCTGCAGACACCACTAGCATGCAGACACCCAGTGCAGCGTAGCTGGGCAGCAAAAAGCGAATCAACAGCGCAAGTTCACTTTGCACCTCTTGATTGCCAGCTAACACCATCGCCACCCAAGGTGAAGCTAACGCCAACAGCACACCTAAACTTAGCTGCCAAATGACAGCAACGGTCAGTGCCAACCGCATAAGCTGTTGAATCTGCCCCCAATCGCCTGCCCCATAGCAGCGCCCAAGCCACGGCGGCAACGACATCGTCATCGCTAATATTACCATCAGTGAAAGCGTCTCCAGACGGCTAGCAAGACCCCAGGCAGCCACCTGTGCATCCCCTAAACCAGCAACAGCCACAATTGCCAGCATTGCCGCCAATGGCGGCATTAATTGACTGATCATGGCGGGAGCGGCAATCCCAGCAAAAGGGCGCCACGAGCGCACTGCTTCTTGCCATATCGCAATATTTGTTGTCCATTGGCGACGTTTTAGTTTGATACTGCTAAATAACAGGCCAACAGAAAAGGCAATGGCAGTCGCCCAAGCAGCACCTGGCAACCCCCATCCTTGCCATGAACCAATGCCAAAAATAAACAGCGGGTCCAGCCCCAGATTGATAAGACTACTGAGCACCATCATCTTACCCGGCAGCCGCGTATCGCCATGGGCACGAAACACGCTATAAATAAAATAAAGCAAAGCACCTAGCCAAGCCGAAAATAGCTGAGGCCCCCAGTAAGCTCGGATATAGACCAGCGCCGTAGTATCTGCCCCCAGCAAGCGGAATATAGGCATCTGAAGCAGCCATAACATCACCACTAGAACACCGATCACGACCCCACCGGCAAGTAATACAAGACTACTTAGCCGTTTTGCGCGGGCTTCCTCGCCGGCTCCTAATGCTCGCGAAATCAATGCCGCAATCGCGATTCCCATTCCCACCTGAATACCAATAATTAGAAATGACAAAGGAAAGGTGAACGACTGTGCGGCCAAGGGCGCGGTGCCCAAACGCGCAATAAAAGCACTATCTACAAGCTGAAAACCCAATAACGCCAATACCCCAATGGCCATCGGCCACGTTTGACGCCATAGGGTTATCGCCAGCTCGCGCTGCTGTATATCAACGGCTGCCAAAGATAACTCCTCGAAACAGAGTGAGTAACGATTTACGCCACATTGCTAAAAAACGTTAGTACTCACCAGATGGGGCTTATTTGCTGTGACTCGCAACACAAATCTCAACACAAAAGCGCCATCACCCCCTATCAGGGTGATGGCGCTTTGTTTCCTGCACTCGCTTACTGACGAATGCCTTCAAACGTCACATAAAGCTCAAGTTCGTGCATCGACTCTGGGAAATCGCTCATATCAATCCCAAAATCACCCAGCGTTAGCATGGTACTACCTTCAAAGCCAGCACGGTAATTGCCCCAGGGGTCATCGCCTTCACCCATCAAGGTGACAGGCATTTCAATTTCCTGTGTTTCTCCATGAAGCGTTAGCTCACCCGTTACGACGCCTTCATTATCACCTGTTGATTCAAACCCAGTTGAAGTAAAAGTGGCCGTCGGGTATTCACTGGCATCAAGAAAATCGCTACTTAAGAAGTGACGATCACGCTCTGCATGGTTAGTGTTCAGGCTGTTCACCTGCACTTCCATTTCTACAGAAGAAGCTTCTAAATCCTCTGGATCATAAGTAAATTGGCCGTCAAACTCTTCAAACGTGCCCAATATATAGGAGAAACCGAGGTGGCTGATCTTAAATTGAACAAAGGCATGCTGGCCTTCTGTATCAATTTGATACTCGGCCGCTTGCGCGTGGCCAAACGTCACTAGCGACGCAGCGGCAATTGCAGTAGCAAAAGCAGTTTTCTTTAACATTGTGGAAATCTCCTTTATTTTCCTAATAAACCACTGCGAGTTAACTGCCCACGCAGTGGACAAAAACATTATTAACGTTTCCGACTATGGGCAGGATTCATCATTCGGACGAGTGTTGTGTGGCGATCCCACCAGTGGTGTTTCATTGCAGCGATGGCGTGGCCTACAGCTAATATGATGAGTGCCAGAGCGCTATACCAGTGAACGTCGCCCGCTAAGCTGGCTTGATTGGGAAGTCCATGGAGTAATGCGGGTACTTCGAACCAATCAAATACACTAATACCGCGTCCGTTAGCGGTAGAAATCAAATAGCCACTAACAAGTACTAACAACAGCAAAACATACAGCATTATGTGACCAGCATGGGCAGCTATACGTTCAAAGCGGTTTCCCTCTGCATGGGGCGTTGGTTGAATCAAGCGCCATATTAGGCGGGCAAAGGTAGCTATTAACAACATAATGCCAATCGAGCGATGTACCCACGGCGCTTGGTTATACCATGTATCGTAGTAGCCAAGATCTGTCATCCACCAGCCTAGAGCAAACAGCCCCACAATGGTTAGTGCACTTAGCCAGTGAAGAGCAATACTAACGACTCCCCAACCACTCTGCGTATTCCGCCACATCCTTGATTTCCTCGTTCACAACAGCGATCAATTATCTTTGCTGTAAGCACATTCTTATATAAAGCATACCGCTTTAATACTTAAAACACCGCTGAAAAAAGCAGAACACATCATTCGTAAAAAACGTTTTTAAAAATCAGCAGTAAAAAACGATTCGGAAATAAACGCCTCCTGCAAAGCAGGAAAGAAAAAACCGGTCACGAATGACCGGTTTTCAAAACGATCGCTAATTCGCTCAGCTAGCCGCTAATGCATCTAGCCCACGAGCAAGGTCACACTGAATATCGGCTTGGCTTTCCAGCCCTACCGCAACGCGAATTAGCCCAGGTGTGATACCCGCAGCGTCTTTCTGTGCATCGGAAAGACGTCCATGGGTAGTAGTAGCCGGGTGAGTAATCGTCGTTTTAACATCCCCTAAATTGCCCGTTATAGACAGCATCTTGGTGGCATCAATTACCTTCCAAGCACCCTCTTGGCCTCCCCTAACTTCGAAGCCTAACACGGCACCAAACCCTTGCTGCTGCTGTTTAGCAAGCGCATGTTGGGGATGAGCTTCCAAACCGCTGTAATACACCTTATTAACGGCTGGGTGTTGGTCTAGCCAGCGCGCCAGAGTAAGCGCATTTTCACAATGCGCGTTCATCCTCAACGATAAGGTCTCAAGACCTTTGGTGAAAATCCACGCGTTGAAGGGGCTAAGGCAAGGCCCACAGGTACGTACCACACCAAACACTTCTTCCAACACGTCGTGCTTGCCAACTACTGCACCGCCAACGGCACGACCCTGCCCATCCAGATACTTCGTTGCTGAATGGATAACTAAGTCGGCTCCAAGTGCAAGTGGCCGCTGCAATGCAGGTGTTAAAAAGCAGTTATCAATCGCCAAGAGTGCACCACTACGCTTAGCAAGCTCGGCTAATGCTGGAATATCCGCAACTTCCGACAATGGGTTAGAAGGTGTTTCAGCAAACAACAGTTTGGTATTTGGACTGATGGCCTCTGCCCAAGCAGATACGTTTGACAGTTCGACATAGCGAGTCGTGATGCCAAATTTGCCCAGATATTTATCAAACAAGCTCACCGTAGAACCAAACAGCGAACGTGATGCCACGATTTCATCGCCAGCACTCAGCAATGCTAATGCAGTCGACAAAATCGCTGACATGCCTGAACTCGTCGCCACGCATCGTTCGCCACCTTCAAGCGCCGCCAAACGGCGCTCGAAGGTATGGACGGTAGGATTCGTAAAGCGCGAATAGACATTGCCAGGCTCCTGCCCCCCAAACTTGCGTGCAGCTTCAGCCGCGCTCTCATAAACAAAGCTAGAGGTAGGGAATATGGGCTCGGCGTGCTCTTGCTCAAACGTACGGTGATGGCCCGCGCGAATGGCAAGGGTCTCTAGCGACCACTCATTCTGGTGACTATCATCATGCATGGCTGAGCACCTTGTTCAAAACATCAATAAAATCGTGATACAAACCGCGAATAGATAGCGTTAGTCGTCAAGATCATCATCATCTTGATTATGCATATCTACCAGCGCATGGTCGCCCGCACTTTGATCTTTAGCCGCATCATTACGGCTCGCTTCTAGTACCGCCAAATAAGCATCATCAATATCGCCAGTGACATAATTACCGTCGAATACAGAGCAATCAAACTCTTCCATCTCAGGATTAACGTCTCGGCAAGCTGCTTTCAAATCCTCTAAATCTTGATAGAAAATTCGATCTGCACCAATTAGCTGTCCAACCTCTTCTTCTGTGCGGCCATGAGCAATCAACTCTGTCGCCGCTGGCATATCAATGCCGTAGACATTGGGATAGCGAACAGGCGGCGCGGCAGAAGCGAAGTACACTTTACGGGCACCTGCATCACGGGCCATCTGAATAATCTGCTTACAGGTGGTACCCCGCACAATGGAGTCATCTACCAGTAGTACATTCTTACCTTTGAATTCAACATCAATGGCGTTCAACTTCTGGCGCACCGATTTTTTACGCTGTGTTTGGCCCGGCATGATAAACGTACGGCCAATATAGCGGTTCTTCATAAACCCTTCGCGGTAAGTCACACCTAAGTGCTGAGCCATCTCAAGGGCGGAGGTACGCGACGTATCAGGGATCGGAATCACAACGTCGATATCGTGATCAGGCCACTCATTAAGAATACGGTCACCAAGTTTGCGTCCCATCTGCATGCGCGTGCCATACACATAAGCACCATCGAGAATAGAATCGGGGCGCGCCAAGTAGACATGCTCAAAAATACAGGAGCGCAGCACAGGTCGATCAGCACATACCTGGGTGTGAATCTGCCCCTGCATGTCAACGAAAATCGCTTCACCAGGTGAAAGGTCACGCTCCAGCTCAAAACCACCGACATCTAGAGCAACAGATTCAGAAGCAATCATGACATCCTGTCCTTCGTCACTTTGGCGAGTACCAAAGACGACTGGACGAATACCATGGGGGTCTCGAAATGCCACCATGCCAAAACCATTGATGATCGCGACCGCCGCGTAGCCGCCTTTGCAGCGCCGGTGGACTCTACGAACGGCATCAAAAATATCCTCGGCTTCTAGGTGCAAGCCCTGCTTGCCCAGTTCATGGGCAAATACATTTAGCAGCACTTCAGAGTCGGAACTGGTATTAATGTGGCGAAGATCTGTCGAGAAAAGCTCCTGCTTTAACTGCTCAGAGTTAGTCAGGTTACCGTTATGAGCCAGCGCAATACCGTAGGGCGAGTTGACATAAAACGGCTGAGACTCAGCTTCACTAGAGGAACCAGCGGTTGGATAACGTACGTGGCCAATACCAAGGTTACCTTTTAGGCGAGCCATGTGGCGAGTATGAAACACATCTCGAACCAACCCGTTACTCTTGCGCAGTAGGAAGCGTCCCTCGCTCCAAGTCATCATGCCGGCAGCGTCCTGGCCCCGATGCTGAAGTACGGTCAGAGCATCGTAGATTCCCTGATTTACCGCCTGCTTGGCCAGAAGGCCCACTATACCGCACATTCAAGTTACCTCGCTTTAGTGCCATGGTTTACCGTAGCAAACCCGTACGTTCATCAAACGAATGTGAGCCACTGCCTATTTCTCGATCGCAAGAGCGGGCATTGGTAGACAGTAGCTAACTGTATTACAAACTAAACATCGCGTAGCGTAACGCCAACATAAGTAACGCACTCACTGGCTACTATGTTCACTTGTTGGCGTAAAAGGCTGTGGAACTAGCTCTTCCCGAGCGCGAAAATCCGGCAACGATATGTCACGAAGCGACTCAGGGGCTTGCGGCAGCTCCCGCTCCCACTGGTCTAACTGGCTTACCGCCCAATCGCGGAGCTCAATAAAGGTTGGTCGTAACTCAGCTTCTTGCCACGCCTGTAGCTCTGCTAATGGCGTTAGCGTAATAAGAACGGTTGCCACCAACAAAATAACAGCGCCACGGGCAAACCCGAAGGCGGCTCCAGCAAACCGGTTAAGTAACCCCATACCGACCCACTCTACCGCTGCGTGAACTAAACGAATCACCATTCCACAGAGCAAAATGACGGCAAAAATCACCAAGATAAATGCCAATACTAAGCGAGCATCAAAACTGTCAATGAAGCCGCTCATTAAATCCGCCACCGGCTCTGCAAGCACGCGCGCTACCATTAACGCGACTACCCACGCGGCGAGACCTAGGGCTTCTCTGACAAACCCGCGTGCGAAACCCGCTAGCATCGAAAGTGCTAATACCGCCAGGAAAAGCGCGTCGATCCAAGTCAGCGTCATAAATTAGTCTCTTACCCGTACTAACAAGCCCTGTACATTGGCACGCTGCTTAATAATCGCCATCGCAGACTCACCATCTTCAGAGGTCGCGTACGGCCCAACATAAACAGAGGTAAGATTATTATCACGTTTGCGTAGATAAGTATTAAACCCCGCCTGACTAAGCTGATCACTTAAACGCTGCGCGTTACCCGCATCACCAAAGCTTCCCACTTGAACGGCCCATTCCCCTTGGGAAGAAGACGCAGGACCAGTAGCATTTGAAGATGAACTGGAAGAGGTATCTGAAGACGTACTACGGTTATTAGCGGCCATTAATTCAGCAATGGGATCACTTTCCTCAGCGCTTTGAGTACTGCCACTGCTGGCTTGATTTGTTTGGGGCTGCCGCGGATTAGCATCAATGGGCATACTATTAATTACACTTTCCCCAGGGCTATCTTCAGCACGATCACCATTAGCGGTTGAAGTCGTATTGATAGATGCCGGCATTTCCGGAATCGGAACATCCTGTTGTGTTGCCTTAACGGGCTGCTCAATAACAAAGGTGGGTTGAGGACGTTCTTCACGAGGAGCAGGGTCACTCATCAACCACGGCACAAAGATCGCTAGCAGCGCGAGCAGGATAACAATACCACTGATGCGTTCCGTTTTACCGTATTTCATATCCCTCTCCATCAAGCTTAGCGAGCACAACGGTTAGGCCGATTAAGCTTGCGGCAGTGTCATTTCCAACAGGGCCGCAACTGTAAAAAATGAGCCAGTAACTAATACCCGGTCGGTGGGCACCAGCTGTTCAGCAATAGCGCGAACGCCAGCTTCTGGGGAGTCTGAGCAGTGATGCACTTGCCCACCCAGTGACACAATACGTTCGGCTAGTTCGACAGCTGGGCGACCACGCTCTCCCTCTAACGTTACACATACCCAATGGGTAATGCGTGGTAACAGAGCACTGATAACGCCATCTGCATCCTTGTCGTTTAACATCCCAATCAACGCCCATTGCCGACCACCCTCAGGCATCATGGGAAGTCGCTTAGCTACATAGTCGGCTGCATGGGGGTTATGGCCAACATCCAAGCACCACTGACCTATCCACTGCATACGCCCTGGCACTTGCACCTCGTGAAGCGCACGACGACATGCCTCTGCGTTTAGCACTAATCCGCTAAGTATAAGGGCTTGGAGAGCCGTTGCCGCATTATCAATCGGCAAACCCGGATCCGGAAGGTCTGTCAGAGTAATAACCTCACCCTGGCAGGTCATCCCCTTCCAGTTCCATTCAGAACAAGCATTAGCGCCACCGTCGGCAGAGTGGCTGAACGCATCACCAAGGCAGTAAACCGGCGCTTCAATCGCATGGGCGGCAGCAGCCACACTGCTGGGCAGAACTTGGCTACCCAACACAGCGGGTCGTGCCGCACGAAAGATGCCTGCTTTTTCTCGGCCAATTTGCGCAATATCGGTTCCCAGAAAATTAGCATGATCCTGAGCAATGGTAGTGACAATACCAATATCCGCGTCAATGATATTCACAGCATCTAAACGGCCACCCAGGCCAACTTCGAGAAGCGCTAAGTCAAGGTCCGCCTGCGCTAAACACCAAAGAGCACACAACGTACCTGCTTCGAAATACGTTAGGCTGATCTCAGGCACTTGAAGCCTTGCCTCTTCTACGCGCTTGAAGCCAGCAGTTAGCTGCTGGTCATCAGCATAATTGCCGCTGATCGTCACACGTTCGTTATAGCGCACAAGGTGGGGGGAGGTATAAGTACCCACCCGCATACCATGGACACGAGCGATAGAATCCATCATGGCAAGGGTCGACCCCTTGCCATTGGTACCTGCCACCGTAATGACCTGCGTTGCAATCGGACGACTTAACAACCCCATGCGTTGGGCAACGTCAGCAACCCGCTCAAGCCCCATATCAATCCCTACAGGGTGCAGAGTTTCAAGGTAGTGCAACCATTCGGTTAAAGACCCTGGAGTTAAAGAGTCAGAAGCTAAAGAGTCAGGAGCTATAGATTTAGACATTGCGGGTTGAATCGTCGCTCTTAACGGTGCTGACTTCGCTAGATGTTTCAGGCGCATCAACGTCTGCTGCATCTGCTATCGGTGCTTCATCCACCAAAGGCTCATCAACCACTGCTTCCTCACTGACACTATTTTCGTTAGGCAGAGCGATATTATGGGTCAGTTTACGCAGTACACTACCAACACGAGTACGCATATCATGACGATGCACGATCATATCCACCGTACCGTGCTCCAGCAGAAACTCACTGCGCTGGAAACCTTCTGGTAGCGTTTCACGCACCGTTTGCTCGATAACCCGCGGGCCGGCAAAGCCAATCAACGCATTAGGCTCGGCAATATTCAGATCACCCAGCATCGCTAGCGACGCTGATACACCGCCAAAGACGGGGTCTGTCAGTACGGAGATATAAGGCACGCCCGATTGCTTGAGTTTTTCAAGTGCTGCCGATGTTTTAGCCATCTGCATCAATGAAAAGAGGGCTTCCTGCATTCGCGCCCCACCAGAAGCTGCAAAGCAAATAAGAGGGATGCGCTCTTCGAGGGCAATGGTTGCCGCGCGGACAAACTTCTCGCCCACCACTGCTCCCATTGAGCCGCCCATAAAGGTAAATTCAAAGGCAACAGCAACTACCGGTAGCCCGTCTAACTCGCCGCGCATAGCAACTAGTGCATCTTTCTCGCCAGTTTCTTTTTGGGCAGCCGTTAGACGGTCTTTATACTTTTTAGAGTCGCGAAATTTCAAGCGATCGTTCGGCTCAATCTCAGCCGCAACCTCTTGTCGACCCTGTTTATCCAAGAACCAATCCAAACGTTTACGCGCGGTCAGCCGCAAATGGTGATCACACTTAGGACATACGCTGTGATGCTTCTCAAGCTCAGGGAGATAGAGAACCGCTTCGCACTTGGGACATTTACGCCAGAGGCCGTCGGGCACGCTGGCACGACGGTCTTTACGCTGGATACGCCCCATTGAGGGCACAATCTTGTCTAACCAGCTCATATCAAAAAGGCTTCCGTGTACGTCATTGCTTAGCAGTGCCAAGCTTGATGAGTGTCGTCAATCAATTCAGTGTAGACGATGAGGGAATGCGCTTAGGCATCCATCGCGGTGCGCATTTCGCCCAACACGCTTTTTAACTGACCCGCTATGGTTTCAGGTGCATCAACGCTTTCTGCAATGCGATTCACTAATGCACTGCCAACAATCACACCATCGGCCACTTTCGCCACTTCGGCAGCAGTGACACCGTCGCGGATACCAAAACCAACACATAGTGGTAAATCGGTCATTTCGCGTAGTGGTGCAAGGTGGTCAGCTACATCGTCAGCATTGAGTGTAGCAGCACCGGTAACGCCCTTGAGCGAAACATAATAGAGGTAGCCCTCACCGTGGGCGCATATTGTAGCGGCACGTGCATGGGAAGTGGTAGGCGCAACTAAGAAAATCGCTGCTAAACCGCGCTGTTTTAACAGCGGGCCGAACTCTTCAGCCTCTTCAGGTGGCATGTCCACCACCAACACCCCATCAACACCAACGTCTGCAGCTTTATCCGCAAACGTCTCGTAGCCAATTCGTTCTATCGGATTGAGATACCCCATCAGTACGATAGGTGTTTCACTATCGACCTGACGGAACTCAGCGACCATATCCAACAGGTCTACTAAGCGAGTGCCTTGTTTAAGAGCACGTTCGCAGGCTTTCTGAATCACCGGGCCATCAGCCATCGGGTCTGAAAATGGCACGCCAAGTTCAATAATATCGGCACCTGCTTCTACCAGGGCATGCATAAAGCCCACGGTGTACTGTGGTGCTGGGTCACCGGCAGTGATGTAAGGAATAAGGGCCTTACGACCCTGCTCTTTTAATTCGGAAAAACGCTGGTCAATACGGTTCATGCTAGCCCTTAAAACTCAATGCCATCGATGTTCGCAACGGTCATGATATCTTTATCACCACGACCAGAAAGGTTAACCACGATATGCTGATCAGGGCGCATAGTCGGTGCTAGCACCTTCGCGTGGGCAAGCGCATGAGCAGACTCAAGCGCTGGCATAATGCCTTCCATGTGCGTCAGCTCGCGGAACGCTTCCAGCACCTCTTTGTCGTTTGCCGCGACATAATTGACTCGACCAACATCTTTCCATAACGCGTGCTCAGGGCCTACGCCTGGATAATCAAGCCCAGCAGAAATTGAGTGCGTATCCGACACCTGCCCCGCTTCATCAGACATCAAATACGTGCGATTGCCATGCAGAACCCCACGCGGTGCATTCGATGCAAGCGGCGCGGCATGGCGGCCAGTTTCAACCCCATCTCCACCGGCTTCGACACCGTACATAGCGACCGCATCGTCCTCAACAAAGGGATAGAAAAGGCCTAACGCGTTCGAACCGCCGCCCACACAGGCAATTAACGCATCCGGTAAACGCCCTATTTGCGCTAATGATTGCTGACGCGCTTCACGACCTACTACCGCATTGAAATCGCGTACCAGTTGCGGATACGGGTGCGGCCCCGCCACGGTGCCGATAATGTAGAACGTGTTATCAACGTTAGTGACCCAATCACGTAGCGCTTCATTCATTGCGTCTTTGAGTGTACGAGTGCCGGATTCCACGGGTATAACCCGTGCCCCAAGCAGTCGCATACGATAAACGTTGAGCTTCTGACGCTGCACGTCAGCCGCACCCATATACACATCACACTCAAGACCTAAGCGGGCGGCCACGGTTGCAGTAGCAACACCATGCTGGCCTGCACCGGTTTCAGCGATAACCCGTGGTTTGCCGGTCTTTTTTGCCAATAGCGCTTGGCCAATGGTGTTATTAACCTTGTGGGCACCCGTGTGGTTTAAGTCTTCACGTTTCAGCCAAATTTGCGCGCCGCCTAAAGACTGTGACCATCGCTCGGCATGGTAAAGCGGAGATGGACGACCCACATAGTGGGCAAGGTCACGGTCAAACTCTGCCTGGAAAGCGGGATCATCACGCAGACTCAGGTAGGTCTGCTCTAGTTCTTCCAGGGCAAAGCTCAGGGTTTCCGACACAAACCGGCCGCCGTACGGGCCAAAATGACCACGGGCATCCGGCATTCGGGTCAGGTCGCTGAACTTAGTTTCAGTCGCTGAGACAGTCACAGGCATACCTCACAAGATCGCCAGAACAGGCAAATAAATGAACTAACAATGAGACGTAGCCACCCTCCGGGCGTGCTACGCAATAAACTTATTGGACGCTGGCTAACGCCACATGTTTGACAAAAGACGTCATTAAATCAGCATCTTTTACGCCGGGAGTGGTTTCTATACCACCAGAGACATCAACAGCATAAGGCATTACTTGGCTAACCGCTAAAGCCACATTATCAATCGTTAACCCACCAGCCAGGATAACAGGTTTTTCCAGGGTTGAGGGTATTCTGGACCAATCAAAGGTCTCTCCGGTTCCCCCTGGCGTACCCGGTCGGTAGGCATCTAATAGCAGCGCTTGCGCGTGAGAATAGTCAGCCGCCGCCTGATGCAAATCGATATCGTCACGCATACGCAGCGCTTTAATCCAAGGCCGCCCAAACTGCTGGCAGAACGAAGCTGGCTCATCACCATGAAACTGGATTAAATCCAGATAAGGCAAGCACTGTTCAATGAACTCAGCGGGCTGGTTAACAAACAAACCTACCCGGGTCACAAAGGCAGGTACTTGCGCTGCCAGCTCTTCCAGTAATGCAGGCGTTATGCTGCGGGCACTCTTGGGCCACATTACGAAGCCCAGTGCATCCACACCCAACGCTGCTGCCAGTGTGATGTCTTCGTGGCGAGTTAAGCCACAAAATTTAATCCGCGTGCGAGCTGAATATGCACTCACGATGACGTCTCCTGCTGTTCGAAAGGCTCTTTTTGCGCTAAGTACTCTAAGGGCTCCTGCTTCTTGAACGTCAATTTACGCCTTGCAGCAATGCGTGGGTTATCAGGCAGCACACGCTCGCCAGTCCATTCACCGGTAAATGCAAGCAAATTAGGTCCTAGCGGCTCTTTTGGTAGGTCAAAACGCTCATCATAAAGTGAGTCTACAAAATGAAGGCCGCAGGCCGGTGCGGTAACATCGCCTTTACGGCGATTCTTCAGTGCCAGCAGGCGCTCAATATGCCCTTCATCCTGGGAACCGCGCCCTACGCTGACCAACGCCCCGGCAATATTGCGAATCATATGGTGCAGAAAGGCATTGCCCTGAATATCAATCACTACTATTGGCCCGTAGCGCTTCACTTCTACAAAGTGCATTTGTCGCCAAGGCGTTTTGGACTGACAGCCCGCCGCTCGAAAACTGCTGAAGTCGTGCTCGCCTACCAAGGCTTGTGCTGCCCGATGCATAGCGTCGGCATCTAGCGGGTCTCGGCACCAGGTTACGTTATGGCGCTCTAGCACAGGTCGGCTAATTTGATTCAACAAAATATAGCGATAGCGACGCCCAAGCGCGCCGAGGCGCGAATGAAAGTCATCTGAGACGGGTTTTACCCAGCGCACAGCAACGTCTCTGGGAAGGTTGGTGTTGCTGCCAAAAATCCACGCTTTTTCAGAACGTTGAACGGGAGGATCAAAATGAATCACCTGGCGTGTGGCATGCACGCCAGAATCGGTTCGACCACTGGCATGAATGCGCACTGGCGCACTAGCCACTTTTTCAAGCGCGTCTTCCACTGCCTGTTGAACGGAGGCTGCGTGCTTCAAACGCTGAAAGCCGCAAAAGCGCGTACCATCGTATTCAATGCCCATCGCTAGGCGCCCAGTTAAGGGCGTTGTTTCGTCAAAATGGTAAAACAGCGTCATGAAGCCACGTCACATAGAAAATGGTTAAGGTGCACCATTATCCCGACGTCGCGGCTCGAATGCCACCTCTTCGATTTCCCACTCATCTTCAGCAGCTTTTTGCTGTTGTACTGTGGCTGCTTTAGCCATACCACTCTCTTGCTCAGCAGACACGTAGTCCCAGGTAAAATCGACTGCTGGTTGCCTGGGAGCCTCTACCGCCGGTTCGTGAGGTTCGATAGCGGGCGGCTCATAGTCAATCGTACTATCCTGCTGCCCCTCACCGTACGATACAGGTTCTTCGACTGGCTCGGGAGCCGCTAAAAAAGCGTTATCAAGCGCTAACACTTCTTCGCCAACATGCTCCCTGTCATCTTTTTCTTCTTCAAACGGCGCACTAGATTGCGCTGCAATGTCTGGCGTTGACACATCCGAGCCTGATAATGCCGGTTCTGAAGCTGATAATACAGGCGCGAACGGTTTTGGGCCCACATCGTCTGGTGCAAAGGACACCGGCTCAACTGGTTCAGCCGACTCAACTGGCTCAACTGGCTCAACTGGCTCAACTGGCTCAACTGGCTCAACTGGCTCTGAAACGCTCTGCTCAGACGCCTCATGCTCTGCAACATTAAATACTGAGGACTCATGCGGCCCGCTAGGCTCGACGGTTTTCTCAGCGGCGACCACAGGCCTAGGTGACTCCGGAGACTTGTCTGTAGATGTAGACAAGGAGGCCGCTGCAGGCACGTCTTCCCACTCACGTTCTCGTCGCTTACGCGACCATATTAGCGCTCCTAACAATAGTGCCAAGATGACACTAGCCAACGGCCACTGATACGCAGTAATGCGCTGAATGATAGTTTCAGACGTACTCTGTGGGCGGTTAAAACTAGCCATCTCACTGGTCGCACTATTCTCTGTATTACTCCCTGACAGCGTGGCACTTCCTGCTAGCGCATCGGTTAGGTCAGTCACCTCCCGCAGCTCACGTTGAGAGGCGTTCAACGCTTGGGTTAAAGACACCACTTCTTCACGCAACGTGGCTAGATCACCACGTATTTGATCCCGCTCATCCTGTGCCGCTTGCAGCCTAGCTTGGCTTTCCAACAGCTGTTCGGCTAGCACTTGCTCTTCGTCGAAGGCCACAGCCTCAGACATTTCCTGAGATTGATTGGCGCCCTGATCATCACTCACCATAGCAGGCTCGCTGGCCTGCTCGATGCTTGGCTCACGGCCTTCAAAGGTTTCTTGGGGCTCAGCCACCGGACGACTTGCAGGCTGCCGCATCGCCTGAATCGCCTGGGCGGCATCACTGGGCGTTCGTGAGGTTATCCGCTGACGACTGGGAATATTGAGCGTCTGCCCTGCACGGAGTTCATCCACATTACCCGTAGGGAACGCGCCTGGGTTGGCCTCTAAAAGCGCCATCATCATTTGTTGAATGGTAACGTCGGACGGTTTCACCCTTGCAGCAACGCCCCAAAAAGTATCGCCACTTGCTACATAAGCAATATCTCTTGCAGCTGGTGAAGTGACGACAGAGGTGCGACTAGGCACTTCAGGCGTGCTTACTGCACCCTCTTGGCTGCCCATTGCATATTCAGGGGGATCAAATAACAGCGTTAACGCACGCGTTTGGCGCCCTTCCGGCGAGGAAATAGATAGCAGTAAATCCAGCCATGGCTCATGAACCGCTTGAGAAGAGCGCAGCAGCAGCCGATGCCCGTCAGGTTGCGCTTGAATTTGCACACTGATACTTGCCGTGAGCGGTGTCCACTCTAAACCCAGCGCCCTAAACGCCGATTCGTTTGCTACTTCAACACGTAAATCACTCAGCGCAAAACGCTCGCTTTCCTGAAGTGGCACTGTTGCATCAAGCGGCGCATCTAACGGTGAATTTACCGTTGCTGGGCCCAACCCGAGAGCCAGCGCTAACGGACTAACAGCAGTAAGCGATAGCCACAGCAACCCTGCCAACTTTTTTTTCATTCACGCCCCTACTGCGTTTCTTTGTTAGTAGCACTCTAATAGCACGGTCAAAACAGGCCCCCATGTCATGGAGTCAATCGTTTTTACCACACACTGATCATTACTACCTATACCAATCTAGGACTAGCTCAACGCCAACTTAGTAGCACCTATCCATTAAAACGCATAAAACGGGGTATCAACGACAGGTTAGGGCCAATGGGAGCATACAAAAACGGGAAGCTGCGAACAGCTTCCCGTTTCGATTCAACAATCTTGCTTAAAGCACGGTGTGCTTACTGTTCGCGTAAGATTTTCAGCATACGCTTAAGCGGCTCGGCAGCACCCCATAACAACTGGTCACCAACACTGAAGGCAGATAGGTATTCGCCACCCATATTCAGCTTGCGTAGACGACCAACCGGCACTTGCAGCGTACCAGTCGCAGCAGCAGGCGTTAGGCCAGCAACAGTGGCGTCTTTGTCGTTCGGGATCAGTTGAACCCACTCATTATGCTTAGCGATGCGATCTTCGATCTCGTCAAGCGGTACATCCTGCTTCAGCTTAATGGTGAACGCTTGACTGTGAGAACGCATTGCACCGATACGCACGCAAAGGCCATCAATGGGAATCGGATTGTTTTGCAAACCTAAGATCTTATTGGTTTCAACACTGCCCTTCCACTCTTCACGGCTTTGGCCGTTATCAAGCTTGGTATCGATCCATGGCAGCAGGCTGCCCGCTAACGGTGCTCCAAAATTATCCGTGGGGAAGTCGCCGCTGCGCATCGCAGCAGTCACTTTACGGTCGATATCCAGAATCGCACTAGAGGTATCTTTAAGCTCTTCGCCTACGCTATCGCGCAACTGCCCCATCTGGTTCAACAGCTCGCGCATGTGCTTTGCACCTGAACCGGAAGCGGCTTGGTATGTCATGGAGGTCATCCACTCAACCATATCTGCTTCAAACAAGCCACCCAGCCCCATCAGCATCAGGCTCACGGTGCAGTTACCGCCGACAAAGGTTTTAGCCCCCTTCGCTAGCTGGTCATCGATCACCTTACGGTTGACCGGATCAAGAATAATGGTCGCTTCGTCTTCCATGCGCAGGGTGCTGGCCGCATCAATCCAGTAGCCTTTCCAGCCCGCCTCGCGTAAGTCTTTATAAACCGGCTTGGTATAGTCGCCACCTTGACAGGTAACTACCACATCCAGCGCTTTTAACGCATCAATATCAAACGCGTCTTTCAGCGGAGGCACGTCCACGCCGATATCGGGGCCAGGCTGACCAACTTGGGAGGTGGTGAAAAATACCGGTTCAATACCGTTAAAATCACCATCATCCTGCATGCGCTGCATCAGCACCGAGCCAACCATGCCACGCCATCCCACGAAACCGACTTTCAACATGTGAAGTCCTCCAACTAAGAATGAGAGCCATATTATACACAAATATTAGACACGACGTCGGCCACCCCTGGGTGGCCGACTGTTAATACCTTTCAGCGTCAATTAGTTAGCACGCTTTATACATAATTTAATCTTTTGCGAAGGCCGCCAATACTGCATCGCCCATCTCAACGGTAGATACACGGCGCGTACCTTCTGAGGCAATGTCAGCAGTGCGCAAACCATTATCCAACACACTACCAACAGCGGCTTCAATACGCTCAGCCATAGCGGTTTCATTCAATGAGTAGCGCAGCATCATCGCCACAGACAGCATCATGGCCAATGGGTTAGCAACATTCTGCCCAGCGATATCCGGTGCGCTACCGTGGCAAGGCTCGTACATGCCCTGGCCACTCTCGTTTAGCGACGCCGATGGCAACATACCGATAGACCCGGTAAGCATGGCAGCGGCATCAGAAAGAATATCGCCAAACATGTTGCCGGTCACCACCACATCAAACTGTTTTGGCGCGCGCACCAGCTGCATAGCGGCGTTATCTACGTACATATGGGAAAGCTCAACATCCGGGTACTCCGGTGCCAAACGCTCCATCACTTCACGCCACAAAATAGTGACTTCAAGCACGTTGGCTTTATCTACCGAGCAGAGTTTTTTGCCGCGCTTCTGAGCCATTTCAAAGGCGACACGGCCAATACGCTCAATTTCGCTCTCAGAATATATGTAGGTGTTAAAACCCACCCGCTCACCATTACGCTCTTCAATGCCACGTGGCTGGCCGAAATAAATGCCACCAGTAAGCTCACGGACAATCATAATATCCAGCCCAGCGACTAACTCCGACTTCAAACTAGAGGCGCTAGCCAGCTGCGGATAAAGCATCGCCGGGCGCAGGTTGCCGAATAAACCCAGGTTTTTACGCAGACCTAGCAGGCCTTTTTCAGGACGCTTGGAAAGGTCCTCTAGCTTGTCCCACTTAGGACCGCCAACAGCGCCAAGCAAAATAGCGCTGGCCGCTTTGGCTTTTTCAAGGGTTTCCGCAGGCAGTGGCTCACCGTGAACATCGTAAGCAGAGCCACCAACAAGGCCCTCTTCGACCTCGATATCCAAACCAGCTTCCTGGCAGGCCTTCAGCAAGCGCGCCGCCTGGGCCGCAATTTCAGGGCCAATACCATCACCCGGCAGCAGTAATACCTTATGAGTCATGCAATTTCCTTAGCATTTCAAACGTTAAAGGTGAATGAACGCTTACGCAGGCTGACGGAATAACCACGGACGCTGCTGGCGGTGTTTTTCTTCAAACGCGCGAATTGCGTCTTCGTCCTGCAGAGTAATACCAATATCATCCAGTCCGTTCAGCAGGCAGTGCTTGCGGAACTCATCCACCTCAAATTCGAGAATTTCGCCACCAGGTGTAATGACCCGCTGATTTTCTAAATCTACGTCTAACTGATAGCCTTCACTGCCTTCCACTTCCGTAAACAGGCGGTCAACTACGTCTTCTTCCAACGTAATCAACAGAATGCCGTTTTTGAAAGCGTTGTTATAGAAAATATCGGCAAAACTTGGCGCAATCACCACTTTGAAACCAAAGTCTTCCAGCGCCCAAGGCGCGTGCTCGCGGGAACTGCCACAGCCAAAATTACGACGCGCCAGTAACACTTCAGCGCCTTGGTAACGCGGCTGGTTTAATACAAAATCAGGGTTTAGCGGGCGCTGTGAACAGTCTTGCCCTGGCTGGCCTTCATCTAAATAGCGCAGCTCATCAAACAGGTTCACGCCAAAGCCAGTACGCTTAATCGACTTCAAAAACTGCTTCGGAATAATCAAGTCGGTATCGACGTTAGCGCGGTCAAGTGGCGCTACCACACCTTCTAAACGTTCAAATTTTTTCATGGTTTAGGCCTCCTGCGCATGGCTGGCGTCGTTAGCGGGTAAGGTACGTACATCAACAAAGTGGCCAGCGATCGCTGCTGCGGCGGCCATCGCAGGGCTTACCAAGTGCGTACGACCGCCGTAGCCCTGACGACCTTCGAAATTGCGGTTAGACGTCGATGCACAGTGCTCACCAGCACCCAACTTGTCGGCATTCATTGCCAAGCACATGGAGCAACCCGGCTCGCGCCACTCAAAACCTGCCTCAATAAAGATTTTATCCAAGCCTTCCGCTTCTGCTTGGCGCTTCACTAAGCCAGAACCCGGCACCACCATGGCCAACTGAATAGAATCAGCGACTTTGTTACCTTTAGCCACTTTGGCGGCTTCGCGTAAGTCTTCAATACGCGAATTAGTACAGGAACCAATAAACACTTTATCAAGCTTGATATCAGTAATTTTCTGGTTCGCCTGCAACCCCATATATTCGAGAGCGCGGGCGTGGCTGCGCTGTACCGTCTCATCTAGCGCAGCCTTTGGGTCGGGCACCTGGCCAGAAATACCGGTGACCATTTCAGGGCTAGTGCCCCAGCTTACCTGCGGCTCAATCTCTTCAGCTTGCAGAGTAACCACTTTATCGAACTGTGCGTCGGCATCAGAAACCAACTGACGCCAGTCCGCCACTGCTCCTTCCCACTGCTCGGCGGTAGGCGCAAATGGACGCTCGGCAAGGTAGTCAATCGTCGTGTCATCAACGGCAATTAGGCCCACACGAGCACCAGCTTCAATCGCCATGTTGCACACGGTCATGCGGCCTTCCATAGACAGCGATTCAATCGCGCTGCCCGCAAACTCAATCGCATAGCCCGTGCCACCAGCGGTGCCGATCTTACCGATAATCGCCAACACTACATCTTTAGCGGTCACGCCCAGGCCAAGCTCGCCTTCCACACGCACCTGCATGTTCTTCATTTTTTGCGCCAGCAAACACTGGGTCGCCATGACGTGTTCAACTTCCGAGGTACCAATACCGTGTGCCAAAGCACCAAACGCACCGTGGGTAGCGGTGTGGGAATCGCCACATACCACAGTCATTCCTGGCAACGTTGCACCCTGCTCTGGGCCTACCACGTGCACGATACCCTGGCGCGGGTCGTTGATTTTGAACTCTTCGATACCGTACTCAAGGCAGTTATCGTCCAGGGTTTGCACCTGAATTAACGACACAGGGTCTTTAATACCGCTATTGCCTTCAGCGCGCTCTTTTACCGTCGTAGGAACGTTGTGGTCAGGCGTTGCCAAGTTGGCATCTAAACGCCAGGGTTTGCGGTTAGCTAAACGCAGGCCTTCAAACGCTTGAGGCGAAGTGACCTCGTGCAGCAATTGGCGGTCGATGTAAATTAACGCAGTGCCATCATCACGCTGCTTCACCAAGTGCTGGTTCCAGAGTTTGTCGTAAAGCGTTTGACCTGACATGTTGCTCTCCTGGGCATTGCCCTGCTAGTTCGGTATGGCAGCCTCTACGTGCTGCTTAATAGTACGATACATGCAGTGTCACGCGGGTCGCGCATAAAAGCAATTCATGTTATTCATAGTTTAGATTCCAAATTGGAATACATGTTTAACGCTACCTTTTTAGAAACTCTTTAGAAAAACCTGCTCAGGGAGTTGCGAGTGGATACCCAAAGCCTGCAAGCATTTCTGGCCGTTGCTGAAACCCAAAGCTTCTCCCGCGCGGCGGAACAGCTGTATTTAACACAACCCGCGGTAAGCAAACGCATCGCCACCCTTGAAGACCTGCTGGGCACGCGATTGTTTGACCGTATCGGGCGGCGCATTGCGCTGACCGAAGCGGGCAATGTATTACTTCCCAAAGCACAGCACATACTGTTTACCGTGGAAGATAGCCGCCGCGCGCTCGCCAATCTTTCCGGCCAAGTAGGCGGCAAGCTGACGCTCGCCACTAGTCACCACATCGGTCTGCACCGTCTGCCGCCGCTATTAAAGCAGTACACTCACCGCCACCCAGAAGTGGCGTTGGACCTACATTTTCTGGACTCAGAGTTAGCCTACCAAGGAGTCGTCGACGGCACGCTGGAGATGGCGATCGTCACTCTCTCCCCCCACCCCGTCGAACACCTCCACGTGGTCGAACTATGGCGTGATAGGCTGTGCTTTGTCTGCGCCACTGACCATCCATTGGCCCAGCGCGTCAACCACCACCGCAGCCCGCTCAGCTTGGCTGAATTATGTGAATTCAATTGCGTGCTGCCAGGGGCAAAAACCTTTACCCGCACTTTAATTGGTCAGCGTTTTGCCGAAGCAGGCCTGCAGCTTCCTGTCAGCATGGCGACGAACTATTTAGAAACGCTGAAAATGATGTGCAGCGTAGGGCTTGGCTGGAGCCTACTACCCGAAAACATGATTGATAGCGATCTGGTCGAGCTAGACGTAGATACCGCGCCCATACAGCGCCCGCTGGGCTACCTCGTTCACACTAACCGCACACTTTCCAACGCCGCTAAAAAAATGATTGAGGAACTGGAGGAGGCACGACGCCACTGAGGCAATCGTTGCTAAGGCTGCTTTTCTTACTGGTGTTTACCTTTGAACACCGTGGATTTGCCAACACCATATACTGCGTTAGGCTTAATAAAAAACTAACCATTAAGGTAATTCAAAACTATTAAGGCAATTCAAAACTATTTGGGACAATTCAAAACTATGGGTACATCAGCAGAAACGTCCAACACTACCGCGTTCAGCACTACGCCCCCAACCATTCCACCCCTCACGCCTAAGCATATCTCGCTTTTTGAACAGCAGGGGTTAAGCATTAAACCGCTAGCACCACTTGGCATTGAAATTTACGGCGCTGATGTTCGCTCACGACTTCCCGACCCCGTCATTAAAGCGCTGGAAGTAGAAATGGCAAATCGCGGCTTCATCGTTTTCAAGCATCAAACTGACCTTTCTACGGATGAACTGGTTAATGCGAGTAAATGGTGGGGCGCTGGCGAAATCCATTCCACTCATGGCGTCCATCCTGCCACTCCCGATATGAACAGAGATATTTTCCGCTGTTCTAATGATCACCGCTACGGCATCTTAGGTGTCGGCCCACAGTGGCACAATGATGGGAGCTTCGAAGCCGACACCTTCTCCCACTCTGCCTATTATATGGCGCGAGCCCCGGAACACGGTGGCAGCACTCACTTCGCTCACCAAGGCGCCGCTTTCGATGTGCTGCCAAAGGAAAAACAAGCCTTTTGGGAACGTCTAGTCTCTGTGAATTCCGCCTCAGGCGTGAGTCATCCTGTTGTTCACACTCATCCCATTTCTGGGCGCAAGAGCGTCTGGTTACATCTAGGCATGACAGGTGCGGTGATCGAACGGCTGCCAGAAGACGGTGTGCCCATTAATGAACTTCAACGGCAGGCAGCTAACGTGGAACAGATGCGCTTGCTCAATGAAGAAGAGCTCAAGCAGCTTTTCAATGATTATAACGACTTGCTGGACGCCTCCTTTGAAAAAGGCTACGGCATTCGATATCACTACGATACTGGTGATTTGCTATACATTGATAACTGGGCTCTGGCACATAGGGCTGCCCCAGAAGCGCATATGTCTGCCGAAGAGCAGGGGCTGCGCATTATGGATCGAGTAACAGTCAAAGCAAAACAGAACCTAGCCCCCCATTTTGGGCTGCCTCAGCATATTAATCTTGGTGGGCCACATCCATTTAATAACGACGGTGTCTGGAAAGCGGGTGGAATTGGATTTCGCTGGAAAGACGATATCCCCATGCAAAACTGACTCAAAGATACATTGCAAACGGATCAGTATCGGCTTTCCAAAGCGACACTGATCCGGGCACAAGCAGGTGGCCTATGCTTGTAACGTCAGACTCAAAGCCTCGTAACAACTCATCACATTTCCTATTTTCCATGAACCAGCTTTGAGTAACTAGCACGCTCAATATCTATTACTTCGACGGTTAATGAGCAATCGTGAAGTTCAAGTTCTTGAAGTTGTGTTAATACCGCCGTTGAAAGCATATGTTTCTGGTCAGAGGTTCTACCCGACAAAATCTTTAAAATCACATGTATAAAATCAGATTTTTCCTGCCCCGTCAGATAGTTTTGATAAGCGATTGACCTTACTTTTATGTCACTGCCATCAGTCTCAAATAGCGCCGACTTCATGGCACCTGAAAATACCAATGGCAATATCAACTCACCGTCCAACGATGCCGAATGTTCAACAATGCAATGTGGCATGGCTGCTCCAAAAATATAAAGTTATTGTTCTTTCTATCGATTGCTCTACCAGTTTCTCACCATTTTATAGCACCATTTACAATACGCTCCTGGTTGGCGATAAGTCATATCGATAGAATATCTCTAGATACTCGTAGACCAGATAAAAAAGCTCCATGCGCGGTCCCGAAATAATCTCTGTCGGTCGCTTCCCCGGCAAAAAATAACTGTTTATTCAACGCGTTTGCCAGAGCATCGCGCATCACGGTTGTTGAACCTAGGGCATTGTAAGAGTACGAACCTCTCGTAAAGGAGTCAGATGCCCAGCGCGTTATTTGATAGTCGACGGGCTGCGGTATATCGGCACCAAAGATAGTCCTCAACGTTTCCATAGCACTCGCCACAATCTGCTCGTCTGACCATGCTTCAATGTCACGCCCACGATCAGCGGCATTAAACCCTAGCAATATTGGCATGTTTACCGCTCGCTGAAAGCTAACCCATTCAGTCCACTCGCCATGCTTTGCCGAAACATATTCAAGCCAATCCATGTCCTCAGGCCAGAAGGCTTGCTCAAATCTAAGGTAGCACTTATTCAACACCCCCATGCCAAGCTTGCTAATAGCATTTCGCTTTTCTTCGGGTAACGCTGGAACGAAGCGCACATCATTGTGTTGCAGCACACCGAGTGGCAGTGTGACAACAACCCGATCAGCTATAAATTCATTGTCTGTGGTGCGGACGCTGACCGCTGATTCATCCTGCAACTTTATTTCGTTGACCACCTGAGACAGCCTAATGTCGACATCCTGCGCCAAATACTCGGTGATGACGCTGAATCCCTGTGCAAACAAAACATCATCCCCATCGAACTCTTCTGCACTGTCGTACCAATATGATGAAAGACGACTCGCACTCCCCGCATACTCTTGTTCAATGTTTCCCGACAAGCAGAAACTCAGGAAGCGTAGCGCTTCTGGATCGCTTGCGAAATTTTTCTCAAGCAAGTTGACCACCTGCCTGATAGAGGTGTCTGCATCCGCACTCTGTGCTTTGCGCAATGCAGCAAACATTCTTCTCCGGACAGCCTCAAGTTTGGCTTCTTCGACTTCCGAGAATGCTTGACCGTCGGTAGTGTAAGTAACGGCTCGCTCGTAGCTTGTCACCAAGCGCCTCGCCCCCAATTGATCGGCCAGCTCGCTAATTGGATTACCAGAAACACCGTGAATCCACGTCGCGCCCATATCAAGGGGT
Source organism: Halomonas qaidamensis (assembly GCF_025917315.1). NCBI lineage: Bacteria > Pseudomonadati > Pseudomonadota > Gammaproteobacteria > Oceanospirillales > Halomonadaceae > Halomonas > Halomonas qaidamensis. The sequence continues at coordinate 1,548,821 of NZ_CP080627.1, read as the reverse complement.
ACGTCAGGCCATTTCTTGCTCGTCCAGATTCGGCCACCAATACGGTCTCGCGCTTCCAACACAATCACATTATGCCCCGCCCCCATGAGCTCTTTTGCCGCCACTAACCCCGCCAAACCGGCCCCGATAACCACAATCCGCTGATGACCATTATCGATGGTCTTGTCATCATCACCGCCACGCCCACTGGCCTTACTACTAACGAATACCAGCGCCAGCAATTTCAGAAAATCACGCTTGTTCATGAAAAACCTCACCCCTCACAGTGGTGATGCATAATGCCCGCAGCACGCGCGGCTTTAGTGACGGCGAAGCCGCAACGAAAGAGGCGTCACCGTGCTTGGTCTTGTTGGGGCTTTTTTCGTATACTTGTACGGAAAACCCGTACAGCAAGGTGCCGTTATGGACACAATTAGCGTAAACAAATTCAGGGATAACCTTAAAAGTGTTGTAGAGCAAGTAATTAGCAGGCATGAGCCGCTCAAAGTAACGCGACGAGCCGGAGAGGCTTTCGTGGTAATCAGCGCTGAGGACTGGGAGCGAGAACAGGAAACCCTCCACGTGCTCCAAAACAAGAATCTCATGCAGCAGATTAGCGACTCTCTTGACACCCACAGCAGTAAAACAGGCTATAAACCGACGAGCGAGCAAATGGATGAGATCACTGGTCTTTGAGGGCAACACTTGGGAAGCGTATGAGGTTATGCGCGAAAAAGACAAACGATTACACAAAGCCTGGTGCAAATTGCTTAAGGAAATGCTGCGATCAAACGACCCTTCCTGTGGCCTTGGAAAACCTGAACCTCTAAAGCATAACCTCTCTGGCCTGTGGTCTAAGCGGATATCACAGAAAGATCGTTTAATATATCGATTCGATGACAGGTCCATCTATATATTCGCTATTGGTGGTCACTACGATCAGTCCTAACGAAGCTGTAGCCCCCTTTTTTCGAGCCACGTCTTCGCGGGTGTCTCGCTGCTCGTTCCTCGCAGATTCGTTACGCGCTACACGTTGCTTTCATTGGGCTTTCATTGGTTATAACGGCGCGGCCAATGTTGGCGGCATTATCATCGCGCTACGAGAATTAGACTTTTCTTTCGGTAAACGCCCTCTTCGCTTCTCTTGCGCTAGCCAACGGTTAAGAATCCTATTAGCCTGCTAACTCAACCAGTAAGGGATTGAGATGCAAGAGACAACGATGCGGCGGCGGGTGGCGGGTGTGCTGGTGCTGCTGGGGCTTTTAGCGCAGATAGTGGGCTTTACCGGTGCGATGCCAACGGCGCAGGCGGTGAGCTATTTATTGTGGGCGGCAGTGGCGCTGTTGTGGCGAGATATCCCTAGGCGTTCGCGTATTCAAGCGGGGGTACTGATTGTCCTTGGGGTGTTGATGCTGATGGTGGCGCGGGTGGTTTACGGTGCCAATGTGAATTGGCCTGCCATGCTTCAGGGCAATGTGTTTGTGGTCAGTATGCTAGTGGGCGTTAGCTTTATTTCTTTGTTGGGCACCCACGGTAATAAGCGCCCGCCGGGTAAGCGGGTGACCGGTGCAGATGGCGTGCTGCGTACGTGGCTGGGGGTACACTTTCTCGGCACTATTTTGAATCTTTCGACGGTCTTTATGGTCGGCGACCGTTTAGCCAGGCGCTCACCGCTAACCACGCCCCAGCTATTGGCGCTTAACCGTGGGCTGAGTAGCGCGGCGCTATGGTCGCCTTTCTTTGCCTCTATGGCGATAGTCATCGCATTAGTGCCAGAAGTGCAGTACGGCCAGATTGCGCTAATTGGTTTTCCGTTGGCGATGCTTTCAGGGCTGTTAACGACGTTAGAGCTTAGGCGGCGGTTTGATTTAGCCGAGGTAGACGGCTTTTCGCTTTCGCCGCGTAGTCTGTTAATGCCTGCGGGCATGGCCGCGCTGGTGATGCTGTTTCACTTTTGGCTGACGCCGTCGCTCACCATTGTCAGCATCATTACCTTTTTACTACCAGCAGTGGCGGTACTCAGCAACCTGAAGGAAGGCGCGCGCTATACCTTGCGACGCATTCGCCAGCATACCACCACACGGCTACCCGCAATGCGCGGGGAAATTTCGTTGTTTTTAGCAGCAGGCTTATTAACCCTGGGGCTTTCTACCCTGGTTGCAGCGGCAGCAGGTGACGACTGGACGCTATTTGCCACCTTTGGCATGTGGCAGGCCATGGTGAGCTTTGCGGCGATTACGTTAAGTGCGCTGGTAGGGTTGCACCCGATTATTGGCGTTTCCGTACTGGCATCTATTTTGAATTTAGCCAGTGGTGAGCAAACGCTGTTTGCCTTTGTCGCGCTGAGCGCCTGGGCGGTAGGCACCAGCGTTGGGCCACTTTCCGGCATTAATCTTTCACTGCAGGGGCGTTACGGGGTTAGCGGCTACCGCATGATGAAAAATAATTTACTGTATGCAGCGATGATGAGCCTGCTCTCGCTAGGAGCGATCGCAGGCCTGAGCATGTGGGTCAATTAAATGATGGGCGAATTAGCCACTCATGTTTCGACGATTTTGCTCGGAAAACGGTAGAAGTAGCGGTGGCCACACTGGTGGCATGGTTCCAGGCGAGAGACGCTTTCTAGCATCACCTGGGCATCGCAATGCACGCACGCCATCAGGCCGGGCGCGGCTACTTCACCTTCGCAGTAGTCGGCGCGCGCGGCTTCCAGGTCATCTTCGAAGCGTTCGCGTTCCACCACGCTGCGGTCGGCGATTGAAAGCAGCGATTCCGCCACCCGTCGTGACAGGCTGTCGATATCGATACCTAACCAGCTTGCAACCTGCTTACCGGTATCTGCCATGTAGTAGCGCATATCTTTCAAATCACGCTCTACCCAGGCACGCAGCAGCGCTAGCTCGTCTTTGGTGTACTCTTCAAGCTCTGCTTCAAAAGCAACGGCCTCGTCTAAATCCTTTTGAAGGTTTTCCCAGGTAAGCTCATTAGCCCCGTCCTGCATGCGCTCTAGCAGGCGCTCGTAGCCTTCGCGCAAACGGTGATCGTTATGTTGTTCCATGGTCCCTCTCCTTTTGTCGACCCAGGGTGTGGCCTATCATCGGCTACCCGTTCAAGGATACACCTGCATAGGATACAATCGACGCTACTTATCTGACAGTCGTCATCTATTATTCACTTTACGCCCTTTTAGGGGCGAATTACCCCAAGGCATTGAAAACACCGATGGACGCACATTACAGCCCCCGAGAGATCGAACGTGACGCTCAGCAGTACTGGGACAAACACCAGTGCTTTAAAGCAGTAGAAGACGCCAATCGCGAAAAGTTCTACTGCCTATCCATGTTCCCCTACCCCAGCGGCAAGCTGCACATGGGTCACGTGCGTAATTACACTATCGGCGACGTTGTATCCCGCTTCCAGCGTATGCAGGGTAAAAATGTCATGCAGCCCATGGGTTGGGATGCGTTTGGCATGCCTGCGGAAAATGCCGCTATTCAAAATCAGGTGCCGCCCGCCAAGTGGACCTATCAAAACATTGATTACATGCGTAACCAGTTGAAGGCGCTTGGCTTTGCCTACGATTGGAGCCGCGAATTTGCCACCTGTGATACCAGCTATTACCGCTGGGAACAGTGGTTCTTCACCAAGCTGGTAGAAAAAGGCCTGGTCTACAAAAAGATGTCCACCGTGAACTGGGACCCGGTTGACCAAACCGTACTGGCCAACGAGCAGGTCATTGATGGCTGTGGCTGGCGTTCTGGCGCACCGGTTGAGCGTAAAGAGATCCCGCTGTGGTTCTTGAAGATTACCGACTACGCCGATGAGCTGTTAGCCGATTTGGAAAACGTCGAGTGGCCTGAGCAAGTTAAAACCATGCAGCGCAACTGGATTGGTAAATCCCGTGGCGTTGAGATGACCTTTGATATTCAAGCGGAAGATGGCAGTGCTTGCGAGCCGCTGGCGGTCTACACCACCCGCCCAGATACGCTGATGGGTGTTACTTATGTGGCGGTTGCCGCTGGCCACCCGTTGGCCAAGCAGGCTGCTGCGCAAAACAGCGAGCTGGCGGCGTTTTGTGACGAGTGTGCCAAAGGTGGCACCTCAGAAGCCGAAATGGCCACCAAAGAAAAGCTGGGCATGCTCACTGGGCACAAAGCGATTCATCCGCTAACTGGGGATGAAGTGCCGGTATTTGTGGCCAACTTCGTGTTAATGGAGTTTGGTACTGGCGCGGTCATGGCAGTGCCTGCCCACGACCAACGCGATTGGGAATTTGCGACCAAGTACGGCGTAGAGCTGAAGCCTGTGGTGGCCGATGCCCAAGGCAATCAGCCGGACATTTCCGAAGGTGCTTACGTTGAGTACGGCACGCTGATTAACTCAGGCGAGTTCGATGGCCTAGAATTCCAGGCAGCGTTTGATGCAATTGCCGCAAAGCTTGCGGAGCTTGGCCGTGGTGAGGTGAAAACCAACTACCGCCTGCGTGACTGGGGTATTGCTCGTCAGCGTTACTGGGGCGCGCCGATTCCCGTGAAATACGGCCCGGAAGGCCAAACCGTACCGCTCTCTGATGACGAGCTACCGGTAGCATTACCTATGGAAGTGACCGTAGACGCTTCTGGTTCACCGCTAAAGAAAATGCCAGAGTTTTCCGAGCTGGGCGATGGCTGGGTGCGCGAAACCGATACCTTCGACACCTTTATGGAATCTTCCTGGTACTTCGCCCGCTTCTGCTGCGCAGATAACCACGAAGCAATGCTCGATGAACGTGCCAATTACTGGCTGCCCGTTGATCTCTATATTGGCGGTATCGAACACGCGATTCTGCACCTGCTTTATGCCCGTTTCTTCCACAAACTGCTGCGCGATTTCGGCATGGTGGATTCCGATGAGCCGTTCCAGCAGCTGCTCACCCAAGGCATGGTCATTGCAGAAACCTTCTATCGCTTTAAAGATAACGGTGGCAAAGAGTGGTTTAACCCTGCCGATGTAGAAGTGAAACGTGATGAGAAAGGTCGCCCATTAAGTGCCCTCTTAATGAGCGACGGCCAGCCGGTGGAAATGGGCGGCATCGAGAAGATGTCTAAATCGAAAAACAACGGTGTTGATCCACAGTCGATGATCGACAAGTTTGGTGCCGACACCGTACGCCTATTTATGATGTTTGCCGCACCGCCTGAGCAGTCGTTGGAGTGGTCAGACTCCGGCGTTGAAGGTGCGCACCGCTTCTTGAAACGGATTTGGCGTCAGGTTACCGAGCACCTTGCTGCGGGTACACCGAGCGAATTGACCGTTGATGCGTTGAACGACGACCAAAAAGCGCTGCGTCGTAAAACCCACGAGACTATCAAGAAAGCCAGTGATGACATTGGCCGACGCACCACCTTCAATACCGCCATTGCTGCGGTAATGGAACTCTCTAATGCAGTGGCTAAGTTTGACGATAGCTCCGAACTCGGCCTAGCGGTCAGTCGCGAAGCGCTTGAAGCATGCGTACTGCTGCTAGCGCCCATTACACCACACCTGTGCCATACACTGTGGCAACAGTTGGGTTATGACCAGCCCGCTATTGAAGCCCAGTGGCCAAAGGTGGATGAAGCCGCGCTCACCCGCGACAGTATCGAACTAGTCGTGCAAGTAAACGGTAAACTTCGCGCGCGCCTAGAAGCTCCGGCTAGCGCCGACAAAGCTGCCATCGAGACGCTTGCGATGGAGAACGAAAACGTCCAGCGCCATCTGGAAGGTAAAACGGTTCGTAAAGTCATCGTTGTACCCGGTAAGCTGGTTAACATTGTGGTGAGTGGATGAAGCCATCCCAACACGTTACACGCCGTCGTTTCCTCGCTACCAGCATCGCCGCCTCAGCGGCGGTGCTACTCAGTGGCTGTGGGTTTCGCCTGCGCGGTTTAGACTCAATGCCGCGTTTGCCTGCACTGTCATTAGAGGGCGATAACACAAGTGCCTTGGCCCAACAGCTACGCATCAGATTGTTGCAGCAAAGCACCGAGGTTTCTGACGGTGCGCCCTGGCGAGTCACGCTAGGCTCGCCAGCACTTCGCCAACGCCGTATTGGCAGTGAAGGGCGTGCCAGCCAAGAACACGAGCTAACGTTAAGCACGTCTCTCTCTGTACAGCAGCGAGAAAACAATGCTTACGTACTTAACAATGCAACAGTAACTACCAGTACGCGCATTCGAGTCAGTGATGATGATCTGCTCAATCGCGAAACCCTCTTTCAAGAAGCGGAACAAACGCTAACGCGGCAACTGGCTGAGCGCATTATCGAAAGATTGGCAAACCTTGAGGCCATTCAGTGAAGGTATTTTCGGACCAGCTTCCCGCGGCCTTAGCAAAAAAATTGCCCAAGGTCGTGATTGTTGCCGGTGATGAACCATTGCAACATCGAGATGCCTGCGATGCCGTGCGCTTAGCCGCGCGGCAAGCGGGAGTCGAAGAACGGGAAGTGCTTGATGTAGAGGCTAATTTTTCCTGGGGCCGACTGCTGGAAACCGCCAGCAATCTCTCCTTATTCGCCTCTAATAAGCTCCTTGAACTGCGGTTAGGAACACACAAACTGGGCCAAGATGGCAGTAAAGCACTGGCTCAGTATGCTGAGATGATGGGTGGTAGTGACGATTTACTGCTGATCAGCATGGGCAAGTTAGACGCTAAGCAGCAAAAAAGCGCTTGGTTTAAAGCGCTCGACAAACAAGGGTTATTTGTACCTGTATGGCCCGTTGATGCCTCACGTTTAGGCTATTGGCTCCGGGATCGTGCATCGCTACATGGTTTGCAAATTGACTTAGAAGCGGCTCGTTTATTGGGTGAACGTACAGAAGGTAATCTGTTGGCCGCTGATCAAGAGCTGCAAAAACTTGCGCTTATTCATCCGCCTAACACTCGTCTTAATGTCGAAAGCATTGCCCAGGGCGTGGAAGACAGCACTCGCTTCGATGTGTTCAATCTGGCGGATGCCTGTTTAAAAGGTGAGCCAAGCCGCACCTCGCGCATCGTCAATGGGCTGCGCAGTGAAGGGGTTGAAGCCCCCATTGTGCTTTGGGCACTCAGTCGTGAGCTACGTACCCTGTTATCGTTACACCAGCATTTGGATCAAGGGCAAAGCTTTGAGCACGCGTGCAAAACCCAGAAGCCGATGATTTTTGATAAACGCCGCCCCGCTTATCAAAAAGCGATCAGCCGCCTATCAATGAAACGTTTACACAAGCTTCTGTTGATGGCCCAACGTTTAGACCTTGCTGTGAAGGGCGCTTCAGCGGTGCCGTTATGGCCTGGACTTCATGACCTAGCCATGACTATGGCTGGTGGCAAGGGGCTTTTAGCTGAAAACCCATGGACCTACCGCATTAGTGCAAATAATTAGTACTTTTAGTTTTTGCCTTAAATCCAGTGCGGTTTATTTCTATACTATTGATTCAAGTTATAAATTAACTTGCTCCCCGATACGTCTAAGGATGAAGACAATGAAAAAAGTGCGTGCTTACCTCTCAAGTTTACTGATCGCTGCGTTAGTCATTACCAGCCTACCTGTTGCTGCTGCTCCTACAGCCCCACAGGGTATGGACACTGCTTCCACAAACTTAGCCTCTACAAACTTAGTCTCTACGCAATCTGTTTTAGCAGGTGACCGTGCTGGTGCTGATCGCGAGCGCATCAATGACATTCTTTCCCGTGCAGACGTGCAAGAACAGCTGCTAAAGCAAGGTGTTAATTTAGATGACGTTGAAGCTCGCGTTGCTGCGCTGAGCGACGCCGAAGCGAAGCAAATGGCCGAACAGCTTGAACAGCTGCCCGCCGGCGCCGGCGTGATTGGCGCTCTGTTTGCAGTATTTGTGATCCTACTAGTGACTGACATTCTCGGCCTGACCGATGTTTACCCATTCACTCGCTGATTTGTCTTCCATGATAAAACACCTTTTAAACGCCCGCTTTGCGGGCGTTTTACTGCTGGCTTTACTGCTGACCACTCTGCTTAGCGGCTGCGCCCGCAGCCCAGTGCTACTAGAAAGCACTAAAGCTAGCCTTACACCGCAAACTGAGCTCACCGAAGTACCGTTTTACGCCCAAACGGAGTATCAATGTGGCCCAGCAACACTGGCAATGGTGCTTAATCACCAGGGGGTAAGTGCAGGGCTTGAGCAGTTAATCCCACAGGTGTTTTTGCCTGGCCGAGATGGTAGCGTTCAACCTGAAATGCTAGCCACCGTACGCCGTTATCAGCAGCTGGCAATTCCAATTCGCCCCACTATGGACGCGCTGCTTGGCCACCTGGAAACAGGCGACCCAGTAGTAGTAATGCAAAACTTATCATTACCAGCCTTCCCAATGTGGCACTACGCGGTGGCCATCGGTTTTGATTTGCCTAATGAAACGCTGATCTTACGCAGTGGTGAAATCGAACGGCATACAATGTCGTTTAGCCGCTTTGATGCTACTTGGGCACGCAGTGAACGCTGGGGTTTTGTGGTTAGCGAACCTGACAGCCTGCCCGAAGGCGTGACCGCCCGCAATGCACTGGAAGCCATTAGCGCTTATGAGGAGCAGCATGGGCCTGTAGCAACGCTTTCCAGTTGGCAAGCCTTTGTAGAACGCTTCCCTGCCCAACCGCTGGGTCAATTTGCGCTCGGTAATGCGCTATACGCCGATCAACAACCTAAAGCAGCAATGGAAGCCTTCGCATCAGCCACACAGCTTGATCCCTCCATGGGGGCTGCATGGCTTAATTTTGCAATTTTAAAGCTACAACAAGGGCAAACGGACACTGCCCGCGAAGCACTTATTCGCGCTGCCGCTTTAGACGGAGACTGGCAGCCCCGCGCTCAGCAATTGCTGGATAATTGGTAAATAGATGGTGAACATAGGGGGGAATACCCCCTACTTCGAACATTTTAAAACATTCGGTTTAAGCCATTTTGTGCTGCTACCCGATATGCTTCTGCCATTGTAGGATAATTGAAGGTGGTGTTAATGAAGTACTTCACAGTATTCGCCTCACCTTCCTGCTGCATAATTGCCTGCCCAATGTGTAGAATTTCCGACGCCTGGTCACCAAAGCAATGGATACCCAAAATCTCCAGCGTATCTTGATGGAACAAAATTTTCAGCATTCCCACTGTATCGCCGGTAATTTGCGCACGAGCAGTATCTTTAAAGAAGGCTTTACCCACTTCGTAGGGCACTTTGGCTTCGGTTAGCTCACGCTCGTTGGGGCCAAAAGAGCTGATTTCGGGAATGGTGTAAATCCCGGTGGGCACATCGCTAACGAAACGATACTCTTTTTCTAGTAGCTCGTTACAGGAGTTTAACCCCTGGTCGTAGGCAGCACTGGCGAGACTCGGCCAACCAATCACATCGCCTGCAGCGTAAATATGCGGAATCGTGGTGCGGTAGTGCTCATCAACGCTAAGCTGGCCTCGGCCGTTTGCCTCTAAGCCGATATTCTCAAGCCCAAGACTATCCGTATTACCGGTACGGCCATTCGCCCAGAGAAACGCATCGGCGCGGATTTTCTTGCCCGACTTCAGGTTTACGGTTACGCCAGCTTCGTCGCCTTCGACACTTTTATAGTCTTCGTTGTGACGAATCAAGACACCGTGTTTGCGCAGATGATAGGAAAGCGCATCACTGATTTCATCATCCAAAAATGAAAGGAGGCTATCGCGGTTGTTGATTAAATCAACCTTAACGCCTAGGCCCGAAAAGATAGAGGCGTACTCACAACCGATAACACCCGCACCAAAGATCACCAGTGTCCGCGGTGTATGGGAAAGGCTGAGAATCGTATCAGAGCAGTAAATACGCGGATGACGAAAGTTAATATCCGCCGGACGATAAGGCCGAGAGCCGGTAGAAATAACAATTTTTTTAGCAATCAGCTCTTCCACACCTTCCTGTCGATCTCGCACCACCACGGTATGGTCATCTTTAAAACGAGCCATACCATGAAACAGATCAATACGGTTGCGCGCGTAAAATGTCGTGCGCATTTCAACTTGTTTATCGATGGTGCCACGCGAACGTTCCATCACTTTGGGAAAAGAAAACCAGCGGGGTTCACCGATATCGCGGAACATGCGGTTGGTATTGAACGCCATGATCTGTTTGACCTGATGGCGCAGCGCTTTTGAAGGGATAGTACCCCAGTGCGTACAGTTGCCACCCACCTGGGCCTGCTTTTCAATAATCGCCACTCGCTTGCCATGCTTAGCGGCGTTTATGGCAGCGCTTTCCCCAGCGGGACCAGTACCTATCACCACGACATCGTAATTGTGAACAGCCATACGACTTGGATCTCCTTATTCCTTACGGTAAAAGCGCTTTAAGAGCATTTACGTAAACACCCACAGCAAGTGGGCGTCTGAAAAGCAAGTTGCCAGATTAACGACGTGTTGCGTCATAACCTAGGTCAGCTCCACGACTTTCATCGCTACGGCGGCGCACACTTCCACGCTTACGGTTTTCTTCTTCGCAAACCTCATCTTTACCACCACAGATGTCACAGCCATCTTTTAAGCCCAGCTGATTTAAACCGCCACAGGAGCCAGCGATAGGCTTTCGACCCATTAATACCCCAACAGCCATGGCTGTCATTACCAGTGCCATAAAACCAAATACCAGTAGCCAGATTGTCATGCGTACCTCCCAGCATTGCATTAACTGTTCACCTGCCGACAACGATCATGTCGTTAAGTGCCGTAGAATTTTAATATCTATTGTACCTCAGCCACTCCAAAATGATCAGACGGCAAAGCGTTTTTCCAGTGCTCACAAAAACGAGGCTGACCAAAAGGTCAGCCCCGCTTATGCCTGAAGGCAGTTTACTTCAATACTGTATTAACCGCCGAAGTCATCTAACAGAATGTTTTCCGGCTCTACGCCCATATCCAGCAGTAGCTTAATAACAGACGCGTTCATCATCGGCGGCCCACACATGTAGTACTCACAATCTTCAGGAGCAGGATGATCCTTCAGGTAGTTTTCATACAGTACATTGTGGATGAAGCCGGTCGGCCCTTCCCAGTTATCCTCTGGCTGCGGGTCTGACAGTGCCAGATGCCACTCAAAGTTCGGGAACTCTTCAGCCAGCTGATCGTACTCTTCATTGTAGAAGGTTTCACGCCAAGAACGCGCACCGTACCAGAAGGAGATCTTGCGCGACGACTTCAAGCGCTTGAGCTGGTCAAAGATATGGCTACGCATCGGCGCCATGCCTGCACCACCACCGATGAAGACCATTTCTGCATCAGTGTCTCTGGCGAAGAACTCACCAAACGGACCCATAACGGTCACTTTGTCACCCGGTTTCAGATTGAAGACGTAGGTAGACATAAGACCCGGCGGGTGGTTAGTACCCGGAGGCGGTGTCGCGATACGAATGTTGAACTTGAGGAGGCCTTTTTCATCCGGGTAGTTAGCCATTGAGTAGGCGCGGATTACTTCCTCGTCGTTCTTATGGGAAATTTTGAACATATCAAATTTTTCCCAATCGCCACGATACTCTTCTTCGATGTCAAAATCGGCGAATTTAATATCGTAGGGCGGCGCTACCAGCTGAACATAACCACCTGCGCGGAAAGCAACTTCTTCACCTTCAGGTAGCTTAAGGTTCAGCTCTTTAATGAAGGTAGCCACATTGGGGTTGGCAGTTACTTCAGTTTCCCACTTCTTCACACCAAACACTTCTTCAGGCACTTCTACTTTCATGTCCTGTTTTACAGGAACCTGACAAGATAGACGCCAGCCTTCTTTCTTCTCACGCATAGTGAAATGGGATTCTTCTGTCGGCAAAATAGAGCCGCCGCCCTCTTCTACTCGGCACTTACACTGAGCACAAGAGCCGCCACCGCCACAGGCAGAAGAAAGAAAGATTCCGTTTGCAGCTAAGGTGTTAAGAAGCTTACCACCAGCCTGAGTCTGCAGGGTATGCTCGGGGTCGCCGTTGACTTCAATCGTCACGTCCCCGCTACTCACTAGCTTGCTGCGCGCTGCCAGAATGATCGCCGTCAAACTAATAACGATGATCGTGAACATGACAACACCGAGCAAGATGACAGATGTATCAACCATGTCGGTTTCCTATTGCTGAAGGTTTTCTGTACCTCGGCAGCCTGGGCTGCCGAGAAAACCGGCTCCGATTAAAGCTGAATGCCTGAGAAGGACATAAAGCCCAACGACATTAAGCCAACGGTAATAAACGTGATGCCAAGACCCTGAAGACCGCCAGGCACGTCGCTATACTTCAGCTTCTCACGGATACCAGCCAGCGCTGTAATAGCAAGCGCCCAGCCAACACCAGAACCGAAACCATAGATTACGGATTCGCCAAAGTTGTAGTTACGCTCAACCATGAACAGAACACCACCTAGGATGGCGCAGTTAACGGTAATCAGCGGTAGGAAGACGCCCAGTGCGTTGTAGAGCGCAGGAACGTATTTATCGAGGAACATTTCCAGAATCTGAACCAGTGCGGCAATAACGCCGATGTAGCTCAGAAGCCCCAGGAATGAAAGATCGATATTTTCAGCACCGCTTACGCCGGTCCAAGACAATGCGCCTTCAGCCAGCAGCAAGTTGAACACTAGGTTATTGACCGGTACTGAAATAGTCAGTACGACAATAACAGCAATTCCAAGGCCAAAGGCAGCCGAAACTTTCTTGGAAACCGCCAGGAACGTACACATTCCTAAGAAGAAAGCCAGTGCCAAGTTCTCAACAAAAACCGAAGCAACGAAAAGGCTTAGATAGTGTTCCATGTTACACGGCCTCCTTCGGCTTGGTGTTGTGCTTCATTTTGAACTCGTTCTCTTCTACCTGCTCAGGATTGACTGAACGCAGTACCCAGATCAGCAAACCGATAATAAAGAAGGCAGAAGGCGGTAGCAGCATCATACCGTTAGGCACATACCAACCACCATTTTGAATGGTAGGCAGGACGGTGAAACCAAAGATGCTGCCAGCACCTAGCAATTCACGGAAGAAGCCAACGACCATTAAAACGAAACCGTAACCCAGGCCATTTCCAATACCATCAAGGAACGACATGCCCGGGGTATTGGACATAGCAAAGCCTTCTGCACGGCCCATTACGATACAGTTGGTAATGATCAGACCCACGAATACCGACAGCTGCTTAGACATTTCATAAGCGTAAGCTTTGAGGATCTGGTCAACCACGATAACTAGTGACGCAATGATGGTCATTTGAACAATGATACGGATCGAAGACGGAATATGGTTCCGAATCAACGATACGAATAGGTTCGAAAAGGCCGTAACAAAAATTACCGCTAGCGCCATTACCAGCGAGACGCTCATGCTGGTAGTCACCGCTAGTGCAGAACAAATCCCTAAAATCTGGAGCGCAATGGGATTATTCTTAAAGATCGGCGCCGTTAAGACGCTTTTTGCATTTGCATCCGCCATGATCAGGCCCCCTCAACGTCGTCGAAGTTGGTGTCGGTATCTTCGGCGTCTTCTGGCTCAGTTCCACTACGGAACTTCGCCAAATAAGGACCGAAACCTTCTTCGCTGAACCAGAACTGCAGCATGTTAGTCACGCCGTTACTAGTCAGCGTTGCACCAGATAGCGCATCAACTTCGTACTCATTGCTTGCACCGCCTTTGGTCAGGTGGATTTCCGGTGAGAGGTCGCCCTCTTCATCGTAAATCTTCTTACCTTCCCACTGAGCTTGCCAGCGCGGATTATTCACCTCAGCGCCAAGGCCCGGTGTTTCGCTGTGGTCATAGTAGGTGATACTGACAATGGTATTACCGTCACCTTCGACAGCCAAGAAGCCCATCATGCGTCCCCAAAGTCCTTGCCCACGGATAGGCAGAACAATTTGGTCTGGATTCTCTTCATCGCCAACAAGGTAGACAGTCGCAAAGTTCTCAACACGAGACAAACCTGCGATATCACGGTCGCCAGACAGTGTACGACCCGTTGCCGGATCGCGAGACGCTTCGAAGCCATCAAAGGTATCTGGGTCGAACTGATCGGTATACTCACCAGAATCAAGCTCTACCACACGCGCAGTGATCTGGGTGCGGAACGCTTCTTCAACATCCATACCAGGCTCATAAAGGCGTGCCACGTTAAGAATGTTGGTTTTACGGTCCAGCTCCTGATTTAACTGCTGTGCAGGACGTAGCGCCACAGCAGCCGTCGACACGATCACCGAGCACACGATACACAGCGAAAACGCTACGATCAGGATCTTCTTGATGGAGTTGTTACCTTGTGCCATTAGGCTGTCTCCTCGGCCGGTACGCCAGTCCGCTTGAGACGGCGTTTAATATTGGCCTGGACGAACATGTGGTCAATCAGCGGCGCAAACAAGTTGGCAAACAAAATGGCTAACATGATCCCTTCAGGGAAGGCCGGGTTTACTACGCGAATTAGCACGGTCATCACACCAATTAGCGCACCAAACACTAAGCGACCTTGGTTGGTCATAGCCGCAGACACTGGGTCCGTTGCCATAAACACCATGCCGAAAGCGAAACCGCCAATCACTAGGTGCCAATACCAAGGCATTGCGAACATGGGATTGCTGTCAGAACCAATTAAGTTGAACAGCGTACTGGTAATAACCATGCCCAAGAAAACGCCCAGCATAATTCGCCAGTTAGCGATCTTAGTCCAAAGCAGTACTGCGGCACCGATAAGGATTGCCAGCGTTGATACTTCACCTACTGAGCCAGGAATGAAGCCTAAGAAGGCATCCCACCAGCTGTAAGTGTTGGTCAACGCAGTCATACCGTCCTGGAAGGCCATGGAAAGTGCTGTTGCACCAGTATAGCCATCGGCTGCTACCCATACTGCGTCACCGGAAATTTGCGCCGGATAGGCAAAGTATAGAAATGCTCGACCAGTTAAAGCAGGGTTCAGGAAGTTTTTACCTGTACCACCAAAGATCTCTTTACCTATGACGACGCCGAAGGTGATACCTAAAGCAACCTGCCATAGCGGAATAGTTGCCGGTAGAATCAGAGCAAAAAGCACAGACGTTACGAAGAAGCCTTCGTTAACTTCATGACCGCGCTTGATGGCGAACATCACTTCCCAAAAACCACCTACCACGAACGTAACGAGGTAAATAGGTAAGAAGTAAGTCGCACCCAGTACAAAGTTGGCCCACAGACTGCTTGGATCATGCCCACCCGCTAGGGTCATCATAATCGCTTCGCGCCAACCGCTCATGGATGCATAGCCTGCATCAATTGCGGTATTTGCCTGCCAGCCCGCGTTCCACATACCAAAGAACATGGCAGGAAAAGTACACATCCACACTGTAATCATGATGCGCTTCAGGTCAATACCATCACGCACGTGAGAAGTGGTTTTAGCGACGCTAGGCGGCGAATAAAAAATAGTATCTACCGCTTCGTAGAGCGGGTAGAACTTTTCGTATTTACCACCTTTATGGAAGTGCGGCTCGAGATTATCGAGTGTTTGTCGAATACCCATCATCAGGCCTCTTTCTCGATCATGGTGAGATTGTCACGCAGGATAGGGCCGTACTCATATTTACCGGGGCAAACATAGGTACACAGTGCCAGATCCTCTTCGTCCAGCTCAAGACACCCAAGCTGCATGGCAACCTCAATGTCGCCCACAATCAGCGAACGCAGTAACTGTGTTGGCATTACGTCCAACGGCATGACGCGTTCGTAATTACCCACCGGTACCATGGCACGTTCAGAACCATTGGTAGACGTTGTCGGCGCGTAGTTACTCAGGCCTTTAATCTTGGAGATATAGATGCCCATAACAGAGTGGCGATTAGCGCCTGTAGACAACCACCCCATAAAGGCGCGCTTGTTGCCCTCTTCGAGCAAGCTAATTTGATTATGGAAACGCCCCAGATAGGTCAGATTCCCTTCTGCTGAAGCACCAGAGAATACAGAGCCTGAAATTACGCGGGTGTCTTCAGGTTTGATGATCTCACCTGCTAAGAGTTCCTCAGTACTAGCACCTATACGGGTGCGTAATAAACGAGGCTTTTCAGCACGCGGGCCACCCACGGCAATAATACGGCTCATATCGAGCTTACCTTCGATAAACAGCTTGCCGAAGGCAATCACATCTTGATAACCGATGTGCCACACTTTTTTATGCAGGGCTACCGGTGAAAGGTAGTGAATATGCGTGCCCACCAGACCAGCAGGATGCGGGCCAGCAAAGCTTTCAGCTTTTACGCCGCTAACATCACCACCAGGAAGGGACGCATTGGCACCCGTGCACAGAAAAACGTTGCCCTCGGTCAGGCGGGTTAGCACCTTGAGGCCGTCTTCAAATGCTTGGGAGTTTTCGTTGATCACTACCGCAGGGTCAGCACTGAGCGGATGGGTATCCACGGCAGTGACAAAAATATCAGTAGGTGTGCTGTCGATGGCTGGCGTGCGAGAAAAAGGCCGGGTGCGCAAAGCAGTCCAAAGACCTGACTCTACCAGTTGATCAACAACAGTTTGACGTTCAAGCTGCTCTAAAGCGCCACGATCATGGGAAGCAAATGTCATCGCTTCTTCATTTTCATCGACTTTAATAACAACAGAAAGCAAACGTCTCTTTTCGCCACGGTTAATAGCAACTACTTCACCGCTGGCGGGCGCTGTAAAGCGTACACCATCAATTTTCTTATCGGTGAAGAGCAATTGGCCTAGTTTGACCTTATCCCCTTCCTGAACTTCCATCGTTGGCTTCATGCCAACGTAGTCGGTGCCCAGGATTGCCACGTGGCGCACAGGCCGCGCATCTTCAATACGCTGCTCGGGCGCTCCCGTGATGGGGAGATCCAGGCCTTTTTTGACTTCGATCATAGTCTCGCCCAGTTGATGGATCGGATATACGAAGGTAAGGGGTTCGAATGCTTATTTTCTGCTCAGTGAAATTCTTATTTTCTGCTCAGATTGTTACCAGTCCGGCTCAAGCAAAGTTGAACCACCCCGAAAAATCTCTCGTATTATAAAGATAAGCGCGGCCAATGACCACATCCCTGACGGCCTCCGAAAGTGCTATATACGCTTTAAGTAGATTTGTTTTCGCCACAAAAAACGCCACCTGAAGGTGGCGTTTTACGTTACTTCATGCTCCACAGCGCTAGAGCAGCTGCTTACATGCAGTTAGTGATCAATCGGTTTGATGGGGCAGCTTCAGAAACTTTACGTTCGACATATGCTGAAGGATACGAATAACCTGGCAGCTATAGCCAAATTCATTGTCATACCACACATACACAACAGCATGATTACCGTTTGCAATAGTAGCTTTAGCGTCAACGATACCCGCATGGCGGTTACCAACAAAATCAGACGATACAACTTCAGCGGAATCTACAAAGTCAATTTGCTTCTGATAAGAAGAGTCAATCGACATGCGACGCAGGTAGTCATTCAGCGCTGCAGCATCGGTGCCCTTTTCCAAGGTCAGATTCAAAATAGCCATAGATACATTGGGTGTTGGCACACGAATGGCATTGCCCGTTAGCTTACCCTCAAGCTCGGGAAGCGCTTTTGCAACGGCTTTTGCTGCACCTGTTTCGGTCAGTACCATATTAAGTGCTGCACTACGACCACGACGATCACCCTTGTGGTAATTATCGATAAGGTTTTGATCGTTAGTATAGGCGTGCACTGTCTCTACGTGGCCGGTCACCACACCATACTCATCATTCAGTGCTTTCAGCACTGGCACAATGGCGTTGGTGGTACAGGAGGCTGCCGACACAATTTGGTCATTATCACCAATTGTTTCGTGGTTAATGCCAAATACGATATTTTTAATATCGCCTTTGCCCGGCGCTGTTAACAATGCTTTCTTAGCGCCCTTGCATTCCAGGTGCTGACCCAGACCCGCCTCATCACGCCAAATACCAGTGTTGTCAACGATAACAGCGTTATTGATGCCGTAAGCGGTGTAATCAATCTCACTGGGAGAGTCGGCGTAAATAACCTGAATCACGTTACCATTAACGATCAACGTGCGCGCTTCAACATCGACTGAAATGGTGCCATCAAAGGGACCATGCACCGAGTCTCTGCGCAGCAAGCTGGCACGCTTTTCAAGATCTTTAGCAACATCACCACGGCCACGTACAACAATCGCCCGCAAACGCAGCAAGTTACCACCACCCGCCTTTTCAACCATCACGCGTGCAAGCAAGCGGCCAATACGCCCAAAACCGTAAAGAACGACGTCTTGAGGCTCGCCTTTGCTACCGTTCGGCTGAAAACCATCAATAATCTCAGCAAGCTCTTTACGCAGGAAAGCACTAAGGTCACCACCGCCTTGGCGCTTAAAATTAACTGCTAACTTGCCAACGTCAACATGGGCAGGACCAAGATTCATCTCACTCATTGCTTTCACAATGGGGAACGTATCTTCGACAGATAACTCGGTCCCTTCAATTTTGCGCACAAAACGGTGATCTTTGAGGATGCGAATGACTGACCGCTTAATCAAGGAACGACCAAACATAGTGGCGACAACATTGTTCTGACGATACAACTGACCCACCAACGGTATCATTTGCTCAGCCAGAGCTTCGTTGCTTTGCCATTCCTGAAAAACGTTTTCGAGAGCTTGCTGACTCACGTGCGGCCTCATTGGGTAGTGAAAAGAAATTTCTTAGAACATTATCCTGGGCTTACCTACATGTCGCAATGAATGGATAGTCGCACACCATGTAGGGGTATTACAGAAAAAACGAATTGACTACAAGCTGCAACAATGTATCGACACACGACACGAAACAGTAGGTAGCTTGTGTACCTCATGACTCCTGCACGTCTGTACCTTGCAGGCTTCCGTAACCTGTGTTTGCTTTGCATAGGCCTCTGCCTGAAAGTACTGATCGTGTATGATCCAGTTTCCGTTTCAGCGCAAAAACGATACCGTGACTATGCCTTCTTTTTCTCTGCTCGAACCGCCCCAGCCAAAAGGGACACGCGACACGCTTTACCTAACAGCGCCGCCGGGCAGTGCAACTGCCCTGGCACTGGCCCAGGTCGCCTTAAGCGCACCATTATTGGTCATTACGCCCAACACTGCCAGCGCGCAACGATTGGAACAGGATCTGGCGTTCTACAGTAATGTGCCCGTTTTGCCCTTCCCAGACTGGGAAACGCTGCCTTATGACAGCTTCTCCCCGCATCAGGATATTATATCGTCACGCCTACGCACCCTACGATTATTGCAGGATGGGGTACGCGGCATTGTTCTGGTGCCAATTAATACATTAATGCAGCGGCTTCCCCCCGTGTCATATATAGCTGGGCGCGTTATGACGTTGAAAGAAGGCGCAAAGCTAAAACGGGAAGCATTTCGCGAGTCGCTCTCCCGAGCAGGCTATCGTGCTGTAGAAACGGTCTACGAGCCTGGTGAATACGCCATGCGTGGTGCCATCATTGACCTTTTCGCCATGGGCATGGATGAGCCAATTCGTATTGATTTGTTTGATGACGAAATCGATACGCTACGCCATTTTGACCCCGGTAATCAGCGATCCACCAACAAAGTCGGTGTGATTGAGCTACTACCAGCGCATGAGTACTCATTAAGCCGCAGCGCTATTGCCTGTTTTCGAGAACAGTTTGAAACGCTTTTTGATGTTGATCCGCGCCAGTGCCCACTCTATAACGATGCGCTGAAAGCGATTCCCTCGCCAGGTCTGGAGCAATATTTACCGCTGTTCTTCGACGAAACTGCTTCTTTATTTGAGCACGTCACCGATGACACCCGTGTGGCACTATTACCCGGCGTGTTCGAAGCAGCTGAACAGCACTGGCGCTCGATTGAATCACGCTACGAAAATTTAGGTGTTGATCCAACACGTCCTCTTTTACCGCCTCTTCGCGCGTTCATTCCCGTGAATGACGTTTTTTCGGCGATTAAAGCACGCCCACGAATCGAACTCACCGAAGACGATACACAGCGTCATGCCCTGGCGCCGAAAGCCCAGGCACTACCCTCACTTGCAATTAACGCTCGCGCCAAGCAACCGCTGAATGAACTAGCCGCCTTTTTAAATACACAGCACGCTACGCGGGTTCTGTTTGTTGCCGAATCAAGGGGGCGCAGAGAAGCGTTAGAAGAAATACTAGCGCCGCTTAAATTAACGCTGCCTCATATCAACAGCTTCCAAGACTTTTTAAGCAGCACTGATCGAATTGCTATAACTGAAAGCTTGGTAGGTAGTGGCTTGTGGCTTACCGAGCCTGATGTCGCAGTGATTAGCGAGACTGAGCTATTTGGCGATGTAGTGCGCCAGAGCCGGCGACGAGAAAAAGCCACCGACGACAATGAATTGGCCGTGCGGCACCTTTCCGAGCTGAGAGAAGGTGCCCCAGTTGTGCACCAAGCACATGGCGTAGGCCGCTATTTGGGGCTGGAAACCCTTGAAGCTGGTGGTCAGGCTAATGAATTCTTAGCCCTTTCATATGCCGACGGTGCCAAGCTTTATGTACCTGTCGATAGCCTGCATCTTATTTCTCGCTATAGCGGCGCTGATGACGAGCTCGCCCCGCTACACCGACTAGGCTCTGACCAATGGGAAAAAGCACGCCGCAAAGCAGCTGAGAAAATCCGAGACACTGCCGCCGAGCTGTTAGATATCTACGCTCGGCGAGAGGCTCAGGAAGGGTTTATTTATGATACACCTGGAGAGGAGTATGTCCGCTTCTCTGCCAGCTTCCCATTTGAAGAAACCCCCGACCAACATGCCGCTATCGAAGCAGTTATTAGCGACATGGTCTCTGCTCAACCAATGGATCGCGTTGTTTGTGGCGATGTAGGTTTTGGCAAGACCGAAGTCGCGATGCGCGCTGCATTTCTGGCCGTCCAGACCGGTCGCCAAGTGGTAGTGCTTGTGCCCACTACCCTGTTAGCTCGCCAGCATTTTGAAAACTTCCGAGACCGTTTTGCTGACACCGCCGTGAACATTAGTCTTATCTCACGCTTCACCAGTGGCAAAGAAACGACGCAAACCCTGGAAAGCATCAAGAATGGGCAGACTGACATTGTAATTGGCACCCATAAGCTGCTGTCTAAAAGCGTTGAGCTTCCCAAAATGGGGCTCTTAATTATCGATGAAGAACACCGTTTTGGGGTCGCCCAGAAAGAGAAACTCAAAACGCTACGCGCCGAAATCGATATTTTGACGCTAACGGCGACACCGATTCCGCGCACCCTTAACATGGCCATGAGCGGTATCCGAGACCTTTCGATTATTGCCACCCCGCCAGCACGGCGCTTATCGGTCAAGACGTTTGTGCAACAGCGAGACAGTAGCATCATTAAAGAGGCCCTACTGCGCGAAATACTACGCGGCGGACAAGTCTATTTTTTGCATAATGAAGTCAAAACGATTGAAAACGCCGCCGAACAAATTCGCGATCTGGTGCCAGAAGCGCGAGTAGCCGTCGCTCACGGCCAGTTACCAGAACGCAGCCTTGAGCGAGTCATGTCAGACTTCTATCATCGTCGCTTCAATGTACTTGTATGCTCGACTATTATAGAAACCGGCATTGACGTACCCAGCGCCAACACAATTCTGATTGAGCGCGCCGATAAGTTCGGTCTGGCCCAGCTACACCAGCTACGTGGACGCGTTGGCCGCAGCCACCATCAAGCATACGCTTACCTACTAACACCGCCCCCCAAGGCAATGACACGAGATGCCGTTAAACGTCTTGAAGCGATTAGCGCTTCTGATGATCTGGGCGCTGGTTTTACCCTGGCAAGTCACGACATGGAAATTCGCGGCGCTGGCGAGCTGCTAGGCGACGAGCAGAGCGGCCAAATGGAAACCATCGGCTACACGCTTTATATGGAAATGCTGGATCGCGCGGTGAAGGCTATACGTGCGGGCAAAACGCCTAACATTGACGTCCCCTTCAACACCGGCGTCGAGATTAGCCTCAATCTGCCAGCGTTGATTCCAGACGACTATATTCATGACGTACAACAGCGCCTAGTGATGTATAAGCGTATCGCCAACACTCAGAGCGATGCGGAACTCAAAGAACTACAAGTGGAGCTTATTGATCGTTTTGGTCTCCTTCCTCAACCTTTAAAAAACCTGATACGTCAAACTAGGCTGCGCCACCGTGCTGAACAACTGGGCGTTGCGCGCATTGAAGCCGGTGAAAATCGTGGCCGCGTCATTTTCAATAGCGCCACTCAGGTCGACCCATTAACGCTAGTGACACTTATCCAGAAATCGCCTCAACATTACCGTTTGGATGGCTCAGACACGTTACGATTTGAATTTCCAATGGAAACCATTGAACAGCGTTTTGAAAAGGTCGAAGCGCTGCTAACAACACTCAACCAAAAAGTAGCGGCGGCGTGAACCTTGGGGCAAACTTATACAATGGCTCCATCTCCGGCCCGCCTACTATCGCTAATGACATATCGCTAATAGCAATGCAACTACGCAGTGATTAGCGCATAAATTGATTAGGAACCACCATGAATATTCGCAGGTTATATAACGTTTGGGCCCCAACTAGTCTAGCAGTCTTGCTGACGGCAAGCCTTTCTAGCTCTATTTATGCACAGCCGCCTAATACCACAACGGAAGGGGCAGCAGCTCTTACCGAAGAAGCATTAGCCACCGCTGACCAGCTTGCAGAACAAAGGGAGCTACCACGCGGCCATTTTCGTCTACCTGAGACGGGTGACATTATTGGAGAAAATTATACCGTCGTCGTAGAAAACCCTGAAGAAACACTAATTGACATCGCACGGCGCCATAATATCGGCTATGAAGAAATCCGCATGGCGAATCCAGACGTCAGCTTGTGGGTGCCTGGAAAAGGAACAGAAGTTGTTATACCAGCACGCTATATTTTGCCGCCCGCCCCTCGTGAAGGCGTAGTCGTCAACCTTTCCGAACTGCGACTTTACTATTACCCAGCCGATAATCCAGGCATTGTTGAAACCTATCCTGTCAGCGTTGGCCGCGAAGAATTTGCCACCCCTGTTGGTATCACCCGCACCACAGTAAAGGTGAAAGATCCTGCCTGGGCACCACCAGCATCTATGCGTCGTGAAGCAGCAGCACGTGGCGAGCCAGCGCCCTCTATTGTGCCCCCTGGCCCCAATAACCCATTGGGTCGTCACGCTATATTGCTGGCGATGCCTAGTTACCTGATTCATGGCACTAACCGCCCTGAAGGCGTGGGCATGCGGGTAAGCCGCGGCTGTATTCGTATGTACCCTGAAGATATCGAATCGCTCTATGAGCGCCTACCTAGTGGCACTCAGGTCAACTTGATGGATGCACCGTTTAAAGCAGGCTGGGCAGCAGACGGCACACTGTTTGTACAGTCTTACCCTCAGCTTGAAGAAAACGTTGGCGATTTCGAGCCATTGCTTAATGCCATCGAGCGGGTGAGCGAGCTCGCTGAAGACCAAGCAGAAGTGGATTACGCTCAGGTTAAGCTAGCAGTGGAAAATCCAAATGGCCGCTTTGTAGCGCTTTATGGCCCCCAAGCGCCAGAACAGGCTCCTGCTGAAGAAACGTTAGAACTTGATGGCTTATTAGAAGAAATTGAACTTACGACAACGAATCGAACTGAGGAAGAAGCTTAATCGAAGAAAAATCCAAAGAGCAAAAAACCCCGCCGAGGCGGGGTTTTTTACATCTACAGCAACCCTAAGGTTTAACGCTTAGGGCCCAAACAGAATTACTTCTGCATGGAGCGCTGGAACATGCGGTTCATTTCTTCACGGTTTTGCTCAGACATCTGCAGCGCAGCTTGCGCATCGCGCTGAGCTTGGTTTGCAGTATTCATCGCTTGTGAAGCCATGCTGCGTGCTTCTGCGGCATCAGCCTGTGCAGATTCAGCAGTCATGCGAACTTCTTCCAGAGCGCTGGTAGAAGCACAGCCAGCCAGGATTGCCAGAGAAGCGGCAGCGGCAGTCATCTTCAGAGCAGTCTTCAGAGTCATAGTGTTCTCCTTGAGTCTTCCTTGGGTACAACATTAAGGGTATGACAAACCTAAGGCTAAAGTGTTAGCCCAGTTTTGTCTACCTGCGGTGCAGGTTCTTTACAGCGACTTGTGGCTTGGCATAAGTCCAAGACACGCAAGTCAAACGCTGTTTTATAATAGACCACAGCGGTTGTCTATAGCCACGTATTTAAAAACCTAGAACTTCCTTTAACCACATCAGCCTAGCGGATCACTACGCGAGTGCCAACACCTACCAGCGAAGCAACTTGTTCAATCTGCTCATTGGTGACAGCAACACAGCCTTGGGTCCAGTGATATTGACCATGAATATCTGGATCACCACCCCCAATACCATGTATACCAATAGCGCCACCTAATGCCGTATTTTGCGGCGGAGCACCGTGACGCCGATAGTGATCAAAATAATCATCATAATCTGCTTGAGAATAAATGCCTTTTTCGAGCGCCATGCGTGCATGCGGTGGCGTAGGATAATCGATACCTATAAAAATATGCCACTGACTTTCGTAATTAAATCGGTTTATTCGAAACTCGCCAAGTGGAGTCACATTATCACCACGGACTCGCTGCGTTTTTGCGCCACCACGCCCAAGCGATATAGGTGAATAATGTTCAACCACCGTATTACCGCGATAGATACTCAGCGTAGCTTCTTTATCATCAATTAACACCCAAAGCTCATTGCTGTGACGCGGAATATTGGCGCGCGAAAGCAGCGTCTCCACTAGATCTGTGGGTTCGTAATCATTTACAGTGCTAGAAGTCGCTGCGCTAGCCACAGCGGGCCAGCCCAGCGCCAATGCTAAAAAACGGCGACGGTTTACGGGCATCATTGTCAATCTCTATATAGGCCAGCATCAACAGCCAACAAAGCGTTTGTAGCAGTCGTTATACCTTATTCCAGCACCAAATGTCAGTGCCTTAATAAGCCAAATAACCTGCCCATACGACAAGGTTGACAACCGCGCCGCTGTTAATCGTTCTCAGGCTATCTTGCCACTCTTATCTTGTAAAACTAACCTAGTTATCCCTCAAATTACTGGCTAGATATCCTCGAATTCTTGCATGCTCGTCACGAGCTTACGCGCTTCGGCGTTATGCCCTTCTGCCAAGGCATTAAAGAAGGCTGCTTCTGGCTCTATCTTGGCACGTGACGCACGATGCTCATAAAGATGCTGTAGCTTTTGATGCGACTTAATCGCTATGTGAGTCAGTTCATCGATAGAATCTGCCACTGTTTGTTCAGCGAGCGCCTCAAGCTCAGGAGGCTGGGGAAAGTCGCTAGGATCATCAAACCATATCTCCAGCACTTCACGATGGTCAGAGCCATCATTAAACAGCGCTTCGAGTCCAGTTTTCATTCGCAACTCACTATCGGCTAAATACGTTAATGCCATGGCAAGACGTTGATGGTCACTTGAGTCCGCAGCAGCGCGATATTGACGCGCCATATCGCCATGATAGCTTGCGGCCCACTCAACTAAGTCTTTGACTTGGTTATAGCGCATTTATATCTCCTTTTGCGATTTGCGCGCTCTAAGCACTGTATTTGTCGCTATGGTTACCACTCTTGGCTAGTTTCACGTAAGGCGGCAATATCATGCTTAGCAGCGGTAAGGTTAGCTAACAGCTGGTTAGCAAGCGTTGTCTGGCTACCGACGGCAATCATAGAAGGATTTTGTACGGTGCGCTGACCTGCTCCGTTATCACTATGTAGCTTCTCGACTTGGCCTATCAACCAATTCAACCAGCTATCTGGCTGACGCATTGTATCGCGCAAGCGCTGTAGCTCAGCAACAGCTGGGCCTCGCTCATCAAGCAGCGCTTTCCAGCCATGCTCATTGAGGCGCGCATGCTCAGTGACTTCTTTAAGCAACGAATTTAACGCCAGCTCAAAGAGCGCCAGGGCGCTCTCTTCAATCGCTATTTGCCGAGCCTGAGCATGTTCGTCGTCACCCGACGGCAGCCCCACTAAAAGCTCAACTTGGTAGAGCAGTTGATTGGTTCGCGAACGTGGGCTCACTTACGCTTATCCTCCACATGCCATTTACCTGCCTCAAAGGTCGCTTTCCAGCCGGTTGCCTTACCCTCTTCATCGGTCATCACGAACTGCTCTTTATTTTTGCGTGAATAACGAATTTGTGCAGGCCTGCCATCCGGGTCTTCGCTGGGTGCCTTTAGGATAAAGTGGTACTTTTCTGGTAGCTCATCGGCGTGAGCTTGCAGCTCTTTCACCAGCGGCGGTCGAGTTTCACGATTTTTAGGAAACTTGCTGGCCGCTAGGAATAAACCGCTGGCACCATCACGCAACACATAATGATCTTCCACTTTTTGGCAAGCTAGTTCCGGCATTGGTATCGGATCCATCTTGGGTGGTGCCACATCGCCGCTACGCAGTAATTTACGTGTGTTCTTGCAGTCACTGTTGGTGCAGCCGAAGTATTTACCAAATCGACCCGATTTAAGCTGCATCTCGGAACCACATTTATCGCATTCGATAATGGGGCCATCATAGCCTTTGATTTTAAACTTACCTGTTTCTACCTCATAACCATCACAATCAGGGCTATTGCCGCAAATATGCAGCTTGCGACCTTCATCAATCAGATAGTTATCCATGGCCGTACCGCACTTCTGACAACGACGCTTGGCACGAAGCGCGTTGGTTTCTGCTTCTTCACCCGCATCTTCTGCAACGGCCTCTTCACCAGGGATTAAATCAATGGTGGTTTTGCAGCGCTCTTTAGGCGGCAGGTTATAACCACTGCAACCTAAAAAGACACCGGTAGAGGCCGTACGAATTTGCATTTTTCGGCCACAGCTTGGACAGTCAATATCCGTAGGGACCGGCTGATTAGGCCGCATCCCCTCATCACTTTCCGCCTTGCTGAGCTCTTGGCTAAATTCACTATAGAAAGCATCCAACAGGGCTTGCCAGTTGCGCTCACCTTCCGCAACTTCATCCAGACTATCTTCCATTCGAGCCGTAAACGAGTAATCCATCAAATCCGGGAAAGACTCTTTCAACCGTTCGGTGACAATATCACCCAGTTTTTCAGCATAAAAACGGCGACTCTCTAATTTTACGTAGCCACGATCCTGAATCGTGGAAATAATAGAAGCATAAGTAGAAGGACGGCCAATACCCTGCTTTTCGAGCTCTTTTACTAAGCTGGCTTCTGTATAGCGCGGGGCAGGCTTTGTAAAGTGCTGCTGCGGGTCAAGCTTTTCAAGCGACATTGCCGTGCCTTTCGGCAAATCAGGCAGGCTTTGATCTTCATTTTTACCTGATGGCTTCATCACCCGCGTGTAACCATCAAACTTGAGCACTCGCCCTTTGGCACGCAAATCGTAACCGTCAACCTCAACGCTCAACGTACTGGAAAGATACTGCGCTGGCGTCATCTGACAAGCGACAAATTGACGCCAAATTAACTCATACAGGCGCTCAGCATCGCGCTCCATACCTGAGAGATCAGTCGCTTTCCGTTCAACGCTAGAAGGGCGAATCGCTTCATGGGCTTCTTGGGCGCTTTCTTTACTGCTGTAACGGTTAGCAGACTCAGGTAAATAGCGTGCACCGTACTCTTCATCAATAAATGAGCGAACACTCTCAACCGCATCCTTTGAAAGATTAGTGGAGTCGGTACGCATGTAGGTAATGTAGCCAGCTTCGTAGAGGCGCTGGGCCATGGTCATGGTTTTCTTAACCGAGAACCCTAATCGGCCGCTAGCAGCCTGCTGCAACGTTGAGGTAATAAACGGCGCGGTAGGCTTGGAGCTCGTCGGTTTGTCTTCACGGGAGGTAATCGCAAGCTTGGCTTTACGCAGTTGCTCAATGCGTGTAAGCGTGTCTTTTTCGGAGGTAGGACGGAAGGGCTTACCATCCTGACGCACCAGCGCAAACCTGACTAACTCCCCATCCGGGGACGCAAGATCGGCGTGGACATCCCAAAACTCTTCAGGAATAAACGCACGAAT
Source organism: Halomonas qaidamensis (assembly GCF_025917315.1). Taxonomy (NCBI): domain Bacteria; kingdom Pseudomonadati; phylum Pseudomonadota; class Gammaproteobacteria; order Oceanospirillales; family Halomonadaceae; genus Halomonas; species Halomonas qaidamensis. Next base: position 1,520,864 of record NZ_CP080627.1, on the reverse strand, counting down.
TTCTCGTTCACGCTCAACGATTAAACGAACGGCAACAGATTGAACACGACCTGCTGATAAGCCTCTGGCAATTTTGGCCCACAGCAAAGGAGAAAGCATAAAACCAACCACGCGGTCCAAAAAGCGGCGCGCTTGTTGCGCTTCCACGCGGGGAATATTTAACGCCCCTGGCGACTTAAACGCATCCTGAATGGCATTTTTGGTTATTTCATTAAATACAACGCGCTTATAGCGACTGTCATCACCACCAATCGTCTCGCGTAAATGCCAAGCAATTGCCTCCCCTTCGCGATCCAAATCCGTCGCGAGATAAACAGCATCCGCTTTTTCAGCCAGCTTCTTTAATTCCGCGACAACCTTTTCTTTACCTGGGAGCACTTCGTAGCGTGCTTCCCAGCCATTATCCGGATCAATCCCCATCCGCCTAATTAGCTGATCATGGGCTTTACGCTTTTTGTACTCTGCTTTCTCTTCCGCCGACATCTTACGTGTTGCCGCAGCCTGGCGAGCGCGCTCCTTCGGATCGGAGGCTGTCTTACCTGAGCCGCTGGTCGGCAGGTCACGGATGTGACCCACGCTCGACTTTACGATGAAATCGTTGCCGAGATACTTATTGATCGTCTTCGCTTTCGCAGGCGACTCGACGATGACCAGTGACTTGCCCATAGTACTCCACTTTCCTGTTGCCCAGGCGCTATCGCCCATGCTCTGAATACGTTGCCGCCTGTCGTTACCACTTGACGGCCATGAGAAAAATGCGCCTACCCTACCCCAGGCCTGCAACAAGCGCCAGTAACAACCGACGCGTAGGTAACAAACTGACGCCCAGCCACGAGGTGCTTATCTGCACTATTTTTCATAATGAAGTAGCTAGACACTAGACTGCCAGTACGCAGACAGCAACCCAAAATATGCATGTAAAAAAACGCCCCTGTATGAAAACAGAGGCGTAGATGAGCATAATACAGCGCTTAACGCTTGCGCGGTGGTTTCCGACGCGTTGCCACATTTGGCTTAGATTTGCTTACTTCTTTAGGTGCCTCAACCTCTTTGGGTGCTTCAATCTCTTTGGGTGCTTCAACCTCTACTTTACTAGTAGCTGTCGAATTTTCGCCAGAAAGGTTTGTTTCAGAAGATTTACCGGAAGAGCTTTCACTAGACGCATCTTCTGTAGAAGCATCGTCTACTAAAGTGCTGTTAGCTGAAGAGCTTGCCGCAGCATGAGTCGCCACTTCAGGGGCTTTCGCGTCTACCTTTTCGGCTTCGACCACTGGTTTGCTCTCGACTGCTTTTAGCGGAGCCGCCTTTGGTGGACGCGCTTGGTCGAACAACTGCTTCACCTGATCAAAACGTTGCGCAGCATGCTCAGACAACTCGCCGCTAGCGGCAAATACATGCTTAAGATGCTCGATATGGCCGTCAATATCGCTGTTGCTTTGCCCTTCTAGCAGTTCGGGCAATGACGATAGCGCACGCTCACGATCTAATTTCAGAATAAAGAACTGATCGCGCACCAAACGCTTAAACTCACTCAAGGTTGAGCTAGGCTCTAGCTCGGCACGGGAAGCACGTAACCGTTTGAAGTTACGTTCGTCTGTCGCCGGTGCTCCACCCAACACATAGATTACCGAGCGCATGACCGCTTCGTGAGCGCCACCCTGAGCAATTTTATTGCGCAGCTCATTTTTGCGGTTTTCAACAAAACGCTGATGTTCTGGCTCAGCACCGGGACGGCGGCGATGGACATGCGCATCACCATACAAACCTACTGCGGCTTGCAAGAGAGGCTGGCCATAAATGTCCATAAACAATCTTTCTGTTGTGCTATCGCGCAAATCCCGCACAGCATTGAGATGCGCCACAATTTGATCAGAGCACATGGTTTCAAACGCTTTAAAGACGTTATCTTGGCTCACTTGCTGGCGGTTGCGACGAACTGTTTCTGCCATGACCGGTAGTGGCACTGTCAGCGGGTTCCGATCAGAAAGAAGTTTGTAACCTAAGCGAATAGGATGCATACGGCGAATCCAGCGCGCCGCCTCTGGCGTCATTGTGGCCTGCACCCAAGGCTGAACATATAACCGATAAAAACCAAGGTTGATCTCAGAAATACGCGCAACAGTCGCAAATCGACGATCATCTTCAGGACTATGCATTACATCCTGATCTAACTCCTCAAAGTTACGTGACGTGAACTCAAGTAAATAGTCGCGTTCAAGTAACTCCGCGTCATCATGATCGCTGACATGCGAGACCGTCGTTTCGTACAGCCCTGGTGGCATAACATCGATATAATCCATGTTAGCCGTAAACTCAGTATGCTCTTTGCGTGACACACTGCCGGAAACAAAAATTCCCAAGTGACCCGTTGTATCGTGCAGGCAGTAAACGATCGTTTGCTCGTTGGCAATAATGTCTTCTTCGCCTTCGTATAAGTCACGAATCCAACCTAACGCCTGAGGCGGCGGTGTAATATCGTCGCCACGAGAGCAGAAGACAACAACAGGCGAGCGTACGTTGCGCAGATCAACACGACGCCCATCGCGAGTGACTAACTGGGCTGTTGAGAGTCGATTACCAACAAACAGATTGTCAACGATATACTGAATTTCTTCTCCACCTAAGACAACGTGACCACCCCACCAACGCTCAAATTCCAGATAGCGTTTCGATTCGGTGTCAATATTGTCATAAAGATGGTACTGCTTTTTCCAGTAGGTATTAGCCGGATTAAGACGCTCGAAGTTTTGTACCAACCACGCACCGTCAAAAAGGCCATTACCAATATCACTGGTTAACGCGGTAATCCAGCTACCACCCGTCATCCCGCCGGTATAGCGCATCGGCGCTTTGCCGTGCTCCCCCGCCCAGTAAGAAAGCGGAGCACCGGCAATAAGAATGGGGCCAAACACATCCGGCTCTAGCGCTGCAGCCATCATTATTTGCCAGCCCGCCTGACAATTACCGACTACCATTGGCTTTTCAGCGGTTTCAGGGTGTAAAGCAATGACATGGCGTAAAAACGCGATTTCCGCTTCTACCACATCCTCAACGGTTTGACCTGGCTCTGGGAAAGGCAGAAAGCCAATAAAGTAACAAGGATGGCCAGCCTTCAAAGCAACCCCAAGCTCGCTATCAGGCTTAAACCCTCCGATACCTGGACCATGGCCAGCCCTAGGATCGACAACAACAAACGGCCGTTTTTCAGGATTAACCTGGATATGACTGGGGGGAAGAACTCTCAACAGTTCATAGTTAGTTGGATGCGGAAGCGTACGACCATCAATGAGCACTTCGGTATCAAACCCCAGCACGTTCGGCTTGGTTTGCTCCATATGCTCAAGGTATTGATTTCCGCGCTCGCGCATAACATCCCAATAAAGGACGCTACGTTCGATACTATCGCGCCAGTAGCTCGCTGCAGCCCGTCCGAATCCGAACGGATCTACCATGCTAGCAAGGGCCTCGCCGCCCGGTAGTGAAGCCATTTGATCAGACGTTCCTGGCCACAGGCTTTTCAGCGCGCTGCCAGGCAACATAGGATGAGCGAGAAAGTTCATAAATTCTCCCATTGGGTTGATGCGAAGCATCTGTCCCGAAGCGATGATGCTGCAATGCAATATAGTTTAGGCCACTCGCCGCTTAACGTCGATGCTTACCTTTGCAATTTCATGATTGTTGCCATAAAGACGCTTGCACATCATTGGTGATAGCATTTCCAGCATGATACTGAGATTTTGTTTTGAAGCACTTTCTGTCTTAGGAGGGTGTATACCTAGAGGTTGTTATGTCATCCCTTACACTGCTCAATCGTTTAACCTTCCGACAATTACAGGTGTTTCAGGCAGTTCACCGCCAGCGCTCCTATTCACGCGCTGCAGAGCAGTTAGGGCTTACTCAGCCTGCAGTCAGCGCGCAAATCCGCCAATTAGAACTTGCTCTTGGTCATCCACTGTTTAAATATGCCGGTAAAACTCTTTATGTGCTACCTGCGGCGGACACCTTGGCTATCTCTGCACGAGAAATTTTTGGTCAACTTTCTCGACTGCAGATGAATCTTTCAGATATTAATGGAAACATTCGTGGCGAACTCAATATTGCCGCGGTGTCATCGGCTCAATATGTGGTGCCTTATTTACTAGCGCGCTTTAGGGCGCGCTATCCCGATGTGCGTATCCGTCTTAAAGTATGCAACCGGAGCCAGGCTTTAGAGCGTTTAACAGAGCAAAAAGATGATGTTGTGATTATGGCGATGGTGCCAGAGGATGATGGCCTAGTGGTGATGCCCATTCTTGAAAATGAACTGATCGCGTTAGTCTGGCCAGACCATCCATTACTTCACATGGAGACACCCACCTTAACCGACTTTGCACGTCATTATGTGTTAATGCGGGAACCAGGATCTGGGGTACGTAACGCCTTTGAACAACTGGCTGCTGATCAAGAGGTTGGCCTTCCCCACCGCATTGAATTAGGCACGAATGAAGCAATTAAACAAGGTGTTATGGCTCACCTAGGCGTTGCTGTTTTGCCTCGTTTAGCAGTTCAGCTTGAGCTAGAGCAAGGGCTATTATCAGCGCTGCCATTGCCTAATTTTCCTATTCGGCGCTCATGGTGCACTGTCTACCGTCGCGACCATTTCCCGACCCCGGTTGCTGATCTTTTTTTACGCTTTACCAAAGAGCATCTTTCAGATTATCGGCAGTACTTTAAAACTCCCTCTAGCCCTTTACCGAGCCATGGCGTCTCTTGTTTGCCCATGATGGCAATTTAGCAAAGCAAATCATAAGGTGTGGTGTAAGGTGGATCACAGGTGCGTAGTGTCTTGTCGACTGAGAGGTATGTTACATTACTCTACTACCTATGTATCAGTTAGCGTATTTTGGGTTCGGAATGTACTCGCGAAGGCAAATCATTAGTCAACGCAAAGGGCTTTACACGCCACGCCGTAGCAAGCTGTAGTAACGCATGGTTAGGCGTCACAACATTTGGGCATTGCCTGCCGCACAGTAAAGAGGCTCTCTCCTATGAGCAATAACCCCACAACCCGTGTTCCTAGCGGCGAAAAATTCCGTAATGAGCATGGCATGTCCGTCATCAAAGACGGCATGAAACAGCGTAAAGCACAGACAGAATCTCCTCTCAATCTCGAACGTAAACCCAAGTGGTTGCGCGCGCAGATCCCAGGGGGCGAACGTTTCGAGGCAGTCAAAAAAAATGTCTCGACGCACCGCCTCAGCACTGTCTGTGCAGAGTCGCACTGCCCGAACATGGGCGAATGCTGGAGCAATGGCACTGCCACTATCATGTTGATGGGGTCTGTTTGTACGCGCGCATGCCGATTCTGCGCGGTAGATACGGGCAACCCGAAAGGCTGGCTAGATTTAGATGAACCCGAGAATACAGCGAAATCCGTCGAGCTAATGGGACTCCGTTACATCGTACTGACATCTGTTGACCGCGATGACCTGGATGACGGTGGCGCTACCCATTATGCCAACTGCATTAAGGCGATTAAATCACGCACACCAGAAGTAGTCGTGGAAGCATTAACACCCGACTTTGACGCTGACAAAGCAGCCGTTGAGCGGGTGGTGGATTCAGGTTTGGAAGTATTTGCGCAGAACGTAGAGACCGTTGAGCGCCTCACTAGCAAAGTACGCGATCCTCGCGCTGGTTATCGTAAAACGCTGGATGTACTAGCACATGCTAAACAGTATCGACCTGATATCATCACCAAGACAAGCTTGATGCTTGGTTTAGGCGAGACAGAGGAAGAGATTCTTAAAACCTTTGATGACCTAAGAGAGATTGGCGTTGATATTGTGACGCTGGGGCAATATTTACGGCCAACCAAAAACCATTTGGCTGTAGAGCGCTGGGTCACGCCTGAAGAGTTTGATCGCTATCGTGTGCTTGGCCTAGAAAAAGGATTTATGGAAGTGCCTTCCGGTCCGTTAGTGCGCTCTAGTTATCGCGCCGATCGCGTCTTTGAGAAAAACAATCTCGGTCTCGCCTCACCCGCCACAGTTCCTGGCCAAGAACCTGATGCAAATCGTATTCCTGCATTCAACGTTGGATAGACCAATGTAAGTAGATCAATGTAAATTGATGACCTGCACGCAATCACTATTGTCAATTAGCCTGCGTGCAGGTAGTTTTTTTTGCTTAATTAACAGGCTGCAACTCACGCTGTAGCTGTTCAGCTAATGCAGACGCTAACTGGTCGCCTACACAGTGATCGATTGGCAGTGATACTACATCTGCCAACCGAGTCACCTGCATACCCGCATAGCCACACGGGTTAATCCTGCCAAAGGGTGATAAATCACCGTCTATATTTAGCGCCACCCCGTGATAGCTTGAGCCCCGCCGAATACGTAACCCCAGCGAGGCGATTTTTGCCTCACCCTGCGGCGTATCAATATAAACACCAGGTGCATCAGGCTTCGCCCAAGCAGCCACGCCATAGAGAGCAAGCACATCAATCACTGAGTTCTCTAACGCAGTGACTAGTTCTCGAACACCGATTTTGCCACGCCGCACATCAAGTAAGGGATAGAGTACTACTTGGCCGGGGCCGTGATAGGTCACTTGCCCGCCACGATCCGTTTTGACTACAGGAATTTCACCAGGCATTAATACATGCTCTGGCTTACCCGCCTGGCCTTGAGTAAAAACAGGATCATGTTCTACTAACCAGAACTGGTCAGGCGTTGTTTCATCCCGAATGTCTGTGAGTTCACGCATTGCCTTCCATACAGGTAAGTAAGCGCGATGCCCAAGACGATGCAGCTCTATTGGTTGGCTAACCATGGCTATACCACCATATGTACGCGACCCGTCGCTTTTAAATCATCAAAAAGTTGGCTTAGCTGAGGTTCACCGGTAGCTACAATCGTGACACGTACAGATTGGAAACGACCGTTGCGACTCTCGACCACTTGAAGAGTAGCCTCATCGAAGTCAGGGGCATGCTTGATGATTACTTGGCAAACACAGGCAGGGAAATCTTCGGCAGCATCACCGACTACTTTTAATGAATAATCACAGGGAAATGTGATTTTAGGTGGCTCGGTTACTTCGGCCTGACGTAAATCTCTCAGTCCATTTTTCGCGCCTTTTTTCATAACTCGCCTTTACACGGAATATGGATATGTGTGTATAAAATAGGAGTGCAATACAGCTTTATAAGATTAATAGCTTAAGTGCAAAATAGAAAAATTTTGCACTTAAGCGTGCTTCTGTTAATCGGTAAAGTTACTGATCAAACCACTGAAAAACCGCCTCACTTGGTCAAATAGGCGCTTAAAAAAACCGCCCTCTTCGACATTTTCAAGAGCCACTAACTGGCGCTCTCCCACCACTTCTTCACCTAAATAAACTTCTAAGGTACCCACTTCATCGCCAACAGCCACTGGCGCTTGAAGATCAGCATTTAAATTTAGACGGGCACGCAGCTCTTCATTACGATTACGCGGTAGCGTCATAAATACTTCTTCATCCACGCCTACACGTAACTCGTTACTATCGCCGCCCCAAATGCGCGGCGTTGCAAGTACAGCACCCCGCTCATAGAGCTTCATCGTCTCATAGAAGCGGAAACCGTAACTTAGGAGCTTTTGCGTTTCTTGCGCCCTCGCCTCTTCCGAGTTGGTACCCATCACGACTGAAATCAAACGCATTCCATCACGCTGAGCCGAAGAAACCAAACAATAACCCGCTTCCGTTGTCCACCCAGTTTTTAAGCCATCGACACTAGGATCACGCCATAACAACCGGTTACGGTTCGGTTGATCGATACCACCAAAAGCAAAGTTGCGCTGAGAGTAAATAGCGTAATGCTCAGGATAGTCGTTAATAATATGCTGTGATAACAGCGCCATATCCCGGGCGGTTGAGTAATGATTATCGCCAGGAAGACCCGTCGCATTTTGGAAATTAGTGTTATGCATCCCCAGACGCGTCGCGTGCTGGTTCATTAAATCGGCAAAGGGTGTTTCACCGCCAGCCAGATGCTCAGCCATTGCTACACTTGCATCATTGCCCGACACAATAATAATACCATGCAGCAGGTCATCGACAGAGACACGATCTCCCACTTCAATGAACATCTTGGAGCCACCGGTACGCCAAGCTTTCTCACTGACATTAATCATATCCGTCAAGCTAATCGTGCCCCGATCTAACTCACGCTCTACCAAATAAGCGGTCATCAGCTTGGTGAGGCTTGCTGGCGGCAAACGCTCGTCAGAATTATGCTCAGCAAGAATCCGGCCGCTGTTAGCGTCCATCAAAATCCAGGAACTCGCTGCAAGCTGAGGGGCTGAAGGAATAATTGTCTGCGGCTGGGGGATCACCTGAGCAACAGCCGGAGAAACAACCGCGGCAAAAACCGCAAACAAACAAAGCCCGGCAGTACGGCGAATAGACATCAATACATTCATTACTAACTTCTCATAAAAAAATAAAAAACGTTAACAAAGCACGTTATTTTAGCTAATAAATGGGGTGAACTATCTCACGATAAATACTTGTGGAAAGCCAGCCCGACGTAGTTCTTCGCGTGCCTGGGGTTCCTGCGTAGGACTCACTGGCCCGACTTGCACACGGTGCACACCTGTATCACTCATCACCCGTACTTTATGCGGCAGCTCATCGACCAGGCGCCGCTGTAACTGCTGAGCACCCTCTTCACTACCCAGCGCCGCAATTTGTAGATAAATGGCATCATCGGTTGCCATTGATCGCTGTACAGCAGCCTCTCTTACAGGCTGCGCATTCACCTCAGGAGGTATCGAGGAAACTGCATTAGCTGCTCCACTACTGCCCCCCCTACCTTGCTGTGCCAGCCATTGTTCAGGCTCAATAGCCTCAACGCGAACGGCGCCAGTGCCATTATCTAAAAAGCCTAGCCGTGCAGCCGCTGCATAGGAAAGGTCAATTTCACGATCACTATGAAAAGGCCCACGATCATTGATGCGAACAATAACAGAGCGGCCGTTATCTAAGCTGGTCACGCGCGCAAAAGTGGGTAATGGCAACGAACGGTGTGCAGCAGACATTTTATACATGTCATAAATTTCACCGTTTGACGTGGCATAGCCGTGAAATTTTTCACCGTACCAAGAAGCCGTACCCTGTTGAGCATAGCCTTTTGCGTCTGGCAATACGTGATAGGTTTCTCCCCACACTTCATAGGTGGAGCGATTTCCAGCACGTGAAAGCGGTTCAATACGAGGCTCTGCATCTGGCACTTTGCTCACATCCGGCGGCTCCAACGGATAGGCATCCCCAGTCATAGCATAGCGCTCACCTGTTGATGAACCGCTGTTTTGCACACCACCACTCGCTCCGCCTGTACTAGTAGAGGCAGGCGCGCTAATTGGTTGATTCTTGTCAACGCTACTTTGTTTGGCTTCCTGGCTGGCACAACCGCTAACCAACGCCATGATGACCACTGCGCCACCGATACTGCGAGCTTCAGACAGCACTGTTCTCATGTTTAGTCCTCAACTTGCTGCTCAATGGCTTCCGATAATTCCGCCACCGCCATTGCATAGAGATGGCTATGGTTATAGCGAGTAATAACGTAAAAGTTATACTCCCCTAAACGATACCGGATACTTTCATCGGCAAGCTCTAGCCTTAAAGGCACTACAAGTAACTCAGGATCAAGCGCACTCTGTGGTTCAATGCCAGCCTCGATTGATTCAGATACAGTAACCACGGGTTTACTGGTTTGATTAATAGGCAGCGATTCAGGGGCTACATCAGGACCATTGGCCTCATGATAAATGACCCCATCACGCTGCCAGCCATGTACAGCGAAGTAATTTGCCACACTGCCAATTGCATCAACCGGGTTTTCCCATAAATCTCGTATACCATCGCCATCGAAATCAACAGCATAGGCCTCATAACTAGTAGGAATAAACTGGGGATACCCCATTGCCCCTGCATACGATCCATAAAGCTCATCAGCTTCGACGCCTTGCTCGTAGGCAATTTTCAGAAAAGCCGCTAGCTCGCCTCGGAAAAAGCCGCCACGAACCGGGTGGTAAAACGCCAGTGTGGCCAATGAGTCTAGTACACGATGGCGGCCTTTATGCTTACCGTAATAGGTTTCAACACCAATAATGGCAGCAATAACCTCAGGAGGAACGCCATACACATCTTCAGCTTGTGCAAGGGCATCCTCGTACTCATTAATGAAATCAGCGCCTTCTTCAATGCGTTGTTGTGTTAAGAATATATCGCGATACTCATGCCACCTTAAGCGACGTTCGGCAGCGCCTTCCATCGCGTCTAACACCGTTTGGCTAAAACTGGCTTGATTGAGGGTTTCGATTAGCCAATCTGCGGGTATTCCTTGCGCTGCTAACTCGTCAACTAACAGTTGAGTGCCTGCGTGCTGCTGCGGATCAAACGTCGACGCACCATCAGCCCAGGTACTTGTAGAACACGCCAGTAGCATAGCTGTCACACAGCCGCCTGCTTGAATTCGGGCCCAGTTCATTAACTCACCACTCCTGTGAAAAAGCACCGCTGCTTATCCATTTGATATTAACGCGGTAACAACCGCCGATGGGCATGTATTGACATGAGAATACCGAACCCTGCCAGTAAGGTCACGCTGGATGTCCCTCCATAGCTTACAAGCGGCAGTGGTACGCCAACGACAGGTAAAATACCGCTCACCATGCCCACATTAACGAATACATAGATAAAAAATGTCAGGATAATGCTGCCAGCAAATAGTCGCCCAAAGGTATCTTGGGAAGAAGTAGCCAGCCAAAGACCTCGTGCCACAATCATGACATAAAGGGCCAGTAGCACCAGCATGCCGACTAAGCCAAATTCTTCACCTAAAACGGCAATAATAAAATCAGTATGTCGCTCGGGTAGAAACTCTAACTGAGACTGGGTTCCCTCTAGCCACCCCTTCCCCCACAAGCCACCGCTACCTATGGCCGTGGTTGATTGAATAATATTCCAACCTGACCCCAATGGATCGCTGTCCGGGTCTAAAAAGGTTAAGACCCGTTGCCGTTGGTAGTTATGCATATTCATCCATAAAACGGGAAGTCCTGCCGCTATTAAGGCCCCGATCAAACCAATTAAACGCCAGGAAAGACCTGCCAAAAGCACTACAATGACCGCTGCGCTAGCCACTAACAATGATGTTCCAAGGTCCGGCTGGATAGCGGTGAGTACCACGGGCAAACCAATGATGACCGCGCATACTACAATATCTCTGAAACGCGGTGGCAGTTGGCACCGATTCAAATACGCGGCAACCATTAACGGCACTGCTAACTTCATCATTTCTGACGGCTGAAAACGAATGACACCAGGGATGACCAGCCACCGCTTTGCCCCCATACCCACATCACCAGCAATTTCCACCGCCAATAACATGGCCAACCCAACGCCATATGCTAAGGGGGCCCAGCGCAAAAAAGTAGACGGCGAAAATTGCGCAATAACGACCATAACAACAATAGCTATGCAAAAACGGATCGCTTGCGCAATTACGGTATCAATACGTTGCCCAGAAGCGCTATAAAGCACTAACAACCCACCCCCCATTAGCAACAGCAACAAACCTAATAGCCATGGATCAAGATGGATACGTTCCCAAATGCTTTTGCGCCTAGCAATACCGCTATCCGGAGGGCGGACGGGGTAACGGCGTAACGGATGAGAAATCGCTGGCCATGACCGCATTAATTGCCCTCCACGTTAGCAGTATCTTCTTCCAGTACTTCCTTAACCTCTTCAACGTCCGGCGCATCATCGTTTAATAACCATGCATCCGTCATCGCACGTGCTAAGTGCGCAGCATGCGTACTGCCTCCACCGGCATTTTCAACAATGACTGATACCGCAATTTGTGGATCTTCAAGCGGTGCAAACGCCATAAAGAGCGCGTGATCGCGCAGGCGCTCCTCAAGCTCTTCAGCGTTATACCGCTGATCTTGCCCCAGCGAAAATACCTGGGCAGTACCTGATTTACCGCCCATACGATACTCAAGCCCTACTCCTGTTCGCCGTGCGGTGCCTTCGTTACCACTGATAACTTTTTCCATGCCACTAAAAACACGACTCCACCAATTCTCATTATCTAACTGAATATCAGGTAGCGTGTCCGGCAAATCGAGAGCTACGGGTTCGTCACCAATTTCTAACGCAAGACGCGGTTTTACCCAATGACCACGATTTGCCAAGGTGGCAGTTGCACTCGCCAACTGTAACGGTGTTACCTGCCAGTAGCCCTGGCCGATACCTACTGAAAGTGTTTCACCGGGATACCAGGGCTGATTGAAACGCGCGCGCTTCCAATCACGAGACGGCATTAGTCCAGTACTTTCACCCTGAACATCATGTGCAACGCGCTGGCCAAAGCCAAAATTAGACATTTGCTCATGCAGATTATCTATACCTAGGTCATGGGCAAGTGAGTAGTAATACGTGTTGTTTGAAACAGCAATCGAGCGCTCCATATCGACCCGCCCATGCCCCCAGCGTAGCCAGTTACGATAACGACGTGAATCATTAGGTAATTGATAAAATCCTGGGTCGCTAATGGTACTATCCGGGGTAATAACCCCTTCAACCAGCCCCGCAAGCGCTAAAAAAGGTTTAATAGTTGAACCTGGCGGGTAATGACCACGAATGGCTCGATTAAACAGCGGCAAGTCGATATTTTCCTGTAGGCCTCGATAGGAAGCGACATCAATTCCCGTTACAAATTGATTACTATCGAAACCAGGTGTCGAGACCATCGCGAGAATTTCACCCGTGCCAGGCACGATAGCAACGATAGAACCACGCCTTCCATCCAACAGCTCATACGCCAACATTTGCATTGACTTATCAAGCGTTAGCGTAAGGTTTTCCCCAGGCACTGGGTCAGTACGTCCAAGCTCTCTAAGTACACGCCCACGTGCATTCGTTTCCACTTTACGTAGCCCGGCTTGGCCATGCAGTTCTGTTTCGTAAAAACGCTCAACGCCGGTTTTACCAATAAAGTGTGTCCCCGCATATCGCCCAGCATCGAGAGTTTGCAACTCTTCTGCGTTGATGCGCCCCACGTATCCTAGTGCATGAGCCATCATTTCAGCGTCGGGATAATAACGGAGCAGCTGGGCTTCTACTTCAACCCCTGGCAGGCGATGTCGATTCACCGCTAGCCGTGCGATCTGGTCTTCACTCAAATCGCTCATTAATAGCGCAGGCTGAAACGGACGCTGACGTTGCCTTGAACGCACATTGAACGCGTCAATGTCATCTTCAGGTAAGTCTAGAAGCTCCACTAAAAGAGCTAACGTTTCGTCTAGGTCATCGACACGTTCGCGGACTAATGTGAGGTTATAGGTAGGACGGTTCTCAGCAAGAAGAACACCATTGCGATCGTAAATCAGCCCACGATTAGGTGGTAGCGGTTCAACGCGAACACGGTTTTTTTCAGAGCGAGTGCTATACAAATCGTGCTGCACGATCTGTAAATATGCTAACCGCCCGGTCAACAATCCCGTCAAAACAATCACTACTAGAACAGCAAGCAGCGCCCTGACACGAAAAATACGTAATTCTTGCTCAGGGTTTTTAAGCGTGTCACGGCGCTTAGGCATGGGTAACGATGACTCTCAAATCAGACGAAAAGCAATTATCGATGATAGGGATGACCTACTAACAGGGTCCAGGCTCGGTAAAGCTGCTCAGCCAGCATGATGCGTACTAAAGGATGCGGTAACGTGAGAGGCGATAAAGACCACGCTTTATCTGCCATTGCTGAGAGCGATGGCTCCAAACCATCAGGACCTCCCACCAACAGCACAATATCTTTGCCTAGCATGCGCCAAGCATCTGCCTCGCTAGCCAGTTGCTCGGTACTCCAGGTTTTACCCTTAACTTCAAGTGCCACGATATACTCGTCACCACGAAGCTTGTCACGAATACGCTGGGCTTCTTGTGCACGCGCCTTAACGATATCAGCATTTTTACCACGCTGACCCAATGGGATTTCTTCAATTTCAAGTGTGAAATCCCGCGGTAGCCGTTTGCGGTAGGTCTCAACACCTTCTTCCACCCATCCAGGCATTTTGTTACCCACCGCTAACAGCCGAATCTTCATGACATCGTAGCCCGCTCTTCAAACCGCTTCAGTGATTCACCAATCGCTCCAGCATCATTGGGCAAATCTGCCCATAAACGCTCAAGATCATAGAGCACTCGCGCTTCAGGTAACATGATGTGAACAACTACGTCACCCAGATCTACCAGCACCCAATCGGCATTGTCACCACCTTCGACACCGCGAGGCTTAAGACCTGCTGCTTTGGCTTTCTCGACTACGTTCTGCGCTAGAGCAGATACATGACGGGTAGAGGTACCGCTGGCAATCAGCATCAGATCGGTAACTTCAGTCAGCTTGGAAACATCTAGCTGGGTAATATCACGTGCTTTAAGTTCTTCTAGGGCATCAACCGCTAGATTTTTAAGTGTATCGATGTGCATGGCTCCTAAAGGCAACCCCTTGTCGTAATAAGCTCAACAATAGCAAGCTCGGTGATTCAATCAGTAAGCCGGCCATTGTAACGGCTTCTTTCATGACTGCCAGCGCTATTCGTGAGAATGATATAAACCATGCTGAAGAATGACTTCTTCAACGGCCTCAGGCAGTAAATAGCGTACGCTTTTGCCCTGTTGCAAACGCTCTCTTATGTATGTCGCCGAGATGGCCATCATAGAGGGAAGAGCTAACGTAAGGATGTTGCCATTCGGGCATAGCATCAGTTCATCTACACTATCGACTTCACGATCACCCACCAGTTCCCTTAACGCATCAGGCCAGGAGGTGCTATAACCCGGCCGTGCGATAACCACCAGATGCGCCAGAGAGAATATCTGATTGACGTTGTGCCATTTGGCTAATCGCAGAAAAGCATCAAACCCGATAATCATCACTAGTCGAGCGCTATCACCATACGCTTGCCGCAGCTCGACAAGTGTATCGACGCTATATGAAGGCCCCTCTCGACGTAACTCACGATCATCTGCCACTACACCGGGCGTATCGCCGATACCAAGCGTTAATAATTCTAAGCGTTGCACCGGCGAAACCTGAGGCGTACCACGCAAGGGGGGCTGAGGTGCTGGAATCATATGCAGACGATCGAGTTTCAGGGCTTCACGAACCTCAATGGCGCTTCGCAAATGCCCCAAATGCACAGGATCAAAGGTTCCTCCCAGCATACCTATTCGTGTGGGTGTTGAATTCATTGCCTAACTTGCCCATCTCCAAACACGACATATTTTTGCGTTGTGAGCCCTTCTAATCCCACCGGACCTCGCGCATGCAGCTTATCGGTTGAGATACCAATTTCTGCGCCCAGCCCATACTCGAAGCCATCAGCAAAGCGTGTAGAAGCATTTACGATAACTGAACTCGAGTCCACCTCTGCCATGAAGCGTCTCGCCAGACTGATATCTTGAGTCACAATGGCATCGGTATGATGGGAGCCATATTGCTCAATATGCTGGATAGCCTCATCCATACCATCAACAACTTTAATCGCTAAAATAGGCGCAAGATACTCAGCACCCCAGTCTTCTTCTGTGGCCAACGCTGCTTGCGGCAACAACGCCCGTGTACGCTCGCAACCACGTAGTTCTACATTGTGCTCGGCGTAAGCACGCGCCAGCTCGGGCAGCACAATATCGGCGATCGGTGCATCAACTAACAGAGTTTCCATCGTATTGCAGGTACCGTAGCGATGCGTTTTCGCATTCACCGCGATAGCCATCGCTTTAGCGGGGTCTGCGGTAGTGTCAATGTAAACATGACACACGCCGTCGAGGTGCTTAATAACCGGTACCGTGGCCTCACGGGAAATACGTTCGATCAGTGACTTTCCTCCTCTCGGAATAATGACGTCAACATAATCAGGCATGCTAATCATCGCTCCCACCGCCGCCCGGTCAGTCGTGACAACGACCTGCACAGACGCAGAGGGCAGGCCCACATCAGCTAATCCTTCCTGAATGCAGCGGCTAATAGCGGCATTTGATGCACTCGCCTCAGATCCCCCTCGTAATAGGCAGGCATTACCAGACTTTAAGCATAAGCTAGCTGCCTCAAGAGTAACGTTAGGACGAGATTCATAAATGATGCCAATAACGCCTATCGGAACACGCATTTTGCCCACCTGAATGCCGCTCGGGCGATAGCGCATATCGTCAATTTCTCCAACAGGATCTGGCAAAGCGGCCACCTGATGAAGGCCTTCGATCATGGCTTCAATACGCGCATCATTAAGCGCTAAACGATCTAGCAACGCAGTGTCTAAGCCACTCTCTTTTCCACGCTGCAAGTCAAGCGCATTAGCTTCCAATATCACTTGTCGAGAGGCTGCCAGGCGAAGTGCCATTGCCTCAAGCGCACGATTCTTTAACCCTGTGTCAACACGACGCAGCTCCTTAGCTGCTGCGCGAGCGCTTTGTCCAAGCACCTGGATATAAGCGGACACATCCCCCCCCGCCAATTGCTGAAGAGCTTCATCTTGTGCGTTTAAACCGCTCATACTTTCTCCCTGTGATATTGCGTATGCAAGGCAAGTTGCATTCTATAGTAGTGGTAAGGCCTGTTTGGCAGTATGTTACGCCACCAACGCGTTATAGTGGCTATACCGGCTGCCTAATCACGACGCTGATATGTCATCAAGCCGACTATGCTATGGGCAACCCTGAAGTAGAGGTGAATAGTAAGCCACCATGCAAAGCAAGTACAAAATACGCCTACTAAGAGCCAATCTGTTCGCAGCCGCGTTGGTGTTAGCGCTTTGGACGCATACGGCGCAGCCAATGGCTGCGCTAGTGCTTTGGCTGTCTGTAGGTTGGCTTTTCGTTACTGCGTTATTGCTCGATTTTAGCCACCGCCGCTCTAAGGGCCCACCCTGGCAGCTAATCACCGGGGTATTGCTACTAGGACTTATTGCCGCAGCGCCGGAGCGTCACAGCTTGCTAATATGGGCGTGGCCAGCGATGTTTATGCTGCCTCAGAAGCGCTGGGTAGTAGTCTTCAATGCGCTGGCCGCACTGATGAGCTGGCTATTAATCATCCCGCTATTTTCCTTGCCTGAAGGACTCTTACTCTTAACTGCTTTAATTACACTAAGCATTTTATCCAGCGCCAAAGCGTGTCAATTAATTGATATGAATGGCTCCATTCGCTCACGCCTTCGGCTTATTCCAGGGCTTAATCTGTGGCCAAGCGGGCAACTGTTAAGAGATCTTAATCGAGAACAAACCCGCTCTGAACGTGAAGCCATTTATGCAGAACTGTTAATTATCCAAGTAAAGCGTCACCAGCTTTGGGCGGCCGCGCAAAAGCTATGCAACCTCACCTATAACTTTGAAAACGTTTATCGTTTAAACAGCCAGACACTTGCCACCTTAATGCTGTCACATAATTCCCAGGAGGCAGCCCACCGACGCAAACTACTCTGTGCCGGTCTTCCGGAAAAACAGCTTTCCTACCACCTACCGCTAATAGACTTAGAGTTATCAGGTTTAACGGTCGAGACGCTGGCCAACTTCCCGCCTCACCCACGAGAAGATAGTAATGATTGACCCACCGCCGCTGCACAGGCAATTAATGACCTTTGCTTATACCAGCAGCGTGATCCTAGTGGCAGGATACACGCTCTGGCTTTATGGCATGGGGAATTATCGCGACCTTTTAGTGCCAATGTTTGTAACGCTGCTGTTACTGGCAGCGCTATTGATGCATCACAGCCAGACGCTAAATACTGTTATCTCTCGCGTTATATTATTATGCAGCAGTTATATCATCACCCTAGCGGCTTTCTATCACCATCCTAGCGTCTCTAGTTTGTGGATCGGCCTACCGACAACCGCTGCATTTTTTCTATTGCCGCTATCGAGCGCTATAATACTGGCTGTATTTTCTGCCCCTCTTTGGTGGCTGTTACATAGTCACGGCACTGCCTCGCCGGTAGAGGGAGTCGCTTATATCGCTCTTATGCTGTTATTAGCACTCCCTCCCTGGGAGCATGCACGACAACGCGCTTTGTTAAGGGCAACAGACCCAAATGATAACGATTGCGATGCCTATCATATCGATACATTAAAAGAGCGTCTGCATAATGAGTTTCAACGTGCAGCAATGCTCAACAAGCGTTTGGCAGTTCTTGTTATGCATTTACCTCAGCTTGATATGGCAGAAGAGCAGTTTGGCTCACGTGCAAAAACAGCGCTGCTGGGTGCCCTATGCAATGAAGTGAACAGCCGCTGCCGCGACTATGACATTCTAGGTCGGGCAGACAATTCTACGTTCTGGCTCGTATTGCCAGATACAAGCGAAAGTGGTGCCATGTTGGTAAGGGAGCGTCTACAGCGCGCATTATCACAGTGCGTTTTAGTTGAAACAGGACAATTAGAAACCTGCATAGCGGTTTGCCTACCGTGCCGCAATGAGCGCTTTGAACGCTACATAAACCGCCTGGAAGCACGTGCTAAGGCGTTATCGACTGCCTGATAATCATCAAATGGAGCGGGACTTATCATGGTTGATACGCTTTTTGATCTGTCGCTTTCACCAGCGATATTAATGCTGGCGGTTGCGCTGATATCGCTACTTGAATCGCTTGCGCTAGTGGGCTTGTTGGTTCCAGGCGTTGTGCTTATCACTGCGGCCTCCTCTATAGCGGGGCATGAAGCTATTGCTCTACCATGGCTTATTAGTGCCGCTTTGCTGGGTGCGGTCTTAGGGGATGGCATTAGCTACCAGCTTGGCTATCACTACCGTAAACAAGTTACCAATCGTTGGCCTTTATCCGTTCATCCAGAATGGCTGGCGCGCGGCGTACGTTTTTTTGAACGTTACGGTGTCCACTCTGTGTTTATTGGCCGGTTTGTCGGCCCAGTGCGCCCCATTATTCCGCTTATTGCGGGTATGATGCGAATGCCTCAGCGCACATTTTTGTGGGCCAATATCGCCTCAGCTGCCCTATGGGCACCGGCTTACGTATTGCCTGGCTACTTATTGGGTAGAACCTGGCAACAGCATCTCAATCTACCCCAAAATATAGAAACGGTGCTCATTACATTAGGCGCCAGTCTCGTCGTGCTTGCGGTGATTTTCTCCTGGGGAAGAGCCCAGGTGGGTCGCCATGGCTTTTTCTACCTTGCAACAGCACGCCTTATTCGTCGCATCCCCTTTATGCGTCGCTCATGGCTCTCAATGAGCTTAAATGATGAAGTACCGTTAGCCTCGCTACTGCTGTTTGTCATCACATTGGCAAGTGTCTCAGCCTGGACTCTGCTAGTAATGAATCATCAAGGTCCGCTGGCGATAGATTTACAAGCTCAGCGCCTGTTTAACTGGTTAACCAATGAGCCACTTCATTTCATTAGCTTAGGCTTCGCTAAACTAGGAGACTCACTAGGAATTGCCGCGCTGATTCTGCCTTTGGCTGTTTGGCTGATACACCACAAACGTATCGATGCACTCTGCCATTGGACCTTTGCCATTGGTGGCATTGCGCTGCTCAACACAGCGGGAAAAATGGTTTTCGGGCGTGCCCGGCCAGAAACACCAGACTATCTGATTGGCTCATTTTCCTACCCCAGTGCACATACCTCAACGACCGTTGTCGTTATTGGGTTAGCCGCTGCATTCATTGCAGCAGAATTGCACCGCAAACAACGCGTCTGGATTTATTGGCTGGCAATAGCCCTGGTAACACCCATGGCATTGTCGCGCTTAGTATTAGGCGTACATTGGTTGAGCGACCTCATTGGCGGTGCTCTCCTCGGCTTGCTGGTATGCGCTATCGTTCGGCTGAATTGGCAGCGCCGCACTAGAGCGCCGCTACCACCCTGCCCCTGGGTCAGACTATTAGCTGCCACCAGTGCACTAATAGCTCTACGGCTTATTCTGCTGCCCCCTGTTTAGCAGTTCAACGCCACTAAGCCAGTCGTCTATCCCAACGCCAGCCAACCCCCAACGCCTATCATTAATGTTCCTGCAATGCGGTTGAGTAAGCGTACATTGCCACTTTTACCCAACGCATTACGTAGCGTTTTCCCACCAGTGGCATAGACCAGCATGCTGGCAAATTCAATGATTAAAATCACTGCAATCAAAAGGGTTAGTTGAGGTGCTAGTGGCCGACCGCTATCTAAAAACGGTGGTAGCAGCACCATAAAAAAAGCCCATCCTTTTGGGTTGGCCACCGCCGTCACTAACCCCTGAATAGCCAACTGTAGCCTTCCAGCAGCAGGTCCGGCATTCAGCTCTGCAGGGATAGCCATACGCCCTCTAGAACGCCACATCATGATGCCTAAATAAGCCAAATAAGCGCCGCCCACCCACTTAAACGCAATAAAAAGCTCAGGATGACGTAGCATTAATGCTGCCACGCCAGCCCCAGCGGCGGCGGCTACGATGCCTACGCCAATTAACTCGCCTATCATCATCCACAGCGTTCGCTTCACCCCCTGGGTCATACCCAGCACCATCGCCAAGGTCATACACATCCCCGGCGTTAGGGAAACGAATAAAAATGTGGGTACAAACACCGACAGCGTCGCCCATGACATCATCATTACTCTTCCGTGTTGTTTACATCATTATCTGCATCGCTAGGTGCGGTTTCATACCCCTCTCCCCAACGCGGCATCAGGCGATGAGTGATGCCCAGTTGATTGAGTATCCGGGCGACTACAAAGTCGATCAAATCTTCTATCCGTTCTGGGCGGTGATAAAAGCCAGGAGCCGCAGGCAAAATCACTACACCCAAGCGGCTTAGCGCCAGCATGTGCTCTAGGTGAATGGGGGAAAACGGGCTTTCACGTGGCACCATAACTAAGGTCCGTCGCTCTTTTATAGCAACATCAGCGGCACGCTCAATTAAGTTATTGCTCGCACCCGTCGCAACTGCTGACAGCGTGCCTGTAGAGCAGGGGCAAATCACCATCGCAGAGGGGGCACCAGACCCCGATGCGACAGGCGCCATCCAGTCTTCACGACCAAAGCAGCGAATTTGGCCAGGCTGAGCACCACTCTGCTTGGAAAGTGCTTCTACTAAGCGTTTCGGCTGAGCTGGTAACGACACATCGGTTTCCGTAGCGATGACCATATGCGCTGCTTTGGAAATCATTACCCACACTTCATGCCCTGATGCTACTAATACGTCAATCAGGCGCAGACCATACTGCGCACCCGAAGCACCTGTCAGCGCCACCGTCACCGGAGGTTTAAAGTCTGTCACTCAGTTTGCTCCTTGGCAGATAGCGCACTCAATAGACGCTGGTGAACCCCCTCGAAACCGCCATTGGACATCACAACAATACGGTCGAGTAGTGACGCTTGAGTAACAACCGCATGAACAAGTGCATCGATATCGCTATATAGCTCAGCGCGCTCGCCTTGCTCAGCCACTAACGCCTCCATTGACCAATCGAGTCCTGCCGGTTGAAACCAGAAGACAGCATCTGCATCGGCAACGCTCTCTTTTAGCTGGGCACGAAGTGCGCCTAAACGCATAGTGTTAGAGCGTGGTTCAATCACCGCGAGCAGTCGCCCTTTGGTAGTGGCTGCCCGCAACCCTTTTAACGTGGCCGCGATCGCTGTTGGGTGGTGAGCGAAGTCATCAATGACTTGCACCCCCCCCACCTCCCCAATGACCTCCTGACGGCGACGAGGCGTTTGAAAACGAGCAAGTGCGGCGCAAGCGCGGGCAAGATTCACCCCACAACGGCTCGCAGCGGCAAGTGCTGCAAGCGCATTGCGTGCGTTGTGCTCTCCGGTTAATGTCCACTCGACAACACCGTCTTCTTCACTGTTTTCATCAAGGTGAAGCACCTGAAAGCGGCTGCCATCAGCGCGCTCTAAACGTAGTTGCCACTCACTGCTCTCTAACGTGCCGAAACGCTCGATAGGTGACCACGCTCCCATTTCAAGGACACGCTCTAACGCAGGCTGTTGATCGGCGACTAGCAAGCAACCTTTGCTTGGCACGGTTCGTACCAAGTGGTGGAATTGGCGCTCAATCGCAGCAAGGTCAGGAAATATGTCGGCATGGTCAAACTCTAAATTGTTCATCACCACCATTTGGGGGCGGTAATGAACAAACTTAGAGCGCTTGTCAAAAAACGCCGTATCGTACTCATCAGCCTCGACAATAAAGGGACTGTCGGGCTTGCCTAAACGCGCCGACACGCCAAAGTTACGTGGCACGCCGCCAATTAAGAATCCAGGCGTTAAGCCAGCGCTTTCCAATAGCCATGCTAGAAGGCTAGCAGTGGTGGTCTTGCCGTGAGTACCTGCAACGGCAATAACTTGCCTGCCAGTCAGTACATGCTCAGCCAGCCACTGAGCCCCTGAGGTATACGGCAAACCACTGTTAAGCAGCGCCTCAACTTCTGGATTACCCCGAGATAGCGCGTTGCCTACAATGACAAGTGCAGGTTGATTAGCAAGATTTTCGGCGTGATATCCTTCTATCAAGGTTATCCCCGCCTCTTCCAATTGGGTGCTCATAGGAGGATACACATTCGTATCTGAGCCGCTTACCTGATGCCCTAGCTCCCGCGCTAGTAAAGCCAGGCTCCCCATAAAAGTGCCGCAGATGCCGATAATATGCAGACGCATAGGTGAAGCGCTCCTTACTTAACTAGTTAACTAGGCTGGTGAGACTAGCATGCAACGTTAACTTGCTCATCTAGTTCAAGGCAGATGTTGGCTTTAAAACTAGGCAAAAGCTCGTTCAGAAGTGACAAAACGTCCAGCTTGATGCAGGATGCGGCTACCTTTTTGCTCATGATCTTTTAAATACGATCATACATACACATCCTACTGCTGACCCATCTTAGTGTTGCCGAGGAGCTTACAATGCGTGTTTTGATTCGCTATTTCTTTAAAGGTGTTCGCCTGATTTTAGCCCCCGTTATGTTAATATCGGAGAAACTATCAACGCCAAAATCCGTCGAGCGTAGTGAGGAAGAGCAGGCAAAAGTCGATGCCGCCTGTCAACGCTTGGCTCTCTATCAATTCCGTACCTGCCCTTTCTGTATCAAAGTACGTAAAGAGATCGCACGACTGGGCCTAAATATCGAATTGCGTGATGCTCAGTTAGATCCCGCCCATAAAAAAGCCCTGCAAGAAGGCGGGGGCAAGGTTAAAGTTCCTTGCCTTAAAATTAATCATGAAAACGGGCAGGAAGAGTGGCTCTACGAGTCAGATGCTATTAACCACTGGTTACACCAACACTTCGCTTAAGCCCCTTTTTTGCTTGCCGCTCTTGGCCTAAAGTTCCGAGTAGCGGCTTTCATCTTACCCCACCTTCGTCTAATCCCCCCTCTTGCCAAGACCCTACCCAGCCCTGTCATTCAGCAGACGAATGATACCTCTCATTATTTCGATTGTATGACGCAACCCCAACTCTCTATGTTTAGTCTAGGTTTTAAGAGCATTAGGTTGTTAGACAGCTTATAAGCTGACCGTGTCTGTTTTGCTGGTTTTTAAAAGCATTTGGCGTGTATAAGCGCTAGGTTTAACCGGCAAAGTGAACAATAAACAATACAAAGGGAAACATTATGACGTTTAAAAAAACACTATTGGCTTCTGTCATTGGTGCTGTGGTTGCGGGTACGGCAATGTTGCCAATGACCGCTAGTGCAGAAACCCTGCGCATTGGTTACTCAGCCGATCCTGAAACACTTGATATTCATGAGCAGTTATCTGGCGGCATGCTGCGCCTTTCCCACTTAGCATTTGATCCGCTGGTACGTTGGACAAAAGATTTTCAATTCGAGCCGCGCTTAGCGACTGAGTGGGAACAAGTAGACGAAACCACTACACGCATGACGCTGCGAGAAGGCGTCACCTTCCACTCGGGTAACGAATTCACCGCCAAAGATGTGGTGTGGACCATCGAACGTCTGAAAGAAAGCCCCGATTATCGCGCCATTTTTGAGCCCGTTGCCAGCGCTGAAGCAGTTGATGATTACACTGTCGAAATTACAACCACGGAGCCCTACCCACTACTGCTCAACCTTGCCACTTATATTTTCCCCATGGATAGTGAGTTCTACACTGGTGAAACTGATGACGGCAATGAAAAAGCAGAAATCGTAAAAGCGGGCAACTCATTTGCATCGCGTAACGTTTCTGGCACAGGTCCTTTTATTATCACTGAACGCCGCCAAGGTGTTCGAGTTGATTTTGAACGCTTTGAAGATTACTGGGATACCGACAGCGAAGGTAACGTCTCTAAAATTATTCTGACGCCTATTGCTGAAAACGCTTCACGCGTGGCAGCACTACTGTCAGGCGGCGTTGACTTCATCGATGCCGTACCGCCTAACGACCTAGACCGTGTACGTGAGGCTAACGATGCTCATTTAGTTGAAATCGCCGGTACACGCATTATTGGTTTCCAGCTCAACGAAGAACGCGTTGAAGCCTTCCAGGATGCGCGTGTTCGCCAAGCCGTTGACCTGGCAGTTAACCAAGAAGGCATTGCAGACCGCCTAATGCGTGGTTTCGCCACGCCAGCTGCTCAGTTCTCTCCGGAGGGCTACTCTGGTCACAATCCTGATTTAGTACCGCGTTACGACGTTGAACGCGCTAAAGAGCTAATGGCAGAAGCGGGCTATGAAGAGGGATTCAGCGTTGACATGATCGCGCCGAATAACCGCTATGTAAACGATGCCCAGATCGCTCAAGCAGTGGCTAATATGCTGGCTCAGATCAACATTAACGTTAATCTGCGCACCATGCCGCTGGCTCAGTACTGGCCCGAATACGATACCCGCGAATCTGACATAGCAATGATTGGCTGGCACGCTGATACCGAAGATACCGCCAACTTCTTCCAGTACCTCTCTTTCTGCATTGATGAAGAGACTGGCGCTGGTCAATACAACTACGGCAGCTACTGTAACGAAGAAATTGATGCGCTTGTGACAGCAGCAGATAGTGAAACCGACCTAGAAAAACGCAATGAGATGCTAAGTGAAGCCGAAGCTATGCTTTATGAGGACGTAGGCTACATCATGCTGCATTGGCAAAACCTCGCCTACGGTGCTGCTGACGGCATTGAAATCGAGCCGGTTGTTAACGCCCTCGACTTCCCCTACCTAGGTGACCTGGTCATTAATCGCTAATTTCCACGCTTACTTTTACACGTGCAAGGATGCTTCGTTCCCTAGCCCCCTGGGGAACGAAGCGTTTTATGTGGTTAACAGCCTCACCATAAGCTCAACCCTTACTTGCAATTAATTCTCTATTAAACCTATGACATAGGTGGCGTACGCCATGATTGCTTTTTTAATCAAGCGCCTGATGCACGCGATATTGGTGATGTTTGTCATCAGTGTACTGGCCTTCGCCATCCAGGATAACCTGGGTGACCCTGTACAGCAGATGGTCGGACAGTCGGTCCCCGAAAGCGAACGTGAAGCCATTCGCGAACGCTTAGGCTTAAATGATCCGTTTCTAGTTCAGTATGCACGCTTTGCGAAAAATGCGATGCAAGGCGACTTCGGGTACTCCTACTTCTACCGCGAACCTGCGCTTGAAGTAATTGCTCGTCACTTGCCTGCCACCCTCGAACTCGTTTTTGCGGCCACGCTTATTATTGTGCTTTTTTCTGTGCCCATTGGCGTTTATAGCGCTATAAAACCTCGCTCTTTCATATCGCGTTTTTTTATGGGTGCTTCCATTATCGGCATTTCAATACCGGTGTTTTTGACCGCCATTTTATTGATTCAGATTTTCTCGATTGGTATCACCGTCACCCTGTTTCCTGAAAGTACCAGCTGGGGAGCTTGGCTAAATGACCTGCTATCGACAGAGGGTAATATGCCATCCTTTGGCCGCGGCTATGATTTAGTGCATGTAGTAGGCCACTGGGACACCAACTTAGCCACGTGGAATGGTTTACAGCATTTGGTACTCCCCGCTGTTTCACTCGCATCTATTATGCTGCCGCTGTTTATCCGCCTGATTCGCGCGGAAATGATGGAAGTACTGCAGTCAGAGTACGTGAAGTACGCCCGTGCCAAAGGCATTTCAATGCGCCGTGTTTACTTTGTTCACGCGCTTAAAAACACCATGCTGCCAGTTATCACCGTTGGCGGTGTACAGATTGGTACCATGGTGGCTTACACCATTTTGACAGAAACCGTTTTCCAATGGCCGGGCATGGGACTGATGTTCCTTGATGCAATTAACCGAGCCGATATACCACTGATCGTTACCTACCTGATGATTGTCGGCGTCATTTTCGTGGTGACGAACACCATTGTGGATTTGATCTACGGCTTCGTGAACCCCACCGTAAAACTGACAGGTAAGCCCGCATGACAACGCCCACAACAACGACTGCACCTAGCCGCTGGGAACGCCTGCGCGACTCTTATTTATGGTACAGCTTTAAACGTGACCGCACGGCTCAACTATGCCTCGCAGTATTCATTTGCTTGGTGATTGCAGCGTTTGCAGCGCCCTTGCTAGCCCCCACTGATCCTTATGATCTACGTCATATCGATATTATGTCGTCTGAGTTACCGCCCTTTTGGATTGAGGGAGCCGATGAGCGTTACAGCTTAGGCACCGATGCCCAGGGGCGCGATTTATGGTCGATTATTCTCTACGGCACCCGCGTATCGTTACTGATTGGTTTTGGCGCGGTCATACTTCAAGCACTGCTCGGCGTAACATTCGGCTTAATGGCAGGCTACCTAGGCGGTCGCATCGATGCTTTTTTGATGCGCTTAGCTGATATACAGCTGTCATTTTCCACCCTGATGGTCGCTATCGTGGTGGGTGCACTGGTGAAAGCCACCATGGGCAGCGCGTTTTACAGCCAATATGCCGTGCTCATGCTTATTTTGATTATTGGGTTGGCCGAGTGGCCTCAGTATGCACGTACGGTGCGCGCTTCGGTGCTGGCTGAGAAAAATAAAGAGTATGTCGATGCCGCACGGGTCATGGGCCTACGCAGCAAGCGCATTATGTTCCGACACGTCTTGCCCAATACGCTTTCACCGATTTTTGTTATCTCGACGGTGCAAATTGCCAACGCCATTATTTCAGAAGCCGCATTGTCGTTTTTAGGTTTGGGTATGCCTGAAACCCACCCATCGCTTGGATCGCTAATTAAATCAGGCTTTGACTATATACAGTCGGGGTCTTGGTGGATCACCCTAATTCCTGGTGCGGTACTCATTGTGCTGGTGCTGTCTATCAATCTATTGGGCGATTGGCTGCGCGATGTCATGAACCCACGACTCTACAAAGGCTGAGGACACCATGGCGCTACTTGAAGTCTCCCAACTCGACGTTCGTTTTGCCCTTCGCCAAGGGGAAGTGCGCGCATTACGTGATGTTAGTTTCACCCTGGAACGCGGCGAACGCTTAGGCATCGTGGGCGAGTCTGGCGCGGGTAAATCCGTCGCCGCTTTCTCACTGCTTAACCTGATCGCTAAACCCGGCTTTATAGCGGGCGGCAGCATTAAATTTGAAGGTCAGACGCTTAACACCATGTCTGAGCGCGGTCTGCGCAAAGTACGTGGTAACCGCATCTCGATGATCTTCCAAGACCCGATGATGACATTAAATCCCGTGCTCTCAATTGGTGAACAGATGGTCGAGTGCTTAAAAGCCCATCGACGTATCTCCACCAAAGAAGCACGCGCTATTTCCTTGGATAAATTGCGCCAAGTTCAGATTCCGTCACCAGAAACACGCTTAGATCAATACCCCCACGAGCTTTCTGGTGGTATGCGTCAGCGTATTATCATCGCCATCGCCCTGCTGCTCGACCCCGATATTATCATTGCCGATGAACCGACTACCGCCCTGGACGTGACCATCCAAGCGGAAATCATGGCACTGCTGCTTGAGCTATGTGAACAGCACAATGTGGGCTTGATTCTTATCACTCACGACTTGGGTGTCGTGAGTCAGGTCACTCAGCGTATGCTGGTTATGTATGCAGGTCGTGTTATTGAACAAGGCCTCACGCGGGAAATTATCAATGATCCGCAGCACCCCTATACCCAAGGGCTGATCAATGCATTACCACAAATGGCGACACCCGGCGAAAAACTCAATCAGATCCGTGGCAGCATGCCGTCACTCTCTAACTTACCCAGTGGCTGTGCATTTCATCCTCGCTGCGACTTCATCAATAGAGCAGATGGTCAGCCACGCCCTGCCTGCACCCAGCAAGTACCTGAATTTGTCGAATCCGGCAATTGCCGTGTTGCCTGCCATATGGTGGCTGAAATGCTTGAAGATCGTCGCCTGAAGGAGGAAACACAATGAGTGCTCAGGTAGAAACCCCTAGTACGTCGCCGAATCAAGCTATGCCTACTCAAACCAAGTCGTCTACTCAAACGACGCCCACTCAAAACGAAGAGAGCAGTGAATCGCTACTGCAAATTCGAGGGCTAAAAAAGCGTTTTTCTTTATCAGGGGATTTTTTGGAACAGCTGCGCTTTAAAGGCGGCAAGCTAGTTCGTCACCAAGAGCATGTTCACGCGATTAACGGTGTTAACCTTGATATCAAGCGCGGCGAAGCTCTTTGTGTAGTGGGTGAATCTGGCTGTGGTAAATCCACTGTTGCCAGAACAGTTATGGGCTTACTCACCCCCACAGAGGGTGAGATTCGCTATGACGGACAGCGCATCGACAACTTAAGCTCGCGCCAGCTCTTGCCTTATCGCAAGCGCATGCAAATGATTTTCCAAAACCCTTACGCATCGCTTAACCCCCGGATGACAATTCAGCAGACGCTGGAAGAACCGCTGCGCCTACACCACCCAAACTGGAACCGTGAAAAGATACTTGAAAAGGTTCAGGACGTTATGGGTTCAGTAGGCATTGACCCCGACTGGGGCAAGCGTTTTGGGCATGAATTTTCCGGCGGCCAGCGCCAGCGTATCGCCATTGCACGCGCCCTAGCCGTTGATCCTGAATTTATCGTCGCCGACGAGCCTATTTCAGCGCTGGACGTGTCTATCCAAGCCCAAGTACTCAACTTGCTGATGGAGGCGCAACAAGAGCGTAACCTAACTTATTTATTCATCACCCACGATTTAGCCGTTGTTGAGCACTTTGGCACCCGGGTAGCCGTGATGTATTTAGGCACCGTATGTGAAGTAGCAACGACAGCAACACTATTTGCTAAACCACGTCACCCTTATACCCAGGCGCTACTTTCCGCAATTCCGCGCTTAAAAGATGATCGCCCGCAGCATATTCGTCTTACCGGCGAAGTGCCTACACCGGTCAACTTACCAAGCGGCTGTGTATTCCATGGCCGCTGCCCCTACGCCAACGCCCGTTGCCATCAGGAAATTCCCGCCCTGCAAACCCAAGATGACGGCACTCGTGTTGCGTGCCACGCTGTTGAAGAAGGCCGCCTATGACGCCAGTTTCAACAACAGCACTATATTTGGCATCACTGCGAGGTAAGACATGGAAATTCGCTGGCTAGAAGACTTTATTGCCCTGGCCAGAACGCGACACTTCTCCCGCGCAGCGGATGAGCAGCATGTTACACAGCCCACCTTTTCACGGCGCATTAAATTGCTAGAGGAAGAGATGGGCGTAACGCTGATCAACCGGCAAACGTTGCCACTTTCGCTGACCCCCGCGGGAGAAGAGTTCCTGACGCTTTGCGAGCAGGTAACCGATCGCGTGCGCTTGACGCGTGACCGCGTGCGTGAAATCAGCGCCGGACAACAACGGCGTATCATGGTGGCTGCTCCGCAAAGTCTACTACCGCAGTTTTTGCCAGAATGGCTTGCGTCTACGGGCTGGCAAGAACGTATTCAGCCCTATTTACGCGCAACTGGCTGGGTAGCAAGCGATTATTTTCAAGCGCTTGGCCGAGCAGAGTGCGATCTAGCTATCTGCTATTGGCCCATCGGGCGGTGCGATTTAGATATTGATACCAGTGCCTGCACGTATCGGGTCATTGGTCACGAACGTTTAATTCCTGTCACAGGCCTAGATATGAATGGCGCACCTTGCGCGTTGCTACCCGGCTCACGCCAGCAGCCCGCGCCTTGGCTGGCCTATCCAAAGCGGGGCTTATTAGGCTCAGCGGTAAAGGCGCATCTTGCTCGTCTACCGCAGAGTACCTACCTCACGGCGCAAAGTGAAAACCTCTATGCGGCGGGCATTAAAGAGTTGGTTCTTCTTGGCTATGGCATGAGCTGGTTACCCGAACGCAACATAGCTGCTGAGCTATCCAACGGAACATTAGTTAGAGCAGGCGATAGCCGTTGGGACGTACCGATGGAGCTGCGCCTATACCGTCACCAGAACCAGCATCACGCCGAGCTGGATAGCTTGTGGAGTGAGATCGCTCCGCCACGCAGTTAAACCAGCGATGAGCACCAACGCCTAATTTGATAACGAACTCTAAGATCCTAGTCTAGCCGCCATTAAAAAAGGACCCCACCTGAATGTCAGCTTCTTTGTTTAACTTGCAGCGCGACCACTTAGCACATTTACAGCAAGCCTATACAGACCTGTTAGCCAGTCACCGTCTCGATAGCGTGGCCATTTACAGCGGCCACGCCAACCCACACTTTGGCGATGATCAAGCACCCACCTTCCAAACCTACGGCCATTTTATGCACTGGGTAGGCATGGCCGACATCCAGCACAGCTGGCTGTTAATTCAACCGGAAAAACGCCCGCAGCTACACCTGTATGCGCCAGCTGATTTCTGGCATTTGCCTACCCACCTGCCTGAAGAGCCGTGGGTTACTGAGTTTGATATTCAACTGTGTAGCGAAAAACCACTACCAACGCTAGCTGGCCGCGCTGCTGTGATCGGTGATATTGATCCCACCACACAACTCGCGCTAGACGCACAGTACCAACCGCAACCGCTGGTTAACGCTCTAGACGAACTACGCATGTTTAAAACTGCTTATGAGATTGCCTGTTTGAGTGAAGCTAACCGGCTCGCCATGGCAGGACATCAAGCAGCGCAGGCGGCGTTTATTGGCGCATCGGCTGAGTTAGATATTCAACTGGCGTACTTGGCTGCCAGCAGACAGCGGGAGTCCGATGTTCCCTATCAGAACATCATTGGGCTGAATAACCATGCAGGCGTATTACACTACCAACACTACGACTTAAGCAGCCCTACGAAGCGACATAGCCTGCTGGTTGACGCTGGACGCCGTTTTCGCGGCTACTGCGCGGATATTACACGCACTTATGCTGGACCTGACGCGCCAAGCCTCTATCGCAACTTAATTGATGATATTAATCAGTTAAAAGATACGCTGGTAGAAAGCGTTGCCCCAGGCGTGGAGTTCATTGCGCTACATGAGCAAATGCATCGTTTGCTGGCAGATATTCTTATTGCCAATGATCTTTTCCAGGGCAGTGCAGAACAGGCAGTTGATGAGGGGATTACGCGGGCCTTTTGCCCACACGGATTAGGGCATTCGTTGGGATTACAGGTTCACGATGTGGCAGGGCTGCGTCATCCAGACGGAACACTCGCCCCTGCTCCTGAACAGCATCCAGCGCTACGTTTAACCCGTACACTGCGCCCTGGCATGGTAGTAACCATAGAGCCTGGGTTTTACTATATCCCAATGCTATTAGAGCCCTTGCGCAACAAAACGCTACCGATCAACTGGAGCCTCGTTGACTTGCTAGCCAACTGTGGCGGCATTCGTATTGAAGATAACATTGTCGTGACGGAGAACAGCCAGCAAAACCTGACCCCATAACGCAAACACAACACGCCCGACATTTAGGTCGGGCGCATAAAAAAAGTCCCCCGAAGGGGACCCAGGTGGAGCACGCCAGCTCACTCGGTGTATCGCTTACCAGCACAAGCTGGGGCGATGTAGCAAAGAAGGGAGAGAGACCTAGTTCATCTATCAACTCTATTCATTTGCTGCTTACTTAATATATAGCGATCTGCGTGCCAATTTTTTAATAACTCAATTAAAACAATTACTTAATATAAAGTTACTGGTTTTCAAAAGTGTTACGACGCATTGCAGCAAATAAAATGCACCAGCACTGCACATTTTTGGGCACCTCTGCCTCACAATGCGTCAACCTAGCGTGATTAACGCCGCTATTGGGTTAAGGCGTGACGATGATTTTCACCTGCGCCTTGTCATTTAACAGTGCTTCAAACCCCTCCTCGACAATATCTGCTAGCGGGATGCGTTGAGTCACCATATCTTCAGCGCGGAAGTAGCCGCGCTGCATGAGTGCCATCACCGCCGGATAAACATGGCGATAGGCAATAATCCCTTTCATGGTGCGCTCTTTAATGACTAGGTCATTTGGCTGGAAGCTTGCCTCTCCCTCCCAAATACTCACCACAATGACTTCGCCGCCTTCATGGGTGCTATGCAACGACTGGTTCAGCACTGCCGGAATCCCGGTCACCTCGAACGCCACGTCAACGCCGCCATTGCTTAACGTTTGCAGTTTCTCCACGGCATCTTCTTGCTGCGGGTCAACCACAATTGCACCAAGTGCTTCAGCTTTGGCTTTACGTGAAGGCGCGACTTCAACGGCGTAAATTTGAGCGGCACCCGCAGCTTTCAGCGCTTCAATGGTCATTAACCCAATTGGGCCTGCGCCAAACACTGCCGCGCTATCTCCCGCTTTTAAACTGCTTTGGCGCACCGCATGTAAGGCAACCGCCGCGGGTTCCACGAGTGCCCCTTGTTCGAAGCTGAGGTCATCCGGCAGCTTATGTACCATGTGCTCACCCATTACGGTGAACTCCGAGAAGCCACCGCCGCCGCCGGAAAGGCCATGAAAGCCCAATAGCGGCGTGAGGTTATAGCGCTCCATTTGATAAGCGCCATCCTTATTGGGTGAAAGAATCGGCTCTATGGCAACGCGATCCCCCACTTTAACCCGCGTTACGTTGTCACCTATCTCAACCACTTCACCGGCGAATTCATGACCCATGATAATCGGTGCTTGTTCACCGCTAATGGGGTGTGGTTTATCGACTGGAATAAAAATCGGCCCGGCAGCGTACTCATGCAAATCGCTACCACAAATACCACACGCCGCTACTTTGACCTTTACCTCATGAGGGTCGTTAATCGTTGGTATTGGCATTTGCTCAACACGAAGGTCTTTCGCTGCGTACCAAACCGCTGCCTGCATGGTTGACTCACTCATTTGCTACTCCTTCTCTTATGCTCTGTGATGAACTGGCTGCAGGCCATAAACAGGGGTGTCTAACCCTTCCATACGGGCTTTTAGCTGCAGCGCTAGATAGCGTGAGTAGTGCCGCGACTGGTGTAGGTTGCCGCCATGGAACCACAGTGCCTCTTGCTGAGTGGGTTTCCACATATTGCGCAGTTCACCTTCCCATGGACCGGGGTCTTTAGTGGTGTCGGAACCTAACCCCCAACACTTACCGACTTTATCGGCCACTTCTTGAGAAATAAGCCGTGCCGCCCAGCCATTCATCGAGCCATAACCGGTGGCATAGATAATCAGGTCAGCCTCAAGCTCGCTGCCATCTGTCAGCGTGATGGAGTGCGGGTTAATGCGTTCGATGCCCACGCCGCTGCGCAGTTTGATGTCGCCACTGGCGACCAAATCGCAAGCCCCTACATCAATGTAATAGCCTGAACCACGGCGCAAATACTTCAAAAACAGCCCCGATTCATCGTCACCGAAATCAAGCATAAAGCCTGCGTTCTCAAGCTTCTGATAAAACTCGGCATCGCGCTTTTTAATCGCCTCAAAGGCGAGGCGCTGGAAATCCGGTAATACTTTGTACGGGATCGAGGCAAACACCAGATCGGCTTTTTCATGGGTTAGCCCACTTGCCACCGCCTCTTCCGAATAAAGCGGCCCTAGCACCTCTTCCATCAGCGAATCAGACTTCACAATATGGGTCGATGAACGCTGCAGCATGGTGACATCAGCATCGTGCTCCCACAGCGCTGCGGCAATATCGTGGGCCGAGTTGTTTGAGCCCACGATGACGCATTTCTTGCCTTTATAGGCATCCGGCCCTGGGTGCTGGCTAGAGTGCTGCTGCTCACCTTCAAAGCTTTCCGCCCCTGGAAATGTCGGCACATTGGGCATCCCAGACATACCGGTAGCCATCACTAACTGTTTGGGTCGTAGCGTGATCTCCTCGCCGTTGCGCTTAACCTTAACCACCCACTCCCCTGCGGCCTCGTCATAGCTAGCATTCTGACACTCAGTGGAACTCCAATAATTGAGCTCCATCACTTTTGTGTACATTTCCAACCAGTCGCCCACTTTGTCTTTAGGGGCAAACACAGGCCAGTTATCTGGGAATGGAATATAGGGAAGGTGGTCGTACCACACTGGATCGTGCAAGCAGAGTGACTTATAGCGGTTACGCCAGGAATCTCCCGCGCGCTCGTTTCGCTCAATGATGATTGTTGGCACGCCCAGCTGCCTTAGCCGTGCGCCTAAGCCAATGCCACCCTGGCCGCCGCCAATAATCACGCAATACGGCTGCCGAGTGTAGCCAAGCTCAGCTTCTTCACGCTGTCGTGACTCTAACCACGTTTCACGCTGCTTATTGGCACCGTGTTCGGCCCCTTTTGGGCGATGGTGATTGCACTGCTCAGGGTAGTCATTCAGCGCTTGCATGGTGGTTAACAGCGTCCAACACTTGCCTTCTTTAAGACGCAAATAGCCTTTACCACTGGCAACCGCTGTTTTGAAAGTAAACCACGCATCATAGATGTCGCCGTTTTCAGTGGCTTCGCCGTCTAACTGCCAATCCGTAGGCTGTGCGTTATTGAGCGTGGCATTGAGCATGGCCTGAATTTCATCTTTGCCTTCGCAAGTTTTTAAATTCCAGGTAAACGTAAGGAAGTCACGCCAGTAGCACTCGTCTCCAAACAGAGACAGCACGCGCTCAACATCCTGGCCTTGAAGGGCAGCATCAAAATCGCGAAGCCACCCTTGAACAGTTGCCGTGGCGGCTTGCGGGCCTTGTGCCTTTATCGTTGACATAGCGGGTACCCCATGTGCAGTTGTTATTGTTGAGTTAACGGTGATGCACCCAATACATAGCAGCCGCCGTGCCAAACCAACCATATAAAAAATAAGCAATTGAAAAATATATAATTTATTTACATGCAGACAAATAGATAAAACAGCGAAAGAGTCGTACACCTGTCACGCTGTTTACAGCTAAACGTTACAGGTGTAACGCACGACTAACGGCGTAAGCAGCCCACGTTGACTCTGGGGGCAAAGCGCATAGGCTAAAAGAACAATAACAACAGCGCCCAATGAGTAACGCCATGCTGCATCACACGCACGCCACTAAACAGTTTCAGGCAACTACACAGCTTCAGTCTGAACAGCGTCGACATATCGAGCATATTTTTCAGCTCGGTGAAGGGCTAGACGCCCCCTGCTTACCTGCACAGGCCACCATTCGTCGTTCCTGGCTGCGCTGCCTAAATGACTATCAGCTAGACCCCACTCACCCACGCCCAGCACGGGTAGTGCCTCAGCAAACCCTGATTGAGCACCGCGAGTCTGTTGACGAGTTACTGCATGTCGCCCGCGCCGGGGTCGACCAGCTCTATGGACAAATAGCCCAGCTTGGCTACGTGCTACTGGTCACCGACCACCGCGGCATTACCGTTGAGTTTCGCGGTGATCCCAACCAGGATCAGCAATTACGCAAAGCAGGCCTCTACTTGGGCGCTGACTGGGACGAACGCTTTGCTGGCACCTGCGCTGTTGGCACCTGTTTACATGATCGCCAGGCCATCATCTGCCACCGCCAGGAACACTTCGATGCTTCCCATATTTCACTGACCTGCACCGCCGCCCCCATTGCTGACCCTCAGGGTAATGTGATGGCCGTGTTAGATATCTCCGCGCTGCAGTCACCTACGCAACACGAAAGTCAGAATTTCAGCCTATCGCTAGTAACGCTTTATGCACGCATGATTGAGGATGCCTATTTTCTTCAGCGCTACCGCGACTGCCTGATGGTGCGTCTAGATACTTCCCGAGAATTTGTCCACGTCAACGGGCGTGGCTTAATTGCCATTGAAGAGAATGGACAGGTGATCGCCGCCAACGCCGTAGGCCGCGAACTCATCGCCGAGCACCAGCATCGCTGGCCACCGTGGTCTGCAAATCACACCCCAATGCTGGGTGAACTATTTGAGTGTGAGATCGCCGATATACTCAGTATTAATAGCGGTACTGATGATCAATTGCGTGCCTTCCGCGCTCGCGCCAGCAACACCATCCACTTTATTAGCCTGCTGGAACCCCGCCGCCCCCGCATGGCACAACGGACAACACCGCCTGCTTCTGAACTGCCGGAACCCTTAGCCCGGCTGGGTGCCGACGATCCCGCCATGCGCAAAGTGCAAAAGCTGGCCGAACGTTTGCGCAATGAAACCAACGTTAACGTATTGATTAGCGGCGAAACCGGCACCGGCAAAGAGGTGGTCGCACGCGCACTGCATGAAAGCGGCAATCGCGCCAAACAACCGTTTATTGCGGTTAATTGTGCGGCCATTCCCGAGTCATTGATTGAAAGCGAACTGTTTGGCTACGAACCTGGCGCCTTTACCGGTGGCCGTTCAAAAGGGATGCGTGGGCTTATTCCTCAGGCCCATGGAGGCACGCTGTTTCTAGACGAAATCGGCGATATGCCGTTAGCGCTACAAACTAGGCTGTTACGCGTGCTGGCCGAACGGGAAGTCATGCCGCTAGGCGCTAACACGCCAGTAAAAATCGACATTCGCGTTATTACAGCAACCCATCGACATATCGAAGAAATGATTCAGCAAGGAGAATTCCGCGAAGACCTCTATTACCGGCTTAACGGCGCGCAGCTGCGCTTACCCGCATTACGTGAACGCGCCGATAAACTGTATGTTATTCGCCGCGTATTTGAAGACATCGCCACCGAACGCGCCACGCACGTATCGCCGCGCCTGCGCGCAGATGCCATCAGTGCACTACTCGCCTACTCCTGGCCCGGCAATATTCGTCAGCTTAAAAATGCCCTCGCCTTTGCCCTGGCAACCTCAGAAAGTGACGAAATAACCGTTCACGACCTGCCAGAACAGTGCCTTAGCCAACGAATTACTCGCCACGAAGCGACGCAGCTTGTAGCCGATGTCAGTGAATCTCAGCCAGGCTCACTTACCCACCTGCTCAAGCAACACCACTGGAATATTAGCGCGGTTGCCCGTGCACTAGGCGTTTCACGGCCTACGGTCTACCGGCAAATGCAGCGCCAAGGAATAGTGCCCCCCAATTGGCAAGGATGATAAATCGACACTGACGCGCTTATCGGCCTTTAGGAGTGCTGTGCTGTTAAACAGAATCGACTAGACAGACGATCAAGCGTGCTCTTTCTGCCAGCGTTGGGCCACGACGCTTGCTTGTTCCAAATGACGACAGTACGTCAATGACCCAGCCACCTTGTGAATACCAGCACGGCGCAATTTAACGATGATTCTTGTTTTCAAGCCGACGATAATCAGTCTAACGCCCTGATGCTTCATTTCAGCGATTAATGACTGAAAAGCCACAATGGCGGTGCCATCCATACTTGGCACATCGTGCATATCGATAATGACTGTTTCAATCGCCGGGTCGATCAGATGCAGTGATTTAAGCGCTTTTTCCGCAGCCCCAAAAAACAGCGGGCCATTAATGTCATAAACTGCCACCTTTGCGGGCAGCCCATGGTTTGTAGAGTGATGGTCAACATCAATTTGATCAGTCTGAGTCAGCATGGACATTCTTCGGATGAACAGAGCAGCGGCCAACCCAACGCCCACCGCAACGGCCAGAACCATATCGAAAAGCACGGTTAAGCCAAAACATATCACAAGGATACTCACATCCCCTGGAGGGGCTGAACGTAGCGTTTTCAGGAAGTGACGTGCCTCACTCATATTCCACGCGATGATAAACAGCAGTGCGGCAAGGGCTGCCATAGGCACCAAACCGAGCAGCCCAGCAAGTGCAACGACTGCAAGTAAAACAACGAACGCATGAATCACAGCAGATATCGGTGAGCGGGCCCCACTACGAATGTTGGTGGCCGTGCGCGCAATCGCAGCCGTTGCGGTGATGCCACCAAAAAGAGGTGCAACAATATTTCCCAACCCCTGGCCGATCAGCTCAGCATTGGGGTCGTGCTTGGTCTTCGTCAAACCATCTGCCACAACCGCGCATAACAACGATTCGATAGCTCCCAGCATCGCAATAGCAAACGCTGGGCCTAAAAGTGCCCGTATCAGTTCAAAGCTTAACTGCAGAGGCTCACCATCGACCCCTGGCAAACGCCAAGGGGCCATCAACGTTGGCGCGATTGGCGGGATTCCATGACCTGTTTCTCCATTTATTTCCCAGGTAAAACGGGTCGCTATCGTTTCCACAGCATTTCCCACGCCGGGACCACTCAACCAATGGTTCATCCCATAAGCGACAAACGCCCCGACAGCTAACCCCACAAGAGGCGCAGGGATGGGTATGTGTAGGCGTGGCCAGATAAGCATGACGATCAACGTGAAGGCGCCCACGCTCAGTTCAAGCGGGTTTAACGTGGGCATGGAAGAGACGATAACGGTGACATTCTCGACAAAGTGCTCACCAAGCTTACCTGTTTCCAGGCCGAGGAAATCCGGCACCTGCAGAACGGCAATCACAACAGCGATGCCTGCTGTAAATCCAAGCACGACTGGGTAAGGAACAAATTGAATCAGTCGGCCCATCCGGGTAACGCCTAGCAGTATCAAGATAACGCCAGCCATCATTGATGCTATGAGCAAACCGCCTAGCCCGTACTGCTGGACAATCGGGAAAAGGATGACGACAAAGGCAGCCGTCGGGCCAGACACGTTGAAACGGGCACCGCCCGTTAGCGCGATGATGGCACCCGCAACAATCGCGGTGTAAAGACCATGTGCTGAGGGGGCACTCCTGTAGCGATTGCCAAGGCCATTGACAGAGGCACTGCCACGGTACCAACGGTGAGGCCTGCCATCACATCTCTGCGTAAATCAGCGAATCCATAACCGTCCCGCCACGCGGCGCGAAGCCCAGTGGCAATAGGAAAGTTAACGGGAAATTTTTGGCGCGACATACGCTAGCCCTCTTTATAGTCACCCATCTTGGCAATCGATCTCTCTGCAATGCAGCACATTTGCCGGGAAAGCGTTGCCCAAAGCAGTCGGCCTAGAGAGCGTAATTATGTTAATGACATTAACATGTGGTTATAATTTTATGCAATTGACACAAGATACTCTCTAGTGTGGTGACGGCTAAGTCATTGCGATAACAAAGATAGCGCATTAACATTAAATGTTAATGTTATGGAGAGATGGTAATGGAAAAGAAGACTGCTCGGCTCACGCTGCTCATAGATCCTCAAAAGAAACAGGCCTTTGAAAAGCTATGTGCATCACAGGATCTGACGCCCTCGCAAGTAGTGCGACAACTAATACGTGACTACCTACATAAGCACGATGTGGATTACTTAGCGCAGATAACCAAAAATGAACAAACACCTTGAGCTGACTGCATAGAAGCTGTCGTTAGTTGGCCTTGGGGTTTACCCTCACGTACACTTGTTTGAATCTATTTTTCAACAACTCGTTTCGACAAGCCGAGGCACTCCCCATGGCGTTTGATTCTACCTCTTCTTACATCGCAACTGATGCACTCAAACAGGCGGTCAACGCTGCGGTCGTGCTGCAGCGTCCACTGCTTATTAAAGGCGAACCCGGCACCGGTAAAACCCTGCTGGCCGAGGAACTCGCTGAATCCCTGGGCACTAAGCTGATTACTTGGCATATCAAGTCCAGCACCAAAGCCGCCCAAGGGCTTTATGAGTATGATGCGGTCAGCCGCCTGCGCGATTCCCAGCTGGGCGTTGAAGGGGTGGAAAATGTCGGTAACTACATCAAGCCCGGCAAGCTGTGGGAAGCCTTCACCGCGGGCGAGCGCGTGGTTCTGCTGATTGATGAAATCGACAAAGCGGATATCGAGTTTCCCAATGACCTGCTGCAAGAGCTGGATCGTATGGAGTTTCATGTTTATGAAACCGGCGAAACCATCCGCGCCGAACAGCGCCCGATTATCGTGATCACCTCAAATAACGAAAAAGAACTGCCTGACGCCTTCCTGCGTCGCTGCTTTTTCCATTACATCGAGTTCCCCGACCGCGAGACCATGCAAGCCATTGTGGATGTCCACTTCCCAGATATCGCCCCCAAGCTGGTCGGCGAAGCTTTGGAAGTGTTTTTCGATCTACGCAACGCTCCAGGGCTCAAGAAAAAGCCCTCTACCTCGGAGCTTGTCGATTGGCTCAAGCTGCTCATGGCCGACGAGCTGGCCCAGGAGGCGCTGTATCACCGCGACCCAGCCAAAGCCCTGCCACCAATGGCGGGCGCGCTAGTTAAAAACGAGCAGGATACTCACCTGCTAGAGCGCTTAGCGTTCATGATGCGTCGCCAAAAGAGTACGGGGCGCTAAGCCATGTTTATTGGTCTGTTTGATGCCCTCAAACGTGCCGGTGTGCCCGTTTCACTGCGCGAATTGCTCGACCTTCACGCCGTGGTAGAACAAGGCGTCGTGTTTGCCGATATGGACGCGTTTTATCAAGTAGCGCGTACCGTCATGGTCAAAGATGAGCGCTACTTTGACCGCTTTGACCGCGCCTTTGCTGCCTGGTTTAAAGGCATTGAAGACATGGATTCGGCCATTGAGGCGCTCATTCCCGATGAATGGTTGCGGCGCGAATTTGAAAAACAGCTCAGCGACGAAGAGAAAGCCAAAATTGAATCCTTGGGCGGCCTTGAGGAGCTGATCGAGACCTTTAAAAAGCGCCTAGAAGAGCAAAAAGAGCGCCATGCAGGTGGCAACAAGTGGATTGGCACCGGTGGCACCAGCCCTTTTGGGGCGTATGGCTACAATCCAGAAGGCATACGCATTGGCCAGGATGGCTCGCGCCACCGTCGCGCCACCAAGGTGTGGGACGAGCGACGCTTTCGCGATTATGATGACTCGCTTGAACTTGGCACCCGCAATATCAAAATGGCCTTACGGCGGCTGCGCAAG
The DNA here is from genome assembly GCF_025917315.1 of Halomonas qaidamensis. NCBI lineage: Bacteria > Pseudomonadati > Pseudomonadota > Gammaproteobacteria > Oceanospirillales > Halomonadaceae > Halomonas > Halomonas qaidamensis. Next base: position 1,479,700 of record NZ_CP080627.1, on the reverse strand, counting down.
TTCGCCCGCCAAGGCGCATTGGATGAGTTTGATGTGGACAGCACCATACGCGAAACCGCGCGGGATGCGGGACTGCTCAATATCCAAATGCGCCCCGAACGTCATAACGCGGTTAAAGTGCTGCTGTTTTTAGATGTCGGCGGGTCGATGGATGATCATATTCGCGTCTGCGAAGAGCTGTTCTCAGCGGCACGTTCCGAATTCAAGCATTTAGAACATTATTACTTCCACAACTGCCTTTATGAAGGGGTTTGGCGCAATAACATGCGGCGCCGTAACGAACGCATCCCGACCATGGATGTGTTGCACACCTACGGGGCGGACTATCAGGTGGTGGTAGTCGGTGATGCCGCCATGTCGCCTTACGAAGTTACTCACTCTGGCGGCAGCGTAGAGCACTTCAATGACGAACCAGGCGGCGTGTGGTTGAAACGTTTAACCGAGACGTTCCCACGCTTGGCGTGGTTAAACCCCATGCCACCCAGTGCCTGGGAATATACCTATTCGACCCAGTTAATTCGCGACGTCATTGATGACCGTATGTACCCCATGACCATGGAAGGCCTGGAGACGGCGATGCGCGAGCTAGCCAAGTAACACAGTCACGGCGAACGCTTTCCCCTGCCTCGACGCTAGCCAAAAAAACGGCGCGTTCAATTGAACGCGCCGTTTTTGTTCGCTTAATTAGCTAACACCTTATCACTAAGTCATGCGTGACAGCACATCGTGGTTAGTCAATTTTCGATGCAAAATTGCCATCACCACATGTCCCACAATCAACGCCAGCAGTGCCCAGCCGAGTTCACCATGCAACAAACCGCCAAGATCTGTCATCCAGGCAATTTTTTCACCATCGAAGCCAGGCATTAGGTTAATTCCAAACACATCTAGCGCTCGGCCTGAACCGTACTGACGAATCAGCGCGATGGTCGGCACCGCAATCATTAGCCCGTAAAGCGCCAAATGACCCAGTTTAGCCATCACGCTAACGGATGGCGGACGGCGCGATGTATTGATTAACGCCCAGGCGACTCGCATGACCACAAGCGCCAGGAGCACAACGCCCACTTGGCTGTGAGTACCCCATAAAAAAGACTCGAGCGGCGTGTCCTCAAAAAACACCCGCGCCGCAGCACTGCTGAATTGCCATACAAATAATAGTGCCATCCCCCAGTGGAGCAGGCGGCTGACCACTCCATAGCGTTTATTAGTATCCATCACTGCTAGCGCCATATGCGGTTCCTCGACCTCAGTAATCAACAATATGACTATTTTAGCGAGCTTAGCGAACAACATCATGACAAGAGCATGGAGTTTTGTTGCCAATCGTGGAACGCACTGTTCCAACAAAAACCGGTGAGCCTATAGCCCACCGGTTTTCAAACAGACTAACGTTAACGCAAGCTTTGCATTAACTAATACTTAACTAGCGGGCTGGTTTTTCTTCGGCTTCAACCACCAACTCCTTTTCTACCGCCATATCTTCTTCTACATGGATAGGCTCTTCAGCCTCATCATTGGCATGGCTGCGTGAACGGTGCTCAATCATGAAGTACAGAATTACCCCAATACCCAGCCCCCAGGCTGCGCCGTGGGTGGCTAACACTACGCCCATAATCCCGGCAACGCCCATGGCGGTGGCGTTCTTAATTTGCTCAACTGCCACTGCAATGCATAGGTAACCAGTAATCAACAGAGTGATCGACAGCGCAATTGGCAACACAGGGCGGAAAAGCGTTACTAACGGCAATAAGAACAGTGCCAGAAACCCGACAATCCAAAACACTGATGCTCCTGAGTAGATGGTATCCATCGCCCCGCGGCCATAGCGATAGCGTTCTGCGATGGTTGCCATCGCTCCGGTAAAGAGCGGCCCGGCCAGCCCAGGGTAAGGGGCAAACATGGAGTGCATCAGGTTACGCAACCCGGTAATTAGGTGTACCCGATCGACATTCACCTCGATTTTTTCATCCGGACGCAAATGGTCGACACGCTTAATAAGGCTTTGACCAACAATAATGTCACCAAATGCAATGATGTACGCGATGATAGCCGTTGGGATTGCCGCCACCAGAAGATCAATACCCGGCGCGCCAATGGTGAACGGTAGGTAGGCCCAGATACCGGCAAAATCGGGTATCGCAATGCCCCACTCAACCGAAGGCATCGGGTATTCGGCAACTCCCCAGCCAATCGCCATGGTGATTAGCATCCCCGGCACCATGCCGTAGGCGGCGATATTGCGTGCCCAGCGAAACTTCTCAGTCAAGTCACGAAATGACAGTGAAAACAGCACATAAAGCGTAATTAAACCGCCAATCCCCAGCGAAATAGGCGTTTCGTACAGCCTGCCCCCAACGCTAATCTCGCCGCTAATTGCCGCAATGCCTGCGCCGAGCAAAATGCCTGCTTTGATTGAATCCGGCACGCTGTTAACAAGCTTTGTTCCTAACCGAGTTACCGCCATAAATAGAAAAATTGCGGTGACCATGAGCTGTAGAGCTACCATCGCGCGGATTGCTTCCGGCCCCGGCTCAAACTGGCCGATAAACAATAGCACTACAGGTATCGCGGGCGTGATCCAACCGGCCACAAACGGAACACCCAACAACGGGGGAAGAATAAAACCAATGCCGCACACGACGACGTAGGCCAACGCCACTTCATAAGGAAGCCCTAGATATTGTTCTAATAGAGGAATCATCCCTAGCCCGATAACAAACATTACCAGCGCTTGGATGGTCTCAGGTATTTCCCAGCGGAAATGAATAAAGGGTAGGCGAACTTTGAATGGGCCAACGGGCCAGTAGGGATGTTCTTCCCCATATTTTCGTTTGAGCAGCACGACGATTCCTCACGGTGTCTGGTTGTTCATTATTGAATCCTTGTGAGTATTGTTATTGTTAGATGTGTGCTTTTTACTTAGCTATCCACCAAGTTAATATTCGACTTTTCGTGCATACCCCCTTTATGGCTGACCCAAATATTGTTGACATACTGGCTAGAAAATAATCCTACACGGGTTAAATAAGCGAAAAATACGCTTAAAAACCGATAAAACCATTCAAACTGTCGACAACATAGCAATAAAAAAACGACGTTTTTGTAAACGTCGTCTTTTAGTCTTAGCTATATAAGAAGCAGCGTAATAACACCCAAAGATCAGGAGCAGCAGGTGCCAAGGGGTAGCCGCCCTGCCGTTATCCATTTACTCACTGAGTGCTCTATCGCCTTACAAGGTAGTAGGGAAGCTGTTTAAACCTGATAAAAAAGCGTCTTTGGCATCGGCAAACGCAGCGGAGTCATGCTTAAAGCGACGTAGTATCAGCGCTTCATCCAGGCACAAGGTGAGTGCTAGATCATCACTATGCTTGGCTGGGTGGCGGGCACCTAAACCAATGCGTCGCCCTTTCACGCCATCAAACCAACGCTTAAATCCGCACTGCTGATAAAACGCTTCTTGGGCAGCATCACTTACCTCAACACGTAGCGGAGCTTTGAGAATTAACTCACTGATTAAGCGTGCTTTAGCGCCTTCAACAAATTCGCAAGCGTGAGTTACCGTCATTCCCTCGCCAGCTTCATCCAACACTAACAACGCTAACGCCAGAGGCTTACCGTCACCATCGACACCCGCTAACAAACGAGCCGCTTCTTGGTCGAACAGCACATTTTTAGTACCAGTAAAAACCACTAGGGGCGTTAACCCTGCTTGCTGTCCATATACCTGCGCACACAACGTTGCCAAACATGCATCACGCGGGGCGCTCTGACTAATGTGAACTACCTTCATTACGCTCTCTCATGAGGATTTAAAATCGCCCCAATAACTGGCAGGCTGTAAAAAGCCGCCAGCGTAGAGCAAACCAACAAGAAGCACCAGTCTGTTGAGGCCAGAGGAACTAGCCGCTGCAGGCATTGTCCCACCAGTGCGACACGCTTATGTTGTCGCTAAGGAGCACTAATGCCACAGTTTATTAACGACCCAACGCTACCCAAACCATCGTTTCCCGGTAGCCACATGGTGATTGACGAACACTATATGTTTATTTCTGGCTTAACCGTTGCTGACCTTTCTAACGGTAAAGCTGCCCGTGGCGATGTCAAAGAAGAAACACGCCTTGTAATGCGCGAACTTGAACGTATGCTAGCGCAAGAAGGCGGTACCTTAGCTGATGTTGTTCGCGTCGATATTCACTTGAGCGACTTACGACAGATCAATGCACTAGACAGCATCTACGCAGAGTTTTTTGAACCAGGTTACTACCCAGCTCGCACCTGCACAGAGTCACCTAATATTTGCGGGGGCAGCACCGTCGAAATTACCCTGATGGCAAAGCGCCCACCGCAAGAATAAGGGCTAAATCAATCAGTACTAAATCAACCAGTACTTAATCAATCAGTACTTAATCAACCAGTACTACATCAAGGGCGCTTAGTGCGCCCTTATCATTGCTAAGATCGATTCTATATCTAAGTGTGCTTCCAACGTGTCAGCTAGCCGCTCCAGCGCTTGTTCACGATGGGCACGATAATCGACAGGTGCCGCACTCTCTAAGCCTAACGTAGTCAGCAACGCTTGGCAGGTTTCGGGGTGGTCAAACAATCCATGCAGGTAAGTACCCATCACTTGGCCATCGATACTGATAGCGCCATCCACGTGGCTACCTAAATCAAACAGCGGCCGATTGAGTGCATTCCCGTTGCTTACACCATTGTGAATTTCGTAGCCCGACACAGCCGCTTCTTGCCCCACCATGACGCCGCTGACATTGCGCAGCTGCTTACCCGCGACCATACGTGTGGACATCTGCAACAGCCCCAAACCTGCTACTTTCCCTGGCGCGCCTTCCAAGCCGTCTGGGTCATCCACCCACTCGCCCAGCATTTGAAAACCACCGCAAATCCCCAGCACCTTGCCGCCGTAGCGCAAATGGCGAGCAATCGCCTCTTTCCAGCCCTGGCGTGTTAGCCAGGCTAAATCGCTGGTGGTGCTTTTGCTCCCTGGCAGTATCATTACATCAGCAGGTGGAATCGGTTGGTCTGGCCCTACAAAAGTAAGCGATACCTGGGGATGTAAGCGCAGCGGATCAAAGTCCGTATGATTGCTGATACGCGGCAACGCGGGAACAATGACCTTCAGGGTGTGATTAGCTTTTTCAGCGTGAACCCGCCCAATGCTATCCTCAGCATCCAGCAGTAGGCCCTGCAAGTAAGGCAAGGTACCCAGCACTGGCTTGCCAGTATGTACTTCTAACCACTCAAGTCCGGGTTCTAAAAGCGCAATATCGCCCCGAAAACGATTAATAATAAATCCTTTTGTGCGTGCCTGTTCGCTGTCGCTTAGTAGCGCCAGTGTTCCTACTAGCTGAGCGAACACACCACCGCGGTCAATATCGCCCACCAACAATACCGGGCAGTCGGCAGCTTCGGCAAAGCCCATATTAGCGATATCGCCTTTACGCAGATTGATTTCCGCCGGACTGCCCGCACCTTCGGCAATGATGACATCAAAGCGGCTTTCCAAGGCCTGCCATGCCGCCATAACACTCTCTTTCGCCGTGCGCTTAAACGCGTGGTAATCCAGTGCATCCATATGGCCATGCACTTGACCGCGTAGAATCACTTGGGCACCGCGATCACTCTCCGGCTTTAATAGCACAGGGTTCATATCACTATGGGGCACCACACCCGCCGCCTGAGCCTGTAGCGCAGTGGAGCGGCCAATTTCCCCGCCGTCGCTGGTAACGGCGCTATTAAGTGCCATGTTTTGCGGCTTGAAGGGCGCAACTGAAATACCACGGCGCTTTAACACGCGACAAAGCCCGGCAACCACCGTACTTTTGCCTGCATCCGAGGTAGTCCCCTGAATCATTAATGTGGTCATGCCCGTCGGCCCTTGCTGAAAGTAGCCGAACTGTAGCCGCGGAACAGGTCGTTAGCAACGTACAAGATCTCCCAACAATGCGCATAGCCCATGGTATTTCGGTATCGTCTTCGAGCAGACAAGCGTGCTAGTTTCCGCTAGGGTAGCGCCTCACGCTGCCAAACGAATTCGAATTAGATGCAAGAGTTACTCAATAAGATTGCCGCCGAGCTTGCCCTTGAAACCGAGCGGGGAAAAGTCGCTGACTATATTCCCCAGCTTGCCCATGTGGACCCCAGCCAATTCGCTATCAGTTTAGCTACGGTAGACGGCCAACGCTTCTCTGCAGGCTGCGCCACCACGCCGTTCTCAATCCAGAGTATTTCCAAAGTTTTTACGCTAACCATTGCGCTGGGAAAATGGGGCGATGGATTATGGTCGAGGGTCGGACGCGAGCCTTCTGGCGACCCGTTCAATTCCATTGTGCAGCTTGAGCACGAAGGCGGTAAACCGCGCAATCCGTTTATTAATGCCGGGGCAATTGCGATCGTTGACGCCATCATGATGGGCCACGAACCTAAAGAGACACTGGCGGAAATTCTTAGCTTTGTACGCTATATCGCCGACGATAACAGTATCTGCTTTGACCATCAGGTAGCAGCTTCAGAAATGCAGCATAAAGACCGCAACGCCTCGCTGGCGCATTTTATGAAAGCCTTTGGTCGCCTGCGCCACGATGTCGATAAAGTGCTCGGCACCTACTTTCACCAGTGCGCGATTGCCATGAGTTGCGAACAGCTTGCTCACGCTGGGCTATTTTTGGCCTCTGACGGCGTCAATCAGCCGAGCGATTTACGCGTGGTATCACCTCAGCGGGCGCGGCGGATTAATTCACTGATGATGATGTGCGGCCACTACGATGCGTCCGGGGAGTTTGCTTTCCGCGTTGGCCTACCCGGCAAAAGCGGCGTAGGCGGTGGAATTTTGGCTATTGCTCCTGGGCGTGGTTCGCTGGCTGTGTGGTCACCAGGGCTGGATAAATACGGCAATAGCTTGTTGGGCACACGCGCGTTGGAAATGTTTGTCCAACACACTGGGTGGTCGGTGTTTGGGCATTAATTCAGAGTTAATCCGGCTCAAGCAAGGGGGAATGCTGGGCCGCTTCCCACGCCTGGACCTGCTGCTTGGTTTCAATGCCCCAGCGGTAGCCACCTAGCGCACCGCTTTGTTGGATTACCCGATGGCAAGGAATCCACAGTGCAATGGGGTTAGCACCCACCGCATTTCCGACGGCTCGAGATGATTTCGGCGTGCCAAGTGCCTGAGCAATTTGCGAGTAGCTCGCCAACTGCCCTTCAGGAATGGTAAGCAGCGCGCGCCATACGGCAATCTGGAAATTAGTACCGCTCACGTGGAGCGACAGCGTGGCAGGCGAATGGTTAGCGCACTTTGTTTTAAATGGTGTAAACAGGGCCTCTACCGCATAACGAGTGGTGTCAGGGCGATGGCAGAGCGTACTGCGTGGCCACTGTTTTGCTAGTTGCGCCAGCAGCGCTTCCTGGCTGGTAGACGCCACAAAGGCCATTCGACAAATCCCTCTCGGCGTCATCGCCACTAACATCTCGCCAAAAGGCATGGGATGTACCCCATACGCAATCTCTACCCCCTCTCCTTGGCGCTTAAACTCTCCCGGCGTGACCGCTTCTAACTGTACAAAGTGATCATAAAGCCGCGAGCCGCCGCTCAGCCCTAATGCATGCACGGTATTGGTAAGACTTTCTGACGATGCGATCAGTTGTTTGCCACGCTCCAAGGTCAACGCCTGTAAAAAACGCTTAGGGCTGATACCCGCATAACGACAAAACAGCCGCTGAAAATGGTAAGCGCTCAAATGTACTTGCGCCGCCACCGTTTCCAAACTTGGCTGGCTGGCGGCATTGGCCACCATATAGGCCATCGCTTTTTCGATACGGGCATAGTCATTCATAAAGACGTTCTCACCGAAGCTAAACGAGGAAAAGCACAGGGCTCTCTGAATACAGCACAAGCTTAACCAGACCGTGTCGTCAGGCCTACCCGAATCTTGCGCAATATCGTGGCATCTCAATTTTGTTCAATACTCTTTTCCCGCGCTCTTGCAAGCTCTTGATTCTGTTTAGGAGGACAACAATGAGCGTTTCACTACTGTTACCAATGTCTGCATTTGCCCTTGCCGCGTCTATTTCCCCAGGCCCAGTCAACCTTGTTTGCCTGAGTAGCGGCACCCACTACCCTATCGCCAAAGGGCTTATCTTCGTCACGGGTGCGACATTGGGGTTTCTAGCACTTTTCCTGGCGACTGGAGCAGGGCTCTATTCACTTCTGAACGCACTACCGCTACTGGAGGAAATATTACGTTGGGCGGGGCTACTTTTCTTACTTTACTTAAGCTACCAGCTTTTCCAGCATAATGGCTCGGTTCATAACCAGGACACGGATAAGCCACCAGGTTTTATGACCGGCGCGATGATGCAGTGGTTAAATCCTAAGGCGTGGCTGGCGTCTGCCGCTGGCATTGGGGCTTACACCAGCAGCAATGACCCTTACCAGTTATGGCTCTTCGCTGCTCTCTACCTACCCATTTGTTGGCTGTCATTGGCAAGCTGGGTTTATGCAGGTACTTTTCTTAAACGCTACGTTCACCGCCCATTCATTCTGCTTACCATTAACCGCACGCTGGCGGCTGGCCTAGCTGCCAGCGCTATTTTCCTGCTGTTTGAGTAGCGGATAACGATACTGGTTGGGTGTTGCCGCCACTAACCGCTTAAAGGTTCTCTGGAAGTGGGGTTGGTCGTTAAAACCGGCTAACAGAGCTGAATTAACGATCGACTCCCCCTGCTTAAGCGCCCGCTGGCCAAGCTGAACACGGCGATTAATCAGGTAAGCATGGGGGGTAAGCCCGTAGTGTTGCTTAAACGCTCGGATGAGATGACCAGCGCTATACCCAGTTAACTGGCACAGCGTTTCAAGCGAAACATCAAACGCGGCATTCACATCACAATAGACGGCCGCAGCATGCAAGCCATCAGGCGGCTTCGACCTAGAGACGGTCGTCTCATGCGTCAATGCCAGCATTAATGCGGTAAGAAACTCTGTCACTGACGCGTGCTTGATAGAGAGCGCGCGCTGTTCATCCAATAAACAAGCCGCCATTTCGCAATAGCGAGCATAAAGCGCTGGCTGAGAGACCACCGCCGTATCGATATCACTCCAGACGGGGGTCTCCAGCGTGCCTAGTTGATAACGTAAATCCGCTAGCCATTGCGCGTCCACGTAGAGCATCAAATACGCCCAGGGCTCGTTCTCAATGGGGTTACATGCATGAACCCAATCGGGGTTCATCATGACTAAGTCACCAGCGCTAATAGGATAAGTCGACTCCCGATAACGAAACGTACTGCTGCCTGACGTAACGGCTCCTACCGACCAGTGAACATGGCTGTGAGGGGCGTAGCACACTTGCCTTGCATCGCTGATTTTGCGTAATTCGACATAAGGCAGTCGTGAGTCGCGCCAAAAAACCGGAGGCGACCCAGCATTTGGAGACCCAGCACTTGAAGACCCAGCACTTGGAGACCCAGCACCTAAAGACTTACAGCTCATCTTCTGCTCGCATCATCAAAAAAATAGCGAATAGCCTGTTAACTTGGCCTACGCTGGACAATAGCGCAGCACACGCACAGTATAGGCCGCCAGAAAAGCACTATATACACTAGATTGCGTAGGAATTCGCAATGCCATTAACGTCAGGAGGACACCATGGCCAATCGTATGAATAACCCAGATCATCGTGATGCGATTACCCTTTTCGCCCGAATGGGCTACGCTTCTCGCGGCATCGTTTATGTATTAGTGGGTGGCCTCGCCGCCCTGGCAGCTTTTGGGCAAGGCGGCCAGACCGAAGGCAGCCGCGGCGCATTAGAGCGAGTACTTACCGCTCCCTTTGGTAAAAGCATGTTGGGCCTTATTGCTGTTGGTTTGGTTGGCTATGCTATGTGGCGCACCATCCAAGCCATTAAAGACACCGACCATCATGGTAAAGATGCAAAAGGCTTAGCGATTCGTGCGGGCTTATTAGCAAGCGCCATTACGCATACTCTTCTAGCTTTTTTTGCCGCAACGCTTATCTTTCAACTCGCAGGCTCTTCTGGAGATTCTGGAGGTGGCTCGCAAGGCGTGGCGGGCTGGTTGATGCAACAGCCATTCGGACGATGGTTAGTTGGCGGGGTTGGCTTAATCTTGATAGGTGTTGGTATTGCCCATGCAATCAAAGGCTACAAGGCCAAATTCGACAAACACTTTTCGATGCCACCCCAAACTCAACAGTGGGCCTACCCCATCTGTCGATTCGGCTTAGTGATCCGTGGCCTCGTCTTCGTGATCGTGGGTAGCTTTTTTATCATCGCAGCCTACCAAATCAACCCTAATCAAGCAGGTGGTATGGGAGAAGTGTTCAGCACGCTGCGCAGCCAACCTTTCGGTCAGTGGTTGCTTGCCTTTGTCGCACTTGGGCTCTTTGCGTTTGGTCTCTACAGCCTTTTAGCGTCCGTCTATCGTCGCATTAATACTGAAATGTAGAGACATAAGATGCTTTCAACAACACGGACAAAACAGTGGTTTGAGCGCATCAATGGCTCGAAAAACATGCTGTGGCTACTCGGCACTCTATCTTTTTTAGAAACCATTATTTTGCCAATTCCCATCGAGCTGGTGTTGATCCCGCTCATGGCGATTAACAAGCAGCGCATTTGGGCAATGGCCACCGCGACGACCCTTGGCTGCCTGATAGCTTCCATTGTGGGCTATGCCGTCGGCATGGTGCTATATCAATCCATAGGTACGTGGTTTATCGAATTTATGGGTATTGAACAAAGCTATCAATCTTTCCAAACCTTCTTTGAGCAGTACGGTTTTGCTGCGATTCTAGCCATTGGCATACTGCCAATCCCATTTCAGGTGGCGATGATTACCGCCGGGCTTTCCGGCTATCCGATTATGTTATTTGTGCTGGCTGCCCTGCTAGCCCGCGGGCTGCGCTACTTCGGCCTTGCTTGGTTGGTACACCGCTTTGGCAACCGCGTAGAACTTATGTGGAAGCGTCACGCGCTTAAAACCAGCCTAGCGCTAGGCATGGTGGTTCTTGTGGTGGTCGTCGGACTTCAGACACTGGCAGGGTTGGTGATGTCGCGTTGATCACAAAACCGAAGGCCTTCTTCATCTCTCGACTACCCCACTAGGCCTTATTGCTATTATCCAGTGGTAATGTGCCGTACTCCTTCACCGGCTGAATAGCAAAGTTGCTGCGAATATCGCTCACACCTGGTAAGCGCAGCAACGTCCCCGTTAAAAACGCCTCGTATGCAGCCAAGCTAGGCACTACCACCTGTAGCAGAAAATCCGATTCACCAGACACCAAATGCGCTGTGGCTACTTCCGGCAGTTCAACCACTGCTTCCCGGAAAGCATTAGCTTGCTCTTCATGGTGTCGTTCTACCTTAATGCCCACAAACACCGTTAATTCCAGCCCGACGCTTCGACGATCAAGCTCCGCGTGGTAGCCACGAATAATACCGCTTGCTTCCAAGCGTCGCACCCGGCGTAAGCAGGGCGACGGCGACAAATTTACTTTCTCCGCAAGCTCCACATTGGTTAAGCGAGCATCCCCCTGTAACAACGCAAGAATGCGTCGGTCGGTAGCATCTAACTGACTACTTGGCATAAGTAAGTATTACCCCACACTTAGTTGGCACAAAATACCAATAATTGATGTTTCATGAGCGTAAATGGCAAGAAATCACTCATCAATTTAACGGTACCATGCCCTTTATAAAGTCACTACGTGCAATCTTGAGGAGGGGCCATGGAAATCGGACTTTTTATTAGCGCATTAGCCATTGTTTACCTGATTCCAGGCCCGGATATGCTGTTGGTGCTGCATACCAGTAGTACGCTAGGCCGAGGACATGGGCTAGCCACAGCGTTAGGGTTAGCTATTGCCCGAGGGCTGCATGTGGCGTTAGCCGGCTTGGGCCTAGCCGCCCTATTTGTAGCCGCCCCGTGGCTTTTTGATGCTGTTCGTTATCTCGGCGCTGCCTACTTGATTTGGGTGGGCGTACAGCTAATTCGTACCAAACAGCGCACCATTACTAACAAACCGCAAGCATCGCTCACCGGTAGCTATTACCTAGCTTGGAGACGGGGTCTTTTAACGAACCTGCTAAATCCAAAATCGCTGCTGTTTTGTTCGGTGTTATTACCCCAGTTCGTTCACACCCAACAGGGTGATGTTGCGCTCCAGTTTACTTTATTGGGGGCTGTGCTAGTGGGTGTAGGACTTTTGTACGATGCGCTATATGCCTGCCTGGGAGCGCAGATGCAGCGCTGGTTTGCCAGCCATCAAAAAAGGCAAACATTACAACGCTGGGTATTTGGAACACTGATTATTGGCTTTGCCTTGAGGTTAGCATCTTAAATTTAATCAGCAAAAAGCCTGCCTAGGCTACGTTGATATTTTAAATACCATACTCTCGCTCGACTTTGGCAATGCGCGTTTTAAAATGCTGGTACCACTGCTGATGGCCTAGTCGCTGGGCTTCCTGATGCTCTGCGTGCGCTTTCCACGCTTTTATCGAAGCCAAATCAGTCCAGTATGAAACAGTAACGCCCACTTCGTTTCGAGCAGATTCAACCCCTAAAAACCCCCGCTGCTGAGCCGCAAGCTCCACCATGCGAGCAGCCATTGCATCGTAGCCATTATCAATATTGGTGCGCAGGGAAGTAAAAATAACCGCGTAGTAAGGAGGCTCGGGCGTATTAGCAATACTAGGCATAGCATCACTACCTTGATTCGTATTGGTTACGGCATCAGTCATTTACACAAACCTATTACAAAGATTTATTACAGTACTATTGCACATAATAACCGCTGACTCGCCACTCTCCATTTTCCAGATGAGGTGTTACGGTCTCAATTCCTCTCGCTTTATTTTCAAATCGAGTATGAAAGATAAACACCATGTAGTCACCATCTGGCGCACCCGGCATAGATTGGTAGTGAGAGACTTGCACTTTCCGACGAGATTCTACCGGTCCAAACTCATGACGTGCTAGTTCAATGATACGTCTAAGCATGTTGGGCGATAGAGGCGTTTTTAGAAGTGGCGATGAGGTCTCCCAAGCTTGTTCGATCTCATCATTATCAATTGATTCTAACCACGCAAGCGCCGCTGCTTCTGCCGTCTGAGCAGACGCCTGAGCATAATAGGTGGTCAGGCTAAGCAGTATTGCAGCGAGAACAAAGACAGGGGATTTTGACATGGCTGACTCTTGTGGCGGCTTGGCGACTTTTCCTCTAAAGCAATTATCGGAAAATCATCGGATTTCTTTAACAGCGATATCACCCCGCTTCTAAAACCTTCTCCGCTCGTTTACTATGCGCCCCCCAATATTACAGCGCCCACCATTAGGCTACTATGTCCGCCAATCTGTCCGCCAACGCACTCTATACCGACCTATCTGGCTACTACGATTTGATGTGCGTCGATATCGACTACCAAGCGCAAAGCAACGCCATTCATCGGCTCCATCAGATTTTCGGCAATGGCGGGCATACGCACCTTGATTTAGCTTGTGGCACGGGTCCTCATGTTCGTCACTTTATTGATGTTGGCTATCTCAGCAGTGGGCTTGATATTAACCAACCCATGCTGGATATCGCCGCCACGCGTTGCCCAGAAGCGTTTTTTTCACTGCAAGATATGAGCACGTTCGAAGTCAGTGAATCTCTTGATTTAATCACCTGCTTTTTGTACTCAATCCACTACAACGATGGGATTGAAAAGCTAAAAAAGTGTATTGCCAGCGCCCACCGCGCGCTAAAACAGGGCGGCGTTTTCTATTTTAACGCGGTGGATAAAAACAAAATTAACAACGATTTATGGGTTAAACACAGCGCCAAACAAGACGATGATGTTTTTACGTTTCGCTCGGGTTGGCACTACGACGGGCACGGTGAAAAGCAATCGCTTAGGCTGAGTATTGAAAAAACTAACGCCGACACTACCCAAATTTGGAACGATGAGCACCCCATGGTAGCGGTCAGCTTTACAGAATTAACCGCCCTACTGACGCCTTATTTTGAGGTGCATGTATTTGAGCACAACTACCAGACCATTACCCCTTGGGATAGCCTTTCAGGCAATGCGATTTTTGTGTGCGTGAAGCGCTAGCGCCGATAAGGCAGAGAGGCCTTGTGCTCCCCTCTTACCATTACCGTGTGATATAAAGCGAGGTGTAACGCGCTGAACTTAAGACTCAGAACCTGCGTCGTTCGAGCCAGGCCGTAGCTGGCGCTGAATACCGAGCAAGAAATTACGCAGCATTTGATCTTTACACTCACGGTAATTCTTATGACTTGGCTTACGGAAAAAAGCGCTGAGCTCATGGTGGCTTAGCGGTAAGCCCACCAGCTCAAACACTTCTAAAACATCTTCGGCTTTCATATTCAGCGCAATACGCAGCTTCTGGAAAACCATATTATTATTTAATTGCGCTTCAGGCACTGGCTGTGGGCCTTCACGCTTGCCGCGCTTAAAACTGATGAATCCATTAAGAAACGACGCCAGCTCTTTATTTTTCATCGTAACGAAAGCGTCATCTTCATCTTTTTTTAGCCAAGCGGTCACTTGCTCTTGGCTTACACTAACGTCTGCCAGCGCGAAGATATCCACGATGGTTTTATCTTTTAAATCAAAAGCATAGCGGATACGGCGAAAAATATCGTTATTGGTCAAAATTGGGGTCCTGATTGGAGGTTAGCTTTTCGAGCAGCTGATTTATCTCAGCTTGCAACTCATTATCTTCAATTTTGTTGGCGCTGACTTTAGCATGTTGCAGCATTTCGATCGCCTCATCCGTTTGGCCTAGCTCTACTTGCAACATTGCCATGGAAAAACCGATAGAAGCCATATGGTCTTTCGAGTTCTTCGCAATGGCTTTCTCAAGGGCTTTTTGGTAGATCGGCAGCGCATCCTCTAACTCCTCGGTAAAGTCAGCCAGGGTTTCCCACTGCTCTGGGTGATCTTTATCGGTGTGTTCGTTATCGATACAAATCGCCTGCAACTCTGCATAGAGAGCCTCAAAGGTCGCGCGGTCATCTTTCGCAGCGGCCTTCATAAGCTTTTCAGCTAGTTCATAAACCGCTTTATATATTTTGGTGTTAATCATTACCAACCACCTTCCTTCACTCAACGTTAATATCGCCGCTAATTTTTTAGTTACGTAGCGGCTATAAGAAACATTATAAACCGCCTGATAAGGCTTTAAGTAATACTTCTGCAAGGCACTTACTTTATCTATCCCAGCGATATTCCATTTGCCGCGCTGTTTTCTCCGCAAGCTCGGTGCTGCGTAACTTGGCGACCAAGTGTAAGCACATATCGATCCCCGCCGAGATGCCACCTGAACTAATGACACCGCCATCGTCTACCCAGCGCACGTCTTCCACCACATCAAGCTGCGGAAACTGAGTTCGCAAATCACCTTGATCGTCCCAGTGGGTAGTCACTCTTCCTTTCAGGCCGGGTTGTGCATTAGCAAACAGGAAGATACCAGTACACACTGTGGCCACCTGCTGCACTATGGCTGCTTGATCTGCAATCCAGGCCTTTACCTTTTCGTTTGCCATTTCACCCGTGTGCACACCACCGACAATAATCAATACATCCATAGGCGGGTGATTATCGATGGTGGCATTTGGCAACACCTGGTATCCCGCCCTAGCAGTTACCGGGCCGTCTTTTTCAGCAATTAAAAATACTGAAAACGGCGCGTCTTCATCACTGACGCGACTGGCCGTCGTAAAAACTTCAAAGGGGCCCGAGAAATCGAGTACTTCTGCTTGGTCATAGATATAGATGCCAATGTTCATGTAAGGGCGTCCTAAGAATCTAAATACGTTATTTTCCAGCATGTAAAAATGAAACTGCTGCTCCTTGCCATGCGTTACACCGCACTACGATTCGGCAACGCATTAAATTAACAGGTGTTGTAGTGCGTGGTAAGCGAAGCGCACCCGCAGCGGCGGCCCGGCGCAAAAGCAGCGCGCAGCGGTGCCGGGTTTGGTTTGTACGGTACAGTCATCTGCTACCTTGCTAAGCATTTACCACCAGTTTTGGCCAAGTTTGCAGCCACTGCTTGTTGTATACCCGAGCTTCAAAATCCGTTCGTTTTGGCCGTTTAGGATTTAATGTAACGGTATAGTCAAACAGCGGCTTAACGCCAAAGGGAGCCACAATGATGACCTCCCCATTATCACCCAACGCAGCACCTACCGCAGTTTCCACTTCGACCCAGAAACTCATCGCATCTTCAGTTGAGGTATACGGACAGTCCCTATTTCGCTCATGCATTCTTGCTTGGTTCTTTACTGACCAGGGAAAGGTTGAGACGCCTCTTAACCCTTGCTCAATCTCACGATCACGAGAAACACTTACGTCGTTTGAATCGAAGTAAATTAAATCAATGTCGTTCAATGGCGTACTCGCTGAAAAGTCATGCAGCTTGTCCCACACCAAATTTCTCACGAATCCAGCAGCAAGACACCAACCCGGCAGCTTCTGCGCAGCCGCGATAGTCAGCGCCTCCAAGCGATCAGAATCACTCATTATCCATTGTTTAATCAGCGCTTCATGATCCATCTCTATTCCTTGCTTAAGGTCTGTTAACGCATATCTCAACGCTTTGCTGGTTTATGCGAAGTGACCTACAAGCGGCCACAACGCGTTGTTAACCGTAATACTCCATAACTAACTCTGGATGGCCAGTTAGCTCATCAACTTGCTCACCTAATAAAATAAACCCCTGCTTTTTATAAAAGTTGATACTGGGAGTATTTTCCTGGTAGACCGACAGTTGCAAACACTCCCTTCTGCTCTTGGCATCATCAAGCATCGCTGACCCCACACCTTCGCCTTGTAATTCAGGGGACACAAAAATGGCAGCCAGCGTATTTCCGTACAAACTGTAGAATCCCGCTATCTGATTGTCAGATTCGAAGACAAACGTCTCCGATGCGGGGATATAAACATCTCGCATTTCGTTAACCTTTGACGCCCAAAATTCCGCCTCAACAAAAGCGTGCGCTTTAATCGATGCTGAAAGCCATATCTCCAATATCTGGTCAATATCCCTCTCTCGGCATTTACGAATCATTTAAATATTCCTTACTGATGGTCAGCTGAACCAATGCATGACAGAGAGTCGTTTGATAACCGCACGCCAACAGTTGAAGACTGGCAGCAGCTTTTAAAAAAACTGGCAGAATCAGGTAGCGGCCCTGTACTTCTGGATCAGGCAGAGCAAAAGGCCAGAACCCGACAAGAAACAAACGCGTAATGGACAGCAAGCCTCTCGCCACCTCGAACTTACCCTCGGACTACCGAGCATGCACGTCACAACCATTAAGCTTATAATCACCGGCTAAGCAAGTCCCACTCTACTATCGAACTCCAAGCCTTGGGCCTATTACTGTGAGCAACCCCCATCGAAGTGAAAAAAGCCAAGCTAGGCCTGTTCGCAAAGGCCTGCACCCAAGGAATCTACACAACCAAGGCTATGACTTCTCGGCTCTCGTACAAAGCCACCCTGCATTAGCCCCTCATGTGAAACCGAACGCGCATGGCGACCTCTCCATCGATTTCGCAGACCCAGTGGCAGTAAAAACGCTTAATGCCGCGTTATTAAACCGGCACTACAACATTGTCGATTGGGATATTCCAGAGGGAGCGCTTTGCCCTCCCATCCCAGGCAGAGCCGACTATATCCATTATATGGCTGACTTGTTGGGGCTTGAACAGCGCAGTATCAAGCTACTCGATATCGGAACTGGAGCAAATGGAATCTACCCGCTACTGGCCTGCCAAATTTACGGCTGGCAATGTGTCGGTAGTGACATTAACCCTCAGTCGCTTGAAAACGTAGCCAGAATTATCGCCAATAACCCCACTCTCAAAGAACGCTTCACACTGCGCACGCAGCACGATAAAAACCACATTTTTGAAGGGATTATTCAAGCTGGCGAGTTTTTTGATGTCAGCGTCTGCAACCCGCCCTTCCATGCCTCGCTTGATGAAGCACTTAAAGGTAGCCAGCTTAAACTCAATAACCTTGCTCGCAGTCGCGGTGAACAAAAACCAACGACCCAAACCCCCACTCTGAATTTTGGCGGGCTGGGAGCAGAGCTTTGGTGTAAGGGCGGCGAACAGCTGTTTCTGAAAAAGCTGATAAGAGAAAGCAAGCTGTATTCAGCTCAATGTCGCTGGTTTACCAGCTTGGTTTCAAAAACTGACAATGTTAAGCCTGCCAAGAAGTTAATTCGTAAGCTCGGCGCAGTGGATGTACGGGAAATAGAGATGAAGCAGGGAAATAAGATCACGAGGGTATTGGCCTGGACATTCATGTGAGCCGCAACCACTGACGTCGACGTCATTTACGCTATACTGCATCAATTTTCATTTTCGACACACCTTACGACGATATGTCAGGGCGCCTAATGCCATTTTCAAAACTCGGTTTATCCAGTCCTCTTGTTCAAGCTATCACCGAACTAGGTTACAAAACGCCAACGCCCATCCAGAAACAAGCAATTCCAGCCATTCTTTCGGGTAAAGACCTGATCGCCACCGCACAAACCGGCACAGGCAAAACCGCTGCCTTTGTGCTGCCGCTGTTGGAAAAATTCAGTAAAGCAGCAGAACCGCTGCGCGGCAAACGCATTCGCGCACTGATCCTAGTGCCGACCCGCGAGCTGGCAGTTCAGGTTGAAGCCAGTGTGGCTCAATACGCTAAACACACGCCCCTAACCTCGATGGCGGTATATGGCGGCGTTGACACTGCGCCACAAAAAGAACGCCTCATCGAAGGAGTAGATATTCTCGTCGCCACGCCGGGCAGACTGCTGGATTTGGCCCATCAGCGTGCGCTGCACTTTGATGAACTTCAAGTCATGGTGCTGGACGAAGCGGACAGAATGGTCGACATGGGTTTTGTCGATGATATCCACAAAATAATCGTGCGCCTGCCTGAAAACCGTCAGAACCTGTTGTTCACGGCCACCATGACCAATGACGTTCGCGCCATCGCTCACGCGTTTTCAGACAGCAAGATGACAGACATGGCGACTGACATCTCCATTACGCCCAACGTCCGCGCCGCCGCCACGATCAAACAATGGCTCATCACGGTAGACAAGGACACCAAGTCCGCCCTGTTGAGTCACTTGATCAACGAGCAAGCGTGGGATCAGGCGCTTATTTTTGTCGAGAAAAAACACAGCGCGGCCAAACTGGTGGCTCAGCTGGAAAAGCGCGGCATTCAAGCGGACTCCATCCATGGCGGCAGAAGCCAGGCCATGCGCGAGAAGGTGTTGGATCAGTTCAAAGCGGGCGAACTGAAGTACCTAGTTGCCACAGGGGTAGCCGCTCGGGGGTTGGATATTGGTGAACTGAGCCGAGTGGTGAATTACGATTTACCTTTTCAGCCAGAAGAGTATATCCACCGCATTGGCCGCACCGGCCGTGCAGGCGCCTCAGGTGAAGCCATCTCTTTAGTAGACATCAGTGACTTTAAAAATCTTTGTGCGATTGAAAAACGTTTGAAAAATACGATTGAGCGCAAAGAAATCGAAGGCTTTCCGGTTAAAAAAGCAGTCCCCGCTTCTAACTTGAACCATGTTAAAAAAAGCAGTCGTTAAGCGCTAACCAAGAAGCTCACCTCGAATGAATACAAGGGTGGGCTTCACCTCTACTCAGCGGGCGAAAAAGCATCCAACAGCTCCGCATTCGTGGGGTATTTCTCCAACAGCGCAAGTAGCTTCTGCGCGCCTTCAACAGGCTTAAGAGGTGTTAACGCTCTACGCAAGGTCCTAACTTTTTCAATATCTTTAGCATCAATCAACAACTCTTCTCGACGGGTACTGCTTTTGGCAATATCTATCGCCGGGAAAATTCGCTGATTTGCCACTTCCCGTGATAACACGAGTTCCATATTGCCCGTGCCCTTAAACTCCTCGAAAATCACCTGATCCATACGGCTTCCCGTATCCACCAGCACAGTAGCCAGAATCGTGAGAGATCCGCCGTTTTCGATCTTTCTCGCAGCACCAAACAGTTTTCGCGGTATTTCCATCGCACGGCTATCCAGCCCACCCGACATCGTACGACCATTGCCGCGCTGTTCAGCATTATGAACGCGCGCGAGTCTGGTAAGCGAATCGATCACAATCATCACATTATGACCCTCGCCTGCTTGCTTACGCGCCGTCTCAAGTAGCTTATTTGCCAAATGCACATGGTGTGAGTAGCTTTCGTCTGAAGACGAGGCATGTACGTCTGCCGACACACTGCGCTTAAAATCGGTCACTTCTTCAGGGCGCTCATCAATCAGCAAAGCATACAGCTTTATATCCGGATGAGCGGCTGCCACGGCCTGACAGATATGTTTTAACATCGTCGTTTTGCCAGAGCCCGGCGGCGCAACAATCAACCCACGTTGCCCCATTCCGATGGGCGTAATCAAATCCATCGCTCGCACACTACGCTGTCTAGAACCAAGCTCTAACACAATGCGTGGGGAAGGATGAACAGCGACGCCATTTAAAAAACGTTTTTCGGGATCATCAGGGAACTGATCTTCCACTTCGTCGGCGGGCTTGGCATCTATCTGTTTTTTTGTTTTCAAACTGAGTGTTTTTCTCGTCATAATATCGGTGGATCGCCTTGAATAGCCTTGATGAATAGCTTAGCCAGCCGAGCAGTCGCAGCGTTGCGGTACTTGGAATGGAAAACGGATAAGTCTAACTTGTGCTCAAAGGTACTGAGTTGGAGCTGATCTTGGTAGTTTATAGAGCTTGAAACGCGGCATGATAGTCACTCATCGCCTGTTTTCTTGATCCTACCAAAACATAGGCGTCAGCGGAGTTTTTCTACAGGCTCAACGCTCGGCTCATCGGCGAGCGTAGCGAGTCCGGTGGAGGCCGCAGGCCGGAACGAAATGCAGCCGCTTGTTAGATAATTTAATGTTCAATAAGATCTTCCCAACATGCAATAGTGACTGTTTTGGGTAATATCACTTCTTCTAGGAAACGTTCGTAAAAGCGTTCTCCTTCTTGTTCTCTTGGAAGAACTATAATTGCGATGTCTTCAATTGCGAATGAATAATTTTTTGTACTCCGCCATTCGCGCTCACAGTATATCGAATCGAATTCGGTTGTATCGAATGTTTTTATATACGCTAAAAAATTCTGAAAGCTTTCATCTATTTTTTCTTGAGCACTCTCAATCCAATCAAGCTCAGAAATGATGCTAGATGTATCTACGGAACCATCTAGGTCATTATCGTCGATAATCTTGTCAATCTCGTCTTGAACTGACTCAGTTTCGCTTATTGCACTGTAAGGATGGACGTCATCAACTGCTGAGTACCCCTGATAGATGCTATTGAGTAAAGCTGTATCTTCAAGGGTATACATAACGGGATTAAAGCCAGATTTGACAATTGAATCTCTGTGAAATCCAATCGCAATTTTTCCATATCTATTCGAATGGTAATCAATATGCTGAAGAGGAATGTCGGCCACACAACATACCGGCTTTGATTTAACAGTAACAGGATGATTTTTCAGAATATGGATTTCTTTTGTTTCAAAATCAAACTGCCTTTTTTCAGGCACGATTACCTTAACTATTTCACGGTACCGGCCTACTCTTAGCTCCTGAGACCCCAAAATAGCTTTAAGCGCTTCGTATCCGTTTATCGCGGGCTTAAGCTCTTTAAGCTGCTTGTTGGCAGCATCGTCCCATATAGGGCCGCCAGTAAAATGCCAAAGTATTTTCGATACTGTTCCTGGTCTAGATGCCATGCCTGTCTGTCCCTTATCATCTAACGCCCGCGTAATAGGCGTGAGCTTGCGAGCGTCCTAATTGACGCGTTTGTTAGAAGCAAATTCGTCATAAAAGTCCGCAAACCCTTTATTTAGCAGTATTTTATGTAAATTTTCCATGTCCTCTTCATTTAAGGGGGAGCTTGCTTTTCCTTCGGCTTCTCGTATTGATTGTCTTGCATATAAGGCGTCATCTACACTCTGCCAGTAACTGCAATTTTGTTGCTCATCTGTTCTTACGATGCTATAAAATTTACTATGAGGTTCGCCATGTACAGGATAGTGATGTATTGACTCACTCAGCCAATAAAGTTTTGAGTCCAACGTGGCAACCCATGTTTCTTGGTTTTTCCCAAAAAACTTTTTCTCAGAATATTTTAACGCAGACTTGCCGTACTTTAGATCTTGAACACCATTGAAGATATTAAGCAGGCGTTTCTTTGGGTCGGCATGTCTATCTAAGAAATTGTCTTTTATATCTTGTATTCGATCTTTTAAATTTTGACTGTATTCATCTTTCTTAGTGCAGAAGCAGTATTTTGCAATTTCTGCCTCCACTGCGCTAAGCATATCAATATCGTCGCACACTGAATCTAAGTAGATGTTAAACTTTTCCACGCCTGATAGATTGCTATATTTGCTATCAATAATATGAATCTGAATTAGTGAATAGTATGAAATTGAATGAAGATATTGCTCGCCAAGCGATAGCTCATGAAATTCCAGCTTCCTAAGCTCTTCCGGCTCTAATTCCGAATTTCTGGTGGCTGTCGGATGATCTACCAATTGTGGACAGAATATCGACAGAAACACTTCAAATATTTCAAAACACTGCTTTTTGAACTTGGGGTGCACCTCACTTAAAGCAAAGCCTGGGCTCAGGCAAATACTTTCTGCTGGGCACTGATTTACAAAATTCACTAGTTCCATCAAACCCAAATCAGCCGGGTTTTTTCCTCTAAGTATCACATCCTCCATTCTTATAAGGATATTAAGATCTAACAAAAGCGAGGTTTCTGTTTTTCTGTCTTTATTATCCTTGACTCTACTGACAGTTAACCTAGGTGAACTATCTGTTTCTCTGCAAGGTTTAATGAACCTCATTTTTAATCCTGACACTACAGACTCCCTGCCACGATAGGCTTCTAACAGTGATTATATAGCCTGCTTCATAACACCCTTGAACATGTCAGCACGTTTATTGGTGTTATCTAGCCATCCAAAAAATCATAAACCACTGTTTTTATAGCTTTATTTATCTCGCATGGCAACATATCCAAAATTCGCGTGCCGGCTCGTTTTTACGATTTAATCATACTTTATTGATAAATTTGGCTTAGGTCACGTGGCTTTGAAGAAAAATTGAGCTGGAGCAGGCTTTGGGCAGCTGCCTTCGCGGGTGCCTTTTGGCTCGTTCCTCGCCAAGCGTTACGCCGCGCTACGGGGTGGCTAGATTGCTTATGTGGCTGGATCTTCGCGAGCTGAAGCGCCCTCCCACAAGCGGTGCTTGCAGGAGGCGCAGCGGGCTTAGGCTTTGAGGATGTAACGCAGGGTTTCGAAGACTGGATCAGTCGTGGTGCACCAAGCTTGGCATCGGCTTCTTTCAGCGGGTGAACAATGTCTTCACTGTGCAAGGTGATGCAGGGCTGCATCATAGTCACGCCGTTTATTGCCACTCAAGTTTGAGGTCTTTATGTGACTGGGCACAGTCGCGTAGATAGAGATTAATTAAGCTCTGATACGGTAGATCTTTTTCTTCCGCCAGATTTTTGAAATACGCGATGGTATCTTCATCCAGGCGGATCGTGACCTGCTTTTTAAGCTTCTTGGCGTATGGGTTTTTGACTGACTCTGAAAAATCGTAATGGTCACGCATGTCTATACCCTTCGTAAGTTTTTCGCTCTCGTTTATCCGCCTTGCGCGCAGAAATAATTCGAATGGTTTCGCCATCTCTCACGCAGTGGCGCACCACCAGTAAGCGAGAATGAATGCTTGTACCGAGGAGAATGAACCGGTCCTCCTCTTCAGAATGGTCTGGGTCAGCTATAAGACGTGCAAACTCATCCGTAAAGGCAGTTTTGGCCTCCTGGAACGAGACGTCATGCTTCTTGCGATTAGCGGCATCCTTGCGAGGATCCCAGTCAAAGGAATAATGGCTCATAATTACATCGTAAGTACATTATAATTGTCGTCAAGGCACCGAGCTAAATACTATTATCTAACCGCTTTAAGAAACATAACCAACTATTTTTAAATCGCTATTTATATCGTATGGCAACATATCCAAAATTCGCGTGCTGGCTCATTCTTACGATTCAACCATACTTTATTGATAAATTTGGCTTAGGTAACGTGGCTTTGCAGAGAAATTGGGCAAGTGGAGGCTTTGGGCAGCTAGCTGCCTTCGCGGGTGCCTTTTGGCTCGTTCCTCGCCAAGCGTTACGCCGCGCTACGGGGTGGCTAGATTGTTTATGTGGCTGAGTCTTCGCGCGCTGAAGCTCCCTCCCATAGTAGTCGCCATGGGCGAGCGGAGCTTCAGTTACTTTCTCACGCCTTCTTCTTTACTAAAGCTCGATGCCTTTCTGAGCTTTAATCCCTTGGTCTTTAAAGGCGTGTTTAACCACCTTCATTTCAGTGACGGTATCGGCAAGATCGATGAGTTGTTGCGGGGCGTAACGACCGGTGACAACCGCGTGCTGCATAGCTGGGCGGGCTTGCAGGTCGTCGAGCACTTGGTCTAGGTCGAGGTACTCGTAGCGCAGGGCGATATTAAGTTCGTCGAGCAGTACTATGTGGTAGCTGTCGTCTTGCAGCATGCGCTTGGCCTGCTCCCAGGCGGCGTTGGCGGCAGCGACATCGCGTTCGCGGTCTTGGGTATCCCAAGTGTAGCCTTCACCCATTACGTGGTAGTCCACATTAGGCAAGTTGCGAAAGAAGGCTTCTTCCCCTGTGCTAAACGCGCCCTTAATAAACTGCACCACGCCGACGTTCATGCCATGGCCAAGGGCGCGGGCGAGCATGCCAAAACCGGAGCTGCTTTTGCCTTTACCGGGGCCGGTTAGCACCAGCAGCACGCCCTGCTCTTTGTCAGCGCTGGCGATGCGCTCGTTCATGATTTTCTGCTTGGCCGCCATGCGCTGGGCATGGCGTTCCGGGGTTTTGGCATTTTCGCGCATGGGTGCTCCTTGAGTTAACGCTTAAGCTTTTAGAACGTAGCGCAGCGTTTCTACCACTTGATCCGTCGTTGTGCACCAGGCCTGGGCTTGGGCATCCACTTCTTTCAGGGGGTGAACAATGTCTTCGCTGTGCAGCGTGATGTAGGGCTTGGCAAGTGCGGCGCAATAGCCCGCATCAAAGGCGGCGTTCCACTGCTTGTACTTATCACCGAAACGCACGACGACCAAATCCGCTTGTTCGATCATGGTACGGGTACGAATGGCGTTGACCTTGGAAGACTGGTGGTCGCGCCAGAAGCCGTTGTCCGGTTTGCCTAGGTGGTCGCCTGCGGCATCAGAAGCGTCGTGGTCGGTAACGGGGGCGGTGAATACAATGTCTAATCCAGCGGCATCGGCGCCTCGCTGAATTTCTTCACGCCAGTCGGTGTGAATCTCGCCGGAAAGATAAACGTAAAAGCTCATAGCGGCTCCTGATAATCGTTGGTGTAGGGTATTAACCGCCCTATGATAGCCCACATAGGCTTTATGGAAAAATATTCCAAAAAAATCACTGCGCCAGTATTTGCAGGGGCTGACCGGTAAAAATGTTCGCCACTAGCTTAGGTGCCGAAGGGAAATAACCATGGAAATAGCTCGCAATCAGCGCCCCATCACGGTAGATCGGCTCGGCTTCACTGCCCGCCAACTTGCGGGTACGAGCAAACGGCTGAAGTGACGTTTCCAACAGCGAATGGTGGTAAGTGTGCCCCCGCAATTCACCCTGTTGAGCGTGTAAACTTTGCAGGCCTAGCGCCGTCAGTTTGCCCGCCATTTTTGCAGTACCAGGCAATAGCCCCAGCATGGTATGACGCTTTCCGTCACCATCCACTAGGTGCTCGACACAGCTCATCAGCCCACCACACTCTGCCAAAATAGGTTTACCTTGGTGATGATGAGTGGTGATCGCCTCACACATTGGCTGATTCGCGCTAAGCATTGCTGCGTGTAGTTCCGGATAACCGCCGGGTAACCACAGGGCATCGCATCCTGGTAGCACGCTGTCATTGAGCGGTGAGAAGAAGTGAATCGCCGCGCCCATCGCTTGCAGCAACTCCACATTGGCGCGATAAATAAAGGCAAAGGCATCATCACGGGCAATGGCAATGCGCACACCGCGTAAATACTCAGGAACCGGTGTAGGTGGCTCAGCGCTTAACGTTACCTTTTTGGGCAGTCGGCCTAACCCAGCCTCTTCCAATACCTTGGCGGCGGCGTCTAGCTGGGCATCCAAGCCACTTAGCTCATGGGCTTGTAGTAAGCCTAAATGGCGGTCGGGAATTTTCATGGCATCGTGACGGGGAATCGCACCCAACAGCGCAATGCCTTCTGGCATGCTTTCTGCCAGCAACTTGCCATGGCCTGGGCTGCCAACACGGTTGGCAATCACTTCATGAATGGCAAGATCGGAACGGTAGTTAGCAAGCCCCTGGGCGACCGCACCAAAGGTTTGCGCCATCCCCCAGGCATCAATTACCGGCAACGCCGGAATACCGGCCAAAATGGCTAAGTCGGCACTGGAAGGCGAGCCGTCGAATAGCCCCATGGAGCCTTCGACTAAAATTACATCGGCCTCTTGAGCGGCTTGAGCCAAGCGCCAACGGCACTCATCTTCGCCAGTCATCCACGGGTGGAGCTGGTACACCGGCTGGCCCGAAGCCACTTCCTGAACCATTGGGTCGAGATAATCTGGGCCATGCTTGAAGACCCGCACGGTGCGCCCCGCATTACGGTGTAATCTTGCTAACGCTGCGGTCACCATAGATTTTCCCTGGCCGGAACCAGGTGCGCTAATTAACGCCGCGTGGGCTTCACCTTGCAACATGCCTCTTCCCCTTCAATACAGGCTTTTTTATACAAGCCTTTGGAATTTATAGTGATGTTGGGTATTACTGGATGGGTACAAATACTGGCGCGCCGTTAACTTGCACCGTTGCCAAGCGCTGCTGATAAAGCCGCTCTAACGCGCTGGGCACCAGCATGGTGTCTCGCGGCCCCCAGCAGGCCTCACCGCTTGGGTAAAGCAGCAAAATGTAGTCGCACCAACGGGCCGCTAGATTTAAATCGTGAAGGCACATCATCACCGCACTGCCTTGGGCTGCTTGCTGAGCCATCAGCGCCATCACCGCACTTTGGTGATGCAGGTCCAGATGATTGGTCGGTTCGTCGGCCAGCCAAATACTGGGGGCTTGAGTCAGTACCGTGGCCACCGCAACACGTTGCCTTTCGCCACCGGAAAGCGTGCTCACCAGCCGGTCGCGCAGGTGGGCAACGTCCAGTTGCTCAAGCGCTGCTTCAGCCCGGGCATAGTCGTCTGCCCCCTCCATTTGCCATAACGACAGATAGGGATGGCGGCCAATCAACGCGGTTTCCAATACGGTGGCGGGAAAGCCGTCCAGGCGTTCCTGAAAGACCATCCCCAGGCGTTGGGCAATTTGCCGCCTGCGCAGCGTCTCAAGCGGCTGCCCCCCCAGCAACACTTGCCCGGAACGCGGCGCGTTCAACCCCGCCAAGGTGTGCAGCAGCGTGGTTTTACCCGCACCGTTAGGGCCTAATACGCCCCATATCTGGCCGGGTTCGATGGCAATATTCAGCGCCGTGCCATCGCGCCTTTCTGGCACGTTGATGATGAGGTCTTGCGTGACCAGGCGGCTCATCAGCGGCTCCGGTAAAGCAAAAAGAGGAACGTCGGCACACCCAATAGCGCGGTAATCACCCCCACTGGCAACTGCTCCGGGGCAATCATCGTGCGGGCCAATGTATCGGCCAACACGAGTAAGGAGCCCCCGGCAAGGGCACAAGCTGGCAATATCAGCCGTTGATCGTTGCCTAGCAACAGGCGCAGCATATGCGGCACCACTAAGCCAACAAAGCCAATGCTGCCCGCAGTGGTGACAGCCGCTGCAGTTAACAGGCTCGCCGCGATATAAATTCCCCACTCCAACGGACGAACAGCAACCCCCAGTGCCGCTGCCTGCTGTGGGCCTCTAGCCAGCACATTTAAACTACGTCCCAACGGAATCAAGACAATACAGGTGAGTAATAACAGCAGCAGCGGCGGCCAGGGAGTACGCGCGTAGGAAAGATCGCCCATCAGCCAATACAGCATGCCCGGCAGCCGTTCGGCAGGGCTCAACGCCAACATTAGGGTAATCACCGCACCCCAGCCTGCCGCCACGACTACGCCGGTAAGCAACAGACGTGAGGGCGTCCAGCTGCCGCTGCCGTGGGCCAAACCAAACACTAGAAACGTGGACAGCAATGCGCCGAAAAACGCTGAGCCTGAAATTAGCAGCCCACCCACACCTACCAGCATGGCCGCCAACGCGCCAATCGATGCGCCACCGGAAAGCCCAAGTACATAAGGGTCTGCAAGAGGATTGCGCAGCAGCACTTGCATCAGAGCGCCAGCGACTGCCAATAAACCGCCGACAGCAAAAGCCGAAAGCGCGCGGGGAAGGCGTAAATCCATCACCATAGTACGCGCCAACGGATCACCCTGCCCTTGCATCACCGCCCAAAGCTGGGCAGCGGAAAGCTGAGCACTGCCCACCGCTAGGGAAAATAGCATGGCGGTAATGGCAATCAATGCCAACAGGCAAAGAGGTTGCCACAGGCGCGCTGTCATTAAAAGTCCTTGTCCATAGAAGCCGCCTCAACGCGTTTTTGACGGGTTTGCTCAAGTTTTTCGCACAGCAACTGAGCGCCGTCTAACAGACGTGGCGTGGGCCGTTGAATCAGCGAAGGCGGCACAAAATAGAGGCTATCATCCGCCACGGCGGAAAGATGTGGGTATTGTTCCCAGTGGGTCAGCCAGTGGCGGTTCTCTTCCCCCATACCACCAGCAATAATCGCTTCAGGATTAGCCGCCAATACGGCTTCGTCATCCAGCCTTGGTACTAGGCGTAGCTGATCGCCAAACACATTTTCACCGCTGCAAAGCTGTACCACTTGGCCAATCAGGTGTTCATCGTTCACGCTCATCAGCGGTTGATCCCACACTTGATAAAACGTGCGTACGGGCTCTCGATCACTATAGCGCGCCGCCAACTCCGCCATACCCTGTCTGAAACTATCAGCCACTTGCTGGCCTGCGAGCTCCGTTCCCGCTAGGCGTGCCAACCGCTCAATAGTATCAGCGACATCATCAACCGTACGCGGTTCAATGTAGAACACCGGCATGCCAAGTGCTTCAAGGGTTTCCATTTGCTCAGCCGGATTGCCGGTTACCCAACCGATCACTAAGTCAGGTGCCAGCCCCACTAGCGCTTCTAAATCAATCCGCGTGTGGCTGCCAACGGAAGCTACTTGTTTGGCCTCCGGTGGATAATCACTGTAGCTCACCACAGCAACGACCTGTTCCCCAGCACCCGCAGCGTAGGTCAGCTCCGTCGCCCCAGGGGAAAGTGTGGCAATGCGCCGAGCCTCAGTGTGTAGACACACCTCCCGCTCACGGTCATCTACCACGCAGCGGCTGTGGTCATCTGCCACTACGGCGCTTGAAACCACACCACCGAGTGTTAACAGGGGTAGTGTGAATAGAGTCTGTAGGCAACGATTAAATAAAAATCGCTTTAATGGCAGTGCGGGGCCAATAGCCCCGCACTGTTTAGACATACTCTGATTCGCTTTTTTATTGGCCAAAGTGAACACTCAAGAACCCTGCACGGCCTGCATTAATGTAGTCGGCACCATCAAAAGAGCGTGTTGTAATGTAATCTTGATCCAAGGCGTTTTCCAACGTTACCCGCGCACTCCACAGCGGGGCAAACTGCCAGCCCGCACGCAGGTTCACCAGCCCGTAACCGCTTAGGCGGTCTTGGTTCTGAGCATCACGGTAACGGTGGTTTTGAGCAATCCAAGACCCACCCACCGACCAGTCACCAAGCTCACGGTCTACGTCTAAGCGAAGGCTTTGTGAGGCGCGGTTTTGCAGGCGCTTACCTGTCAGACGGTTTTCAGGGTCGGTGTAAGTGAGTGCGGCAGCCAGTGTCCAATCGTCGAGTTCAACGCCAGCCGCTAACTCTGCCCCACGAATGCGGGTTTCCGGCACGTTAAACAGCAGACCTTGGCCAGTAATCAAGTTGTCGATATCGGTTTGATAAAGCGCGGCATCCCAGAACCATTGGGCATACTGTCCACGTACACCCACTTCAATACTTTCTGACGTTTCAGACTCCAAGTCGGGATTACCGAAGCCAGGGAAATAGAGCTGATTGTAAGTGGGTGCGTTAAAGGCCGTACCGTAGTTGGCACGTAAGGTGTGATGGCTGTCTACGTCATAGCCCACGCCTACGCTACCAGTGACTTCTTCACCGTAAGATTCATTGTCATCAAAGCGCAAGCTGGCTTGCAGAGTAAACGGTGAAAAATCGAGCAGCGCCTGCGTAAAGACCGCCGCGTTGCTTCGGCTGGTTTCATCATACGCCGTGGTGCTATTGACTCGATCTTCGCTGTACTCAGCGCCAGCAATTAGCTCATGGGCGCCCGCTGTAAAGGTATTTTCCCAGCGCGCGGTGCTCACCTTGGTGTTGAACACAGAGTCACCAAAGTCAGCAAAATTATCGCTCTCATCACGGGATTCGCTGAGGGTTAAGCGGCTGCGCCAGTTATCGGTCATCGGCAGTTCACCGTAGACCCCTGCCACCTGCTGCACGAAGTCGTTTTCGCCACCATCGTATTCGTTATGGCCACGGGCACGAAGCGCCAGCACGCCTGCTTCTGCACCGTTTTCAAAGGTATGGGAAACCCGTGCTAGGGCCGTGGTGTTGTCATAGCCCTTATCGTCTCCATCACGCCGAACCGGCTGGCCATCGGTGGTGAAGTGGCTACCTGCAAAGCTGTAGCGGGTACCCCCTTCTTTGCCGCTAATACCGGCACTCAGGCGCTGGGTGTTAAACGAGCCACCGCCAAAAGAAACCCGCGGTTGTGGGCCTTCTTCTTCGCCTTGAGGGGTAAACAGCTGAATAACGCCGCCAATCGCATCGGCCCCGTATAAGCTACCGCGCGGGCCGCGCACAATTTCGGCGCGGTCAAACATGCGCGGCTCCAGGTATTGCCAAGCAGCTCCACCGCTGGTGGCGGAACGCAGACGAATACCGTCAATCAGCAGTACATTTTGGCTACTACCGCTGCCACGAATAAACACGCTGCTATTTTTACCGAAGCTGCCGTTGGTAGAAACATCCACCCCAGGCTGGCCGCGAAACAGGTCGGTAATACTGACCGGATCTTGGCGGCGTAACGTAGCTTCGTCCAGCACGGTTACCGAAGATAAGCTTTCGTTGGCAGTGCGCGGCGCAAGCGCGGCGGTAACCACCACAGGGTTTAGCGTATTTGTCACAGGCTGGGCATTCGACTGGGCTTGAACGGCCAACGGTAGCGCAGCCATCGCAAACGCCGCCAGCGTGACGGTGGAATGAAAACGATAAGACATGGAGAAATCCCTTGCTCACTGTGCTCACCCGCACAGCGTGTTTTTTTGACCGGGCAGAGGGAGTCCAAGGGAAGTATCAGCAACCTGACAGCTACTAGTATTACCCTGAAAGCGCCCTCCGCGCTTCGGTATAGTGTGGTTCTTTAGAACCATGTCTCTTAGGCCGGTCTCCGGGCTGACGAGCGAAAGGCGGATAACAGCACCTATCCTTTCCGAACGACCACCTTCCCATGCGTTAGCACAGTGGCGTCTTTAGCCGTTCTTATCTCGATCACCGTTGCGGGGGCAGCGTTGGATTCACGTAAGCGTTCACAAACTTCCCGTTTAACTGGTGGCGATAATGGCCACCAGCACCTGAGAGTGCGCGTAAACTAGCAATTTGTTGGGGGTTGGTCAATTTAACCGACTAGGGTTTAAGCGCCTGCACCAACCCATGCCGTACATGCCAGACCTGCTCGGATTGGGCGGCGGCATCTTGGCTAAACCAGCCGCTTAAATCGCGCAGGCGACGCTGGTCTCGGGCCATGGGAACAATACCCCGCCCTAACTCGTTCATGATTAGCACCAGCGTCACGCCGTGGGTGTGTGCTGCAGCGTCCAAATTTGCAAGGTCTTGCCGCCACTGATCGCGCGACGCATCGCTGCTTATATCCGAGCTTAGCACTGCCGCTAACCACTCAAACACGCCGTGAAGCACGAGCGGCACATTGGGCTGCATAATGTGACTCACTTCGTGTAAACGTTGCCCTGGGGAAAGCCGCCTCCAAACAGCGCTGGGAAAGCGTGCGTTTACAACGTCGCGCTTACCTGCACAGGCACCGCCGATGAACAGCTGCATTGCCACTCTCCTTTACCCTCTTCACGATTTAGATACGTCAGTTGCCAACGCCGCCCCTGCGCTTGTTGCACGATACCTTCCCAAAAGCCAATGGTTTCAAAGCGACGCCGCAACTCGCGTATTACCCCGCCGTGGGTAACCACCAGCACTTTTTGATAATGGTGCTCGCGGGCATGCGCAGCCACCTGTTCAAGCCAAGCATCTAACCGGTCACGTAGCTGGCCAGACGATTCACCGCCTGGAATTTGCAGCTCCCCCACGCTGTCAATCCAAGCGCGATAATGGGGTAACGCTTTTAGCTCATCGTAGACCTTGCCTTCGTACTCCCCAAAATCCAGCTCCCGTAGCCGTGGCTCCAAATACAGCGGGACGTCCGGCTTTGCCGCCTGCGACCACGCTAGGGTTTGCTGGCAACGGGTTAAATCGCTTGAATAAACAGCGTCAAAGCACTCTTCTGTCAATGCGTCTCGCAATGCCAGCAGCCCCGCTTCCGCGTCAGGAAACAGCAGCGGAATATCGCGCTGCCCTTGGTAGCGGCGCTCTAAATTCCAGGCGGTGATACCGTGGCGAACTGCCACCAACTCCACATTAAGACTAGTAGCCAAAGCTCTCCTCCTTCAATGGTGGCACCTACCATGTCGCCATTGATGCCGTTAAATAGACGCAGCAGTGCCTTTCTGGCAAATGCTACCCACACCACAATGACCAACCCCCAGGCAATCAAACCAGGGAACACCACGACAAGCAGCAACAAAGGCAGCAAGGCATAACCCACATCACGGGGGCTAAGCGACTGCTGCCAACTCCATGCAAGCCCCTTCGATTGGGCACAGGGGGTAAGAACCAGCAGTGCAACCCCTGCAAATCTACCTAATGCAGGCACTGCCAACAGCCACCACAGCGGCGCCTGATACGCCAGCAGTGCCCACAGTAATACGCCCTTCCAAGCCATCAGAAACAGCAGTGCCAGGATGCCGAAACTACCTATCTGAGCGTCTTTCATGATTTCCCAACGCCGCTCAAGAGGTTGGTTACTGCCTAACGCGTCGGCAAGATCCATCACACCATCGAGATGTAACCCCCCTGAAAGCGCGACCCATAAACTAAGCAGTAGCAACGCCGTTATTGGCGTTGGTGCCCCTATGAAATTTAATAGCAGCGCGTTTAACACCAGCACGCTGCCAATTAACAACCCCACCAACGGATAGGCACGGATTGCCCAACGCCGAGTGGCGGGTGTCCATGGGCAGGCAACAGGAAGTGGAATGCGGGTTAGAAACTGCAGCGCGAGCACCAGGCCGAACAGCGCATCTTTCATCGTTTCCACTCCACAGCACAGCCCGCGATGACTTCAAGCACTGAGTCAGCTTGCGCCGCTAACCAACGTTGCAGGCACTGGATAAACTCAACGTAGCGCCAAGTAACGGGCTGATCAGGAATCAACTCTTCGTTAAGATCGTTCGATACAATCACCAATGTCAGCCCCCGTTCTTGTGCATCACGCAGGCAGCGATCAAGCAGCGCCAGGCCTTGCTCATCACTGAATTCTTCATTTGGCTCAGCGCCAAACAGCACTTGCCCAGCCCACAGGGTTAAACAGTCGAGTAGTACCGCGTGGTGATCGGGTACTTGGGCAATGGCTTGGTCAATCGCAAGGGGAGCTTCTAGTGTCACCCATTGGCCTTCCCGGCGTGCCTGATGGCGCGATACGCGGTCGGCCATTTCTGCATCGTCAACAGTGGCGGTGGCAATGTAATAGCAGTTGGCGTCACCCGCCGCGCTGAGCACACGCTGCTCCGCTACTTGGCTTTTTCCAGAACGAGCCCCCCCACTAACAAAGACAATCATGCAATACCTTTAGCAACCGGTTATTTGCCGACTCATCACGCAGTGCCAAGCGCAGCCAGCTGCCCTCAAGCCCTTTAAAACTATGGGTATGCCTCGCCAGTAGCCCTTTATAAAGCATGCGTTCAAAAAGGGCTGCGCTGGTCACGCCGCGTTCACGCTGTAAAACACCAGGCCGCACTAGGAAAAAGCAGCTATGGCTGGGCACCACCTCAAGTCCTAACGCCAACAATGCCTTGCCCATACGAGGCTGCTCACTGGCAAGCCACTGCTGGGTGAGCCGTGCAAACTCACTATCCGCTAGCAGCGGCGCTACCAGTTCGGCGGCAAGGTGGTTCACACTCCAGGGCGGCTGGTGGTGGCTCATGGTAGCTACTATGTTTTCCGAAGCCAGCACATAGCCTAGGCGCACTCCAGGCAAGGTATAAAACTTGGTCATTGAGCGTAGCAGCACTAAGTGACCGTAACGCTTAAGTAGCGGCGTCAGCGCCTCGACACCTATCGATAGATCGATAAACGCCTCATCAACCACTACCTGGGTACCGGTTTCCCGCGTATGCGCTAGCAGTGTCTCTACTGCGTCAATGGGTATCAGCGTGCCTGTTGGGTTATTCGGGCGACACAGAAACACCACGTCAGCGTTTGCCGCTTTCTCTAGCAAGTCCGCCACCTCACCAGCGAAATGCGGCTCGCGCAACACATGCTCGGCCGTTTCAATACGGTGGGCAGAACAGGCTCTGGCATATTCGCCAAAACTGGGAGCCAATAATAGGGCTCGGCCACCGGCATGCAGCGCCGTGGCAAGAAAAATCGCTTCCGCCCCACCATTGGTCAGCAGTACTTGTGCTGGCTGAACACCGTTGTGCGCCGCAATGGCCTGCCGGGCTGACGCGTAGTCTGGCGAGGGGTAGCGGCTAAGCCCGCCAAGTCGAGTTACTAGCCAACTTGCTACCCACTCGGGCGGTCCAAGCGGGTTAAGGTTAGCGCTCACGTCGTCAACCACATGATCGTCAGGTAGCCCAAAACGCTTTAGCAGCGCCGCGGCCTGACCACCATGGCTTGGCCAATCAGCCGCTTCGTGAACAGTGGCTTGACGACTCATAGCCATGAAATCCCCACGCTTAATAAGATCGTTAACACGGCCATTAACAAGAAAAACAGCAACCAAGCGCCGTGCATCAATTTAATCGTGGCGTTGATATGCGAACACGTCAGCGTTTCCAACGGGGAGCCAAGGGTGGCTCGATGGGATACCGCGCCCTGATAAACATTGGTGCCACCCAACTGCACACCCAACAGATTCGCGACCATGGCCTCTGGCCACCCCGCATTAGGGCTTGGGTGACGGGGCGCTTCGCGGCAGGTGGCCATAATGGCCCGACGCCAATAGTGCGCCGATGATTGCCAACTGATCAACACCCCAGCAGCCCACAAGCATAGCGCGGTCAGCCTTGCGGGAAGCCAGTTAGCGATATCATCGAGTTTCGCCGAGGCATAACCAAAGTCGCTGTAGCGTTCGTTTTGGTAGCCCACCATGGAATCCAGCGTGTTAATCGCTTTGTAAGCCAGCGCCAGCGGCGCACCGCCTATCACAGCAAAAAATAGCGGCGAGGTAATGCCGTCTACCGTGTTTTCTGCAATGGTTTCCACCGCACCACGGGTAATGCCTGCTTCATCCAGTTGCTCGGTATCACGCCCCACCACCATAGAAAGCGCCTTTCGCGCCGATGCAAAATCACCGTTAGCCAGCGGCACAGCAATGGCACGTCCCGCTTCCGCCAAACCTTTTATGGCCAGCGTTGTCGCCAGCAGCCATAGCTCGGCAGCTAGCCCAAGCCAAGGGTGTACCCACGTCAGTAGTGCCAAACCTAGCCAAGCAAGACTAAACGTGCCCAGCACAATGGTTGCAGTGAGCATAAAGCCCAAGCGCCGACGGCGTTTTTCACTTCCCTGGTTCCAGCGCTGCTCAAGTGCGCTGATGGTGCGCCCAATAATGACCACGGGATGCGGCAGCGAACGGGGGTCACCAATGATCAAATCAATCACAATCGCCATCGCTACTAAACCAACAGACGCTAACCCCAGCATGGTGAAACCTGTTGCGATTTCGTCAGCGACCCCAACGTCGCCTGATACACCGCTTGTCCTATCGCCCGCCCAATCGCCGTGCCAGAGCCTGCATAAGGTGTTGGATCGCCACGCTGGGTAGCGGCGATAGACAGGCTGTCGGTTGATGTGCCGGTAGCGGGCGTTTCGCTGAATGGATCGTTAACGCCCATTTCTCTCAATGCTTGAACTTTCGCTTCCGTTGCTGATAGAGACGCATTAACCAGCGCGCCATCGGTCAAATGGGCATCTAAAAAAAGAAACGTGTTAATTGTGCCTACCCTAGGTGCGCTTCTCAGCATTAAGCGAGGATCTGCGTCACTTGAAACGCTAATATCAACCGCGTTGCCAACACCTGCCGTCACCAACGCCAGCACACCATTGGTTGTTGCAGCCAATGGTACGCTGACGGCACATGCGCTGTGCAGGCGCACTGCAGTCATCATCGCAACAGCGGATAGCGGTAGTCGTTGATCATCTAGCCAGCGCATCAGATCATCTTTCGGGTGATGGCCGTCGTAATCTTTATCGACGTGAAAATTTGCGAAGTGTTGGCAATGCCCAAACCCGCCTCCCACAAGCGCGCTACTCAGGGTGTACAGTGGCTCAGCAGCCGACACCACCAAGCAGTGTTCACTTTGCGACCACGTTAGCGGCTGGCTAAATGAAAGCGTTTCTAGCTCGCTCATGGGTCAGCATTGTCGCTAATGCCCGCATCGGCAAAGGTAGCCATTTCACTGAGCATCGCGGCGGCGGCCTGTAATAAAGGAAACGCCAACGCCGCGCCACTGCCTTCCCCCAGGCGCATCCCCAAAGAGAACAATGGCGTTGCATCAAGCGCCTCAAGGGCCGTGGCATGGCCAGGCTCTTCAGAACGATGTCCAAAAATCAAATAACCGCGCACCGCTGGACATAAACGGCAGGCCGTCAGGGCAGCAACCGTGGCGATAAAGCCATCCACAATGGCTGGCAAGCGATTGGCCGCCGTGGCTAGATAAGCGCCTGCCATAGCAGCAATCTCTAACCCGCCTAGCTTGCTTAACACCTCTATGGGGTCTTCGGCATTGGCTTGGCGTGCGCTTAGCGCCCGCTCAATCACCGCTACTTTATGAGCCTGCTGGACGCTACTAATACCGGTGCCAGCGCCCACCAACTGAGCCACTGGCTTACCGGTCAGCGCCGCCAGCATGGCGCTGCTTGCGGTGGTATTCGCAATGCCCATTTCACCAACAATAATGCATTTCGCTCCCGCCTGAACGGCGCGCTCAACGGCTTCGCCGCCTACCTGTAACGCAGCGAGTGCTTCGTCACGGCTCATGGCATCTTCAAACACCATATTGGCGGTGCCCGCGCGCACTTTGGCATCCGTAATACTCGGCATTGCTAGGTGTGAAGCAACGCCAACATCCACCACCTCAACCTGGGCGCCAATTTGTCTGGCGAAGACGTTAATCGCCGCGCCACCACGGACAAAGTTAGCCACCATTTGAGCCGTCACTTCTTGTGGGAAGGCCGACACTCCCTCTTCAGCAATACCATGATCAGCAGCAAAGACAATAATCGCCGGTGGCGTGATGATTGGTTTACATTCACCAGTGATCTCACTAAGCGTAACGGCCAATGTTTCTAACTGGCCGAGGCTGCCTGGCGGCTTGGTGAGCGTATCAATATAGCGAAGTGTCAATGCGCCAGTGTGACTATCAAGTGGCGTGACGTGGTTAACGACGGGATGCATAGCGGCTCCAGAGCAGCAATCAAATTCATTTTGCGCAAGATGTTAGCAAAAGCGCGGCTGCTATACTTGCGCTTTAAGACACTTCAGCACGCAACCACCCCATTAGGGGCCGAACTGCTCTGTTAGCTGTAAGGTTCATAAAAGCATCATCATTTACGACGATAGTAGTTATCAACTAGGGGTAATAAAACTACAAATATGGTTTTTATTGCCGTAAAGTCTCTTATATCGACACAAAAAGATGTAAAATAACTACAAACTTGACTCACCGTCTCTACCATGCAGAGGTCTCTATGCCGAGCTCAACACCCGCTACTTTAAATTCTACCGTTGCTGAGGTTACCCAACGCATCCGTGAGCGCTCTGCTGAGCGGCGTGCTCTCTATGAGCAACGCATGGCGGACCAGCATAAGCGTGGTGTGCATCGTGCAGAGCTATCTTGCGGTAACCTGGCTCACGGCTTTGCCGCCTGCAGCCCCCAAGAGAAAGACTCCCTGAAGCTGATGAACAGCGCCAACTTAGGGATCATCTCGTCTTACAACGATATGCTGTCGGCCCATCAGCCGTTTGAAACTTTCCCGGAAACCATCAAAGCCGCTGCCAGCGCCATGGGATCAACCGCCCAGTTTGCCGGTGGTGTGCCCGCCATGTGCGACGGGGTTACTCAAGGGCAACCGGGCATGGAACTGTCGCTGTTTTCTCGCGACGTGATTGCAATGGCGGCCGCCGTTGGGCTTTCACACAACATGTTTGATGCTGCCCTTTATCTGGGCGTGTGCGACAAGATTATCCCTGGCCTGTTTATCGCTGCGGCGCGCTTTGGTCATTTACCTGCCATGTTCGTACCGGCTGGCCCGATGCCCAGCGGCTTGCCGAACAAAGAGAAAGCGCGCATCCGCCAGCTATACGCAGAAGGCAAAGTGGGCCGCGACGCGCTGCTGCAAGCGGAGTCTGACTCTTATCACAGCCCTGGCACCTGCACCTTCTACGGCACTGCCAACTCGAATCAGCTGATGATGGAAGTAATGGGCCTTCACCTGCCGGGCACTTCGTTTGTGAACCCAGGCACGGAAATGCGTGAAGCCCTGACCCGCTACGCAACCGAACAGGCGATTCGCAACACTGAACCTGGCGGTGACTACCGCCCTTTCTATAAGCAGATTGATGAGCGCGCCATCGTCAACGCGGTAGTCGGTTTGTTGGCATCTGGCGGATCGACCAACCATACGATGCATTTGATTGCCATGGCCGCTGCGGCAGGCATTACGCTGAACTGGGATGACTTCACCGACCTTTCCGCCGTAACGCCCAGCCTGATGCAGGTATACCCTAACGGCCAAGCGGACATTAACCACTTTCAGGCGGCAGGCGGCATGAGCTACCTGTTCCGCGAACTGCTCGGCGCGGGCTTACTGCACGGCGATATCCCCACGGTGTTCGGCACTGACTTGACCGCCTATACCCAAGAGCCGTTCTTGGAAAATGGCAAGGTAGTTTGGCACGAAGGTCCGGAAAGCAGCTTAGACGAAGACGTCTTACGCCCAGTGGCTAACCCCTTCGCAGCTACCGGCGGCCTGACCGTAATGAAAGGCAACCTGGGACGCGGCGTGATCAAAGTATCCGCCGTTGCAGACGAACACCGCGTGGTAGAAGCACCGGTGAAAATCTTCGAAGACCAGAATGAAATGAAGGCGGCGTTTGAGTCTGGAGACTTAGATCGCGATGTCATCGTGGT
Source organism: Halomonas qaidamensis (assembly GCF_025917315.1). Taxonomy (NCBI): domain Bacteria; kingdom Pseudomonadati; phylum Pseudomonadota; class Gammaproteobacteria; order Oceanospirillales; family Halomonadaceae; genus Halomonas; species Halomonas qaidamensis. The sequence continues at coordinate 1,439,950 of NZ_CP080627.1, read as the reverse complement.
GGTGCGCTTCCAAGGGCCAAAAGCCAACGGAATGCCGGAACTACACAAACTGACGCCGTTCCTAGGCGTACTGCAGGACCGTGGTTTCAAGGTGGCACTGGTGACCGATGGCCGTATGTCTGGCGCGTCCGGTAAAGTGCCCGCTGCGATTCATATTAGCCCAGAAGCACTGGACGGCGGCCCGCTATCGAAACTGCGCGACGGCGACATTGTGCGCCTGGACGCCAACGCAGGTACGCTGGAAGCCAAAGTAGAGGCGGCTACCTGGGCAGATCGCGAGCGCGTAGTGGCGAATTTGGATCACTATCACGTTGGCCTGGGCCGCGAACTGTTTAGCGGCTTCCGCCACCTGGCCATGCGGGGTGAAGAAGGTGCAGGCTCACTGGGCGGCTTTGAAGCCGACGATCTCGCTCGTCAACAGGGCCAGATTCTTCAAGAGGATGCCTGATGCGACCGGCCTTAATTGGTGATATTGGCGGTACCAATGCACGCCTGGCGCTCGTCACGCCAGGTGGGGTAACGCCCCACGATATTATTAATCTTCCCTGCGCGGACTACCCTGGGGTTATCGATGCGATTCAGGACTATCTGGAGCGCGTGGGAGCTACCGGTGACAATGCACCAATGGAAGCCTGTTTGGCGTTTGCCTGTCCGGTTCACGCCGAGCGCGTCAAGATGACCAATAATCACTGGGATTTTATGAAAAGCGATGTTCAGCAGACGCTGAATCTATCGCTGTTCAAAGTGATTAATGACTTTACCGCACAGGCACTGGGCGTGCCCCATGTGGACACCGACAATCTAGTGGAAGTACAAGCGGGTATGGCTCAGTCTCACTCTACCCGCTTGGTAATTGGCCCCGGTACAGGTCTGGGCGTTGCTGGCGTTTTTCCCGGCCAACATGCTTGGATACCGCTTCCCACCGAGGGCGGCCACGTTACGTTTGCCCCCACTGACACCACTGAGCGAGCGCTGCTGGATGTTTTTCTACAGCGTTACCAACGGGTCAGCGTGGAGCGCATTTTATGCGGCCAGGGCCTATTGGAACTGTACCAAGCCCACTGCGAGCTGAACGAGCAAACGCCTAGCTGCACGACGCCAGCCGAGGTTACCCAAGCCGCCAACCAGGGTGACCCTACCGCCACCGCCACCCTGTTGCGCTTTTTAAAAATTCTCGGTGATGTATGCGGCGACGCAACCCTGACGATGGGAGCCAGGGGCGGTGTTTATCTATGCGGCGGAATTTTACCACGCCTGCTGGAGTGGCTACCCAAATCCGAGCTGCGCGATAGCTTTGTGAACAAAGGCCGGATGGGCGCCTATAACGCCGATATTCCCGTGTGGATTGTTACTCACCCGTGGACAGGGCTACTCGGAGCCGCTGAAGCGCTGCATAACGAAGAAGTCTTTTAACTTATTAGGAATGACCATGCCTGCTCACACTTTCGATGCGCCCTTTGTTCTCGGCATGATGCGCCTGCATGAAGCACCAGAGATGCACCAGGCGAATCACCTTGCCGACTGGATCGAAGCCCGTATCGAGCAGGGGTTGCACTGGTTCGACCATGCCGACATTTATGGCAGCGGTGCTTGCGAGACGCTATTTGGTCAAGCGCTGCGCACGCGTCCTGGGTTAGCGAAACGGCTTAAGGTGGTGACCAAAGCGAGCATCGCCAACGATAACCCAGCCCACGGCTCTGGCAAGATAAAGCACTATAACGCCAGCCCTGCCTATTTGAATAAGTCGATTGATGCCGCACTAGGTCGCTTGGGCATCGAGCGCATCGAGCATTTTTTAATTCATCGCCCCGACCTATTAATGAACGCAGAAGCGACTGGCCGTGCCCTGGATGACGCTATCGATGCAGGTAAAATTGGCGCTGCGGGCATTTCTAACCATTTGCCAAGCCAGTGGCGCAGACTGCAAAACGCCATGCATCACCCTTTACGAGCCAACCAAATCGAGCTTTCCATTAGCCATAACGCCCCCCTGTTTGATGGCAGCTTTGATGATCTTTGCGCCGACGGCCATGCTCCGATGGCCTGGTCACCGCTAGCGGGCGGCACACTCATGCAAGGCGACGTCGGTAACGTGCTTAACCGCGTAGCCCAAGAGCAAAACTGCACTCCTAACGCGTTAGGGCTGGCTTGGTTGCGGACACTGACTAGCCGTCCGATTCCCGTTGTCGGCAGTGTAAAACCTGAGCGTATTGCTGACATGCTCAACGGGCCTGAGACGCTCTCAAGAGAGACATGGTACGAGCTGTTAGAGGCCGCGCGAGGCCACTGCGTCGCGTAATCCCTTCATCAATTAATAATATAATGACAAGGAATGACTTATGACGCCGGTGATTGCTTTCGGTGAAGCCTTGGTTGATATGTTGTCCAGCCGCTTAGGCGATGATACTGGCCAAGAAACCTTCACGCCTTACGCGGGGGGGGCGCCTGCGAACGTCGCGGTTGCCTGCGCGCGACTTAACGTACCCAGCCAGTTTTTAGGCATGGTGGGTGACGATACGTTTGGCCACTTCCTGATTCGTGAGCTGAAAAGCCATGGGGTAGATACTCAGGGCGTGGTGTTGACCAAAGAAGCACGCACTGCACTGGCGTTTGTTTCCCGGGATAGCAGCGGCGAGCGCACGTTTGATTTTTATCGCCCACCGGCGGCCGACCTGCTCTATCGCCTAGAGCACTTGCCCCAGGGCGTGTTTGAACAACCGGCCATTGTTCACTTGTGCAGCAATAGTTTGACTGACCCCGAGATTGCCGACACCACCTTAGCGATTGCCGCTATGGCGAAGCGCGCGAGCTGTTTAGTCAGCGTGGATGCTAACCTCCGCCACAACCTGTGGACCGAAGGGTCAGCCGACCTCTGGCTGGTAACCGAGCTATTGGATAACGCCGATCTCGTTAAAGTCTCACTAGATGAGCTTGATTATCTTCGTGGCGGGCACTCTCAGGAAGCGTGGCTATCTCAGCGACTAGCCGCTGGGGTAAAAGTAATTTTAATCACTGACGGCCCTAACAACGTGGTGCTGAGAGGTGTTGGCCTTGACCACACCATCACGCCGCCCCAGGTAACCGCTGTTGACACAACCGCTGGCGGTGATGCGTTTATTGGCGGCCTGCTGGCTGAGTTATCACGGCACGGCATAAATGAGAACTGGTACCAGGACAGTGCCTTTTTAACCCGCGCGGTGGAGATTGCCTGCCGCTGTGGCGCTCACGCAGTGACCCGCCCAGGCGCTTACGCCGCACTGCCGACTCATAGTGATATTGAAGCGCTAAGAAATACGTAACGTCTGTGAAATACATAACGTCTGTAGCAAAAAAGGGCGTGCAACAGCACGTCCTTAATCACGCATCTTACTTACACGCTAAATCCCACTTACACGCTAAAACCCATTTGCACTCTACATCCTACCAGCGCGCTAATTAGTACAAGAACTGGCCACCTTCTCTTGCGCTACCGCTTCTTTACTCGATACCACACTGCCCTCCAGCAAGCTTACACTGCCTTCCAAGACACTCACATCAACCGAGCCTTTGGCTTGTGTAAAGCTAACCTGGGAAATTGCTCGTTGCTGCGTCGCGCCGTTAACCAGGATCTCCAGCGAGCCATGATCACACCACCACTCAATCGTAACAGTTAAGCTATCAACGCTGCCCGCTGCATGGTCACAGGTGAAATGGTCATCGAAAGCTGCTTGTCCGTTCACGCCGTTACGCGTGTAGCGAAGTGCAACGTCCTCCTCTCCCGCTTCAAGAGTAAGCTGTTGATGATCTCCCTGCTGAAGCGACAATGCTACTCGACTGCCAGCCGTTAAGGTCAGTGCAAGAACACCACGACTTACCAGCGGCAAAGAGGTTAAAACGCTATATTGCCCAACACCCAGAATCGCCTGTGGCGGGATAGACTGCGATACAGCTGTCAGCGCCTCATGGCACTCTCTGGCGATACGCTGGCAAAGCTGAATGCCGCTCGATGTCGCGCGCAGGGTTAACTCTCTTGGCAGGCTCATCATTCCCCGCCAGCCGGCTTCAGGCGTATGGTTGGCATACTGCCAATTATTCAGCCAGGCCACGGCTAAACGACGCCCCGAGGTATTCGACCAGCTCTGCACGGCGTAAAAATCACGTCCTTCATCCATCATCATGACGTCATCAGGCGAGTGGTCGTTCGTAAAACGCTGGCCGTCGAACTCCCCCACGAAATAGTGCGTGAATGAGCCAAAGGCATTATCTGGCGTAGCACCAATGCCCACAATTAATACCCAGCGGCTAGTCGCCTGGCCGTTTTTGGCACCTTCTACAGGCAGTTCGAACAAATCGGGGCACTCCCAAGGGTGCTGAGTATGCGCGCCGTGGCCCTCGCCAAACGCACTGGCGAACTGCCAGTGCAATAAGTTTTCCGAAGTGTAAAAATGAATTTCCTGTCCACAGGCCAGCGCCATTACCCAACGTTGGGTAGCAGCATGCCACACCACCTTTGGGTCGCGAAAATCTTTAAATCCTGGCGCGGGTAGCACAGGGTTGCTTGCATAACGCTGCCAGGTACGCCCCTTGTCGCGGCTATAAGCCAAACACTGTGACTGCTCATAATCTTCAGGGTCATCAGAAAGCACTCGGTGACAGGTATAAAACGCCAGCAGCCCCGGCTGGCCGTCAAACAGCCCCGTCACATCATGTTCATCCACAATGGCACTGCCTGAAAAACACGCCCCTTGGGCGTCTGGCGCCAGTGTAATAGGCAAGTGTTCCCAGCGGCAAAGATCTGTGCTTACCGCATGCCCCCAGTGCATGGGCCCCCATACCGTGTCATGGGGGTGGTATTGATAAAAAAGGTGATACTCCCCCTCGAAATATACGAGTCCGTTGGGGTCATTCATCCACCCCATCGGCGGAGTAAAATGCAGCGCTGGCCTGAGAGGAGAAAATTCGACGAGACTCACTGTTAAAAACCTTTACTTAATCGATTAAGTTGAGGCTATCACGCTTTGCTCCTTATTGCCCTACACAGTTAGGTGAAACGCATAAAAAAGCCCGAGCATGGCAATATGCTCGGGCAAATGACTTGCGCACACGACCCGATATCAGCGTGGCAAGTAACGAGAGTGCTCGTGTCGATTTACATCGTATTCATTAGTGGTGAAAACGCTCAGCGGCCTGACGGGCCAATTCGCGAATACCGTCCCAATCTTCCGCTTCCACCATGGCTTTTGGCGTTAACCAAGAACCGCCGACACACATCACGTTAGGCAGTGAGAGATAGGTGTCAGCGTTATCGACCGTGATACCGCCGGTTGGGCAAAAACGTGCTTCGGGAATCGGTGCACCAAAGGCTTTAATGGCTTTTGCGCCGCCGCTGGACTCCGCCGGGAAGAACTTGAAGCGGCGATAGCCATACTGCCAGCCAGTCATTAGCTCAGAGATCGTTGACACACCGGGCAACATCGGCACCGGGCTCTCTACGCCGTAGCGATAAAGTGCCTCTGTCGCACCAGGCGTTACCACAAAATCTGCACCTACCTGCTCAGCTTGGCGGTATTGCGCGGGTGTTAACACGGTTCCTACACCAATGCTGGCACCCGGCAGCGCTTCACGCATACGTTTGACGGCCTCCAGTGCGCAGTCGGTACGTAAAGTAATTTCCAATACCGTTAAACCGCCTTCGACTAAGGCACGACCCAGCGGTACCGCATCTTCAAGGCGATCGATGGTAATGACGGGAATGACTTCGGCTTTTAAGCAAATGCTGTCAAGTTCTGCAGTGCGCGTTGAGGGTAGCTGTTTATCGATTGTCATCAGTGAGTCTCCAAGCAATTTTTACTGGCAAACGTTTTATTGGCGAAAGCCTAGGCGTTACGGCGCCCAATAGATCGCTAACGGGCAAGATAAAAACGCGCGAATGGGCAACTTACGAACGTCATCTCCGCTCATGGCGTTTGCCAATACGCTGCGCTTATCATCGCCGGTAATATGCAAAATATGGCGATGCGCCTGATGAAGGCGACCTGCCGAGAAAGTGATACGCGGCTGCGGCTGGCTGGGCGTGCGTACCGCGACAAGCGGCTCATCGGTAGAGAGCGCTAAGCCAAGCTCTAGGCTGTCGGGGAACAGCGACGCCGTATGACCATCGCCCCCCATTCCCAGGATCACCACGCTGGCAGGCCAGGATAGAGACGCCGTACGCTTGGCAACCTCCTCAACCCCCTCTTCAGGCGTTGAGGCATCAGAGGTCAACGGCACAAAGTTGGCGTTCGCGGCCGCTCCTTGAAGCAGGTTCTCGCGCACCAGTTTGGCGTTACTGTCGCTACTTTGTTCATCCACCCAGCGCTCATCGGCCAGGGTAATGTCAATGCGCGACCAAGGCAGCGGCTTAGCTGCCAAGGCTTTAAAAAATGGCACCGGCGTAGAGCCACCCGATACGACTAGTAGCGCACGTTCTTGGCGAGTCAAATCTTCGGCCAATGCCTGGAATACCGCTTCCGCCAGCTGTTCCGCCAGCGCTTGACGTACGTTGCTCATATTAATAATCCTCGTACCAACTGCGACCATCTTGGGTAATCATGGCGATGGAGGCGACTGGCCCCCAAGAACCTGCCGGATAACGACGCGGCGGCGTGTCACGTTTTTTCCAGCCGTCGATAAGCTGGTCACACCAGCGCCAAGCGTGCTCCACTTCGTCACGGCGCACGAACAGATACTGTTGGCCTTTCATGACTTCCAGTAGCAAGCGCTCATAGGCATCGGGAATACGTGACTTCGGAAATGCGCTGTTAAAGTCCAGGTGCAACGGGCCAGGACGCAGACGCATACCTTTATCCAAACCGCTGTCTTTGGTGAGTACCTGCAGCGCAATCCCTTCATCCGGCTGCAGGCGAATGATCAGTTTGTTTGAGGCAATTCCTCGCTGATCAGGATCAAAAATATAGTGTGGCTGCTGGCGGAAATGGATCACGATTTGGGACAGTTTTTCGGGCATGCGCTTACCGGTACGCAGGTAAAACGGCACGCCTGCCCAGCGCCAGTTGGAAACCTCAGTTTTCATTGCCACAAAGGTTTCGGTTCGGCTTTCGGTATTCGCACCCTCTTCTTCTAAGTACCCCGGCACCGGCTGGCCATCGTGGGTACCTGCTATATACTGACCACGTACCACGTCACGCCCCAGCGCATCGCCAGTGAAAGGTTTAAGCGCTTTAAGCACTTTCACCTTTTCATCCCGAATAGCATCCGCATCCAGGTTGGAAGGCGGATCCATGGCAATCAAGCAAAGCAGCTGCAGCAAGTGGTTTTGCACCATATCGCGTAGCTGTCCTGCATCATCGAAGTAGCCCCAGCGCCCTTCAATGCCGACCTTTTCTGCGACGGTAATTTCCACATGGGAAATGTGGTTTTGGTTCCATTGCGTCCCAAACAGCGGGTTAGCAAAGCGCAAAGCTATCAGGTTTTGTACCGTTTCTTTACCCAAATAGTGGTCAATACGGTAAATACGTGACTCAGGAAAAACCGCCCCGATCGCATCGTTAACTTCTTGCGATGACACTAGATCGTAGCCAATAGGTTTCTCGACGATTACCCGCGTCTGCTCATCCAGGCTGCCACTCGCCTCAAGATTGCGGCAAATATCACCGTAGATCATTGCGGCAACGGATAAATAAATCACCATGGGTCGATCAGAGCCTTCTCGCCACTGGCGTATTTGCTCAAAACCCTCGGCTTTTTTAAAATCCAGCTGGCAGTAGTCAAGCCGGTTTAGAAAGCGTTCGAGGCTCTCTTTATCCTGTTCATCCTTGTTCAGTCGCTTTTGCAGTGCACCATTTACCAATTGTCGAAACGCCGCACTATCATGTTCTTGACGCGCCAGCCCCATAATACGCGTGCTTTCGGGCATCAGGCCTTCACGGTCAAGATGATAAAGCGCAGGAAACAACTTGCGCATCGCAAGATCGCCCAGCGCCCCAAACAGCGCTAAATCGATAGCGTGATTCTGATCGCCCAGCGGGGAATGTGACTGGCTCATCTCAGCTCCTATTTATAATTAGATGATCTAATGTAGTTAGATTACCTAAAATCTATCTGATAAAGGGCATTATACGCAATATTTGATGTAATTTTACTACAAAAAAGTAACGCTGCCTTCCCATTTGCTTTTTTTACTGCCATTTAGCTCTTTTACTGCGTTATGCCCATACCGCTACCCACTGTTTTACCTGTTTATTGTTACCTTTTATTCCACTCTACGCCCCTTAGATACGCCATCGCTACGCCCCCTGAGGATGAGGTGACATTGCGCGTAATTGGCGACGCTGGCACTGACGAAAGCGCTGCTCATCAAAATGTTCGCAGCACTCTACGACAACAACAATGAGGTATTCACGCTATGGCAATGTATCGACCCATCATGATGCCGCTGCTAGCCGCCACGCTGGCTGCCAGTGCCACCCTGCCCGCCGTTGCCTTTGAGGATGATCGCCTGACTATCTGGATGGGTGATAATAAAGGCCAGGAAGGCATTCGCGCAGTTGCCGAGCGGTTTCTTGAAGAAACAGGCATCGAAGTTGAGGTGGTCTTTCCCGATAATCTTACCGACCGTTTTCAGCAGGCGGCGGGGAGTGGACAAGGGCCAGACATCGTCATCTGGGCTCACGACCGCATGGGCGAGTGGGCACAAAGCGGCTTATTGAAGCAAGTCGCCCCTAGTGACAGCTTCCGCGAGGCGTTTTACGACTTCACCTGGGAGGCTGCGCTGTGGAATGGCGACACCTACGGCTACCCGATATCGGTAGAGTCATTGGGCCTCATTTATAACAAAGCCCTGGTAGAAACACCGCCAGAAAGTTTTGCCGAACTGATGGAGCTTGACGAAACGCTCTCTCAAGACGGCAAAAAGGCCATCTTATTTGATTACAGCGAACCTTATTACGGCTGGACATTGCTTGCAGCCAACGGCGGCTATCCTTTCAAGCAGACTGACAGCGGCTATGATGTTAGCGATATCGGTGTTAACAACGAAGGCGCCCTGCAAGGGGCAGATCTACTGGTGGAATTAATTGCAAGTGGCGTACTGCCCCGGGGCACCGATTACAACCTGATGGACACCCGATTTAATCAAGGCGAAGTCGCTACCATGATTAGCGGCCCATGGGCCTGGCCGAACCTTGAGCGTAGCGGAATTGACTACGGCGTCGCACTACTGCCGAAAGTGGGGGATGAACGTGCTAAACCCATGTTTGGCGTGATGATGGCAATGATTAACTCCGCCACACCCAATGATTTTCTCGCCGTGGAGTTTTTAGAAAACTACCTGCTTAGCGAAGAGGGCATGCACACATTCAACAGCGACGGCTCACTGGGAGCGGTCGCCCATATAGATTATCAGGCTGAACTTGCTGATAACCCCAACATTGCCGCGACGCTTGAAAATGCTGAAGTCGGTATGCCCATGCCAAACATTCCTGAAATGGGTGCTTTCTGGGCAGCCATGGAGCCCGCCCTGCAGAACATCGGTAGCGGGCGCCAGAACCCACAAGAAGCGCTGGACGCCGCCGCACGCCGTATGCGCCAGTAGCCTTTTTTTGCCCTTCTGCCCGGTGGCAATCGCCACCGGGCAGCCTGCAGGATATCGTCATGTATACCACTAACGCCTCTCGTGGCCTTCCCCGCCATCGCTCTCGCCATCTCACCGAACGTTACACACGCTGGGCACTTCGCTGCGTTATTGCCACGTTGGTCATCGCGCTTCTTTGGTTAGTGCTTGCTTTTCACCTCAACGGCCAGTGGATGTTCGCGCTGCTCTTTCTAGTGCTGGGCGCCTCACTGGGTGTGGTGTTTACCAAACGCACGCTAATGAGCCACCGCTATATTTTTCCTGCCATAGCGGGGCTTGGTGTATTTGTTATTTTCCCGCTGCTTTACACCATCGGCATTAGCTTTAGTAATTACAGCTCAAGCAACTTGCTATCGGAAGAGCGCGTGCGCGGCCAGCTAATGAGCCAAACCTACCAACAGGAAGGCAACGCGTTTGACCTAACGCTTTACCAAGAAGGTGAGCTTGTCCGCTTATACCTGGAAAACAGTGAGGCAGACACGCCACAGCGCTTCGTTTCCTCACCGCTCAACTTTGACAATCACGAGACCCGTCAAATAGGCATTCAGGCAGTAGACGCTTCACCTACCCAGGAGCCGCTGGGAATGCGCGCTATTATTCAAGCTCGTGATTCTCTGCAAGGGCTTAGGCTGCTGACACCTAATGGCGCGGAGCTGCGCATGGCAGGATTACGCCAGTTTGCACCTATGGTGGATCGCTATGAAGCTCGTGAAGATGGCACACTTTATGATCGCCGCGATGACCGCGTTCTTACACCCGACCCCGCTATCGGATTTTTTGTCGCTGATAACGGCGAAAGAATCACGCCAGGATGGCCAGTCAATGTAGGGTTTACCAACTACACGAAGATATTCACCGATCCCGACATTCGCGGTCCCTTCATGCAAATTTTTGTGTGGACCTTTGTCTTTGCCGCACTGACGGTGGTCTTCACCCTGGCTGTTGGCTTTGTATTAGCATCACTGTTGCAGTGGGATCAACTGAAAGGCAAAGCCATTTATCGCACGCTGTTAATTCTACCTTATGCCGTGCCCGCCTTTATCTCTATCCTGATTTTTAAAGGCATGTTTAACCAACACTTCGGTGAAGTAAACATGATTCTGGACACGCTGTTTGGTGTTCGGCCAGAGTGGTTCACCGACCCGTGGCTGGCGCGTTCCATGCTGCTGATTGTTAATACGTGGCTGGGCTACCCCTACATGTTGCTGCTATGCATGGGGCTAATCCAAGCCATTCCCCAAGACCTCTACGAAGCCTCGGCGGTAGATGGCGGCGGTCCCATTACCAACCTGTTCAAGATTACCCTGCCGCTGATTATTAAACCGCTAACCCCCCTGTTAATTGCCGCCTTTGCCTTTAACTTCAATAACTTTGTGCTGATTGCGCTATTAACCGGCGGCAACCCTGACATTTTGGGCGCAAGTACGCCAGCAGGCACCACCGATCTCTTGGTCAGCTACACCTACCGCATTGCCTTCCAGGATGCCGGGCAGAACTTTGGGTTGGCAGCCGCCATCGCAACGCTCATTTTCCTCTTGGTCGCGGGTATGTCGATGCTTAATTTACGCCTTTCCAAGGTTAAGGTTTAGGAGGTTACTTATGGCCATGGTTCAACCCCGCTCGGTGGGAGCGCGTCGCTTAGGCGCCCACCTTGCTTTGATCTGCTTTGTTTCGCTAATCGTCTTCCCACTGCTACTGGTGATTTCAATCTCATTTCGCGAGGGTAACTTTGCCTCTGGCAGCTTAATTCCCAACAATTTCTCGTTGGAACACTGGTCACTAGCGCTTGGAATTCCCTGGGAACGCCCAGATGGCAGTATTGTTCAACCGCCCTTTCCCGTACTGTTGTGGCTGTGGAACTCGATAAAAGTGGCGGTGGTGTCTTCCGTACTGATTCTCATGTTAGCCACTACCAGCGCTTATGCCTTTGCACGCATGCGTTTTAAGGGCAAAGAACCGCTTCTGAAAGGCATGCTGATTTTCCAGATGTTCCCAGCCGTGCTGTCACTGGTGGCGCTTTACGCCCTGTTTGACCGACTAGGGCAGTTTGTTGGCTGGTTAGGCATCAACACCCACGGTGCTCTGATTGTGGCATCACTGGGCGCGGTCGCGCTGCATATATGGACCATTAAAGGCTACTTTGAGTCGATTGATGGCTCGCTGGAAGAAGCCGCCATGGTCGACGGCGCCAGCACTTGGCAGGCGTTCCGCTACATCCTGCTGCCGCTGTCGATTCCCATTTTGATGGTGGTTTTCATTCTGGCTTTTGTCATGAGCATTATGGAATACCCCATGGCCTCAGTACTGCTGGTGGATGAGCACAAACTCACTCTAGCGGTAGGTGCCCAACAATACCTTGCCGACCACAACCAACGCTGGGGCAACTTTGCCGCCGCCGCCGTGCTTTCCGGCCTGCCCATTACCGTTGCGTTTTTGATCTGTCAGCGCTGGATTATTGGCGGGTTAACCGCTGGGGGCGTCAAAGGCTAAATTTCTGGATTTAACTACTCAGTACACCACTCCCGCTTCCTCGCTTGAGCACCTTGCTCGTCACCGGCACCATTAATGGGGCCGGTTTTTTTCATCACTAAGTTCATCACTTGAGTATTTTTTTAGAGAAATTTTACGGACTTTTTGTGGTTGCCATGGTGTTATATCGCGATAAACATTAGGGCAATTTAAGAGCGGATCTATGACCATCTTTCCCAGCGGGATTTACTATCGAGACGCTTACCGCAATTGGGCGCAAATTTTTAAAATTATGGCAGTGTTATGGTTAGTGCTTGCCATGTTTATGACGCTGCCATGGATTGTTCTGGTTATTGAAAAAGATCCGGACGCCCCCGCGTTTGGGATGTCTCTTTTAATTATTCTGAGCGCCACGCTTATTACTTGGCTGCTCACCCGCCGTGTTTCGCTGGAACTAAAGCCCTGGCAAATGTTTATATTAACGGCTGGCAGCTGGACCAGCATTAGCTGTTTTGCCAGCCTTCCGCTTATCTTAGGTGCGCCCCAACTTAGTGTCACTAATGCAGTCTTTGAGTCCGTCTCGGCGATTACCACCACCGGGTCAACCATATTATCTGGGATCGAAGATTTATCCGACGGTCTAAAACTGTGGCGAGGCTTAATGCAGTGGATGGGGGGTATCGGCATTATCGTCATGGGCATCGCCATTCTGCCGTTTCTAAAAGTAGGCGGCATGCGGCTATTCCACACTGAATCTTCTGACTGGTCCGATAAAGTAATGCCCCGTACGGGCGGCATTGCGAAAGCGACGCTAAGTATCTACGTGGGGCTGACACTAGTAGCGATGCTGAGCTACTGGGCAGGAGGAATGCACCCTCTAGATGCCGTTGTACATGGAATGACATCGCTGGCGACCGGGGGCTTTGCCAACTCCGACGCATCGTTTGGTGCCTACGCTGAGCAGCCGTGGCTACTATGGATGGGTAGCTTTTTTATGCTCAGTGGTGCGCTACCGTTTGTCTTGTATATTCGCTTTATTCGCACATCCCGCAGCGCACTTTGGAAAGACCAGCAAGTGCGCGGCTTGTTAAAACTGCTGCTAACAGCGATCTTGATTCTCAGCGCGTGGCGTGTTTTACAAGGCGATGATTGGTTTGTCTCACTCACCCATGTCACGTTTAACGTCATTTCAGTCGTGACCACCACTGGCTATGCATCCGACGACTATACCCTGTGGGGTTCACTACCTATCGCGGCGTTTTTCTATCTTACGTTTATGGGTGGCTGTAGCGGCTCTACTAGCGGCGGTATGAAGATTTTCCGGTTCCAAATCGCTATGCTGATGTTGCGTAATCAGTTGCGTTATCTGATTCATGCCAATGGTGTTTTCACAACGCGCTATAACCAGCAGCCGGTGACTAGCGATATTTCTCGTAGCGTCGTGGCCTTTTCTTTCTTCTTCTTTATTACGATTGCAGTGCTTGCGCTGGGCCTTTCAGCGTTGGGTTTGGACTTAGTCACTGCCCTTTCCGGTGCGGCCACTGCGGTGGCGAATGTAGGCCCTGGTCTCGGTGACACCATTGGCCCGGCAGGTAACTTTGCAACCCTACCCGATGCCGCTAAATGGCTACTGTGCATCGGTATGTTAATGGGTCGCCTGGAAATTTTAACGGTCGTGGTACTGCTCACCCCCATGTTCTGGCGACGCTAACATGCTTAGAACGACGCTATGTTCCAGGGCGCAGCGCAGCTTCTACCAATAACCGATACCCGACGCCTGCTTCTGTTTGAAGCAGGGTGGGCGTTTGTGGGTCATCCCCCAGTTTCTGCCTTAGTCGACTGATCACAATCCGCAAGTAGTGCGTATCATCAACATGTGTTGGCCCCCAAATTTCTTTTAACAACTGAGTCTGCGTCACGACACGCCCAGCGTAGCGACACAGGCGCGCTAACACAGCGAACTCTTTTCGAGTTAAATGCACATCTTCTTGCTGTAGTGTGACTCGCCTTAGTTCCAGATCAATCGCTAACCCCTGGCTGACATAGTAACTTGATGTTTGCTCTCCCCTAGCCTTTTGGGCCAAGCGCAATACCGCCCTTATACGCGCCAGTAACTCTTGAATGCCAAAGGGCTTGGTAACGTAATCGTTGGCACCGTTATCCAACGAAAAGACTTTCTCTTCTTCTCGATCACGCACAGATACCACAATAACCGGCACAGTACTGTGTTCACGTATCCCCTGCAGTACTTCATGCCCATCCATATCAGGCAAACCTAAATCGAGCAGTACGACGTCAGGGGCTTGGGTATACACCATGGCTAATGCCTGCTTACCGTTCTCCGCCTCTAAAACCCCATAGCCTTGAGAGGCGAGACTGATACGCAGAAAACGCCGAATCTGCTGCTCATCGTCAACAATCAGAATGCGACCGCTGCCTTCACTCTTCATCACCCCTCCTGATCTCTGCCCCTAACAGTGGCAGCGTAATAATAATCGCAGTGCCTCGCCCACTTTCGCCGGTATCAGCCGTAATAGTGCCGCCGTGAGCACCAATCATGCCACGGCATATGGCTAAACCAAGGCCACTGCCATGGGCACTTCTGTCGCCATCACCACCGCTGTAAAACATATCGAATACCTGCTCGCGCAGCTCGGGAGAAATGCCCGGGCCTTGATCTTCAACAGTAATCACCAACGTCTCGGGGTCACCTTCGTTAAGGTTCGCTTTGATGCTCAACTCACCCCCTGGCGGTGAAAAACGTTGAGCATTATCTAAGACATTCACCAACGCTTGTTCTACCAGCGCAGGGTGGACATAAAGTAGCGGTAACGAAGGAGGCCAAGACTTGCGGACAACGACATGCTTAAGCGACTGGCCCAAGCGCTTAAGCGCTGAGTTAATAACGTCGTCAAACGCTACCCAATCCCGCTCAATTTTTAATGTGCCGTGCCCTAATCGGGTCATATCCAACAAGTTTTGTATGTATCGATTGAGGCGCTCGCTTTCGGACAAAATGCCATCAAGCAACTCACGTTGGTCGCTCTCGCTTAGCTGCGGTTTTAGTTCAATCAATGAACTGGCTGAGCCAATAATAGAAGAGAGCGGTGTCCGTAGGTCATGAGACACCGATGAGAGTAACGCAGAGCGCAGACGTTCATTCTCTTCAGAGACACGGGTTGTGTTCAATTCCGCCACTAAGCGAGTGCGTTCTAACGCCATACTGAGCTGCCGTATTAACGTATCCATTAACGACTCTCGTTCATGGTTGAGCGCTTTTTGGCTTTCCGACAGTTTAAGCGCCAGCATCCCTACTTTTTCTCCCTGCACTGCCAATGGTATTAAACGCCAAGCCTGCTGGCTCAGTGTATCGGTGCCTTGGCCACTGGGCTTTTGATGCTGCCAACTCCACACCGCTGCCTGCTTGGCCGCTATGTCCAATCGCTCTGAATCTGGCAGTGCATGCACAACTCGCACTTCATTCGCGCTTTCGGCGCTTTCAATAAACACCGTGGGCACTGCAAAACACTGCACCAATGTATCAACACCAATTTTTGCTGCACTGGTACTGTCTGTCGCGGTTGATAGCTGTTCGGCATAACGCAACAAAAGCTGAGTTTGATCGCGGCTAGCACGCAGTGCAATTAAACGCTGACGCCCCCTACCCGCAAGCTGCCCAACCACCACGGCAACGAGCAAGAAAAAAACTGCCGTTAGCAACTGCCCACGCTCCACCATGGCAAAGGTGAGACGCGGCTCGGTAAAGAAGAAGTTAAATGCTAAAAAGCTCGCGATGGCGCTGAACATTGCCATCGCGGTACCCGCCCATACCGCACTGAACAGTACGGCCACTAAAAACACTAATGATAAGTTAGCTAGCTCAAGCCAGGGCTCCAGCATGACAGCCACCCCTAGGGATGCCATCACCGCCAAGCTAGCGGCCAGTAACTGGGGAGGATGCAGTTTCCAGCCATGTTGCCATTGATTTGCGCGTTGTTTCACAGCCCCTTTAGCCACTACAACAATATCGAATGCCTCAGCATGTGCCATCAAGCGTTGGGCCAGTGGCCGTGACCATTTCCACCAACGACGCTTCGCTTCGCGACCCACCACAATAGTGGTCGCATTAATTGAGCGTGCATAGTTGAGAATCTCACTTAGCTGGCTATGCCCTTGTAAACGTATTGAATCGCCACCCAGCCGAGCGACCAGGCTGAAGACTTGTTCAACGGCCAGTTGCTGCTGTGGAGAAACACTTCCTTTATCAACATAAACCGCTCGCCATACCGCTAAGCGCCGCTCGGCCATCCGATGAGCCGCGCGAACCAGCGATACGTCGTCTTCACTTCCATTAATGACCACCAACAGATGTGGTCTTACCGGCCAGGGGCCTGCCCTGCCACCAGCATCCATTGCCACCTTCACATCGGCATCTACGCGCTCGGCCATAGTTTGAATCGCCAGCTCACGCAGCGCGTTGAGATTTGATTCATTAAAGTAGCCTTCCATGGCAGCACGGGCCTGCTCGGGTATATAGACTTTGCCACGTCTTAAGCGCTCAAGGAGTTCGTCAGGGGTTAAATCAACAAGCGATACATCGCGGGCACGTTCTAACAGCGCATCGGGCACCGTTTCACGCATGCGAATCCCAGTAATCCGCGCGACATCATCATTCAAACTCTCGAGATGCTGGACGTTAACGGTTGTCCACACATCAATCCCTGCATCCAGCAGCTCTTCAATATCCTGGTAACGACGTGGATGCCGACTGCCGGGGATATTACGGTGGGCAAGCTCGTCCACCAGCAAAATACTGGGACGTCGCGCCAGGGCCGCATCAATATCAAACTCATAGAAGGTTCGGCCATGGTGCTTTAAAGGCGCTAACGGAAGCCGTGCCAACCCATCACACAAGGCTTCGGTATCGGCACGTCCGTGTGACTCCACCACGCCAATTACAATATCTTCACCTTCCTCTGCCCGCTCACGGGCGGTGCGAAGCATGGTGTAGGTTTTACCGACACCGGGCGCGGCTCCCAGAAATACACGCAAACAGCCGCGCGCCTCTCGGCGCGCGGCTTTTAGCAATGTATTGGGATCGGGTCGCTGATCCGCTGAATACATTGGTTTACTCCATGGTGTCTGAAGCCGTCGGGGTGACGGAGGCTGGGGTTAATGGCGCTGCGGTGGTTGATGATACTGGAAAACGATCATCCAAACTGACATTCAGCCGCAACACGTTCACCACCGGCGAGCCCAACCAGCCTGTGTTTTCAAGTGCTTGCTCAATTAGCTCTGTCACAGTAGCTTCGTCGATTCCACGTGCTTGCGCTACTCTTGCAACCTGTAGCTCAGCCGCCTCGGGGGAGATATGTGGGTCGATACCTGACCCAGACGCGGTAATCAGATCGACCGGGATTTGATCGACACTTACGTTTTCGCGTTGAGCAATGGCATTTGCATCTGCCTGGGCACGCTCACGCAGCGATACGTTACTCGGCGCCAAATTAGACCCTGAGACGCCACCAGCGTCATTGCCCGCCGCCGATGGGCGACCAATAAAGTACTCATCACTGACAAACGTTTGGGACACCAAGCTTGACCCGACCACCCGACCAGAAGCGTCTCTAACCAAACTACCTTGGGCCTGCTCGGGGAATAACCAACCGCCCAGTGTTGTGGTAACTAGCGGGTAAATCAGCCCCAGAAGAACAGCCATTACCACCATAAAGCGAAGTGCATGGCCCCAGGAGGCCTTTGCCTGTAGCACATCGTCATTCGCAGCGATCTGGCGTTTCATATCCACATTCATGACGTTTCTCCTAGATAAATAACGCAATCAGCATGTCGAGAAGCTTGATGGCAGGGAATGGCAGCAGCAGCCCACCCAGGCCATAAATCAGCAGATTTCGACGCAATAGCTCCGTTGCCGATGCCGCTTTTACAGACACACCGCGCAAGGCAAAGGGGATCAATGCCGGAATGATTAACGCGTTGAACAGCACCGCCGCTAGCACCGCCGTAGTCGGCGAGTGCAAATTCATCACGTCAAGCACGCCAAGCGCAGGGAAGCTGGCGGCAAACAGTGCGGGCAAAATAACAAAGTATTTAGCCACATCATTCGCCAGCGAGAACGTCGTCAGCGCGCCACGGGTAACCAGCAACTGCTTGCCAATTTCCACCGCACTAATCAGCTTGCCGGGGTCAGAGTCCAGATCCACCATATTGGCCGCTTCACGGGCTGCCTGGGTGCCTGAGTTCATTGCCAACCCTAGATCAGCTTGAGCAAGAGCGGGAGCATCGTTAGTACCATCACCCACCATGGCAACCAAGCGACCACTGGCCTGCTCTTCGCGAATCAACGCTAGCTTGCGCTCTGGCGTGGCTTCGGCAATGTAGTCGTCCACGCCTGCCGTCGCGGCAATAGCCGACGCCGTAATCGGGTTGTCGCCCGTGATCATTACGGTTTTGATACCCATGGCACGCAGTTCAGCAAACTTCTCCGCGATACCGCTTTTAATCACATCAGACAGCGCCACCACGCCCAAAATCTGTTTGCCTTCTGCCACCGCAATAGGGGTTGCACCATCCCGTGAGATACGTGCAATGACCTGCTCGTAATCGCTGGGTATGTCACCGCCCTGGGCCTTAACCCACTCCGCAATAGCATTCGGAGCCCCCTTGCGCAGCTTTTTACCGCTGGTGAGATCAACGCCTGACAGGCGTGTTTCCGCACTGAACGCTTCAAAAGTTGCACCATCGGCTTCTTCACTAAGCTGGACGTCGACGCCCTGCTCAGTGGCTAACTCCACAATTGAACGACCTTCCGGCGTAGGGTCTTCCAGGGACGTTAAAAACGCCACGTCACGAACTCGTTGACGCAGAACCTGTTGGCAAGGAGCAAACTCCGTCGCACGACGATCGCCAAGCGTTATCGTGCCGGTTTTGTCCAGCAGCAAGGTGTCGATGCTGCCAGCAATCTCGACGGCCTTACCGGATTTAGCCACCAGGTTAGCCCGCATAGCGCGCTCCATACCCGCAATACCGATAGCAGGTAAGAGGCCACCAATGGTGGTAGGAATCAAACAAACCAACAACGCCACGAGCATAACCGTAGAGGTTTCAACGCCCACGAAAGCCGCCATGGGAACCAGCGTGACCACCACGATCAAAAACACCAGCGTTAGCATTGCCAAGAGTACCGATAGCGCCAGTTCGGAAGGTGTCTTCTGACGGTTGGCGCCTTCTACCAGGGCAATCATGCGATCTAACAACGATTCGCCAGGGTTAGCGCTGACCTCAATAATCAGATGATCCGACAGCACTTTGGTCCCGGCACTGACACCGCTGTTATCTGTGCCCGCTTCACGCAATACGGGGGCAGATTCACCGGTGACAGCCGACTCATTGATCGAGGCAGCCCCTTCAACGATATCGCCATCGGCGGGAATCAGCTCCCCCGCGACAACTTTCACACGATCGCCTTTGCGAAGAGAGTCGGCCGTCACATTACTCGTCGTACCATCAGCATTCAGCTTAACCGCCTTCAGCTCTCCCTTGGTTTTACGCAACGCCCCAGCGTGGGCTTTACCACGTGACTCTGCCAACGACTCGGCCCCCGTGGCGAACAGAACGGTAGCCAGCAACAACAACGCGATGGCCAATGCAAAGCCGCCATTTTCTCCCTGGGCGAAAGCAACTGGCGTCAGCCCAAAGCACACGACGGTACCAATAGCGACCACTGCCATCACCGGGTTGCGCGCGAGTTGACGAGGCGCAAGTCCTTTCACAGCCCCAGCGACGACCTGGCCAATGGGTAGCGGACGACGCGGCGGTTTAGCAAGCTCAGTATGTGACATCTCGTTTCTCCTAGAAGCCTTGCGTCACGGCTTCAGCAATCGGGCCAAGCACTAACGCCGGTAAGAAGCCCAGCAAGTTAACAATTACAATCACACCGGCGGTCAATCCCATAAATGCCGGGCTATCCATCGGTAAGGTGCCGCGTCCTGCGGGTGCAGTGCGCTTCGCTGCCAGCCATCCGGCCACCGCTAATGGCACCAACATTGGCAGGAATCGGCCGACCATCAGTGCAATAACACAGGCGAGGTTCCACCACGGCGTATCATCGCCAAGCCCTTCAAAACCAGAGCCGTTATTGGCAAAGGCAGAGGTAAATTCGTAAAGCACTTGGGATAGTCCGTGGAAACCAGGGTTTGAGGTTCCAGCAGCGCTAGGCATCGCTACGGTAAGCGCGGAAAGACCAAGAATGACTAACGGCTGCGCCAGGATTGCTAGCGAGATCCAACGCATTTCACGGGTTTCAAGCGGTTTGCCAAACAACTCTGGCGCTCTACCGACCATCAATGAGCCAACAAAAGCCGCCAACATCAGATATAGAAAGAAGCCAATAAGCCCAACACCTACGCCGCCAAAGGTGACGTTCACAAACATATCCATCAACACCATCATGCCGCCCATGGGGTTAAAGCTGTCGTGCATGGCGTTAACGGAGCCGTTCGATGTTTGTGTTGTCCAGCTGCCCCATAAAGCGGAAAGATCGGTACCAAAACGCAGTTCTTTGCCTTCCAAATTAGCGCCGGGCTGAGAAAGCTCGGAAAGGGCAGCATTCGGCATACGTTCCGAAGAGACCACTACAGAGGTGGAAATCAGCGAGAACGTCAGCATCACAGCACCAATGCCCATCATTAATCGGCGTCGGCCACTAATAAGTGCAATGGCAATCAGTAATGCGAAGGGAATGATCGTCAGGGAAGCAGTTTCAATCACATTGGCCAACGGCGTTGGGTTTTCAAGCGGAACGCTAGAGTTTGGCCCGTACCAGCCACCACCATTGGTGCCCAGCTGCTTGATCGCGACCATAGATGCAACCGGCCCTAAGGGAATCGACTGCACTTCTTCCACTTGCGAGTCCAGCATTTCCACTTGATGCGCCGCTTGGTAGCTGGAAGGCACTCCTTGCGAGGTCAGCAACAGCGCCACCACTGCTGCCAGCGGCAACATCACGCGCACCACTGTACGGGTCAAGTCATGGTAGTAATTACCAACCCCTTTTAACGCTCCCGCAGGCCGAGCGACAAGCAAGGTACGGGCTATTGCGACCAGTACAGCGAGCCCCGTGGCAGGTGTTAAAAACTGCAGCGTTACAATGGCAAAGGTTTGACTCAGATGGGAGAGCTGCGCCTGGCCCGAGTAGTGCTGCTGGTTAGTGTTGGTGGCAAATGATACCGCTGTGTGGAGCGCAGTATCCCACTTCATGCCGGGTATGCCATCAGGATTCAGGGGCAGCAAGCCCTGACACATAAACACCAACCATGCCAGCAGTATCAAGCCTACATGCAGCTTCAAAATGGCTAGCGCATAGACTTGCCACGTCATCACGCTTTGACTATTAACGCCTGCTAATCGATAAATAGGCGTCTCTATCACTCTGAATAGCGTGTCTATTTGACTTGGCTGGGTACTTAGCGCGCGGGCGATATATATCCCCAATGGCACACCAAGTAATGCCACGATGGCATAAATGGCGATCATGTCGTTCATGGCAATCTCCTAAAAACGCTCGGGGCAAACTAGCGCGTAAAACAAGTACGCCGCTGTGCCGGTCGCGATTATCAACAGTGCAATATTCATCGAAGTGCCTCCTTTGATTGGCACCTTGAGCTTAGAGATTGCCTGCGTAAAAAATCGATGGCGTTTAAGGCGTTAGCCGTCAAAAAGGTGTAAAAAAATGAGCTTTTGGCTAATTAAGAGGGCTTCCGATCCTTGCTACACTCGACAGCCTCCCTATAGATAGGTGACTATCTTCAGTGACATGTCGCCAGAGTGATCTAACCACCGATGAAGATTATTATTTTGGGTGCCGGCCAAGTCGGTGCCACCCTGGCAGAGCACCTTGCCCGCGAAGAAAATGACATCACCGTTGTTGATACCGACGGTGCGAAACTGCGCGAACTGCACACCAAACTGGATATTCGCACCGTGACAGGCGCAGCTTCTTATCCTATTGTGCTGCGCCAAGCAGGCTGTGAAGATGCCGATATGTTGATTGCGGTGACCAACACCGACGAAGTCAATATGATCGCCTGCCAAGTCGCCCACACGCTATTTCGTACCCCCACCAAAATTGCCCGCGTACGCTCAACCGCCTACCTCACCCGTAAAGGGTTATTCGCCCACGAAGCGATTCCTATTGATGTACTGATCAGCCCTGAACAAGTGGTCACGGATCATGTGCGCCGCCTGATTGAGCACCCCGGTGCGTTGCAGGTGTTAGAGTTTGCCGGTGGTTTGGTGCAGTTGGTGGCGGTCAAGGCGTTCTACGGTGGCCCACTAGTAGGGCAAGATTTAGCCTTTTTAGCCAAGCACATGCCCAATGTGGAAACACGCGTCGCCGCGATTTACCGCCGCAATCGGCCGATCATTCCCCGTGGCGATACAGTGATTGAAGCCGACGACGAAGTGTTTTTCCTGGCGGCACGGCGCGATATTCGCGCGGTAATGAGCGAACTACGCCGCGTTGAACGGGATTTTCGGCGGGTGGTGATTGCCGGTGGGGGCAATATCGGTGAACGCTTGGCCGAACACCTGGAGCATAGCCATCAGGTCAAAATTATCGAGCACAGTTTAGAGCGCTGTACCGCACTTTCCGAACGGCTTGACCGTACAGTGGTACTTCACGGCAGTGCTACCAGCAAGCGGCTGCTGGAAGAAGAGAACATCGAAGAGTGCGATATCTTTTGTGCTCTGACCAACGACGACGAGGTTAATATTATGTCGTCGCTGCTGGCCAAACGCTTGGGTGCCAAAAAGGTACTGACGCTGATTAACAACGCTGCCTACGTAGATTTGGTTCAGGGGGGCGAAATCGATATCGCCATTTCGCCCCAGCAAGCGACCATCGGCAGCCTGCTTACCCACGTTCGCCGTGGCGATATCGTTAACGTCCATTCGCTTCGCCGTGGCGCGGCGGAAGCTATTGAAGCTATCGCCCACGGTGACAAGCAGTCGTCCAAGGTCGTGGGCCGTACCATAGCTGAAATCAATTTGCCTGAAGGCACCACCATAGGTGCCATTGTACGAGGCAAAGAGGTCATCATTGGCCATGGGGATGTGATGGTCGAGAGCGGCGACCACGTAATTCTGTTTGTGATCGATAAGCGGCGCATCCGTGACGTGGAACGCCTATTCCAAGTCGGTTTAACGTTTTTTTAAGCTACTCGGAACTCGCCTCTGATGTGGTTAGCATCGTTAATAACACTTAGCATCGTTAATAACACTATGCGTTAAATCTCCACCGCGCGGCCGATAAACTCAATCGGGCCAGTCGGTAGACCGGTGGGCGAACCGGTGTCATCCTCTAGCGTGAGTTCAAAGAGCTGGTTATCTTCAAGCGGCGGTAACTGGTCTAAACGCAGGCGCAGCGGTTGCCCTGGCTGTACTAGGCCAAGTGAAACTGGCGCTTGCCAATCATCCGCCTTGGTCCAGAACTCCAGTGCTTTTCCTTCGGGCACTTCAAAAGTGCCCAACGGGATCAGTTGAATCTCTTGACGGTTGGCAGCCTGCACCACCCACCCTGCTGATTGAGTTTGCGGCGCTAACAGCACCACCATATATTCTGGCGTTGCTGGTTCAGTGGAGACATTGGTCAACAACACACCCATCGTCACGGCGGCAGCTAAACCAAGGCCGGTAGCGGCGCGCCAAAATGGTAGGCTATGCACCAAGCGGCGAGGCGTTGTGACAGCCCTTGAAACACGCGCTGATCTTTTCGATGCGGCTTGCATGCTGCGCTCAATGCGCGGCCATAAATAATCTGATGGGGTAACAGGATCAACGATCGCGGTGTAGGGGAAAAACTGCTCTTCCCAGTCAGCTACGATGGTTTGTAATTGTGGGTCGTTGGCTAAGCGTGCCTCAAAGGCTTCTCGCTCAGCGATGGGTAACGAACCTAGTACGTACTCTCCTGCAAGTGCATGAAGGTCATCGTTTTCGTTGGAACGCGTCATGACATACACTCCCGCAGGCGAAGCAAACTTCGCTTAATCCAGGCTTTAACAGTGCCTAGCGGCGCGCCAGTGTGTGCAGAAATTTCGGCATGACTTAACCCATCCACGTAGGCATGTAGCACACAGTTTCGGCGCTCGGTTTCCAATTGCTGCAAGCACTCATCCATCTGCTGGCCAGTCTGCCAGTCAAAGGCCTCCGCCGTCGTCGATAATGACTGTTGGTAGGTGTCATCATCGGCTAGCTCACCTGGGTCGTTGATATCTACCCTGACTTCTCGGTCGCACTGACGGATAGCATTTAATGCTAAGTGGCGGGCAATACTGAATATCCAGGTGCGGGCAGAGCCCCGTTTGGGGTCAAAACTATCGGCACGCTGCCAAATGTTCAGGCAAGCATCGTGAACAATATCCTCAGCCATACCGCGGTCTTTCACGATACGCATGACAACCCCAAGCAGTCGGGCACCCTCTTGACGATAAAGCTGCTGCAGTGCCACTTGCTCACCACGGGCACAGCGCGCAAGTGCATCAGCATAATCAAAGTCGTTAGTTATCGTAGATACGCCTATATCAGACACATGCTAGCTCCCTGGTGACGCGTCGAGCCTGTCGCCGCGCTTTCCCAGCAAGCATAGCGGCTAGAGACTCGCGAGACGAGCCTCTAGCCTTACTTAGATGTGTTTCTTGAGAAAATTTTTGCTTAGCAACGGTATTGATATTAACTAAGCAATTAAAGGACTTAGTCTTAGTTAGCTGTCCAGAAAATATAGTCTGCCTGATAAGTTACAACTGCGGTGGCACCTTCATGGCCGTCATCACAAGCCACATCTGGTGCAACACCGCCCTGAGTATTCAGGCGTTGAATATAGCTAACGCCAGTCATTGCGCCCTCACCTTCCGCAGGATTGGCTTCAACGAGCTGCAACGGGATATTGCCATCACCATTCGCGGCAGTTGCCAGCTGAGTGCCGGTTATTTTAGAGCCATCCAATGCTTCCCAGGTAGCAGGCGGGCCGTAGTAGCTGCCAACTTGAGCCCCATCACTACCGTTCAGCGCCGCGTGTGGGCCTTTGAATACCCAGCCCATAGTACCGTCGTCTTTGGCTTCACACATGTAGGTAATCGCGCCCACGCCGACTGTTTCCAGGGCGACGGTATTGCCGTCGGGCACTTGAACGTCGGCAGGCGTCATATCGGCCAGCGCAACGTGACTGAAGGATGCAATCAAGGTAGCGGCGAGTGCTGCACGCGTAAGAGGTTGGATAGTCATTTTCAGTCTCCTTGGGTTTTGTATCAACCACTGCAAAGTGTGGCTGTATAGGGGATACACACGAGGAGACGTTTTGGATGCACTCTTTTTAGAAAATAATTAAGAAAAAAGCGCCTAAAAAATTTGAGGCGCTTTTTATATATATAAATCAGTTGATTATCTACTGACTAACGCCATCTACTTCAACCTGCCGGGGGCAAGCATTACCGTGCTGATCAAACAGATGGCAGTGCTGGCCTGCAAGCCCCAAGCGTACATGTTGGCCCTCTTCTAGGCGAGTCAAGCCATCTAAACGCTGGGTAAGTGGGACGTCGATGCCTGCTACCTGCCAATGCGCCAGCGTTTCGTAGCCCAACTTTTCCGCCACCATCAAGCTCGCATTCAGCGTGGCTTCTGCCTGCTCGGCTGCGACAAAATCTTCTGCCCGCAGCCCAAGCGTTGCGCTATCTCCTGACTGAAGGTGCTTGCCATCAACCGCTACTGTCAACGTGTCACCACTATGCAGGCGCACTACTGTTTGGCGCTCGCCTGGGTCTACCACCGTGACGGTAAAAGTATTAATCCGTGGCGAGCCTATAAACTCGGCCACTTCAAGGGTTTTAGGGAAGTGGTAAAGCGAAAGCGGCGCGCCGACCTGGGCGATACGGCCACGGGAAAGCAGCACAATACGGTCAGCCAAAGTCATTGCTTCCACTTGATCGTGGGTCACGTAGATCATGGTAGCGTTCAAACGCTTATGCAGGGCCGCAATTTGCACCCGCATATCCACCCGCAGCGCGGCATCCAGATTAGAGAGCGGCTCATCGAACAAAAAAACCGCGGGCTCTTTTACCAAGGTACGGCCAATCGCTACCCGCTGACGCTGGCCACCTGAAAGATCTTTAGGTTTGCGTTCAAGCAGTTCAGTTAAGTGCAGCATTTCCGCAGCGTGTTGTACACGACGACGAATTTCGGCTTTATCAGTACGCGCCAGCTTTAAGCCAAAGGCCATGTTTTCTGCCACGCTCATATGCGGGTAAAGCGCATAGGACTGGAAGACCATGCCTATATCCCGCTCCTGGGGAGGAATCTCATTGATCCGCTGACCATCAAGTTGCATATCACCTTCGGTGATATCTTCCAGACCCGCAATCATACGCAGCAGGGTGGATTTTCCGCAGCCAGAGGGGCCAACGAAGACAACAAACTCGCCATCTTCGATCGTAAGATCGATATCCCGAGAGATTTCCACACCGTCAAAGGATTTACCAATGCCGCTAAGCGTTAAACGTCCCATGGCGCGTCTTCCTCGGTTTGTGAGCACTGGGCAATCGCCACGCCATAGGGCGGAAGAGACAGTTGCGGCAGCGTTAACTGGCCACCCCGCCATACGCCGTTTAGCCAGGCAGGCGAACCCTTAATAGATTCAGCGCTCTCAGGAACCATGCGAGTGACGGTTCGATCGCTAAAGTTTAGCGCAATCAACAACCGTGTTTGTTGATAAGTGCGCTCTAAACAGAGTACATCGTCACGCACGGCATGATAGCGCACGTCGCCTTTTACTAGCGCAGGCAGGATACGGCGGAACGCCAAAAACTCGCGATAAGCATTGAGCAACGAACCGGCATCGCTATCTTGCTGGTCAACGGCGAGGCTGGCATGAGACTCGGGCACTGGCAGCCAGGGCGTGACGTTACTAAAGCCAGCATGTGGTGCGTCAGCTTGCCAGGGGTGTGGCGTTCGGCAGCCGTCGCGGCCTTTATAGGTAGGCCAAAAGGTAATGCCCGCCGGGTCAACCAACTGCTCAAACGTCAGTTCAGCTTCAGGCAAGCCAAGTTCTTCGCCTTGATAGAGGCACACACTGCCCCGCTGGGTAAGCAAGAACACCATATAAAGCCGCAGCTTATCCAGCTGCCCTTCGGCCTGCCAGCGAGTGGCAAGACGGGTAACATCGTGATTTCCTAGCGCCCAGCAGGGCCAACCGTCGCCAATGCGTGCTTCCATTTCGGTGAGCGTTTTATGCAAATAACCAGGGTCGGATTTGTCGGTAAGCAGGTTGAACGAGTAGCACATGTGCAGGCGATTCCCACCTTGGGAGTATTCCGCCATCACTCCCAGGGCGTCATCGTCACCAACTTCTCCTACGCTCATCGAGCCTGGGTACTCGTCTAACAAGCCGCGCAGGCGCTCTAAAAACACCACGTTTTCTGGCTGGGTTTTATCGTACTGGTGCAGCTGGTAGCCATAAGGGTTGTCCGGGCGAACACCTAAAAAGCTTTCGGTTACTTCTGCGCGCGGAGGATTATCCTTAAGCTCGCCATGGGTGCAGAAGTTCACCGCATCAAGACGGAAGCCGTCGACCCCGCGCTCTAACCAAAAGCGCGCTTCTTCCAGAATGGCATCCACCACGGCGGGAGTGCGGAAATTCAGATCCGGCTGGCTGGCCAGGAAGTTATGCAGATAGTACTGACAACGGCGTGTATCCCACTGCCAGGCGCTGCCACCAAACACCGACTGCCAGTTGGTCGGCGGCGCACCATCAGGCTTAGGGTCGGCCCACACATACCAGTCAGCTTTGGGGTTATCACGGCTTTGTCGGCTCTCTTCAAACCAGGCGTGCTGGTCTGAGGTGTGCGACATCACTTGGTCGATGGTTACCTTCAGCCCTCGCACATGAGCGGCTTCTATCAGTCGGTCAAAGTCTTCCAGAGTGCCAAACATCGGATCGATACCGCGATAATCGCTAATATCGTAGCCAAAATCTTTCATCGGCGATGTAAAAAATGGCGACAACCAAATCGCATCGACATTAAGCGAGGCAATGTAATCGAGCTTGTCAATTACCCCTTTTAAATCACCAATGCCGTCGCCACGACTGTCTAAAAAGCTACGCGGATAGATTTGATAAATCACGGCACCGCGCCACCAGTCAGCGCCTTGGCTGCCAACGTAGTGGGAAGTTGAAGGCATCTGCATCATCGTATTGTCCTTTTAATGGCCTGTTGCTTGCCATCATGCAGGCTGAACCTCGATATAAAATCATCCCCCTATGGATTGACCAGGCGTAGGCGTTAGGAGTAGCCACTAGCGCCGACCATAAACCTTCTTTACTCTCCTTGAATATGCGCCAGTAATTGCCCCGCCAGCGCAATAGCTTCATCACGTCGGCGAATATTCTGTTTTTGATAAAGACTGCGGATATGCGTTTTGATGGTGGTCGGTGCCACCGATAGCTGTTCGGCGATCTGCTCATTCGAGAGTCCAGCATGAATCAGACCCAAGATTTGCCACTCTCGTCGAGTCAGTGGCGACGTTCGGATAAGCTCAGGCACATCGGGCCGTGCCACAATGTTGGCAATCACTGTCTCGTCCAACATCAAGCGGCGGGCACTGCCAAAATCCTTTTGGCGGATGGCTAAGGTCAACAGCCGTTCCGCACGCGCCTGCTCAAGGGGGGCTAAGGTATTACTTGCTAATAACGTCGACAGCAGCTCCCCCAGCGGTTTCCCTAAGCGTAAAAAGCTGCCCACCAACGCGGTGCGGGAAGCCAAACCGAGTGCCTGCTGCATATGGTGACTTGCCTGGACGACTTGACCTTGATGCCAAGCCACCGCCGCTAAGCACAGCTGATTGCGATTCGCGTCGGTCACTAATCCCAGTCGCTGGGTGTGGGCTTCAAGGGCATCCAGCAGTTCGCGGGCCTCTTCGTAGCGCCCCAATAGTGTTAATGCACGGGCATGGTTCCGCACGTTGCACTGGGAAAAATGATTGGTGGCATGTTCAGCAATGGGGTCTGGCGCTTCTTGGCGCCAACGCTCAACCGCATCCATATCGTGTGTCGATTGCCACCACGCCAACAGCGTTGCATGGGCATTGGCTACCCAGTCAATGTGATAATCGCCTTCTGAGAGAATTTTGCGAAGCCTACGAATATGGTCAGCACACTGCGCTTGGTCTCCCCGGCTCTGGGCGACTTTAGCGAGCTGAATATGGCACTGAAGCGTCCAGCGCTCGCCTTGATTGTCTAACACCGCAATACCTTTCAACGCGGCTTGCTCGGCTTCATCTAACCGATGCCACTCCCAAAGCACCTGGCTGCGAATGCGGTACAAAAACTCCGCAACCGGTAAATGTTCAAGTTCGGCGCGCTCTAGATGTGCAAAGGCGCGCTCTTGAATATCGTAGGCGGCCTGCAAGCGACCTTGAGCCACCAGTGCTTCCGACTGATGACAAAACGACCACAGCAGTCGTTGATGATCGCCAACCTGCCGCGCTTGTCGCTCTACCTCACGCACCCGCTGCAGCGACTCCTCTAAATAGCCTTGTACAAAGCGCGCTTCGCTGAGAATAGCCGTTGCCGTCAACGGCGTTGACGCTAAGTAACGTGCAGGCACCGCAAGTGCCTGCTCAGCAAGTGGCGCTGCGCGCTCAGCGTTACCATGATTAATCGCCAATTGGGCACGTAACGTGGCAAATTCAGCGTTCAACGCCTGCCATTCGGGCTCATCCAGCTGTGCCTCGATCCATCCGATCACCCGTGCTGTCACATCAAACTGAAATTGCCCATGAGATACCCAGCCATAGAGCAGCGTATGCTCTGGACTTTTTGAAAGCTTCGGTTCGCCCAACAGCGCAAAACCTTGCGCTAATAACGCATAGGCCCCACTAGCTAATAAGGCAGGGCCCTGCGCAGTCAATAAGCTGGCAACGTCCTCTTGCTCCTCGGCTAAAATTGCCTGTCGTAACGCCATGACCGGATCATTTAGCGCTAACCACGCCTGACTTGCACGCTGGTGCAGTCTTCGCTGAGTAGATAAATTAAGCTCGTGTCGGCGGTGTCGAAGATACTCGCCAAATAGCCGCTGGAAGCGGAACCACTGGGCATGAGGGTCGGGGCGTTCAATAAAGAGTCCCGCTTGTTCAAACGCTTCTAAACGCTGAGTTAGCCGCTCTCCTTCCAAAAGGCGCGCCATTAGTTCGGGCGAAAAACGCTCTAACACCCCCAACTGAAGCATTAATTCGCGCTCTTCAGAGGGAAGTGCAGCGGCTAGCAGCTCATCAAACCAAGCGACAAAATCAGGATGCGCGCCGCTTAAACGCTCGACCAGCGCATCAAATCCCGCACGCGTGGTGGTTCGCTCAACCAGCCAGTTAAGCGCCAAAATCCAGCCACCGCTTTTACGCAACGCGCGTTCAAGGCTTACTCGGGTGGGCGGAAAACTTAGCTGTTCGGCACACAGGGTATGTGCTTCTTCGCTGTCAAAGGCCAACCCATGAAGGTCGATTTCTTCAAGCTCCCCCCTCAATCGCAGGCTCGCCAAACCAAGCGCTGGTCGCGAGCGGCTCGCCAGTGTCAAGGTCAACCAGGGCGGCTGATGACGTAGCCAGTGAGCGACGCCAGCCAAAATATCGGGATGGGTCAAGTGTTCAAACTCATCTACAACGAAACGACACGG
This sequence comes from Halomonas qaidamensis, assembly GCF_025917315.1. Taxonomy (NCBI): domain Bacteria; kingdom Pseudomonadati; phylum Pseudomonadota; class Gammaproteobacteria; order Oceanospirillales; family Halomonadaceae; genus Halomonas; species Halomonas qaidamensis. The sequence continues at coordinate 1,409,140 of NZ_CP080627.1, read as the reverse complement.
GGAACGCTGCTCGGGTAACTCGCCCAGCCAACGCTCAAGCTGCTCAATGCAGTCAGTATTGTCAGCCATGGGCGAAAGCACATAGGTGTCATCGAGCAGTTTGTGCAACGCTGCCCGCCAGTAGGTTAGAAAACGTGCTGGTTGGTTATCACGCTGATCCAATCGAAGCCAGGCGGCCTCCTGCTCCAGCGCAGGCAACCGCTCGGCCAATAGTGCCGTTTTGCCGTATCCGGAAGGTGCCTGAATCAGCAGCAGCCGCACTCGATCATTTAAAGTGAAATAATCATTAAGCCGAGGCCGGGCCACCACACTAATCGGCAACGGCGGTGCCTTTAGCTTTTCTTTAAGTAACGACATCAGCGCCTCCCGATATCAGTGATTTACATAACAAAAAGCCCGCGACACGTCGCGGGCAATCAGCATTGGAGAAACAGTTTTCGCTAGCGAGCAGCGGCTTACGCTTAGAATCTTTGCTCAGAAACTCTGCTTAGAACCATACCTCGGTTTGTACGCCAAAGGTGAATTCACCGCCAGTAAATCCATCGCTACCTAGAGAACTTGCACCGTAGCTATTAAGGCTATCGTCCCAATCGCTGTAAGTCGTGAATAGACGGATCTCAGGACGCTTCCAGAAACCACCTACTTCCGGCTTGAAAGTCGGTGCGATAGTGAACTTCATATAGTCACCATCAACCGCGTTACGGTCACTGTAACCCTGTGGATCTAAATCCATCCACTGATAGCTAGCTTCGTACTGCATTTCGAAATTCTGGTTAATTTCATTCGCCAAGCGCACGTTTAGCGTGGCCCAGTCATAGCTGTCGCCATTGGCGAAACGATCTTCACTGGTTTCAGCCAGTATAGACGGTGCAATACGCCACTTCGGTGCAATGTAGGTCGTTCCGTATAGCGCCAGCCGCGTTGCGGTAGCATCATCCGTCAGGTCGCCGTTGCTGCCCAACCCTTTAACTTCGGCCCCTAAGCCTTGGCCGTGCAGTACAGCGGCCTTAAAGTTACCCTCGCCCATGCCGAAGAAGCTGTCGCCGTGGTAAGCCACCATGGTATGCCAGCCCGAGTCAGCCGCATTTTGGCCCACACCGATATCACGCTCATCGTTATCAGCAGCAGACATGCCGTTGACCATGACCTGCCAGTTACCGAAGTAATTATTGGAGGTCACTACAAGGTTATCCGTATCGCTATTTTCGCCATCTAAACCGGGATTTTCACGGTTGACGACCGGATAGTCGCTGAAGCTGCGACCATAAACTGAAAAGTTACTCTTCCAGTTATCGGCTAGCTGCATGTCGTAAATACCGCCACCGGTACCCGCGAGGAAGACGACATCGCTGTCGAGCCAATGGATATCAAAGTTATCACGGTCAAAGCGCTTACCGGCCCAAATAGAAGCGTTTTCAAACGCGCCGGTAAAGCTTGGCAGATCACTAAATTCGGCATATACCTGACGAACGTTTAGGTTAGTATCATCGCCTACCCAGTCATTGCTGGAATTAGTACCGGCAGCCAACATAGTGGTGTAACGGGCTTTTGCACCGTTATCAAACTGCATGCGGTAGTTAAGAATGGCTTCAGAATAAGTATCCGGCTCATTGCCCAAACGGCCAACAGCGCCGCCATTTCCACCCGCGGGTGTTAGATAAGGGCCACCTGGTGCGCTTTTGCCGTCTTCGCCAATTAGCAAGCCAGAGCGCGCATAAACATTAAAAGAGAACCCTTCTTCGCCATTGGATTGGCGCTCTACACGGGCAAGGCGTTCTTCAATATCGGTGGCGGCGGCAGGCGCACTCGACGATGGTGTAGTTTGTCCCTGCTCAGCTAACTCAGCGCGGCGTTCCGCAGCATTGGCACGCTGCTCGGCAGCTGCAATTCGTGCTTCTAACTGCGCAAACCTTTCCTCTAGTGTGGTGTTAGCGCTAGCAGTGCCATACAAGCCAAAACTGGCAGCGGCGATGGCAATGGCGAGAGGCGTCTTGAATGTCATTTTATGCATTGTTTTAAACCCTGTGTTTTTACATCCAGTGTGTTAGCAACTGGCTTTAACTCTTTTATTTTTAAGATTTCTTAAAAACGCAAACTTGCAATGCTGTTTAAACCCTACCGATAGACCCAAGGCACTCACTGACGCCTTACTGCTCTGGTAGCGTCCATTTCTGCTTAGCGGCGCTGAACACTCGTGGTGGCACTAATCGTCTTTGTGTACTGGACGCCTTTTGGGCGTTGAACGCTTAATTGCCTAGCCAGATAGAGAAGATTATGTTGCAAAGCAACTACGTTTCGCTCCACCAAATGGCGGAACACAAAACTTAATCGATTAAGAGCTAGTAAACCAACAATAAACTTCTAATTATCGACCAATGTCTAAAACAATTCAGAGATTAGCTAAAACCAATGAAGGGGCATTAGACAAAAGTCGCTATTGAACTTGTTACGAGGAGGCGGCTAACTAGCACCATACTTAATCGTTTAAGTAGGTGCTGCAAGCGCTTTGAACACCCATTACCCACAACAACAAATGTCGAGGAATGCCCTATGAAAAAGACACTACTCACTTCTGCTATTGCTTTGGCTAGTATCGCTAGCGTCACTGGTTCTGCCCAAGCGGCTGAGTTAACCATTTCTTGTGGCGCTGTTGGTGCGGAGCTTACCCTTTGCCAAGAAGGCGTAAAAGCCTGGGAAGAGAAGACCGGTCACAGTGTCGATGTGGTTTCAACGCCCAACTCGTCTACTGAACGTTTATCACTCTATCAGCAAATTTTATCCGCCAACTCTAGCGACATTGATGTCATGCAGATCGATGTCGTTTGGCCAGGCCTACTCGCTAATCACCTTCTCGATTTACGTGAGGTGCTCGGTGAAGATGCCGCAGCGGGCCACTTCGATACCATTGTCACCAATAATACTATCGATGGCCGCCTAGTTGCGATGCCCTGGTTTACCGATGCGGGCGTTCTATATTACCGCGAAGACTTGCTAGAAAAACATGGCCATGACGTGCCTACTACGTGGCAGGAACTGACCGACATCGCACGTGATATCAAAGATGCGGAGCGTGCTGAAGGCAATGATCGTATGCAGGGCTTTGTCTTCCAGGGGCGTGCTTATGAAGGACTTACCGTCAATGCTCTGGAGTGGGTATCAAGCTTCGGTGGCGGTACCGTGGTAGATCATGATGGCGAAGTCACCATCAATAACGAGAAAGCTGCTGAAGCGCTAGATTTAGCTGCCTCTTGGATTGGTGACATTTCTCCTGAAGGCGTATTGAATTATACCGAAGAAGAAGCCCGTGGAGTCTTCCAGGGTGGTAATGCCGTGTTTATGCGTAACTGGCCATACGCATGGTCACTGGCTCAAAGTGAGGATAGCGATGTGCGGGGCAACGTTGGTGTCACCCAATTGCCCGCAGGTGGGGAAGACGGCCAAAGTGCAGCTGGTTTAGGCGGTTGGAACTTAGCGGTATCCCGTTATAGCGAACATCCCGAGCTCGCCGCTGACCTGGTCGCTTTCTTGGCCGGTGAAGAAGAGCAAAAGCGTCGCGCCATCCAATCTTCCTACAACCCCACCATCGATTCGCTTTATCAAGATGAAGAGGTTTTGGAAGCAGTTCCCTTCTTCGGAACCCTTTACGACACTTTCACCAATGCAGTCGCCCGTCCGTCAGCACCTACCGGTGATGCCTATGGCCGTGTGAGTAATGCCTTCTTCAGCACCTCACACGATGTGCTTTCAGGCACTAAAACGGGCGCTGACGCCGTCGCTGACCTTGAAGGCGAGCTACTACGCCTGAAGCGTCGCAACTGGTAACCGCGGAGACACCTATGTCGATCTCTTCTAATAATAGCGCGCCCCTCGAGGCGCGCTCAGCCATCGCACCAGCGCGACGGCACCGCGGCACCAAAGTGCGCCGTCAACGGGTCAAAGCGGCTTGGTTGTTCTTGGCCCCCATGCTAATTGCATTAACGCTGGTTGCTGGCTGGCCGTTAATGCGAACATTTTTTCTAAGCTTCACCGATGCCTCACTGTCGGACCTCGGTGCGGCTAATCTAATCGGGTTTGAAAACTACCTCGTCTACGACAATGGCCGTTGGTTCGGGGTTCTTGCCGACCCTATTTGGTGGCGTTCTGTTTGGAACACCGTTTATTTTTCGGTGGTATCCGTTTCTTTAGAAGTCATTTTCGGTGTGATTGTGGCGCTGATCCTAAATGCGGAGTTTAAGGGTCGGACGATTGTTCGCGCGGCAGTGCTGATTCCGTGGGCAATCCCCACCATCGTTTCCGCACAAATGTGGGCATGGATGCTCAACGATCAGTTCGGCATCATCAATCACCTGCTAATGACCGTTGGGATTATTGACAATCCTATCGCCTGGACGGCTAGCGCTACTTACTCAATGTGGGCAGTCATCATGGTCGATGTCTGGAAAACAATTCCGTTTGTTGCCCTGTTGGTGTTAGCCGCCCTACAAATGTTGCCAAAAGATTGTTATGAAGCCGCAGAAGTAGACGGTATTCATCCCGTCCGCGTGTTCTTCAAAGTTACTCTGCCGTTGATTACGCCGGCTTTGATGGTGGCGGTAATTTTCCGTCTTCTAGATGCCCTGCGGGTGTTCGACGTGATCTACGTACTGACCTCTAACTCGACCAGCACGATGTCGATGTCGGTCTATGCGCGCCAACAGTTGGTTGAGTTCCAGGATGTTGGTTACGGCAGCGCCGCCTCTACTCTGTTGTTCTTGATTATTGCCCTGGCCACTGTTGCTTACCTCTATTTAGGCCGTAACAAAATACAACTAGGAGGTGACTGATGAACCAACGTCAGTTAGCCAAAATTGCTAAGCGCGTCGGCTTTTGGGCCTTAATTGCGCTGATTATGGTGTATGCCGTTTTCCCGTTTTATTACGCGGTGATTACCTCACTAAAACCTTCCAGCGAGCTTTTTAGAGTTGAACTTTGGCCTTCGAGCTGGAACCTGGACAACTATGCCCAGATTTTTAGCCAATCGAGCTTTATACGTGCGATTTTTAACTCGGTTGTCGTGGCATTTAGCGTTGTTTTCATTGCGCTTCTCCTAGGTATTACCGCTTCCTACGCGCTGGGTCGTGTTCGCTTCCGTGGTCGCTCGACCGTCATGCTAGTCATTCTTGGGGTATCGATGTTTCCCCAAGTTGCGGTGCTCTCAGGCTTGTTTGAGGTGATTCGCGCACTAAACCTCTATAACAATCCCGCTGGCCTAATTTTGAGCTACACCATTTTCACGCTGCCTTTCACTGTTTGGGTGCTTACCACCTTCATGAAAGAGCTACCCATGGAGCTGGAAGAAGCCGCCATCATGGATGGCGCTACGCCATGGATTACGATTACTAAAGTTTTCCTACCGCTAATGTGGCCCGCTATGGCAACTACTGGCCTTCTCGCTTTCATTGCCGCCTGGAATGAGTTCCTGTTTGCCTTGACCTTCACACTCACTGATACCCAGCGCACTGTGCCAGTTGCCATAGCCCTGCTTTCTGGTGGTAGCGCCTACGAACTGCCCTGGGGCCCAATCATGGCTGCATCGGTCGTCGTCACCGTGCCGCTGGTGATTCTAGTTATTATTTTCCAGCGTCGAATTGTTTCAGGCCTCACTGCTGGTGCAGTGAAAGGCTAAGCGCAGACGCATTTACGTTTTATTAAGGATTATTCATGCAAGACAACCTGACGTGGTGGCGCGGTGGCGTTATCTATCAAATTTATCCGCGCAGCTTTTTAGACAGCCGTGGGGACGGCATTGGTGACTTAAAAGGTGTTACTGAAAAGCTTAGCTACGTGGCTTCTTTGAATGTTGACGGTGTCTGGCTTTCACCCTTTTTCACCTCTCCCATGCTCGACTTTGGCTACGACGTCAGCGATTACCGCGACGTCGACCCAATGTTCGGCACTTTGGAAGATTTTAAAGCGCTGCTCGACAAGGCCCATTCACTTGGTCTTAAAGTGATGATTGACCAAGTTATTAGCCATACCTCTGAACAGCACGCTTGGTTTAAGGAGAGCCGCCAGAACAGTACTAACCCCAAAGCTGACTGGTTTGTGTGGGCAGACCCTAAGCCAGATGGCACTCCACCAAACAACTGGTTGTCTATTTTCGGTGGTCCTGCCTGGACCTTTGACACGCGCCGTCAGCAGTATTACCTGCATAATTTTTTATCCAGCCAACCGGATATTAATTTCCACAACCCAGAAGCCCGTCAAGCCCAGCTGGACAACATGCGCTTCTGGCTGGATCTTGGCGTTGATGGTTTCCGCTTAGATACCGTCAACTTCTACTTCCACGACGCTGAGCTACGTGACAACCCGCCAGTGCCAAAAGGTGAATCCAAGACACTGGGTGCGCCAGAAGCCAACCCCTACACCTGGCAGCGCCATGTCTATGATATCAGCCGCCCTGAAAACGTATTGTTTTTGAAAGACTTACGCGCTTTAATGAATGAGTATCCGGGCACTACGACAGTAGGCGAAATCGGCGATGACAACCCGCTTGAGCGCATGGCTGAGTACACCGCTGGCGGTGATAAGCTGCACATGGCGTACACCTTCGACCTGCTTAACAAGCCACGTTCTGCCCGCTATATCCATCGCGTCATTGAACGCTTTCAGCAGCTAGCTGGTGACGCTTGGCCCTGCTGGGCAACATCGAATCATGATGTTGAACGCAGCGCATCACGCTGGGGCGCTGAAGAAGACCCTGTTGCTTATCCTAAAGTGATGCTCGCCATGCTGTTTTCCCTACGCGGCAGCGTCTGCCTTTATCAAGGGGAAGAGTTAGGGCTTCCAGAAGCTGAGGTACCCTTCGAGCGCATTCAAGACCCCTATGGAAAAGCCCTTTGGCCAGAGTTTAAAGGCCGAGACGGGTGCCGTACGCCAATGCCATGGTCTGATGATACTCAGGCAGGCTTCTCGCCTATTGAGCCATGGCTACCTGTAGACAAACGTCACTTGCCGTTGGCAGTTAGCCGTCAGCAGGCAGATCCAGGCTCAACACTTAACAGTGTTCGCCGAATGCTAGCTTTCCGCCAAGCGCACTCCGCGCTGTTCGACGGTGATTTACAGCTTATTGAGGTTGGCGAGGAGTTACTGGGTTTTATTCGTCAAAATGACCAAGAGAAAGTGCTGTGTGTCTTTAACCTGACGGGGAATGAGCTGCAAACAGCTCTCCCCTTTGACGTCATCAGTGAGCTAGAAGGACACGGCTTCACTGCGGCCCGCAAGGACAATGTGCTAACGCTGCCTGCCTATCAAGCCGCTTTCATGCACGTTGCTTAATCAAGTAAATGGCAATACTCAATAGCAACATTCAATAACAACATTCAATAATGATAGTCGGCCCGATACGAGGAATGCTGCATTGAGGCCGACAAGGAGCTAACCATGGCAAGTGTTACGCTTGAAAAGATCAACAAAATATTTGGTCACGATCACATTATTAAAGACGTTGACCTGACCATTGGCGATGGTGAATTTGTCGTCTTTGTTGGCCCATCCGGCTGTGGCAAATCCACACTGCTGCGACTTATTGCAGGTCTAGAGTCCATCACCGACGGTGACTTAAACATTGGTGATACGTTAGTTAATGACCTCCCCCCGCGAGAGCGCGGTGTGGGCATGGTGTTCCAGTCGTATGCTCTTTATCCACATATGACCGTTTATGACAACATGGCCTTTGGTTTGAAGCTTGCCAAAACGGACAAAGAGACGGTTCATGAACGGGTAATGAGTACCGCTAAAATTTTGCAGCTTGAAGATCTACTGCACCGCAAGCCGAAAGCACTGTCGGGCGGTCAGCGCCAGCGTGTTGCAATGGGCCGCGCGATGGCCCGAGAGCCTCGTATTTTGCTTTTTGATGAGCCGCTTTCTAACCTGGATGCGTCGCTGCGCGTACAAATGCGCAACGAGATCGCCAGGCTTCACAATCGCCTGGGTTCTACCATGATTTATGTGACCCACGATCAAGTCGAAGCGATGACCCTGGCAGACAAAATCGTGGTACTCAAAGGCGGCCATATCGAGCAAGTTGGCAGTCCACATGAACTTTACCAACGTCCAGCCACCAAGTTTGTCGCAGGTTTTATCGGCTCACCTACGATGAATTTTATGTCCGCAGAGCTTGTCATCGGCTCAAAGGATGGCTGCCGAGTAACTGCAAAAGGGTTAGGAGAGGTTGTGCTCCCTCAAGCGGCTGGCAGCTACAGCTCTGGCAGCTCGCTGACATTGGGCGTACGCCCAGAGCACCTGCGCTTGGAAGCTCCAACGGACAATAATTGCTTTGATATCGTTAACGTTGAATACCTAGGCAATGAAGTGTATGTCTACTTAGAACCAAAAGAGGGCGATACACTGCTTATTCATCGTAGCGAAGCGCCTAGCCAGTGGAAAGAAGGCCAACAAGTATCCCTGGTGCCTGACATTGAACATGTTCATCTATTTGATGAAAACGGTATGGCATTAGCGCTTGCTGAAACACGTTCTGCAGCCTAGCTTTCGATTGTTGATTTAGGCGGTTGATATAAAGAGTTAATATAAATCGCCAGCGATCTCTTGCTGGACTTACAACGGCCTTTGGTGATGCTGCCACCCTTTGCAATGGTGGTAAGAATAACGTCAAGGCCGTTATTTTTTTGCGCGTGATTCAATTCATTAGCCTGCGATGTAAAATAACGCTAAATAATTAAACAGGATAGGAAACCCGTGACTGCCCATCGTCGAATGACTCTCAAAGATCTTGCCACAGAACTCGGCGTTTCCACCGCGACAATATCAAATGCCTTCAACCGCCCTGATCAGCTCTCCCCCCTTTTAAGAGACCGCATTTTAAGTGAGGCCAAACGCCTAGGGTATAACGGCCCAGACGCAAAGGCTCGGAGCCTGCGCACTGGGCGCTCAAGCATTGTTGCGGTTATTCTTGCCGAAAGCCTGACCTACAGCCTTAACGATGCTGTTGCCAGTGAGTTTTTATCAGGTGTCGCTGAAGTACTCGATGCCCATGGCCATACCTTGCTGTTACTACCTGGACGTGGTCATGCTTCCCAGCCACCAGGGTCAGCAAATATTGCCGACGGCTTTATCGTTTACGGTTTAATGCCCAATAATAAGCTACTCAGCGAGCTTCCTTCCCAACGTCCACTGGTGTCGGTTGACTTCGATATTGAAGGCAGCCCTACCGTTCATATCGATGACCAGGATGCCAGCTATCATATTGCCCAGCACGCGCTAAAAACTCGGCCTGAACGACCAGCGGTGATCAATCTTCGCCTGACCAAAGAGCATTGCAATGGGCGAGTAACTGCTGCACACACAATGCTACCCAACAGCAGTACTATTAGCCGCGCCCGCTTGGCTGGGTTTCATGCAGCGCTCACCGAACATGGCTTTGATGCTGATCAGATCCCATTGTGGAATATCGAAGAGAATGTGTTTGATGTGTGCTCACCGGTGATCACAGAAATCCTTGACCTGCCTACCAATCAGCGGCCAGACCTGCTGCTGTGTATGTCAGACCGTATTGCGCTAACCGCACTTACATTAGCCGAACAGCGCGGCATTCACGTACCGGGAGAACTAAGAATTACGGGCTTTGATGGCATAGCGGAAGGGCAATATAGAGCACCGCGTTTAACGACCGTGCGCCAGGACAGTGCGGGCAAAGGCCGCGTGGCGGCGAAAATGATTCTAGGGCGGATACCAAAAACCCAGCAGCTACTCAAAACTGAGTTACTGCTGGGTGATACTTGCCCATGAGGCTCAAGCAGGTGTTATTTGGCCGTTTCCTGCATGGCAAGGGCGGTGTCTAGCATCCGATTAGAGAACCCCCACTCATTGTCGTACCACGCCATAATTTTCACCAGGCGTCCATTCACACGGGTGTGATTGGCATCAAAAGTAGACGAGTGTGCATCATGATTGAAATCAATAGACACCAGCGGCTGTGCGTTAACCGCTAGCACAGACGAGTTCGCCGCCGCTTTTTCAACAATCGCGTTGATCTCTTCTTTGCTGGTATCGCGACTTGCCGTAAACGTTAAATCTACCAAGGAAACGTTGATCACCGGCACGCGCACGGCTAGCCCATCAAACTTACCTGCCAGCTCCGGCAACACCAACCCTACAGCCGCTGCTGCGCCTGTTTTGGTTGGAATCATCGAGTGCGTCGCACTCCGTGCGCGGTAAGGGTCGGAGTGATAAACATCCGATAGATTCTGATCATTAGTGTAGGCATGCACCGTGGTCATCAAACCGTTTTCAATGCCTACTGCATCGTTTAACGCTTTGGCGACAGGTGCCAAGCAGTTAGTCGTGCACGACGCATTGGAGACCACCGTGTGTTCGGCTGTCAGACTATCGTCATTAACACCATAGACAATAGTAGCGTCAGCATCTGGGCTGGGCGCAGAGATCAACACACGCTTAGCACCCGCTTCTATATGCTTGGCAGCGGCTTCTCGCTTAGTGAACAGGCCAGTGCACTCCATGACAAGATCAATGTTCATGGATGCCCAGGGAAGCTGGCTGGGATCACGCTCAGAAGAGATCGCGATGCGATCGCCATCTACACTAATACTTTCGGCATCATGCTCAACGGCAAAAGGAAAGTGGCCGTGAACCGTATCGTGACGCAGCAGGTGCGAGTTTAGAGAAGGATCACCTAAATCATTAATCGCAACCACCTGAATACGATCCCGGTAGCTATTTTCGTATAGCGCTCGCAGTACGTTACGCCCAATCCGTCCAAAACCGTTAATAGCAACTCTTATTGTCATGATGGCACCTCAATCAAGCAGTGGTAGTCGTTGGCGTACCCAGTAAAAAAATTACTAAAAATACGTATTTATTCACCTTTAGATCAGTTTATACCTGTTAAAACTGCCCTTAAAGGCTAATAACATCCCAATATGTAGTAAAATTACTATATAAAGGCTATCGTAGTCCAATAATTAATCACCGCCTAGATGCTCAACAGGAGTAACTTTTATGACTCGCTCAACATCTCCCACCCCCCTTCGCCGCACCAAGATTGTCGCGACGCTTGGTCCAGCAAGCGATCGCCCTGGCGTACTAGAAGCTATGCTAAAAGCGGGTGTTGATGTCGTGCGGCTCAATTTCTCCCACGGTGCCGCAGACGACCACCGCCGCCGTTTGAAAGAAGTACGCGAGATCGCCCAACGACTAAACCGCAGCGTTGCCGCATTGGGTGACCTGCAAGGGCCGAAAATTCGTATATCACGCTTTGCCGAAGGCGCTGTTCATTTGGACATTGGCCAGGCTTTTGTGCTCGACATGGCGCTGGATGCCAATAGCGGCACCGCCGAGCGCGTCGGCTGTGACTACAAGTCGCTGATTGACGATGTCGCCCCCGGCGACCGGCTACTTCTGGACGACGGGCGCTTGGTGCTGGATGTCACCTCTATTGTTGGGCAAGAAGTGCATACCCGCGTTCATGTCGGTGGCAAGCTTTCCAATAACAAAGGCATCAACAAGCAAGGCGGCGGACTGTCGGCCCCAGCGCTTACCGAAAAAGATAAAGAAGACCTCAAAACCGCGATTGATATTGGGGTCGATTACTTGGCGGTATCATTCCCACGCAGCGCTGCTGATATGCAGGAGGCCCGCGAACTGCTCGGCGAAGCCGGAAAAGAAATTGGTTTAGTGGCCAAACTGGAGCGCGCGGAAGCCGTTGCTGACGATGAGACTCTGGATGGCATTATTGAAGCATCAGAAGCTGTGATGGTAGCGCGTGGCGATTTGGGTGTGGAAATTGGCGATGCCGCGCTGATCGGAACCCAAAAACGCATCATCAAGCATGCTCGTACGCTTAACCGCGCGGTCATTACCGCCACACAAATGATGGAGTCGATGATTGAGTCGCCACTGCCCACCCGCGCGGAAGTATTCGACGTGGCTAACGCAGTGCTAGATGCCACCGACGCTGTCATGCTTTCTGCGGAAACCGCCGCGGGCGACTACCCGGTAGAAACCATTCAGGCGATGGATCGGGTATGCTTAGGCGCCGAACGTGAGCGAATTGCCCAATCATCAGGTCACCGTATCCACGAAGGCTTTGAGCGCATTGATGAAACCATTGCCCTCTCCGCAATGTACGCCGCTAACCACTTAACCGGCGTCAGTGCCATTGCCTGTATGACCTCGACAGGTTATACGCCACTGATTGCCTCACGCATTCGCTCTGGCCTGCCAATTGTTGGCCTTGCACACAGCCCGATTGCCCAACGGCGCATGGCGCTTTATCGCGGCGTCGTGTCGATTCCCTTCGACACAACCCATATGGACCCTAAAGAACTCAATCAAGAAGCCGTCAAGCTACTCCAAGCTCATGGTTTGGCACACCCTGGCGATCATGTCATTCTTACTCGCGGCGACCACATGAACGCCCACGGCGGAACCAACACCATGAAAGTGCTGGCCGTCGAAGAAGCGTAAACCCAACAGTGACCTGAAATAGTCGGAATGTTAACTGGAGAGCCATGCCATGAGCGACGCACGTCCACCCCGCCAAGCCGTTCGTACGCTGCAACCGCGTAAGCGCATTGCGCTAATTGCCCACGACGGCAAAAAAACCGAAATGCTGGAGTGGGCAACACGCTGGCAAGAAACGCTCAGCCAGCACACTCTTATTGGTACGGGGACTACCGCTGGGCGGCTCAAAAGTTCGCTTGGCCTAGAGGTCGAGGGGTTGATGAGCGGCCCGCTGGGGGGTGATCAGCAAATTGGCGCGCGTATTGCCGAACAACAGCTAGACGTGCTGATTTTCTTCTGGGATCCGTTTGCTCCTCAGCCCCACGACCCTGATGTTAAAGCGCTGCTGCGTTTAGCCGCGCTATGGAACGTGCCGGTGGCATGCAATGCGGCGAGCGCCGACTTTTTACTGTCATCGCCCTACCTCAGTGAACGCTACGATATGTCTATTCCAGACGCAGAAGCTTGGGCTCAGGCCCGCACGGTGTAAGATAAGGCCGCCCGACTATGTGTGGCTTATCGGGTACGCAGGTGGCGCGCCACGACCTGCTGCCCACACTGATAGTCACCGTTCATGGCATTCAGGGCACAGCGCAGGGTGAGTTCAGCAATGCGATCATAATCTTGCAACGCTGAATTCACCGGTTGCGGCAGAAAATCCAACAAGCGGTGGTCGCCAAAGGTGGCCAACCGCATCTCTTCTGGTAGTCCACCGCGCTCTAGAAACACGTCAAACACCCCTTCCATCAGCACATAAGACGCGGTGATCAACGCATCAGCCCCTCCTTTCTCATCCAGCAGTTGCGCGGCAAGGCGGGCGCCTTCGCTACGCTCGTAGTGTGTACCGCTAAGTAAAACCGGCTCGATAGAGGTGTCTTGTAATGCTGACTGAAACCCCACCCCACGCTCGCGACTGATCGACAAGCTCGGCATCGCTTCTAACCACGCCACCCGCCGCGTGCTACCCGTAATGACCGAGCGCGTTAGCGCATATGCCGCGTCTTGATCGTTGCTGACGACACTGGCAAAACGTGTCGGCGCAAGACCACGGTCCATTCCCACAACGCACCAACCTTCATCCACCAAATCAGAATAGAATGTGTCATCTTCAGCTAAGCAGCTGGCGGTAATAAGCACCTCACAGCGCTGCGCGCGAAGCGCCAATGCCAAGGTGCGCTCGCTATCGGCACAGTCGTCCGAGCTAACCACTAACAGCTGATAACCCTTCTCTCTCGCGCCACGCTCTAAGCGTTTCGCGAGCCGCGCATAGCTGATATTTTCAAGGTCAGGCACGATCAAACCAATCAACCGACTTGCCCCACGACGCAGCGCTGCTGCCTGCGGGTCAATGTGATAGCGATGCTGCCGCACCACCGCCATTACTTTCTCGATGGTGGCATTACTAATACGCCGTTGCTCGGCCTGGCCATTAATTACATAGCTCGCCGTGGTGCGCGATACGCCCGCAAGCCGGGCAATGTCGGCAAGTGTCATGCAATTCTCCCTCTGGTTGCCGATGTAGTTTATCAGCCGTTTATCCCCACCCAGACTAAAGTCTAGAAAGACAACCCTTGTGTCTTTAAGTGAATCGATTCAGCATAGCCAACTAACCATAGATGACACGATTCATCCAGCGAAGCTCAACGCTCTACGACCAACGTTTAAGCATGATCACGCTGCAGACATCACCACTGGCTGATAGCGTTTACAGGAGAACCCTATGTTAATTCTCGGCCCAGATGACATCTTGCTCGACCGCCATGCGGACGACTGGCAAGCTGCACTCGACGTCGCCGCTAAGGCGCTAACGGATGCGGGCTTAGTTGAGGCCGAGTACCGTGATGGCCTCCATGCCCGTGAAGCTCAGTCGTCCACGTATCTTGGTAACGCGATTGCTATTCCACACGGCACGCCGGAAAGTCGTCAGCACGTAAAACATACCGGCGTGAGGGTGCTGCAGTTCCCCAAAGGCGTTCAGTGGCATGACGGCCAGACAGTGCATGTTTTGGTGACTATCGCTGCGCAAAATGACGAACATCTGGATATTCTGCGCCAGCTAACCCACGTCTTAGACCGCGACGGCGTCGCCAGCCAGCTCGCCAGCGCCAGCTCGGCTGTCGAGGTAGCGCGTTTACTTTCCAAGCCGCCGCTTGAGCCGCGCCTGGATGCCGATACGCTGTGCATTAACTTTCCTGCTCGTGATCCTCAAGAGCTCGCCTTGGCCGCTGCCGCACGGCTTCGTCAAAGTGGCTGTGTTGATAACGCCTTTATTAGTGCCATCGCCAGCGCTTCCCCCCAATGGCTGGGCAAAGGGTTTTGGTTGGCAAGCCAAGCCCAAGGGGTGACACAACCCGCACTAGGCGTTGCCACGCCAGCCGACCCTCAACTTGAGCATAGCGGCCATCCCGTCCATATACTGTTCTGCTTGGCAGCCAGCGGCGATGCCCACCGTCCACTGCTGGAACAGCTATTAGCCGTGTTGGAGAACGGCGAAAGTGACAGCTTGATGGGCAAAAGCAGCGCACAGCTGCTGGCCACGTTGGCAGGTGAAACGGCGAGTACCCAGACTCGCCGCGTGCGCGTCTTGAACCCCCATGGCCTGCACGCCCGTCCGGCAAAACAGCTGGTACAGGTCGCCCGCGCGCAATTAATGCCGATTAACGTACGCCTTGAAGAAGGCAGCGCTTCCACGGTGTCTGCCGCCAGCCTAACCAAAGTGATTGGTTTAGGAGCACGGCGCGGTCAGTGGCTGATCCTTTCTGCCGAAGGCGACCAGGCAAGTGCTGCGCTAGGCGCAGTAGCCGCCGCCGTTGAAGATGGTCTAGGCGAGAAAGTAACACCGTTCGACGGCGGTTTTGATGCCAAGTCAGTTGCTAACACGAGTAAGCCGGTTGAGCCGCTAGTCGTCGATACACCTCACGCAGGCGTTGCCGCCTCGCCAGGCTTAGCCATTGCGCCGGTGTTTGTCATTCGCCCGATGCAGTTCGACTACGCTGAACACGCCAACGACCCCGAGCACGAAATTAACCGCCTGAAAGCAGCATTAGAAGAAGGTGCAGCACAACTTCAAGCACTGGTGCACAACGCCCCTGGCGGCGAAGTGGCTGATATTCTCTCGATGCACGAAGAGATGCTCGATGACCCTGAGCTGCAGCACGCTGCCATTGATGCGATTCGTGAAGGTCGTTCAGCCGAAGCCGGTTGGTGGGATGCTATTGAAACAGCCGCTCACGCCCAGGAAATGCTCGCCGACCGCCTGCTGGCCGAGCGCGCCGCTGACCTGCGCGACGTAGGTCGCCGTGTGTTGGGTGTATTGTGCAATGTCCAACTGCCCGAGCCACCTGACCACCCGTATATTCTGGTGATGGATGACATCGGCCCTTCCGACGTTGCTCGCCTGGATACCTCACGCGTACGCGGCCTGCTTACCGTTCGCGGTGGTGCCACCGCACACAGTGCTATTCTGGCTCGCGCCCTGGGTATTCCAGCGGTCGTCGGCGCAGGTGATGCCGTGATGGTGCTGCATAACGGCAGCATGATGATTCTGGATGGTGAACGTGGGCGGGTTACCTCCCAACCTTCCGAAGAGCGCCTGCAGCGGGCGGAACAACAGCTTCTCGACCAGCAACAGCGCGAAGCCGATGCCTGGGAGCTGCGTTTTGAGCAAGCCCAGACCCGCGATGGTCATCGAGTTGAAGTGGCGGCCAATCTTGGTAACACCGCCCACGCCGCTGACGCCGTTGAACGGGGTGCCGAAGGCGTTGGCTTACTGCGCACCGAGTTCCTATTTATGGCCTACTCAAGCGCACCGGACCTAGCCACCCAGATTGCCGAATACCGCGAAGCCACTGATGCTCTGGATGGCCGACCGCTGGTCGCGCGTACTCTGGATGTGGGTGGCGACAAGCCGCTCCCCTACTGGCCGGTTCCCCAGGAAGACAACCCCTTTTTGGGCCTACGCGGCATTCGCTTAGCACTGACCCAGCCGGAAGTGCTGGAAACACAAATCCGTGCGCTGCTGATGGCAGCTATCGATCGTCCGCTGCGGATCATGCTGCCGATGGTCAAGGATGTCGCTGAATTCCGCGCCGCCAAAGTCATCTATGACCGCCTGCTTAGCGAAATCCCACCACAGCAGCGCGCCACTGATGTGCAGTTGGGCGTCATGATTGAAGTGCCTTCCAGCGCACTGCTAGCCCCTACGCTGGCGGCCGAGGTGGACTTCTTCTCCGTCGGCACGAACGACTTAACCCAGTACACCCTGGCCATCGACCGCGGCCACCCAGAGCTCTCTGCCCAGGCGGATGGTTTACACCCCGCCGTGCTGCGCCTGATTCAAATGACCGTTGATGCCGCCCATGCCCACGGCAAGTGGGTTGGCGTATGTGGCGAACTCGCCTCGGACGCCATGGCCGTGCCTGTACTGGTAGGATTAGGCGTTGATGAGCTTTCCGTCAGCGCGCGGCAAATTCCGCTAGTCAAAGCTCGCCTGCGTGAATTTGATCTTGCCGATGCAAAAGCCACTGCCCAATTAGCACTGAGTAAAGCCACCAGCGATGAGGTGCGCGACGCCCTGGAGGCCCGCTAATGGCCCAGGTAGTGTGCATTACACTCAACCCCGCGCTGGATTTAGCATTTAATCTTGAAACATTGACACTCGGCCATGTGAACCGCCCCCACAGCGCCCAGTTAGAAGCCGCGGGTAAAGGCGTTAACGTAGCGCGAGTGCTGGCAAGCTTAGGCCACGAAGTGATCGTTAGCGGCTTTCTCGGCCAGGATAACGACGCCCCGTTCGGTCTGGCATTTCCCCGCTACGGCGTGGAAGATGCCTTTGTGCGAGTGCCCGGCAGCACGCGCATTAACGCTAAGCTGGCGGAGCAAAGCGGCCGCGTCACTGATATTAACGGCCCCGGCATGCCGATTGAGGCTGCCCATCTAGATGCCTTACGAACTACCCTAGACGATCTGTTTCAGCGCCTCGCTCCGCCCCAAGCGGTCGTCGTTGCCGGTAGCCTTCCTCCAGGTATTGATCAGCCGCTGTTTGCTGAACTACTGGCCACCCTAAAAAGCTATGGCGTTCCACTTTGGATAGACACCAGCGGCCCAGCACTGCTGACCGCCATTGCCGCTCAGCCTGCGGCTATAAAACCTAACGAAACGGAGCTCGCTGACTGGGCTGGCAGCGCGCTAGATTCACATCAACAGCGCCAGGTCGCCGCCGAGCGACTGCACGCCAGCGGCATCGAGCACGCGTTGATTTCCGCAGGCGCAGAAGGCGTTTTATGGGTCAGCTCACAGGGCACTTGGCAATCCACCCCACCTAGCGTGAACGCCATCAATACCGTTTGTGCGGGAGATACCTTTGTGGCTGGCATGCTCCACGGGCTGCTTAGCGACTTCACCCCACACGACACCCTTCGCTTCGCAACGGCACTCTCTGCCGAAGCGGTTCGCCACATTGGCGTGGGCACCCCCCACGCCGACGACTTTGACTTACTCCAACAACAGACTTTGGTACGGCGTCTTGACGACGCCATCACCGAGGGAGCCACGCGATGAACCTGATTCTAATTACCGCCTGCCCCAGCGGCATGGCGACCACCTTTCTGGCCGCCAAGCGCCTTGAACAAGCGGCCACACGGATGGGCTGGAGCGCGCATGTGGAAATGCACGGCGAGATTGCGCCGCTGCAGGCTGCCACCGCCGAGCAAATTGCTAATGCCGATTTAATTGTGGTGGCTGCTGATCACGTCCCCGCCCCAGAACGTTTTGATGGCAAGCGGCTTTTCCAGGCGCCGATTGCCAGCGCCTTGCCCGACCCCAGCGCCTTTTTAACTCAAGCCAAGCGTGAAGCACCGATTTACACTGCTCCTGCAACCCCTACAGCCGCCGCTACTCCGGCGAGCAACACAGGTGGCAAGAAGATTGTCGCTGTTACCGCTTGCCCCACCGGTGTTGCTCATACCTTTATGGCCGCCGAAGCGCTAGCCGAAGCAGGCAAAGCCATGGGGCATGCCATTCGCGTGGAAACCCAAGGCTCAGTGGGCGCTCAGGATCATTTAACCGAACAAGAAATCGCCGACGCCGACGTGGTCTTACTGGCCTGCGATATCGACGTTGACCCAGCGCGGTTTGCAGGCAAGCACATCTACCGCACCTCAACCGGCAATGCACTAAAAAAGCCACGTCCCACGCTGGAAGCCGCCCTTGTTGATGCTAGCGTAGAAAACGCCAACAGCGGTTCGGGCAACGCCAATAAGAGCGTTAAAGAGAAAGGCGTTTATAAGCACCTACTCACCGGCGTGTCGTTCATGCTGCCTATGGTGGTAGCGGGCGGCTTGCTGATTGCGCTCTCGTTTGTGTTCGGCATTGAAGCCTTTGAGCAGGAAGGCACACTGGCCGCTGCACTTATGCAAATTGGCGGCGGCACCGCCTTCGCGCTAATGATTCCTGTGCTGGCGGGTTACATTGCCTACTCCATCGCCGACCGCCCCGGTATTGCTCCAGGTATGATTGGAGGTATGTTGGCGGCCGACATTGGCTCCGGGTTTATCGGCGGCATTTTGGCAGGCTTCCTGGCAGGCTACGTGGCCCTAGCGGTTACCCGCTACGTTAAGCTGCCCTCCAGCGTTGAATCGCTCAAGCCTATTCTGATCATCCCACTGGTGGCCAGTCTGGTCACCGGCCTAACGATGATCTATGTGATTGGCGAGCCTGTCGCTGCATTGCTGAATGCGCTGACCAGCTTCCTGGCCTCGATGGGCTCTACTAACGCGGTGCTGCTGGGCATTCTATTGGGCGCCATGATGTGCTTCGATTTGGGCGGCCCCGTCAATAAAGCAGCCTATACCTTCGGCGTGGGCTTGTTGGCTTCAGAAACCTACGGCCCAATGGCAGCCATTATGGCGGCTGGCATGGTGCCAGCGATTGGCATGGGCATTGCTAGTTTCGTAGCGCGCAATAAATTTTCTGAACCAGAACGGGAAGCAGGCAAAGCTTCGTTTGTACTCGGCTTTTGCTTTATCAGCGAAGGGGCCATTCCCTTTGCGGCGAAAGATCCGTTGCGGGTTATCCCCGCGTGCATGGTGGGCGGTGCAATCACCGGTGCGCTTTCCATGCTGGTAGGCGCAAAACTAATGGCACCTCACGGTGGTATCTTTGTTCTGCTAATCCCCAACGCCATTACACCTGCGTTGCTTTACCTTGCTGCGATTATCATAGGTTCGTTGGTAACCGGCTTAGGCTATGCCTTTATTAAACGCGGTGCCGCCCAGGTCGCCGTTGCCAGCTAACCTTTCAAACATCAGCGCTGGGTAGGCTGCAGCTTACTCAGCGCCTTATCTGCTACCACCGCGCCCTCACACAGAAAAACGGTTTATTACTTATTTTTAAGCTATCAGTCGCTTATTAGTTGCTTCATTCGGCTGTTTATGTAGTATTTTTACATAAAATGACTCATAAATAGACTTATAGATATTACAAAGCAAGAGCTAGCAACCCAGCGCTCGTCACTTAATAACCATCTAAAACAACAGGACCGCCTTCTATGTTTCAACTCACCCGCAGCGTTACTTGGCAGGCACTTGAACGCCTGCGTGACAAAACCGCCAACGACCGCATTCGTGATTACTTCACCAATGACCCGCAGCGCTTTGAAAAAATGAGCCTACGGGTGGGTGGCCTGTTCTTAGATTACTCCAAACATCACGTCTCAGATGAAGTGTTTACAAAACTGCTGGAGCTGGCCGACCACTCTGCCCTGGTTCAGCGCCGAGCGCAGATGTTCTCTGGCGATATTATCAATGTCACTGAAAACCGCCCAGTACTGCATACCGCACTGCGCAATTTAAGCGATGAACCGGTGCATGTTGACGGCAACGATGTTATGCCGGAAATCAATCGCACCCGGGAACAGATCAAGCAGTTCTCTGAAGCGGTTAGAAGCGGTGAATGGAAAGGCTATAACGGTCAACGCATTAAAGACGTGGTCAATATTGGCATTGGTGGCTCAGACCTCGGCCCCAACATGGCCGTACGCGCGCTACTTAAATACCGCCACCCGGAACTGCACTTCCACTTCGTCTCCAACGTCGATGGCACCCATATTCAGAAGGTGCTTTCACGGCTAGACCCGGCGACCACGCTGTTTATCGTTTCCACCAAAACCTTCTCTACCCAGGAAACCCTGCTAAATGCCAAAACCGCACGGCGCTGGTTCCTGGAAAATGCCGGTGCAGATGCCGACGTAGGCGCCCACTTTATTGCCGCTTCCACCAACCGCAAAGCGGCAATGGAATTCGGTATTCGTGAAGAGAACGTATTCGAATTCTGGGCCTGGGTGGGCGGGCGCTACTCCATGTGGTCGTCTATCGGTCTGCCGATTGCGCTTTCAATTGGCTTTGAAGGCTTTATCGAACTGCTGGAAGGCGCACATGAGATGGACCGCCACTTTATCGAGGCCCCCTTTTCGCAGAATATGCCAGTACTGATGGCGCTGATCGGCATTTGGTACATCAACTTTGTGGGTGCGGAAACCCAGGCCATCGTGCCCTACGACCAAGCCTTGAACCAGTTGCCTTCGTTCCTGCAGCAGCTGGATATGGAGTCTAACGGCAAGTCGGTGGATATCTTCGGCCATCCGGTTAACTATAAAACCGGTCCGATTGTTTGGGGCCAGACCGGCTCCAACGGTCAGCACGCCTTCTTCCAGCTACTGCACCAAGGCACCCGCTACGTGCCAATTGATTTTATTGCCTCGCTGAAACCCGAGCCCGGCGTGGAAGACCACCACTTCGCCTTGCTCACCAATATGCTCGCCCAGGCCAATGCCTTTATGGAAGGCAGCCAAGGGGACAGCAAAGAGCTAAGCCAACATGACCCTTACAGTTGCCCCGGCAATCGCCCTTCCAGCACCCTTTTGCTTGACGAGCTAACACCGAAAAACCTAGGTGCGCTGATTGCCCTCTACGAGCACAAGGTGTTTGTGCAAGGCGTTATCTGGAACATCAACTCGTTTGATCAGTGGGGTGTGCAGCTTGGCAAACGCATTGCCGGTGAAATCAGTGAGCGCATCGACACCAACGCCGCCGACTTCGACGCCTCTACCCAAGGTTTGTTGGAACTGGTACGCGCCCACTTTCCCAGTGGCGATAGCGCAAAGGAAAGCTCGCCAGCCAGTGCTGATAAAAAACCAGCCAGGAAAAAGCGTTAAACGGAAGGTTGAGTAAACGTTAGATAAAAAACGCCTTGGCTTTTCAGCCAAGGAGCACCTGAGACATAAAAAATACCCCTTGGCACTTTCAGACCAAGGGGTATCGGTTAAGCCAGTAGCAGTGGTTAGTTTTAGAAGTGCCACTCCAGATTAAAGGTCATGGCATCGGTATCGACACCCGGTTGGCTGTGGTTTCCGAATTTGTTACGCCAATACTCATAACCGACGCCCATCCATAAGGAGTTTTCCGCACCCCACGCGACCTGCCCAACGTCTAGCATCAGTGAGGTGCGCATTAACTGCTCAGGCTTGGTCGCTTCCCCAAAGTAATCGTCTCCTTTTTCGCTGTTGTAGTTATAGAACCCTTGGAATTTTAGTGGTAACGCCGCCGCTTCAAACGGCAGCCCCCAGGCCAAGTTAATTTGGTAATAGGGATCAAACGAAATGCTGTTCTGGTTTTCTGGCAGCCCACAAGGTGGCAAGCCGCAGTGATTCCACTCACGGCTATAGAAGAGACTTAGATCTACAAAGCCTCTCGGCACATCAAATTTAAACGTTGGCCCCGCCACTAGCTGACGTTTACGTGGTGCAAAGCCAGTATTTTTGGTGTTTAGGTCAAACCCAAACGTCAGCGCCATGTCTTTGATGGGCCCGAAAGCGATGGGTTCATTGAATACTCCGCCACCATGGAGTTGATGCCGATATGCCAGATAGGCTTCCGTCGCCCCTGAATCACTGTTATTGGCAGGGTCTTGGCTGCTGGACTGAAGCACGTCCAAGTTGAAAAAGTTTTGGCCCAGTGAGTAACCACTCACATGGGTGAACTGAAGAATATGCTTCTCTATGTTCTCTGGGTTATTCGGCTCGGTAAACTGTGTTCCATAGCGATAACCCACAAACGTATCGCTCCATGTCGCTGCCTGGGCACCTGCCGAGATAGTGCCAAGGGAAGCGCCTATCGCCAGATACGTTGCCACTGCTCGTTTGCTCTTCAACATGCAAAACCCTTTGTTGTTTGATTTTGTTTTTAGGCATCTTTCTAAGAGCCCTCTCTGTAAAGGCCCTTCTATAAAGATTTTCTATAAAGAACTTTCTATAAAGATTTTCCTAACGCCGTTATGCCCGCTTATCGCGGATGCAATAGCGATTTTTTTGCGGGAACGACACTTCTTAGAGTACATTTTGATATATTTATTGTATACAATAAAAAAGACAAACAAATACAAATGGAGAATACAATGTCGCACATTCTAAAATCAGCTCGCCCCAGCCGCCTTGGCCTAGAAGCCTTTCTTGAGCATTACGGGGACATCTTTGAACATTCACCCTGGGTAGCAGAAACCGCTTGGAAACAGGGGTTTACCGACCAACACGATGACCCGGATGTACTAGCTGACTGCATGGGCAATGTGCTTAAGCGTGCTGATATCGATCAGCAAATTGCTGTCATTCGCGCTCACCCAGACCTTGCCGGGAAAGCAGCACTAGCGGGGGAGCTAACCCAGGACTCCACCCGCGAACAGGCAGGTGCGGGGCTAGATCAATGCTCAAGCGAAGAGTTTGAGCGCTTTCAACGCCTGAATCAGGCCTATCAAGAGAAGTTCGGCTTCCCCTTTGTGATTGCTGTTAAAGGGCTTGATCGACACGCCATCCTTTATGCGTTCGAAAAGCGTCTTGAAAACGACGCCGCTGCCGAACGACGTACCGCTATTGAACAAATCATCCAGATAGCGCGCTTTCGCCTGCACATGCGTGCAGCCGAGGCAGCGTAATTCTCACGCGCTTAGCGCTTGTATTTTCCTTTCAGCCTGACCTGTGGTGCTCGGCCCTTCAGGCTGTGAGGCTTACCTTTTATCGTCATTCGGAGAGACCTCTATGAGTCTGGAGACAAGAGAAGATCTCGATCCACTCGAAACCACGGAATGGTTGGATTCCCTGGAATCAGTCCTGGATCGTGAGGGCGAAGATCGTGCCCGCTACCTGATGACCCGCCTGGCGGATCGCCTGCGCCGGGACGGGATGAAGGTGCCCTTCTCGGTGACAACCCCGCACCGGAATACGATCCCTGTGCATCGTGAAGCACCGATGCCCGGCGACCTGTTTATGGAGCGCCGCATTCGGTCGTTGATCCGTTACAACGCCATTGCTCAGGTCATTCGTAATAACCGTGCCAACCCCGGGTTGGGCGGCCATATCGCCAGCTTTATGTCGTCGGCCACGCTCTACGACGTGGGCTTTAACCACTTCTTCCGCGCGCCCAAGGGCGATTTTGAAGGCGACCTGATTTACATCCAGGGCCACGTCGCCCCGGGTATTTACGCGCGTTCTTACCTGGAAGGCCGGTTGTCAGAAGAGCAGATGGACAAATTCCGTCGCGAAGTCGACGGCGATGGCCTCTCTTCCTACCCGCACCCGTGGCTGATGCCGGACTACTGGCAGTTCCCCACGGTGTCTATGGGGCTCGGCCCGATTCAGGCCATCTATCAAGCCCACGTGATGAAGTACCTGCATCACCGTGAGCTGAAAGACATGTACGACCGTAAGATCTGGTGCTTTATGGGCGACGGCGAGTGTGATGAGCCGGAATCCTTGGGCGCGATTTCCCTGGCGGGACGTGAAAACCTCGATAACCTGATCTTCGTCATCAACTGCAACCTGCAGCGCTTGGACGGTCCGGTGCGCGGTAACTCCCGCGTGATGGACGAGTTCGAAGGCGTGTTCCGTGGTGCCGGTTGGAACGTCATCAAGGTCGTCTGGGGACGTCACTGGGACCCGCTGTTCGAGAAGGACAAGAAAGGCATCCTGCAAAAACGCATGGATGAAGCGGTCGACGGTGAGTACCAGAACTACAAGGCTAACGGCGGTTCCTACACCCGTGAGCACTTCTTTGGTAAGTACCCTGAAACCGAAGCGATGGTCAACGACCTGTCTGACGAAGACATCTGGAAGCTCAACCGCGGTGGTCACGATCCGTTCAAGGTCTATGCGGCCTACCATGAAGCGGTCAACCAGACTAACGGCAAGCCCACAGTCATTCTGGCGCACACCGTCAAAGGCTACGGCATGGGCAGCGGCGATGGCGAAGCCGCCAACGAAGCCCACCAGGTCAAGAGCATGGAGTACGAAGCGCTGCGTAAATTCCGCGATCGCTTTGGTATTCCGATCAGCGACGAGCAGCTCAAAGACGTGCCCTACTACAAGCCGGAAGAAGACTCCCCCGAGCTTAAGTACATGCACCTGCAGCGCGAACGCCTCAACGGCTACCTGCCCAGCCGCCGCAGTGACTTTGAGGCGCTGGAAATCCCCAGCCTAGAAGACAAAACCTTTGCCTCGCAAATGGGCGGTTCCAAAGGGCGCGAAGTCTCGACCACCATGGCGTTTGTGCGCGTTCTCAACGGCTTGGTGAAGGATAAGAAGCTTGGCAAGCACGTGGTGCCGATTATTCCAGACGAAGCACGTACCTTCGGCATGGAAGGCATGTTCCGCCAGTTGGGCATTTACACCTCCGAAGGGCAGAAGTACGAGCCGGTCGATAAAGGCCAGATCATGTACTACCGCGAGGACCAGAAAGGTCAGGTCCTCGAAGAGGGGATTAGTGAGGCCGGCGCGATGTCCGCGTGGATTGCCGCCGCGACGTCCTACAGCAACAACAACGTCACCCTGCTGCCGTTCTACATCTACTACTCGATGTTCGGCTTCCAGCGCATTGGTGATTTGGCCTGGGCCGCCGGTGACCTACAAGCCCGCGGCTTTATGGTCGGCGGCACCGCTGGGCGTACCACGCTCAACGGCGAAGGTCTGCAGCACCAGGATGGCCACAGCTTGATTCAAGCCTCCACCATCCCCAACTGCCGCAGCTATGACCCCACCTATGCCCACGAAGTGGCGGTCATCCTCCAGGATGGTCTGAAGCGCATGTTCACCGACAAAGAGAACTGCTTCTACTACCTGACGGTGATGAACGAAAACTACGAGCATCCGGTCATCGACAACGTGCCTACCGACGATATCGTCAAAGGCATGTACCTGCTCAACGAAACGCAGGGCAATAAAGGCCGCGTACAGCTGATGGGCTCCGGCACCATTCTGCGCGAAGTCGAAGCCGCCGCAGAACTGCTGGCCAACGACTGGGGCATTGGCGCGGATATCTGGAGCGTCACCAGTTTTAACGAACTGCGCCGCGAAGCACTACTGCTGGAGCGTGAAGCCTTCTTAAACCCGGACGTTGAGGCCACCAAGCCCCACGTCACGAAGTGCCTGGAAGGTCGTGACGGTCCGGTGATTGCCTCCACCGACTACATGAAGCTCTACGCTGACCAGGTACGTGCCTGGGTGCCGAGCGAGTACACCGTGCTGGGTACAGACGGCTTCGGCCGTTCCGACACCCGCGAGAAGCTGCGCTACTTCTTTGAAGTAGACCGCTACTTCGTCACCGTCGCGGCGCTGCGTGCGCTGGCAGACCGCGGTGAGCTTGATCGTAAGCATGTCGGCGAAGCGCTGAAGAAATATGGCATCGATGCCAACAAGCCGAACCCGCTGACCAGCTAAACCGCTGCCCGGCGGGCAGATGCCCGCCGGCTCGATCCGATTTGGAAGGAGCGCGACCTTGAGTAGCGAAATCATCAAAGTTCCCGATATCGGTGGCGATACCGATGTCGAAATCATCGAGATTGCGGTGTCAGAAGGCGACGTCATTGAAGCGGAAGACACCCTAATCACCCTGGAATCTGACAAAGCCAGCATGGACGTCCCGGCCCCGAAAGGCGGCAAGGTGCTCAAAGTGCTGGTCAAAGAAGGCGATACCGTCTCGGAAGGTGACGACATCGTTGAGCTGGAGGTTGAAGGCGGTAGCGATGCCAAGCCGGAAGCAGCGGCTGACAGCTCCTCCGACGAAGCCCCCGCACCGAAGCAGGAAGACGCCCCCGCACCGGCAGCGAAGAAAGCCGGTGGCGGTAAACAAACGGTCGATATTAAAGTGCCGGACTTGGGTGGTTCAGACAACGTTGAGATCATCGAAGTGGCAGTCAGCGCCGGCGATGACGTCAACGCCGAAGACACTCTGATCACCCTCGAGTCGGATAAAGCCTCGATGGATGTACCCAGCCCGCACGGCGGTAAGATCGTTGCGCTCACGGTGAAAGAAGGCGATACCGTCTCGGAAGGCGACGTGATCGGCCAGATGGAAATCGCGGACGAAGGCGGTGATGCATCGGCTGAAGAAGAAGACGCGCCGCAAGCCGCTAGCCAAGCCAGCAGCGCGCCGGAAGAAGAGTCTGCCGTTGAAGAACCTGTCGCTGAAGAACCTGTCGCTAAAGAGCCAGCAAAACAAGCTTCTTCTCCTGAAGGCTCCCCGAGTCCGGAAGCACAAATCGCTGATAATCAGCCACGGGATAGTCAGCTGGTGCACGCAGGCCCCGCCGTTCGGATGCTGGCCCGTGAACTAAATGTCGATCTTCGTCTTGTTAAGCCTAGTGGCCCGAAAGACCGGGTGCTGAAAGAAGATGTACAGGCCTACGTGAAGCAGGCCATTGCCAACCAAGGTAAAGCACAAACAGCGACTTCCCCAGCAGCGAGTGGTGGTGCTGGCATTCCCGCGATCCCAGAAGTCGACTTCAGTCAGTTTGGCGAGATAGAAGAAAAGCCGATGGGCCGCCTGCTTAAGATGGGCGCGACCAATCTGCACCGCAGCTGGCTCAATGTACCTCACGTGACGCAGTTCGATGAGGCCGACATTACCGAGCTTGAAAGCTTCCGTAAAGCTATGAAAGCCGAGGCCGAAGCCCAAGGCGCCAAGCTGACACCGTTGCCGTTTATGGTTAAAGCCTGTGCCTTTGCACTGCGTAAGTTCCCCCAGTTTAACGTCAGCCTCAAAGGCGACGGCGAAACGCTGGTATGGAAAAACTACGTGCATATTGGGATTGCCGTGGATACGCCTGATGGTCTGATGGTGCCGGTAGTGCGCAATGCCGATAAAAAATCCTTGATTGAGATTGCCAAGGAGATGGCGGAGCTAGGTAAGAAAGCGCAAACCAAGAAGCTTAAGCGTGATGAGATGACCGGTGGCTGCTTCACCATTTCGAGCCTTGGCTCAATTGGTGGAACCGCGTTCACGCCGATCGTTAATGCGCCGGAAGTGGCGATCTTGGGGGTGTCGAAAGCGCAGATGAAACCGGTATGGGATGGCAGTACCTTCCAGCCGCGTCTGATGATGCCGTTGTCGCTCTCCTACGATCACCGCGCAATTAACGGTGCGGATGCCGCCCGCTTTACGGCCTTCCTGGCCGATGTATTGACGGACATTCGCCGATTACTGCTGTAATCGTCTCTAAGTAAGCTACAAGCGGCGCCCAATGGGCGCCGCTTTTTTGAGACATCAGTTTGGAGGATTGAAATCTATTTTATTCGCGAAAACCCAGGGTTACCGAAAGCCTAGGGTTAGCGAATCACGCCCTAACAGATTTACCGCCTAGAATAGTCATCAAATCGTCGTTTTCTGGCTCTTTAGACGACAGCACCAGCAAAGACTCTAGGCTATTAAGGTGAGTGTATATCGCCTGCTTAGCCGCCTCAGCATCACCACTCGCCAAGTGCCCAAGCAAGTTCGCATGATCTCCTTCCAAGTAGCAAGAAGACAGTCCCGGACGCTTATAGAGAGCGATAACAATTGACGTGCGCAAGACGAGATCGGTCAGCATCGCACCCAAGATACGATTAGGGGCATGCTGCGCAAGGAGGTGGTGAATATTGAGGGAATGCTCAATGCGTGACGGTTCGTCACTGTTTTCAAACGCCTGCTTTTCAAGTGCGACCTGCTTCTCTAATGCCTTGTAAGTCGCAACATCCAGCTTACCCGCCAACAGTGAGACAATTTCACCTTCCACTAACCTACGCGCGGAAAACGTCTCTCGCGTTTCGTCAATCGAAGGCGCTCTGACGCGGGCAACCTGATTCGGTCGTTGGTCGATAACATGTTCAGCATCAAGCCGTGTTAACGCTTTACGCACCACTGAACGGCTGACGCCAAATACATCGCCTATGGTGACTTCAGGCAGTTTTGTATTTGGTGCCAGTCGCTGCATCAGTACCGCAGACCGGATGTGTTCAACAATATCTTGATCGCTAACGCGACCTTCTTTCGTTTTGGTAAAACCTTTCTTGTGCCAGCCGAGGGTCATGGCCTAACTCTCTAATGAACCTCGACGAAACTTATCATGTTTACCCCTCGGACAACCACTCAGAACCACGCAAAACAATGCCTTAACGGGTAATTGGATAGTTAAGCGGGTACAACGTCAGTCTTACGACGGGTTGGGTAGAATAAGAATCGCTCGGAAATCGTTAACATTGGTTCGGGTTGGCCCCGTTACCACGAGGTCATCTAAAGCTTCAAAGAAACTGTACGCATCATTACGGTCAAGGTAATCCTGGGCAGAAAGCGTTAATGCCTTAGCCCGCTGCCAGCATTCAGGCCCAATTAACGCGCCAGCATTATCTTCAGAGCCATCAATTCCATCGGTATCAATAGCAATCGCATAAATACCATCACATCCTTTTAGCGTATCAAAAAGCCCCAGCAGGTACTCAACATTACGCCCTCCTCGACCATTACCACGCACGGTAACGCTAGTTTCGCCACCTGACAGTACCAGCAGCGGACGAGTTATTTCAGCCTGCAACTTGCACGCCATACGCCCTTGGGCAATGCCTAAATCTCTTGCTTCCCCTTCAAGGTCATCACCTAACACTCTTACCTCTAAACCACTCTCTTCGGCACTGAGTTGGGCGGCCTTCAGTGCGTCCCGCGCACGGGCTAGGATAGTCGATTTATCCCGTGCAAATCCTTGGTTCCAGGTCTGAGGCGCACGATGATCGGCCATTAAATGGCGTTTCACGTGCTCAGGCACCTCAAGCTCATGGCGGTTTAATATTGCCAACGCATCTAACGACGTTGTGTTATCCGGCAGTGTCGGGCCTGAGGCAATTAATGAAGGCACGTCACCAGGAACATCTGAAATAAGTAACGTCACCACTTGCGCGGGGTGCGCAGCAGTGGCTAACCGCCCGCCTTTAATCGCCGATAAGTGGCGCCTTACGGTGTTGATTTCACGGATCGGTGCACCACACCGAAGCAGCGCCTTATTAAGAGCCTGCTTGTCTTCTAATGAAATGCCGTCCGCCGGCAGGGTCATTAACGCAGAGCCGCCGCCTGAGATAAGTGCGATCACTTGATCGTCTTCACCCAGGTCTTTCACTTCATCAAGCATGCGCTTAGCGGCTTGTTCCCCCAGCGTATCAGGCATTGGATGAGAGGCTTCCAGTACATCGATATAGCGACAAGTTGCCCCATGCTGATAACGGGTCACTACTACGCCTGTTAAGTCGACCTCTTCGCCTGACTCACGAGCGCGTTTTTCCCACGCCAACTCTAATGCGCTCGCCATGGCGGCAGCAGCCTTACCCGCGCCCACGACGACAGTTCGTCCTGGCGGTTTTTCAGGCAACTGGGCAGTTAATAAGCTATCGGGATGCACGGCAGCAATGGCCGTTTCGGCCAGTTGATTCAGCCACTGGCGGGTTGCCTCTTCACTGGTAAAAGGCGCCAAGCGAACATGGGAATTCATCAAAAGACTCCTCGGGCAGGGACAGGAGAAGGGCTCAGAAAGGAGCTTAGAAAAGAACGCAAACAAAGAACTTAATGGCAGGCCAACAGACGCTGGCCTGCCTGACAAAAGCGCGTTATTGGCCAACCTCATGGTCTGCCAGCTTCTCTAAAGCGCGCACAATACCTGCGTGATCCCAGTCTTCGCCCCCATTGGCGGCACACGCTTGGAACAACTGCTGTGCATTGGCGGTGCCTGGCAATGACAGATTTAACGTCCTGGCACCTTCTAACGCCAAGTTGAGATCTTTCTGGTGCAGACGAACGCGGAACCCAGGCTCAAAGGTGCGTTTGATCATGCGCTCGCCATGAACATCGAGAATTTTCGATTGAGCTAAACCGCCCATTAATGATTCACGCACTTTAGCGACATCAGCACCTGCTTTAGAGGCAAACAGCAACCCTTCTGCCACTGCTTCAATGGTCAGTGCTACCACAATCTGGTTAGCCACTTTGCACGTCTGACCTGCACCGTGGCCGCCAATGTGGGTAATCGTCTTCCCAACAACGTCCAGGTATGGCTTGGCTCGCTCAAACCCTTCGGTTGTTGCACCCACCATGATGGTAAGCGCGGCGTTAATCGCGCCACCTTCACCACCAGAAACCGGCGCATCGACAAACTCCCCGCCTGCCTCGGTAATCCGCTTGGCAAATGCCTGAGTCTGCATCGGGGCAATGGAGCTCATATCGATCACCAGCGTGCCGGGCTTCAGGCCTTCAATCACGCCTTCCTCACCAAATAACACGCTTTCGACATCGGGCGTGTCGGGCACCATGGTGATAATGACGTCAGACGCTTCAGCCACCGCTTTGGGTGAAGCGACTTCACTCATGCCTTTTTCGGCAAGCGCAGCATCCAAGGTGCCGCGTTTAACGGTCACCAACGAGTGGCCAGCGTCGAGCAGGTGGCCCGCCATAGGACGACCCATAATGCCTAGACCAATAAAACCGATGTTACTCATAATTGTTCTCCATTCGCGTCTTTCAGAAACCAATCTATTGTTTTCAAATGATTTAGATTTCTTGAATTATCGACTATCTACTCACTTGCCTGCTTTAAGTCACACAGGGTTAACGCGTCTTATCTAACCAACCCAAACCTTCTACCGTCGTGGTCTTGGGCTTGTACTCGCAGCCGATCCAGCCGTCATAGCCAAGCTGCTGTAGGTGGCTAAATAAGAAGGGATAATTGATCTCACCCGTTCCTGGCTCATGGCGTCCCGGGTTGTCCGCCAACTGCACGTGAGCGATACGTGCAAAATGCTTTTCAATAGTGGGCGCAAGATCACCCTCCATGATTTGCATGTGGTAGATGTCATACTGCAGCTTTAAGTTATCGCTGCCGACTTCGTCAAAAAGTGCCAACGCCTGTTCGGTGCGATTAAGGAAAAAGCCTGGGATGTCACGGGTGTTGATAGGTTCTGCAAGCAGCAAAATGCCGGCTGCTTTGAGTTTTTCGGCAGCGTAGCGAAGGTTTTCGACCAAGGTACGGTGAGCTTCAGCATTACTAACGCCCTCAGGCTGAATACCCGCAAGGCAGTTCACCTGCTTGCACTCAAGCGTAGTGGCATAGTCGATCGCTTTATCCACACCGGCGCGAAACTCTTCTACCCGGTCGGGATGACAAGCAATGCCTCGCTCGCCTGCTCCCCAATCCCCCGCCGGCAAGTTGTGCAGCACTTGGGTTAGGCCATTCGCATCCAAGCGCTGCTTGATGTCAGCTGCCGCATAGTCATAGGGAAAAAGGTACTCAACCCCTTTAAAACCCGCCTTTGCGGCGGCCTCAAAGCGATCAAGAAAATCGACTTCAGTGAACAGCATACTGAGATTCGCGGCAAACTTAGCCATAGTGGTCTCCTAACGTTTTAGCGTCTTAATAACGACTTCAGCGACTTGCCTGGAAGCACCTTGGTGCGTTACGTCAGGCTGGCAATAGAGCTCGGTGCATCGGTAAGGTTTTCAGCTAACGCTTCGAACTCATTAACCCCATCAAGGTCAGTACCCATCGAGATATTGGTAACGCGCTCTAGAATAATTTCCACCACCACCGGCACACGGTATTGGCGCATTAGCTCACGCGCTTTCTCTAACGCAGGTGCAATCTCATCGGGTGTAGTGACACGCAGCGCTTTACAGCCAAGGCCTTCAGCAACCGACACGTGGTCTACGCCGTACTCAGCAAGCGCCGCTTCTTCGTCGGTGTAGTTAATGTTCTTGAACGAGAGCTGGACACAGTAATCCATGTCGAAGCCACGCTGGGCCTGACGAATCAAACCGAGGTAGGAGTTGTTCACCAGCACGTGGATATACGGCAAGTTAAACTGTGCGCCAACCGCTAGCTCCTCCACCATAAACTGGAAGTCGTAATCGCCAGACAGCGCGACCACTTCGGCCTCAGGGTCCGCACGGCAAACACCCAGTGCCGCAGGCACTGTCCAGCCTAGCGGCCCAGCTTGGCCACAGTTAATCCAGTGCCGAGGCTTGTACACGTGTAGGAACTGAGCGCCGGCAATCTGAGACAAACCGATGGTGCTGATATAGCGCGCATTTTTACCAAACACCTTGTTCATCTCTTCGTAAACACGCTGGGGTTTCACCGGCACATTATCGAAGTGCGTTTTGCGCAGTAGCGTGCGCTTACGCTCCTGACACTCTTGGGCCCATGCACTACGGTTTTTAAGCTGGCCGCTGGCCTTCATTTCACGAGCAACGTCGATAAACAGATCTAAGGCGAGCTTCGCGTCAGAAACGATGCCGTAGTCAGGCCCAAAAATACGGCCTATTTGCGTAGGCTCGATATCAACGTGAACAAACTTTCTATCTTTTGTATACGTTTCAACATTGCCAGTGTGTCGGTTAGCCCACCGATTACCAATCCCCATGACAAAGTCAGAGGCCAACATGGTCGCATTGCCGTATCGGTGCGACGTTTGCAGCCCTACCATGCCTGCCATTAACGGGTGGTCATCCGGGATCGTTCCCCACCCCATCAGCGTCGGGATCACCGGTACGCCGGTTAGCTCAGCAAATTCAACTAATTGCTCGGCAGCATCGGCATTAATAATGCCACCACCAGCCACGATCAGCGGCTTATCGGCTTCGTTGAGCATCGTCAGTGCTTTTTCAATTTGGGCGCGAGATGCTGAGGGTTTATAAGCCGGAAGTGATTCGTAGGTGTCCGGGTCGAACTCGATTTCGCTCATCTGTACATCGATGGGAAGATCGATCAATACCGGCCCAGGACGGCTAGAGCGCATGATCTGGAAGGCTTTCTGGAACGCACGCGGCACCTGAGCAGGCTCCATCACGGTGACGGACCATTTGGTCACCGGGCCAGCAATCGTCTGAATGTCGACGGCCTGGAAGTCTTCTTTATGCATCTTGGCGCGCGGTGCTTGGCCAGTGATACATAGAATCGGAATTGAATCAGCACTGGCGGAATACAGGCCCGTAATCATATCCGTGCCAGCGGGGCCAGAGGTACCGATGCATACACCAATGTTGCCAGCGGTTGTACGGGTATACCCTTCCGCCATGTGTGAGGCACCTTCCACGTGGCGTGCTAGCACATGGTCTACCCCACCCACTTTACGCATCGCAGCGTAGAAAGGGTTGATCGCAGCACCTGGAACACCAAAGGCAACATCAACACCTTCTTTTTTCAGGACGTGAATGGCGGCTTCTGCAGCTGTCATTTTAGCCATCACAACTTCTCCTCGAAGATTGAATACATTTAGTATTCATTTTTGTATTTAATTTTGTATACGAGACAATATTCAAAGTATGCGCCATCCGATGCACTGTCAATATTTAATGGAAAATATTTCCATTAAATTCAATAGACGCAATAAAAGTTATTTAAAATCAATTATTTAATATGAATTAAGCTGAATATAAACACGTACAAGGAAACACAAGCGTTGCTAACGGAGCGCTCTCGGTATTAGTAAAAACAGGCATGCCAATCGGACCGGTGCTTTTGCATCCAGTCCATACAGTGGTAAAAATTTTGTAGATTTAACCCCTGCGCGCAGCGTGCTATTGCCGCCTACAACACTTAATCATCGCGTTTCGCAAGGGCTTGGTCGTGTCCTAGCATGTCGGATATTGTTCTCGCGGCCTCTTGCACCAACGTTTGCAATTTGGTTCGCTCATCCTCTGCAAATTCATGCACAGGCACCATAATACTAACGACGCCCTCTACTACCCCATCATGGTTATAGAGCGGGTAGGCGATCGATGAAATACCAAAGTGATAGTAAGAATCTGCAATGACATAACCACGCTGACGGTCTTCCTGAACTAAGTCCCACAGAACATCACGCCGGATGGGTGCACCGAGTTCTTTATTAAGCAGTTGATCATCAGGATAGAGCGATTCAAATTCCTCTTTTGAGAGATCTGTCAGAAGCAGTCGCCCTAATGAAGTACAGTGCAGCGGAATCCGTGTTCCTACACTAACGCGACGAATCGTGGCGTTAGTGGCGCCCACACGGGCCACGTAAACGGCATCCCTTCCATCCCGAACGGCAATGTGACTTGAGCAGCCGGTCTGCTCACATAGCGACTCAATAACCGGATGACCTACCTGCACAACATCTAATGAGGCCACATATTCAAAGCCCAGCTTTAGCACGTTAACGCCCAGTGAATACAACCCAGTTACCGGGTGATGACGAAGAAACCCCATATGCTCCAAGGTCTGTACTGCCCGATACGACGTCGACTGGGGATAGCCAACGCGTTTAACGATCTCGGCAAAACTCATCTCACGATGATGACGATTGAGCTCCATTAAAATCGTTAGCCCTCGTTCAAGCGCGGGAATTAAATGCTTTTTTTCCTTATTACTCATGGCGGGTTAACTCACTTCGTTATTGGCATTATTGAGATAACGTGAAAACCCCAACGCCTGCGCAAACCTACCATTGGCCGATTGTCATTACGGCTACAAAGTAACCTTGCGCATTCGTTGAGGAACTCCGTTGAGACAGCAGCTATCACTCCTGCTCGAAGTGCTAGCTGCTGACATAACAACGAGCGAGCTAGTTACTCAGACCACTCTCCAATCAACGCGCGCTCTTCATCTGTCATATTGGTCATGTTGCCAAGGGGCATGTAACCACTGGCCACCACTTGCTGAATGCTCTCCTTTTGACGAACGATTTGGTCAAGGTTGTCATACGCAAAGCCAGCAGGAGGTGCAGAAAAACCGGGCTGCGTTGGCGACTGGGCATGGCACGCAACACAGCGCTGTTCAATGACTGCTTGCACGTCGGTAATGTCCGGCACGCTTTCTGAACCAGCATTAGTCTGTTGATTAGCGGGCATCCCTATCCAAAACGCCACCATAATCAAGAGGACACCTGCTGCCGGATAGCCAGGCTGTATTTTTCCAGCGTGCATCAACACGAAGTACTGACGAATTAATGCACCCGCAAAAATCAGCAACGCCATGATGACCCAGGCATGGGCATGAGAGTAGGCGAAAGAGTAGTGATTACTGATCATTAATAAGACAACGGGTAACGTAAAGTACGTATTGTGTACCGAACGTTGCTTACCACGTTTGCCGTCTAACGGATTTGGCGTTTCGCCTGCTTTCATCGCTTTAACAATGCGGCGCTGCCCAGGAATGATCCAAAAGAACACGTTGGCTGACATCGCCGTTGCCATAACAGCCCCGGTCAATAGAAATGCGGCCCGACCTGAGAACATTTGAGTACTCAAGTACGCCACCACCACCATCATGATCGCAACACCAATACTTAATAGGCCATCGCGCTCCATGTTGGGGCTGATGCGCTTACACATTTCGTTGTAAACCACCCAACCCAATAACAAAAAGGTCAGCGCCAAAACATTGGCCTGCCAGCCCGTCATATTGGCAGCCCACTCCCAACTACTATTGGGATTAACCAAATAAAAGCCAGGATTAAACATGTACAAAATAATGAATAAAGCGAAGCCAGATAACCAAGTGGTATAAGCCTTCCAGAAAGACCAGTGGAGGTCATCAGGCAGCTTTTCCGGGCTGGTGGCATATTTCTGATTGTGATAGAAGCCGCCACCGTGCACGGCCCACATCTCACCAAACACGCCTTTTTTGCGGCAGTTTTCATCTTTGGGGGATTTTAAGCCGTTATCTAGCATGACAAAGTAGATAGACTCACCAATCCAGGCAATCGCGGCAATAACGTGTAGCCAGCGAAGCATAAAATTAGAAAAATCAATTAAGTAGGACAGCATGTCGGCTTCCT
This sequence comes from Halomonas qaidamensis, assembly GCF_025917315.1. Lineage (NCBI taxonomy): Bacteria > Pseudomonadati > Pseudomonadota > Gammaproteobacteria > Oceanospirillales > Halomonadaceae > Halomonas > Halomonas qaidamensis. Next base: position 1,372,488 of record NZ_CP080627.1, on the reverse strand, counting down.
CGCCTCATTTGTTTGTTGTTAGTCGGCAGCGTTAGTTTGTTTATCAGGGCTATTTTTATCAGGGCTATTTATCAAGACTCTTTAGCTGCCGCGATACGTTGAGTAGGCATAGGGCGATAGCAACAGTGGCACGTGATAGTGCTGTGTGGCGTCATTGACCCCGAAGCGAAGCGGTATCACATTTAAAAAGGCAGGCTCGTTATCATTCGCAACGCGGCCAGCCCGACTGGCGAAGTAATCGCCCGCATGAAATTCCAACTCGTACTCCCCTTCTTGTAGCTCAGCGCCATCTAATAGGGGATGGTCACAGCGGCCATCATCATTGGTGATTACCGTTTTAAGGAAGCTGCGTTCACCTTTAACGACACGGTACAGATCAATTTTAACTCCCTCGCCTGGGCAGCCTTGCGCAGTGTCTAACACATGAGTTGTCACGTAACCCATTGTTTTCTCCTATATTTTATTAATGTAATTAGGGCTATTACCCTGCTTTTCCCAATGCCTTACTAATAATAAGCAGCTCAACAGCGGGTAAGACTTGGCATAGCCCAGAGTCCGATGACTACATTTTTATATAAAAAATCGACACATTTCAAAGAATTTTTGTATACATTTTTATCAGGAAGCGTTGTTCACCCTGTCCAGCGCCAAAATTTTGACGCCACCTTAGCTGCTCAGGTTTTCTTTCCTAGGCGACAATCAGGCATGCAAACATAGGAGTCCCCTGGAAAGAGAAACCTGAAAAAATTTAAAAATCAAAAACTTAAATAACAATACTGATGAGCGTAGCAGAGAAATCATCATGCTATTTGCCCTATCAAGAATCGCTATTAGCCAAATAGATGAGCATAAACAGGGCGAAATTATTTATTTTCAGCAGTTTTTTTGTGTACAGTATTAACTTCAAAAATGAACAATAATTTTAAATCATTGAATACAACAACAATGGAGAGTCCCTTATGAGTGACGCAATTGCCTCGTCGGAAGAGCGAGCGCGAATAGATGGAAAGAGCACCTCCCTCTTTGATTTTTATGGAAAACCTAAATTTCTAAAGGTGCTACCGCTTTCTCTACAGCACCTGCTGGCCATGATTGCTGGCGTGATAACACCGCCTATTATCGTTGCCGGAGTCGTTGGCGCGAGCGTCGAAGAAAAGCTCCTGCTTATCCAGATAGCGGTGCTGGCATCCGGTGTCTGCACCGTATTCCATCTATACGGTGTGTGGAAATTCGGTGCGCGCTTACCTGCTATCTTTGGTGTCGGCTTTGCCTACGTGCCGACACTTGTGGCGGTTGGCGCTCAATATGGGATTGAAGGAATACTTGGCGCCCAGTTGATTGGCGGTATGACCATGGTCGTGGTGGGCTACTTCATCCAATATATTCGCCACCTGTTCCCCCCTGTCGTGGCAGGAACAGTGGTATTGGTAATCGGTCTATCGCTATATGACATCGCTATTCGCTATATGGCGGGCAGTGGAAACGTCAATGCTGCCAATTTTGGTGACCCCATTAATTGGATCGTCGCGGTGGTTACGCTGCTCACTGTTTTGATTGCCGCTCAGTTTGGTAAAGGGGTGATTAAGCTCTCAGCCATTATTGTGGGCATTGTGGTGGGCTATTTACTTTCCCTATCGCTGGGTTTGGTTAGTTTCGACAACGTAGCCAATGCATCCTGGATAGCCGTTCCCAAAGTAATGCCATTTGAAATGGAGTTTCACGCAGCAGCTATTGCTTCGATGGTCGTCATTTGTATTATCAATTCTGTTCAGACCATTGGTGATTTATCTGCCACGACCGTTGGCGGCATGAACCGTGAGCTAAAAACAAAAGAGCTTACCGGCGGCCTACTCGGCAATGGTTTAACCACTACCATTAGCTCTTTCTTCGGTGCCCTGCCCACCTCAACGTTCAGCCAGAATGTTGGCATCGTAGCCATGACCAAGGTAATTAGCCGGTACGTACTAGCGCTGGCAGGTATCTTTATGATTTTAGCGGGCCTTAGTCCGAAATTCGGCGCGATGATCACGACGATTCCTTACCCCGTTCTAGGTGGTGCAACAATTACCGTGTTTGGCATGATCACCATGACCGGCATCCAATTGCTGGTTAAAGATGAGATGTCTGCACGTAACATGACCATTGTTGGCCTTTCCCTAGCACTAAGCTTAGGAATCGCTGCTGAACCAACGGCAATTGAGCAGTTTCCTGCGGTATTAAGAGACTTGATTGGTGGTGCCCCCATCGTTGTGGCTGCCATTACAGCTTTCACGCTGAATATCGTCCTACCCAAAAAATCTCTTTCAGATGAGGCAAAAGAAAGAGAAAAGATTGCTAACGAAGATAAAAACACGAAGGAAGAAGCCAATAACCAGGGTGATAACCTTAGCCAACGCAGCGTTCATGCTGACTAATAATGTGCTAATCAGCAACATCGCCAATCTTTAAAACAGTATTAAATCAACGTAGGTTCGACGTTTTGGAACTGCCGCTAGCCCGGCAGTTCTATTTTTTTATCACGGCACTTGATAAACATGCGAACAGGATGACACATGCATCGCTTAAACAATCTGACAATGAGAATGAGCTGGTCACTTGTTTTATGCTCATTTTTAATACTACTGTTACTGCTTAGTGGCACTGGCCTCTACGCGGTCAATCATAGCCAGGAAAGTATCGAGCAATTTACCAACGTCAATGTCAACCAACAATCGACACTTAACAGAACCAATTCGTCGATACAAAATGTACGTTTACAAATGGGCCGTTTGTACGAAGAGTTACTCGAAGCCCCCTCCTCTCTGTCGACAGTGGAGAGACGTCAACAAGCTGACGAAATACGCAACCTGCTTGAAAACGCAGGCAATGTGTTCGCTGAATTTCTTTCTTTATCGTTCAACCCTTCTCATGAGCACTTCATTCGTGAAATAGATAGTAGCTTCAATAACATGATGAGCAACCAGCTACTTCCTCAACTTGACTCGCTTTACCAAGGGGACACTACTAGCTATCAACGCTTGCGCAATGGTACCCATGATGCCTATGCCACCTTTTATAAAGACGCCGTCAATTTTTTTCATACCGTAGAAGAAGAAGGTAATAAACGTTTGGATAACTTCTCTTCAGTGGTGAACTTAGCTAATTCAACTATCGTTACTGTATTCATCATCGCATTAATCATTACCGCCATTGTCTACTGGGGCGTAAGCGTCAACTTAATTCGCCCAATGCAGCGTATCAACGAGCATTTTCAACATATTGCTAAAGGCGATCTTTCTAGAGAAATTGAAGTGCATGGACGAAATGAAATCGGCATTCTCTTCAACTCGCTACGCAACATGCAAAAAGACCTGTTGGAAACGGTGGCAACCGTGCGCCATAGCAGTGAAGAGGTCTTTGCCAGTGCGCGGGAAATTGCGTTAGGCAACCAAGATCTCGCCTCGCGAACCGAGCGTCAGTCGGCTTCATTAACACAAACTGCCTCCAGCATTGAAGAAATGACGGCCACCATGGAACGCAACAGTGACAACGCAGCCCAAGCTAACCGTGTTGCTCAAGAAGCTGCGCATAATGCACAGCAAGGTGGTGATGTGGTGACTCATGTGGTTAGTAAAATGCATGAGATACGTCATAGCTCGCAACAGATTACCGACATAATTGGCCTAATTAACTCAATCGCTTTTCAGACCAATATTTTGGCGCTCAATGCATCCGTTGAAGCAGCCCGAGCAGGTGAACATGGTCGGGGGTTTGCCGTGGTAGCCAGTGAAGTTCGCCTGCTGGCAACACGCAGCGCTGATGCCGCGGCGGATATCCGTCAATTGATTGCAACGTCAGTAAGCCAGATAGAAACAGGCACGCAACAAGCGGATCTAGCCAGTGAGTCCATGGTCGCCATTATGGAATCCGTTAAGCGTGTTACTACCCTAATGGATGAGATCGCGGTGGCTAGCGAGGAGCAACGTATCGGCATCAACGAAGTTAATAGTGCTGTTGGTGAAATGGAACAAACGACTCAGCAGAATGCTGCCATGGTGGAGCAAGCCAGCACTTCTGCGACTCATTTAGAACATGAAGCTGAGCGGTTAACCGAGGTTGTACTTAGGTTTAAACTCAACGCCAGCGATGAAAATACCCAGTCACGCGTTCGGCTGGCTTCGTTAACTCACCAAGCCATACCTTGCGCATAGCGTTAAACGCCATATACTGTATATATAGCCATATATACAGTATATGGTAATTATCGACCGTGCAGAGGTGGCAACTAATGGCTTCTTCCCCTTCTAGCGCTACCGTGTACAAAGGGCGCGGTGCGACCTACGACCCACATAACCGTTTCGCACCAACTTGCAGCGTGGTAGAGGATGATGGCTGGTGGCATGAGGAGGCCACTGCTTCACTTGCAACAGAGGTACGCGAGGAGGCCAGCAAGAGTGCGCTTTCATGGAACCGTTCACCGGATTTACCCTTTGACCGCTCACTCAATCCATATCGCGGCTGCGAGCATGGCTGCATTTACTGCTACGCTCGCCCTTCCCACGCTTATTGGGATTTATCACCGGGGCTGGACTTTGAAACCAGGTTGATCGCCCGCACAGGATTAGTTGAGCACTTAACAGACGAGCTTAGCCACCCTCATTATGTATGCCGCCCTATCAACCTTTCCGGCAACACCGACTGCTATCAGCCGTTGGAAGCGAAATACCAAACAACTCGTCGTTTACTAGAATTACTACTGGCATGCAGGCATCCGGTCACCCTAGTCACAAAAAGTACACTAATACTGCGGGATTTAGACCTGCTCGCAGAGATGGCCGAGCACCGGTTAGTGCGGGTGTTTGTTAGCCTGACAAGCCTGGATGCCAACCTAAAGCGTACCTTGGAACCCCGTGCGGCCTCACCTCAAGCGCGCTTAAAAGTGATTCGCGAGCTCAACACCGCAGGTATTCCAGTGGGTACGTTGGTCTCACCGATTATTCCTGGCCTTACTGATCACGAAATTGAGCGCATTCTAGAAGCGGCCAGCCGGGCTGGCGCGCGCACCGCAACGTGGATGCTGCTGCGCCTGCCCCATGAAGTCGCACCGATGTTTGAAGCATGGCTACAAGCCCACTACCCCGAGCGAGCCGCTAAGGTAATGAGCCTAATTCGCCAATGCCGAAGCGGCAAAAATTATGATGCGCAATTTGGCACACGCTTTCGTGGCGAAGGTGTATTTGCTGACTTGATCGCCCAGCGCTTTCATCGCGCCAGCCGCCAGTGGAACATGCAGCCACGCACCGAACAGGGTCTGAACACCCGCGACTTTCGTCCACCACGGGCGCAAGGGGATTTATTCATTTAAGCTAAGCCTCTTGATCTAGCAGCTTCCCGCAAAAGGAAACCCAATGACCTCGCTTAGCAAGACCAAATCAAGCTTCTACCGCCGCTTGTATGTGGCGCATTTAATTGAGCAAGGCGTCGCAAACGTACCAGCGTTAATCGAAGCCACCGGTATGCCTCGTCGTACTGCGCAGGACACTATCAGCTCACTTGCGGAGCTGGATATCGAGTGCGTATTCGAGAAAGGCGAAGGTCAGCGCCATAATATTGGCCACTATCAGATACGGGACTGGGGGGCGATAGATCCTCGCTGGGTTGCTACTCATGCGGAACGGCTAAAGCAGTCTCTTGGTTACGCTTAAACACTGATTCATTGTTCCAGCTCTGACCATGCTAATCGTGCGGCGTTAAGCGTCACGCTGAGCGAACTTATGGCCATGGCGAGTACTGCTATTAATGGCGGAATAGCCATAACCACCACCACGCCAAGTGCCAAGGTGTTATAAAGAGCTGAAAAGAAAAGATTTTGCTCCATAACGCGCCGCGTACGCTTGGCGATGTTGAGCAGTTTTACTACCCCTCCGACCCCTGGCGACATTAACTGGGCGGATGCTCCCTCACGAGCAGCTTCGCTGGCACTCAGTGGGGCAATGCTAACGTCTGCTGCCGCCATGCTTAGCGTATCGTTTACGCCATCTCCTACAAAAAGTGTTGGCGATGGTAACCCGCATAATAGCCGTGCCTTGGCTTCCGGTGAGCGCTGGGCATAGCACGCTTCACTTGGAAGCCCAATACGTTTACCCAGCCAACTAACCGCGCCCTGTCGATCACCGCTGATCATTGCGACCAGATAACCTGACGCGAGCAATCGCTTCACGCTTTGCTCCGCATCGTCTACGGGTTGATCAGTCAGATAGAACGTCGCTAGCCAGCCTGACTCATCCGCCAGCATGACTTGAGAAGCAGACGCTAGCGTGCCATCTGCTGCCTGGGAAGGCACATCAACTTGCTGTCGCGCCAGCCAACGAACGCTGCCTACCATCAAATATTGACGATTTGTGAGCCATACACGGCGACCTTCTCCGGGGAATTCATCAACCTTATATGGTTTAGAGCGCTGGTTATTGTCGCCACCCGACCAGCGCGCCAATGCTTGTGCCAACGGGTGTTCGCTCCCAGCAACGGCGCTGGTGAGCTTGTGCTGCAACGTGTGTTTATCAATGCCATCGCGTACTTGCCAGTGAAGCACCCCATGGCTCCCCGTTGTTAAGGTTCCGGTTTTATCCAGCGCTACTGAATGAATACGCGCCAAGATCTCTAGCGCGGCGGGGTCGCGCAGTGCAATACCTTGCTGCAGAGCCTGGCCGTTACCTGCAAGACTAGCCAAAGGCACCGCCAGCCCAACGGCACAGGGACATGCCACCACGAGCACTGAGAGTGAGCGCACCAGTGCATCCTCCCACCCCAACCCAACGAGTAGCGCACCGATCAACGTCACTAGCGAGAGCGCTAATGCTAAAGGACTTAACCAGGCGGCAAAACGGTCGGCTAGTTTCTGCAGTTCACCTTTTTGGGCTTGATAGCGGCGCATTTCATGACGTAGTCGATCCAATCGGCGTTTACCAGCCCCCGCTGTGACCTGCATTACCAGTGGCGTAGCACCTAGGTAACGACAGCCAGCGTACACTCTCTGCCCTGCATTGAAGTAACGTGGCAAGCTTTCACCGGTTAGTGAGGCGGTATCAATCCATCCGGGAGCATCAAGAATGCCATCTAGCGTCACTAATTCCCCCGGCGCTAGCTTAACGCGCATACCCGCGACTACATCATTGACAGGCAGTAAGACCCAGTCACCCTTTTGCCAAGCGCTTATAGCCGCATCTGGCAACGCCAGTGCATCTAACGCTTTTAGCCCACGGTGGCGGCACAGCGTTTCTACCAGTCGCCCAATAAGCAACAGCACTATCAGCATAACCGCCGTATCGAAATACACCTCCACCGAGCCGCGCCACAACAACCCAATCGACACACTCACTGCACCGATCGCGCCAAGGCTAACCAGCACATCCATCCCTGGACGTTTGGCAAGTAACGTGCGCCAGCCCGCTCGGTAAAACGGCAAGCCCGAATACACCACTACGGGCAGTGCAAAGGCACCCGATATCCAGGCCACCACTTGCTCTATCGATGCGCTCGGTAACGCTCCCACATAAATAAGCAATGAGGCCAACATGGTCCACATACCGAATGCCGCGCCTACTAACAACCGCAAAGTAAGGTAGCGGCTCTCTTGCTCAAGACGTTCATGGGCATCATCAACGGCTTCTAATTCAGTTAGCCGATAGCCTAACCGTTTGACTACCGGCGCAAGCTCCGTCAGATCGACTGAGTTTCGCTCACCTTTCACCCACACAGTTGCCGTGGGGTAGTGAACGCTAGCGTCGATGACCCCAGGCAGACGTGTTAGCGCGCCTTCTACCGCCAGAGCACAGCTGGTACACCACATACCATGCAGGGTGTAGAGGGGAGTGTTATGGCTAGAAGTTTTTTCGTCTTCTGGCATCGAATTAACGTAGGCGCTATGACTTATAGGCAAGGCGGCACACTGATAATCGGCATACCCGCAAACACCACACCGAAAGCGGAAAACAAATACAGCCACGCAGAGACAGTGGCATGAAAACGCTGGCGTCCTTCATGCTGCTTCGCCACTTGGCAACTACCCCAGGAAAGTGCCACAAGCCCCAGGGCAGTAATGAAACTAACACCACCTAGCGCGGCATTAAGACCTGTAAGCGCCCCCGCTTCAGGTGGTGGTGGCGCAACGGCACAGGCTACTGAAAGGCCGCTATAAACCGCCACAAACCATAGGCTCCATAGCGTTAGTCCGATAATTAAGTGGATGGGATGAGTAAAATGTAGTCGTGTCAGTACCATCACCATTACCCTCCTATCATCCGAGGCAGTATCGCCAACGCCCCAACTAACAACCAGAATGTGACCACGTTATAGCGCCAGAGTAGTGCCACTACGGCAGGTTCAAACGGTGCATGCGCACCCACGTAGCCATAACCAACGCGCATGCCTTGTAACACCGTTAAAATAACCGCTAGGCCACCATGAAAAAGCGCGTAAACAAGCCCCACCAGCATTACCGCATCGTGGGTTGTCTGAGTCGGTGAAAGATCGGCTCGCCAAAGCGCCCAGCCAGCCAGCCCCACTTGAAGCGCGCCTAACGCAGCGGCTAAATAGAAACTTGCTCTTAAACCTGCATCACGTTGCTGACGCAGCCCGCGCACCAGCTTCTCTATCACCACACACCCAGCTAAAACCGCCCCCCCAGCTATGCTCATTATCAGCAGAGACAGCGGCGGTATATCTGGCATTTGCCACTCAGGCGAAACAGTCCATAGATAAAACCAGCCAAACAGATAGGAAAGAAAGAACGAACCGTTGGCAATTAAAAACACCGCCATTGCCCAAAGCCCAGGGCCATCCATCGTGCGTGAATGAAGCGGCGGATCGCCTGGCTTTACGCCTGCATCAGGAGCTGCATTCGGATGTGCACCGTTCTCCCACGACCAGCGCAGTAGAAACACGCCAGCAATCACTACAAAGATGCCCGCTAGCGCATAGACACGGGTTAATAAACTAATGCATACCACTGCCAGCGCTGCCGCGGCAAACAGCGGCCACCAGGAGTTACCAGGCAGGTGAATGATTTCACGTACTTTGCCAGTAATCGGATCAGTACCCCACATTTCACGCCTACCGTGGGAAGCCACCGCCAAGCCGTGCATGCCTTTCGCCATGGTATGCGGCAAATTCGGGTCATCCCACAACGGATGCCGCGTTTCTACAGTAGGCAAGCTGACAAAGTTATAAGCGCTTGGGGGCATCGTGTTAGCCCATTCCAGCGTATCGGCGTTCCATGGATTGTGTTTGGCGGGTTTACCAAACCGGAAGTGCAGTGCGATATCCAGCAACACCATGGCAATACCCGCCGATAACACAAAGCTACTGACGGATGAGAGCAGGTTATAAATTTCCCACCCAGAGCCAGCCTCGTAGGTATAAACACGTCTGGGCATTCCTAAAAGGCCCGTCCAATGCATAATCAGAAACGTACCGTTAAAGCCTAAAAAGGTTAGCCAGAACCCCCAGCGCCCAAGGTTTTCAGACGGCATACGTCCGGAAAATAGCGGCAACCAGTAGTAAAGCCCTGCAATCAATGGGAAGAACATGCCACCCACCAATACATAGTGCATGTGGGCCACCACAAAGTGGGTATCGTGCACCTGCCAGTTAAACGGCACCAGCGCTAGCATCACCCCGGTTAAGCCACCGCAAACGAAAATAATCAAAAAGCCCATTACCCAAAGCATGGGTAGTTTCATTTTAGGTTTACCCAGCCACAAGGTAGCCAGCCAAACAAATACTTGAATCGCCGTTGGCACCGCCACCAGCATGCTAGCCGCCGAGAAAAATGCCTGAGCGAGCTGTGGGATGCCCACTGTAAACATGTGGTGTACCCAAAGCCCAAAACTGATAAAGCCCATAATAGCGATGGCAGCTACCACCCACCCATAACCGACAATAGGCCGCCCGGCAAAAACCGGTATTAGCGTGGAAACAATGCCCGCTGCCGGTAGAAAGATGATGTACACCTCAGGATGACCAAATAGCCAAAACAGATGCTGCCACAGTAAGGGATCACCACCTCCCGCAATCTGGAAAAACGGCATACCAACGGCGCGCTCAAGTTCCAGTAATACGCTGCCAAGAATCAACGGCGGAAACCCCACCACGATCATCAGCGCCATGGCCAAGATATACCAAGCGAACAACGGCATTTTATGCAGTGCCATGCCCTGAGTGCGAGTACGCAGTATTGACACTACCAACTCTACACCCGCAGACACTGCGGAAATTTCCACAAACGTGATTCCCAACAGCCAAAAATCAGAGCCCAGATCAGGCGCGAACTCTTTACTACTAAGCGGGGTGTACATAAACCAACCGCTAGAAGGCGCCATTTCAATAATCAGGCTGGAAGTAAGAATAATCCCGCCAAATAAATAGCAGAAATAACCAAGTGACGTTAGCCGAGGGCAGACCAGGTCGCGGGCACCGATCATCTTTGGGATCAGGTAAATCGCCAGCCCTTCCAGCATAGGAATAGCGAACAGAAACATCATCACCGTGCCATGCATGGTGGTGACCTGATTATAAATATCTGGCGACATAAAGTTTTGGTCGGGCATCGCTAACTGGGTTCGCACCAGCATTGCCAAAATGCCGCCAATCAGGAAAAACACCATCCCTGTGACCATAAAACGCAGGCCGAGCGTGGTATGGTTGACGATAGTTAGGGATCTTAAACCTTTGGGGTTACCCCAAATGGTGTGCAAGTCCTCATGCAATTGCTGCGGGTCATGCTCAATGGCTTCTTGATTGACACTTTTCATGGTGACAAGGCCTCCAGCCAAGCACCCAGGGCATCCAAGGTGTCCGTTTCAATATCACTGTGGGTAGGCATCTTATTGCCTGGCTTTAGCGTTTGGTGATGCTGCAACCAGTGACTAACAGCTCCCTCTTCCATGGCAATCACCCCTGCTCCTAGCGTGGCGCGACCGCCCACATCTGAAAGCGTTGGACCGATGCCTCCCTGACTAACGCCCGCTACTTGGTGGCAGCGGGCACAATGTGTCATAAAGGCATCACGCGCGTCGTCGTAGGTAGCATCGGCAACGGACAGTTCGCTAAGCGCCGACTCTTGTCTTGCAGTTAACCATGCCTCGAACTCGCTGCGCGGCAAGGCCTCCACATGCAACTGCATATGGGCGTGGCCCACGCCGCAAAGTTCGGCACACTGCGCACCAAACACCGCGGGCTCATCGGCTTGTAAACGAATTTTATTTACGCGGCCCGGCAACATATCTATTTTCCCCCCCAGCCGAGGCACCCAAAATGCATGAATCACATCAGCACCGCTGACGTGAAAATCCACTGGCTCACCTGCAGGCATCACCAGTTGATTAGCGGTAACAACCTCACCACCTTCAGCGCCGGGATAGCGCACTTCCCACCACCACTGATGACCAATCACCTCAATGACCTCTGGCGGCTCACCCATGGGTAGCGTTAGCATTCGCTGCCCGGCGGGCACGCCAAACAGTAATAGCGCGGTAATAGTGGCCACTGGCAACATGATGCCGCCACCAACAATCCAGCGACGAGCGATGCGGCGCTCCTGGGCAGGTGTACGCAGCACGCTTCTTGGTTTAAAGGCGTAAAGCCAAAGTGCTGTCACCACGATCAGCACAACGGTGGCAAACCCAAGCATTACCCACCAAATTAGCCTCACGTCTCGCGCAGCAGGCCCAGCAGGGTCTAAGATAGACCTATCGCCTGCACAGCCCGCTAAGCTCAGCAGCAGCAAAGTTCCAAGTAAGCAAGCTATTCGCCGGAACCATCGCGACGATAAATATGAAATCATGATGGATATTTCGCTATTGCGTTCCCTCATTAGCGGTTTCCCTGAAGTGCAGTTGATCTGACCGACTCTTTCACTTTGTCTAACCACAGGAAGTGACCATGACACATACTCGCCAACGCTCGATCAAAAGCCGCGCTTCGCTGGCTGGCCACCCGCTTCACCCAGTGATGATTCACTTTCCAGTGGCCGCCCTGATGGCACTGGTCGCTAGCGACCTGGCCTTCTGGTATACCCAAGACCCCTTCTGGCTGCGCAGCGGTTTGTGGTTGGCAGGAGTAGGCGCGTTTGGCGGCTGGATTGCCTCGGTAGCAGGTATTATTGACCTGGTCACTGTGGCGCGAATCCGCCGCCTGATAACTGGCTGGAGCCACGCGATTGTGGCCGTCGTCATGCTTTCGCTGGCGTCTTTGAACTGGCTTTTGCGTTTTACTGAACCCAACGCCGTGCTGCCTTGGGGTTTGGCTATTTCGCTGGTAACTGCCAGCCTGATCGCGTTGGCAGGCTGGCTGGGCGGCCAATTGGTATACGAGCACGCCGTCGGCGTCGAAGTTGAGAAGTTGTCTTAAGGGCACGACCATGGCTATAAATGGGATAACTTTCATCACATTATCCCCAAGCCAATGGTTTAGAAAGCACCAACCCAAGCACACCCAATATGCCCGTTAGCGCGAGCACTAAAGCGCACAGGCTGGCGGCTTTAACACCTGTGAAAATCCCCATTTCCAACCGCAAAATCAGCCAGCCAAAACAGCCGTGGGCAGCCACCATTAGTACTACCGCTCCCAGCTTAAGAATTAACCACCCTCCAAGAAGCCCATTTAGCAAAAACAAAAGCGTGCCAGATGCAATAGCAGCCAAAGCAGCGGGCGTCGCAATGGAGTTGTAGAAAAAACGCGGCATCGGGGGAGTGCCTTGCGCGAAACCAGCGTCTTTACGCAACTGGAGTGCATACAAAAGTAGAGCGGGTAAATAAAGAAGTGCGCCGCACCAGATGACCAGCGCGGCGATGTGCAGCAGTTTTAGCCATGGCATCGAGGCTTCCTTGCGTTGCGTAAGGCAGAATAGGATTTCACCCTAATAACCTTAGTTAACAAAAGCGACTCTGGCTAGGTTCAATAACAAGGATAGGCAGTTATAGTCAGTTAAAAGAAACAGTTAGGGAGAGGATGACGCTTACCCTACAACGATTTCGTAACCGGTGAATTTACGAAGGTTAATAACCCCAGTATCAAAAATTAGGTACTGCCCTTTTACCCCTTGAAGTGTACCTTCAATTAGCGGCTGCTTATCAAAATTATGGGAAGTCACCTTACTAGGAAAAGTCGCCACGGGATAATGAAAGTCCAACGGCGTTTCATCCAAGCTACGAATGGCATCCGCACCGTGCACGTCACGTAATTGCCCTAACCCTTCATTTAACAGGCTGAAAAGACGATCGCGCTCAGCACATAAATCCAGTGGTTTCACATCGCCTTTTAGCATGGCACGCCAGTTAGTGCGGTCGGCCACTTCCTCTTTAAAGAGCATTTCGACAAGACCAGACTGTTGTCGGGTCTTTACCTCAAGAATAGGTAGCGCCTGAATAGCACCTTGATCCAGCCAGCGGGTTGGCATTTGCGTTTTCCGGGTGATGCCCACTTTCAAACCGGAAGAGTTCGCTAAGTAAACAATATGAGGTTGGAAGCAGTGTTTTTCGCCCCACACGGGGTCCCGACAAGTGCCTTGATGATAGTGGCAAGTCTCGGGTTTCATGATGCATGTATCACACTGGGCTAAGCGCTTAAAACAAGGGTAGCAGTAGCCTTGGGCAAAGCTTTTTTTAGTGGCACGCCCACAGTGGGTACAGGCAATTGCACCGCTCCAGGTAAGACGCATCGGCGAGCCGATACGCTCATTCAGTAGCATTCGATGCTCACCCGCACGAAGGTGATACACCACCGGATCACCTAGGCGGCTAGGTACATCCGCCGCCATTTTCTGCAAACACCCTTGCACCGGGGATACTACTGAGGCAAACAAGTCATCAGTCACGCGTGGCATCCCGGGCAAGGCCTGCCATTTCAGGCGTAACGCCTGCACCAGTCGCGCCAGCACCACACGTACGGCGTTCTAGATAACCTACGCGATTCTCTTCAGGAACGTTATTTTCCACTTCAAAGCGTATGACCGCTTCCAAGCACAGTTCCGTCTGCTCAGGCGTTAAATATCGACCATCAGGCCATTTCCGCAACGCAACCGCCTGTTTAAGGCTTTCATAAATAGCGGGCGTCATTTGGTTAATCATTTTATCGAAGGTCATGTCGCTCATCGTAGGCACCTTTAGTGTTTGCTTCGTTTGGAGGAATAATACCAGCCCGTGACCAGCCCCACGAGCAGCCCGCCCAAGTGTGCTTCATTGGCTACGTTACCAAAGCCCACGCTGCCGGCAATATCGGTCATCGTAAATACCATCCAGCCCAGCATGAAGACTACCAACATCTGGGGGACGAAAAATCCGCTTTGCGGGGCACGATAGGACATCAACCACACATGAGCCAGCAAGGCGTAAACAACGCCAGACATACCGCCAAACAACACCGTGCCGGTAATGTACTGGGCGATGTTAGCACCAATACCTGCCACGATAAGCAGTAGCAGCATGATACGACTACCTTGAAGCTGCTCAATTTGACGTCCGAAGTACCAAACCCACATTAGGTTAAAGATCAAATGCATCCAGCCAAAATGTAAGAATGCAGGCGACAATAAACGCCATAATTGACCAGACATTATCGTATCACTAAGGCTGCCATATACGAGCTGACCGCCGGCGACCCCCACCGAAACAATGGTGAGTTTTACAATTAGCAGATCACCAAATATCCCAGTCAGCGCGAACACCGCTAGGCTAATAGCAATCATCAGCGCAGTAACCGGTACTTGGCGCAGCATGGGTAAGAAATGACGGGCTGGGGTCTGGCGGCTCGATCTAGGGGCAGTAGTGATTAGTGGCTCACCTCGCTCCCAGCAGCTAACGAGTACTTTCATTTCATCTTGCTGGCGCGGGTCGGCAACCCATAGCAGTTGGCCGTCTGCCTCATCAGTAATACGGTGACCAATGCGGTAGTGCCACAGCGCCTTACGCAGTTCTTTGGTATCTGCGTCCGTGGGTAAGAGCATTACTGGATGCATGGCAGGTTCCTTTCAACCAATAAATATTAGCGCGACAGCGCGCCGCGTCACCAACGGATAGACGAAAAAAATCCGGCGGAGGGGGCCGCCGGAAAAAAAAGCAAGGGATCATTCAAGGGAACACTTACTCTGATAACCGACAACACCGTTAGTTCAGCTATTTTGAAAAAAATATGTAACGGTATGTAAAGCTAAAAATCACTCCCATTAATCGAAATCTATTTCCCACGGCTTTGGCAGCGCACGCTCTTCTTTTGGTACCTGTATCCACACAAAATGATCGGCATTGAGCTGCGCTTCGCCGCTCCAGCGATAAGCAACCAGTCGGCCAAATTTCACAGCACTGTAATCCAAGCAAGCAATATTGTGTGCTGGCAAGGCAGGAATCCCTTCGCACCAGTAATGACCGATAAATAGGGGTGGCTGTTCAGGGCCATAGTAGCTAAGGCGCTGGCGCTCGGCGTTAGTTAGCGTTCTAGTCTCCAAATCACCAGGAAGGTTATCTGGCTGAAATACTACATCCCCCCATTGTTGAGGGTTAGCCGACCAAAAATGCGCACGAAAACTCTGCCGTGTGAAGCCATCACCAGAATGTATCGCAATGCCTTTAGGTAACGGTATATGAGGGCCGCGGGTTAAGCGATCAAGTATACGAAAGGCTTGCGTTGAGGGGTCGGTGGACTCAACCAAAAAGTGGCTATCCATGCAGGCATTGGGAGCGCGTTGTTTAAGCTGTCTAATCAACTCTTCATCCCAGCAGGCATGAACTATACGAATTCCGTCCAGCTCTAGGCATAAAGGAATGGTCTTAAACCACGCCAGGGTATCTTCCCACTCATTGGTGTAATCGCGGTATTGAGCTAGCGTGGCTTCAATAATACGGTTATGACGCGGTGTATGTTCGCGCAGCCAGCGCTTGTTGCTACCAGGGGGGGCGGGGTGCGTATAAGCCAGAGCATTGTACTCATGGTTACCCATGACAATATGTGCTTCACCCTCTTCAACCATTCGGCGTGCAATCGTAACTGCTAGACGAATACGTGGTCCACGATCGATCAAGTCGCCTAAAAAGATCACTTTTCGGCGAGGGTGTCGATATACCCCACCCCGCTGATGATAGCCAAGCCGCTCTAATAACGCTGCAAGTGTTGCACCACACCCATGTACATCGCCAATTAAATCGTAGCCCTCCATGTTAATCCCCTAGCCGATGGCTCCAGCCGAGCTTGCTGCGCAGCACTTCATAAAAATTATGCCCAATAGGGTGAACTAGCTGTACACGCTCTGGTTTGCGTTGTATGACAAGCACATCGTCTGGTTTAGCCACTGCACGGGTTTGTCCATCGCAACTGATATGGGGATAGGTCTGATTGGTTTCACCAATATGGATACGGATTTCACTGGCAGCGTCAATCACAATAGGACGGCTTGAAAGCGTGTGGGGAAACATGGGGACTAACGTCACCACATCAAGCTTGGGATGCATGATCGGCCCACCCCCCGAAAGAGCATAGGCAGTTGAACCTGTCGGCGTAGCAATAATTAAGCCATCACTACGCTGGCTATACACAAACTGCCCATCAATAAACAGTTCGAACTCAATCATTCGTACCGCTTTACCGGGATGAACCACCACTTCATTGAGCGCAACACCGCTACCTACCGCTTTACCGTTTCGATACAACACGGCATCAAGCAAGAAACGCTCTTCAACTTCAAACTCACCCGCTAACACTTCACCAACCCGGCTTTCCAACTCATCGGGAGAAATATCGGTTAAAAAGCCTAACCGCCCACGGTTGACGCCTAATATTAACGTACCACTAAGGCATAGCGTGCGTGCGGCGCCCAGAAGGCTGCCATCGCCACCAACAACGATGACAAGATCGCATAACTCTCCAAGTATGCGGCGGCTGGCTTCAGGCAGCCCATGATCCGGTAACGCCGTTGCCGTCCGATCCTCAATCAATACTTTATAATCATGGGTAACTAAATAGTTGACCAGCCTTTTGAGCGAATCGACCACTTTATCGCTGCCTAAACGGCCGATTAAGCCTATTGTCTTAAAAGGCGCTGTCTTAAAAGGCGCTGCTTTAGAAGGCCTCGTCTTAAAAGACGTCGTTTCGAAAGGCTGCGTTTGTTGGGCCTGGCTCAAGGGTGCTAAACCTGACGATGGGGTGTTAGACATGGACAACTCTCGCTGGCATCAGCCCACATTATGGAGAGTATGAGGGTATCGAGCAAATTGCCCAGTGTAATGCAGAAACGCAAGCTCCCCTGGGCAAAAACAATGGCTTGAATTAATTAGACAGATATAGCGTGACGGCGCTGTAACCACCAGTGATTTAACCACAGCGAGGCGGCCATGATTGCAGCACCTAAAAGTAGCTTACCGATTTCCGCATCGCGATTCCAGATCACCAAATTAACCACTAGGCCAGCGGGCACTAGCGCATTGTTCATTACCGCTAACGTTCCCGCATCTACTTTAGTGGCGCCTTGGTTCCAGGCGAAATAACCCACTCCAGACGCGACTAATCCAAGCCATGCCAATACGCTCCACTGTACTGGGGTAGTAGGGAGTGCAGCCGTATTACCAAAGAGTAAAAATGCGGGAAGTGCGACCACCATCGCACCAACGAAGAACCAGCCAAAAACGTTATGCCATGCCAAGGTAGGCGGCAAATCAGCGGCTAGCCGCCGATAGCCCACCTGCCCGATTGCAAAACAGAGGTTGGCCCCCTGCACCACTAAAAAGCCCAGCCAGAATCCACTATCAATACCGTCGTAACGAATAACGCCCGCTCCGATTACCGCCAGTATGGCGGTTACTAAATAAATAGGCGTGAAGCGCTTAAACATTAAGTCATCTAGGAGCGCGATATAAATGGGTGTAAAAATCGTAAACAGCAGTACTTCAGGAACCGATAGCAGTAAAAAGGAGTGGTAAAAAAAGGTGTACATGATGCCTAGCTGAACCGCCCCCAACGCCATTAACGCTAAGCGCTGCCTGCCACGTAGCAAGCTGGGGCGTAAAAACGGCAAAAAGACCAGCGTGGCGAGTGTTACTCTGACGAGCACTGCGAAATAGCTATCGACTTGGCCAGCCAAATACACTCCGATCAACGAAAAAGAGAACGCCCACAGCGCCGTTACGCCAACAAGGTAGCCCATCGTAAACCTCAAAAAAAAGGAAAGTTGACGGAGATTATACGCGCTTAACAACAACTGCCAATGGTCCAAACGAGTAATTAACGGATTAGTGCTTTTTTAACCATACAAAGGCATGTACCACACCTGGAATCCAGCCTAATAGCGTCAATACAATGCTAGTAGCAACACGTTTTGCCCCTCCGTCTGTTAACCCGACGGCCAAAGGCGGTAGTAGAATAGCTAGCGCACGGTAAGCAAGCAGTAAAGCAGCGGGCTGAGATGATATTGGCGTTACTCCCGAAGCCGTAGAAGATGACGCTTGATGCTGAATATCCGGCTGCACAGGGGGAGTAAAATGCTCTACCGCCGCCCGTGCTTTTTCAGCCTGCTGTTTCTCTTTAGCAAGCGCTTTTTGATGCGCCTCTTTATCTATTTTCTGCTCTAACGTTTCCGCACCGTCTGCCAAATCATCATGATGGCGCTCCCAATCTTCCCAGTCATGGGGCGTGCCAGACTTAGGCCGCTGGCTACCTGACCCACGCGCCCTTTCCCACGCTTTTTCTTCTAATGTGTTGGGCCGTTCAGGGTCTCTTTCTATGCCAACGCCTTTGCGATTGAGGTATTCACGCGCGTCCATAGTGGCTCCTTGTAGTAGTTGAAATAGCATTTGAAAAAGAGCAAAGCGTTGAATGTAACATTAGTAAGGACAACGCAGGATGAGTTAAATCTTCTACATTAATAAAAATAAAGCACATATCGTTCCTAGCCCCACAGCAACTACCCGGCCCATTTTTAGAGCGAAAATGCGCGTATCACGTTAAGGAGTATCACCATGAATAAAAAAACCCCCGATACCGTGCGCGATGTCATGTCACGGGACTGCTATCGTGTTACTGGTGAGACCTCTATTACCACCTTGGCTCA
Organism: Halomonas qaidamensis; assembly: GCF_025917315.1. Classification (NCBI taxonomy): domain Bacteria; kingdom Pseudomonadati; phylum Pseudomonadota; class Gammaproteobacteria; order Oceanospirillales; family Halomonadaceae; genus Halomonas; species Halomonas qaidamensis. Next base: position 1,353,419 of record NZ_CP080627.1, on the reverse strand, counting down.
GGGTTTAGCATTACATCGCTTACCAGGCGCTCCGGTGGTAGATACCTCTGATCGGCTAATTGGTTTTATATCGGAACAGGATGTGATGGGCCGCGTTTTAGACAGTATCTACCACGACGATGAAGCGCCGCTGGTTCGGGAATTAATGCGCCAAGATGTGCTCACAACAACGCCCAACAAAAGCATCACCGATTTGGCACAAGAGATGCTCGGAGCTAAGCCCAAGATTTATCCCGTTGTGGAACAGCAACGTTTAGTCGGCATTGTAACGCGCCGTGATATTTTAATGGCGCTGCTTACTATTCGCCGCCACTAACCGTTATTTATCAGCGATTCTCTGTCTAGTAGCTGCCATCTGCTGGGCCTTGATCTATTCGCTGAAGGCCACGAGCTATCAACCACATGTTCTCTTCGCTGCGGATAGCCACTTATCGACAACACCTTTTCGGTTAAATAAGTGTTTGCGTTAAGTGAAACGACCATCTTAAAAGCAAAAAAAACCGCTGCTTAGTATAAGCAGCGGAAGCAAGGGATCGAAAACAATAGCCAGAACAACACTATTAACGACTGCTATCGCGATGTTGCCTGTAAACCTTCAGACACCGTGCACAGGAAAAGTTCGCAAAACGGCAAAATTTTCGCCTTAAGGAGCAGCACGCGTATACTGGTTTTCAACTTTCAAACGAGTACTGCTACTGCGGGGAGCCTAGTATGGCACTGTACCTATTGGTGTTTGGCGTATGTTTATTGGTGATAGGTGCCGTGCTGTTGATATTAATGACGGTAGGTACACCACGCTACCGCACCGAACCCCATGACCTGCTCGCTTTATTTGACAAAGCGCTGGAAAGCAAGGTCAGTGAAACCGAATGGAATGCCATTATTGGCTACCCCATTCGTCACGATGAGTATCTAGATAGTGTGCGCCGTCGCGCAGCGCATTTAATGGACTCCTACGGGCGCCATTGGCAAATTGCTCGAAGCAAACCGTTACTTAACCAGGAGGGTTACACGGAACTGAAAGCTTTACGTGATCATTTAGCGGCACATACAGCGCTGCGCCAACGCTAATAGGCCAGCAGTGCCGAGGAGACCCCATGCCGAGTACTATTCGTCAAATCCCTTTAGAAAGCGCCACAAAACATCACTCCCACGACTTTCACCAAATAGTCATTACGCTTTGCGGCTCTTCAGAATTTGAAATCGAAGGCCTCGGTGGCCGCGTCAACGCCTTCTCTGGTTGCATTGTTCCTGCTAACCATGAACATTTTTATTCAGGTAACGGCTACAACCGGCAACTAATTCTTGACCTCCCTGAAGATGCGCCAGCTCTGACGGGTGAACACCGCGAGTTAGTGGCCCTGTTTGATGCCCCGCGTTTTTTTGCCTTAGACAACCCATTACGCCACTACCTAGCCTTTGTAGAAAGCGAACTCGCCCAAGGATTTGACACGTCAGCCATGTCTTTTCAGCAGGATCGGCTTGCTGCCACTTTGCTAGGTTCATTAAAAGCTCGTTTGGGCGCAACAGAGAGCACCTCTCAGCGTCGTCTTAATCTTAGTCAAATTGATCGTTTCATTCGCCACCACTTGGCCGATGAGCTAAGAGTCGCTGATTTAGCTAAGCTAGCGTGCCTTAGTGAAGCACACTTCTCTGAGCGCTTTCGCATCCAAACGGGCCTATCGCCCTGGCAATATGTGCGACGCCAGCGCCTACACGCGGCTCGTCAGCTAGTATTACAAAGCCGCCTGCCACTCACCGATATTGCCATTCAAACAGGCTTTGCTAACCAAAGCGCTCTTTCCCACGCTTTTCGGCGTAGCTATGGGGTATCACCCCGCCAATTACGCCAGGGTGCGGGAATAGCCAATACACCTCTTGATTCAGCTGTTCGCTCAACTGCTTATTCAACGGCTTATTCAACGCCGTTAGCGCCTTCCTCGACGCCCACAGGAGCAGCTGCTAAAGCTGGTGCACTCTCATCTCGCTCATCATAAAGCCGTTAGCTGGGTCGCTTAACGCGTAAGTTTGTGTGTTGGCAGCCATTTAGAAACTAAACTAAAGTCTTAAAAAGCGTTTCTTACCGAGAAATTGACACGTTTTGCCATGAAAACGACATACACCTAATGGCAGCTCGCTCTACATTCGTCCGTTATCTTGGGCATAACGCCCTATCATCTCTTTAGTTCGGTTATTTGATTCAGCTTTTCGCTTTCTGTACAGACTTATGGGGGCCTCAATGCTCAATGCCAAGAAAATGCGTGACCCTGCCATCTGGCAAACCGATCTTGATACGCTAATGCAGCGTGTTAGTGATCACTATCTTGTAGATGAGGATGCCTTCGTCAGTGAGCTCATCAAAGTTCTCAATGCTGACAGCGACGATTTCGTACGGATTGAATCGAATACCGCAGCGCTAGTGCGTGATGTTCGTAATATGGATACGGCTGTTGATACGATTGACGAACTATTACAGCAGTACAGCCTGGACACCCATGAAGGCCTAATGTTGATGTGTTTAGCAGAGGCTATGCTACGCATTCCAGATAAAGAGACCGCCGATGCGCTAATTGAAGACCGACTTGGCCCCGCAGATTGGAAGTCTCACGTCGGTAAAAGTGAATCATGGATGGTAAACGCCTCTACATGGGGTCTATTGATGACTGGCCATGTATTGAAGCTTGACCATCCAAAAGAGGGCCAACCTGCCCACTTTATTAACCGCATGGTTAATCGCATGGGCGAACCAGTGATTCGTCGCGCCATGATGGAAGCGATGAAAATCATGGGCAAACAGTTCGTTTTAGGACGCGATATTAATGAAGCACTAAAGCGCTCTAAGCCGCTATTTAATAAAGGCTACACCTACTCCTATGACATGTTGGGAGAGGCAGCGCGCACCCGAGCCGACGCCAAGCGCTACTATGATGACTATGCTCGCGCAATCGAGCAGGTCGGCAAAGCCTGTAAAACACTGGGCGATAAAACCCCTGCACCTTCAGTATCTATCAAGCTGTCTGCCCTTCATCCGCGTTATGAGTTTGGCCGCCGTGAGCAGGTACTTGCCGAACTCGTCGATACGGTTATTCAGTTAGTCACCAAAGCCCGTGAACTTGATGTCGCCGTCACTATCGATGCAGAAGAAGTTGATCGTTTAGAGCTTTCACTAGAAGTTTTCCGTGCGATTTATGAAAGTGACGCAGTGAAAGGATGGGGGCACTTTGGTCTTGTCGTTCAGGCATATTCAAAGCGCGCTTTGCCGGTGCTGCACTATATTAATCGCCTAGCCGAACAACAAGGCGACGAGATCCCGTTGCGTTTAGTAAAAGGTGCTTATTGGGACAGCGAAATCAAAGAGTCTCAACAGCTTGGCGTTGACGGCTATCCGGTATTTACGCGTAAAGCCTGTACCGACGTGGCTTACTTGGCCTGCGCCCAATTCCTGCTATCCAACGATACTCATGGGCGTATTTTCCCTCAGTTTGCTACCCACAACGCTCATACCGTTACCACGATTCTTGAATTAGCCAACCACGATAGCCGCCCGTTTGAATTCCAGCGCTTACATGGCATGGGCGAAGCCCTTTACGACGCGGCTCTCGAGCGTGCTCCTAAAGGCACTTATTGCCGTATTTACGCCCCGGTTGGCGCCCATAAAGACCTACTGCCCTATTTGGTACGTCGTCTACTTGAAAACGGTGCCAACTCCTCTTTTGTTCACCAAATTGTCGATCCAGAAGTCCCCGTAGAGTCATTGTGCCAACATCCCATTGAAACGCTTCGTCAGCAGAAAACGTTCGCCAATAAACGTATTCCACTGCCGAAAGATATTTACGGGCCAAAACGCCGCAACTCTCGCGGGGTCAATCTTAATATCCGTAGCCACTTCTATCCGCTAATGGAAAAGATGGGCACGTTTATGGATAAGCAGTACCTCGCAAAACCGCTGCTGGCCTTTGATGTTGCCGACGATGCCGACAACACCCACCCAGTAACCTCGCCTTTTGACCGACGCAAAACCGTAGGCAGCGTTCAGTGGACTAGCAAAGAGCAGGCAGCCAAAGCGCTCGATGCAGCTTGGCAAGCCTTCCCGCGCTGGGAAACGACCCCAGTGAGCGAACGCGCTGACATTCTGCGCCGCCTGGCCGACCTGATGGAAGAGCACATGCCAGAGCTAATGACGCTCTGTTCACGTGAAGGCGGTAAGTTGCTCACCGACGGTGTCGACGAAATCAAAGAAGCCGTCGACTTCTGCCGCTACTACGCCATGCGTGCTGAAGAAGCGTTTGGCCAACCGATTGAACTGCCTGGCCCAACCGGCGAATCCAACCGTTTGATGATGGGTGGTAAAGGCGTATTTGCAGCGATAAGCCCTTGGAACTTCCCAGTAGCTATCTTCTGTGGCCAGATTGTTGCCGCCGCCGTTGCTGGCAACACTGTGCTTGCCAAACCTGCAGAGCAAACCTCGATTGTTGCCCACCGCGTGATTGAACTGCTGTACGAAGCAGGCATGCCGCGTGATGTGGTTCAGCTACTGCCCGGCGATGGCCCCACAGTGGGCAGCGTGTTGACCTCTGACCCCCGCATTACAGGTGTTGTATTTACCGGTGGCACCGATACAGCGCAGATCATTAACCGCGCGCTTGCCGCACGGGAAAACGCACCGCTACCAACGTTAATTGCCGAAACGGGCGGTATGAACGCAATGATTGTCGACTCAACCGCTTTGCCTGAACAGGTGGTTGTGGATGTGATTCAGTCTGCGTTCCAGAGTGCCGGTCAGCGCTGCTCCGCACTACGGGTACTTTATCTACAAGACGATGTTGCCGACCGGGTGATTGAGATTCTTAAAGGTGCCATGAATGAACTGCGCATTGGTGACCCTCGCGATTTAGGCACTGACGTTGGCCCAGTGATTGATGAAGATGCGCGTAAAGGTCTGATGGCGCATATTGAAAAACTCAAGGGCGAAAACCGATTAGTCGCAGAAACTCCGATGGCGGCGGAACACACCCAAAACGGCACGTTTGTTGCGCCTGCCGCTTTTATCATCGACAGCATTGATGCGCTGACCCGCGAGCAGTTTGGTCCCATTCTGCACATTGTGCGTTACAAGGCCCGCGAACTTGACCGCGTTATCAACGACATTAATGGTCGCGGATATGGCCTTACTTTCGGGGTTCACAGTCGCAATGAGTCTTTTGCCGCTGAAATAGCGCAAAAAATGCGGGTGGGCAATGTGTATATCAACCGGAACATCATCGGCGCGGTAGTTGGCGTACAACCTTTCGGTGGACAAGGCTTATCGGGTACTGGGCCAAAAGCAGGCGGTCCGCACTATCTACAGCGCTTTGTGACTGAAAAAACGATTACCAATAACACCGCTGCTTTAGGTGGCAACGCCTCGCTTCTGGCACTTGGCGATGAGTAAACGATTTATCGCTACTAAGCCTGCGCTTGAAAATAAAGCAGCGCTTATGACTGAAAAATAGTGGAGCGATGACTTCCGCTTTCACAGCCTACCTAGTCTTCGATCATTGATGTATGCCTAGGTAGGCTTTCTTAGGGCCAGCAATATGAATAGAAAAAGAATTCAACAACTATATTTAACAACACTGCTTAACAATAACGGTAACAACAACAAGGCTGCGCTATTACTCGTTTCCTCTCGGTAAGCGCACAAACCTGTCGGCGTTATGTCCGGCCTAATGTACTGAAGGAGTTTTTATGGCTATCGGTGTTTGGATCAGTCTTTTTGCATATTTTGCGCTCATGATCGCCATTGGCGTTTATGCCATGCGCAAAGCAACCTCTTCATCGGAAGATTACATGCTGGGAGGACGAGGCTTAAGTCCACAGGTAGCGGCTCTTTCAGCCGGTGCTTCAGACATGAGCGGCTGGTTGCTGCTGGGGTTACCTGGGGCAATGTTTGTATCCGGTTTAGGCTCAGCCTGGATCGGTATCGGCTTGCTGGTGGGAGCGTTCTTCAACTGGACCCTGGTCGCACCACGGCTTCGTGAACAGACCGTTCACTACGGTAATGCGATCACTATTCCAGCCTTCCTTGCCAATCGCTTCCCGACTCGGGCGCTTTCCCTGCGAACAGTATCCGCTATTGTTATCGTAATTTTCTTTGCAGTTTACACAGCCTCTGGCTTAGTGGCAGGCGGCAAACTGTTTGAAAGTGCGTTTTCCGGCATCTATAACTTTGGCGATATGAGCAACTACGCCATGGGGGTCATGATCACCCTCGGCGTGGTGCTGATTTACACCGTCGTGGGTGGCTTCTTGGCCGTGAGCATGACCGACTTTGTGCAGGGCTGCATCATGATGCTAGCTCTGGTCATCATGCCAGCGGTGGTGCTCTTTGGTGAAGGTGGCGGCGGGTTCTCCCAAGCCACACAGACACTCAATGAAGTCGACCCCACACTGCTTTCCTGGACCTCGGGGCTTACTTTCATTGGCTGGCTGTCAGCGGTTACCTGGGGACTGGGCTATTTCGGTCAACCGCACATCATTGTTCGCTTCATGGCAATTCGGTCACAAAAAGATGTGCCAGTTGCACGTAACATTGGCATGGGCTGGATGCTGATTTCCCTAATTGGCGCGGTTTCTTTAGGTATTTTTGGTCGCGCCTATGCGATTCGTAATGGATTAGATGTCCAGGACCCAGAAACAATCTTTATTATCTTGGCGGAGCTGTTGTTCCACCCGTTGATTACCGGCTTCCTCTACGCAGCTCTACTGGCGGCCATCATGAGCACGATTTCCAGCCAGCTGTTGGTGTCCTCGTCATCATTGACCGAAGACTTCTATCGCCTGTTCCTACATAAAAAAGCGTCCGAGCAACAGTGTGTGGCTGTAGGCCGTGTTTGCGTAGTATTGGTGGGCATTGTGGCCGCTATTATCGCGTCTGATGAAGACTCTCAAGTACTAGGATTAGTCAGTAATGCCTGGGCAGGTTTTGGTGCGGCGTTTGGCCCTCTGATTATTTTATCGTTGATGTGGCCCCGTACAAACGGCAACGGCGCTATCGCGGGCATGGTAGTGGGTGCGGCAACCGTTATGATCTGGATTGCGTTGGGCTGGAACGGTTCGTTTATGGGCGGCCCTGGCGTGTACGAGATTATTCCTGGCTTCATTGCTTCCTTCATTGCCATCCTGGTGGTAAGCAATGCGACTGCTGACTCTGGCGAATATCAGCATATTGAGCGCTAGTAAGCGCACAACACGCTGAAGGTATCCGAAGGGCTCCGGCAGGAGCCCTCTATTATTGTTTTGATTTTTTTGTTTACTGAAAAAATCTAAGTCGACATATCACCGCTAGGTGTCGACCAGCAAGAAGAGACCCATTATGAACAAAGCCAATCTTCATTTGCATGGTGACGTCAGTGATCTACGCGCACGCATCCGCAGTAACTATGACGCTGATGAAGCGGCGGTACTGCACGAGTTAACCAAGCGTATTAAGCTGTCAGAAGACGACCGCCGTCAGGTGGCTGCCGTCGGCGCTAACTACGTTGAGCGTGTCCGCAAGGAAAGATCCCCCTCAATGATGGAGGCGTTCCTCGCTGAGTATGGACTTTCTACGACCGAAGGCGTCGGCCTGATGTGTTTGGCAGAAGCACTGTTGCGTGTGCCTGATGCAGAAACCATCGACGATTTAATCCACGATAAGATAGAGCCGTCCGACTGGGGTGCGCACCTGGGCAAATCGTCCTCGTCGATGGTCAACGCATCGACTTGGGCACTGCTGCTGACCGGCAAGGTGCTGGAAGAAGACCCCAAAGGCCCAACGCGTGCACTGCGCGGTCTGGTACGCCGTATGGGCGAGCCGGTAGTGCGTAAAGCGGTAGGTCAGTCAATGAAGATTCTTGGCCGCCAGTTCGTACTTGGCCAGACCATTGAAGAGGGTATGAAGAATGCCCGTGACCTTGAGAAACAGGGCTACACCTATTCCTATGACATGCTAGGCGAAGCGGCTCGCACTGACGAAGATGCCGTTCGTTATCATGAAGCTTATGCCAAGGCGATCACTGCGATTGCTGAACAGGCTAAGGGAGATGTGCGTGGAAGCCCCGGAATTTCGGTGAAGCTATCAGCGCTGCATCCGCGTTATGAGTACACCCATCGTGATACGGTGATGGCGGAGCTCGTACCGCGCGCGCTGGAACTGGTCAAGCAAGCGGCCAAAGCTAATATCGGTTTCAATATCGACGCCGAGGAGCAGGATCGACTGGACCTGTCTCTCGACGTGATTGAGGCGTTAATGGCCGACCCCAGCTTAGATGACTGGGAGGGCTTTGGAGTCGTTGTACAAGCTTACGGGCGCCGTGCCGCGCCGGTAATTGAGACACTCTACGAACTTGCCGAGCGGTTCAATCGCAAGATCATGGTGCGTTTGGTCAAGGGGGCTTACTGGGATACCGAGATCAAGCTGTCTCAAGAGATGGGTGTGAAAACTTTCCCAGTCTTCACCCGCAAGGTAAATACCGATGTCAGCTACATGGCCTGCGCCCAAATGCTGCTCGACCGTCGCGACCGCATCTATCCGCAGTTCGCGACTCATAACGCCCACACCTGCGCCGCCGTCGTGGAGATGGCGGGCAGCGATAAGGACAGCTACGAGTTCCAGCGCCTGCATGGCATGGGCGAATCGCTACACCACATCGTTAAGGAGACAGAAGGCACCCACTGCCGCATTTACGCGCCGGTTGGCGCACACCGCGACCTGCTCGCCTATCTGGTACGTCGACTGTTAGAAAACGGCGCCAACTCCTCGTTCGTTAACCAAGTGGTGGATAGTTCTATCCCCCCAAGCGAGGTCTCAAAGGATCCAGTTGAAGGGTTTAAACAGCTTGGCAGCGCCATTTCAAGCCCGTTGATCCGCCAACCCGGCGAGCTATTTGAGCCCGATCGCAAAAATTCCAAGGGCTACCGCATTAACGAGCCCGCCTCGATCTTGCCTCTGCTCACTGCTCGTGAAGCGTTTGCCGACAAGACATGGACCGCCGGCCCTATGCTGGTAGGAAACCCTGCTCCCCAAGGTCCGGCTCGTGAAGTTTTCTCCCCCGCTGACAGCTCTCGAGTTATTGGTACGGTGCATGAGGCCACCCCAACGGAGGTAGCCACCGCGCTTGACGCTGCTGAAGGTGGTTTCCGCGAATGGTCAGCGCGCTCGGCGGCCGAGCGCGCTGAGGTACTGCGTCGTACTGCGGACCTCTTTGAGGAGCACATTGCCGAGTTGACCGTCATCACCACTCGTGAAGCCGGTAAAATGATGTTCGACGGCATCGCTGAAGTACGCGAAGCGGTAGATTTTCTACGCTACTACGCCAACGAAGGCGAACGGCTTGAAGCAGAAGAGCCGGGGAGCGCTCGCGGCATCTTCGTCTGCATTAGCCCATGGAATTTTCCGCTGGCGATTACTACCGGACAAATTGCTGCAGCCTTGGTAGCTGGCAATGCGGTACTTGCCAAGCCTGCCGAGCAAACCCCGCTGATCGCCGCCCGCGCCGTCGAACTGATGCGTGAGGCAGGCCTGCCAGAAGCAGCGCTGCAATTGCTGCCTGGCGACGGCCCGACGGTGGGCGGCCCGCTGACTAGCGACTCACGTATTGCTGGCGTTTGTTTTACTGGCTCAACCCCAGTGGCACAGATCATTCATAAGGCGCTGGCTGAGAATGCTGGGCCAGATGCCATACTGATTGCTGAGACTGGCGGCCTTAACTCGATGATCGTGGATTCCACAGCGCTGACCGAGCAGGCGGTGCGCGACATCTTGATTTCTTCCTTCCAATCCGCTGGGCAGCGCTGTTCGGCGCTGCGGATGCTGTATGTTCAAGAAGAAGCCCGTGACCGGTTACTTCACATGCTCTATGGCGCTATGGACGCACTTACCATCGGCGACCCCTGGAATACCGATACCGATGTTTCACCAGTGATTGACGCTGATGCTCAGGCCGAGATAAACGACTATGTAACGGCACATGAGAAGGCTGGCAAAGTACTGAAGAAGCTGTCCTCGCCAGCCACTGGTACCTTCGTTACCCCAGCGGTAATTGAGGTCGGCGGCATTGAGGATCTCGAGCGCGAGATATTCGGCCCGGTTCTGCACGTAGCCACTTTCAAAGCGCGAGACATCGACAAAGTAGTCGATGCTATCAACAGTAAGGGGTACGGGCTGACCTTCGGCCTGCATACCCGTATTGATGACCGTGTGCAGCAAATCGTCGAGCGCATCCATGTTGGCAATGTTTATGTCAACCGCAACCAGATTGGCGCTATCGTCGGCTCACAGCCGTTCGGTGGCGAAGGCCTTTCAGGCACCGGCCCCAAGGCCGGTGGCCCGCTTTATGTTGCTCGCTTTCGCCGCACCGCCACTGCCGAAGGCTACGCGATGCCCGAAGGGAAAACCGTGGCACTCGACACTCTCCAATCGGCCCTCGACGGTTTAGATGCACGTAATTGGGCGGCGAGGCCAGACCGGGTAGAAGTGTTGCGCAAAGCACTTTCCGGCAAGGGTGGAGTGGTCCGCCGGGCGCTGAATGAGACGGCGGCTCTCGATATGACGCCGCAGACCCTTCCTGGGCCAACAGGGGAAAGCAATCGTTTGGCGATGTATCCGAAGGGAGCGGTTCTGTGTCTCGGGCCGACCTTGGATATCGCTGTTGCCCAAGCAGTGCAGGCACTTGGTGCAGGCTGTTCGGCAGTAGTGATCGTGTCAGGTGCATCTCAAGCTATTCAGCCGCTGATGGATGCCGGAGCACCGGTCATTGGGCTAGACGGGAGCATCACAGCCGAGACGCTAAGTGAAGTCAAAGGCATTGCAGCGGTGGCCGCAGCTGGCAAAAGCGACTGGACCCATGAACTGCGTATTGCGCTTGCCAAACGCGACGGTGCTATCGTGCCGCTCGAAATCCAGCCCCTTTCACCGGATCGCTACGTGGTTGAACGCCACTTGTGCATCGACACGACCGCGGCGGGTGGTAACGCTAGTCTGTTGGCAACGGCTGAATAAGCCCCACCAGCTTTATCGACGTTTCCTTTCATTACTGAACGTCGGTAAAGCCAATGTTCTACCGGGAGACGCCCGCACGGGCGTCTCATTAACAAAAACAAGCGCGCACCTGTTGGCGCTAGCTCCATCCTGACGAATGGGAGAACTTTCATGGCTATCGGTGTTTGGATCAGTCTCATTGCTTATTTTTTGCTCATGGTCGCCATTGGCATTTATGCCATGCGCACCTCTACCTCTTCCTCTGAAGATTATATGCTGGGCGGCCGCACCCTCAGCCCCAAAGTAGCGGCACTATCGGCAGGGGCGTCAGATATGAGCGGCTGGTTGCTATTGGGCTTGCCAGGGGCAATGTTCGTATCGGGATTGGGGTCAGCCTGGATCGGGATTGGCTTGCTCGTAGGGGCGTTGTTCAACTGGATTCTGGTCGCCCCGCGCCTGCGTGAGCAAACCGTTCACTACGGTAATGCGATTACCATTCCAGCCTTTCTTGCGAACCGCTTCCCGACACGTGCGCTTTCCCTGCGCATGGTGTCTGCTATCGTGATTGTTGTTTTCTTCTCAGTTTATACAGCATCAGGCTTAGTCGCTGGCGGCAAACTATTTGAAAGCGCATTTTCCGGCATCTATAACTTCGGTGACATGAGTAACTACGGCATGGGGGTCATGATTACTCTTGGTGTCGTGCTTATTTATACGGTGGTCGGTGGCTTCCTCGCTGTGAGCATGACCGACTTCGTGCAGGGCTGCATTATGATGCTAGCCTTGGTCATCATGCCAGCAGTGGTGCTGTTTGGTGAAGGTGGCGGCGGGTTCTCTCAGGCATCACAGACACTTAATGAAGTCGACCCTACCCTCTTATCCTGGACGTCAGGACTAACGTTCATCGGCTGGTTATCTGCCGTTACCTGGGGGCTTGGCTATTTCGGACAACCGCACATTATTGTGCGCTTCATGGCTATTCGGACATTGAAGGATGTTCCTATTGCCCGCAACATTGGTATGGGTTGGATGCTGATTTCACTCATTGGCGCTGTTTCACTGGGGATATTTGGCCGGGCTTATGCCATCCGTAACGGTCTGGATATCGAGGATCCCGAAACGATTTTTATCGTTCTGGCAAATCTGCTGTTTCACCCACTGATTACTGGCTTCCTATATGCAGCACTGCTCGCTGCCATCATGAGCACCGTTTCTAGCCAGCTACTGGTGGCCTCTTCATCGCTAACCGAAGACTTTTATCGTTTGTTCCTACACAAGAGTGCCTCTGAGCAGCAGTGTGTAGCCGTTGGCCGTGTCTGCGTAGTACTGGTGGGCATTGTGGCGGCAATTATTGCAGCTGATGAAAACTCTCAGGTTTTAGGACTAGTCAGTAACGCCTGGGCTGGCTTCGGTGCGGCGTTTGGGCCACTGATTATCTTATCGCTAATGTGGCCACGTACAAACGGCAATGGTGCTATCGCAGGTATGGTAGTAGGTGCGGCAACCGTCATGATCTGGATTGCATTAGGCTGGAATGGCGAATTTATGGGCGGCCCTGGCATCTATGAAATCATCCCTGGCTTCATCGCTTCCTTCATTGCCATCCTAGTGGTGAGCAATGCAACAGCTGATTCGGGTGAATATCAGCATATCGATCGCTAGACGAGCGTTAATTACACATAAGCCTAATCATCGTTAATATGGCCCTGTGTGCTTTCCGTGTCGCTCACACCGACACGGAAGGCTCTAAGTAATATCTTAACTACCTAACCTCACGCCTCCCTGTGGCTTTTTCTGCTATTTTTGCAGGTCTTTTTATCGCTCTTTGCCCTAGGTCAATAACCTGCCTTCTTCTGCCCGATACACTTCTTGTATGGTTTACGTTTCTATTAAACAGTCCACGTTAACCACTCTCACTCAATTGTAACGACCCACGTAAACGGTCAGGAGCAACGCTATGCGCCATAACTCTCTTTCAACACTGGTTGCCACTGGACTCGCAGCGGCCACACTGATGGCAAGCGGCCAAGTTTTAGCTTACGGCGCTGGCGATTTCTTTACTCGCGTGGGCGTTGCCAAAGTGGAACCAACAAGCGACAACGGCTCATTAGCTGGCGGCGCATTCGCGGTTGATGTTCAAGATAAAACCGACTTCGCCTTTACCCTGGGTTACCGCTTCCACGATAAGGTGGGCATCGAGCTACTGGCTGCCCTGCCGTTTGAACACGATATTGCGCTAAACGGCGACAATCTCGCTTCTACCAAACACCTTCCCCCCACGTTAACGCTGCAGTACTACCCGTTAGGTGGTACTGAAGCGCGTGTCCAGCCCTATGTCGGTGCAGGTATTAACTACACCTTTTTCTCTGACGAAGAGCTAGCGATTGGCGAGTTGGAGCTGGACGACTCTTGGGGCGCCGCGGCTCAAGTGGGTATCGATTTACTTATCGATGAGAACTGGGCACTAAACGCGGCAGCGTGGTACATCGATATCGACACTGACGCAACTGTTAATGGTGCCGCAGCAGGCACAGTAGAGATCGATCCGCTGGTGGTAATGGGCGGCTTAAGCTACCGCTTCTAACTCTGAGTGCAAACGATTTCTGCTAGCCGTGTCATCGTATGAAAAATGCCCAGTACCGTTCACGGTGCTGGGCATTATCTTTGGTGTTGCCGTCATTTTGAATAAAGATTGTGCATTAACATTCAGCTCAGCCACTGTTCAGTGGAATATCGCGAACTAGTTGTCAGTCACAATCTGATCAATCCTTTCGACGGCTCTAACAACCAGTAGTTGGTCGCTGGCACGAACCTTTTCCTGCATTAAATAAGCAGCCACTGCCGGTGCTACATCACACTTAGCAGGCATAGCGGATTGGGCTTCAATCATTGCATTTAGTCGAGCAATAAACACAAAGCGAATCCATTGAGGCAACGACATCGTATCGATGCAGAAAGGTTGTTCACTAGCAAAGGCAGAGGCCTCTGGCGTTGGCATACGCCATAAGTTTGCGGCCTTCATAGTGGCTTCAAGCTCAAGAAGCGCGGTTTGAAGCTGTTGATGGACGCTCATAAATACCTTTTTCATTTAGATCAGTAGGCATCTATTATCCCAGTCCTGTGAGTAAGTTGCCAACTGCCTAGCGGAATTTATGCGTTATTCACAGATTCACAGAAAACCTGCAAGAGGCTGTGGATAAACTATGGAAAGATGTCGCTAGCGTTACTCCCACGCGGGTTACACTAAGTTGCGCAATTTTTAACCACTTTAATAATAAAGCGCGGATTATTCAGCGTTTGCGGCTGACAGTGACATAACAGCAAGGTAGAGTGCAGGCTTGAAACGCGGAAGGATGTCATGCAACCAATCCAGACACTTGATGAATTTTTTACACGTAGCGGCGCAGACGTTTCCCTTTACTATATGGGACGACGCGTAGCAGCCTGCCCGCGAGACACGCTAAGGGCATTTGAAAGCGGCGAGATTGCCTGGCCGGAACCGTGGCAACAACAAGCACGGCTTGGCATTGTTTTTCGTTTAGGCGACATGCCTGAGCCGGCCATCTGGTTTTTAGCGCTACCACTAGACGAACAAGGCATGCTCTCACCTGCACAGCGCGATGGCTTTATTAATCGCCTGCTTGAAACCCTTGGCCGAAATGTCACGCAGATAGAAAATAAACCACTAGCTCAGACGGAAACGGCAGATGTGGATCATCTGATGAAGGATAATCCGCTCGCTTTCGCGCCTGACATTATCTTTCAAGCAATGCTCAATGCCCAGGCTACCCACGCGTTAGGATTAGCTGCTAGTCAACATTTAGAGCCTGTAGAAGCCTACCTTAGCAAACAGCAAACCATTGACTGGCAAGCGCTGGGCCTGCAGGGTATCGCTGATTACGTGGTGCGCCTGGACGGGCAAACGTCAGACGCGCTAGCGCTACACCTCCCCTACCTGCCAACTGATGTTATTCACTCGCTTTGCTATTGCTTAGAACATAGGCCGCTTGCTGAATCACTGGTAAGTGCCCTAAGGGCGCGTGGAGAGCAAGCTGCCAGCAATGCTGATATCGAAACCTTGTGCGCCTGCATACGTGCGGTGGGCAGCACATCATCGGCTAGCGTGGGCAGTTGGTATTCAAGTCTATTGAATGATCCTGCTGCTTGTGGCCCAGATGTAATTGCTGCCATCGCTGGTCGCGGCTGGTTACTGTTAGAAGATGCAGATCGGTTGCCACTCTTGTTACAGCGTTTGGCAGAAGACAGTCGTACCAAGTTTAATGCGGTCGTTCGAGACCTTGCATTGATTCCCAGACTTCGGCTACCCGTTATGCTGACATTACGTGACGCATTACCAGGCTCTGCTATACAACAACGACTAAGCGCCATAATGGCTTACGCTAGAAAGTAACTCCTTTTGTATGCAACGCTTAGCGATTAATTAATGTGTCTCACTCGTTTGTTTCACTGTATGAATATATTTGTCAGGAGTAAGCCGTGAAGGAATTACCCTATCAGGCCAAAGCAGTCATCGGCCGCCGCGAAATGGTGACGTTACCTGAATTAGGGCTTCACCTTTGCTGCAAAGCCGATACTGGCGCACGCACCTCTGCTTTGCACGCTGAAGAGATTGATACCCATGAAGATGAAAACGGGCAGCTATGGGTGAGTTTTATTACTCACAGTGGAGGTCCGCAAACGCCGGCTCATCGTTACCAGCTCCATTTACATGACAGGCGACGCGTGACCAGCTCTAATGGGCACAGTGAGTGGCGCTATGTTATTCGCACCCCCATGCAATTGGGTGAACTAAATTTTCCGGTTGAACTAACCCTCACTGACCGTAGCAATATGCGCCACCCCATGCTGCTTGGACGCCGTGCTATGCGGCGTTTGCTGATAGCGCCTGGGGCTGCATTTTTGCACGGCGAGCCTTAAACTAACTTATTAGCCATAGCCACCTTTTTTGGCCCCGGAGCCCTGCATGCATATTGCCCTGCTTTCACGCAATCGCAATCTTTACTCTACTCGTCGCCTTATTGAAGCCGCCGAGCAGCGTGGGCATACTGCTCGCGTGGTAGACACGCTGCGCTGCTATATGAGCATCGCCTCCCACCATCCGTCGATTCATTACAAGGGCGCTGAAATTGAGCCCTTTGATGCTGTTATTCCACGCATTGGTGCCTCGGTTACGTTTTATGGCTGTGCCGTTCTGCGGCAGTTTGAAATGATGGGTACTTACGTCATCAATGATTCCGTTGCCATTACTCGTTCACGGGATAAGCTGCGCTCGTTACAGCTTCTTTCACGGAAAGGACTAGGCTTGCCGATTACCGGTTTCGCCCACTCTCCTGATGACATTCCCGACCTTATTACCATGGTCAAAGGTGCACCGTTAGTCATCAAACTGCTAGAAGGAACACAAGGAATTGGTGTGGTGCTTGCCGAAACCAATCAAGCAGCTGAGTCGGTTATTCAAGCGTTCATGGGCATGAAGACCAATATCATGGTGCAGGAATACATCAAAGAAGCACGCGGTGCTGATATTCGCTGCCTAGTAATTGGTGATAAAGTGGTTGCCTCCATGAAACGCCAGGCAGCCGAAGGTGAATTCCGCTCCAACCTGCACCGTGGTGGCACCGCTAGTGTCATTCGTATTACACCGGAAGAGCGCTCAACTGCTATACGCGCTGCGAAAGCCATGGGGTTGCGCGTTGCAGGCGTTGACTTACTGCGTTCTAACCATGGACCGGTGATTATGGAAGTCAACTCATCACCTGGCTTGCAAGGCATTGAAAATGCCACCGGCAAAGATATTGCTGGCATGATTATTGAGCATATCGAAAAAAATGCCATGCCAGTGCGTAAAGCGCCACCCAAGCCTAAAGGCTAAGCCAGAATGCAAAAATAATCCGCATTAGGGGTGGCAAATTAACGCTGCCGCCCCCACAATCTGCGTCACCGAAGGAGGTAGACGCTCATGTTTCTCGACAATCGCCAAGTGGCGATGGACAGCGTGCTGGAAGCGCTGGCCGATAGCATTGATTATTTCCAGGATAATATCGAACGCCTGCGACCCACTCTGCGTGACGCGCTGAAACCGCACTACACAGAGCGGTTAAAACAGATGCGCAATCTTCAGGAGTTGGCCCGGGCGCACTTGAAGATGCTGCCCCGGGATGCGGACGTAGAGCGCGATGACTTTTTATGGCTATGGAGCCGTCTAAAAAGCTTTGTGGGCAACGACAGTCAGGTATTAATCAATGAGCTGTTAGAACAAGAGCGTGTACTGATGCAGGCCCTATCAACACTGTTTACCCATCCCTTGCCTGACCCTATTGAGCCGGTGGTGGAAGAGTGCATGCAAGGTTGCCGTAAGTTAATACGCGAGCTGTATAACTTACAAAAACGCAAAACGCATCGCTGATCTATTTTCCTGCCACCTGCTCTTGTGGCGGCCGCACTAGTCTTGCAGCGTAGTGATTAACTGCAAGACGATCAGGGTCAAACGCTAAGCGAAACGCTTCACGAACAGTGCTGTTAGCTTTTAATTCAATAGGTTCTGGAGAGCCTAAAAAATATGGCTCTCTCCCCCATATATATAGATCGCCTAACGTCGCAACCCGTGCAGCCCATTCGCGAATCCTTAATCGCCACTCTCCCGCCGTTGATTCTTCTTCTGCAACACAACCGGTAACCTCAAGCCCTAGTGCGCGACCAATAAAAACCGCACGCGGAAGATGCCAACTTTGGGTAACTAACAATGCCTTATCAAGCTGAAAGACATCGCGAGCACGCACAAGCGTGTCGTAAGTACTAAACCCAGCAAAATCCATGGTGAGTTGATCTGCTGGCACACCACGCCGATATAGGTCGCGCCACATAGCGCGAGGCTCGTTATAGGCTTGAGTGCGATTATCCCCAGAGATTAACAAATGACCAACCCGCTGATCGGCAATCAAACGCGCAGACGTTCGCATCCGGGCATGAAAATGGGGGTTTCGAAAGCCACTACGCGTCCAGTTAGAGGTACCAAACACAATTGCCACATCCGCAGCACGACACTCATCAACATGATTATCAATGTAGCGGGCCGTACTGACGACCACCCAGAGATTACCTGCTATAAACAGCAATGCCGCCAGTAGCATTAACGCTCCAAGCGACATTAAAAAACGTTTTGTATAACGTAATAGCAAGCTGTGCATCCAGCTCCCCAGCAGGGGTTAAAACATGCCTAGCTCAAGCTTGGCTTCGTCACTCATCATGTCACGGCTCCAGGGTGGGCTGAAGACAATTTCAGTATGTACCTTGTTGATCTGAGGCGCGCCTAAGATTTTATTACGTGCATCCGCGGCAATAACATCGCCCATTCCACAACCGGGAGCGGTCAGAGTCATGCGAATAGTGACCATCCGCTCGCCATTAATTAAGCGCTCAAGACGGCAACCATAGACCAGCCCTAGATCGACAATGTTAACTGGTATTTCTGGATCAAAGCAGGTGCGTAACTGATCCCATACGAACTGCTCTATTTCCTCATCGTTGGCATCTTCAGGAAGCGTTGGGCGAGGCAAAGGTTCTAGACCTAACGCATCGAGGTGCCGCCCCTCTATCAAGTACAATCGCCCTTCAAAGCCAACGCTCACCGAACTACCTTTGGCTTGCATAACGCTCACGATACTGTCTTCTGCTAAGGTTTCTGTTTTACCAAACGGAATAGCAATAGCGTCGACATCACGTTGAAGCGGCAATTTTTGGCCTCGTTCAAGGCGGGCTACTTGCTCGATATCCATAACGATCCTTAAATGACGGCCTTTAACGTACCATACCAATCACACGATTAAGCGCGGCGACAAAGATATCCACCTCTTCTAAGGTGTTGTAAGCGGCAAAAGAGGCACGGCACGTAGCATCCACACCGAAATGATGGAGTAACGGCTGTGCGCAGTGATGCCCCGTGCGAATAGCCACACCTAACTGGTCAATCAACAAACCGATATCTTGAGAGTGTGCCCCATCAACCACAAATGAGAGCACGCCTGCTTTATTAGGCGCAGTACCTAGAATTCGTAAGCCGTCAATTCGACTTACCTCTTCAGTCGCATGGTTCAGCAAGACAGCTTCCCAGGCGCTAATAGCATCGACACCAACGCTATCCATCCAATCTAAAGCGCTACCAAGGGCGATGACTTCTGCGATCGCTGGCGTGCCTGCTTCAAACTTATGAGGAATTTCTGCGAAAGTGGTAGCAACGTCAAAAGAGACCGTTTTAATCATCTCACCACCGCCCTGCCAAGGTGGCATCGCTTCTAATAAGGCTTTCTTACCGTACAGCACACCCACGCCGGTGGGGCCATACACCTTATGCCCAGAAAACGCATAAAAGTCAGCGTCAATATCCTGCACATCGACCATTTGATGCGGCGTTGCCTGAGCGCCATCGACCAAAATTAACGCACCCTGCTGGTGGGCAAGGGCCGCCATCTCTTTGACTGGGTTAATAGTACCCAACGCATTAGAAACATGGTTAACCGCCACCAGTTTGGTGCGCTCATTAAGCAACGCACGGTACGCTGCTAAATCTAACGCACCGTTGGCCTCAACGGGAATCACCTTGATGGTAAAACCGATTTCAGCTGCCAATAGCTGCCAGGGCACAATATTGGAATGATGCTCCAACATTGAAATGAGCACTTCATCGCCAGCAGCAAGCTGGGTGCGGCCCCAGCTTTGAGCTACCAAATTAATTGCTTCAGTCGTGCCCCGCGTAAAGATGATCTGGCGGGCATCTTCCGCATTGAGAAACGCTTTAACACGGTGCCGTGTGGCTTCAAATGCTGCTGTCGCCTCATCCGACAAGGTGTGCAAACCGCGATGGATATTAGCGTTATAGCGCGAATAGTAGTCGCTAAATACGTCAATAACCTGCTGGGGTGTCTGGCTTGTCGCGGCATTATCGAGATATACCAGCGGCTTACCGTGCACTTCCCGTTTTAGTATCGGAAAGTCGTTGCGCAGCGCCGCGACGTTAAACGCCGCGTTTACAAGCTCAGTAGGTTTCTCAATCACGCTATGGGGCATCGGTGACTCCTTGGCTGGTCGTTGAGTGCGTTTTAGTCGTTGAATGCAGCCGCCGCTTCAACCAACCCCGCTAAATTGAAACGCTCCGGCAGCTTGCCTGCCACCGCTAGCTCTACCCGCTCAGCAATCACATCAAGCGCTACTTGCTCAAGCACTTCACCTGCGAACGCGAGTGTCAACAGTCCACGAGCGGTCGCTTTATCAATTCCGCGGGTACGCAGCGCATAAATCGCGTCTTCGTCCAGCTGACCTGTGGTGGTGCCATGTGAACACTTGACATCATCTGCATAGATTTCAAGCTCAGGCTTAGCATCAATCTGCGCGCGATCAGAAAGCAATAAGTTTTGGTTGCTTTGGAAACCTTCAATCTTCTGACTATCGCGTTTAACGTACACTTTACCGTTAAAAACGCCGTGGGCACGGTCATCCAGAATGCCTTTGTAGTTCTCATTCGAGAACGTCAGCGGCGCATTATGATTAACCTTGGTGTGGTTATCCACATGCTGACGACCTTGGCCGAAAAACAAGCCATAGAAGTTGGTTTCTGCACCCTGGCCATTCAAATCACTAATTAGATCGTTGCGCACCAACGCGCCACCCAGATTCAGGTTAAAGGAGCTGTAGCGGCTATCGCGGCTCTGCTCCACATGAATACTGGCAACATGCAGGTCGCCTAGGGGCGCTTCTTGCAGTTTGTAGTGGTTCAGTATTGCTCCACGATCAAGCATTAACTCGGCGACCACGTTGGTGAAGTTGGCCGCATCGGCCTCACCGATATAGTGTTCAATCAACGTCGCTTCGCTACGCCCTGCTGCTTCTACCAAAATGCGCGGATGACACATCACAGGCGTGCCCGCACGGGATAGAAACTGCAGTAGGATGGGTTTTTCTACTACAGTACCCGGTGCGATACGCACTACGGCACCCTCTTCCGTAAACGCTGTGTTCAGCGCTGCAAACGGGGAGAAATCCACGCCGGTCAGGCGACCCAGGGGCCCACCCACCGCTTCGTGGTTATCAGCTAGTGCTTTGGAAAGCGGCAAGACCTGAACGCTACTTGGCAGTGCTTCTAGGTCCGACAATGCCGCAGAGAAGACGCCATCCACGAAGGTTAAGCGATAAGCGTCCAATGGCAGCGTAAGTGCGGCCGCTTGCGCCTGAGAAAAGTCGGCATTTTCAGCCAGCGCAAAGTTGCCCTGGGCAATCGCGCGTACATCGGTGTATTTCCACTCTTCATCGCGGCGGGTAGGAAACCCCATGGCTTCAAAGCGGGCAGCGCCCGCTTGGCGGCGAGCCGCAATCCAGGTGGGCTCCGCACCGCGCTGTTGGCTACGCGCGTTCAGCGTGTCCAAAAACGTTTGCGTATCGCTCATGCCACAGACTCCTCAATACCTTCATAGCCGTTGGCTTCCAGCTCTTTGGCAAGCTCAGCATCACCGGTTTTGACAATGCGACCGTCAACGAGGACGTGCACTTTATCCGGGACGATGTAGTCGAGCAGGCGCTGGTAGTGCGTGACCAACAAAATAGCTCGCTCTTCAGCGCGCAGGCTGTTGACGCCGTCGGCAACAACTTTCATTGCATCAATATCGAGTCCCGAATCAATTTCATCGAGCATGGCAAGTTTCGGTTGGAGCACTAGCATCTGAAGAATTTCGTTGCGCTTTTTCTCACCACCAGAGAAACCTTCATTGACAGCACGCTGCAGGAAACTGGCATCCATCTTCATAAAGCCCAGCTTCTCTTTTACTAGCTTCATAAATTCAGGTGCTGGCATCTCTCCTTCACCACGCGCGACGCGCTGAGCGTTCAGCGCTGACTTAAGCAGATAGATGTTTTTTACCCCTGGAATTTCCACTGGGTACTGGAAGCCAAGCAGCAAACCCGCTTGGGCGCGCTCTTCAATTTCCATCTCCAGCACATCCTGGCCTTCAAAGGTAACGCTACCTTGAGTCACTTCATAACCATCTTTACCGGCGATAACGGCAGACAAGGTAGATTTACCCGCGCCGTTTGGACCCATAATGGCGTGCACTTCGCCCGCATTGATGGTGAGTGTGAGGCCTTTTAAGATTTCTTTGCCATCGACGGTGACGTGTAAATCATTAACTTGCAACATAATCATAACCTTTTAAATTCTTGCGGGACGCTATCGCGCCCCCCGTAAAATAAGTCGGGTGCGAAGTAATTAACCCACCGCGCCTTCAAGGGTCACATTCAGAAGCGCTTCGGCTTCAACAGCGAACTCCATAGGCAGCTCTTGGAAAACATCTTTACAGAAGCCATTCACAATCATGCTAACTGCATCTTCTTCTGAAATTCCGCGGCTTTGGCAGTAGAAAAGCTGGTCTTCACCAATCTTGGATGTGGTGGCTTCGTGCTCAATCGTAGCGGTGCTGTTACCAATTTCCTGATAGGGGAACGTGTGGGCACCACACTTATCGCCAATCAGCAAGGAGTCGCACTGAGTGAAATTACGCGCTCCTTTGGCACGGGGGCCAATTTTAACCAAGCCACGGTAGGACTGATCGCTTTTGCCCGCGGAAATACCTTTGGCAACAATATAGGAACGGGTGCCTTCACCAATGTGAATCATCTTGGTGCCAGTATCGGCCTGCTGACGGCCGTTAGTCACCGCCACAGAATAGAATTCACCGATACTGTCTTTGCCACGCAAGATACAGGAAGGATACTTCCAGGTAATCGCTGAACCGGTCTCTACCTGTGTCCAGCTAATCCGTGAACGCTCACCGCGACAGTCGCCACGCTTGGTAACAAAGTTGTAAATACCGCCCTTGCCGTTTTCATCACCGGGATACCAGTTCTGAACGGTGGAATACTTAATATAGGCATCATCCAAGGCAACGAGCTCGACGACGGCCGCGTGAAGCTGGTTTTCATCACGCATTGGCGCCGTACAACCCTCCAGATAAGATACCTGAGCACGGCTCTCGCAGATAATCAGGGTGCGCTCGAACTGGCCAGTATTAGCCGCATTAATACGGAAATAGGTCGATAGCTCCATTGGACAGGTAACGCCTTCAGGAACAAATACAAATGAGCCATCGGTAAATACAGCCGAGTTCAATGCAGCAAAGTAGTTATCAGCAACAGGAACGACCGTACCAAGGTACTGCTTGATAAGATCAGGATAATCGCGAATCGCTTCAGAAATTGAGCAGAAAATAACGCCTGCTTCACCTAACTGCTTTTTGAACGTGGTTGCCACAGAGACTGAGTCAAATACCGCGTCTACCGCTACACCTGCAAGCGCTGCACGCTCATGCAGAGGAATACCAAGCTTTTCGTAAGTTTCTAGCAGCTTGGGATCAACTTCATCCAAGCTTTGCGGCCGATCTTCTGGGCGCTTAGGTGCACTGAAATAAGAAATTGATTGGTAATCAATCGGCGGATAGTCAAGATGCGCCCAAGAGGGCTCTTTCATTTTTAGCCACTGACGGTACGCATCTAAGCGCCACTCCAGCATCCATTCCGGCTCGCCTTTCTTATTGGAAATAAAGGCGATGGTGTTTTCATCAAGGCCAGGTGGCAGGGTGTCGCTTTCAATATCGGTTATAAAACCATCTTTATATTCGCGACGAACCAACTGTTCCATTTCTTCGCTTGCCATGGTGATACCCTCCGGGCAGTTGGGTGGCGAGGTCAGCTCGCCGTCAATAGAGATAATATTGCCTAGCCTGTTTAAGCAGATGCCAAGCTAATACTTTGAATCGGTAATTGTACGGGCAGCTTGATTGGCGTTGTGTCGGCTAAGTGTGCCAGCGTCACGCTTTCTAGCAGCGTACGTATCGCTAGCGATACTCGCTGCCAGTTATCAGCCACACCGCAGGTAGCAGCCAGGTCGCATTCGCCTTCAGCTTGACTACATTCTGTCATCGCCACCGGCCCTTCAATGGCCGCGATGATATCGGCAGCAGTAATATGTGACGCGGGCCTCGCCAAACGGTAACCGCCTTGAACACCACGCTGTGACTCCAGAAGCCCAGCTTTTACTAACATTTTGAGTGTTTTACTGACAGTAGGATGAGGCAGCTGCACGGCTTCTGCTAAATCAGCCGCCGCATGCGACGCCTGAGGATGGCGAGCAATTTGTGCCATCACGACAGCGGCATAGTCTGTCAGCCGAGAAAGCTTGAGCATGTTGACTCCCGTTGACCGTCACAGTGGACTCATCTGTTAATTGGGGACCATTTTAGTCCTGTATAAGTTTCATGTGAAGCCCTTCTGCAAAATCCTTATCAATTTGTGCAAAATAACAGCACGTTCGCCACTGTTAGCATCAAAAACAACAATCATTATCATTTAAGAAAACTATCAATCTTCTTAAATGCAAAAAGCCTACGAAGGAGTCGTAGGCTTTTCTAGATAGTATGACAGAGCGCTTTCTTAAGGATACTAGGCTTCAAGTGTTAGGCTTTTTTGACGAACTCGGACTTAAGCTTCATGGGCCCAATGCCGTCAATCTTACAATCAATATCGTGATCACCACCGACTAACCGAATATTTTTAACTTTGGTGCCTACCTTGACCACTAATGAGCTGCCTTTGACCTTAAGATCTTTGATGACAGTGACGGTGTCACCATCAGCCAGACTATTCCCATTAGCATCACGGATACTTGACTCGGCTTCTTCAGCGCCCTCATTAGCGTCCTTTGACCATTCGTTGCCACATTCTGGGCAAACATACTGGATACCATCGTCATAGGTAAATTCAGAGGCACAAGCAGGACAGTTGGGTAGTTCACTCATCGTAGGCTCCATTACTTCAGTCTAATACGCAGGACTTAGAAAGCGATGGAGCCTACACGGGTTTTGCAAAATGTCCAGGAGGGTGTATCAGCCGCGCTGATAGGTACCAACCAATCGGTTCATACCCAACAGGTGGGGTTCAATTTCATTAAGCAACTCTTTAAGCGTTAATCCTTCTGGTAGAGAGGTTTGATGATCCAACGCCAACACCCAAAAGTAGTAAAGATGGCTGCCATGCCCTTCTGGTGGCATTGGGCCACAATAGCCATGGCTTCCTTGGTCATTCATACCTGGCGTCCCTACCGGTGTGTTTTCTGCTAAATCATGAATGTCACCAGGGAGATTATAGAGAACCCAATGAACAAACCCGTAAGTACCGTCTTTTACCAACGGGGCATCAGGGTCGTGACAAATCACTGCAACCCCTTTAGTGCCTTCGGGCACACCGTCCCAAGATAAGGCAGGCGATACATCATCGCCCTCACCCGTATGCTTAGAAGGAATAGGCTGATGGTTGAGAAATGCGCTGCTAGTCACCTGCAGAGAGGATAGTGCAAATGCCATGCTGTTCTCCTAAATGGATAAAACAAAAGAGCATTTTTAGCCTTGTTGAACAGCACAAAGATGTCAACATTAATTCAGCTTAGCTGAATGCCGCTGCCACCACTCACGGGCAATGCGTACATTGTTAGCATTCGCCGCCGAATCTAACACGGAGGGCAACTGTATATAGTCACCTCGAGTTCTCGCCATTAATAGCGGATCTTGGGTGGCAAGATGAAGCGCATATAGAGCTAACATCAACTCATAGTCATCAGTAGTATCAAGGCGCGCAAACAGCAAAGGTACAGCAGGCAAGCCGATTTCTCCTAACCTTTCTGCCGCGATATACCAAGTTCGAGGGTTATCTTGGCCGCCATACTGCGAGACAAACCGCCTGTCTGCTAATCGGCTAACATAGTAGGCCGCTTTCTCTTCAGGGCTCGTTAACAACGGCGGCGCCCAGTCGGTTACTTGGCGGTCAGCTACGTAGCCGGGTTGTGCTGCTACTGGAGATACCTGAGCCACGGCAGGTGACACTTCCTGAGCGATGGCATCAGGTGTTTGAGGGGAGGCTGACTGACCAGCGCACCCCGCTAACATAGCCAACATTGCGTATGCTGGCACTAACCATAGAGGACACTGCTTCATGATAAATTCCCTATATCAATATCCATACTTATTCAGACCAACGCCCTTCCCGCTTTAGGCGCTTTTTTACCCAGCAATCATAATACCAGCGTAAGGCTTTTTTGATTCCCGGCAGGCCAATAAGCCATGCAATTGGCACAAGCAGTGGAATACGCATCATCAGCAAGCGGTAGGCATCGATACCTTCAATAAGAGTGCCATCAGCTTTTTCGATATGCAGCGAGCGTAAAGCAGCGTTTGGTGTCACCCCTTTTTCACGCAACTGCCGTTGGTGCTCAGTGACATCACACCAGTTAATCCCGTTGCCATGCTTGCCAGCCCAGCGCTCAAAAAGACGACGATCCTTCCTGCAAATAGGGCAAACAGCATCGTAGAAAACATTGATTGAGGCATTATCAGACATATAGGCTCTCATCGTGGTCATACTTAGCCGTGGAACACGTTGCACTAGCCATGCAAATTATCATTTAACGGGGCGCTATCATGAAACATCTATTAATCGTTGCCCATGCACCCTCACTAAATACCCGTGTCTTGAGCGAAGCCGCAAAACGAGGTGCTAGCCAAGACACCATAGAACAGGTTACTTGCACAGTAAAAACGCCGTTTGAGGCTGGACCAGAAGATATTCGCGCCTGCGATGGCATTTTACTCGGCACAACGGAAAACCTGGGCTATATGAGCGGCGCACTCAAGGATTTCTTTAATCGTAGCTACTATCCCATCCTAGAAGAAAAACAAGGGCTTCCATGCGCACTTTATATTCGTGCGGGTATCGATGGCACTGGCACAAGGCGAGCGGTTGAAAGCATTGTGACAGGGCTACGCTGGCGCTGGGTTCAGGAACCACTAACGTTACGTGGTCAATGGCAGGACACTTTTGCCGACCAAGTAGAAGAGCTAGGCCTTTACATGGCAGCGGGACTGGATAATGGCCTATTTTAATGCTTGTTTTTAATATCTGTTTTTAATAAAAATTTAAACGTAAAAACGGCACCGTGTGGGTGCCGTTTTAAAAGCGAGTGCTTTGCGATTTAACTATATAGCGTGCTTATTTAAGACGTTCAAATACCGTCGCAACCCCTTGCCCCATACCGATACACATCGTTGCAAGACCAAGGGTGGTATCACGCTGTTGCATGACGTTAAGCAGTGTCGTACAGATGCGCGATCCCGAACAGCCCAGCGGGTGGCCAAGTGCAATAGCACCACCGTGTAAGTTTACCTTTTCATCCATAGCATCTAAGAAGCCAAGATCTTTCAATACGGGCAAACCTTGGGCTGCGAACGCTTCGTTAAGCTCGACTGTTTGAATATCTGCAGCCGATAAGCCAGCGGCTTTCAGTGCCTTTTTAGACGCAGGCACCGGGCCGTAACCCATAATAGAGGCATCACAACCTGCCACACCGGTGGAAAGCACTTTCGCAATTGGCTCAAGCCCTAACGCTTGAGCGCGCTCGTAGCTCATCACGGCCATGGCTGACGCACCGACCGACAATGCAGATGACGTGCCAGCAGTAACGGTACCGTTACGCGGATCAAACACCGGCTTAAGACTGGCCATTGATTCAAGACTCGCCTCAGGACGGATGACTTCATCATGCTTGAATAGCACTTTAAAGCCGCGCTGATCGTGACCTTCGACACCGATAATTTCGTTATCGAAATAGCCCTTTTCCATGGCGGCCTGGGCACGCTGGTGGGAACGCACGCCAAACTTATCCTGATCTTCACGGGAAATACCGTGCATTTTACCCAGCAGCTCAGCGGTTAGTCCCATCATCATAGCGGCTTTCGCGGCGTACTTACTGGCAGCGGGGTTAACGTCAACACCGTGAGCCATGGGCACGTGCTCCATGTGCTCTACCCCACCAATCACGTAAAAATCGCCCATGCCCGCTTTAATGTTAGCCGCCGCAATGTGTAGCGCGGTCATCGAAGATCCGCACAAACGGTTAACCGTTTGCGCAGGCACCGAGCGGGGAATACCAGTCATAATCGCCGCATTACGCGCGATGTTCATGGACTGCTCAAGGGTCTGGTTAACGCAACCCCAGATCACATCGTCCACTTCGGATGGGTCTAGATTGGCGTTACGATCAAACAGCGCCTGCATGACGGCTGCTGATAAGTTTTCAGCACGCACGTTGCGGAACGCACCATTTTTAGCTTTCGCCATGGCGGTACGTACACCGTCAACCACCACGATATCTCTTGGGTTCAAACTCATCTTCTATCTCCTATGCGTGGTGGTTAGGCCTGAGTGCCAGAATAAAATTGCTCATTATTTTGAGCCATCTGACGCAGTTTCTCAGTGGGCGCGTAAAGCGGGCCTAACTCATTGGCAAGGTTTTCGGCTAGCTTCACGAACTCGGCAACGCCCATCGCGTCAATGTAGCGCAGCGCGCCACCGCGGAAGGGAGGGAAACCAATGCCGTAGATCAGCGCCATATCAGCTTCAGCAGGGGTTTCCACAATGCCATCTTCAAGGCAACGCACCGTTTCCAGACAAAGCGGTACCATCATGCGAGCGATAATGTCTTCATCAGAAAACTCTTTCTGCTCTTTCACGACGTCTTTCACCAGCGCGTAGGCTTGTTCGTCGGTAACTTTCTTAGGTTTGCCTTTCTTATCTTCTTCATAGGCATAGAAGCCTTTATCGTTCTTCTGGCCCAGGCGCTTATTGTCGTACATCACCTGAATAGCGGTTTTGCCGTCACGCGCCATGCGATCCGGGAAGCCTTCCGCCATCACTTCGTTAGCGTGTACTGCGGTATCTAGACCCACTACGTCCAGCAGGTAAGCAGGCCCCATGGGCCAGCCAAATTTTTCCATCACTTTGTCAACGCGTTGGAAATCAGCGCCCTGCTCTACTAGGAAGCTAAAGCCACCGAAATATGGGAACAGTACGCGGTTGACCAAAAAGCCGGGGCAGTCGTTCACCACGATCGGAGTTTTGCCCATTGCACGTGCGTAGGCGACCGTTGCGGCTACCGCTGCATCTGAGGTCTTCTCGCCACGAATAACTTCCACCAGCGGCATACGGTGCACAGGGTTGAAAAAGTGCATACCGCAGAAGTTTTCAGGACGTTTAAGATTCTTAGCCAGACGATTGATAGAAATCGTTGAGGTGTTAGAGGTAAGGATGGTGTTTTCGCTCACCATGCCTTCCACTTCGGTCAGTACAGCGTCTTTAACCTTTGGATTTTCAACGACTGCCTCAACCACTAGGTCAACATTGCCGAAATCACCGTAGGAAAGCGTAGGTCGAATGTTGGTCAGTTTTTCGGCCATCTGCTCGGTGGTCAGCTTTTTACGCTCTACCTGCTTAGCAAATAGCTTACGCGCTTCCTTCAGGCCTAGCTCGATAGCCTCATCGTTAATATCCTTCATTACGATGGGCGTGCCTTTGCTGGCGCTCTGATAGGCGATACCACCGCCCATAATGCCTGCGCCTAGCACGGCGGTTTGCTTAACTGGCTGCGACTGCTTCTCGTACTTGCTACCTTTTTTCTTCACGACTTGGTCGTTAAGGAACAGGCCAACCAAATTAAAGGCAACGCTGCTGAGCGCTAGCTTCGCGAATGCTTTTGCTTCAATCGCCTGGGCACGGTCACGAGTTTCGCCAGCGCCTTTTTGAATCACTTTGATGGCTTCAACCGGCGCCGGGTAGTGAGGGCCAGCCTTGCCAGCGACGAACCCTTTGGCCGTTTCAAAGGCCATCATCTGTTCAATAGCGTTCAGCTTAAGGGGTGTTTTCTTCTCTTCGCGGCGTGCTTGGTAATCCAGCTCACCGGCATTGGCACGATCCAACATGTCCAACGCGGCTTCTTCAAGATGCTCGTGGCTTACCACTGCATCAACAGCGCCGACTTTTAGTGCAGCGTTAGCACGGTTTTCAGTGCCGCCCGCAATCCACTCAACGGCATTATCAGCACCAATTAAGCGGGGTAAACGTACACAGCCGCCCCAACCTGGCAAAATACCCAGCTTGGTTTCCGGCAAGCCAATTTTGGCTTTTTCACTCATTACTCGGAAATCAGTGGTCAGCAGTACTTCGCAGCCGCCACCAAGTGCTAAGCCATTAATAGCCGTCACGGTTGGAAAAGGCAGATCTTCAATCGCATTGAAAATGTCGTGAACCTTAAGGTTCATCTCGACGAGATACTCTTCACCTTTGTCAAAAAGGCTGTGAAATTCAGTAATATCAGCGCCGACAATAAACGCATCTTTACCGCTGCTAATTATCAGGCCCTGCAGGCCACTTTCCGCTTGAAGCGCTTTTACTGCTTCACCTAGCTCTGCCACAACGGCGCTGGATAGCTTATTAACGGACTCATCTTTCAGATCGAAAGTGAGCTTAGCGATGTCATTGCCACCTTGGGTGTCACGACGCTCCACCGTGATGGCATTGCCTTGATAGATCATCCGCGCTCTCTCCACAAGTTCGGGCTGGCGCCTTGAATCGGGCCCGCCACGCATTCATACGGTCGTTTGATTGCTTAAGCTTGGTTGAGATACAGCAGAACGTCAAGCCCTGACTTTTGGCTAATACGCTTATCTCATAAATGAACGTACACGATGAAACTAGGAACCGCCTAACTGCTCTCACATTTCTTGCGTATTTTTACGGCATAGTGGGCACACATCGACTTTGCCGATAAATCCAACCATCATGCCGTTTTCATTTATGAGCCAACATCGTTATGGGTAGTTTCTTTACTCCCGCTCGTATCTCGGCCCTACAAGTACGGGTTGAGAGTGCCGTCGAACGTCTAAAACCCTGGAGCTGGCTGTGGCCACCTATCGCTTTTGGCGCAGGGCTGGGTAGTTTTTTTCTAGTGGATCGCCAACAGTGGTTGGGCGCCGCATTGGCGTTAGGGCTACTTTTTGCCTGGCTGCTATTGCTCACTGAGAGCCTTATGGGGCGCTGGCTTGCTAAACGTGGCCACCCCACCTTGCCCCGCGGGGTCACCACCTTTATCGCCCAAATGATTCACCAGGAAACCCTGTTCTTTACGTTACCGTTCATTCTGGTTACTACCGTGTGGAATAGCGGGCAGACACTCTTTGCATTGTTAGTGATCGCAATGGCAATACTGTCCATCATAGATCCGCTCTACTATAAGCTCGCTGGGCGCTGGCGAAGTCTCTACTTCATTTTTCATGCTCAGTGTGTCTTTTTAGTGGTGCTGGTCATTCTGCCTATTATGCTGCAACTGACAACGGGCCAAAGCTTAATCCTTGCGCTGTTGATTACCGTATTTATCGCACTGCCTAGTTTTTGGCATTTATTAAAAAAGCGTTCGCTAGCGCGCTGGTGCGGTTTCTTTGGGCTCACTATTGTATTGGCCTATGCGGCATGGCTTGGCAAAATTTGGGTGCCTCCCGCCAGTCTATGGATGACAAATAGTGCACTCTCTCCAGCTCTAGATATTCAGAGCCGTGAACCGCAAGGGTCCATGGCGCTTACGCCAGACGCGATTCGCTCTAAAGGTCTTTACGTTTACACCGCTATTAGAGCACCCCGTGGATTAAGCGAGACGATTCATCATGTATGGCACCACAACGGTGAATTGTTAGATGAAGTAGAGCTTGCTATCAACGGAGGACGAGAACAGGGATACCGTGCGTGGAGCCATAAGCAAAATTTCCCTGAATCTCCGTCGGGAGAGTGGCGTATCGATATTATGACGGATAGCGGACAACGGCTGGGGCTGATCCGCTTTACTGTTTCGGAAGATTTGGAAAAAGCCACGATAGCGGACAGTAAGATCCAACCAAGCGGCTTGAGCGCGCTAAATTTGCGCCGCTTTGTACCTGGAAACAACAGCTCTGAAAACGATTCATCAACGGATGAATAACATAACGCCTTGCATTCAGCGCCGCAGCTTATGACAATTCGCCTACTTACACTTTTCGGTAGCTGTTTATTATGCCTTCAACAATTGGTTTTCGCATTGCACGCCTGCCCCACCTGTGGCGCTCTATTATTGACCGAAGGCTTGCCCCGTTAGGGCTAACCCAGACACGCTGGGTGACGCTTTATCATCTTTGGAAATTAGGCGAAGGCAACCCACAGTGTGATTTAGCAAGGGCAATTGGCGTAGAAGCTCCGTCATTAGTACGAACACTGGGACAACTCGAAGCGCAAGGGCTAGTCGAACGACGAGCCTGTGATAATGACCGCCGTAGCAAGCGGCTTTACCTAACGCCCGCTGCAATGCCGCTGCTTGAGCAAATTGATAGCGTTGTCCAAGCGGCGCGCAAAGAGATGCTGGCTGGGCTCAGCGAGAGTGATTTAGACCAGTTAGATAAGTGGCTAGCGCTAATAGAGTCTAATGGCATGGCGATTCAAGCAAGAGACCAAGACGGTCCCTCGGCATAAGATTTCCTATAGTGCCCTGCTGTTTTAATGCCCTGCTGTTTCGCCAGCCCCATTTAGCGGCCTTGCAGCAGGGCGGTCTGATAACCCACCTAGTGCTTCTTTTAGTGCCTGAAAATCTTTTATATAAGTAGAGAACCGCTCGGCAGCTTGCGACTCCCACCACCAAAGCGTTAGCGCCGTAGAGTTTGACTCAATCACCAATGCATCTTGTGGAAGGCGCTCTAGCAGGGCTTTCAAAGAGACGCTTGCCATTTCTGGCAGCGGCCGTAATGGCGCAATACGCCAACGCCACCCGGCATGATAAAGCTCCAGCGCTTCACTTGCGTTTGACTCACGCACCAACACAAAATCAGGCCCTGGCTGCTGCTGGGAAAAATACCAACGATAGGCGGGCATCGTTCCTCTAAAATGATGCAGCGGGGGCTTTTCCATCTTGATCGTTACCCCTTGTTTCGTGGCGCTAGTCCGCAGCGCCATTTGGCGCTTTTGCTGTGGGCTGGGTTTCAACCACATCACCGGCGCAATAACAAACATCAAAATAAAAATGATAATTAACCATTCCATCTAGGCAGCTCTCCTGATTCTAAATACGATTTGTAAACACGGGCTGTAAGTACGAACTATGAGCACCAGCATATAAGTGCCGGTATAAGTGCCGGGCGTAAATACCAGCCATCTTCATGAGCCATCAAAACGGGTTTAACTTAAAAAAGCATGACACAGATCGTTGTTAAGATTGCGCTTGCAACCTAAAGTAGAGGTCATCTAACAAAGCTTTTTGTTAACTATCACCAAGGAGATAAGCCATGAGCTATCACCACATCTTAGTCGCCGTTGATCTGACCAAAGACTCTCATAGAATCTTAGAGCGCGCAGTCGCTATTGCTGAACGTAATAACGACGCAAAGATTTCTATCATGCACACTCTCGAACCTTTGGGCTTCGCTTACGGCGGCGATATTCCGATGGATCTTACCAGTATTCAAGACCAGCTAGATGACCACGCTAAAAAACGACTAGCAGAAATTTCTGCACCCCACGTCGCCCCTGCCGACCAACACGTTGTGGTCGGTATGCCGGACACTGAAATTCACCGCTTTGCAGAAGAGCATAACGTCGATCTCATCGTGGTTGGCTCCCATGGGCGTCACGGCTTTGCTCTGCTGCTTGGCTCTACTTCTACCGGCGTACTACATGGCGCGCAGTGTGACGTTTTAGCCGTTCGGGTCGGCAAAAAAGGCGAAAAGAGCGACGAATAAGTCGTGAAGAAGGCACCCTAAGGGGTGCCTTAATTCATTGGCGACCGTCGCTATTCACCGTTGGCCATTGCTTCTAACTCCATCCAGCGCTCCATTGCTTCTTCAAGCGTCTTCTGTACTTCCTCCAGCGCTTGCAGCTTGGCATTTACCGCTTCGGCTTCTTGCTGATAGAAGGCTGGATCGCCAATTTCTTGCTCTAACGCCTCTACTTCATTCTCAAGGCGTTCAATCTGAGCGGGTAATGCGTCTAATTCCCGCTGCACTTTGTAAGAGAGCTTGACGGTTTTTTTAGCGGGCTCGGCAACCGGCTTCTCTGGCGTTTTTTCAACCGAAACGCTGGTCGGCTCAGTATTCTGGCGAGCAGCACCTTCCCATGGGGCAGGCGGTAACTTCCCCCCCTGACGAATCCAGTCCGTATAGCCACCCACATACTCACGCACACAGCCTTCGCCTTCAAAGGCCAGCATGCTGGTCACGACGTTATCCATAAATGTTCGGTCGTGGGAAACCAGCAGCAGCGTCCCATCAAAGTCCAGCAGCAGCTCTTCAAGCAGCTCTAGGGTTTCCATGTCCAGGTCGTTAGTCGGCTCATCCAGCACCAGTACGTTGGCCGGCTGGGTAAACAGCTTGGCTAACAGCAGGCGGTTAGACTCACCGCCGGAAAGTGCTTTTACCGGCTGTCGAACGCGGTCAGGGGTGAACAGAAAATCCTGAAGATAGCTCATCACGTGGCGATCTTTGCCGCCTACGGTTACCCGGTCACTGCCCTGAGCGACGTTGTCATAGACGGTTTTTTCAAGCTCCAGGCCAGCGCGTAACTGGTCGAAGTAAGCCACCTTCAAATTGGTACCCAGCTGAACACTGCCTTCGGTTGGGGCAAGCTCGCCTAGCAGAATTTTCAGCAGCGTTGTTTTACCGGCACCGTTGCGGCCAAGGAAACCGATGCGGTCGCCACGCATCACTTCAAGGTTCACATCACGCAGAATGACATCACTGCCAAAGCGCTGGGTGACACCTTTTAGCTCGACCACTCGCTTACCAGTACGCTCGCCGCTGTCGACAGTGAGGTTAGCAGTCCCTTGGCGCTCACGGCGCTGGCTGCGCTCTACGCGCATCTGCTCAAGTTCCCGCACACGCCCTTCGTTGCGGGTACGCCGCGCCTTAACGCCTTGCCGTATCCAAACTTCTTCTTGGGCCAGTTTTTTGTCAAAAAGCGCATGTTCACGGGCTTCTACTTCCAGCTCGTGCTGTTTACGCTCTTGATACTCGGCGTAGTTACCGGGGTAACGGCCTAGCTTGCCGCGGTCTAGCTCAAGGATCGTGGTGGCCAGTTTAGATAAAAAGGCCCGATCGTGGGTAATTAGTAATACCGCGCCGTTGAAGGCCAGCAGTTGCTCTTCCAACCAAGCAATGGTGTCCAGGTCAAGATGGTTAGTAGGCTCATCAAGAAGCAATAAGTCAGGTTCAGACACCAATGCTCGCGCCAATGCAACACGACGGCGCCAGCCGCCGGAAAGCGCGCTCATTTCGGCTTCAGGGGGCAAACCTAAGCGAGTAAGTACAACATCAATACTCTGATGGAAAGACCAGCCGTCGATGGCCTCGATGCGCGTTTGCAGCTTGGCCATGCGATTCATATCGGGGTCGGGGTCATTGATCAGGTGCTGGTATTCGGAAAGCAGCTCCCCCGCTTCCGGCAGCCCTTGAGCGACCATATCAAAAATCGTCATGCCTGAAGAGGATTCAGGCAGCTCCTGAGACAATACGCCGATCTTCAAGCCAGGCGCTCGCCAAATAGTGCCGTCATCAGCATGAATGTCACCCGCTACTAATTTTAATAGCGTTGACTTACCGGTGCCGTTGCGCCCGACCAGCGCCAGCCGCTCGCCTTTTTCAACCGTCAGGTCGGCGCGGTTAAGCAGTACTTGGGTGCCGTAAGCAAGTTGCAGCTGTTCTAGTCGTAACAAGGTCACGCAGTGTCCTCCTTCATCATGAGGCGCACAGTGTAACGCATGCGCTCGTGTTAAGGAGGCCCCTTATAGTGCCAAACGACACATCGTGCTAACGTCTCTTCATCACGTGATAATAACAAGGTAGTGCCAAGCTACACGTTTAGGGCTGACATCGTGACTGTTACCGTCTCAATGCACTTTGTGAACGAGCTATTATGTGGTTTACCTGCCACCGAACTCGCTCCTACCCGTTATTTAGAACAGGCAGGGATTTCTCCCTTTCTGCTGAGCGCGCCTAATGGGCGGGTCACGGTTGAGCAGTTTGCCGAGCTTTACCGCTTACTGGCCCTTGAGTTGGATGATGAAACACCGGGGTTTTTCTCCAGGCCGCTACGCTGTGGAACGCTAAAGCTACTGTGCCTAAGCTTGCTAGACGCGCCCACTCTGCAGATTGCGCTTCACCGCTATACGCAGTTTTTCCGCATTCTGTTAGATGATTTTAGCTATTGCTTTACGATTGAAGGTGAGTTGGCCCGCATGGCGCTAGAAGAACATGCGCCACTTCAAGGAAGCCGAATATTAATTCATGAGCTAATGTTGAAGCTTTTTCACGGTATCGCCTCATGGATGATAGCGCGCAAAATTCCACCTATTCTAATGGAATGTGGCTACGACCAACCCGCCCACAGCGCTGACTACCTCTACTTTTACCCTGGCAAAGTAAGGTTTGACCAACCACAAACGGCTGTTTATTTTGATAAAACGTTTCTAGACCATCCTATCCGTCAAACTAAACAGCATTTGGGCGCATTTTTACAGCGCGCTCCAGCGGATTGGTTTTATGTCTCTTTTGAGGATCGCTTGATCACCCATCGTGTTCGCGAACACCTTAGCCGCCACTTACCCACCTCATGTACTGTTCAACATGTCGCAGACGCTGTCCATATGTCCGTTCGTACACTCTCAAGACACTTGAAAATTGAAGGTACCCATTTCCAAGCGGTTAAAGACGAATACCGTCGCGACTATGCTATTCAAGCACTCACTCGCAGCACACAACCACTGACCACAATTGCAGAAAAACTGGGCTTTGAAGACCTAGCGTGTTTTAGCCGAGCGTTCAAACAGTGGACAGGGAACTCGCCCGCCGCCTACCGAAAGGCTCAAACGGCGGGCATTAAACGCTAGCGTTTAGATCTCAGTGCGAATACGTTTTTTATCCAGTTTACCCACACTGGTTTTAGGAATTTCATCTACAAAGCGAATCATCGATGGTATGCCCCATCGGTTGATACTGCCCTGCTCTACGAACTGCTCCATAAAATTCTGCACGTCTTCTGCCGTGGGTGGGTTATTTACATCGCTGGGGACGACGAGTGCCGCCGGCCGCTCGCCCCATTTATCATCCGCAACGCCAATCACCGCCACTTCCGCCACGCCTGGGCATTGGCTGATATAGCTTTCTATTTCTAGCGAAGAGAGCCACTCTCCGCCGGTTTTGATAACGTCTTTGATACGGTCGCTAATAGTCAGGAAGCCATGCTCATCAATCGAACCAACGTCACCGGTATGAAGCCAGCCATCCCGCCAAAGCTCTTCACTGCGCTTCTCTTCTTTGTAATAGGCTTGGGTTAGCCAAGGTGCCTGGGCACGCACTTCTCCCACGCTAACACCATCATGGGGTAACGGCTCTCCATTGGCATCAACCACCTGTAACTTCACCAGAGGCACGGGCAAACCAGCCTTACACCGCCAAGGAAGCTGTTCTTCAAAATTAGCTTCTGTGACATCCCGAGGTAAGATATCGGCCGTTAATAGTGGGCAAGTTTCTGACATGCCGTAGGCACTGCGCGTATCGATTCCGAGTGACCAAGCACGGCTGGCCAACGCCTGAGTAAGCGCACTTCCGCCCACCAGCACCTTCCAACCGGTTAAATCAATTTTTTTCGATGCAACGGCGTCAGCGCTCACCACCATATTTAACAGCGTTGGCACGCAGTGAGAAAAATCGACCTTTTCGTTTACCAGCAGCTTCACCAACATTTCCGGCTCATAGCGGCCAGGATATACCTGGGTCGCTCCCATCAAGGTGGCGGTGTAAGGCACGCCCCAGGCATGCACATGAAACATCGGCGTGATAGGCATATATACCTTGTCACGGTTGAGCAACTCAAAGCCCGGTGCTTGGAAGGTACTAGCTTCACCGAGTGTATGCAGGACTAATTGGCGGTGGGTAAAAAATACCCCTTTTGGGTTGCCGGTGGTGCCTGTGGTGTAAAACAGCGTGGCCACTGCGTTTTCATCAAACACAGGAAACTCGTAATGAGTTGGCTGCTCACTTAACAGCGCTTCAAACTCCCCCACTAACGGCAGCGACGTATTAACCGTGCTAGCCGTTTCTTGGCAAAGCAGATAACCGCGTATGTTAGGTAGTTGGTCAGCAAGTGGTTCTAATAGCGGCACGAAATCCTCATGCACCAGCACAAAGACATCTTCAGCGTGTTCCATCGTGTAGTGAATTTGCTCAGGTGCCAAACGCACATTGACGGTATGCAGCACGGCACCAATCATGGGAATGGCGAAAAAGCACTCTAAATAGCGATGGCTGTCCCAGTCCAACACCGCCACCACATCACCTGCCTGAACGCCTTGTGCGGTGAGCGCATGGGCAAGCTGGTGTACCCGCTCACGAAAACGCCGATAGTCATGACGGCTCTGGTCTCGATAAACAATCTGATTGTTTCCCGCCATTCGAACACCAGACTCCAGCAAGTCTCTGATTAACAGAGGCGAGTTCGTCGCTGACGGCGTAGAAGAAAGTATTTTTGGCGTTATCGTAGACATAAAACACACCTGTCGATTGTTATTGGAAACCGTTTGTTACTCGCGTTCGATTAACAACGCAATGCCCTGACCACCGCCGATACACAGCGTGATCAAGCCATAGCGGCCCTGGCATCGCTCCAGTTCATGCAAGGCTTTCAGGATCAAGATAGCACCGGTCGCACCGACAGGATGCCCAAGCGCCACCGCACCGCCGTTCGGGTTTAGTTTTTCCAATGGGAATCCTAGCGTATCGGCAACCGCCATTGCTTGTGCTGCAAACGCTTCGTTGGACTCAATCACATCAATATCATTGATCGTCAGCCCTGCCTGTTGGAGGCAGCGTTTCACCGCAGGGATTGGCCCTAATCCCATTACCGAAGGCTCCACACCGGCGGTGGTTGCCACACGAAGTCGCGCCCTCACCGTTAAATTGCGTTGCTGTGCTTCATCGGCATGCGCCAGCACCAAGGTCGCTGCGCCGTCGTTGATCCCCGAGGCGTTTCCTGCCGTTACTACTCCCTCTTTTTTAAAGGCCGGTTTAAGCCGGGCTAGATCACTTAACTCAACGCCTTCACGCACATGTTCATCACGGGCAAAGGAAACCGTCTGCTTACCTTTTGTCACTTCAACAGGCACGATTTGCTCGTCAAAACGCCCTTCTGCAATGGCTTTAGCCGCCTTACGGTGGCTATCCACCGCAAACTGATCCAGCTGCTCGCGGCTTAAGCCATACTGCTTGGCGATATTTTCAGCAGTCATCCCCATGTGCCCGCTGCCAAAGGGGTCACTAAGAATGCCGAGGGTAAGATCTTGGATATTGGCATCGCCCAGGCGTATGCCATTGCGTGCTTGGGGCGGCAGTAGATAAGCACCTCGTGACATCGACTCAGCCCCACCCGCCAATGCCAGTCGGCTGTCCCCCAGCGCGATTTGCTGCGCCGCCGATACCACCGCCTGCACGCCGGAACCACATAGCCGGTTAACATTAAAAGCACCCGCTTCTTTCGGCACGCCCGCATTCAGTGCGATATGACGGGCAAGGTAGGCATCTTCGGGGCCGGTAGTAATAATATGTCCATACACCGAGTGGTCGATATCAGCGCCAGTAATGCCCCCACGACGTAGTGCTTCCTGGGCCGTGATGGTGCCTAACTCATGGGGTGCGAAAGATGAGAGGGACCCACCAAACCCACCAATGGCGGTGCGAGCACCGCTTACAATCACAACGCTATCCAGCTGCATAGTCTCTCCTTAGTAATGGCACACGGCAGGTAAGAGCTTAAGAAACGGGCTTAAAAAAGCTTAAGCCACTTTGCCCAACAGCGAGCGTGCGACCACTTCTTTCATAATCTCAGAACTACCGGCGTAAATCGTCTGTACACGTGCATCTAAATAGAACCGTGAAATCGGGTATTCATGGGTGTAGCCATAACCGCCAAACAGCTGAAGGCACCGATCAACAGCGCGACACTGAAGCTCGCTGAGCTGTAATTTGAGTATCGCCGCATCGGTACTTGTCATCGTGCCCTGACGATACTTATTAACGCACTGATCAAAGTAGGCTCGCGCGACATCCAGCTGTGCCTTGATCTCAGCCAGCGTAAAGCGGGTATTTTGAAAATCGGCCACGCGCTGGCCAAATGCGTGACGCTGGGTGACATAATCAAGGGTTAATGCCAACGCGCCCTCTACTGCGCCAAGCGCTTGCGCACCTACGCCTAGGCGTTCCCGAGGAAGTTCTTGCATGAGATAGCGAAACCCAGCGCCCTCTTCACCTAGCAGTGCGCTCGCTGGCAGATGCAACTGATCAAACGCCAGCTCTGCTGTATCGCTGGCGTGCTGGCCAATTTTCTTAATCGGCTTGCCACGGGAAAAACCAGGGAGTGACGTATCGACCAAAAACAGTGAGACCCCTTTTGCACCGGCACTGGGGTCTGTTTTTGCACAGACAATCACGAGATCTGCTACTTGGCCATTGGTAATAAACAGTTTGCTGCCGTTGAGCATCCACCCATCGGCTGTTTTGGTGGCACGGGTTTTCATGGCTGCCAAGTCACTGCCAGCATGAGGCTCGCTCATGGCAATCGCTCCCAACCATTCACCGCTTGCCATGCGGGGTAGCCACGTTTCGCGCTGTTCATCAGTGCCTAAATTTTGCAGGTAAGGCATGACAATATTGGCGTGAATATTGTAAGCGCTGGCTAGCCCACCAAACCCTTGCCGAGACATCTCCTCCAGTGCCAGTTGGGTGATGGCAATATCGGCACCGGAGCCACCATAGGTTTCATCAAGGTCAATCCCCAATAGGCCAGCGGCACCCAACGCTTTCCATAAAGAGCGTGGTATTTCACCGGCCGCTTCCCACTGTTCGTAGAAAGGGGTCACTTCCTGCGCTAAGCAGCGGGAGATCATGTCATGAAATAGCGCCTGTGTTTGCTCGTCCATGCTCACTCCTTTAGGTCTTGGCGCAGGTGGCGTTTAAGAATTTTACCGGCGGTGCTCTTTGGCAGTGTCTCTGCGAATACCACGCGTTTAGGAACCTTGTAGGGTGCAATCAAGCTTTTTGCATGATGGATAAGCGCATCCTCACTCACCGCTTGCCCCTCTTTCAGCACCACCACAGCGGTAATCGCTTCAATCCACTTTTCATCAGGCAGCCCCACTACCGCCACTTCCGAAATGGCCGAGTGCTTAAACAGCGCCTCTTCCACTTCACGGCTGGCTACCAGTACTCCCCCCGTGTTGATAACGTCTTTAATCCGGTCCACAACATATAAGTAGCCAGCTTCATCGAAGTAGCCCACATCGCCAGAATGGAACCAGCCGCCCTGGAACGATTCAGCGGTCATCTCAGGCTTATCCCAGTAGCCCGTCATTAGCTGCGGCGAACGGTGAACAATCTCACCGTGCTCACCAGGGGCAACGTCGTTCATTTCCAAATCAACAATGCGCGTTTCTACCGTAAGTATCGGCCGCCCCGCCGATGCGGGACGTTCAGCATGCTCTTCTGGGCGTAACACCGTTGCCAAAGGAGCAATTTCACTCTGCCCATAGCAGTTATATAAACCCACGCCTAAGAAACGCTGCTGCATCTCTTCCAAAACAGGCACCGGCATGATTGAAGCGCCGTAGTACGCTTTCTTGAGCGTAGTCAAATCGAACTGATCAAAGTCAGCATGGCGCAGCAAGCTAATCCACACCGTGGGTGGTGCAAAAAACGATACGATTTTTTGTTCGGCAATGGCCGCGAGGCAGCTATCTGGCAGCGGCGCTTCCAGCAGGTGAACGGGAGCACCCAGTAGCAGAGCGGGCATTAAAAACACATGCATTTGTGCAGAGTGGTAAAGCGGAAGAGCAGCCAACATGGCGTCGCCTCCCTTGATATCCAACTCCACCATGCAGGCCATATATTCTGCCATCAGCGCTTGATGGCTCATCATTGCCGCTTTAGGTGCTGCCGTTGTGCCAGAGGTATAGAGCAGCTGTGCAAGACTGCTTCCCTCTAAAGCAACCGCTGGTTCACTTGTTGATGGCGAAGAACGTACACAAGTTAAAACATCGAAACTGCCTGATTGACTACCTTGTTGATCAGCATGCAGGGTTCCACTGACCGTTAATGCTAATCCTTGGGTTGCTTCCTCTACTTTGCCAGCTAATGCGATATCGCTTAGCAGCCCTTTCGCCCCAGATTGCTCAAGGATATAGCGCAGCTCGTCGCTACTTAGCGCGAAATTAATAGGCACATGTACTAAGCCTGCTTTGGTGGAGGCAAGCCAGGCGATGACATAAGCATCTGAGTTTTTACCGTATACCGCCAACCGGTCTCCAGGCGAAAGACCGGCCGCTAACAAGCCGTTGGCCACTCGGTTAGCAGCGTCATTAAGCGACTGATAGCTCCATGTTCGCTCACCAAACGTTAGCGCAAGCTGGTCAGAATATTTTCGGGCGCTGCGATTTAACGCAGCGCCAATCGTATTACGGTGAATGGTAGAGATGTGTTCCATGCCAAGTCCTTATTGTTATGTTTGTTGATAAGGCGTCAGCGTTTTATCCCTGGTTAACGAGTGGGCAGACGCTTTCAGACAGTGGCCGGAACGCTTCCTCGGCGGGAATAGTGCGCACAATTCTGAAAAGATCATCTTCATCAACAGATTCTTCTGGCGTTTTTACTTCCACGAGGTACATGTCATGCACCATACGACCGTCCTCACGGATATAGCCGCCCGTTGCAAACACGTCATTAATCGGGGTATCGACCATCTGCTGACGAACAGTTTGCGTATCGTCTGTTCCCGTTGCCTCAATGGCTTCTAGGTAGTGGCGGGTACTGGAATAAAGACCTGCGTGTACCATGGTAGGCATGCTGCCGGTACGCTCACGGAAACGCTCTGCCCACGCACGGGTCTCATCATTTAAGTCGTAATACCATGCTTTGGTGAACTGCAGCCCTTGGGCATTTTCGAGACCAATGCTGCGTATATCGGTGCTGAACAGCACCATACCCGCTAGAATCTGACCCGCTTGGGTAATACCGAACTCGCCAGCCGTTTGTACGGCATTGATGGTGTCTCCACCGGCATTATTGAGGGCAATTACATCAGCACCCGATGCCTGGGCTTGCAGCATGAAGGAGGAGAAATCGTTGTTCGGGAAGGGATGGCGCGCGCTACCGACTATCGTTCCACCATTTTCAGTGACCACACGTTCAACATCTGCTTCAAGCGCATGGCCAAATGAGTAGTCGGCACTGAGCAAATACCAATTTTTATGGCCTTCTTGCGTGATGGCTTTGGCCGTACCGTTAGACATCGCCCAGGTATCATATACCCAGTGAATATGGTTGGGAGAGCAGTGTTCGTTAGTAACGCTAGAGGAAACAGCGCCATTTACCAAACCAAGTTTATCCGCATCTTCTAGCAAGCCTACTGCTGCCAAAGTAACCGATGA
This sequence comes from Halomonas qaidamensis, assembly GCF_025917315.1. Classification (NCBI taxonomy): domain Bacteria; kingdom Pseudomonadati; phylum Pseudomonadota; class Gammaproteobacteria; order Oceanospirillales; family Halomonadaceae; genus Halomonas; species Halomonas qaidamensis. Next base: position 1,310,001 of record NZ_CP080627.1, on the reverse strand, counting down.
CGCCACTAGCCCCGTGACCATGTCGACATTGCGTTCATCAATCCACTCGCGCACAACGCTTGAGCCAACATCTGGGCTGTTACGATCATCCGCGCTAAAGACCACCACCTCAGCGCCGTGGACGCTGCCACCCATATCTTCAATCGCCATTTCAATGGCATCTTGCCCTAACGGCCCTATCGGATCACGATAAACGCCTGACATATCAGCCAGATAGCCAATACGAATCTCATTATCTGAAATACCATCATTGGCGGCCACGCTGGGTGCATAGCCAGCGGCAATAACCGCCGCTGCTAGTGTAGAAATAGCGAAATGACGTGATAGCTGCATATTTTTCACCCGTCTATTGTTGTTATTAAAAGAGCCTTTAGCCCGATTTATTGCATACTGCATCTTCATGTTAAGAGTAAAAACCGCATTGCTGTTTACCTTTCGAGCCAGTTTTTTTGCAATTCATGCCATTCGATTAAGCTACTCAACCAAGCCAGACCATTAGTTGTTGTTACTTACCGGCGTTACAATAGTGTTCTGCAGCTAGCTAACCCATTGACGAATGCCTGGCTGTTATCGATTATTTAATTGGCGCTGGAGGGTATGACGTTTGACAACAAGTGCTGTGGATAGCTTTTTACCAGAAGCGCTGCAATTTCGTTCCGGTGCTCCCTTAGTCGATATTGGAGCTAACCTGACTCATGAAAGTTTTCAGCGCGATTTAGTAGATGTCATTGCCAGAGCAAAAGCGGCTAATGTAACAACTCTTATCGTGACGGGTACTGATATTGAACATGCTGAGCTAGCCGTTAAGATGGCTCAGCAGGTCCCTGGCATATATGCCACTGCGGGGGTTCATCCGCATGATGCTAGCGGGTGGAATAGCGATGTGGCGAACCAGTTGAAAGCACTGCACCAACAACCCGAAGTGGTTGCCGTTGGCGAGTGTGGGCTGGATTTTAATCGCAATTTCTCGACACCTGCTGAGCAAGAACGAGCGTTTGAGGCTCAGCTGGCGCTCGCCATTGAAAGTGGCTTGCCGCTCTTTTTACATGAGCGGGACGCTGGACAGCGAATGCGTGAGATACTGCATAGCTGGCGCGATGATATCAGCGAAGCCGTTATTCACTGTTTCACCGCTGACCGAGAGACACTCCACGGCTATCTTGATTTAGATCTTCATATTGGTTTAACCGGCTGGATTTGTGATGAGCGCAGAGGCCACCACCTTCGCTCAATCGTGAAGGATATTCCCTTAGAAAGGCTCATGGTGGAAACCGACTGCCCCTACTTACTACCCCGCAACCTTCCAGCAAAGCTGAAAGGGCGCCGTCACGAGCCAGCCTTGCTACCATGGATTGTCAGAGAGATTGCCCAGTGGCATAACGTGACTGAAACCGAGCTGGGGGCCGCAACCACTCGAACTGCCCAGCGTTTTTTTCGCCTTGATGCGGAAACTTAAAAGGAGCACAGCGTGGCTGATTACCCAGGATTTATTGCCATTGAGACGGGCGAAGAAGACGGCTTGCCGCTGGCTATTGCCTGGTCGTTACCCGATGGGCGTATTAAGCAGACCCTTATTCAACCTGACGACAGCTGGATCACTGAAGATACCAACGTGATGGGGGCTTACAGCATTGAAGAGCTGGAAAGTCTGGGCGTCAGTCCTTTAGATGTCATACGTGAATTAGAAACCGATCACTTTTCAGCTACGTTGTACACTAGCGATAATGGTGAAGATGAAGCAGCGCTAGCCCGTCTGTTTGATACTTACGGTCTTGACCCTTTTGTGGAACTAGCACCTGCACAAGTGCTCTATGAAACAATTAGCGCAAATCAGTGGCACCGCCTGCGTAGCGATACGTTTAACGATTTAGGGTTCGAGCCGATGCGGCCTGAACATGAAATTGAGGTCATGCTGACGCTACACAAGCAACTTACCGAAAAAGACTAAGCCGTTTCGAGCGATACAACATCCAGTGCTTCCAGCCCCTGCTTAACGGCCTGTGCCAGAGTCGCTTGGTGCTGATAATAGTGTGTCAACGCCACTAAAAAAGCGTTGGCACGCAGCGGCAGCCCGATTTCCAAGTAGTTGTTAGCTTTGGCGGCGACGCTGTTAGCAAATGCCTCACGATCCACCTCAACGTTCCCACCCAAGTTATCCACACTTACGTGAAACGTGCGCCCACAGGCGTGGGTAAACAGCTGCTCCAGCGCCTGTGGTGCGATTTCCGCTTTTTCGAAGGCGAGTTGCTGCTGTGCGTCGCGTCCATCAGGTAGGTACCAGTAACCGTAATCTTCCAGCTGTCGACGCTTTTCACCAGCAATACACCAGTGGCTAATCTCATGCAAAGCACTGGCGAAAAAACCGCGCGCAAAAATCACTTGGTGATATGGCGTATCAACGTTGCTAGGGCGATAAACAGGCTCGTCTCCGCCCCTGATCAAACGTGTCTGGTAATGCTCAAAAAACACACCATCAAATAGCGCCGTAATATCGTTAAGCGTCCAGTGCTGCTGTTTATTTTTCACCATAGAACCAATTCACCAACTGTTTCACATAATCTATTGATGGGTAATGCCCAATCCTCACAGTATACCCGTAGCGCACCTGCGAACCAAAGAATAGCCTGCTTACTAAATGGCTACCGAAACAACAGTAACTCCTGCTATTCTAAAGGCTTTTCTTAGGTCTCTTTGCTGAATAGGAACCACACCTTGGGCGGCTTTACTAGCAATACCAAATCGATTTATTGGCCAGAAACACGCACGTTAATAGCGTTAGCGTTACCCATCTGCGGTGCTCAGTTAGCGCAAGCGGGTATGAGTGTGGTCGACGTTATTATGACCGGACGACACAACGCCACTGATCTCGCTGCAGTCTCGGTTGGTTCAAGCCTGTGGATGCCGCTGATGCTGTTTATGACCGGCACGTTAATGGGCCTTACCCCTATTGTGGCGCACCTGTTAGGTGGCCAACGAAATACTGACATCCGTCCTGCGGTTCACCAGGCATTGTGGGTTGCATTAGTGCTCGGGATTATTGCAGCTGTGCTGCTGTGGACAGTCGTCACACCGATATTCGAGCTTATGCAGGTGCCTCCTGCAGTCGCACGCGAGTCTGCTGCCTACCTAACTGCCGTTGCCTTTGGTATGCCGGGAATTGCTCTTTTTCAGGCACTTAGAGCCTTCTCAGATGGTATGAACCACACCCGCCCCGCCTTATGGATAAGCTTAGTAGGACTAGCCGTTAATATTCCTAGCAATTATTTGCTTATCTACGGTGGTGACGGACTTGTTAGTTTATTTGGTAACGGGCTGCCCGGCAGCCTGCAACAACTGCCTGCGTTAGGTGCATTCGGCTGTGGCATAGCCACTGCACTATCAATGTGGACAATGGCCGTTTCGATGGCGCTCTATACCCGTAAAGGCCGCACCTACCGTAGTGTTTCTATTTGGAAAACATTTACGCCACCAAAGCTATCCGGTATCCGCGAACTTGTGGTGGTGGGCGTGCCCATCGGGGTAGCCATTTTTGTCGAAGTGACACTATTTACGTTAATAGCCCTGTTTATTGCCAGCTTTGGAGAGGTCACAGTAGGGGCTCACCAAATCGCACTAAGCTTCACGACGATTCTGTTTATGCTACCTATGTCATTAAGCATGGCACTTACCGTACGTGTAGGTAATACATTAGGCCAACAGCGTTTCGCCATGGCACGTACCGTGGCTTGGAACGGTATTGTCATCAGCGTTATTGTCGCCGCCATTAACAGTACCTTGCTGTGGGTTACCGCGGTACCGGTGATTTCGCTGTACACCTCTAATGCTGACATTCAAGCACTAGCACTTACTATCATATCCCTAGCGGTGATTTTCCAACTCTCAGACTCACTTCAAGTCAACTTGGCAGGGGCGTTAAGAGGTTATAAAGACACAAGAATTGTGATGGTTATCACGGTGCTTTCTTATTGGATTGTCGGTTTAGGCGGTGGTCACTGGCTAGGAGCTCATGGGATTGGTAACCTGTCAGAACCAATGGGTGTGCACGGTTACTGGATAGGCCTGATTGCTGGACTCAGCACGGCCGCACTATTACTTGCTTGGCGGTTAACGTGGATCAGTCGACAGGAGTAATCAATGACACCCTACCCACAACGTCTGTTATGGCTGGCCGTTAGTGCCAGCTTATTCCTCGCGGGCTGCAATAATAGTAGTGCTGAACAACCCTGGATAGAGTATCACCAACAGCTTACCAGCGATCTTTCAATTGCTACTATTGAGCGTTACTCTCCATCTAATGTTGGTGAGTTTCCTGAACGTCGAGAGCGACTATTCGATATTCCAGAAACCCGTGAAGGCATGCTCAACGTATATGCATTACGTGAGTGTCAGATAACATCACTCATCGCAGCACGGAACAATCAATTAGGTCGTGTCGCTCCCCCTAGCCAACAGTGGCTATATGAGCGTGAATTATGGCAACGCTTAAGTGCTTGCTGGAACAGCGACGTGCCTGACAGCTTAAGTGATGACAATAAAGCTCGATTAGCCCAGTTAACTGAACTCAAAACTGAGCAGCTTCCAGCGGTCAGTTGGAATGCCATTTTTGATTCCGAAGAGTGGGAAAAAAGCTTTTCCAGAGCTAGCGATCCTTTAGATAGTGCCAGCCTACCCAATATCAATAAGCATTTAGCAGCGGTGGCTTATCTTGAACAGATGGTAGTTCACCAATTCAACAGCAACTGGCAACAAGATTCTGCGACGCTTGAAAACCACCTGAAGACACTACAAGAGCGCCCGTTAACAGCAGAAGTATTAAGGACTGTACTACTTGCCTACCAACGCCTGACAGAAGCCAATGAAGCTCTCGAGTCAACGCAGCCAAAAGCTAGTGTATGCTTGCAGGACGATTTTCCAGCATGGCTTGCTCCTGTCGAACAAATTTCTTTACAGTGGCTGACGGCGATTAATCAACTAATTAATATTCACGAAATAACGCCGCCAGAAGCGGTTAAAAACTATCAGAACACTTGGTTGTCGCTGCGCAATCCCCAGGCTCCCTGGCAGCAACTGCAACGAGTAAAAATTGAACACCAAGCGCTACGAGATCAATTTAATCGCTGTTCTGATAATTAAAAATCACATACCCTCTTAACCTTCTGAGCAACCTGTGCTATTGGTGAACTAAGTGGTGGGCAAGCATACGCTACTCACCGATGTCGTGACCACGCAGCACAAGGAGGGACATTATGGGCGCAACCCTGTCACCCCGCTCTGCCCAGGTCATCGACCTGGAAACCGTGCGTCAGCGTCAGCAGGCGCAGAAATGTTTAATCCGTTTAGCACCAGAGCTAGATGGCTTAGAGATGGTCTACCAGCTCGCTGCGAGTCCCGACACGTATTACGGCCTGCCTGTATTGGCCTGGGGGCTACAAGAGAATGGTAACGTGATTGGCTTGGTCCCGTGGATGGAGACACTCGCTGCTTGTCACGAACTTGACAGTCATGAAAATGGCCAATTTATTGGCTACCGTGATCCAGAAACAGAAGAGATTTTTGCCCTCCCCCCCGACCACAAATACGATGAACTGACTGCATCCGCTAGCTACTTCGAATATGAAGCGTCTGGGGAGATCACACTGATCCAGCAACTTCCAGATACTCTTGGTACTCATGCTTTGTGCATGAATCATCCCAACGCACCTTGGAATATGAAGCAGGTCTACGGATGGCGTCTCTATAGCGATGGCAGCGTTGAAGCAGTACTTGCCGATGAGCAACAAGCTACAATGTCCCCCATCCTTCTTGGAGATAAGTGCCTTTATGATGCTCATTCCAGACATCGCACGGTTTACTTTTTTCAACGACATATTGCTAGCCGCATAATGGATGAAGACCCTGCGACATTGGAAGCTCTGGCGATGATGGTTGTTCCAAACAAAGAGGATGATCTTAAATAAACACTTGCGAGGCGATCCACCAAAACCGAATCTCGGAGGGTTAGCCTCGCACAGCTGCACATTGTCACGCTAAGCGAATAAAATACACATAATGGTCACCGGACTCATCTTGCTGCAACAGTTGATGTCCCAAAAATTGACAAAATTTTGGGACATCCCGCGTCGTAGCAGGGTCGGTTGCTATTACTTTCAACACCTGCCCAGGCGTCATGTCACGCACCTTGTTATGCATCAGCATGATTGGTTCAGGGCAATATAACCCCGTAGTGTCTAACGATGTATCAAAGGCACATGGGTCATACGTATTATCAGTCATCTACAATCTCGTTTAGGAAACAGACAGCATGATCAAAGTAATCATTGAACGGCGTATTATGCCTGGCCTGGAAGAAGAGTATGAACTAGCTGCCCGCGAAGCTATGCGTGTTTCACTCGGCGTGCGAGGGTTTGTCGGTGGTGAAACACTTGTTGAACTCGGCCATACTGATCGCCGCCTTATGATTACTAAATGGCGCGATCTTCGCGCTTGGAAAGAGTGGCATTCAAGTGACGCACGTGCAACGGCCATGCAACGTATTCTACCTCTATTAACAGAAGACGAAACAATTCGTGTATACGAGCCTGGCTGTTAACACTGTGACGCTAGCTTAGCTGCCCTTAAATTAAGGCGCCATTAAATTAGTGATCAAGCCTCACATGCACCGTCACTTCTTCCCTATCGTGGTAGAGGTGACGACACGTGATCTTAGCCCTCACACCCGCCGCTTCCAACGCTTCTTCTAGGGTGTTAATACAGCGAGTAACTTCATCCCAGCGTTTCTTCATAGGTAGCTTTAGATTAAAAATTGCCTCTCGGCACCATTTGCGAGTTAACCACCTTTCTACCATTGCTAACACGCGCACAGGCTTATCGACGATATCGCAAACTAGCCAATCCATTCGTTGCGGCGGCTCCCAAACAAAACCGTCTTCTTTAAGATGGTCTATCTGCCCTGTAGCCATTAGCTGCTTGTCCATTGGCCCATTATCAATGGCATAAACATACATACCACGCTGCACTAACTGCCATGTCCAGCCACCTGGGGCGGCTCCTAGATCTGCTGCCTGCATGTGGGCGGAAAGCCGCGTATCCCACTCTTCTCGGGGAATAAATTCATGCCATGCCTCTTCTAACTTCAGCGTTGATCGGCTTGGCGCTCGAGAAGGAAAACGCAACCGGCGAATACCATTAAGCAGTTCACTCCGATTATCAGGAAAGCTCATGCCCAGTTGAACACGATCGCCATCTGTCCAGAAAATATGCAGCCGACGAGCCCCTGCTTTACCGCGCAGGGCACCACGTTTTTTTAACATACTCTGTAATGGTTTTGTCAGCGCTTTAATTAAGCCCGCTAATGCTTTGCCATCATTAGTATCTGGCGTTTCATGCCAGATTTCTTCAAAACTCCACCGACTTGCCTTCACCTGATCTAGAATAGCAGTAAGCCGATCGTCTCGGGACAATGTTAGAGCTGGCATAGCGGCTAAACTTTGACGAGCAAAAATAAGCCGCTTAAATGCCGCTTTACGATGCAAATCATTAATAGGTTCGTCATCCAAGCGCGTTAAGCTCGCCCACCCTTCCCCTTGCGCAGCTTCGCAACTTACCTCTTGCTGCTTAGCATGGTGCTGCATTTCAGCAAGTGCGTCACTTTCAAACCCTGGGCGGCAATAGACAAGCCACGACGTGGGTACTGTTTCACTCACCCTTTCACCTCTAAAGTAATTTCATGTCATAAGTGAACATATATTCAAAAGAAAATGCCCCCATTAATCGCCGCATCATAGCACTTTCTGTCTAATGCTTTCTAAGTAGTGAGAATAGTAGCGATAATTTATCTGCTTGATGCGCTTAAAACATTATCAGCGGCCAACAAAAAACCCCAGCTTCAACTGAAGGTGGGGTTTTTCTTAATAAATGCCTGACGATAACTCGCCCCAGCCCTCCGAGCCGCTCTTGTCATTCCCGCAGCCCCTTAGCGGGAACCCATGTTGAGTTGGGGTTTTGGGCTGCTGCAAGCCAAGGTCAAGGTGGATTCCCGATAACCTCACTCGGGAATGACGGTGCAGTGACTCGGCAATGACGTACGGTGCACGCGTCGGGAGGGGGCCACGTTGTTAGAGAAGGCTAGGGGTGTTTTTTCTTTCTGAACGCAAAAAACCCAGCCGGGTGGCTGGGTTTTTTGTTTAATAAGTGCCTGACGATGACCTACTCTCGCATGGGGAGACCCCACACTACCATCGGCGCTAAGCGGTTTCACTGCTGAGTTCGGCATGGGATCAGGTGGTTCACGCTCGCTATGGTCGTCAGGCGTAACAGGTAATGCATATCATGCTGACAGTGTTTTGTGGCGTCTCTTTCGTCTTAAGCCTGTCGTGTATCACGGTGGGCTTAATCCGCGTATCCGGTTTTCTAAGTGTTGTCACACTCGTTTCGTTATCACTACGACCAGACCCCTTGGGTGTTATAGGGTCAAGCCTCACGGGCCATTAGTACACGTTAGCTCAACGCCTTGCAGCGCTTCCACACCGTGCCTATCAACCAGCTGGTCTCGCTGGGCCCTTCAGGAGGCTCTAGGCCTCAGGGATGTCTCATCTTGAAGGGGGCTTCCCGCTTAGATGCTTTCAGCGGTTATCCCGTCCGCACATAGCTACCCGGCAATGCCACTGGCGTGACAACCGGAACACCAGAGGTGCGTCCACTCCGGTCCTCTCGTACTAGGAGCAGCCCTTCTCAAACATCCAACGCCCACGGCAGATAGGGACCGAACTGTCTCACGACGTTCTAAACCCAGCTCGCGTACCACTTTAAATGGCGAACAGCCATACCCTTGGGACCGACTTCAGCCCCAGGATGTGATGAGCCGACATCGAGGTGCCAAACACCGCCGTCGATGTGAACTCTTGGGCGGTATCAGCCTGTTATCCCCGGAGTACCTTTTATCCGTTGAGCGATGGCCCTTCCATACAGAACCACCGGATCACTAGAACCTGCTTTCGCACCTGCTCGACGTGTCTGTCTCGCAGTCAAGCACCCTTATGCTCTTGCACTCACTGCACGATGTCCGACCGTGCTGAGGGTACCTTCGTGCTCCTCCGTTACTCTTTGGGAGGAGACCGCCCCAGTCAAACTACCCACCACACACTGTCCTCGATCCGGATAACGGACCTGAGTGAGAACGCCAATGATGCCAGGCTGGTATTTCAAGGTTGGCTCCGCTCGAACTGGCGTCCGAGGTTCAAAGCCTCCCAGCTATCCTACACAGGCAACATCAGCGTCCAGTGTGAAGCTATAGTAAAGGTTCACGGGGTCTTTCCGTCTAGCCGCGGGTACACCGCATCTTCACGGCGATTTCAATTTCACTGAGTCTCGGGTGGAGACAGCGTGGCCATCATTACGCCATTCGTGCAGGTCGGAACTTACCCGACAAGGAATTTCGCTACCTTAGGACCGTTATAGTTACGGCCGCCGTTTACCGGGGCTTCAATCAAGAGCTTCGGCCGAAGCCTAACACCATCATTTAACCTTCCGGCACCGGGCAGGCGTCACACCCTATACGTCCGCTTGCGCGTTAGCAGAGTGCTGTGTTTTTACTAAACAGTTGCAGCCACCTGGTATCTTCGACCGGTTCGGGCTTGGAGAGCAAGTCTCGTCACCCTACGCCGGCGTGCCTTCTCCCGAAGTTACGGCACCATTTTGCCTAGTTCCTTCACCCGAGTTCTCTCAAGCGCCTTGGGATTCTCACCCTGACCACCTGTGTCGGTTTGGGGTACGGTCGCACATGATCTGAAGCTTAGAGGCTTTTCCTGGAAGCGTGGCATCAATGACTTCCTGACCGTAGTCAGTTCGTTTCGTGTCTCGGCCTTAGAGCATCCCGGATTTACCTAGGACACCAGCCTACTCACTTTCACCAGGACAACCAACGCCTGGCTCACCTAGCCTTCTCCGTCCCCCCATCGCAATCATGTCCGGTACGGGAATATTGACCCGTTTCCCATCGACTACGCCTTTCGGCCTCGCCTTAGGGGCCGACTCACTCTGCTCCGATTAGCGTCGAACAGAAACCCTTGGTCTTCCGGCGAGGGAGTTTTTCACTCCCTTTATCGTTACTCATGTCAGCATTCGCACTCGTGATACCTCCAGCGAACTTCTCAATTCACCTTCATTGGCTTACACGACGCTCCTCTACCGCTCATCCAGAGGATGAACCCGTAGCTTCGGTACCTGGTTTAGCCCCGTTACATCTTCCGCGCAGGCCGACTCGACTAGTGAGCTATTACGCTTTCTTTAAAGGATGGCTGCTTCTAAGCCAACCTCCTAGCTGTCTGAGCCTTCCCACATCGTTTCCCACTTAACCAGGATTTCGGGACCTTAGCTGACGGTCTGGGTTGTTTCCCTTTTCACGACGGACGTTAGCACCCGCCGTGTGTCTCCCACGCTTGCACTCGCCGGTATTCGGAGTTTGCCTCGGGTTGGTAAGTCGGGATGACCCCCTAGCCGAAACAGTGCTCTACCCCCGGTGGTGATACGTGAGGCGCTACCTAAATAGCTTTCGAGGAGAACCAGCTATCTCCGAGCTTGATTAGCCTTTCACTCCGATCCACAAGTCATCCAAATCTTTTTCAACAGATCCTGGTTCGGGCCTCCAGTTGATGTTACTCAACCTTCACCCTGCTCATGGATAGATCGCTCGGTTTCGGGTCTATATCCAGCGACTGTGTCGCCCAGTTAAGACTCGGTTTCCCTACGGCTCCCCTAAACGGTTAACCTCGCCACTGAATATAAGTCGCTGACCCATTATACAAAAGGTACGCAGTCACAGAACAAGTCTGCTCCTACTGCTTGTACGCACACGGTTTCAGGATCTATTTCACTCCCCTCTCCGGGGTTCTTTTCGCCTTTCCCTCACGGTACTGGTTCACTATCGGTCAGCCAGGAGTATTTAGCCTTGGAGGATGGTCCCCCCGTCTTCAGTCAAGGTTTCTCGTGCCCCGACCTACTCGATTTCACATGATCAGATTTTCGACTACGGGGCTATCACCCGCTGCGGCCGAGCTTCCCAGCTCGTTCGTCTAATCAGTCACATGCTTAAGGGCTGGTCCCCGTTCGCTCGCCGCTACTAGGGGAATCTCGGTTGATTTCTTTTCCTCAGGGTACTTAGATGTTTCAGTTCCCCTGGTTCGCCTCTTACGCCTATATATTCAGCGTAAGATACTCATCTTATGATGAGTGGGTTTCCCCATTCAGAGATGCCCGGGTCACAGGTTGTTTGCCACCTCGCCGAGCCTTATCGCAGGCTACCACGTCTTTCATCGCCTCTGGCTGCCTAGGCATCCACCGTGTGCGCTTCATTGCTTGACCCTATAACCCGAAGGAGTCTGGGGTTCGCAATGATAACGATTGCCGGATACGCTTGAGACGTATCACAAAACAATTACGTATAAACGTTTTAAAACGTTTATGTCAGCATGATATACATTGTTAAAGAGCGACTGCTATGCGCAGTGATAAGCGGTTGCTTTTTTCACGTTAAAAAAAGAAGGGTCTTTAAAACAAAGCTCTTTAAAAGAACTCTTTAAAAAAAGATCTTTTCTCTTTTTCCAATAGGAAGAAAACGCTTATCACTGCGTATCAACAGCATTCTGATCAGGTAATTCATTGTGAGCGCTTACCGCGAGGGATGATGCATCGTTTAAGGAGGTGATCCAGCCGCAGGTTCCCCTACGGCTACCTTGTTACGACTTCACCCCAGTCATGAACCACACCGTGGTGATCGCCCTCTTGCGTTAGGCTAACCACTTCTGGTGCAGTCCACTCCCATGGTGTGACGGGCGGTGTGTACAAGGCCCGGGAACGTATTCACCGTGACATTCTGATTCACGATTACTAGCGATTCCGACTTCACGGAGTCGAGTTGCAGACTCCGATCCGGACTGAGACCGGCTTTTCGGGATTAGCTGACTCTCGCGAGCTCGCAACCCTTTGTACCGGCCATTGTAGCACGTGTGTAGCCCTACTCGTAAGGGCCATGATGACTTGACGTCGTCCCCACCTTCCTCCGGTTTGTCACCGGCAGTCTCCTTAGAGTTCCCGGCATTACCCGCTGGCAAATAAGGACAAGGGTTGCGCTCGTTACGGGACTTAACCCAACATTTCACAACACGAGCTGACGACAGCCATGCAGCACCTGTCTCTGCGTTCCCGAAGGCACCAAGTGATCTCTCACAAGTTCGCAGGATGTCAAGAGTAGGTAAGGTTCTTCGCGTTGCATCGAATTAAACCACATGCTCCACCGCTTGTGCGGGCCCCCGTCAATTCATTTGAGTTTTAACCTTGCGGCCGTACTCCCCAGGCGGTCGACTTATCGCGTTAACTTCGCCACAAAGTGCGCTAGGCACCCAACGGCTGGTCGACATCGTTTACGGCGTGGACTACCAGGGTATCTAATCCTGTTTGCTACCCACGCTTTCGCACCTCAGTGTCAGTGTCAGTCCAGAAGGCCGCCTTCGCCACTGGTATTCCTCCCGATCTCTACGCATTTCACCGCTACACCGGGAATTCTACCTTCCTCTCCTGCACTCTAGCTTGACAGTTCCGGATGCCGTTCCCAGGTTGAGCCCGGGGCTTTCACAACCGGCTTATCAAGCCACCTACGCGCGCTTTACGCCCAGTAATTCCGATTAACGCTTGCACCCTCCGTATTACCGCGGCTGCTGGCACGGAGTTAGCCGGTGCTTCTTCTGCGAGTGATGTCTTTCCTAATGGGTATTAACCACTAGGCGTTCTTCCTCGCTGAAAGTGCTTTACAACCCGAAGGCCTTCTTCACACACGCGGCATGGCTGGATCAGGGTTCCCCCCATTGTCCAATATTCCCCACTGCTGCCTCCCGTAGGAGTTCGGGCCGTGTCTCAGTCCCGATGTGGCTGATCATCCTCTCAGACCAGCTACGGATCGTTGCCTTGGTGAGCCATTACCTCACCAACTAGCTAATCCGACATAGGCTCATCCGATAGCGGGAGCCGGAGCCCCCTTTCTCCCGTAGGACGTATGCGGTATTAGCCTGGGTTTCCCCAGGTTATCCCCCACTACCGGGTAGATTCCTATGCATTACTCACCCGTCCGCCGCTCGTCAGCATCTAGCAAGCTAGATCTGTTACCGCTCGACTTGCATGTGTTAGGCCTGCCGCCAGCGTTCAATCTGAGCCATGATCAAACTCTTCAGTTTAAAATCATTGTGATGCTTACTCGTCATCCAACAACATAATGTTGACGAACAACAAAAGCGCATCAAACTTGGCTCAAGGTTCAAACGAATTCATTTCAATTTACATTGTCATGACCGCTTGCCTTGATATTTGGTGATTTATCACCCTCATCGGCAAGCGCCCACATGAATTACCTGATCAAATTGTTAAAGAGCTGTTTCGCTGCGAGGCTGTCTTATCAGCCGGCTAACCGATGAACTGGTTTGCCTCAGCGAGGAAGGCGTATTCTACGCATTTCCTGGTGTTTGTCAATCACTGTTTTCAGTGAGTGAAGCGAGCGGGTTAAGAAAGCGAGATAACGATGCCTTCTCTTTTATTGCGCTAACTTCCTGACAAACCAAAGGTTTTCACCTTCCATCACCGCTGGTAACGCTGTGCGTCCCCGGCAGCGGATGCGTACTTTACGGATTCGCTGCCGTCTTGGCAAGAGGGTTTATCAAAAAAACATAAAAAAAGCGGCAGGCGTTGTTCATAGAACAATCCTGCCGCAAACCACCGATCAGAACGCCTGACCAGAGAGTGCTCGGTTACCCATACAGATTTATCTGTGTCACTGGAATTTCAAAAGCCGTATTTCTCACTGCGTACTTCGAAACCTAAATTTCAAATCCTAAGCCAAAGTCTTCACTCGACATCGCCATAAGACTTCCCGCACCGGACTGGATCATTTGCGCGTGAGCCTTTGTACGCGGCAGCAAGCGCTGATAGTAAAAGCGGGCAGTGTTCAATTTAGCGGCATAAAACGCTTTGTCATCACCCTCTAATGCCACCGATGCTTGCTTAGCTGCGCGGGCAAAGAGGTAGGCCAACGTGACATAACCGGAGTACATTAGGTAATCGACGCTTGCCGCCCCAACCTCTTCGCGATCCTGCATCGCTTTCATGCCCACGCCCATGGTCAACTCGCCCCACTCAGCGTTTAGCTTCGCTAGCGGCTCAACAAACTCTTTTAACGCAGGGTTATCAGCTTCCGTCTTACAGAACTTATGGATTTCTTTGGTGAACACTTTTAGCGACTCACCCTGGCTCATCAACACCTTGCGGCCAAGCAGGTCTAGCGCCTGAATACCAGTGGTACCCTCATAGAGACGGGTAATACGCGCATCACGCACTAACTGTTCCATCCCCCACTCTTTAATGAAGCCGTGCCCACCAAAAATCTGCACGCCTTCATTGGTGCACTCAAAACCGACTTCAGTGAGAAACGCTTTCACAATAGGTGTTAGTAGGCCGAGCAAGGTTTCAGCCTGCTCTTTCTCTTCGCCAGGCTTACCATGCTCAACAATGTCGAGCATCTGAGCGGTGTAAAGCACTAACATGCGGCCACCCTCGGCGAATGCCTTCTGGGTCAGCAGCATACGGCGTACATCCGGATGCACAATAATCGGGTCTGCTGGCTTCTCAGGGGCCTGGGCTCCAGAAAGCGCACGCATTTGCAACCGGTCTCGGGCGTAACTCAGCGAGTTTTGGAAACTGGCTTCAATTAAACCTAGCCCTTGAATACCTACCCCAAGGCGCGCTGCGTTCATCATAGTGAACATGCACGCCAAACCTTTATTGGGCGTACCAACCAAATAGCCCGTTGCAGCGTCAAAGTTCATCACGCAGGTAGCATTGCCATGGATGCCCATCTTGTGCTCAAGCGAACCGCACGTTACGCCATTACGCTCGCCTGGGTTACCTTGAGCATCGGGCATAAACTTGGGCACGACAAATAGAGAAATACCCTTCGAGCCTTCAGGAGCGTCAGGCAGTTTAGCCAACACAAGGTGTACGATGTTCTCTGCTAGATCATGGTCACCGGCAGAGATAAAGATTTTGGTACCAGTAATTGAATAAGCGCCGCTTTCATCAGGCACTGCACGTGTTTTAATCAACCCAAGGTCAGTACCACAGTGTGGTTCGGTGAGACACATCGTGCCTGTCCAAACACCCTCTACCAGCTTGGTAAGGTAAGTTTCTTTCTGCTCATCGGTACCGTGATGCCTAAGCGCATCGGCAGCACCATGAGAAAGCCCTGGATACATACCCCACGCTAAGTTAGTTGCGCAAATCATTTCAGAGAGCATCATCGCCAACGAATGAGGCAAGCCCTGCCCCCCCTGTTCCGGGTCTGCCGCTAGGCTTGGCCAGCCACCTTCTACATATTGCTGATAGGCTTCTTTAAAGCCCTTCGGTGCTTTAACGTCACCACCCTCAAGCAAACACCCCTCTTTGTCACCGCTTTGGTTAATCGGCAACAACACGTCGCGGGCAAAACGCGCGCCCTCTTCCAAAATCGCATTCACAACGTCTGGAGATGCATCATCGCCATTGGGTAGCGCAGCGTAATGGCTGGGGTAGTCAAACATTTCGTCCATAACGAAACGCATGTCACGTAGAGGGGCTTGATAGCTGGGCATGTCACTTCTCCTAAACAAGGGGCTGAAAGCAGTCATAAACGTCAATCACATTGAGTTTTAATAACCACTTTCAAACACATGTTTGAAAGTTAGCGCGCGCACCGCCTATAGTCAAGCGGTCGTTTTAATACACCCCCTAAAACAGCTACAACTTTGGTCGCCCATACAGTAGCTTTCTGATTTATAAAATAAAAAAACCTGCCAGCAAAAATGCTGACAGGTTAATAAACGACGCCTATGTCCCAACCCAATTACTGCATTCGAATGCCTCCATCCAGCCGAATCACTTCACCGTTCAACATTGGGTTAGTGATAATGTGTTCAGCCAGCTGGGCAAATTCACCAGGCTTACCCAATCGCTTGGGAAAAGGCACCGCAGCCGCTAACGCTTGGGCCGCTTCATCAGGAATCTCACTCATCATAGGGGTTTCAAACACACCCGGCGCAATCGCCATAACGCGAATAGCATGACGAGAAAGCTCTCTAGCCGCAGGCAAACTCATGCCCACTACGCCAGCCTTGGAAGCACTGTAAGCACACTGGCCAACCTGCCCATCGAATGCGGCTATAGAAGCCGTATTAATAATTACGCCCCTCTCGCCGCTTTCATTAGGGGCATTTTTAGCCATGGCTGCGGCCGCTAATCGCATCACATTAAACGTGCCGATTAGATTGATGTTGATCGTTTTTGCATAGCTTTCCAGGTCTGCAGGATTACCATTACGATCCACAAGCTTGGCTACACTTACCACGCCAGCACAGTGAATAACGCCAGAAAGACCGCTTTCACCACCCATTGCAACCGCTTCGTCAATCGCCTGCTGCATTTCATCAGCAGAAGTAATATCAGCCATGCAGGCCTTTGCACGATCACCTAAGCGCTTGGCGTGATCCACCACGCTGTTGTTCATATCGCAAAGTACAACCTTCCCACCGGCAGCCACTAAACGCTCTGCAGTTGCCGCACCTAAACCTGAAGCAGCCCCTGTAATTAAAAACGTACAATCCTTTACCTGCATTTCAACTTTCCTTTAATTATTTGTCGTTGCGTGCTTGCTCAGTGGCTTGGGCACGAAGTTTAAAGCGCTGAATTTTACC
Source organism: Halomonas qaidamensis (assembly GCF_025917315.1). Taxonomy (NCBI): domain Bacteria; kingdom Pseudomonadati; phylum Pseudomonadota; class Gammaproteobacteria; order Oceanospirillales; family Halomonadaceae; genus Halomonas; species Halomonas qaidamensis. The sequence continues at coordinate 1,293,238 of NZ_CP080627.1, read as the reverse complement.
ACTAGGCGTTTTTGGCAGCTCATCGACAAACTCAATTACCCTAGGGAACGCATGGGTGGAAAGACGCTCACGCACCTGCTGGCGGATTTCATCGGCAAGCGCCTCGCTAGCTTCATACCCATCACGCAGCACGATGTAAGATTTAATCACCTCACCGCGAATCTCGTCCGGCTGCCCAACCGCCGCAGACTCTGCAACCGCTGGGTGTGTCATCACGCTGTTTTCAACGTCCGTGGGGCCGACCCGATAGCCTGCAGTGGTGATAATGTCGTCATCACGTCCGGCAAATTGGAATGAGCCGTCTTCATTGCGAATAACCACATCACCAGTTAGGTAGTAACCATTTACAAAGGGGTCTTTTTCTTGCCAGGTATAACCCTGGAAGAAGTGGGCTGGTGAGTTTTTAATGTCAACCGCAAGCACACCCGGCTCACCAGGTGGCAGCTCGTTATACTCTGCGTCCAAAATGGCTAGACGGTAACCCGGCATCGGCACACCCATAGCGCCTACATGCTTGGGGTGATCAAGGGAGTGATGGTTATTACAGGTCATGCCGGTTTCTGTTTGGCCATAGTGATCCATGACCGGACAACCCAACGACTTCTCCACCCAGGTCACTACTTCCGTATTGAGCGGCTCGCCTGCTGAGCTTGCCGCGCGAAGCTCAAGCGTTTGGTGGGCATCATCGAACAGCCCTGATGCTTTCATTAAACGGTATGCCGTAGGAGCTGCCGCGAAATTAGTAATATGGTGGCGCTTCATAAACGCCAATGCACCTTCTGCACTGAAGCCCGCCTCGCAGAAGTGCGTGGTAACACCGAGCAGCAGCGGTCCGGCAATCGCATAATAAAGCCCGTATGCCCAACCAGGATCCGCCATATTCCAAAAGCGGTCATCGTCACGAAGATCGACTGCCAGCTCCATATAGAGAGCAAACGCTGTCATCCCGGAAAGCGGCACTGCCACGCCTTTTGGCTTGCCCACTGTGCCTGAGGTAAACATCTGAAGAAAAGGTTTTTCAGGGGCAAGCCGGGGTGGCTTTTCGCTCATTGACGTATGCGTCAATGCAGCCTGCCAGTCATGGTCATTAGGGTGTTCGCTGGTAGAACCACCTACCGCCAAAACAGGTGGGCACTGACTTAGCCCGTCAAACTTATAGCGGTTAGCGTGATCAGTAATCACCAGCTTGGTATCAGCGCGCCCCAAGCGATAATCCACCGCATCGGGGCCAAACGCGGTAAACAACGGCTGGTAGACCGCACCAATTCGCCAAGTAGCAAGCACAGCTACTAGCAGCGCTGGTGAGCGCGGCAGCATACAGGCTATGCGATCGCCCTCGCCAAGCCCCTGCGTCTTAAACCAGCCAGCAAGCTTGCCACTCTGCTCGTCTAGCTCTGCGTAAGTCAGGGTATGCGTTTCCCCATTGATATCTTCCTGTACCAGCGCAAGCACATCTCCCCGCCCCTGGCGCACATGACGGCCACAGCATGCTTCAAAGGCATTAAGGTAACCATCTTGATGGTCATCTAGCCTGGCAATCATACTGTCAACCGTAAAGCTTTCCAGGAAGGTCGAATAGGTGGGTAATGAGGCTGATGTTGCTGTCATGATGGCTCTCTTATGTTGTTAGTCGTGAGCAGTGGTACGCAAACAGACAGGCCAGGGTTCCGAGCTTACGCATTATTATTGTCCGTTTACGTTAACGGAAACCTTGCAGTTGAGCTAACGCTAAAAGCATTTACGCGGGAGCGCAAGCAATCAGCGTTCTAAATAGATTAGACGTTGGTCGATCGAAAGGGTTAACGCGCCATAATCATAGCGACCAGTTCATCGGCTAAATCGTCGGGGGTTCGCGGCCCGCTGGGGTCGTACCAACGCACCGTCCAGTTCAGCGCCCCCAAGATAAACCGCGACACCAGAAAGCGGTCACCGTGAATAAGCTCTGCTGCCAGCGCATCGTCAATAACGTCTACCCAGAGTGCTTCGTAGGCATCCCGCAGGTGGCTTAGGTGGGCACTCGCATCAGGATCTAATCGCCGCCATTCAAATAATGCGACCACATGGGCATTGCGATCAGCAAACAGCGTTTCCAAATGCGCTCGTGCCATAGCATGCAGGCGCGCCTCAGGATCATCGTCGCATTTCTGAAGCGCTGCTTTGGCAATGCTAAGCGCATTCTGAGTGCCCTCCTCTATCACCGCAGCCAATATCTCCTGCTTATCTTTAAAGTGATGAAACAGGCTGCCAGACTTAATGCCCATTTCTTGCGCCAGCATACGCACTGTGGTGCGGTCAAAGCCTTCTTGGACGAATAGCTGAGCGGCTAAACGTGTCAATTCCTTGCGGCGAGGAGATGCATTCATTACATTCATATTATTTACACTAGCGCTTGCTTGGTTACTTAGGAGAAGACCACAGCCCTGCCAACGGGTCAACGCATCCCTAGCCACTCTGCAAGATAATCACAATAAATCTGTCAGGAGACGTACCAATGAGTAATGCCACCGACGTTGTATTTTTATCCGCGACCCGCACGCCTATGGGCGGAATGATGGGTAGCCTTTCCAGCATGACCGCCCCAGAGCTTGCAGCCGTTGCAATCCGCGCAGCCATAGAGCGCGCCGGTATCGAGCCAGAGACTGTTGAAGAAGGCATCATCGGCTGTGTACTACCTGCTGGGGTAAAACAAGGACCAGCCCGCCAAGCTATGCGCCAGGCAGGCATTCCCGATGCCAATGGTGCCACCACCATCAATAAACTGTGCGGTTCTGGCATGAAAGCTACCATGCTGGCCCACGATTTGATTAAAGCAGGTACCGGCGAAATCCTGCTCGCGGGTGGCATGGAGTCGATGTCTAATGCCCCTCACGTACTCACTAAAGCACGCGGCGGCTACCGTTTAGGTCATGGTGAACTGAAAGACCACATGTTCCTTGACGGCCTAGAAGATGCCGAAACGGGCAAGTTGATGGGCGTTTTCGCCCAAGATGTTGCGTCAGAACGTGGCTACACCCGCGAACGTCTAGACGATTTTGCCATTGCGTCTTTAGAGCGCGCCATGGACGCCACCAATAAAGGCCACTTAGCGGCTGAAATGGCTCCCGTAACAGTGACTACCCGCCAAGGTGAAACGCTGGTCGAGCATGACGAACAGCCTTTCCAAGCCAAACTGGATAAAATTCGCCAGCTGCGCCCAGCATTTGCCAAAGACGGTACTATTACTGCTGCCAACGCCAGCTCCATTTCTGACGGCGCCTCGGCGCTTATTTTGGCCAGTCATGAAGCCGCTAAACGGCACGGCGTAAAGCCGCTTGCGAAAATGCTTGGCCATACCACCCACTCTCGTCATCCTAGCGAATTCACTATTGCGCCAGTAGGGGCCATTGAAAAGCTGATGAAAAAGCTTGGCTGGGGCGTTAACGACGTTGATCTGTTTGAGATTAACGAAGCGTTTGCTGTCGTCACGTTAATGGCAATGGATGACCTGGGGCTGCCCCACGAGAAAGTCAACGTGTTTGGCGGCGCTTGCGCCCAAGGGCATCCGATTGGTTCGACCGGTTCACGGGTAATTGCAACACTTATTCATGCCCTACGTACCAAAGGCTGCAAACGCGGTATTGCTAGTCTTTGTATTGGTGGCGGCGAAGCCACCGCAGTAGCGGTTGAGCTTATCGACTAATACGACTTACCAACCTACCCGCGTCTTGGCGCACTAATCATGCCAAGGCGCGATACTCATTCTGTACTTCACGCGCGTCTAAAGTTGCCAAGGTCTCCCAATCTGGTGATTTTACCGTCACCAAAGCCTCTGCTTCTTTTTTAAGCTCTTCAGCCATACGGAACTGACCGGCATATTCACGCATCTGCAAGGCTTCCTGCGCTAGCCCTTCGGCGCTTTGTGCTGCCTGATTAACAAGCCTTAACGTATCTTGGGTCGTCATATCAATTTGCGCCACAGCACTATTTACCTCGTCGATACCCCGTCGCTGCTCTTCAGAAGCACGGGCCATTTGCGCCATTAACTGCTCTACCTGAGTGGCCGCCTGCATAATATCGCGCGTATGCTCGCCCGCTTGATGGGACAGTTTGCTACCCTTTTCGACGCTTTGACGTGATGCTTCAATACGTGACCGGATCTCATGTGCAGCATTTGCACTGCGCGTTGCTAGCGCCCGCACTTCACTGGCGACTACCGCAAAACCTCGTCCGTGCTCACCCGCACGCGCTGCTTCAACTGAAGCGTTCAAAGCAAGAATATTCGTTTGGAAAGCGATGCTTTCAATCATTGAAATAATGCTTTGTATTTCTTCAGAATGGTCATTGATGGCCTGCATCGTAGCAATAAACTGGGCGATTATCTGGTCTCCCTGCTGTGCTTTGTATGAAACATCAGTGGTTGCATGATTCACATGCGCAGCACTCTCTGCATTCTGGCTTACCGTGGCGGTTAACTGCTCAAGACTTGCCGCCATTTGTATAAGCGCAGCCGCCTGGGAATCAGTTTGCCCTGCCAATTGCAGACTTTGGGCCTTCATTACCTGGCTATCGGTATAAACCTGCTGACTGCTGTTGTTGAGGTGGTTAACTGTCGTCTTCAACGCATTCTGCATACTTGCCAATTCGCTAAACAGGCGGCCGATTTCATTCGCAGCATGAGCTTCTACTGGCGTTGATAGGTCGCCCTTAGCGATACGCCTAAAATGTTGCGTTATGGTATTTAGAGGCCGAAGGACGTTTTTACGTACGCCCCACACCACAAACGCAACGGTTAGTAGCGCCAAACAAACAACCCCAAGCACTCCCCAAAAAAGTAGTGATGATACTTTTTGAAAACGATTGAGCAACCCAGCACCACGGGCAACGGAGTAATCATAAAAAGCATCGGCAGTACTCACGAATTTCTGGCTGCTCTCATCCACTCGGGATTCACCAGAAAGGAAGCCACGAACATCGCGCTCTTCCAACATCATCATTTGCAAACTTAAATTATTATTAACCAATGAGCGGAAATCATTCGCTAACTGATCCACTAGCTCAAGTCGCTCTTCCTCAGAAAAACTCGAGTGGAAAGCATTAAACCGGGCTGAAGCCGCACTCAATAAACTTTCTGCTTCTTCTAGTAAAGGTTCTGGACGATCAAACGATGGGGTGCGAATTAGTTCTGCAGCTCGGTTCATTTGTATGCGAGCACGCAGCAGCTGAGTATAGGCACCGTTCAGCTCGCGCACCTGCGCCATATCTCGCTGCTGTAATGATGTGAATGCCTCTCGGCCGAAATGATTGGCAAATAGGCCTAAGCTACCGATTGCTAGCACTAAAAAGCTAAAGGTAACTAATACCAGCGCCCAGCTCGCTTTAACGCTTAGATTATTGATCATGCGCATATAAGGCTCTCAACAAAAGCTTTCCAACTAAGGCTTTCCAACTAAGGCTTTTAACCACGTGATTGGCGGTTAGCGTGCAGTGGCAACCAAAGCTGCAGACGTCGACGGATCTCTAATAGCGCTTGTTCATATGCATCTAATTTACTAATTAACCTTGGATCACGAATATCCCAGAAGAGCACTTCTTCCGCATGCCCCTGCCAATCTCTACACACCTGTTGCGCCTTGTCGCAAAGCACAATAACAAAATCAAAGTACTCATCCTCAAACTCATCCAGTGACTTACTACGCAACCCTTCCGTAGAAAGCCCTTGTTTACGTAGCGCCTCTAACGTTAGCGCATGGGGTTCGTCTGGCTCGGAACCTGCACTAAAAGCATCAAAATGATCACTTGCCATCTGGCGAAGCAGCGCCTCCCCCATCAAAGACCGTGCAGAATTGGCATTACAAAGAAACAGCACGCGACGCTTTGGCATAAATAAAAGACCTCTTGATGAGTTTAATTTCAGCAATTTACGCTCTCAAGATGACGCATTTATTGCAGCCTACTGGTTACTAGTACAAATATACGAAAAAACATATATCATAAGTATTAATAATCACTCTTACGATGTAAAAGGAACACCACTAATGGCATTGCTTGATGACTTACCAAACGTGGACAGCAGTATGTTTAAAGCGCCTACTCCTGAAACATTGATGCTCCCTCCTAGCGACCAGCCTACGCCTAACATCTTATTGCTCTACGGTTCACTGCGAGCGCGTTCATTCAGCCGATTGGTGGTTGAAGAAGCCGCTCGGCTACTCACTGCAATGGGGGCTAATGCAAAAATTTTTGATCCTCGTGGCTTACCCTTGCCGGATGCGGAAGATGCAAGCCACCCGAAAGTGGATGAGCTGAGGACACTGGCACAGTGGTCTGACGGCATGGTGTGGTGCTCGCCTGAGCGCCACGGCGCAATGACTGGCATTATGAAAGCACAAATTGACTGGATCCCGCTTGCGCTAGGCGGCGTTCGCCCTACCCAGGGTAAAACCCTTGCCGTGATGCAAGTATGCGGCGGCTCCCAGTCATTCAACACGGTAAATCAGTTGCGCATTTTAGGTCGCTGGATGCGCATGGTGACGATCCCCAATCAGTCATCAGTGCCTAAGGCCTTTATGGAATTTGATGACAATGACCGTATGAAACCTTCGCCGTTTTATGACCGCATTGTTGATGTCATGGAAGAGCTGGTGAAATTCACCCTGCTGGTTCATGAGCGTAGCGACCTGCTAACCGACCGCTACTCTGAACGCAAAGAGAGCGCCGAAGAAGTCTCTAAACGCGTCAACCAGCGCGCCATTTAAGAAAGGAGTGATCTTATGACAACTCAGAGCAATGCTTCCCCCACTAGTGCTGATATGGGACTGTTTGAACGCTACCTTTCTGTATGGGTAGCGATTGCCATTGTCGCTGGGATTGCACTTGGGCAGTTCGCTCCTGCCGTGCCAGAGGTGTTATCGCGGTTTGAGTATGCCCAGGTATCAATTCCGATTGCGGTATTAATCTGGGCGATGATTTTCCCCATGATGGCACAAATTGACTTCAGCGCGATTGCAGGGGTGCGTCGCCAGCCAAAGGGCTTGACCATTACCACCACGGTCAACTGGCTAATTAAGCCTTTCACCATGTTCGCCTTAGCTTGGCTGTTTTTCATGGTGATATTTCGGCCCTTTATTCCTGAAGAACTGGCCAGTCAATATCTAGCGGGTGCCATATTATTAGGCGCAGCACCTTGCACCGCGATGGTATTTGTATGGAGCTACCTCACCCGTGGTGATGCGGCCTACACCCTCGTTCAGGTGGCTTTGAATGATCTGATCATGCTGTTTGCCTTTGCACCGCTGGTGGTTTTTTTACTCGGCATCTCGAATATCCAGGTACCGTGGGATACGGTTATTTTATCCGTGGTGCTATACATTGTGATTCCACTTGCGGCGGGCTATTTCACCCGTAAAACACTGATCACCAAGTATGGCACCGAGTGGTACGACAACGTGTTTATGAAGCGTGTCGGCCCTATCACGCCCATCGGGCTAATCATTACCCTGGTGCTGCTATTCGCCTTCCAAGGCGACGTCATTCTGAATAATCCGCTGCATATCGTGCTAATCGCCATTCCGCTGATTATCCAAACATTTTTGATCTTCTTTATTGCCTATGGCTGGGCTAAAGCGTGGCGTGTGCCACACAACATCGCAGCTCCTGGTGCAATGATTGGAGCCAGCAACTTTTTTGAACTGGCGGTCGCAGCGGCCATTGCCCTGTTTGGCTTACAGTCAGGTGCCGCGCTCGCTACGGTGGTGGGTGTTCTAGTAGAAGTACCACTTATGCTCGCGCTAGTGCGCATTGCTAACAAAACGCGTCAGCATTTTCCTGAAAACGCACCGTAAAGAGGCACTTGAATGGCCCATTACTTAATTTTCCTTGGTTCAACACGAACCTCCACACCGCCCGCCCCCGCCCGCTTAGGCGAGCGGGTATCCAAGGCGTGCAAACGTCTACTTAGCTCGCTACCCGATACAACGGCAGAGGTCATAGACCCGCTAACGTTAGATCTTAACGGCCCTTTTAAGCCGCATTTTGCTTACGCAAAAAAAGCGGTTCCCACAGACCTTGACGCCCTTGCGGGTAAAATTGAGCACGCCGATGGCTACGTGATGGTCAGTCCTGAATACAACCACACCATGAGCCCGGCACTAAGCCATTTGCTGAATCATTTTGGCGCGTCACTGTTTGCCTTTAAGCCCAGCGCCATCGTGACTTACTCCATGGGACAATGGGGAGGCGCGCGTGCTGCGGTTAGCATGCGCGCATTTCTCTCTGAGTTGGGGTGCCTGCCAGTGTCCGCCATGATTCATATACCCAAAGCCCAGGAAGCGCTGAGCGACGATGGGCAATTTGTACAGGAACAGGAGCGCTGGGAAAGCTATTTTGGCCGTACGTTAGGCCAATTAACCTGGTGGGCAGAGGCAGCCAAAGCGCAAAAAGCCGAGCAAGATCCTGCAACGCTATCGCCTACGTTTAATACGTCGCCCGCTCAGCGCAATGCACCTACGGAGTGAGCGATGAAGCATGTGATTGAAATAGACAGCGACGCCATCGACTTCATCAAACAACAAGGCAGCGCCGTCACTGTTCGTCTTTCCCCTCGCCACGGCTGCTGCGGAGGGCTTGCCAACCTAGCGGTAGCCGAAGCGCAATCCCCAAATGCCACCCAACACTACCAACATCATGTTCAAGAGAATATTTCGATCTACATTGCCCCTGAACTGGCTCATCAAGGGCTGCGCATTAGCGTTGAAGGCTGGTGGAAATTTCGCCATCTTTATGTGGATGGCACCGTTATTCAATCAAAATAGATGACACAAAACATAAAGGCAGGATTGCCTTAACGAAAGCATTGACTAGATAATATACGCATAAACATATATTGTTATAATCATATTTCATTTAGACCTATGCGAGGTATCCCGTGACGGAATCTAGTCCTACCTCAACTTCCTCCTTTGCCGGTCGCTTGCTTTATCTCGCCAAGGAGAACCCCAACCAAGTACGCTGGCTCGCTGCCGTAGTGGGAATTTTTCTGCTGATCTATTTCCTGCCCGCTGGAACAGCGCGCTTCGACAACGCCGTGTTGGAAGGCATTCGATTGACACACTGGTACGCACAGGAACACGTCATTCTCTGCCTACTGCCAGCCTTTCTGATCGCTGGCGCTATGGCTGCCTATCTAAACGAAGGCGCCGTGATGCGCTACCTAGGGCCTAACGCCTCAAAGCCTGTCGCTTTTGGCATGGCTTCGGTTTCTGGCACGCTGCTGGCCGTTTGTTCTTGCACCGTACTACCGCTTTTCGGCGGCATTTATCGTCGGGGCGCAGGTCTGGGGCCTGCCATTGCCTTTCTTTATTCAGGACCCGCCATCAATATTATGGCGATTGTGGTAACCGCCAAAGTACTTGGCTTGGAGCTGGGGTTAGCCAGAGCTATCGGCGCGATTGTATTTGCCGTGGTAATTGGCGTCATCATGCACCTAATTTACCGCCGCGAAGAGCAGGCCCGTGCCACTAAAAATAGCCGCGGCTTCAGTGGTGAGCTCTCTCGCCCTTTAAGCCAAATCGGGATGTTTTTTGGGCTGATGGTGGGCATCCTGGTCTTCGCTAACTGGGCGGCAGCCGACAGCGCTGTCTGGATGACCATTCATGCCTATAAATGGCATATCACTGCCGTACTTTCCGGGCTTTTCGCACTGCTACTGATTCGCCGCTGGAACTGGCCGCTTCATCAAGTAGCGGTACTGGCAAGTGCCGTCGCCATCGCCGCCGTACTAGTACCCAGCGTACCTGAACTGGCGTTCGCGGTCGGTATTATCGGCCTTATGCTGATTGCCACTCTGCGTGACGAAGACCGTGAATGGGCAGAGCAGAGCTGGGAGTTCACCAAACTGATCATGCCACTGCTACTGGTGGGGGTATTCGTGGCTGGTCTGCTGTTAGGCCGCCCCGGTGAGGAAGGCCTCATCCCTTCAGAGTGGGTGGTACTGGCGGTAGGAGATAACGGCTTGCGCTCTACCTTCCTTGCCTCGTTACTGGGCGGCTTTATGTATTTCTCGACCCTTACCGAAGTGCCCATCGTTCAAGGCCTGATTGGTAACGGGATGGGCAAGGGCCCAGCGTTAGCCCTGTTGCTGGCAGGGCCTGCCCTGTCGTTACCCAACATGCTAGTGATTCGCACCATCATAGGTACGCAAAAAACCCTGGTTTACTGCACACTGGTTGTCGTAATGGCAACACTATCAGGCTATTTATATGGCCAGTTTTGGCCTTAACTAACAAGTACTACCGCAACGATGTTGTGGTAAGAAAACGCTCAAACTGACAGGAGTGATGTCATGAAACTCAAGATATACGGTAGCGGCTGCAAAAAGTGCCAACAACTGACCGACAACGCACAGGAAGCGGCCAATGCCCTCGGCTTAACGGTGGATATCGAGAAAATTACTGATGTGAACGCCATTATTGACGAAGGCATTATGCGCACGCCTGCGCTAAGCATCGAGGACGATATCGTCATTGAGGGTAAAGTAGCCAGCGCAGAAGATATTCAGAAACTGCTCAAAGCATCATAATGTGTCGATGATACAATCCTACTGACTAGGCACACGGATAAGCAGTAACACTAGCGTCGCTCCGAGCATTAACAGTGCCGTCAGCCACAGCGCACTGGCACCACTGTGCTCAATCAGCAGGCCAAATAGCAGTGGTGCGAGTGCTTGAGACGCACGTGCGGGGGCAATAATAAGCCCTTGCCGCCGACCGAACCCTTTAGGGCCAAATAACGCTAGCGGCAACGTGCCGGAAGCAATGGTCATCATACCGTTGCCCGCACCATGCAGTAACGCAAAACCGGCAGCAGGCATACCAACGGCTGTTAACAGTGCGGCACCTAACGGATGCAGCGTTGTTGCCACGCGTGCCGCCACTAACGGATGGCAGTGCCTGAGCAGTATAAACTCTCCCATGCGCGCTGCTACCTGCGCAGGCCCCACAAGCGCGGAAGCAGCAATTGCGACTGAAAGTGACGCACCACTCTCCTGCAGAAGCCTTGGAAGATGCGCCGCCATCGCCGTCGACACAAACCACCCAGCCGCAAACACATAGGCTAGTAGCAGCATAGTTAAGCGGGGACGGTCTGGCCTTGGCGCTCGTTGATCGGCCTCACTAAAAACGGCGTTGCTAGCCACTTTAGGCAGGCTGAAATTCAAGGGCATACCGATCAACACATGCGCTAATGCCCAGCTAGCGCAGGCCACGCGCCAGCCCCATTCGTTTTCCAACCATGCGGTAAGCGGCCACCCCACCGTGCTGGCAAATCCAGCAACCAGCGTAACACCGGTAATCGATGCCCTCGCTTGACGCCCTAATAATCGGCCTAAGGTGGCAAAGGCAGCATCGTATAGCCCCATCGCCATCCCAATCCCCGTCACCAACCAAGCAAGTATTAGCGAGGGTAAACCCTGGGACACGGCCATTATGCCAAGACCCAGTGCCAATACCCCATTAGAGGCCATCAACACGCCTCGCCCGCCTTGCCTATCGATCCATCGGCCAACGGAAGGCCCGAGCACTGCCGTCAGCAGTAAGGCTGCTGAAAAAGCGCCAAATACCCAGCTAGTTGAGACACCTAACTCTTTTGCTATTGGGACTGCAAGAATAGCGGGCAGATAATAGCTGGAAGCCCAGGCGAGGGTTTGCGCACTGCCTAATGTGAGCGTTAAACCAACCCTGGGCGAGCGAATCATGCGGTTTGTTTAGGCAACGCCAGTGCCATCAATGAACTGGCTGCCACTAAGGCCGCCGATACCCAAAGACAGGCACTCAGCCCATACGCCATATATAGCCAGCCTGATAGCAAGGTTCCCACCAACCGCCCCATGGCATTGGCCATATAGTAGAAGCCAACGTCCATCGAGACGCCATCGGCACGGGCATAATGAACGATCAGGTAACTGTGCCAGCTGGAATTAATCGCAAACAGCACACCAAACGCTAAAAGCCCGACCACTAGCCAAGCCACCTGCTCTAGCGGTAGCAACGCCAATAAAATTGCCAACACTGCTAGAGCAGCTGCCCAGCCTGCGGTTAGCGCGCGAGCATCCCCCTTAATCAGCCGAGTTAGCTTAGGTGCCTGGGTTTGGACCCCGCCGTAGCCAATAATCCATGCTGCCAGTAATCCCCCCACCGTCCAGTGGGTCCAGCCGTGCTGGTCATATAAAAACACCGGCAACGCCACTACGAACCAGACATCCCTTGATGCAAACAGGCAAAAACGCGCCGCTGAAAGCACATTAATCGCGCGGGACTTGGAGAAAATTTCCGAAAACTTAGGCTTTACCTTCTGGCGCCCTAAATCAGCCTTCAAGCGCCAAAAAGAGAGTAAGAGCACCCCACTAAGCATAACCGCCATGGCAATCACCGCACCACGGAAACCAATCAGCGTTAGCAACACCCCGCCAATAAAAAAGCCGAGACCTTTCAATGCATTTTTAGAGCCGGTCAGCATCGCTACCCAACGGTAAAGCGCGCTATTGGCATTGGCACTCTCTTTAGGTACCAGCACTTTAACCGCACTTTTAGCGCTCATTTTGTTTAGGTCTTTGGCGATCCCAGACAACGCCTGAGCCGCCATGACCCAAACAACCGTAAGCATTCCTGCGGGCACCATCAGCATAGCAAGGGCGATAATTTGCAACCCAAGCCCCACATTCATCGTGCGGTTCAAGCCTAACCGCGCACCCAGCCAGCCGCCCACCAAGTTGGTCACTACGCCAAAGGCTTCGTAGAACAGAAACAGCATGGCAATTTGCAGCGGCGAGTAGCCCAACTGGTGAAAATACATCACTACCAACATGCGCAGCGCGCCATCGGTAATGGTAAATGCCCAGTAGTTACCGGTGATTAGCATGTATTGGCGCACCTCGAAAGGCAGCGCTCGAACCCGGCTCAGCAGGGAATCACTCACCCCCATCGGCTCCACCCACTTTCATAGCGAGTTCAGCGGTACGGTTGGCATAACCCCACTCGTTGTCATACCAGGCGTAAAGCTTAAGCTGGGTGCCGTTGACCACCATGGTGGAAAGCGCATCGATAATGGAGCTGCGTGGGTCAGTGCGATAATCAATCGATACCAGCGGGCGTTCTTCATAACCCAAAATACCGGCAAGCTCTCCCTCCGCGGCTGTCTTCAGCGCTAGATTAACTTCTTCCGCCGTGACCACGCGCTCAAGCTCAAACACCATATCAGTGAGCGATGCGTTGGCTAGCGGCACGCGAATGGCATGGCCATTTAGCTTGCCTTCCAGCTCGGGGAAAATTGCGGTAATCGCTTTCGCAGAGCCGGTCGTTGTCGGAATCAGACTCATGCCACAAGCACGAGCACGACGCAGGTCTTTATGCGGCGCATCCAGAATGGTTTGAGTGTTGGTAATGTCGTGTACCGTGGTCATCGAGCCATGGCGAATGCCAAAGGTTTCCTGAATCACTTTCACCACCGGTGCCAAGCAGTTAGTGGTACAACTAGCGGCGGTCACAATTCGATGCTGAGCAGGATCGTAAAGGTGATCATTAACGCCTACCACCACGTTCAGCACGCTGGCATCTTTAATTGGTGCACTCACCACCACCCGCGCAACCCCTTGGTCAAGGTATGCTTGAAGTGTGGCGGTTTCTTTCATTTTACCCGAGCACTCAATGACCACGTCACACGCCGACCAGTCACTGTCGGCAATCATTTTATTGGCACTAAATGAAACAGATTTACCATCTAAAACAATCGTATTGTTAGAGGTGGTGATCCCATTACCAGGCGACCAGTGACCATGTACCGAGTCAAATTCAAGCAGGTGGGCAAACGTTGCCGCATCGCCGCCGGGGTCATTAATACGGATAAGTTCTACCGCCCCAGTTTCAACCCCAGCCCAGAGACTGCGCAGCGCCAGCCGACCAATACGACCAAACCCGTTAATACCAATACGTAATGCCATGAGGCCTCCTGTTTAGTTAAACATATGGATGAATGGCTAGATAAGCGAATAGGTGAACAGTACAAAAATCGTAATGCAAACATACGAAAAAACATATATAAAAAACTAAAAAAATGCCTGCAGGTTAGCTTAGCGCTAGCTTGCAGGCAGTACTTAGTTAACCGTAGCGACCAGAGATATAGTCTTCGGTTTTCTTCTGTGCAGGGGTTGAGAACATTACTTTGGTATCGTTGTACTCGATGATTTCCCCTAAATGGAAAAACGCCGTGTAGTCAGCTACCCGTGCAGCCTGCTGCATATTATGCGTGACTGTCACGATGGTGAACTGCTCTTTCAGTTTATCCATCAGATCTTCAATCGTTGCTGTAGAGATCGGATCTAACGCAGAAGTAGGTTCATCCATTAAAATGACATCCGGCTGAACCGCAATTGCTCGTGCAATACACAGGCGCTGTTGCTGACCACCGGATAAGGAAGTACCTGGTTCCTGTAGCTTATCTTTCACTTCATTCCATAGGCCTGCATCGCGCAACGCTTTCTCAACAAGCTCATCTTGATCTGCTTTACGACTTACTAAGTCATGCATGCGCGGTGCGTAAGCAATATTTTCGTAGATCGACTTAGGAAAAGGATTCGGCTTCTGAAATACCATGCCGACGCGACGGCGCAACGCTACTTCATCCATCTTTGCGGCGTTAACGTCCCGGCCGTCCATTTCCACCAATCCTTCCGTACGAACACTAGGAATAAGATCATTCATGCGGTTAAGGCAGCGCAAGAAGGTCGATTTACCGCACCCCGAAGGGCCAATCAGCGCGGTTACATTCTTCTGAAAAAGATCAATATTCAATCCTTTTAACGCCTGGGTTTTGCCGTACCACAGGTTCAAATCACGAACTCGGATACTTAAATCATGGCAAGCCTTCTCATTACGCGTATAGGGCTGCCCCACGTCGGGCAGAGTCTGCTGGTTCATTACAGGTGCATGGCTATTCATAGTAATGTCCTCTATGACGTGCTGGCCTACCAGCGACGCTCAAATTTCTTACGTAGTACAACGGCAAAGGCGTTGAGTGAGATGAGTATGGTGAGCAGCACTAAAATACCACCGGCAGTTTTTTCCACAAACGCCTGCTCTGGCTCACCTGACCAAGTAAATATTTGAGCGGGCATTACTGTTGCTGCATTAGTAAATGAGGCTCCCACATCAGGAATAAATGCCACCATACCGACAATAATCAGCGGTGCTGTTTCACCCATTGCCTGTGCCAGACCAATAATGGAACCCGTCATAATGCCAGGCATCGCCAAAGGAAGAACATGGTCACGCACTACCTGCCAGCGTGAGCACCCTACTCCAAACGCCGCATGACGAATGGAATCCGGCACACTGCGTAGCGCTGTGCGGGTAGAGATAATAATCACCGGCAGCGTCATCAGCGCCAGGGTCATACCGCCTGCCAGTGGCGAAGAGCGCGGCACCCCAAAAAAGTTAATAAAAATCGCCAAGCCCAACAAACCGAATAGAATTGAAGGTATTGCCGCTAGGTTATTAATGTTGATTTCAATTGCTTGGGTAAAGCGGTTATCTGGGGCAAATTCTTCTAGATAGATCGCAGTCATTACACCGATGGGAAACGCAATCAATAGGGTGACAATCATTGTCATCACCGTACCGACGACAGCCGACAAAATACCAGCATTCTCGGCAATTTTTGAATCACCAGAACCGAAGAACGTTTTATTGAAGCGCAAATCAACCTGTCCGGCCGCGACACGCTCATCAATCTCAGCTTTTTCTTGCTCGCTAAGGCGATTACGGTGCCCTTTCAGGTATTGGTCCACCGCACTATTTGCCAGCATCCAACGCTGCTCTGATGTGCCGATTAATTCAGGGTTATCGCGCAACTGAAGCGGGATAACGCGTACCACGGTGCGACTAATCAGTGGGATCAAGTCTTCATCAAACGCTTGACGCCCATCGCGACTAGCTTCTTCTGAATAACGAATTTCGGTATTGATGTATGCTTGCTGAAAAGCTGGCAACCCTTTGCTTAACATATCAGCAAAGAACAGCACCAAAAACAGACCCGCTAATCCCAGCGCCCCCATGGATACCCACTTTAGGCGTGACGACTTACGGTGACGCCGCTTAAGCTGCTGGCTGATCTCGTCAAAAGTATGGCTCATCGAATCAGTTCCTCGGCGTTACAGGTTATTAACGCGGTATTTTTCACGGAAGCGGCGAATCATTAGCACTGACACCAGATTGAGCGTCAGCGTCACTGCGAATAGAACCAAGCCCAGAGCAAATGCTGAAAGCGTTTCGGCACTTTCGAATTCCTGGTCACCCGTGAGCGCCGCAACAATTCGAACAGTCACCGTCGTCATGTCCTCTAAAGGATTGGCGGTTAGGTTGGGTCGCATACCCGCTGCCATCACAACAATCATCGTTTCGCCCAGCGCCCGGGACATACCCAGTAATGAAGCAGAAATAATCCCAGGTAAGGCAGCGGGTATTACCACGTCACGAATCGTTTCGCCTTTGGTCATACCCAATGCGAGAGACCCTTGGCGCATGCTGTCTGGTACAGAGTTAATGACGTCATCAGAAAGCGAGGAGATAAACGGGATAATCATGATCCCCATTACAACCCCGGGAGCGACGGCATTGTTATAAGAGGCATCTAAACCAAAAAAGCCTGCGATATTGACAATAATGGGCGCAACCGTGATGGCGGCAAAGAAGCCATATACCACAGTTGGAATACCTGCCAACACTTCAAGTACAGGCTTAGCAATAGTGCGAACCCTGGTAGGCGCGTATTCCGACATATAAATAGCGGAGAGCAGTCCTACCGGCACTGCCACCAACATCGCAATAGCAGTGATCATAAAGGTGCCCGCAAATAGCGGCACTGAACCAAACTCTGCACCGCTGCCGTCACCACGGCCTGCCGATGCTAAAAAACTCGCCCCGGGATTCCAGTTGGTGCCAGTAATAAATTCCCAAAAGCTATGCATCTGAAAAAAACGCAATGCTTCTGAAATAATTGAAAAAAGTATTCCAAAGGTTGTGAAAATCGAAATCAACGCCGCGCCAGCTAGTATCCATCGAATAACGCGTTCAATGGCTTGGCGTGCATGGAACTCAGGTTTAACCTGGGTAATGCCCACAGCAAGGCCCGCGGCAGCCACCACCAGACTAGCAGCAAGTAAATATAGTGGCGGAATATCAGCGCCTAGCAACAGTAACAGCAAAGAACCGACGGCCCCCACTAACACTGCCGGCCCTGCCGTTGATAGAACCGCAAACCACGCATACTGGTCTGGCTGCGCAAACATTGCGGCTCCTGATGCGCGCACACGGGAAGCCTTTGCACGGCCAACAAAGTAAGCCACTAGCCCAAGCAGCAAGAGCACAGTGCAAAAGAGTAAAAGTAGCTGGTTAGTTTGCATCGAATTTCTCTCGCATCACTTAATGAGATCGTATTGGCGACCACTTTGGAGCAAAAACATGACAGTAATGTGACAAATGCCAAGATAAAGCCAACTCAAAATAAGAGGCCGGTAGCTTGTGGCTACCGGCCTCTTGTATCAAAAGTTGTTAACTTACTTCAGATCTTCGACCGTTAACTGTGCACGGTCAGCAACACGCTGACGAGCCTGTTCACGCTCAGCTTCAGGCAACGGAATCAAACCAATATCAACCAAATAGCCATCATTGCCAATCATCAGCTCTTCCATAAACATATTGGCATAGTCGTACATTGGTGGTACTTCGTCAGCATGCTGATTCTTGAGGTAGAACCACAGCGAGCGAGCAACCGGGTATTCGCCAGAACTAATCGCTTCAACTTCTGGTTCAACGCCACCAATAGAAGCACCTTGAATAGTATCCGGATTTTCCGTCAAGAAAGAGTATCCAAAAATACCGAACGCTTTAGTGTCTTCTGACAAACGCTGAACAATCAAATTATCGTTTTCACCTGCATCGATATAGACACCGTCGGAGCGAATTTCGGTATAACCTTCGCCACCGTAGACATCCATTTCTTCAGAGACAACTTCCATTACCAGCTCTTCAAACGCATCGCGGGTACCAGAGGTCGTGGGCGGCCCATAAATAGAAATCTCACGGTCCGGTAAAGAGTCGTCAATTTCGCTCCAGTTGGTATAGGGGTTATCAACCAACTCACCATCAACGGGAACCTGGGCGGCTACGGCAAGGAAAATATGTTCCAAGGTAAAATCTGCCGCATCGTTATCAACAGATTGTCCAAGGACGATACCGTCAGAACCGATTTTAGCTTCGGTGATATCAGTCACGCCGTTCTCTTCACAGCGCTCAAATTCAGACGGTTTCATACGACGTGACGCATTGGTGATATCGGGCGTGCCTTCGCCAACACCATTACAGAACAGACGCAAACCACCACCCGACCCTGTTGATTCAATAACAGGGGTAGGGTTACCGGTAGTGGCACCGAACTCTTCAGTAACGTAGCTGGCAAACGGGTAAACGGTACTGGAACCTACGATACGGATCTGATCACGTGCCTGGGCAACACCGGCAACGCTCATTACGGCAGCCGCGATCACGGTCGTTTTTAGAATACGGTTCATGCGAAATACTCCTGTCGATGTAAGGTTTTGGCCTTCGCAGGTCGTACTTTGCACCGCTTCGATGACAACTTTGTGACACAGCATGACTTAACAGAAAAATTTTAGTCCGAAATACCGCATACCCCGTACTAAATTAACAGCCCCAACGCCGCTAGCGTGCATAGCCCAAGCGAAGCTCCCTGCAACAATCGCCTATCCAACCGATGAGCAATCGTATCTGCCAACGCGTTACCAACTAGCACTGCAGGTAGAAATGTTAAAGCCAATTTAAAATGCCAAGCAGACACCTGACCTGCTAACCCTAGCGTTGCCAGCGTTAAAAGAGACGTCAAAATAAAGAAAGCAGCTAAATTGCCGCGTAGACGATCCGCTGGGAAGCCATGCATTAGCAGGACAATAGGAGGGCCACCGATGGCAGCCACCGTGCCGAAGATACCTGATAGAACGCCAGCTAGGAACAACGTCACACGGTTCACAGGGGGATGGAAACGAAACAGTGTTACTGCTACAGCAAACAGCACGATAGCAGCGATCAGCTTTTCCAATATTACTAACGGAGCAGCCAACAATAACCAAATACCCAATGCGTTCCCCGGCAAGCGGCCAATTAATGCAACGCCTATCGCATCAAGGCGTACTTCTTGCCAATAGTGGCGCACCATTAGTAATGAAACGGTGAATCCAAACAGCACTAAAACAACCGGCACCAAGCGAGGCTCTAGCATTAGTAGTAGCGGCGCCCCTACCACTGCCAAACCGAAACCTGTGGCACGCTGTACGAAAGCTCCCAGCATCAATACGGCTGAGCAAGAAAGCCATATATCAAGCGGCATATCCATCCATGACAACAGGTTATTCATTAAATCGACCATCTTGCCCTTACGCTAGAATCATTCAACAGAACAACATTAGTACGAAACATCGTACGTAGGCTTACTTGTCAGTTTTCTAACGCCGATGTTACCTAGCAGCGCGGCTCCCAACATTGTGAGCACCATTGGCCACAAGTGCTCTACTTGGAATAAGCCCACCATCACCCCAGCAATAGCCCCACAGCTAAACTGGATGCCGCCCAGCAAGGCAGTTGCTGTGGCACTAATATGTCCGAAATGATCGAGTAGCGCAGAGATGGCATTTGGCGTGATCAAGCCAATCATGCCGGTAAACAGCATGATCAGCGGAACCACTACATAAAGCGACGCGAGATTAAGGGCTGTCACTGTTACCAGCCCTAGCGCTGCAATGAGCTGAATGGTTAACCCAAGTCTTAAATTCTGCTGAGGCGAGCGCTTACGCAGCAAATGAATATTGACGCGATTAGATAACGCAATCACAAGGACATTGACGCCAAATACTAGTGGGTAAACGCTAGGCGATAACGAGAAGTAGTCTAAGTATAAAAATGGAGAAGCCGTTACAAAAGCAAACAGCCCAGCGAATGAGGCTGCGACGGCGCATATATAGCCCATCCCCTCTTTATGACGCAGCACGCTAGCGTAGTTACGTATAACTTGGCGCGGCGAAGCAGCGGGCAGGTTCGTATCTCGCGTCTCGGGTAAACGCGTGCCTAACAGCCAAAGCAAAAATCCTGCATAAGCGGCCAAAAATACAAAGATCAACCACCACCCGGCAACGTGTAGCAAGAGACTGCCCACCGCAGGAGCGACCAATGGTGCTAGCATCATAATCATCGCCATTGTTGACATGACCTTAGCGGCTTCACGTCCGCTAAAGCAGTCGCGCACAATCGCTGCTGAATTCACCACACAGGCACCGCCGCCCAGTGCTTGAATAAATCGCCATGCTAACAAGGAAGACAAACTATCCACGGTAGTGATCATTAGGCTTGCAAGCATAAACACCACCAAACCGCTGAGTAAAACAGGCTTACGCCCAATCCGATCTGACAGTGGTCCAAAGCACAGCTGACCTATTGCAAAACCAAATAAGAACATACTGATAGAGAGTTCAGTATGATGAATACTCGCATTGATATTTTCAGCCAGTATCCCCATGGCAGGTAAATAAGCATCAATTGCAAACGGCGCAAGCGCTGTATTGGCCGCCACCAACAGCGCCACCCGACGAGGATCAAGTTCCATAAATATCCTTGAAGTGGGCACTAAACAGCAGAGAATGCCGCTGAATAGATAGGACGCTAATTATAATCGATTTCAATTCGTTTGTCGGTCTCTGTTCGCTGAGCAATGGCCTTGCTAAAGTAGTCCGATGATTACTATTTCAACCATTACGATCTCAACGACAGCTATCTAAAAGACAACTAAGGAGCGGTGCATGGCTACTAGCCTACTAACTCAATTAAAAAAGATGACTACGGTGGTCGCTGACACCGGCGACCTTGAGGCTATCCGCCGTTTTCAGCCGCAAGATGCCACCACCAATCCATCACTTATCCTGCAAGCGGCTCAGCAAGAAGATCGACGCGCACGCCTGGCTAGCATTGCTAAAGAAAGCATCAATCTCGAAGATGCAGTAGATCGTGTCGCTGTTGATATCGGTAGCGAAATCAGCGAGCTGGTACCCGGCTATGTATCAACTGAAGTCAGTGCCCGACTATCGTTTGATCGTGATGCCACTATTGCCAAGGCGCACTCACTGATTGAGCGCTATGCACAGCATGGAGTGGGACCTGAGCGTATTTTGATCAAAATGGCCTCGACCTGGGAGGGCATCCAAGCCGCTCGTCAACTTGAGCGTGATGGTATTCGTACAAACTTGACCTTGTTATTTGGCTTTGCCCAGGCGCAAGCCTGTGCAGATGCTGGTGCAACGCTTATTTCACCATTTGTAGGCCGTATTCTTGACTGGCATAAAGCTAAACATCCTGACACTGATTTTAGCGGTGCCAATGATCCGGGCGTGCAGTCTGTTAAGCGTATTTATGACTACTACAAGAGTCACGGCTACCCCACCATTGTGATGGGCGCAAGCTTCAGAAACGTGGGGGAGATTCAGGCACTGGCAGGCTGTGATCGTTTAACGATCTCTCCTGCACTACTTAATGAACTAGATGAACTTCAGGGTGAGCTACCGCAACAGCTCATCGCCCAAACGGCCAGCAGCACGCCGAGTGAGGCATTAACACAGACAGATTTCCGTTGGGCGATGAACGAAGACGAAATGGCAACGGATAAACTGGCAGAAGGTATTCGCAAATTTATGGCTGACCAACGCAAACTTGAAGAGCTGCTCAGCACGCTGCGTAATGGCTAATGCACCTACTTGCTGTCTTGTGGAACTAGAAGCTACTGAGACAAAAATAGGCGACTGAGATAAAACAGAAGACAACAAAGTCAAAAAGGCCCTCTAGGAATATTTTCTTAGAGGGCACTTCCTTGATAAAGATCGCATTTTTGCAACATGTACGCTGATGACGTGTTAATGGGCTGTGGTGTTTTGCGCTTCGAGCATTTCCACAAGCGGTTGAAACTGTTCGCGGTTGTGCTCGTTCATATGCATCAAAATTCGATGGGCCTCTAAAATACGCTCACGCAATCCTTCCTCATCAGCTGGCTCAGCAGGCAAGTCTTCGAGTGCCGACGTTAATTTTGACGCTTGCTGCAAAGGTGCTTCCATCAACGTAAAAAAGCGTGCAAACCCCATCACATCAAGCATTTGCCGCACGTCAGGGTTATCAGCAATGATGGTGGGAGGTTGCTCTAAACGCCCTTTTACTGCCATTGCCACTTTGGCAAGAAAACCCAACGCTGTCGAATCAACATTCGTTGCTTCTCGCAGGTCAATTAGCACCGCCGTCAGCCCTGGCGTTTCCGCAAGGCGTTGAGCTTGGGTATCAAGGGTAGCGCACAGCGTTAAGCGTACATCACCGCATAATTTTAAAACAAAAACACCGGAATCGAACGCCGCTTTAATGCGGCCTTCTTCAATCAGCATGACCAAATCCGCTCACCATCATGATTGTCAGGTCATCGGGTAAAGCATCGCGGTCCTGGTTCGCCTCATCATCCGCATCGCCTTCTATAAGAAGCGAGTTGGTATTAGCTAACCGATCGCGCAACTGCTCAAGCGTGACACTTTCGCTTACTAATTGCTCAAGTTCCTTGAGCCGCGTGTCGAGCGTCTTACCCGGCAAGCATTCCAATACACCATCTGAACACAGCCATAAATGAAAATCGGCCGGTAAAGCACAGCTGAGCGAAGGATACTCTACATCTGGAAAAAGACCTACTGGCATTCCCTCACCTTCCAGACGCGCTAGTTTACCACCCGATACCAGCAACGGCATAGGAAGCTGCGCGCCAAGCGAATAGTGAAGCTTACGAGCCTCATGGTCAATAACACCAACAAATAAGGTCGCGTGTTTACCAATATCCGTGTCCTGCAATTCTCGGTTTAATGCCGCCAACCAATTTGGCGCCAGCTGTTCTGGCGATTGCCCATCCCACTCATTCAACCAACGGTTACACAGATATTTGAGCAGCACAGTAACGAACGCAGATGACGCGCCATGGCCTGACACATCGGCAAAATAAAACGCGCTGTAGCGGTCGTTATAACGCTGATAGTCAAGGAAATCACCTGATAAATACAGCGAAGGCGCAAACCAATAATCGTAATACACTCCGTTGATGACTTTGGGATGAATCGGCAGTAAACGCCGCTGAATATGTCCGCCGCTCTGCTGATCCATTCGCAGCAAGGCCAAGTGCGTTTCCAGGCTTTCGTTTAGTTCCGCCAACCGCTCTCGGTCTCGATCTCGCTCCTGAGCCAGAGTGTGAAGCTCAATGGCTTTGCGAATCATCCGACGCAACAGTTCCGCGTGACGTAGTGGATGAACAATATAATCCACTAAACCAACGTCAACTGCCTTAATCAAATCAGCATCTTGACGAGAATCGCTAACAACCAGAGTGGGCAAGCGATTGGTAAGCTGCGACCAGTGTTGGCGCGGCACTGCCCTTGCATGAGCAACAATCAGTGCAGTATCAGCGGGCAAATTATCAATATTCTCCGCTGCAAATACCCATAGGCCATCACATGTGATCGCTTCCGCTAACGCATCACGCTCTTGCCCCGGCTCATCGATCACCGCGATCAACTGCTTAGAATGATCCATATTAAGCCTCAATCGGCGAAATCGTCGTCACCAAAATCGGTATCATCGAATTCAAAATCGTCCATGGCAAATGGGTCATCCCCAAGTTCACCATCATTAATTTCAAATTGACGGCGTTGTAAGAAGGCATCGCGAATAAAGCGGTAACGGTCGCCACTAATCAATGCTTCTTGGTCAAGCAACCCAGCACGAATATGGATAATATCCAGTGCCGTCAAGCCAGCTCTAAGCGTATGGTCATCCATATAGGTAATAGGATGGGCAGCAATATCAAACGGCAACCCGGTGGTGTCTCTTAATGTGCGAGGACCTAGCAGTGGCAGCACTAAATAGCGCGAGTCCTCCCAGCCCCATACCGCCAGCGTCTGACCAAAATCTTCTTTATCAGCGTTGATTTCCATCAACGTAGCGTAATCTAACAGCCCGCCTATACCAACGGTCGAGTTAATTAAAAAGCGTGAAGTAGCTAAACCTGCATTAGCAGGCTTGCCCTGGAGCAAACTGTTTAATGCAGTGCGTACTTCACTTAGGTTAGAGAAAAAATTACCGACACCAGTTTGTATAGGGCCAGGAGTAACCGTTTGATAACCTTGTGCTAACGGCTTGAGTGTATAACGATCTAAAACGTCGTTAAAAACAAACACCCGACGGTTAAACCCTTCCCAGGGATCTTCGGGATGAGCTTGTTCACTAACATTAGGTCCTGAACTGGCGCATCCGCTCATGCTTAATATGGCTAGTAGCAAGACAGGCAATCCCTTGTAGCGCCAACTAAGTGCGCGTTTATGCTTTGCTAATAACCCAAGCATGACAATTCCTCTTTCAGCATATGGAGCGTGTTGTTGGTAGCGATTCACGCCTAAAACAATGAATAAAACACCACTATCAGTGACGACGTAACACAACGCTACCGGCACTGTAGCCGGCGCCAAACGAACAAATCACCCCAATATCACCGCTTTCAAACTGATCACGATGCAGGTGAAAGGCAATAATTGACCCCGCTGAGCTGGTATTAGCATAGCGATCCAGAATAATCGGCGCTTGTGCTTCACTGGGTTCAACGCCCAATACTTTACGCGCAATTAGGTCATTCATATGACGGTTAGCTTGGTGTAGCCACATGCGTTTCAAATCGCTTCCAGACAACTCTAGAGAAGCTAAATGACTTGAAATCAATTGAGCTACCATAGGGCACACTTCGCGGAAAACCCGTCGCCCTTCTTGTACAAACAGCTTATCTAGCGCCAGCGGATCACTGTCGGTAACGCGATTCAAAAAGCCCGCGTTGTTACGGATCGCGTTAGAGAACTTAGTCACCAAACGCGTACCCAATATTTCATACTGCTCATTTGCCACCGCACAGTCACTACTTTCTAGCACCATAGCTGTACAAGCATCACCAAAAATAAAGTGGCTGTCTCGATCTGTAAAGTTGAGATGGGCTGAACAAATTTCTGGGTTTACAATGAGTGCCCGTTTAACGCTACCTGATGCAATGGCATTGGCCGCTGTTTCCAGTGCAAAGGTGGCAGAACTACATGCTACGTTCATATCAAAACCATAACCACCTGCACCAAGCGCTTGCTGTACTTCGACGGCTACGGCTGGATAGGCACGCTCCAGGTTTGAACACGCCACAATAACAAGCTCAATATCAGCAGCATCAACTTTGGCTGCGGCCAACGCTTGACGTGCCGCTTGAATCGCCATATCACACTGCAGAGACGGCTCGTCATTACTACGCTGTGGCAGTTTAGGCCGCATACGCACCGGGTCAAGAATTCCCGAGGCGTCCAACACGTAACGGCTTTTTATACCGGAAGCTTTTTCAATAAACTCGCTGCTTGAATGTGACAACGGCTCTCGTTCACCACGTGCAATTGCATCAGCATAATGAGCATTCTGGCTGTCCACCCACGCGTTAAATGCTTTCACCAACGACGCGTTATCAATGGCGTGTTCCGGTGTGTAGAGTCCAGTACCGGTAATCACCACATGTGTCATGCCTTTCTCCTTTTAGCAGCTTGCTGAGAGTCGCTGGCTGTCAAACAATATTGCTATCTTGGTACATCAGCTTAATGCACAGCCCTATTATCGTATTACGGCAGGCGTTAAACGCTAACAATCTCTTCCCAACGCTTTTCAAGGCGTTTTACCGATACCGGCATTTTAGTGCCTAACTGCTGAGCAAATAGAGACACTCTTAACTCCTGAATCCACCAGCCGAAGGCCACTAACTCAGGGTCTTCCGCATCGCCTCGACGTTCGCTTTTACGGCGCGCATCAAAGCGTGTTTCTAATGCTTGGACATCATGCATTAACATTTGGTCGCGCCCTCGCTCTCGTGCTGCTTTTTCAAGCCGGATCAACGCAGCCTCGGTATAGCGAGGATACTCCGTTAACCACTCGCCTGCATCGCGAATAAAACCAGGGTAAACCAAGCGCTGCATCTGCGCGCTGACATCACTGTAAACAAGCGCCAACGCAAAGTTGAGCTTGCCTTTTAAAATTTTAGTTACTGCCAGATGCCCTTTAAGCGCTGCCTCGACATGGGTCAACAACATCTGCGCATGCGCTAGCAAACTTGCTTCTGAAGCTTGCATACGTTCTTTAAGAGCTCTCTCAGAACGTGGCAGGGGATGTTGAGCCACTACTTGAGTAAACACTGCTAGCAGAAGATCATCAACCAACGCGTTCTTGCTTCCTACCTTGGCAAACAACAATGCGCATTTTTCCACGCCAGGCAAGCGTTTAATCGCTTTAACCTGATCCGGCTGTTGTGCGATCGCTAAACGTGCCACACCCATTTGATGGGCCGCCGCAGCTTTCGCAGGATGGTCAAAAAGCGCTACTTTGAAACGCGACTCTTCAGCCACCAGCGCCGGGTAAGCTTCAACACGTATACCCGCCTGGGTCGTCACTCGAGATTCAGGCAGCGGCTCACTAGGCAAACCTTCAAGCGTCGGGGCCTGATTAGCCTGCTCTGCTAACGCCTGGGCCCCCATACTGGCGGCTTCTTCAAAGCGTCTTTCCAGGGCGCGCACGTCACGCCCCTGGCCTAGCGTTTTACCAGCGTGATCGACAACGCGCACATTCATGATTAAATGGGGTGCTAGCAGGTCTAAGCGCCAGTCATCAGGGTGTACCCGTGTGCCCGTTCGACGCCGAATAAACTCACCCAATGCCTCAGTTAGCGGGCGCTGGTCCGGTGTCAGCGTCTCCAGCGCAGCATCCACCCAATCGGGAATAGGCACCACCTGCCGACGGATGCTTTTTGGCAGTGATTTAAGTAGTGCAATACACTTTTCGCGCAGCAGCCCGGGCACTAACCATTCAAGGGCATACACAGGCAACTGCGGCAACATGGCAGCGGGCACTGTCAGCGTCACCCCGTCATCTTCTGCATCAGGATCAAAGTGATAGCTGACTGGGTAGGCAACACCTGCCAGTGTTAGATGATCGGGATATTGCGCCTGAGTAACGTCGTTAGCATCGCGCGCTTTCAGCGCCTCGATATCAAATTTTAGTAAATCTGGAGACTCACGCTCTGCCTGCTTACGCCAGTGTTCAAACCCTTTGCCATTAACGATATCGTGAGGAATGCGTTCGTCATAAAAAGCAAACAACGTCTCTTCATCGACCAGAATATCGCGCCGACGTGCACGATTCTCAAGCGCCTCAACTTCTTCAACCAGCGCTCGGTTATGGGCAAAAAACTCTCCCTTTGTCTGAAATTCGCCCTCCACTAGCGCTCGGCGAATAAACAGCTCCCGCGACTCTTGAGGCGCAATAGGGCCGTAATGCACCCGGCGGCGAGCAACAATGGGTAGGCCGAACAGCGTTACTTGCTCGAACGCAACTACCTGGGCACGTTTCATTTCCCAGTGAGGCTCGCTGTAGCTGCTTTTCACTAAGTGTTGGGCTTGAGGCTCAATCCACTGGGGGTCAATTTTCGCCACTGTACGGGCGAACAATTTAGTAGTTTCAATCAGTTCAAACGCCATTATCCACTTAGGCGTTTTTTTCGCCAGCCCTGAACCGGGGTGAATCATAAACTTACGATTACGCGCCCCCAAGTACTCGCGGTTTTCCAGCAGCGTACCCAGGTTAGACAGCAGCCCAGATAGCAGTGCTTGGTGCAGCTTGCCAGACGTTTTGCGACGCACTTGCTTGGCCTGCTCTTCACTTTCGTCTTCATCTTTGGGTGGCGGAGCAGGTACCACAATCTCCATATCGCGCAGCAGCTGTCGCAACTGACGGAACGTATCATGCCATTCGCGCATACGCAGGTAGTTAATATAGTGCTCACGGCACCAGCGACGCAGTTGGTTACCCGAAAGCGTCTCGCGGGCATTTTCGATGCCGTGCCACAGATTGAGTAGCGCGACAAAATCAGAATCCGGGTCATGCCAGCGCTGATGCGCCTGATCTGCCGCTTGGCGTTTGTCGGCCGGTCGATCCCTAGGATCTTGTATCGCCAGGGCTGAGACCACAATCAGCACATCCCGCAGGCTACCCCGCTCAGCACCCGCCAGCACCATGCGCGCTAGGCGTGGGTCAATGGGTAGCTTAGCTAGCTTGCGCCCCAGCGGGCTCAGGCGCTGCTGGTTGTCTACCGCCCCTAGTTCAAACAGCAAACGAAAGCCATCTTTTACGAACCGGCTATCGGGTGGGTCAACAAAGGGGAATGCTTCAATACTACCAAGCTTCAGCGCCAGCATAGAAAGAATGACCGACGCTAAATTGGTGCGCTGAATTTCTGGGTCGGTAAACCCTGGCCGCGACAAGAAGTCTTCTTCATCATAAAGACGAATGCACACTCCTTCCGCAACACGGCCGCAGCGCCCTTTACGCTGATTGGCACTGGCCTGGCTAATCGGCTCAATCGGCAAGCGCTGTATTTTTGCACGGTAGCTATAGCGGCTGATACGCACCAAGCCTGGGTCAATCACATAGCGAATCCCCGGCACAGTGAGTGACGTTTCAGCCACATTAGTAGCCAACACAATGCGCCGCCCACGATGGGAAGCGAAGACGCGATTTTGCTCTTCATTAGAGAGCCGAGCGTATAGCGGCAGAATTTCAGTACCGGTTAAGTCAGCCCGTCGCAGGGTATCGGCGGTCTCACGAATTTCCCGCTCCCCTGGTAGAAACACCAGCACGTCCCGTGGGCCATGCAGCCAGCCTTTTTCACGTTCAATGGATTCGATTTCACGCACTGCATGCAAAATGCCCTCTTGCAATGTGCGATCCTCTTCATCCTCTTCGCTGCGCGCCAGCGGGCGGTAGTGAACCTCTACAGGAAAGGTACGCCCGGAGACTTCTACCACTGGTGCAGGCGTCTTAACACTGCCAAAGTGGGCGGCGAAGCGGTTCACATCAATGGTGGCAGAGGTAATAATGACTTTTAAATCTGGACGTTTCGGCAGCAGGCGCTTTAGATAACCTAACAAAAAATCGATATTAAGGCTGCGCTCATGCGCTTCATCAATAATCAGCGTGTCATAACGCAGCAGCAAGGGATCATGCTGGGTTTCTGCTAGCAAGATCCCATCCGTCATCAGCTTGACGAGCGTATTAGGAGAGCTTTGGTCATTAAAGCGCACTTGGTAGCCCACCTGCTCACCAAGCGCTACGCTCATTTCTTCCGCTAACCGTCCGGCCACACTGCGTGCCGCCAAGCGCCGGGGCTGAGTATGTCCAATAATGCCTTTTCGCCCACGTCCAAGCTCTAGGCACATCTTAGGCAGCTGAGTGGTTTTCCCTGAGCCCGTTTCCCCCGCCACGACCACTACCTGATGGTCGCGAATGGCCGTTAAGATATCCTCACGCCGCTCTACCACGGGCAGTTCTGCAGGATAATCCAGCGCCACCTTCAATGCTTCACGATTAGCCAGCAGACGTTTAGCTTTCTCTAGGTCACGCTGAATCTCCTGTACGCCGCGGTCAATCGGCTTGTTATCCCGCTGACGCCTTTTAAGGCCATCCACACGGCGTGCTAACCGCTGAGCGTCACGCAGCATCACCTCACTTAGCGCTTTTTCTAAAACAGCGTTTTCTAAAAAAGCAAGTTGGGGCACTGGTTGGCTTTCAGCATGTTGTTGGGTTTCTGCGTGGGGAGAGTGCGTGTCGGTGGTCACGTTAGGCTCGGCTTCCATCTCAGAATAAAATCGGCCCACTGCATGAGTGGGCCGACCATTGTAACGCTTTCACTAACAGGACACCTAACCGCAGCGATTAGCCAGTGCAACAGGTGCTTAAGCGTCGTTAGTTTCCTGATCGCGGAGCTGGCGACGCAGCACCTTACCAACGTTGGTTTTAGGAAGCTCATCACGAAACTCGACAAACTTCGGCACTTTGTAGCCGGTCAGCTCTTTTTTACACCACTTACGCAACGTCTCGGCGTCTAACTCACTGTTTTTGGAAACAACAAACAGTTTAATCGCTTCTCCTGAATCTTCATCCGGCACGCCAACTGCCGCAGATTCCAGAATGTCAGGGTGAGCAGCGACCACATCTTCTACTTCATTTGGGTATACATTAAAACCAGATACCAGAATCATATCTTTTTTGCGATCAACAATTTTGATGTAACCGTCGTCTTGCAATATGGCGATATCACCTGTGTGAAACCAGCCATCTTCATCAATGGAGTTACGCGTTTCATCTTCCCGCTGCCAATAGCCTTTCATCACCTGCGGCCCTTTCACGCAGAGCTCACCGGGTTCACCTAACGCCAACACATCATTTCCATCCGCATCAACCACTTTAACAGCAGTACCTGCAACAGGCTTACCGATGGTGCCAAGCTGGATAGCGTTGGTCGGATTAAAGCTAACAATGGGCGATGTTTCCGTTAGCCCGTAGCCTTCCGCAATTGGACAACCTGTCGTTTCTTCCCAGCGTTTAGCAGCCGCTTTGGTAAGCGCCATGCCGCCTGAAATGGTCAGCTTTAGCTTTGAAAAATCGAGCTGTTTAAAGTCATCTCGGTTACACAGCGCATTAAACAGCGTATTCAGACCAATAAAACCGGTAAATGGCAACCCCTTAAGCTCTTTAACAAAGCTCGGTAAATCGCGAGGGTTAGTAATCAATAGCGAGTGATTGCCTGTTTCCATGAGGAACAAACAGTTAACGGTAAACGTATAGATGTGATAAACCGGCAATGGTGCAACTACGAGTTCTTCACCGTCAGTTAAGTGTTCACCAATGGCGGCACGGGCCTGAAGCATATTGGCCACTAAGTTACAGTGGGTCAGCATAGCGCCTTTAGGCATGCCGGTGGTGCCACCAGTGTATTGCAGTGCTGCTACATCATCCATGGTGCGTTGCACCTCGGTATGGTGTAACGACGCGCCTTTTTTCAGTGCATCACGAAAGCCAACAGCGCTAGGTAACGAATAGGCAGGCACCATTTTTTTGACGTGTTTAACAACGGCGTTGATTAGCCAACGCTTCGGCACGTCGTGCAGATCGGCAAGTTGAGTCACCAATACGTGTTGGAGATCTGTTCTATCCAACACTTTCTCAAGTTTATCTGCCATGTTGGCTAAAATCACAATGGCCTTGGCATTTGAGTCTTTAAACTGGTGCGCCATCTCACGCTCAGTGTAAAGCGGGTTGGTATT
Source organism: Halomonas qaidamensis (assembly GCF_025917315.1). Classification (NCBI taxonomy): domain Bacteria; kingdom Pseudomonadati; phylum Pseudomonadota; class Gammaproteobacteria; order Oceanospirillales; family Halomonadaceae; genus Halomonas; species Halomonas qaidamensis. The sequence continues at coordinate 1,261,914 of NZ_CP080627.1, read as the reverse complement.
GACAACCACTAGGCCCGCTCTTAATGCACCAAACACCGCCACTGGAAACTGCAGCACATTAGGCAGTTGAATAGCTATCCGATCCCCAGGAACCAGATCGGTTTCATGCTGCAACCAAGCTGCAAAATTGGCAGAAAGTCGATCAAGATCGGCAAATGTTAAGGTTTTTCCCATGCAGCTAAAGGCTGGTTTGCTGGCAAAACGTTTAACCGCTGAGTGAAAGACATCCGTAACTGAATTGTACTGTTCCAAGCCTTCAAGCGCTGGACCACGTAGTACGTGGGCATTGGCGTGTTCGCTCATGGGCAATCTCCGCTATCCGTGTCGATATTTGACCGACTTGTTATTGTTACGTGACAAAGTGGCAAGCCTAAAAAAGCCAACCATATACGACAGGCAGCATGCTGTAAAACGATCGATTGAAACTGGCGTTTCAACTTTAGCTTAAAACGTACCTTCGCTACTGTCGCTCACGCTGTGTCGACCTCCTATTTGCTATGACCATAACGCGCGTAGATTTCTCCTTCACGCCATACCAATAATTCACCAGGCACCATACGCTGCCACGCTTCATTTTGAGTAAGCGGCTCAGTGGCGATCACAGAGACAATATCGTTAGGCGTCGTATGTTCGATAAAGTTAACCGTCAACTCCGCATCAGATAGCTCTGCCTCACCAAAGGGCGCGCGGCGGGTAATGTGTGCCAGTTTGGTTGAGCAATAGCTGTATAGGTAAACCCCATCAGATAACAGTAGGTTAAAAACACCTAACCCGCGCAACTCTTCGCACAACTCGTGCAGCCGCGACCATAATAGTTGTGGAGACGCTGGCGGTATGGGAAAGCAGCGACGTAGCTCCCCCATTAGCCAGCAAAAAGCGTGCTCACTGTCAGTAGTACCTACCGGGGTATACACGCCTAGCGGCAGCTGTTGCCAATCACTTAACTGGCCATTATGAGCGTAACACCAGGGCCGCCCCCACATTTCACGAGTGAACGGATGCGTATTTGCCAGCCGCACACCACCTACATTCGCTTGGCGAATATGGCTGATCACTACATTAGATTTGATAGGATATTCACAGATTAAGCGGGCAATTGGAGAGTCAACAGAAGGATGAGGATCACGAAATTCCCGGTAACCTCCCTCTTCATAAAACGCAATACCCCACCCATCGCGATGGGGGCCTGTACCCCCACCACGATGCAAAAATCCGGAAAAGCTGAAACAAATATCGGTAGGCACATTGGCGCTCATGCCCAGTAACTCACACATCGGCTGGCTCCACCATCGCGCCTTGAACACGCATTAGTTAATGACTGGTTCTCGGCGGCGAGTCGGTTGCGGATCTTCTTCTACATCGCGACGTGAATTGGCCTCTTCAACTAACTGGGGCCTACGCCACCACCACAGAGCAACCCCCACACATCCACCTAAACCAACACCCAGAATTAACCAAAGCAAACCACCGCGTAACGCACTCATGCTACCCTCTAAAAAGGCAACTGCAGACACCATGGCTGCCGGCGCCCAGCCGGTATAAAACTCACCCTCTTCTATCAATGGCAACCGATATCCTGCTGGTATCCACATCGCCCCCGCCACACACCAGGTGATGAGCAAGCGTGGTAGACGAGGCAAGAACGCCATCGCAAAGTAAACAGCGACTAGCACTAGCAGTGAAAGGACGTAATAACTTAACCACAACAGTGACATTGAGTCTTCAAACAGCATAATACCCCTCATGTGGGTGGAGACACCCGACGTTGATTTCCCGCTATGGTACCTATCAATTTATGAAAGCACAGCCTGGTATGCACGAAGGCTCGCCTGTCGCACATTATTATCGCGCTAATTCTCCAGAATGGCACTGGCTTGAAGAGCGTGAAACGCCCGATGTAAGACTTTTTTTGGACGCTGCAAACCATCAGCATGCTGAATGGTTTGCTCCTTTACGGCCGCTTGCTGAAACACTTTATCAAAGCCACTTAGAGCGCCGCGAGCTAGCGATCACCAGTCTTAAGACAGCGCTGGACCATTTTACGTTCTGGAACAACACTGCCGCCGAGGATGATTACCCTTGCTGGTGGCGACATCCTAACGGCCAGCCTGATGCACACGAGTGCTTTCTTGACGTGCGCGATCGTGCCGCTGACCAGCCGTTTTATGATATGGGCGATATGGCGCTTTCTCCTGATGAGCAATGGCTCGCCTGGACAGAAGACACTCAAGGAGATGAGCGCTTTACCCTGTGGCTAAAAGCATTGCCAAGCGGAAAACCACAACAGTTACTTAGTGACATCGGCGCAAGTGTTTGCTGGGCTGAAGACCAGGCGGCTAATGGTGCAACATTGCTATTTACCCGTTTTGACGATACTCAGCGACCAGACTCTATCTGGCGTGTATGGATACCGTTTTCAACGCCAGAGCGCCTTGCCGAACCAACCTTAATCATGCGAGAAAACGATCCAGAATTCTGGATTGGGATTGGCAAAACGCGTTCGAAAGCATGGCTTCTGATTGAAAGCGGTTCAAAAGATACAACAGAAATTCATGCGGTGCCTGCAAACCAACCCCAGGCTTCACCACTATGCTTACACGCCCGCCAAGCAGGTGTTGAAGTAAGCATTGAACATCGCCCTGGTACGTTTTATCGCTTACAAAACCTTGCAGGCCCTCATTTTCAGCTCGACTTCATGCATATTACCCAGCACAGTGCCGATGCTCCTGAGTGGCAGCCACTGATAGCCCACCGTGAAGCTACCACCTTAGAAGGAATCGATGCGTTTGACTGGGGTTTAATCATCGCCGAGCGAAGCCATCACGATGCCCAGGTCATGTTACGTCGCTTAGTGCTAGATAAAGATCACAACCTCTCACTGGATAAGCATATAGAACTACCTGAAACACCCTGCTCGCAGCTGCTAGAAGATTCGCCACACTTCAATGCAAATACAGTACATCTACGTGAAGAGTCATTCACTCGCCCCCCCAGCTGGTATGCGCTAAACCTTGATAGCGGTGAACGCACGCTGCTAAAGCAAGTCCCTGTTTACGGCCAACTGCTGCCTGAACAACTAGTCAGCCAGCGCATATGGGCAACCAGCGCTGACGGCGAACGCGTACCGGTATCCATCGTTATGCGTGCTGACTTAATTGGCCAACCACTCCCAACGCTGCTGTATGGTTACGGCGCTTATGGTGAAGCGCTTGACCCCTGGTTCTCAATTGCCCGGCTTGAACTACTCGAACGTGGCGCAGCATTTGCAGTAGCCCACGTACGCGGCGGCGGTGAGCGAGGCGAACCGTGGTATCTCAACGGCAAAATGGCCCACAAAGAGAACAGTTTTAATGACTTTTTAGCGGCCCGCGATGCGTTAGTAAACGCAGGATTTAGTCGGCCAGAAAGGATCGTGGCCTGCGGAGCAAGTGCAGGCGGCTTGTTAGTTGGCACCTGCATCAATCGCAGGCCTGAGGCGTTTTGCGCAGCGGTGTTAGAGGTGCCATTTTTAGATGTATTACGTACCATGCAGAACCCAGAATTACCCCTAACTACCGCCGAATATAGTGAGTGGGGTAACCCTGAAGACCCAGAAGTGGCCGAACGTATCCGTGGCTACTCGCCTATCGACAACATTCGCTCTCAGCACTACCCAGCGCTGTGGATAGAGGGCAGTTGGTTTGATACTCGCGTCAGTTACTGGGAGCCCGCTAAATTTTATGCCCGCGTTACCGAGGCACAGCAAGGCAGCTCGCCTGTATTGCTACATACCGACATGACCAGCGGCCACGGTGGTGCATCAGGTAGGTTCAAAGCTTGGCGAGATACTGCCCGCCAAGACGCGTTTATTCTCTGGGCTCTTGGGTTAGCCTCTGTGGATACGACACACCAGCAACCCTAACGCTGTTCCAAAGCGCCACAGGTATTTGACCTAGCGGAGGCCTTTAGCACTAGAAAAATATCAAGACTTAACCTAGATAACGTGTAAAGCAGCGCTTAGGCGCTGCTTTTTTGTCAGCAAATTATTTTATGGAAATACTTTCCATAAAATAATTTTTACGCCATACTACCCATATGCTCATTAGACAAATGTCTAATGCACAATTTGATCTAACACGTAATTAGGAGAACACCATGAACTATAAAGAACAGTTTCCAACGATTTGGGATACTTCGCCAAAAACACGCGCGTCTACACAGCAGCTGGCTACGTTAAAAACAGCAAAAGCACCACAGCCTTTGCCGTTTAAAGAAGCATTTTTAACCATTTGGGATAGCACAAAAACCAAAACCGCCAGCTAACATGTTGGTTAGCCAGCGGTCAGACACGTGCCAGGGAGGGCGACTTATGGATTTAAGTCATCGGCAACACTGCGATAATATGATCTTCTAGTTGGCGCTCAGGTACATCGTCCTGGGAAACCGCAAA